>CAVWPU010000001.1:0-5308 GCA_963756955.1 uncultured Alphaproteobacteria bacterium
TGCGGAACACCCACCGCCTCGTCAGCCGCTAGCCATCGCGTGAGCCGCGCTTTCAGCTCGTTAGGTTCAGCTTTGCAGCCCAAAGCGGAATCCATCGATTTGCTCGCCGCCAGTCCTGGTCTCGCTATCTCATCGATCTGTCCAGCTAGAACATTTTTTTGGTGGGTAGCGCGTATTCGGTAGTCGGCTTAACACACAAACTTGTGAAGCTGTCGAATGACGAATTTGGCGTAGCTATTCGCACGGGTCGGAATTGAGAGACCACGCATGACGCGGATCCGTGGGTTTGCTTCACTTCTGGCGATGCTGTGCGTGGCGACGATTGCGCACGCCGATGGCCTGAGCGGTCCCGCGGACTCCGAGCTTGCAGGGTTTTCAGCGGCGCGGCTCCCGCGGATCGCAGCCTGGCTGCAGTCCAAAGCCGACGTGTTGAAGCCAACCGATCCCGTGATTCCTGGCGCCGTCGTCGCAATCGCGCGTCAGGGCCGCCTCGCCTATCTGCAGGCCGTCGGCTTCCAGGATCGCGCGAAGACGATCCCAATGCGGACCAATTCGATCTTCTGGATCGCCTCGATGACGAAGCCCGTCACCAGTGTCGCGGCGATGATCCTGGTCGATGAGGGCAAGCTTGAACTCGATGCGCCGGTAGCGACCTATCTACCCGAGTTCAGCACGGCAAAGGTCGCTCGTGCCGAAGAGAAAGGTGGCTACGCGCTCGAGCCACCGCACCGTGCAATGACTGTGCGCGATCTGCTGCGCCATACGTCCGGTTTGATCTACCCCGAAATGGACTTTGCCGATCCGGGTCCGGCAAGCGAGGCAATCCACGCGCTCTATAACTCGAAGCCGATATTTGAAAGTGACAGCACGCTCGCCGATTTCGTCGCCGGGCTTGCGACCTTCCCTCTTGCCCACG
The DNA here is from genome assembly GCA_963756955.1 of uncultured Alphaproteobacteria bacterium. Lineage (GTDB taxonomy): Bacteria > Pseudomonadota > Alphaproteobacteria > Rhizobiales > Beijerinckiaceae > Roseiarcus. The sequence continues at coordinate 917 of CAVWPU010000001.1, forward strand.
AACCTGGCGAGGTCTGGGAATACAGTTGGGGCGTCGATGTGCTCGCGCGGGTCGTCGAAGTTGCGTCCGGCAAGCCATTCGACAAGTTCCTGCAAACGCGGATCTTCGATCCGCTGAAGATGGTCGACACTGGCTTTTTCGTGCCTCCGGACAAGCTCAACCGGCTGGTCGATGCGCCTGGCGGACGGATGCCGCGGTTCGATATCTCGAAGCCGCGAAAGTTGCTTTCCGGTGGCGGCGGTCTCGCCTCGACCGCGCCGGACTATCTACGCTTTTGCCAGATGCTGCTGAATGGCGGTGAGCTCGACGGGGCTCGTATTCTGGGCCCTCACGCCGTTGCGGCGATGACGACCGATGCTATGCCCTCGGGGGTCCATTTCGCAGGGAGCCTCGTCGGTCCCAAATATGGCACGAGCTGGGGGCTGGGGTTCGAAATCCGCACTGATCCGATTACGAGCCACGCGCCCGGCTCCGTCGGCAGCTTTCGCTGGAGCGGAGCGTGGGGGACCTACTTCTGGGTTGATCCTGCAGAGAAGATGGCCGTCGTCCAAATGATTCAAGCTCTGCCTGGCACGGCTGAGGAGGCATTCGGCGCCATCCGACGCCTTGCTTATGGGGCGCTTACCATTCCCGACCAAAGCGAGGTCGAGACCTCGCAGGCGGCGACTTCACCCGAGGGGCTTAGCGCCTACGAGGGCATCTATGCATTTGGACGTTCGACCAGCGCGCGGGATCCCGACGTTTCGCCGCCCTTCGGCGGCATCGGCCTCGACGTTGGACGCGTCGGAGGGGAATTCAAGGTTTTGCGGAACCCGCGTCCGCCATCGCCCGCTGACCGCGCGGGGCTTCGGGCAGGCGACGTCATTTTGGCGGTTGATGGCGTTGCGACTGCTGGGCTCGACATCGATGCGAGTATTGCCGCGTTACGAGGCGCTCCGGGAACTAGCGTGGCTCTGGAGATTCGGCGCCCCGGCGTTGAAGGCTCGCAAAGGATCGTCGCCGTCCGACAGCTCATCTATCGGCGGGATGTTGAGGTGGATATCCGCGTTACCGACGGGGGCCTGGTCGCTGAGGCCGATGGTCTCTGGCCAATTCTCGACTTTGATCTTGGTAAGCCCATTCGCTTGAGTCCGATGGTAAGCGATGAGTTCAGGGCTTCGGGCGACGACCACACTCGTCTTCGGTTCGTGCGAGATGCGAACGGCAAGATCAGCGGCGCTATCCTCGATCCCGGGTCTGCTGAATTGGACGGTGTACGGATAGATTGACGCGGGCTGCCGGGGTCGCCACGAGAGAACAGGAAGGACGGATGGAGAACTGGCTGAAGCGCACCGCCGCCTATGTCCCGACATGGATCGACTATCAGTTGCGCAGCTCAAACCAGGTTGGTTGTCTGCTCGCCATCGTCTACGATGGCGAGCTCGTACTCGACTATGCCGGCGGATGCGCCAACCTCGCAACCGCCGAGCGGCTGACGCCTCGCCATCGGTTTCGCATCGCGTCCCACTCAAAGACCTTCACCGCCGCCGCGCTCATACTCCTCCGCGAACAGGGGCGGTTGAAACTCGACGACCCCATCGGCGCTTTCATTCCCGGCCTGCACGCTCGCTCCAGCCAATAGCCAAGGATTACTTCGTCATTCGCCACGCCGTCAATATCCACGAGCCCTATCATTGCGCAAAGCTCTGCGGGAACAAGGATGGCGGCCCGGCCGAACCGTCACCGTCCTTAGCGACGGCGAATCTGCGCTGCCGGGTCTGGTCTGCGCCGCAATCGACGAACCCATCACCTGCATTCTAGATTGGTGGCATATCTCGATGCGGGTTCAGCACATCGAGCAAGCGTTGCGCGGCGTTTATGCCGCCGAACCGCAACATCGCGCAGGCTTGGAAGCCGCCCGGAACTCGGGGGTCGAGCGCCATGTAGAGGAGGTCTGCGGCGACATCAGGGAGAGACGGTCGGCTATCTGATCGAGGGAGAGCTCGAACTCACGATTGAGGATACGACATACCGCCTGACCGCCGGAGACTCGTTCTTCTTCAAGAACCACCTGACCAACCGCTACCGGAATCCCTCCTCCACTCTGACGAAAGTCGTCTGGGTGAACACGCCGCAGATTCATTGAAGCGGTCGACTTGAAAACGAGATTGCGTGAATTCAGTGCTGCCGTTACTCGACCACCACCGTCATGTTTCTATTACGACACTGTGAGGAAGCGAAACGAATTGCTCATCGCCAGCCGTCCCTTCAACGAAGGTGAGCATTGCGAACCGGGCGATGCGCTCAAGCGGCGAGAGCGGATAATGCCAAGTGTCGGCCTTGTAATTGATTCCGGTATCTCCGGGAACGCGGAACGCGCGTATCTGGCTCGTGTCGGGAAGTCCGTCGGCGCGCTGCGGTGCGACCAGAACGAGATAGCTCGCGCAGTCAAGCGGCATGAAGGCTTGAGAAGAATGCACGTGTCGCTCCATCTCATTGACTGTAAGCGGTAAGGCCGTCGCCTGAACGGTTAGGAGACTCAATCGCGGCCGGGCGGCGACCCGGCCGTTTTGGAGTTCCTGGATCAGATCCTGCCGACCCTCCTTCACCGACCCCGGGGCCAGGATTTGCCCGAAGGGCGCGAAGGCTTCGGAGACGATCGGCTCAATCCTTAGACGCATAAATCGCCTCCGCCCGCGCGTTCGGTCGGGCCGCCGTGCTAATAGCACGACGTTGGCGGTCGGAGACGATCGATCCGCCGATTTAGCCGGCCCAGGCACTCGCCTCGGCTGTCCCGCCATCTCACGAAAGCCCGCGATGAAAATCGAAGACTATGCCGGATTCTCCGCAGCTGAGATCGCGCGAAGAGTGTCCGCGCGGGAAATCTCCGCGCTCGAAGTGACGAGCGTTGCCCTTGCCGTGCTGGACGCCGCCGAGCCGCGGATTCATGCCTTTGCGACGGTCGCTCGCGAGTCGGCGCTGCGGGCGGCTGGGGCCATCGACAGCGCAATCGCGCGCGGCGAGAAGGTCGGACCGCTTGCAGGGATTCCTGTTGCGATCAAGGACCTGGTGCTGACCAAGGGCCTGCGGACGACCTTCGGCTCACGACTTTACGCCAGCTATGTTCCCGAAGATGACGACATTGTCGTGGTGCGATTAAAGCGCGCCGGAGCCATCGTGATCGGCAAGAGCAATACGTCGGAATTTGGCTTCGGCGCGCACGGAAGCAACCTCTTGTTCGAAACAACTCGAAATCCCTGGGATCTTGCCAGAACGCCCGGCGGCTCGAGCGCCGGATCGGCGGCGGCGGTTGCGGCGGGTGTTCGTCCGCTCTCGATAGGAAGCGACGGCGGTGGATCAATTCGTATTCCTGCCGCCTTCACGGGCCTCTTCGGGATGAAGGCCTCGATGGGCCGCGTGCCGCTCTGGCCGGGTTGCCGTGACGAACGTCTCCCGGGCGCCTCCGGCTGGGAGTCGATCGAGCATGTCGGGCCGATCACGCGCAGTGTCGGCGACGCGGCGCTGATGCTGTCGGTCATCGTGGGGCCTGATCCGCGAGACCGCTCCTCGCTGCCGGCCGGCGACGTCGATTGGACGGCGGCGGCTGGACTCCGCCGCCACGCGAACTCCGCATCGCCTATTGGCCGCAATGGCGAGGACAGAAGATCGATCCGCGGATTCGTGCGGCCGTGGACCAAGCGGTCGCGCGGTTCGCGAAGGCTTATGAATTTGAGGTCGAGATTGCCGAGCCACCGCCGATCGACATCGCCGCGGCGTTCCAGGCGATCATCGCGCTAGAGACGGACCTCACGGGGATGCGCCGCCTGATCACGAGCAAGGGCGAACCCGTCAGCCCGGCCGTCTCCGCGCTCCTGGCGCAGCGGCTGCCTCTTGAGGCGCAACAGACGCGATCACGACGCGCAAGGCCTTCGCCAATGCGATGGCGCGGGTTATGGCGAGGTTCGACCTGATTTTGACGCCGACCCTGCCCGTGCTTCCGTTCGCAGCCGACCGCGACGGGCCCGAAGAGATCGATGGGGTCCCGGTCGGGCCTGACGACTGGCCCCTTTCACCTTCCCGTTCAATCTGACTGGACAGCCCGCGGCGAGCATTTCCTGCGGATTGGTTGATGGCTTGCCGATCGGCTTGCAAATCGTAGGACCGCATCTCGGCGACGCGATCACATTAAGTGCGGCTGCGGCGTTCGAGCGGATGAGCCCGCCGCCGCGGTCAGCCTTCTTGCTTCAATGAAAGACTTTGATCCCGGCTGGGGAGGGACGCCAGATGGCGAAAATTCGGATAGGCATGCTGACTCCGTCCTCGAACACCGTGCTGGAGCCGGTGACGGCGCGCATCGTTGCCGGGCTAAGCAACGTCAGCGTCCATTTCTCGCGCTTTCGGGTGACTGCGATC
>CAVWPU010000002.1:0-35983 GCA_963756955.1 uncultured Alphaproteobacteria bacterium
TGAATTGGTATTTATTAGCATTTGATCAAAAAAATCAATATCGTCCATATCATATGAAATTTTCCTCCAAATTTACCATATCGATCAAATAAATATTTTTGGGCACTTGATACACCATTAACACATGATGGTTTAAATGCTGCACAAAATTTGGTCAAGTTTTAGCATTAAAACGTTTTCGAACCAACATATGTTTATTCATCACCAGCTATGCGTTGTATATTAACAACAATATCAAATATTAAAAGGTCTTGGATTAGAAAATAAAATTCCAATACGTATTGAACCTGGTTTATTAGAATTAGGTGCTGCAAGATTTGGGATGAGTATATTTCTTATCAACCAATCGATTGGCATAAATATGGAATTAATATTGATTTATCTTATCAACCTATTATGAAAATATTCCTTCAATAGAACGTGAAGATGAATATTATCTTCGTTCAAAATATGTTATACGTCAAATTGAAAATCATCATAATAATTCATTCTTCAATAACATTCACTTAATATTCTTATTGTTGCTCATGCAACATCACCAGAAACTTTAACATGGGATTTAATTGGAAAACAACCAAATGTTAATGATTTATATACATTATCATTAAATATTGGTTATCTACAAATGGTTATAACTGAACGTAAACAAGAAAATAAATCTTGGGCTGAAGCAGGCGCGGGCCGACATGACGTCCGGACATCGCTGGTCGAGGCGCGGTTCATCATCGGCGACAGCGGCGCTGTTCGAGACGCTGCAGAAGCGGTTCGACAAGGAAATCGTCGCCAAGACGGCGCCCGAATTCGTCGCCGCCAAGCTCGCCGAGCGCGAAACTCGAGTCAGGAGGGCGGGCGAGTCGCGCTATCTCGTCGAGCCCAACGTCAAGGAGGGCAAAGGGCGGCTTGCGCGACCTCAACACGCTGTTTTGGATCGCCAAATATGTCTACCGGGTCCGCGACGCCCACGAGCTCGTCGCCGCCGGCCTGTTCTCGCCGCGCGAATTCGCGCTGTTTCGCCGCTGCGAGGAATTTCTGTGGACCGTGCGCTGCCAGCTGCATTTCTCGCCGGCCGGGCGGAGGAGCGCCTGAGCTTCGACGTGCAGCGGCCGATCGCCCGGCAGCTCGGCTATTCGACCCGCGCCGGGCATGATCGACGTCGAACGGTTCATGAAGCACTATTTCCTGATCGCCAAGGACGTCGGCGACCTGACCGCGATCGTCTGCGCGGCGCTCGAGGAGCGACAGCCAAGCGCGACGCCGGCATTCGGCCGCCTCGTCGGGCGCTTGCGCAGGCGGGCGCGCGCGATCGCGGACGCCAAGGATTTCAAGGTCGACAACGATCGCGTCAACGTCGTGCGCGACGACGCCTTCGAGCGCGATCCGGTCAACCTGATCCGGCTGTTCTGGATCGCCGACCGATCGAACCTGCCGATTCATCCCGACGCGACCCGGCTCGTGACGCAATCCTTGAAGCGCATCGACGCCCGCCTGCGCGAGGACCCGAGGCGAACCGGCTGTTCCTCGAAATCCTCACGTCGCGCAACGCGCCGGAAATCGCGCTGCGGCGCATGAACGAAGCCGGCGTGCTCGGCCGGTTCATCCCCGATTTCGGCCGCGTCGTCGGCATGATGCAATTCTCGATGTACCATCATTACACGGTCGACGAGCATCTCATTCGCGCGGTCGGCGAGCTCAGCGCGATCGAGGCGGGACGGCTGAAGGAGGAACTGCCGCTCGCCACCAAGATCATGCCGCAGATCGCCCATCGCACCGAGCTTTATCTCGCGGCGTTCCTGCACGATATCGCCAAGGGACGCGGGGTCGATCATTCGCGGGCAGGCGCCGAAGTCGCGCGCAAGCTCGGCTCCGCGCCTCGGGCTCTCCGCCGCCAACACCGACCGTGTCGCGTGGCTCATCGAGCAGCATCTGGTCATGTCGAACATGGCGCAGGGCCGCGACCTGTTCGATCCGAAGACGGCGGAGGCGCTGTCGGCGATCGTCCAGACGCAGGAGCGTCTGAAGATGCTGCTGGCCCTCACCGTCGCCGACATTCGGGCGGTCGGCCCGGGGGTGTGGAACGGCTGGAAGGGCCAGCTCCTGCGCACGCTCTACTGGGAGACTGAGGTCGTGCTCGGCGGCGGGCATTCGGTCGATCGACCGCAAGGCGCGGGTCGAGGCGGCGCAGGAGACGTTGCGTCGCTCGCTCCCGGGCTGGTCGGATCCTGAGTTCGACGCCTACGCCCAGCGTCATTATCCGCGCCTACTGGTTGAAGGTCGAGCCCGGCCGGCAGGTCGGCCCACGCCAAATTGCTGCATGCGATGGCCGCAGAAGGCCATTCGCTGGCGACTGAGGTCACAACCGACGCGTTTCATGGCGTGACGGCGGTCACCGTGGTCGCGCCCGACCATCCGCGGCTTTTGACCGGCATCGCCGGCGCCTGCGCCGCCGCCGGGGGCAACATCGTCGACGCCCAGATTTTCACCACCACCGACGGCCTTGCGCTCGACACGATCTTCGTTTCGCGCGCTTTCGAACTCGACGCGGATGAGTTGCGCCGCGGCCATCGGATCGCCTCCAACATCGAGAAGACCCTGCGCGGCGAGGTCCGGCTGGCCGAAATGGCGCCGCCGAGGCAGACGCGCGACGAACGCCACGACGCTTTCGCGATCGAGCCGGAAGTGACGATCGACAACAACCTTTCGCGCCGCTACACGGTGGTCGAGGTTACCGGTCTCGACCGGCCGGGCCTTCTGCGGGACCTCACTGCCTCATTGTCGAGCCTCAATCTCAACATCGGCTCGGCCCATATCGTGACCTTCGGCGAAAAGGCGGTGGATTCGTTCTACATCACCGACCTGACTGGCCAGAAGATCAATGCGCCAGGACGGCAGACGGCGATCAAACGGCGTTTGCTTGCTCACTTCGCCAAGGATTGACGGGAAGAGCAAGGGTTTAACACCTTTCCGCGCGCTTGATTTTTGGCCCGTCAGCCCTGATATGCGTGGCAAATCTGATGGGGCTTATGAACCGATGAGCAATGACAACGCCGAACGCGGCGCCGAGGCGTCCGCGCAGCAGGCAGGCACTTCTCCGGCCGACGCCGCTCGGCCCGAAACCGGCGAACCGGACGCCCTCGCCGTGGTCGAAGCGTTGAACGCCGAAAACACCCAATTGAAGGACCGGGTGCTCCGAACCCTGGCGGAGATGGAAAATCTGCGCCGGCGCACCGAGCGCGAGGTCTCGGACGCCAAGATCCTACGGTGTGACGAGCTTTGCGCGCGACATGCTGACGGTGGTCGACAATCTTTCTCGCGCGCTCGAGCATCTGCCGGCGGAGGCCCATGCAAGCGCCGATCCCTCGATCCGCTCGCTGATCGAGGGGGTAGAGCTGACCGCGCGCGATCTGGAAACGGTCCTTGGCCGCCATGGGGTCAAGAAACTCGATCCCAAGGGCCAGAAATTCGACCCCAATTTTCATCAGGCGATTTTTGAGGCGCCGGACGAGACGGTTCCTTCGGGAACGGTGTCGCAGGTGGTCCAGAGCGGCTGGACGATCGGCGATCGAGTGCTGCGGCCCGCGATGGTCGGCGTCTCCAAGGGCGGCCCGAAAGCCGCGCCCAGGCAAGAGCCGGCAGCGAGCCGCGAGATAGCGGTAGGACGCCCTGGTGACTCGTCGGAGCGTCAAATTGATCCTGCCGCCCTGAGGCAAAAGGGTCGAGGAGCCGGCCATGATGCGGTCAACGCCGTGGAAGGCGAGCCGGCCCTCGCCCGAAAGCTGCATGGCGTCGCCCGAGGCGAGGCGGAAGGAGCGGGTCGGCGCATTACGTTGCAGCCCTCCGACCCGGAACAGGGCGGTGTCGCCGAGCGATAGCGAGACCACAGGAGCGGACAGCTCCTCTTCGTCGCGGTCCTGGTGCAGGCCCATTCGAGCGGTCGAATCGTAAAGGTTGATGAGGCAGGCCTCCGGCGGCGGCGCGGCTGGAGCGATCGCAGCGAAGGCGGCGAGGAGCCGCTGAGGCATCGCCGGCCAGAGGCGCCCGGTCTCGGGGTGCATGGGCTGGTAACGATATCCGCTCTCGTCCGAGACCCAGCCGAGCGCGCCGCAATTGCTCATGCACACCGAAAACGGCTTGCCGGTGCGCGGCATGCGCGGGCGAAATGGGGGCGCAAGCTCAAGGATCGCCAGCACCTCGTCCCGTAGCGCTTCTTGAGCGGCGCGGTCGAGAAAACCGGGGAAATAATCCACGCCCGGGGCGATTGCGACGGCGGCGCTCGGCGTCAATCTCGATCCTCTCGGTCGCCTTGCCCTGGCTGACGGACGGGGCGTATAGGGGGCCGAATTCATTCCAAGCAACCCGCGCAAATTGAAGGGTCAACCGAGGCGAATATGGCCGGCCATAGTCAGTTTAAGAATATCATGCACAAGAAGGGCAAGCAGGACGCGATCCGCTCCAAGCTCTTCTCCAAGCTCGCCCGCGAGATCACGGTCGCGGCCAAGCTCGGCTTGCCAGACCCGGACATGAACGCGCGGTTGCGCGCCGCCGTGCTCGCGGCGAGGGCCGAGAACATGCCCAAGGACAATATCGACCGGGCGATCAAGAAGGCGTCCTCGGCGGACACCGAGAACTACGACGAGGTGCGCTACGAGGGCTATGCGCCGGGCGGGGTCGCGGTGATCGTCGAGGCGTTGACCGACAACCGCAACCGCACCGCGGGCGAAGTGCGCTCCTATTTCACCAAGGCGGGCGGTTCGCTGGCCGAAACGGGCGCCGTCTCGTTCATGTTCGACCGGGTCGGGCTTATCGTTTTCGACCGCAAGGTGGCGGACGACGAGGCGATGCTCGAGGCGGCGATCGAGGCCGGCGCGGACGACGTCGTCTCTGGCCCGGAGGAGCACGAGGTGATCACCTCGGTCGAAGCGTTGCGCGACGCGCAAAAGGCGCTGGAGGCGAAGTTTGGCGAGCCCGAGAAGGCCGCCATCGTCTGGCGGCCGCAGAACACTATCGCGGTCGATGACGAGGCGGGCGAAAAGATCCTGCGCCTCATCGGCGCCCTCGAAGACAACGACGACGTCCAGACCGTCACCGCGAACTTCGAGGTCTCCGAAGCGCTCCTGGAAAAGATGGAGGGCTAGCGCCGCTCATCGAGCGGCCCGCCCAATCGCGGCCTCAGACCCACCCGCAACGACGGTAACCCCACGGGGTCCACCAGCAACGGTAGCCTCCTCCGAAGCCATAATAGCGGGGGCCGCCCCAACCGTAGCCCCAGCGATGCCAGCCGCCGCCCCAACCATAGCCGCGATGCCAACCCCATCCGCGATGCCAACCGCCATGCCAGCCACCGTGCCAACCGCCATGCCACCAGACGGGCTGAACGTCCGCAGCGGCGACCGGCTGTTCAAGCGAAGGCGAAGCGAGCGTGAAGGCGGGAGAGGGCGCGCTTGACGCGGCGAGCATCGCCGCGCCGGCGAGAGCGGCGATCGCGCCGCGGGACAGAATGCGCAAAACCATGGTTTCCTCCAGGTTTCCGAACACGCTGGGATTATCGTCTTATCGTCTGAATCTGGCGTGAATGGTTCATGGCGAATTGGGGCGTTTTCTTTACCGGTTTATGGATATTGCCCGTCGCTCATTGAGGGTCCCGCATGGCCACAGCGCTCGCCCAAGCCGGCCTCAATCTTTTCATCGCCGCCTGCCTTGGCGCGTCGATCGGTCTCGAACGTCAGTGGCGCCAGCATCTTGCCGGCTTGAGGACCAACACGCTCGTTGCGCTCGGGGCGGCGATCTTCATCACCTATGGCCGCGCCGTCTCGGATGCTGACGGCGCGACCCGGATCGCGGCTCAGGTCGTGACGGGCATCGGCTTTCTCGGCGCAGGCGTGATCTTCAAGGAAGGCCTGAATGTGCGCGGCCTCAACACCGCGGCGACCTTGTGGTGCTCGGCCGCGGTTGGCCTGCTCGCCGGCGAGGGGATGGGGCTCCACGGCCTCGTGGCGGCGCTTCTGGTGATTGCGACCAACGTCATTTTGCGTCCGCTGGTTCGGGTGATCAATCGCCAGCCGATGGAGATGTCCGAGGAAGAACAGCATTATGTCGTTTCGATCGAGTGCCGGCCGGCGCGCGCCTCCGATATCCGCGCCCGGCTCGTCAAGGAGGTCGGGGCGGTGCCGGAGCTCACTTTCAGCCAATTGGAGAGCGCTTTCATAGGCGAGACCGGCCGGGTCGATGTGACCGCGACCGTGACTTCGCACAAGCGGCGGGAGCTGGCGCTCGAGGCGATCGTTGGGCGCTTCGCCGATATGGAGGGCGTCATTCGCGCCTCCTGGCGGTTGAACCCACAGGGCTCCTGAGGGAGAAAATCGATGGCCTCATTCTCTCGCCTGCGCTTTGACATCGAGGACGCGCCGAGCGAAGCCGACGTTGAGGTCCTGCCGAACGGGCTGGAAGCCTTCAACGAGAGCCGTTGGCCCGGCCACCAGCCATGGCGGCCGCTCGCCGTGTTCGCGCGCGAGGGCGGCAGGATCGTCGCAGGACTCGGGGGCGAAACCTACTCTGGCTGGCTGTTCACCCGCTATCTTTGGGTCAGCGACGCGCTGCGTGGCCAGGGGATCGGGCGCAAGCTCATGAGCGACGCCGAGATGAGGGCGCTCGAGCGCGGCTGCCATTCGGCCTGGGTCGACACGTTCAGCTTCCAGGCCCCGGGCTTCTATCCCAAGCTCGGCTACGAGGTGTTCGGCGAACTGGACTATCCGCCCGGACACAAGCGCATCTTCCTGCAGAAGCGGCTTACCCGCGGGGCGTGAGGCGGTGGCGGTTGAGGCCGCGCTCGGCCCCAGTTTCAGGGGCGCCCGCTAAGGGTGTCCGTTTTTGCGCGCGACTCAATTGTTTCAGCCGCTTAGGCTCATTTTTCTGCAACTCGAAGCCGACCGTCCTGGGCCTTGAAATTGGTTGCGGCGCGATACGACATTAACTGATTTCGCATGGTGAAATAATGGACTTCGCTCGATACCCTCTAAGCCATTGATTGAATTGGGACGCGAAATCGATGATTTCGCGGTTTCGTCTATTATCAATACCTTGGCGGCGATTTGGTTTTGCAATAATTTCCTGTGCCTCGACAGCTTTCGGAGAAGGTCCGCTGGCCGCCAAGGCGGATGATGTCGAATGAGTTGAGAGCGTGGCCGCTCACGGCTTAGCGTTCCTGTACACGTCGGTGATCGGCGCGAGCGGCGGATCGACAAGCTTGATCTTGCCGTCCCGGTCCAAATCGAAACTCGCGACATTGATCGTCTGCCCGACCTGATCGAGGGCGACGTCCTTGGCGAACAGGGTCGCGACTTGCGGGTTGAGGCCGGTGATTTCGACGCGCACCGGGATCGACGCCGCGCCCTTGGCGAGTTCCCGGTCTGAATAGAGGTTGACCGCCACGTCCCAGCGCCCTGGCTCGAGGCAGCGGAGGGTCGCCGTTTCCTTGTTCGACTCCGCTTTCGCCACCGAACCATCGGCGAGAGTGATCAGCGCTGTCGAGTTGCCGAGGCTGTCGCGATCGAGCGACGCGCATCCGGCCTCCCTCGAGCCATAAAAGATCGGCTTTTTATCGGGTCCGACGACCCAGAGATCGACGTCGGAATCGAGTTCGACCTTCCAGTCGGCGGTGATCAGAAACTCCGCCTTCGGCTTGACGCCGTCGACCTTGGCCTTGGTCGGCGCCACCGCGACGATGACGACGGACAGGATGCACAGGAGAAGATCGGCCAGGCCGATCCAAATGGACGATCGGTCAGTCATTCATCGACCTCTATTCAGATTGCCGGCGTTGCGGGAGCGCTCGGATTTGCGCCCGAATTCAGGGAGTTCACGCGCTCCGGCGGGAAGGGAGCCCGAGCGCCCGACGCCTCTCGAGTTCTCAAGCGCGATCAGCCGTTTCTGACGCACATGACTTTGATGAATTCGCCTTCCGCCAAGTTGCGGAATGGGGCGCTCTTGGCGAGGTCCTGCTGGGCTTCGACGCCGCACCACAATTCATTCGACACGGAGCCGATAATCGCCACGTCGCGCGAGAACCCTGGCGCTGGCGCGCAGTCGGACGGGCTCATGCCCGCTATGCAGATCATGGCGACGATGTTGAAAGTCATCAGTGTGCGCTCCTTTGGAGGATCTTCCGTTTCGCGAACGACGCTTGGCTGGGCGCCGTCATTCCCGTCGCTTGTCGCGTCTCGCCGTGACGCCCATCAGCCCGCCGATCATGTCGAGGGCCACCCGCAGGCGGTCGGAGACCACGGCGTCGGCCCGCCAGGGGGTGGCGAGTTCGGGGACAAAGCCGCGGCAGTCGCGCACACCGGCGCCCTCGATGACGATGCGGGTCACGATCGGCCAGGCATGCGGGCCAACCCGGTCTTCGGCTTCCCGCAACTTGTCGCGAGCGTGAAGGGCGACGTCGGACTGCGGCAAGCCATGGCGGGGGCCGAAGCCGGTGGAACCCAGCCGGTCGGGCGCGACCGCGCGCAACTGATCGACCCTGGCTCGCTCATGGGTCCGACGCAGCGATTCGCCGACCAGCCAACGAATGTCGTTGAGCTTCGGATCGTTCGGCGCCAGCACCCGGTTGGCGCGCATCGTGTCGAAGGGATCGTGAAGGCGGCGCGTCCGGCTGGCGTCGAGGGTCGACGTCTGCCCCGCTTCCTTGGCGCGAGCGAGGCGCTCGGGGGTGGCGTCGAGCCGGTCCTGAACCGCGTCGAGCAGCTCCCGCGGCGACTTTCGGTGGGTCGGCTTGCGGGGGCTGCTCATCGGGCCGGCTCCTCGGCGAGTTCCGCGCACAAAGCGGCTGGCGAGGTGCAAAAGGACTGCTCGATGATGGGGGGCACGAATTTGGGCAAGCCGCGTTCGTTGACCCGAACGCTCGCCGGGGCTGCGCTATGGGCCCGGTGCAGATCCTTGAGATGGCGGGCGCAGGAGCGTATGGCCTCGGCTCGCTCAGTGTCGACTTTTGGCGGACGACGGCGGCGGGGTGGGGACATGGTCACGATCTTGCCCTTTCTGTTTTGGCGTGCTATGTTCCTGCTTTGTTCGAGTATCGGGTAAAACAGAAGAAATAGTCAAGCTTCTGTTTTTTTGAATTGCGGTTTTTCGGAAACGAGGTTAATTCGGTGAGTGGGCAGGTCTCGAAGGGCCCGGACGCACAAGAGCGCCTAACGGCTTTCGCTTGGAGAAAACAAGTTGCAGGAGCTTCCGCTGTGACCGTTGACTGGATCCGCGCCGGCCTCAAAAGGACTGGCAAAACCCGAAGCGGTCTCGCCAAGGCGCTCGGCCGCTCGCCCTCCGCCGTCACCGACCTTCTCAACGGCCACCGCCGCCTGCGCGCCGACGAGATCGCGATCGTGTCCGACTATCTCGGCATTGAGCCGCCGCGTCTGGTCGGAGGCGGACCGCCGCGGCCCCCCAGCGCGCCGCTCATCGGCTATGTCGGCGCGGGCGCGGTCGCGCATTTCTACGCGGACGGCCAGGGTCCCTTCGACGACGTCGACGCGCCTCTCGAACTCGAAGCCGACGACCGTCGCGGTTCAGGTCCGCGGTCACTCGCTTGGGGTGTTGTTCGACAACTGGCTCGTCTTCTACGACGATATCCGCAATCCCCCGGACGACAGTCTCGTCGGGCGCATGTGCGTCTGCGGTCTCAGCGACGGGCGGGTCCTGATCAAGTCCTTGAAGCGCAGCCCTCAGACCGGTCTATGGAATCTTCTGTCCAACACCGAACCGCCGATCTACGACATCGGCCTCGAATGGGCCGCGCCAGTGCGCGAAATGCGCCCGAGGTAGCTGGCGCGCATGGATGTCGGCTTGCCTGCGTCCCACTCGGCCCTTGAGATCGCGCGCGCGCTCATCCGCTTTCCCTCGGTGACGCCGACCGACGGCGGCGCTTTGCCTTATCTCGGCGATCTCTCTGGGGAAGGCCGGGTTCGCGACTGAGCTCGTCACGTTCGAGGCGCCGGGAACGCCTCCCGTTCTCAATCTTTATGCGCGGTTCGGCTCCGGGCGACCGAATCTCGCCTTCGCCGGCCACACTGATGTCGTGCCGCCCGGCGATAAAGCGCTCTGGCGGTTCGACCCGTTCTCAGCCGAAATCGCGGATGGCCAGCTCTGGGGCCGCGGCGCGTGCGACATGAAGGGCGGCGTCGCAGCTTCGGTCGCCGCCGCCTTGCGTTTCATCGCCAAGGGGACTTTCGCGGGCTCGATCAGTTTCCTTATCACCGGCGACGAAGAAGGCCCGGCGGTCAACGGCACCGTCAAGCTTGTCGACTGGGCGCTCGCCAAGGGCGAGAGGTTCGACCATTGCATCCTCGGCGAATCGACCTCCGTCGAGACGGTCGCCGACACGATCAAGCACGGGCGGCGCGGCTCACTCAACGGACGGATCGTCATTCGCGGCCGCCAGGGCCATGCGGCTTACCCGCATATCGCCGACAATCCGATTCGAGCCCTTGCGCCGATATTGACGGCGCTGCTCTCGCCGCCGCTCAATTCCGGAAACGCCGATTTCGAGCCCACGAATCTCGAAGTCGTCTCAGTCGACGTTGGCAATGCGGCGTTCAACGTCATTCCGGGCGAAGTGCGCCTCAAATTCAACGTCCGCTTCAACGACCTGTGGACGCTCGATTCTCTCGCCGCGGAGATCAAGGGCCGGGTGGCGAGCGCCGACGTCGGGGGGCGTGCGACACTGACCTTCGAGCCCAGCAACGCGGTTGCTTTTCTCACCAAGCCCGGGCCGTTCACCGATCTCGTCGCCAAAGCGGTGTCGGATGTGACCGGACGCAAGCCCGCGCTTTCAACCGGCGGGGGAACCTCGGACGCGCGCTTCATCAAGAACGCCTGCCCGGTGGTCGAGCTTGGCCTGGTCAACGCCACAATCCATGCGATCGACGAGCGAGTCGCGCGTCGACGATCTCGAAGCTTTTTCGCGCATCTACGAGCGCGCGCTCGAGCTTTATTTCGCGCAAACGCCGGGGTAGCCGACCCGAACCCCACATGCCGCTCGGGCGTCATTTTCGCCGCTCGCCCACGAGGCCTTTAGGCAAGGTCGCGCTCAGTAATCCGAACATGGGCGTCAGTCAGGTGATAGCCGTATCTTCCGATGTCGTCTAAACACTCGTCAGTGTTGACCCCACCCGGCGTCGCCACGCCTTTATTCATCTCAACAGTTTTGAAATGACCCCACGGCCCGTACCGCGGCGGGAGGTTTGTTGCCGCCTTATCCTCGGTGAAACCGAAGACTCTCCCCTGGCCTCTGAAAATGTGAACCTGCATTCATCGCTCCATGCTTTCGATAAAGATGTGGGCCGTTGGCCGCTCAATCTCATGAATAATCCACGCGCACGAGATAGAGACCGTGAGCCGGGGCGACCGGGCCGCAGCGGCTGCGGTCGGCGGCTTCGAACGCAGCTTTGAAGTCACTCGCGCTCCAGCGGCCGGCGCCGACCTCGACCAGCGTGCCCACCATCGAGCGCACCTGGCGATGCAGGAACGATCGCGCGCTCGCTTCGATGAGAACGGCGTCGCCCTCACGCCTGATATCAATCCGATCGAGCGTGCGGATCGGCGATTTCGCCTGGCACTGCGAATCGCGGAAGGTTGAGAAGTCATGCCGGCCGAGGAGCATAAGCGCCGTTGCGTGCATCGCGTCGGCATCGAGCCGTGGCTTCACCCGCCAGGCTTGTCCGCGTCCGAACGTCAGCGGGGCGCGGCGATTGACGATGCGATAGAGATAGTGGCGAGCGCTGGCGCTGTGGCGCGCGTCGAAATCGTCGGCCACGCGCTCGGCGCCGAAGAATCGCCACGGGATGGGGACGCAGCAGCGCGTTGACCCCTTCACTGAGCCGGAAGGGCGCCCAGTCGCGCTCGAGGTCGACATGCGCGACTTGTCCCAGCGCATGCACGCCTGCGTCGGTGCGCCCCGCTCCATGGGCGGTCGCGCGCTCAGCCGTCATCGCGGTGAGCGCGGTCTCCAGAGCTTCCTGAACCGAGAGGCCGTTCTCCTGCCGCTGCCAGCCGACAAACGGGCCGCCGTCATATTCGAGGATAAGCTTAAAACGCGGCATTCGAAGCCAGGGCGGCCTCGCGGCGGGGCGCGGCGGCGATGGCTTCGTCGAGAACCTCGTAGACGCGCGGGTTCGCTGCAGCGGGCGACATTGAAGCGCAGGCAGCCGCGCGACTCGTCGGAGGCGCTGAAGGCGGGTCCTGGCGCGAACATCACCTTCCTCGTCAGCGCGTAGCGGGCGACATCAGCGGCGCTGACGCCTTCGGGCAGGCGAGCCCAAAGGTAGATGCCGCCACGCGGCTCGACCCAGGGCGTGAGGCCGTGGCGGCGGAGGTTCTGCAACGTCCGTCCCATGGAATCGGCGAGCTTCCGGCGCAAGCCGTCGAGGTGGCGCCGATATCCGCTTTCCGTCAGCACCCGATGCAGGATGTGAGCGCCCGTCGCGCTGTTGCCCATGGTGGTCGCGAGCTTCAGATCGACAAGCTGCGCGATCCACTCCTCTCGCGCGGCGATATAGCCGCAGCGCATCGCGGCGCCCACGGCCTTGGTGGCGCTGCCGACCTGCACGACCCGGCGCAGGCCGTCGAGCGCGGCGAGCCTGGTCGAAGGCTCGGCCTCGAAGTCCGCGAATGTGTCGTCCTCGAGGATGAGAACGTCGTGCTCCTCGGCCAGCCTCAGCACCCGATGGACGGTCGCCGCCGAGGGCGTCACCCCTGTCGGGTTCTGCAGGCCTCCGCTGGTGAGATAGAGACGAGGACGATGCTCCGCGAACACGCGCTCAAGCGCTGCGACGTCAGGGCCGTCGTGGGTTATCGGGACCGTGACGATTCGGGCGCGATTGGCGCGCAGCAGCGAATGGAAATTGAAATAGCAGGGGTCGTCAATGGCCACGGTGTCGTTGGGATTGAGGAGAAAGCGGCAGACGAGATCGAGCGCCTGCGAGCACGAATCCGTCACAACAATCTGGTCGGGATCCGCCAGCACGGCGCGCTCGGCGAGGCGCACGGAGAACAGCCGCCGCAATGGCGCATAGCCGAGAGGCTCGTCATATTGGCGCCGGCGTCCAGGATCTTCGCGCGCCGCGAGGCGCAACGCCCGCTGAACGCCCAGGTCGAGCACCCAGGAATTGGGGAGCCAGCCTGCGCCGGGACAGAGGAAATCAGGCGAGCCGACCATGGCGTGCCGATTGATCCAGGACGGATCGATCGCCGGCTCAGGCGAGGGGTCGGCGGCTGAGAGCGTGAGCGGGCGTCCGGCGCCCGAGACAAAGAAACCCGAACCACGCCGGGCCACAACCGCGCCCTCGGCCGCGAGACGGTCGTAAGCCTCGACGACCGTCGATTTCGAGACTTCGAGCTTGACGGCAAGCTCGCGCACAGACGGGAGCCGGGCGCCTCGGGTCAGTGCGCGGGTCGCGATGCGGCCACGGATAAACCCCGCAGTCGTCTCGACACGAGAGGCAGGCCGATCGTCCATACACCCTTCGCTCCAAACTGTACTGCGAGTGGATTGGTACAGTTTGGCGACATTGTACTGGACTGTCTCTGGCGCCGCAAGCTTTCGCGTCCGATCTTGAATGCAAGAAAGGACCTGATCCCATGATTCCCGAGAGCCGCATATGGCGTACAATCCGCATCGGAGCGAGACGAGCGGCGTCTTGGCCGTTCCGCGTCGCCGCCGCCCGCGCGACGCTGACAATGCTCGCCGATATGGATCGCCGCGAGTTGGCGGACATCGGCCTCAACCCAAGCGATGTGCGCGACGCCTCGTCGTTGCCGCTTGACCGCGATCCGACGGAACTCCTGGCGCGCCGGGCGCGCGAGCGGCGCCGCGACGCTTTCGGGCCTCCGCCGTCTCCTCGAACCGGACGCGGGCCCCTCGGCGATCCTGATGATCGGCCCGGGCGCAATCGGCCCCCCTTGCGGCCAGAACCGAAGCCGGCCGGGCGCCTCGTCAGAACAAACTGAGCTGCCCGCTCGCGCCGCTCGCAACCAGGGTCGGCTTGCGGAAGAGGTCGGTGCGCAGCTCCCGCGACGTCTCGCGAAAGCCGAGGCGCCGCGCCGCCATCTCGAACCGACGCCCGATCATCCAGGCGTACGGGCCCGATCCCGCCATGCGCCGGCCCCACTGCGCCTCGTAGTCCTTGCCCTCGCGCATCGACTGCATCAGCGACACAGCGCGCTTGAGCCGGTCGGGATAATGCACTTGCAGCCACTCGCGGAACATGTCGCGCAATTCGTTCGGCAGCCGCAGCACGACATAGCTTCCTTCGCGCGCGCCTGCCGAATAGGCGCGCGTGAGGATCGTCTCCAATTCCTCGTCGTTGATGGCCGGAATGATCGGCGCAGCCATCACGCCCGCCGGCACGCCCGCGTCGTTGAGGGCCTCGATCGCCTCGAGACGCTTCTGCGGCGTTGGGGCGCGCGGCTCCATCTGGCGAGCGAGCGTGCGATCGAGAGTCGTCACCGAGACAAAGACCTTGACCAGATTGTCGCGCGCCATCGGCGCCAAGATGTCGAGATCGCGCAGGATGAGGTTTGATTTGGTGACGATGGTGAGCGGGTGGCGGGCTCGGGCCAGCGTCTCGATCAGCGACCGGGTGATGCGATATTGACGCTCGATCGGCTGATAGGGGTCGGTGTTGGCGCCAAAGGCGATCGGCGCCGGGCGATATTTGGGTGACGCCAGCTCACGCTCCAGAAGCTCGGCCGCGCCGTCCTTGGCGAACAGCTTGGTTTCGAAATCGAGCCCTGCCGACAGCCCCATATAAGCGTGGCTCGGCCGGGCGTAGCAATAGAAGCAACCATGCTCGCAGCCGCGATAGGGGTTGATCGACCGATCGAATCCAATGTCAGGCGACTGGTTGCGCGTGATGATCGCCTTGGGTTTCTCCCACGTCACCTCGGTGGCCAGCGGCTCGAGCGCTTCATCGCGCGTCCAGCCGTCGTCGAAATCCTCGCGCTTCTGCAACTCGAAACGGCCGGTGGCGTTGGTCGCTGCGCCGCGTCCCCGCCTGAGGTCGGAGGGTAGAATGCGTTCGACGATCGCCTCAGGGCGATGGCGGGGATCAGGCGCCGTTTTGCGGATCGAGCTCGGGTTCATGGCCATGTTCCGTAACGTGAGGTTTGGAACAAATCATGAACAAGAAATAGCGCCGCCCCCGCAATGCGTCAAGGGTCGCGGCGTAGAACGCTTGCAACCGAGCTTATGCTCAGTAGGGCGCAGGCGCTGGGCGGTAATCGGCTGTCACGTCGCCAACGAGGTTGATCGAGTTGGGGTTAAGCGTCAGGACGGGCGCGCCGGGCTCGAAGTTGAGTTTCTTCAAATCCGTCCATACGAGATTGGGGCTCGTCGTCAACTCGAAGAAATAGAGCTGGTTCGTCAGGTCGGACACGGTTCGATACTCGGTGTTGTAAACCCCGAAGCTCTTGTAGGGCGCTCCGAACGGCACCGAAGCGTTGCGCGCGATGGCGATCATCGAAGCGACCCCCTCGCGCTCGCTCCTCGGGGTCGGAACCATCGACAGATAGTAGGATGCGCGCTGGAAACGGTCGCGCGGATTGACGTTGCCAGGCAGTGGCATGTCGCTGGACGGTTTGCTGAAGTCCTGTCCCTTCAAGAGCGTGAGTTGCTGGTCGTAGCTCGGGTCGTTGGTCATGACGCGGAACTCGCGGCCGTGATGAACCACCGGCTTGCCGTCGATATATTCGATGATCGCCGAGTTGCCGCTCGCGTCCTCGAGCGCGAGATGGACGTTGGCCTTATGGCCGTGCGCTTCGACCGGGATCGGCTGGATCTTCAGGAGGTTGTCCAGCGCCTCGGTGACGGTCGCGGAATTGTCGAGCGCATATTGCGCCCACAAGCCCGCCTGCACGCCCGGCAGCGTCGCGTCGCGCGCCCCGAAATCGGCCGCGTTGAGATAGAGCATATGCGTGGCGAGGCCGCGCTCGTTCATGCCGTCCGCTGCGCCGAGCCCATAGACCGTGGTTACGAGGCTGCCGTATTTCGACGTCCACTTCTCCGGATTGGGGTCGTGCAGTTCCTCGCCGCCGACTTTGCCGCCGTCATGCGCCAGGCCGCGGGGTAGGACTGTAAGGATCGGCTGCGTCGATTCCGGCCAGTCCATGGTGCGGGCGACCAGCACCGCCGGGCCGCCCTCGTTCCATAAAATACGCGTGCACGCGTAGGCGCTGGAGGAAGCGAGAAGCGCTATGACGGCGACGGAGGCGGAAAGCTTGCGAAACATGGTCCCCTCGAAAAAGGGGCGGCCGCAAGGACCGCCCGATCGCCAATGGCTGGCTCGTATGTCAGTTCGAGAACGTGTCGCAGCTGTTGATGTCGCCGCTCTTCAAGCCGGCCGTCAGCCATTTCTGGCGCTGCGCCGAAGAGCCGTGGGTGAAGCTGTCGGGCACCGCGTAGCCGCGTGCGGCGGTCTGCAGCCGATCGTCGCCGATCGCCTGCGCCGTCGCGAGCCCGCGTTCGATGTCGCCGGGCTCGAGGATCTTCCATTTCGCGTCCGCATGGTTGGCCCAGACGCCAGCCAGGCAGTCGGCCTGCAACTCAACCCTGACCGACAGCGCGTTGGCTTGTGTCTGGCTCACCCGCTGCTTCATGTTGTCGACCTTGTCGAGAATGCCGAGCAGGTCCTGCACATGATGGCCGATTTCGTGCGCGACCACGTAGGAATAAGCGAATTCGCCGCCGCCGCCTAACTTGGTCTTCATGTCGCGGAAGAAGGAGGTGTCGAGGTACACCTTCTTGTCGATCGGACAGTAGAACGGCCCCATCGCCGACTGCGCGCCTCCGCAACCGGACCGGGTCGCGCCGTCATAAATGACCAACGGCGCCGGCTGATATTTGACATTCGCCTGAGCGGGCAGCACTTCCGTCCACACTCCCTCAGTCCCGCCAACGACCTTGGCGAGAAAAAGCCGCATCGGATCGTTGGGGTCAGGCGGCGTGGTCGACGGCGGCGGCGCGCTCTTCTGGCCGACCCCGATCATTTCCGCCCCGCTGATGAGCACCTGAGGCGAAATGCCGGTGAAGTAACTGATGGCGAAAATAACGACAATGGCGCCGATGCCCAGTCCGCCGGCGCCCACCGCCCCGCCGCGCTGTCCGCGCCGATCCTCGATGTTCGAGGACTCAGGCATGTTTTCATATTCCATGACCAACTCCGAGCGGGGACGCCGGTTAACGTCTATTAACCACCCTATCAGACAAAGCGTTGACGGAGTAGCGCCTCGACGCGCGGCGCGCCGCAAAGCCTTTCTTTAGGCCTTTGCCAGACAGTGTCTGGACTTTGGCTTCCGGAAGAAGGCTGCCGATATGCCGCCGACCTATTCCCTCGTCGTGCCCATCTTCAACGAAGAGGCTGTCATCCCGATCCTGCTCAGGCGGCTCGACGCCCTGCTCGAGAGGCTCGACGCGCCGGGCGAAGTGATTGTCGTCGACGACGGATCGAGCGATACGAGCGCGATCGTGATCGAGGGCAAAGCGCGCGCCGACAAGCGCTACCGGCTGATCAAGCTGTCGCGCAATTTCGGTCACCAGATCGCAATCACCGTCGGGCTCGACCACGCCGGGGGACGCGCGGTCATCGTGATGGACGCCGATCTGCAGGACCCGCCCGAAGTCGTGCTCGAAATGATCGCCAAATGGAAGGAGGGCTACGACATCGTCTCCGCCGAGCGCACTTCGCGTCAAGGCGAAAGCCGCTTCAAGCGCGCGACGGCCGATCTCTTCTACCGCCTCATGGGGCGGCTCGGCGACGTTTCGAGATCGCCCAACGCCGGCGATTTCCGTCTGGTCGATCGCAGGGCGCTCGATTGCTTTCTCGCCATGCCCGAGCGGGACCGGTTCGTGCGCGGCATGTTCGCCTGGATCGGGTTCAGGCAGGGAACGGTGACCTTCGATCGGCCCCCGCGGGCCGCTGGCGAGAGCAAGTATTCGCTTCCTAAGATGATCAGCCTCGCGGCGAACGGGATCATCTCGTTCTCCGACGCGCCGCTGCGCCTGGCGCTCTGGGCCGGAGGCGCCGTGTCCGCGCTCGCGTTCGTCTATGGGCTGAGCGTGATAGGGCGGTGGGCGTTCGGCGACCCGACTCTCGAGAGAGGCTGGAGTTCGACCATCGTGGTCATCGCCGCGCTCGGCGGCGCCAACATGCTGATGACGGGCGTCATCGGGCTCTATGTCGGACGCATTTACGCCGAGTTGAAGGGCCGCCCGCTCTACGTCGTCGATCGCGCCGTCGGCTTTGACGCGCCGCCTGCGGCCGGTCGGGCGCCGGCGCGCGCTAGTGAATCTGCGTCGCCGCGTCCTGGCCGCGCGCCAGCTCGATGGTCGTGATCGCGACCAGCATCTCGGCGCGAGACTTGAGGTCTTTGGCTTCGAGCAGCGCCTGCTTTTCCCTCGGGCCGCAAGGGCTCATCATCGACAGGCCATTGACCAGCGCCTCGTTCGACGCCTTCTTGATGTCGCTCCACACCACCTTGATCTCATTGACCTCGGCGAAGCGTTTGAGCGCCGCGATGCAGGTCGTCGCGATCGACCGCCGCTTCGCCCGCGCCCTCGAGAAAATCCTCGGCGAACGGCGAGTAATCAGGCGTCGCGATCCGATAGGGCCGATCGCTCGGCGTTTCCGCCGTCAAGTGGAAGCGCGCGACGCCCATCAGCGTGAGAAAACAGCGGCCGTCGCCGATCTCCGCATATTGAACGATGCGGCCGGCGCAGCCGAGCGGATAGAGCTCCGGCGCCGTATCCGACGTCTCTTCTTCCGACGACGGCTGAATGACGCCGATCAGCCGCTCGCCGGACAGCGCATCGTCGAGCATCTCGAGATAGCGGGGCTCGAACACCGTCAGCTGGATCGGACGGCGCGGCAAGAGCAGCGCGCCCGTCAGCGGAAATAGCGGGATCGTCGTTGGCATCTCGGCCGGTCCGGCGAAAGTGCGGTTGAGCTTCATAGCGCTCTTCTCGTTCTTCAGGCCCTTTTGGCGGCGGCTCGCTGTCAAAACCAGATCGCCGACAGCTTGCGCCGCGCCGCGACCGATTTCGGGATCCATCAGACCCCAGGCCTCGAACAGCTGCAACAATTGTTTGCGCGCCGCCTCGTCGTTCCATTTGCGGTCGCGCCGGATGATTTCAAGCAGTTGGTCGGCCGCGCCGTCCCGCTCGCCCTTTGCCGACAGCGCGACCGCGAGATCGAAGCGCGCCTGGTGGTCGTCTGGATTGGCGGCGATCGCCTGTTCGAGGGGCGCGAGCTCGCCGACGTTCGAGGCTTGCTCGGCCAGATGCAACGCGGCCCATGCGGCGACGACCGCCGGATCCTGCTCCTTGCCAGCCGGCGCCGCCGGGGCGGTCTCCAGCAAGGCTTTCGCTTCGTCGAGCTGCCCTGCGGCGACGTGCAGTTTGGCGAGACCGCCGATCGCCTTCGCGTCGGCCGGATCGTCGGCCAGAATCTCGGAATAGATCGCCGTCGCTCCGGCCGCGTCGCCTTTGGCGGCCAGTTCTTCCGCCTCCGCCAGCAGCGCCGCCGATCCGTCCTGGAGCGGCCCGACGAGCCGCTCGATGAAGCCGCGGATCTGGCTCTCCGGCAGCGCGCCGACAAATCCATCGACCGGCTGGCCCTTGTCGAAGGCGATGACGGCGGGAATCGACTGGATGCCGAGCTGGCCGGCGATCTGCGGATGCTCGTCGATGTTCATCTTGACGAGCGCGACCTTGCCGCCCGAGTCGGCGACCGCCTTCTCCAGCGCCGGCGCGAGCTGCTTGCAGGGGCCGCACCACGGCGCCCAGAAATCGACCAGCACCGGCTGGCGCGTCGAAGCCGTCAGGACGTCGGCGCGGAACGAAGCCGTCGTGACCTCCTTGACCGCGCCGCCTTGGTTTGAGGCGCGATCGCGCCGCTCACATTCGCCATGTCCCATCACTCTCCAGCCCGGGCGGACGGGCGAAGCCCCCGCCATGTCCCACTTTGCCGCTCTAAATGGAGGCTTTGGGCTTTTTATTCAACCGTCGGCTTGATCCTGCCCCAGCGCCACGACGAGCGGCTCATGTCCGGTCGCGCGCAGGAATTTGACCAGGTCGGCGCTCTTAAGGCCGGTGGTGCGGGTATTGACCAGCGGATGAAAGTTGAGCCGTTCATGGCGCATCATCGCTTCATCCAGCACGACGCGAACCTTGGCCGCCTTGTCGTTGATCGCGCCGAATGGCGTAACGGCGCCGGGACGGACGCCCCAGACCTCTTCCAGGAGATCGGCGGAGCCGAAGGAAACCCGCCCCTGCGCGCCGATCTTCTCGTGCACCCGCTTGAGGTCGACCACGGTCTCTTCGCCGAGGACGAGCAGGAAAAGGCGGCCTTTCTTGTCCTTGACGAACAGGTTCTTGGTGTGGCCGCCGGGAATGTCGCCGCGCAAAGCCTGCGAATCCTCGACCGTGTGAAGCGGCGGATGCTCGACGGTCTCGGTCTCAATCGACAAGGCGGCAAGATAGGCGAGCAGATCTTCGGGCGAAGCGGGCATTTCGGCCTGATGTGAGGAAAGGTCCGCGTTCGTAGCCGCTCACAATTGTTGGGGCAACCTGCTTTCAGGCGCCGGTTCCTTCTGCCGCCCGGGTCCCCGGACGGCGCCTCTATGGACCGGAGAGCGTTCCGGTCGAAGTCAGCCCATTCCTCGTCCGGCTCCGCTCGACTTTTTGGCGCCTATCATTGCCAGGCCGAGTCCGGGATCTGGAGGGGATCCGCCGGCACCAGCGTCGCGACGGAGACATGCGGCCACGATAGACCGTTGAAGTTGAGAATGACCTTTTGGCTGTACTGGATCTGCGTCGACGTCACCTTGATGATCTTCGGGCCTGTCAATTGAACGGGCGGGTCGAGCAGGAACGTCGGGACGGGAAGCCCGAACGGCGCGCCGCGCGGCTGCACGGTCGTCGGCGCGCTCCCGTCGGGAAGTCGATGTGAAGCTGGTGCTCGACGGTCTCGATCCAGAAGATCGCGTCCATCTGGATGGCGTTGGCGTTCGCCGGGTTGCCCGCGGCATTGCCGAGCAGAAAGGCGATATTGCTGGTTCCTCCGCCGAAGAGCGGCGATTTCGGATTCGTGCTCACGATCATCGTGGTCGTGGACAAGATGTTCTGAACCGAAATGGCCTTTCTCAGCATCTGGTTCGGGTCATCCAGCAAGCCCTGGGTGATCGTGCCGGCGTCGAGCCACGGGGTCAGATCCTGCGGGAGTCGTGCGGCGCCGTGAGTCAGTGCGGTCTGGCTCGGGAAGCGGATCGGCGCTCCCCCGCCAATCGGGAAGGGCGTAATGTCGACCGGCTGGATGTTCGGCGGCCCGCTGATCTGGGGAGCGCCACGCCCTGCGCGATGACGGTCGTTCCGTCGGGAATGGACGCCATGCGCGCTACCGAAACCGGCTCCTGCGGATTGGTGGTCGCCGGAACGCTCAGCCAGATGCCCGGCTCGAAGTGGATGCCGGTCGGCGGCGCGGGATTGGTCACGTCATTAATCGACTGAACGTAAGGAACGCCGTTCATGAAAAGATCGTCTTGCAGCATCCCGCGGTTCGGGATCGACCCGAGGCTGGCGTTGAAAGACAGTGTCTCCGAGGTGAGGTTAAGTTCCAGCAGGTTATCGCCAGGAGCAGGGATCGGCAGCGGAAACGTCTGATGCTGCGGGCGGAAGATGGTGTTGAAGCCCATGCCGTTCCACGTCCCGACGAAGGCGGCGAGGGGTCCGAGAGGCGGCGGGGCCGCCGGAACCGCGAGCGGGGTCACATTTTCGAGGACCTCGCGGGCCCTCGGGCGAACCTCATGAATCTTGAAGCCCTTGGGCATTGAAAAAGCATTTTCGAGATGATCGCGATCAGCCATGGAGAAAATTCCTTTCAAAAACAGGGTTCGGACTCGACCGCGTTTCCGGTCGAATGCAGAAAAGGAAACGGGACGCACCTATCCGGCCAAAAAACCGCGGCTATTTTCTCGGAAACATATCGTTATTTAAATCAGGGAGCGCGGTGTGTGATTCAGCAGGCCACAATTCCCAACTTCGATCTGTGACGAAGCTCACCAGTCAGCACACGTAATTAAAGCTTTGCGACAAAGCCGGCGCCACGAATTCAACCTGTGCTTCTGGCCCAATCCAGAGAAAGGGCTGGCGCCGACGCGCGAAATCTGTATAAGCGCGCGATCCGCGCCTTCACATTGCGCTGGGATCTGCGTCGCGACCGACCTGGACGACATCCCGGTTCGGCCGCTTTGGAAATGATAAGGCTGGCCTTCGGCCCGCCGCATATTTAAGGAAAATCCGATGTCGATCACCACTGAGCGCAAGACTGCGCTCATTAATCAATATGGTTTGAAAGTCGGCGACACCGGGTCGCCCGAAGTTCAGGTTGCGATTCTCACCGAGCGGATCGCCAATCTGACCGGTCACTTCAAGACCCACGTCAAGGACAACCATTCCCGCCGCGGCCTCCTCAAGATGGTGTCGCAGCGGCGAACGCTTCTCGATTATGTCAAGAAGCAGGACGAGGGACGCTATAAGACCCTCATCGAGCGACTGGGCATTCGCCGCTGAAGGCGCGCCCCACGCGAACAGGGCGCCTGAATCGCTCGCGCCCTTCCAACCGGGCGGCGGCGCGGCCGGCGCCCTCAACCAATGCGAGAGCCTCGCGTCATGGCAGGATCGCAAGCGGCTGGCGTTTGCCAGCCTCTCGCCGTCTTGCCGATGACGAGCCCGACAGACGGGCGGCATGGGCCGCAGGCTTTCGCATCCTCAACTCATGCAGGATGAAGAAAGATGTTTGACATACAACGCGAAGAACTCGACTGGTGCGGCCGCAGACTGGTGCTAGAGACCGGGCGCGTGGCCCGCCAGGCGGACGGCGCGGTGCTGGCGACCTGGGGCGAGACCACGGTGCTCGCGACCGTCGTCGCCGCCAAGGAGCCGAAGCCCGGCCAGGATTTCTTCCCCCTTACCGTCCACTACCAGGAGAAGGCGTTCGCCGCGGGACGAATTCCCGGCGGCTATCTCAAGCGCGAAGGGCGCATGTCCGACCGGGAAACGCTGACCTCGCGCCTGATCGACCGGCCGGTCCGCCCGCTGTTTCCCGAGGATTTCCGCTGCGACACGCAAGTCATCGCGACGGTCTTCTCTTACGACCTCGAGAACGACTCCGACATCCTGGCGATGGTCGCGGCTTCAGCCGCGCTGACCCTTTCGGGCGTCCCGTTCATGGGCCCGATCGGGGGGGCGCGGGTCGGCCTCATCAAGGGCGAGATCAAGGTCAACCCGACCGTCGAGGAGATGAAGGATTCGACCCTCGATCTTGTCGTCGCAGGCACGGCCGACGCGGTCTTGATGGTCGAATCGGAGGCCCGGGAGCTCTCCGAGGAGACGATGCTGAAGGCGGTGATGGCCGGCCATTCGGGTTTCCAGCCGGTCCTTCAGGCGATCATCCGGCTGGCCGAAAAGGCCGCCAAGGAGCCGCGCGAACTCGGAACGCAAGACCGCTCGGCGGCTGAAAAGGCGGTCCTGGAAGTGGGCGAGGCCGATCTTCGCGCCGCCTATTCGCTCACCCAGAAGCAGGAGCGCTACGCCGCTGTCGACGCGGCCAAGGCGAAGGTGTTTGCGGCGCTCGCGCCCGAGGGCGCCGAGGCGAAGTTTCCTTTGGCGGAAGTCGCGAAGGCTTTCCACGACGCCCAGGCCAAAGTCGTGCGCTGGAACATTCTCGACCACAAGCGCCGCATCGACGGGCGCGATCTGACCACGGTGCGCCCGATCCTGGCTGAGGTCGGCGTGCTGCCCCGCACCCATGGCTCGGCTTTGTTCACCCGCGGCGAAACGCAAGCGATGGTCGTCGCCACGCTCGGCACGGGCGAAGACGAGCAATATGTGGATTCGCTGGACGGGACCTATAAGGAGCGCTTCCTGCTCCACTACAACTTCCCTCCCTATTCGGTCGGCGAAACCGGCCGCATGGGCGCGCCCGGCCGGCGCGAAATCGGTCACGGCAAGCTCGCCTGGCGCGCCATTCGCCCGATGCTGCCGACCCCGGCCGAATTCCCCTACACGATCCGCGTGGTCTCGGAGATCACCGAGTTGAACGGCTCATCGTCCATGGCGACGGTGTGCGGATCGTCGCTGGCGCTGATGGACGCGGGCGTGCCGCTCAAGCGCCCGACGGCAGGCATCGCGATGGGCCTCATCCTCGAAGGGGAGCGTTTCGCGGTGCTGAGCGACATTCTGGGCGACGAGGACCATCTCGGCGACATGGACTTCAAGGTCGCGGGCACGAGCGAAGGGGTCACTTCGCTGCAGATGGATATCAAGATCGCCGGCATCACCGAGGAGATCATGCGCCAGGCGCTCGCGCAGGCGCGCGACGGACGCCTGCATATCCTGGGCGAAATGAGCAAGGCGCTGACCGGAGCGCGGGCCGAGCTTGGTGAGTTCGCCCCGCGCATCGAGACCATGAAGATCCCGACCGACAAGATTCGGGAGGTCATCGGAACGGGCGGCAAGGTCATCCGCGAAATCGTCGAAAAGACCGGCGCCAAGATCAACATCGAGGACGACGGCACGGTGAAGATCGCGTCCAGCGACGGCGCGAAAATCAAGGCCGCCGTCAACTGGATCAAGTCGATCGCCTCTGAGGCGGAGGTCGGCCAGATTTACGACGGCACGGTGGTGAAAACGGTCGAGTTCGGCGCCTTCGTCAATTTCTTCGGTTCGAAGGATGGCCTCGTCCACATTTCGCAGCTCGCCAAGACGCGAGTCAACAAGACGACCGACGTCGTCAAGGAAGGCGATCGGGTCAAGGTCAAGGTCATGGGCTTCGACGATCGCGGCAAGGTCAAGCTGTCGATGCGCGTCGTCGACCAGCAAACCGGCGCCGATCTCGAAAAAGCGCCCGTGGCCGAGCCAGCGCCGGCGGCCGACTAGCAAAATCGGACCTAAGACCTACATCGGTGTGCGGCGCGGTGCGCCGCACATGGCGCTTCTACGCCTCAAAAATGGCCAATTTCCCGTCGTAATGGCTGGTTAACGACTCGGAAAGGCCGAGTGCGTTATGGAATCTGCGCCCAAAGTAGATGGACTGAACATTATGGAAGTGAGTTTTGCGGCCGCGCTCGGTGACGGCCGGCGTACAGTTGCGATCGGGCGCATCCGGGCGACAGCGCCCTGGCGCGCGGCAATCGAGCCAAGCTTAGAAGCAGATCGTCAAACAGCCGTCGATATATTACGGCGCGAGGCTGAGGAATACGGGGCCGACGCCGTCATCGACCTGCGGTTTGATATAGACGGCTGCAAGGGCTACGACGTCGATGGAGTGCAACTGCAGCGCGTGACCGCGACTGGCCTCGCGGTTCGGATCGCGCAGGCGGCTTAGTCCTACTCAGCCGCCTGGCGCATCGGGGCGCGCGCGGCCTCACGCCTGCGAAGCTCGGCCTCTCGCTCCGAAATGTAGTCGCGGGTTAGCGGAATGTTTTCCTGGCGCTTTGCCATCTGAATCTGGAACACCATGTGCCCGTCGACGCGGAAAGAGGTTTCCGAGCCCGCGAGATAGAACTCCCACATGCGGCAGAGGCGCTCATCATAAAGCTTCGCCGCCTCGTCCCGCCGCGCCATGAACCGCTCGCGCCAGGCGCGTAGCGTATCCGCATAATGAAGGCGGAGAATCTCGATGTCCGTCACATAGAGGCCCGCGCGCTCGATCGCCGGCAACACCTCGGATAGGCTCGGAATGTAGCCGCCGGGAAAGATGTATTTTCGGATCCAGGGGTTGGTGACGCCTGGGACGGAGTTCCGGCCGATGGAGTGGAGCAGCATCACCCCGTCGTCGTTGAGCAGCGCACGAACTTTAGTGAAGAACTCGTCGTACCGGTTGACGCCGACGTGCTCGAACATCCCGACCGAGACGATGCGGTCGAAAGTCTCGCTGACGTCGCGATAGTCCTGCAGCCGAAATTCGACACGGTCCACAAGCCCGACCTGCCGGGCGCGCTCGGTTGCGACGGCGAGTTGCTCTTCGGACAAGGTGACCCCCGTCACGCGCGCGCCCGCGACGCCAGCGAGATAAAGTCCGAGACCTCCAAACCCGCAGCCAATGTCGAGAGCCGTCACGCCGTCCTTCGGCAGGAGCTTGGCGGCGATGTGCCGCTTCTTTGCGGTTTGCGCCTCGTCAAGAGATTGACCGGGATCCTCGAAATAGGCGCAAGAGTATTGGCGATCCGAGATCGAGAAAAAGGTCATAGAGGCGCGCGTCGAGGTCGTAATGGCTTGCGATATTGCGCTTGGCGCGCCGCCGGTCGTTGCGCTGATGAAGGCCTCGAAACGCCATGCGCGCCGTATTAAGCACCTTGATCCACGGCAGGCCTTCCACCTCGGCGAGGTTGCGCGCGCCGAGTTCCAGCAGCTCGTAGAGCTCGCCCTTGGTGACGACCAGCCGTCCATCCATGTAGAGTTCGCCAAGCGACAGCGCCGGATTGAGCATCAGCCGGTTTTCCGCTGCCCGGTCGAGAAGCTTCACTCCAAGCAGCGGTCCCGCGCCGTTGCCGAATGTTTCAACGACGCCGTCGGCTGTCTCGACCTCCAAGCGACCCGTGCGAACCAGTCTCCGCAGATAAACCCTGAACGCCGCGCTCATCGCTCGCGATCCCAATGGACTGCCGCGGCCGCCCGGACCGGGCATTTGTTATCATTGTGTCACGTTACGGAAGGTTGTGAGGCTTTTTCAAGTGCGAATCTAGCTCGCCGGGTATTCCCGCGTCGCAAATCCCTGATCGGGAGCGTCTTGTTTTGGCCCAATTCGTGCGACCATGTCCATCGCCGTTCCCCTTTGGCGCTATTTGCGGTAGAGGACCCGATCGGCCAAGGATCCCCTTATCGTGCATTATGTTTCAACGCGCGGCGCGGCGCCAACGCTGGGCTTCGCGGATGTGCTTCTCGCCGGTCTGGCTCGCGACGGCGGCCTTTACGTGCCGCTCTCCGTTCCCCAGTGGGGACAGGACGAGATCCGGGCGCTGAAAGGCGTTCCATATCCGGAGGCCGCCTCGCAACTCATGGCTCCTTTCATCGGTGAGGATTTCGACCCGCCTGAATTCGAGGCGCTTACGGCCGCGGCGTATACCGAGTTCCGTCGCGCGGCGGTTGCTCCCCTCACGCAGATCGACTGTAACTTGTTCGCGCTGGAGCTTTTCCACGGACCTACGCTGGCGTTTAAGGATTTCGCCATGCAGTGGCTGGGCCGGGCGATGAATCACGTTTTGCAGCAGCGCGGCGCGCGGGCGACGATTATCGGGGCCACATCAGGCGACACAGGCGCGGCGGCGATCGAGGCTTTCGCCGAGCAGTCTCAAGTCGAGGTGTTCATCCTCTATCCCCAAGGCCGGGTATCCGACGTGCAGCGCCGGCAGATGACGACGGTCGATCGGCCCAACGTGCACGCGATCGCGATCGAAGGCTCATTCGACGACTGCCAGCGCATCGTCAAGGAGCTGTTTGGTGATCTCGCTTTTCGCGACGACCTGCGCTTGTCGGGCGTCAATTCGATCAATTGGGCCCGCATTCTGGCGCAGATCGTCTATTATTTCGTGGGCGCTGTGGCCCTCGGCGCGCCCGATCGCGCCATATCCTTCGCGGTTCCTACCGGAAATTTTGGCGACGTGCTGGCCGGCTATTACGCCAAGCGCATGGGATTGCCGATCGATCGATTGATCGTCGCGACGAACGAGAACGACATTCTCGTGCGCACGCTGGCCAGCGGGCGCTATGCGCCGAAGGGCGTCAAGCCGACCCAGTCGCCGTCGATGGACATCCAGGTCTCCTCGAATTTCGAGCGCCTCCTGTTCGAGGCTTCTGGCCGCGATTCGAATGAGGTGGCGGCGCGGATGAGCGAGCTTGCCACGCATGGCGGATTCACGGTCCCGGCGGCCTCCCTGACGCGCATTCGCGCCGATTTCGACGCTTTCCGGGTCGATGAGACGGCTTGCGCCGAGGAGATGGGCCGCGTTTATCGCGCGAGCGGCGTGACCATCGATCCGCATAGCGCGGTCGGCCTTCACGCCGCGCGACAGGCTCTTGCGGCCTCGCCCGCGACGCCGGTCATCGCTCTCGCAACGGCCCATCCGGCAAAGTTCCCCGACGCCGTCGAGCGCGCGACAGGCGTGCGCCCGCCGCTGCCCGATAGCCTCTCCGATCTGATGGAGCGCAGGGAATCGATCATCGTCCTGCCGAACGACCGCCGCGCGGTGGCCGACTACCTGCGCCAGACTGTGCGGGCCGCGGCGTGAGCGTTCAAGTTACGAGCCTTCCCTCGGGTCTCGCCGTGATCACCGAGGCGGCGCCCCACGTGAAGACGGCGGCGATCGGGGTGTTCGTCGCCGCGGGATCTCGCTTCGAGCGCGCGGACGAACACGGACTCTCGCATTTTATCGAGCACATGGCGTTCAAGGGCACTCGCCGTCGAAGCGCGCGCGAGATCGCCGAGACGATCGAAAATGTCGGCGGCGACCTCAACGCAGAGACCGGAGTCGAGCGAACAAGCTATTTCGCTCGCGTTCTAGGGGCAGACGCCGATCTCGCGCTCGACGTTATCGGCGACCTTCTCACCGACAGCGCATTCGATCCCGATGAGCTCGAACGGGAAAAGAACGTTGTCCTTCAGGAGATTGGGTCGGTCGAAGACACGCCTGACGACCTCATCTTCGATCTCCTCACTGAAACCGCCTGGCCCGACCAACCGATTGGCCGGCCGATTCTGGGCACCCGGAGGGGAGTTGAAGCCTTCGACCGGGTCGCCATCCATCGATATCTGGGGCGCCGCTATAGCTCCAGCGCCACTGTCGTCGCCGCCGCTGGCGCGGTCGAACACGATCATATTCTCGCCCTCGCCCAGTCACGCCTCGAAGGCCTCCCTGCCTCGCCAGCGCCGGCCGAAGCGCAAGCGGCTTATCTCGGCGGTGAGACCAAGCGCAGCCGGCGCCTGGAGCAGACACATGTCGCGGTGGGCTTTGAGGGCCGGCCAGCCGACGCGCCCGATCACGACGCCGCCCAGGTCTTTGCCGCCGTGGTTGGAGGAGGTATGTCGTCGCGGCTTTTTCAGGAGGTGCGCGAGAAGCGGGGTCTTGCCTATTCAATCTATGGATTCCACTGGGATTTCACCGATACTGGGCTGTTCGGCTTCTACGCCGGCTCGGCTGACCGGGATGCGGCGGAAGTCGTCACGGCCTCGCTTGATTGCCTCGCGGAAGCGGCGCACAGGATTGACGAAGCGGAAATTCGCCGGGCCAAGGCGCAGATGAAAGTCTCCCTGGTGACGGCGCTCGAGCAGCCCGCGGCCAGAGTCCACCAGCTCTCCCGTCAGATGCAGATTTACGGGCGCCCTCTTTCGATCGATGAGATGCTGGCCCGCGTCGACGCCATCAGCGTCGAAGAGGTTCGCAAAACCGGAGCCGCCATGCTTAGATCGCCCCCCGCTCTGGCGGCGATTGGCGCAGTGAGCAAGGTTCCCGGCCAAGCGAAGATCGCCGGCGCTTTGAAAGGGGTGTGATGGCGCTTTTCGGCTTAACGCGACCCGTTAACCCGGAGCCTTTGGTCCGCGGCGACGGCCTCTATTTGAGGCCGGCGGCGCTGTCGGACTATTCCTCATGGTCGAGGTTACGCGCCGCAAGCCGCGGTTTTCTTGAGGCTTGGGAGCCAACATGGCCGGACGACGACCTGACGCGTGCGGCGTTTCGCCGGCGCCTTCGGCGTCAAGACGACGATATGGCACGCGACGAGGCCTATTCATTTCTCATTTTCGACAGCGCCGCCGACGAACTCTTGGGCGGAATCACGCTCGGCGGGGTGCGGCGCGGTGTGTCGCAAAGCGGGACGCTGGGCTACTGGATGGGCGCCCCGCACGCCGGCCGAGGGCGCATGACGCGCGCGGTCGCCGCGACGGTCGAATTCGCGCTCATGAGGTTGCGGCTGCATCGGATCGAGGCGGCCTGCATCCCGGAAAATGCGCCGTCGATCGCGCTCCTTGAGCGCAACGGCTTCAGGCGCGAGGGCTATGCGCGAGAATTCCTCAGAATCAATGGGGCCTGGCGCGACCACCTCCTGTTCGCGCTGGTCGAAAGCGACGCGCGCCCACGACTGACGTGGACCAATCTTGACTGAACGGATGGTCAACGATCGCCTGGGCGCCCAGGCTGCAGGGATTGGCGCGAGTCGTTCGCCGAAGCGCGCCTCAGGCGCTTGGCGCGGCGTCATCGGCGTCATCGTCCTGGTCGTCGCGCTGCTGGCGTTCTGGCGTCCCGCCTGCGCGGTGCAATCGGTTAGGGTCTCGCCCGATTCGGACGCCATCGACCTGACCCGGGTCGTTGAACGT
Organism: uncultured Alphaproteobacteria bacterium; assembly: GCA_963756955.1. Taxonomy (GTDB): domain Bacteria; phylum Pseudomonadota; class Alphaproteobacteria; order Rhizobiales; family Beijerinckiaceae; genus Roseiarcus. The sequence continues at coordinate 30,408 of CAVWPU010000002.1, forward strand.
TACAGCGCCCAGGGCGATCGCATTCAGGTGTCGACTGCGCCCGGCGCCGACGGCATCGTTCGACGGATCGAGGTGAGCGCGCTGGAAGCAGGGGCTCAGCCGGCGTGGATCGTGTTTGCGCTCACCAATGATTCCGAGGAGCAATTAACACGGCTGATTGTCGCGCCGCATTTCCGCTTCGTCGGCTCTGGCCTCGTCTGGCCGGATCTCGGTTCGTCGCGGATCACGACCATCACCGCGAGCCAGGGCGCGGCGCCGGAACGCGAAGACAATGCGGAAGCGGATGTTTTCCGACTGACCTTGGATCCGGGAACGACCGTGACCTATGTCGCGGAATTGCGGGCGCCCAATCTGCCGCAGCTTTATCTGTGGGAGCCGGACGCGTTCAAGGACAAGTCGACGAGCCTGACGCTCTATGAAGGAATTCTGATCGGCATCGCCGGTCTGTTGGCGCTGTTTCTGACCATCGTCTTCGTGGTGCGCGGCGCGATGATTTTTCCCGCCGCCGCGGCCTTAGCCTGGGCGGTGTTCGCCTATGTCTGCATCGACTTCGGCTTCTGGCGAAAGATGTTTGGCCTCGAGGACGCGACGGAGCGAATCTGGCGCGCCGGAGTCGAGGCGACAATCGGCGCAACGCTCATCATCTTCCTGTTCGCCTACCTTAATCTGCGCCGATGGCATGTGCGCTACACCCATTTCGCGCTTGCCTGGCTTGTGCTGATGGCCGCCGTCGTCGGGCTCTCGGTCTACAATCCGCCGGTCGCGGCGGGAGTGGCGCGGATCTCCATCGCCACCGTCGCTGGCGTCGGTTTCCTTCTCATCTTGAGCCTGGCTGCGCGTGGGTCCGACCGCGCCGTCATGCTGATCCCGACGTGGTATCTGCTGGCGGTCTGGGTGGTGGCTGCGGGAGCGACAGCGCTTGGCTATCTGACCAATGACCTCGCGGCCCCGGGCCTGGTCGGCGGCCTTGTTCTGATCGTGATGCTGATCGGCTTCACGGTCATGCAGTTCGCCTTCTCCGGTTCTGGCGGCGCGATGGACAGCGGTCCCGACGCCGAACGGCGCTCGCTGGCCATGACCGGATCGGGCGAAGCGATCTTCGATTGGAACGTGCTCACGGACGAAGTGAACGGCAGCGAGGCGATCGAGAGCCAGCTGGGCTTGAAGCGCGGCGAGCTTGCGGGACCAGCGGCAGGCTGGCTCGACATGCTGCACCCTCTCGATCGCGACCGCTACACTTTGGCGCTCGACGGGCTCTTGCATCAGCGCTCCGGCCGAATCAATCACGATCTCAGATTGCGCGGATCGGACGGGCATTATTTCTGGTACGTTCTGAAGGCCCGCCCGGTCGTCAGCGCCGACGGCGAGGTGGTGCGGGTCATCGGCTCCCTCTCGGACGTGACCGAGCTCAAATCGGCCGAGGAGCGCATGCTCCATGACGCGGTTCACGACAATCTGACCGGCCTTCCCAACCGCGAACTGTTCAACGATCGTTTGGGCGCGGCGATTTTATTGGCGCAGAAGCCTGGCGGGAATGCGCCGACGGTGATGGTGATCGATGTCGACGAATTCCGGTCGGTCAATGATTCCTACGGCTTGTCGATCGGCGACTCCGCTCTGTTGGCTGTCGCCCGCCGTCTGGCCCGGGATTTAAGACCAGGCGACACGCTGGCTCGACTGGGCGGCGATATGTTCGGGGCGATCGTGTTTTCCGAACCTGCATCGTTGGACGCCCCCGCGAGGATTGACGCGTTGCGCTCTGTGCTGACCGCCCCGATCAGCTTTGGCGAGAACGAAATCACGCTCTCCGTTTCGATCGGCGCGGCGCACTACAATCCGAAGCTGCACGACAAGGGCGGCGATCTCCTGGCTGACGCTCAGCTCGCGCTCGCCAACGCCAAGAAAGCGGGCGGCGATCGGGTAGAGATTTTCGCGATCCACATGCGCTCCCATCGCACCGATCGACAGGCGTTGGAGAATGATATGCGACGCGCGCTCGAGCGCGGCGAGATCTCGATTCTGTTCCGGCCGATCGTACGCCTGGAGGATCGAACCGTCGCCGGATTCCAGTCGTTGGTGCGCTGGCGCCATCCGAGACTCGGCGTCCTCGGCGAGGATGAATTCCTCTCCGCCGCGGAGTCGACGGGCGCGATCGTCGACATCGGCGCCTACGCTCTCGAGTCGACCGCCCGGGAGCTGGCGGCGTGGCAGAAGGCGCTGGAGGTCAATCCGCCGATCTTTGCTACGGTCGCGGCGTCTTCGCGCCAGATGCTAAGTCACGACCTGTTGCTCGACGTGCGCTCTGCGCTGGGCCGCCATTACGTCCAGCGCGGCTCGCTGAGGCTCGCCGCGGCGGAGAGCCTCGTGATGGAAAATCCAGAATACGCAGCGGCGCTCTTGCAGAGGGTGCGCGAGATCGGCGCGGCGCTCATGATCGACCGATTCGGCGCCGGCTACACCTCGCTCGGCCACCTGCCGCAATATCGCTTCGACGCGATGCGGATCGACGCGTCGCTGGTTAGACCGAACTCATTCGGCGCCCGCTCGCCCATTCTGCGTTCAATCGTGGCCATGGCGCAGGAGATCGGGATGGAGGTCATCTCCGAGGGGGCGGAGACGGAATCGGACGCGGTCGAACTCGCCCAGCTTGGCTGCCAATTCGCTCAAGGAGCGGCTTTCGGCCAGCCCATGAACGCCGCTGCCGCCCGAAAGTTAATGGGGGCGGGGGCCGCCTGACGGGTCGGCATTGATGCTCTACCGCGAGGTTTCCCCCAAATGCCGCCGATAGCGGGCGAGCACCTGCGCGCGGTAGATCGGGCGCAGCGCCTCGTGGCGCAGACGCTCGGCGAGGCTCATCGACTTGCGCTGGACGGTGCTGCCCCCGGTCTCCCTGGACACGTCGCGGACCGGCGAGGGCGACGCGACCAGCAGCGGCTGCGCCGTGACCCAGGTCATCTGCATCAACGTGTCGATGGGGCGGTCGAAGGGCAGGGTGCGCTCGAGGAGGCGCTTGGCCGCGGCGAGCGAGACGATCTGCGCGATCGCTCTCAAGGGGGGCGCATCGGGGCGCAGGAGCGTGAGCCCGCCACGGCTCACGACCGGCGTCCCGCTTCGGATGGGCTCAGCCGGCAGCAGCACATAGTCCCAGGCCGGCCGTTCGAGGGTCACGAACTCGACCAGCGACGCGAAGGCGGAAGGGTCGATCCGCGCGTCGTCCTCGAAGATGAAAGCGAAGTCGAGCGCGTCGTCGACGATCCGCCCCCAGGCGGCGCGGTGGCTCAGGAACACGCCGACTTCCGTCCTCGTCAGCGGGAATGGATAGTGGGGCCGGAAGCGGCGCCGGGCGTAGACCCGGTCGACCTCTTGAGCCGTGAGAAGCGCGCCGTCGACGGCCGCCAGGACCTCGCTCTCGATGGCCATGCTGGCGCGGAGCGCCTGGACGGTGGCTGCGCGCCCGGCCGCGCGTTCCAGATGGAGAATAAAAGCCTTGGGCCCGCTCAAGACTGGCTCAATATCCAAAGACCTGCGATAATCCCGCTGGAAAAGCGCGAGAGGGCCTCCAATACTCGCCGTGCCGCGCCAAGTCATCCCGCTTAGCCTTGGAAAAGGGAGGGACAGCGCCCGATGAAGATCACCGTCGATGTCGACTGCACGCCTCTCGAGGCGCGTCAGTTCATGGGATTGCCGGATGTGGAGCCCATGCAGAAGGCGGCCATGGCGGAGATCGAAAAGCGCATGATGGCCGAGCTCGAGCGCTTTTCTCCGGAAACTCTGTTCAAGGCCTGGCTGCCGATCGCCGGCATGAACGCCGAATGGCTCCAGGAGTTTTTCAAGCGCGCGTCGCCGAAGCCGTGACAGGCAGCACGTAACCGCTGTCAAAATCATGACCGCCGTCAAAATCGTGACTTTTTTCGCGTCCAGCGTTCGCGTTTTGCCCTTCCGCCTCGCCGGGCGGCTCCTACATACTCTGTAAGCTGCGAAAACGCGGCAAAGCGGTTTGTGTGGGCTGGTTGGCGTTGCTTCGGGGCGCTGGTCGGCGCCGAAGGAGACGACAATGAATTTGGAGAAATATACCGAGCGGGCGCGCGGCTTCGTGCAGTCCGCGCAGTCGCTGGCGCTTCGTGAGGGGCATCAGCAGTTTACGCCCGAGCACGTGCTCAAGGTGCTTCTGGACGACGAGGAGGGCTTGGCCGCCGGGCTGATCGACCGGGCCGGCGGGAACTCTCGCCAAGCGCTGACAGAAGTCGAAGCCGCCCTCGCCAAACTGCCCAAGGTCGAAGGGTCAGGGGCAGGCCAGCTCTATCTGGCGCCGACGACGGCGCGTTTGTTCGACAACGCCGAGAAGATCGCCCAGAAGGCGGGCAATTCGTTCGTCACCGTCGAGCGCCTCCTGCTGGCGCTGGCGATGGAGAAGGGAACGCAGGCGGCCAAAATTCTCGCCAACGCCGGCGTCTCGGCTCAGACCCTCAACGCGGCGATCAACGACATCCGCAAGGGCCGCACCGCCGATTCGGCGAGCGCCGAGAACCAGTATGACGCGCTGAAGAAATACACCCGCGACCTTACGGAGGCCGCCCGTACCGGCAAGCTCGATCCGGTCATCGGCCGCGACGAGGAAATCCGCCGCACCGTCCAGGTGCTGTCGCGGCGCACGAAGAACAATCCGGTGCTGATCGGCGAGCCCGGCGTCGGCAAGACGGCGATCGTCGAGGGGCTGGCTTTGCGCATCGTCAATGGCGACGTGCCGGAATCGATCCGCGACAAGAAGCTGCTCGCGCTCGACATGGGATCGCTCATCGCCGGCGCAAAATATCGCGGCGAGTTCGAGGAGCGCCTCAAGGGCGTGCTCAACGAAGTCACTGCGGCGGCAGGCGGCGTCATCCTGTTCATCGACGAGATGCACACGCTTGTCGGCGCCGGCAAGGCCGATGGCGCGATGGACGCTTCGAACCTTTTGAAGCCTGCGCTCGCGCGCGGCGAACTGCACTGCGTCGGCGCGACCACGCTCGACGAATATCGCAAGCATGTCGAGAAGGATGCGGCGCTCGCGCGGCGCTTCCAGCCGGTGTTCGTCTCCCAGCCGACAGTCGAGGACACGATCTCGATCCTGCGCGGCTTGAAGGACCGATACGAGGCCCATCACGGCGTCCGCATCACCGATCCGGCGATCATCGCCGCGGCGACGCTCAGCGATCGCTACATCGCCGACCGCTTCCTGCCGGACAAGGCGATCGACCTGATCGACGAAGCGGCGGCCCGCCAGCGGATGCAGGTCGATTCGAAGCCCGAGGAGCTGGACGAATTCGACCGCCGCATCATGCAGCTCAAGATCGAGCAGGAGGCCTTGAAGAAGGAGACCGACACAGCTTCGAAGGATCGTCTCAAGAAGCTCGCTGGCGAGCTTGCGGAGCTGCAGGAGAAGTCCGACGCGCTGACCGCCCGCTGGAAGGCCGAGAAGGACAAGCTCGGCCAGGCGGCCAGGCTCAAGGAAGAGCTTGAAGCCGCGCGCAACGCGCTCGCCCAGGCGCAGCGCAAGGGCGATTACGCGGAAGCCGGACGGATAACCTATGGCACAA
>CAVWPU010000003.1:0-39722 GCA_963756955.1 uncultured Alphaproteobacteria bacterium
CTCCCCTGCACACCTTGGTTCAGTTCTCGTATTGTTGATGCAAGTGCAGCACAGGGGGCCACGACGATCCAAGTCCACTCTCAGGCTCATCTATCCGTGGGCATGTGGGTTAGGATAGATGAAGCGTCGGGAGCGACAACGCAGACGGACCCTTCGAACGCCAGCGGGACTGTGTTTGCTGCGACGGACTTCACAGCCCCATCTGGCTCTCCAGCGACGGGCAAGATCGCCTACGCCGGAGCCACCGTTGAGGACGGTCAGGGCTACGGCGCGCTATACGACCGTGAGACATCAGAGATTTCATCTGATCACAGCGCTAGGCTCTGGGCCATGCCCTGGGGCCGGCTGTACGGTGACGTTCGATAGCCCTCTGACGATTGCCTTTCGAGCCGGATCTCCATACTTCGCGCAGATCTATTGGCCAACTAACGGGTCCTCGACCATTGAGGCGTTCGTCCAGCAGGCAGGGATAGAGAACCTATCGATTCTCCGTGCGACTGGCGGTCCGATCTACATGGCATTCTGCGCCTACTGTTGGGTCAGAATGTTGAGACATCCGGTTGGAAAACCGGCTTCATCATGAGCAATGACGCTCGATTGGAAGTGACGAACGACTACTTCCACGATTGCTATGATTGCGAGAATAACGGCGCTGAGTATCCAATTGCGATTGACGGCGCGACGACTGAGAGCCTGATTTCGAACAACATTATCCGCCTTGCCGGCAAAGGAATGGTCGGGCGCTCGTGTGGTGGTGGGAATGTGGTGTCCTATAACTATCAGGACGATACGTTCTACATGGCCACGGTGCTAGGTAATTTCTGGGTCGACATGGGCGTGAACGGGAGCCATTACGCTGGCTGTCATCACATCCTATTTGAGGGGAATTGGGGTGATAATTGCGACGATGACGAGACGCACGGAAATGTCGTGTATCACACGTTCTTCCGCAACGACTGCACGGCCATCCGTTCGAACTTCAATGACCCTAGCTTCACAACAAGCACGTCCGTCACCTTTAATCCGTCAGACGCTTCCAATAGCGACGTCACCAATATCAGTTCCTCGTCTCCTGGGATAGGATTCGCTGCCGGGCAGTCCTATCCGTACTCAGGCGGCAACGGTTTGATGCGCGCCCTCGCGACGATGCGATGGGACTACTGGATGGCCTTTGTTGGCAACGTAGCCGGCACGTCGGGCGTTACGACAACCGCGAACGGATTCACGTACCAGCAATTCTCGGAGACCAACAAGAACATTTGGCTTCTCGGGTGGAGCGGGTCTGAGTGCCAAGGATGCTCAGATAACAATCTCAACGGGACGACGGGGAACTATTATTTCCGCCATGCGAACTACGACTTCCTGAACAACGCCATCGCTGACTACGCCTCTGGCATGCCGTGCGGCGCTGGGGTTGCGTGCTCTCATTCGCTGCCGAATTCATTCTATGCATCGGCTCAGCCTGCCTTCTTCGGGGCATCAGGGACTTACTGCACATACCCATGGCCTTGGGTCACGCCGACCGGCTCGATCCCTCTTCAGACGCCGACAGGCGCAAGCTGCACATCGTCTGATGGTCTTCCCGCTAAGGCTCGCTGGGATGCACGAACGCCGTTCATTCAGCCGTGAGACGGCGATAGGATGACAATCGCCTATGTTGGCAACGGCGGGTACAATAGGGCTGGCGGAAGGTCTGTAACCCATCCCTCCCCAAGAAACCGGAGCATCGACAGCGTTCATTCTTCAGCTCTATTCTAATAGCGCTTGCCTGCGCTGTTCCTAAGCGGTGGGCCTCGCTGTGAGACGCAGCGCTCAGCCCCTCTCAGCGATCCGCAGCAGCTTATACGGATCAGCACCGAGCGCCCGGGCGATCATCAGATATTCTGCGACGTCGAGGCGGCGCTCCCGACCTTCGTACTTCGCCACGAACGACTGCGGCCGCTGAAGCTGCGCCGCAAGCTCGGCCTGCGTGACCCCCGCTTGCTTCCGAGCCTGAACCAGCCGGGTCAGGCACTTTTCGTAGAGGTCGGGGAAGAGGGAGCTCAACGCGTGCCGCCGGATGGAAGACCGGCAGCTCAAAGAAACCGAAAACAGGATTATCCCAAAGTCGGATATATTAAGATAGCATCGCCTCCGGGCATTCCGGGGATGGCGATGAAGGTCCAGTATTTCGGCGACGTCAACGACTACAGGAAATTCGCCCTGCTAAGGGCTTTGTCGGGGATTGGTGAGTTCAAGATCGGCGTCTGCTGGATGTTGACCGAGGCAGACGTATCCGGCCAGGGCAAGAATTGGCGCTATCTCAGGCAGGCGGACAAATGGCGCGGCTACGACCCCGCGTTGTTCGCTGCATTAGCTGTGATTCCCTCAGCTCCAACGATCGAGGATCTTCGGCGTGTTGAGAATGAAGCCCTGATCCCCGATGCAATCTTCTTCAACGACATTACGCCCGATGGGATTGCCGAGCGTAGCGCGTATCACCAAACCTGCATGAAGGCCTTTGCGCCCTGCGAGCTCACCTTCCTCGACCCCGACACCGGGCTAGAGGTGAAGTCCACCGTCAAAGGGCGCAAGAGCTCCAACAAGTACGCTTATCTGGACGAGAGTGCCGCTCACTATACCGCTGGCCGATCCTTATTGGTCTACCAGCATTTTCCGAGGCACCTACCCCGCGAAATCCTCATTGGAGCGAAGGCGAGCCGCCTCAGATCCAGCCTAGCCGGCTCGACAATCTGGTCGTTTGAAACGCCACAGGTTGTCTTCTTGCTTGCCGCGAGCCCGAACCACGTTGGCCGGGTCGAAAAAGTCGCCAGTTCTCTCGATGAACGGGGATGCGTGCCCGGATTGTTTAGCCGCGTCCAGTTGGCCCCAGTCGACGACGCTGCGCGCAACTCACTTTTCAATGACGGCGTCGGCGGCGCTTGATCCGATTTCTCCGAATCCGGCATTCCCAGCCTGCTCGGCATCCCGCAGGACTTGGTACGGATCGACCCCGATCGCGCGGCAGATCGCGACGAACTCGCCAACGTCAAGCAACCGAGCGCCGGCTTCGTAGGAGACTACAAGTTGCTCTGGCAATCCGAAGCGTGCGGCGAGTTCCGCCTGCGAGAGGCGAGCCTTCTCGCGAGCATCGATCAAAAGGGTGAGCGCGGCCCGGTAGAGGTTGGGATAGAACGACGCCCTGACCGCCACGCGTTCAGTCACCATTCCCGATCCGACGCCACTTGGGCCCAGAAGACGAAGCGCTTCTTCGATCTCGCTTGCTTCGCCCTCCGCTGCTTCCCTGAGGGCGATCTTGCGCGCGCCCAGTTCGCCGTATCGCGCGCACAGCCGCGCGACAGCCGCGGGCGGCTTCAGGAAATGCGAGACGTCGCTCTCTTGCGTTTGCCTCGAGCTGTATCCCCCGGTTACCCTCATGGCGCAGTGCTCGCATAGGCCCGGTCGAGCGCCTTGACCGCATCCTCCCCACCCCGCATTGCGTGCGTATAATGACTGAGCGTCACGACCGCGTTCTTGTGGCCAGCAAGCTTGGCGACGAGGCCAACTTCGACGCCTTGTGCCTGGAGGGTCGAGATGAAGCTGTGGCGCGCGCCGTGGGGCGTGACCGCTGGCAGGCCCAAGCGCTTCAGCGTCGGAGCCCAATAGCGCTTGCGGAAGTTCCCGTAGATAAGCGGACCACCGCCCCCCACTCGCGGCAGCGGCCACGCACGAACCACGCCCGGCGCCGGAAATACCCGGTCGAGCGCGCCATCCTTGCGTGGGCAGCGAACCCGCCGGGCGAGCAGCAGCTCGCGCAGGAGCGGCGACATCGGTATGGACCGGACACCCGCCGCGGTCTTGGTGAACTCGGAGAGGGACCCATCGCGAAGCTGAATGCGACGGACGTGGATGACGTTCGCCTCGAAGTCGACATCGCCCCACCGGAGGCCAAGCTGCTCGGACGGCCGCGTCCCGGTCAGGAATGGGAACGCGACATAGACGCCCTTGTCGCCATCAAGGCGCGCGGCGTCGAGCAGCCTCGCGACTTCGTCGGGAGTGAGAACGGCCTTACGCGCCCTCTCCGGGCGGCGCTGGAGGCCGGTCGGCATCGCGGGCGGCCGGAACTCGTGGTCCTCAGCGGCGAGGGCCAGCGCGGCCTTGAGGGTCATGAGGGCCTTGTTCGCCGAATAGACCGAGACCTCGTCGCTGATGAGCTTGTGCCAAGCTCGGATGCGGCGCGTCGTCAGCTCCTGGACCTTGACGCGACCGAGGAGCTCGATCGCGCGCGCCTTGGGCTTCGCGCCGACGCCGGAACGGATGGTCGCCCGCCGCGCCTCGCTCGGCGCAAGCGGGCCGACGACATAGCGCGACCGGAACTCGTAGGCGGCGAAGGTGATCGGCCGAACCACGCCGCGCTTCGTCTCCAGCCACGCCGCGACGGCGGCTTCTACGGTTACGGCTTTGGTTTGGGAGCTATATACCCCGCGCTCATAGGCGGCGATAAGCTCGGCGCGCTTCTCTTGGGCTTCCCGCTGCCGCTCGAAAAATCGCTGCTCGCGCTCACCGGTCCGAAGATCGCGCCAGTTGAGGACATAGCGGGTCTGGTCGACGGTCGAACCGTCCTTCAGCTTACGGCGACGAACGCGCCGGGTGAGGTTGATGTTTAGGGTCATGGTGAAGCGCCCTATTGATTAGAAGCAAAACGAAAACACGCCGACGAAACGCGCACAATTATTCCGATCACCGAGATCGCCACGGACGTTCGGCATAGGCCGAAAGTGTGATCGAGAGGCGCTCGACGCCATGGCGGGTAACCACGGCAGGAACCACGGCGCGAGCCGCGCCGGGAGAACGGCCGGATATACGACCGGCTGGAATGTCGTAGCGCGTCGACCACAGCCGGTTGAGGGGATGGCGCTCGCGAACCCACGCCGAAGGAGCCTGGGGTCGGGGTCGACGCGACCTCGAAAAGGCGGCCGCCGTGGTCGAAAGGCGTGCCGGAAAAGCGTCCGTAACACGTGGTTACAGGTTACGGTTCGGGCTCCGGAGGCCCGACACATCTCCGCCACCGTCCGAGCTGCCCACCTCAGAAACCTCAAAGGCAACATGTTACACATGTTACGGGTGTTACCGATCTCAGAAGAATGGTTTGGGCTTCTGCTGCAGCGCCGGATCATCGGGGTCGCCGAAGTCGGTAAGCGGACGCTGGTAGCCCCGAACCGTAGAACCATCCTCCAGCTTGACAAGCGCCGGCCCCTGCCAGCCGAGCTTGCGCATCACCGCAGCCAATCGCTTCGCATGAAACTGTTGCTGGCGATTGGGTTCAAGGCCCAAGGGACACTCAAGCAAATGGCTCGACGCCACGCGCACCATTCCGGCCACCCGGTTCAAGTCGCTGGGCTGCGGGTTTGACAGAACGTCGACCCAAGGATCGTCCTCAAGTCGCGCCTCCTGCTCAGTTTGCGCGGCCGGCCAAAGCTCCTGTGGCAAAACTAGGGGCTCCCCCTGCTCCTCATAAATGGTCGCTTCAGCGAAGAGTTGATCGCGATCCCGCTCCAGCGCGTCGAGATCGATCTTGCCAACCTTGACGGGCCAGAACCGGCGGTTGCCGGTCATGTCGCGGAGGTACTTGTCCTCGTTTGTGGTGCCGATGAAGACAACCTGCCGGGGCCGTGTATCCTTGAAACGCCCGTAAGCTGGACGGCCCTGATCGAGGGATCGTGATGCGAAGGCTTTTACCTTCGAGGTTTCGGCTCGCGATAGACCCTCGAGTTCGCAAAGCTCATAGATCCAGACGCCTTCCAAGAGCTCCATTTGCGCCTTTGGATCGAGCGTCAGGATGTTCTGGTCTGAGAAGTTTCCGGGCCCAGCCAAGATATTGATGGCCGTCGACTTACCGACCCCCTGCTCGCCCTCGAGAACCAGGATGGTGTCAAACTTGACACCGGGTTGGCGGACGCGCCGAACGGCGGCGATGAGAACAATGCGCCCGATGGCGGCGCTGAGCGGCGTATTCTCAACGCCGAGATAGGTCGTCATCCAGCCGTCGAGACGCGATACGCCGTCCCAGCGGAGGTTGGCGAGATAAGTGCGTATCGGATGGAATGGATTGCTGATCGCCAGCGTTTCGGCGGCGTCCCGAGTTCGGATCTTTCCCGGGATCGAATCCAAATTGTTCGATGATCATGTGCCGTAGCGCGGAGCACGCGTCGTCGCTGAGGCTGCCTTGATATTCTTGCATCAATTTTCCTTCGATAGTCTTCCGATGGCGGAATAGGTCGTGCGCGAAGCGCAGCTCAAGCTTTTGCATGGCAAGCATTGCGTTGCGCATGCTAGGCCTTGGTCGACCCTCTTTCGTAAGGTCCGGCCAAGTTGAGCTGACGACTGCGATCGCCTGCTTCGCCTGGCGCAGGGCATAGTCGCCCGGCCTCCGTTTCTCGAGGATGGACTGAGAGACACCGTGCGATGGGTTGACTAGGACCCCGGCGATTTGCTCGACCGAACAGCCTACGCGGGCGAGTTCGCACGCGACCCGCCAAACCACCTCGCTGCGTGATGGAAAGTGAGCGTCCTTGGTGCCGATTGGGTTTGAAAGGTCATCGCCCAGTTCGATTAGCTGCCGCGTCTCAGGCAGAACTACCTGCGATAACTGATCGATTCCAATGGGCACGATCGCGGGCGACGCAAGAAGCGCCAAAGCTGGCCCCGCCGGCGTAGGATCCTCGAAGTCGCTGAGCGCGTATAGCCTCGACCAGTCGGTTTCCTCGTTGACGACATAGGCAAGCGTGGCGACGCGACCAGCCTTGCGCTTCGTTGCGTTTGGAATGTTGATCGTGCCGGGCAATCGCATGATGCGATCGATATTGTGGCAGTTGTCGCCTCCAAGCTTTCGCGCGAGGTCGGCATTGACCCGCTCGGTGCGGGCTAGATCTGTCGAGGATTCCTTCAATTTCCAGAAGGCTTGATAGCCGCCGCCCGAGAAGACGATTGCCGTCGGTTTCGGGACGAACTTTCGCAGGCGGTCGAGAGCGGATGGGTCGTCGACGTCTACATGCAAATGCAATGCCCGCCCAATGTCTTGCTTCGTCGCCTTCCGATTTCGAACAGAGGGCTTCGGCTCGTTGACCGAGTAGTGGAGATTTGCCTCGCCCTGGCGGGCGCCTATCCAGGCGTACATCCCTTCTCGATCGGCGGGCGCGAACGAGCGTGCGACGACTTTGCCCACGACGTCGATCGCGACCAAATGGCGTGTAGTGCTGGCGTCGAACATATTGTCGAGAAACTCGATCACCGCCTCTGTGTCGGGAGCCGGGGTGCTCATTCTTGGCCCCCGGTGCGAGACACTTCGATGGCAGCGTCGATGTCCGACGCGCGTAGGCGGATGCGTCCATTGCCAAGCCGATAGCTTGGGACCGATCGCGCCTTGATGGCGCGGCGGAGAATATGCGGTTTAAGATTGAAGAGCCCGCACGCCTCGGCGATCGTCAGAAGGGGTTCGTGGTTCGCCCGGGATAGGGCCAATTGAGCGAAATCGAACTCGAGCCGCTCGGGCGTAAAGTTTTTTGCTGTACGAGACACTGATTGACCTCCGTTTTCCGAATGAAGGTCTATTCATCTATCTCAGTGGTGCCGAACCGGCTGGGGATTCCCTGGGGATACGCTTCCCCAGTGCAAACCGAGGTCCAAGTTTTGACAGAGAATGATGACGACAACGCAGAGCGCTCGAGAGCCCTTGTCGGAACCGGCCCCTCATTGGGGAGGCGCTTCTTTGAGCGATTGCTGTTGTCGTTGATCGACGCGCATCCAGGTCAGAATGTCGAGAACTTGCCGGATCACATATTCCACGATCGAGAGGGCCGCCTAAGAACTGTAATGGACGCGGTATTCAATGAGAAAGGGAGCGACGAGTTACCTGATCATTCAGCGCTACTTTGGATGGCTCAACAGCACCTTCGTGATCGGACAATGCATTACGCTGGCGGAAAATTTCGGGCTAGCGGCGTTAAGCCGCGATCCAAGCGTCAACTTGCTCAAGAAGCATCTGAGAAGTTCTACCCCGAAATAACCGACAGGAGCGAGCGGCTTAGGAAGAAGTGGCGAAAGAAGAGGGAGTTTTGGCTCGCCGTTGCGCGAGGTCGCGACGATGTGCTCGAGAGCGTGGAAACCCAAGCCTTAGGGAGAATTTGGATCGCGCTCTCGGAGGCGGGCGTGGCCGTTGTCCCTAATTGGCCCGATGGACGACGGATGTCCGAAGAACAAATGCTTCGTACAGGATTTCGTGAGCTCGAGAGGCTCGTGGAGCTTCTGCGTCGAACGTGAAGCGCTATCCAGATAACAAAAATTTTCCTGACCTTGTACCTTTCCCATATAGCACCCCCCTTCGCGCGTGCGCGCGCGTGGAGCGATGGAGATTCGAGAGGGTGAGACCCCGATGATGGAGTATGAGCGTGCTCGTCCATGGACGCACGTAGACCATAGGCAGTGTGGTGGAGCGGATCGCTTGTCCTAGCCGGGGGCCGGCGCCGGTGCTCGCCCGCCCTAGGCCCTATGCTCGAGCATCCCCTCGCCGCGTCCTGACCTTCGGAGCCGGTTCCGACGTTAGCGACGACTTTCGCGGCTATAGATATAGCCGAGAGGACCACTCAAACTGAAAGGTTCCCTTCGAACGCGAAGGGGGCGTCCGCTAGCGGAATAAGAATGTCAGGAGTTGACGTCAAGCGGACATAGCGGACCTCGGCCTTAGACGCCTCATTCGGGCGGCGAGCGCGTGTACAGTCGTTGGCTCGGGAAGGACCGGAGTCCGGGCGAAACCCGCCATTCCACGGCGAGCTTGAACTGGGCTTTACCCCTTAAAGCATACTTTGATCGAGGCGTCAGTGCACCGTCGTAAAGGCGAAGACCGGGTATTTAGACGGCGGGACCTCTCAGCCCTGAAGCGCACGACAGGCCCGGGCAACAACCCAAGACGCCCAGGTTGGATTGTCGTCACGAAGACCGTCTGGCCCTGGAAACTGTAAGAGGCGGTTCCAACCTCAACGATGGCGACATCGCCGTAACTTTTTTTGCCTCACACGAAACGAAAATCGCTCGGCTGCAGAGCGGACGAATGCACACCCGAGAGCGTGACCGTGTCCCCCGCATTGTCAACGGTGATCACAGCGTTGCCCTGGGCGTTGTCGTGATAGCTGACAGAACTGGTCAATAGGCTTGAGAACGTGAAGACGTCCCAGCTTGGATTAAAATCATTGACCGTGACCGCGCCGATATTGGCCACTGCCGTCTGCGCAAATAGAAAGCTATCGTGACCGGTGCCGACCGTTATCGTGTCACTGTTTCCAACATCAACAGTATCGTTGCCGTTGCCGACGGTGATCACGTTCCCGAGACCAGATGCGTCGTTCACCACGTCGCCATTGCCGTTGCCGAGCGTAATCGTGCTGCCAAAGATTCCGTAGGTGCCGCCCGTCGCGTTCACCGAGTCCTTGTTGCCGTTGCCGAGGGTGATCGTGCTGTCGAGGATTCCGTAGGCACTGCCCGTCGCGCTCACCGAGTCCTTGTTGCCGTTGCCGAGGGTGAGGGAACCATTTGGTTGTTGGGGTGTTGCGGGCAAGCTCCTGTTGTATATTCCGATTCCAGTGCCTTCGCCCGTCGCAGTCGCGGTCACCGTGTCACCGTTGCCGTTGCCGAGGGTGATGATGTTGCCATCGTAGATTCCGTAGTTGTTGCCCGTCGCGGTCACCGTGTCATTGTTGCCGTTGCCAAGGGTGATCGTGCTGCTGTCGGAGATCCCATAGTAGTTGCCCGTCGCGGTCACCGTGTCACTGTTGCCGTTGCCGAGGGTGACCGGGCTGTACATAATTCCGTAGTAGTCGTCCGTCGCGCTCACCGTATCATTGTTGCCGTTGCCGAGGGTGATCGTGTTCTCGATGATTTCGTAGTAGGCACCCGTCTCGGTCACCGTATCATTGTTGCCATTGCCGAGGGTGATCGTGCCGTCGATGATTCCGTAGTTGCCTTCGCCCATCGCGGTCGTGGTCGCGCTCACCGCGTCATTGTTGCCGTTGCCCAGGGTGATCGTGCTGGCGAGGAATTCTCCATAGATACCACCGGTCGCAGTCGCAGTCGCGCTCACGGCGTCACTGTTGCCGTCGCCGAGCATAATCGTGCTGTCGAAGATTCCGTAGTAGTCACCGGTCGCGGTCACCGTCTCATTGTTGCCGCTGCCGAGGGCAATTGCATCATAGCTAAATCCGCCGCTCACCGTGTCGCGGGCACCGTTGCCCAAGGTGATTGTGTCGCTGGCGCTGGCGCTCACCGCATCATCGATGCCATTACCGAGGGCGATCGTATCGTACTGGCTGAAAGCCGCGCTCACGGTGTCATTGGCCCCATCGCCAAGGATGATCGTGTCTCCATTGCTGTTGTCGTCAGACACGGAAAGATTGTTGCCATTGCCAAGGATGATCGTCGTCATTTCCCGCTCCTCCCGGAACTAGGCCGCTGCCACTAGGTAAGCTTCTATCGCGGCGCGGGTTCCGGCCGCGAAAACCTCGCAGTCGGCGCGTCGCGCACGGGCAATCCGTCAACACCCCAGCGTTCCAGTAGATAAGCACTGGAACTCACAAACTGCGAGCGGCGTTTATCTTGGTTGTAGAGCACGGCGGAACCGGGATCTGGGTCTGGCTCTGTCAGCCCTCCGGGCGGCCTGTTCTTGGGCGGCGGCGAGCGCCGCAGCGATGCCCGTCGGCAGAAACGGCAGCTCACACAATGAATCCGTGCCAACGAAATGTCCGGAGTCGAGTGCATTCCCACTCGTATCGGGACCCGTACGCCAAGCAGTCGTGAAATGACCGCTTTTTGCGCGAAGCGGCCGGCTGGTGTGGTGTCGACGTAAAGCCGCAGGTCGAGGGCGCATAGACCATGTGGGACGGTCTCAGGCGACAAAAACAGTAAATCCGCCGAACCCCTAGGGAATTTCCATCGACGCTGCCAGCGGTCTTCTCATTTGTGATTGATGCGAAAATCCGAGTTTTTCAACGCTATCTGCGCATTCCGGCAAAAACCCGGCGTCGACGGATACTGTCGTCGAAGGGGTAAAGGGGGGGCTTCTTTAGGGTCGACACAGCAGCGTTTCCGACCTGCGCTCGGCCGCCCAAGCGTCAGGGACAACTTTCGCCTATTCAGGGACCGCGTACTAACGTTAGACATGCTTCCTCTGCCGCGCCTAATCATAGACTGGGGCGCGCTTTGGGCTGTTGGGCTGGAAGGTCGCAATGCTTCCGAAAGCGGAATCGGCCTGTTTCGTGATCGCCGACATATCGGGCTACACGCACTTCGTGTCCGGCGTCGAACTCGATCATGCCCAGGACATCATCGCCGATATCATGGACACTCTGCTCAGGGCGCTGCGTCCGCCGTTCCGCCTCGCCAAGTTCGAAGGCGACGCAGCTTTCGTCTACGCCCTCACCGACAAGGTCGATGGGGCGCTCATGCAGGATTCGATCGAACAGGCTTATTTTGCTTTCCGCAAGCGGCTCCGCAGCATCAAGCAGGCCAGCTCTTGCGAGTGCCAAGCCTGCAGCCGGATGCAGAGCCTCGATGTCAAGTTCGTGGTCCATCACGGCGAGTTCATCCGGCAAAAGATGTCAGGCCGCGAAGAACTCGCTGGCCGCGATGTGATTCTGGTCCACCGCCTCCTTAAGAACGAAGTCGGCAAGGCGTTTGGCCCGCATGCCTACGCGCTCTATTCCGACGCCTGCGTGCAAGCGATGGGGATCGACCCCGCGGGGCAAGGTCTCCTCGAGCATACCGAGACCATCGAGCATATTGGCGAAACGAAGTGCTGGGTCGGTAATCTTGAGCAGGCGTGGAAGCGGGAGACCGAGACGGCGCGCAACCTGGTTCAGCGCACCGGCGCCTATATATTCATAGAGAGGGATTTCGCCGCGCCGAAGCAAGCCGTGTGGGACCTCGTCACCTCGCCTCAGCACCATGCCCGCTGGCAACGAGCCGACGGCGTCGTCGAGAACAATGCGCAGGGGCGTCGTGGCGCCGGCACGCAGAACCATTGCCTGCACGGCAAGGACGCGGTCATCGAGGACATCGTTGACTGGCGCCCGTTCGACTATGTGACCCTGACGGCGCTGCTGCCGATCCCAGGCGCCCCGAAAATCCTGTTCTCCTATACGTTCGAGGAACGCGACGACGGCGGCGCCCACTTCGAGTTCCGCGTCGCGAAGCCGAAGCCGAAGGACCTGCCTTTTTATGAGCGCGTAAGGCCCACGATCGAAGCGAAGTTTACCGCTGGATTCGATATCCTGCGTACAATGGTGGCGGAACAGGCGACAGCTTTGACGGTCGAGAACGAGCCGGCTCTGCCCGTCTCTCGCGTGCGTTTCCTGACGCAGCCGTTCCACGCGCGCTAGCACGTCGGCGGAGACGACCAGTCACTCCGGTTGACCTGCGCGCGGTCGGGGAAATGACGGCTATTTGCGCGAAGCGAACTCCCTCGGTTACACGCCGGTTACAGCTTCGCCCCTTCGCTCCAGACTAAGCCGATGCACGCCGTTTCGCATCGTTCAAAGTCTTCCCTGCGGCGATTTCGTGCATTTCAGTGAACCCGCGGGAACGCTTTTGAACTCCCGCGGACGCATTCAACACTCGGAAACTGCGCTTCCTAAACCTGGGGTCAGAGGTTCAAGTCCTCTCCGGGACGCCAATCTCCACACAACTTTCGATGTACCGACATGCACGGGAATGAAATCCCGTGCAACCGAAAGACGCGGAAGCGGCGCCGTACGAGGGTGGCGAGGACGGGGCGAGGAGTCGCGGTTACTCCCTGGTTACAGGTTCACCGCGTCTGACCTAAGTAGGCGGGGGCCTGTCGAGGACTCCGCTCAGACCAGCTGAACTCTTAATTGGCGAGTCCAACGTTCGAGCCTTGTGCGCCCACCATCGATCATGAGGGCGAGGTCTTGGAGGCTGTGTCACGGCGGAGCGGGACAAAGCCGCGGCGCTGAAACTCCTCAAGCGGATCATGAGAAATGCGGGGCTCCTCGCGGCATCGTGACCGACGGGCTTCGAGCATATTCGGCGGCGATCAACCTGATCGGTGTTGCTGCCGAGCAGCACGAGGTCGGCGGTCGGCTCAACAATCGCGCAGAGAATTCGCATCAGCCGTTTCGGCGACGCGAACGCGCGATGCAGCGCTTTCGAAGTCCGAAGACGCTGCAGAAGTTCAGCTCGGTTCACACGCAGGTCCACAACCATTTCAATCGTGAGCGCCATCTCATCATCAGGCTTGCTTACAAGCAGAGACGCTCGGCCGCATTAGCGGAGTGGCGCGCCCTTCCCGCGTAGAGCGCGTCGGTTACGAGCGCGCGTGTCGCCCTGCGCGGCAGTGAATCCCATTACTTTGACGGTCTGATGCGGCTGAGCACTACAACGGAGGACCGTGTCGGTCGGCGCGGGGGCAACTGCGATCAGCGTCCGCCAGATTGCTTCGCTTTGCGTGGTCATGATTCTTCGCGCCCTTGCCAAGTCATGGGCTGTGCAACATAGTACGTGCGGGAATGTCGGTGCCGGCGCCGGCTCGGCGACACCCGAGGAGGAACGCGCCGCATGGCGGATCGGAGGCGATCGATGCCTCGGGGCCGCCGACTGGATCACGGACGAGGCATCGGCGCCAGACCACCGTCCAATCGCTGGGAACTTGGCCACAAATGTGGATCGTCCGAATCGCTCTCGATCGACCCTACACGTTCGTGGTGTTGGCGCTGTTGATTCTGATTCTCAGCCCGCTGGTGATCCTGCGCACGCCGACCGACATCTTTCCGAACATCAACATCCCGGTCATCGCGGTGGTCTGGAACTATACCGGCCTCAACGCGGAGGAGATGGAAGGCCGGCTTGACGTCCTCGTATGAACGGGCGCTGACGACGCTGGTCGACAACATCCAGCACATCGAATCGACCAGTTACAACGGCATCGCTCTCGTCAAGGTCTTCCTGCAGCCGGGCGCAAGCCTCGACACCGCCAACGCCCAGGTCACCGCCGCCTCGCAGTTTCTGCTGCGGCAAGCGCCGCCCGGCACCCTGCCCCCGGAAATCTTGAACTACAGCGCGTCCAGCGTGCCGATCCTGCAGCTTGGCCTATCCGGCGACAACCTGTCCGAGCAGCAACTCAACGACCTCGGCCTCAACTTCTTGCGCACCCAGCTGATCACCGTTCCCGGCGCCACGGTTCCCTATCCATACGGCGGCAAGCAGCGGCAGGTCATGATCACCTTCAACCCCGCACGATTGCAGGCGAAGGGACTGTCGCCGACCGACGTGCTGAACGCCGTCGCTGCGCAGGACTTGGTGCTGCCCTCCGGCACGGCGAAGATCTCTCAATTCGAATACGACGTCCGCATCAACGCTGCGCCGCGCACGATCGATCAGCTGAACGACATGCCGATCCGCACCATAAACGGCGCGACGATCTATCTGCGGGACGTCGCCACCGTCAGCGACGGTTTCGCGCCGCAGACCAACATCGTGCGGCCGACGGCCAGCGCGGCGTGCTGATGGTCATCCTGAAGGCCGGCAACGCGTCGACGATCAACGTCGTGGACAAAATCCTCGCGCTGTTGCCGCAGGTCGCACAGACCCTGCCCCCGCAACTGCAGATCAAGCCGATCGCTGACCAGTCGATCTTCGTCAAAGCCGCCGTCGCTGGCGTGGTCCGCGAGGCGGTCATCGCCGCGTGCCTGACCGCGCTGATGATCCTGTTCTTCCTCGGGAGCTGGCGCAGCACGTTGATCATCGCGGTGTCGATTCCGCTGTCGATCTTGACGTCGATAATGGTGCTGAGCGCGCTCGGCGAGACGATCAACATCATGACGCTGGGCGGCCTGGCGCTCGCGGTCGGCATCCTGGTCGACGACGCGACGGTCACGATCGAAAACATCGAGCGCTACCTCGAGGACGGGCAGCCGCTGCGCGAAGCGATCCTCAACGGCGCGGCGCAGATCGCGGTGCCGGCGCTGGTCTCGACGCTGTGCATCTGCATCGTGTTCGTGCCGATGTTCCTGCTCGGCGGCGTCGCCCGCTATCTGTTCGTGCCGTTGGCGGAGGCGGTCGTGTTCGCGATGCTCGCGTCCTATGTGCTGTCGCGCACGCTGGTGCCGACGATGGCGATGTATCTGCTGCGGCCGAAGGCGCATGGCGCCGCGCCATCCGCGCAATCCGCTGGTGATCTTTCAGCGCGGTTTTGAACGCGGCTTCGAGCGGACTGCGACTCGCCTATCGCGACCTGTTGACGCTGCTCGTGTAAGCGCCGTGGTCTGTTCATTCCGGGGTTCCTGGTCTGCTGCTTGGCGCTCTTCGCGCTGATGCCCTGGCTCGGCCAGGATTTCTTCCCGAACACCGATAGCGGCCAGTTCATCCTGCACATGCGGGCCAAGACCGGCACGCGCATCGAGGAGACGGCGCGCCTCGCCGATCTGGTCGAGGTTGCGATCCGGCGGGATGATCCCGGCCGGCGAACTGGACACGATCCTCGACAATATCGGCCTGCCGTACAGCGGCATCAATCTGACCCACACGACGTCCGGCGTGATCGGCGCGGCCGACGCCGACATCATGGTCTCGCTGAAGCCCGATCACCACCCGACCGCCGACTACGTCGCAGCGATCCGCGACGGATGCTGGCGCAAGAATTCCCAGGCGTGACGTTCTATTTCCTGCCCGCCGACATGATCACGCAGATCCTGAATTTCGGCCTGCCGGCGCCGATCGATATCCAGATCGACGGCGCCGACATCGCAGGCCAACCGCGATCGTCGCCGACCAGATCCTTGACGCAGGTGCGCCGCGTGCCGGGCGTGGTCGATGCGCGCATCCAGCAGCGGTTCGACTATCCGGACTTCCAGATCGACGTCGATCGCACCAAGGCGCCGCAGAACGGGCTGACCGAGCGCGACGTCGCGAGCAGCGTGCTGGACACGCTGAGCGGCAGCTTCCAGACCGCGCCGACTGTTTTTCCTGAACTGGCAGAACGGCGTGAACTACCAGGTGGTGGCGCAGGCGCCGCAATACGACATGCAGTCGCTGCAGGATCTGCAGAACATCCCGATCACCGGGCCGGCGGGCGGCACCGGCGATCCTGGCCGACGTCGCCACGATCACCCGCTCGCAGGAGATGGCGGCGGTCGATCATTACAACATCCGCCGCGTCGTCGATATCTACGCCAACGTGCAGGACCGCGACCTGGGCGCGGTCGGGCGCGACATCGCGCGCATCGTCGATGCCAATCGCGCCCAGCTGCCGCGCGGCAGCTTCGTGACCGTGCGCGGGCAGCTCGAGACGATGCAGAGCGCCTATGTCAACCTGCTCGCCGGCCTGGGCTTCTCGATCCTGCTGGTCTATCTGCTGATCGTGGTGAACTTCCAGTCCTGGCTCGATCCGTTCATCATCATCACGGCGCTGCCGGCGGCGCTGGCGGGCATCGTGCTGTTCCTGTTCTTCACCAGCACGACGCTGAGCGTGCCGGCGCTGATGGGCGCGATCATGTGCATGGGCGTCGCGACCGCGAACAGCATCCTGGTGGTCTCCTTCGCCCGCGAGCGGCTGGCCGAGCATGGCGACTCGATCCGCGCCGCGATCGAGGCCGGCTTCACCCGGTTCCGGCCGGTGCTGATGACGGCGCTCGCGATGATCATCGGCATGGTGCCGATGGCGCTGGGCCTGGGCGACGGCGGCGAGCAGAACGCCCCGCTGGGCCGCGCGGTGATCGGCGGCCTGCTCCTTGCGACCGTCGCGACGCTGGTGTTCGTTCCGTGTGTTTTCTCCCTGCTCCACGCCCGGCGCGCGCCTCGACTGGCGGGGAATTCTGGCGCTCCAATTGTCGCAGCTTAGGGAGCCAAGCGTATTATGCTGAAGGACCCGGAGGCAACGGAGTTCGCCCCGCGGGAGGCACTCCCGGTGACTCGGCGCCCCGCTCGGCTCGGCAGCATGTTGCTGGTCGGGATGACGATCGTAGCGGCGCTGCTCGGTGGCCTGATCTACAACGGCATGCGCGAGCGCTCGGCGGCCGAGGCGGCGCTGGCGACGGAGACAACCCAGTCGTCGGCGCCCTTCGTCGAAGTCGTTCATCCGCGTCGGCGACGCGCCCGATCAGACGCTGGTGCTGCCGGGCCAAACGATGGCGTTCATCGACACGCCGATCTATGCACGCGCGAGCGGCTACCTGAAAAGCTGGAACTACGACATCGGCGCCCATGTCGAGTCGTGGGGACGTGCTCGCGGAGATCGAGACTCCTGAACTCGACCAGCAGCTGCAGGCGGCTCGGGCGCAGCTGGCGCAGAACCAGGCGGCGGTGACGCAGGCGGAGGCGAATATGGACCTCTCTAAGGTGACGAGCAGTCGCACCTCGGAGTTGGTGCGGCAGGGCTGGACCAGCCGGCAGCAGGGCGACCAAGACCGGTTGACCTATGCGGGGAACACCGCCGCGGTCGAGGTCGCGCGCGCCAATGTGCGGGTGGCGCAGGCGCAAGTGGACCGTCTGGAGGAGTTGACCAAGTTCGAGCGCGTGACGGCGCCGTTTGATGGCGTGATCACCGCTCGCAATACCGATGTCGGCGCGCTAATCAACGCCGGCGCCGGGGGCCCGGCCGCCACGGAGCTGTTCCACATGGCCTCAACCCGGACGCTACGAATCTTCGTCGACGCGCCCGAGACCGACGCGCCGAATTTGCATCCCGGCGCAACGGCGGCGGTAACATTCGACGAATATCCGGGGCAGACGTTTCACGGCACGCTGGCGCGCACCGATGGCGCGATCAACCCCGCCTCCCGTACCCTGCTGGTAGAGGTGGACGTGGATAACGCCGATGGCAAATTGCTGCCCGGCGCGTATGCGTTCGTTCATTTCACACTCAAGCAGCAGACGCGCTCGGTGGTTATTCCGGCGAATACGCTGCTATTTCGCAGCGAGGGGCTCCGCGTCGGCGTGGTGCGCAACGGCGCCGCAGAGTTGGTGCCGATCACGATCGGCCGCGACTATGGCGACCGCGTCGAGGTGCTGACCGGCCTGGACACGGCGGACGAGGTGATCCTTAATCCGTCTGATTCGCTGGTCGGCGGCGCCATGGTGCGGCTGGCGAAACACTAGCCCATTGGCGAGAATCTGCGGTTCCGGCTGCGCCGTCCGGAAATGCTTCCCCGACGGGCACTCGCCAGGAAATTCTTCGCTCAAAACGAAAACTCGAGAACACGATCGTTGGCGGCCCTATCGCCTCGTGATGGGGCGTCGCCATCGCTCCCATGAGCTTTGGCAAGTTCGGTCGCGACCTTCTGGTCGGCAATTTCAGCTTCGTCCTTTGCGTCGCCGACACGATCAACGCATTCACCCCGATGACCGACGCGCTTGTGGGTTCAATCGAAGTCAACCCCCGCGCCGGCAACACAACATACTACGCGACGCACTGCGTCTCCCGGTGTTTGGCGATTGACGGCGCTGAGGCGGAATATGTCTCCTGCGTCAGATCGGGACGAATTGGTTCGGAGTTGGCCGCAACGTGGGGTTCGCCCGTCGTAGTCGAGAGCGCGCACATTTGGTTCCGGAATTCTGATCGTGCGGCCTACCGTTTTCTTTTCGCGACGCCGCGACAATATCGGGAGAGTTTTGAGGTCTTCGGCACGCTTCGATCGGTGAAATGGCCACTTACCGAGGGGACTGGCTTGGTGGTCCACACTGCCAAAATGCGTCTCGTCGAAACGACCGAGATCGCACGGGCGCCGGACTACGCGCACCTTCCGCCAGCACCGGTCCGCCACTTCACAACCAAGACGTGTCTTGGCCGGCCGGAATACAAGCATCGCGGAGCTGATCCTGATCGTACGCATTCGCATCTCATCACCGACCGCGGCTCTCTCGAAGGCCATGGCGGATTCATCCTCATCTGTTGCACGAGTTCGTGTCGGCGCTCATCGAGGATCGAGATCCGCCTCGCGTGCAAACGCATGATTTTGTCCCCCCTTCTTGAACGCATCAAAGGGCGCTGAGGAGATTCCGGCCGACTGAGTCCAGATGGACGAGCATCGCCTTCTCGGCTGCATCAGCGTCGCGGCACAGAAGAGCTCGAACAATCGCCCCGTGCTCATCGCAATAATCCGCCCGCCTTCCGGGGCTGAAGGAACGCCGCTTGATTCCAACCCATTGTTCCTGATTGCGGATGAGCCTGAGCATGGCATGAAGAGCCGCGAGCAGTTCGTTCCGTGAAGCGATGAAGATGAGTTCGTGGAACGCCGCGTCGCATTGCTCAAACAACTCAAACTCTTCCGCCTCAATAGCCTTCTCGTGAGCGGCGGCGACCGCGTTGAGATCAGCAAGGTTGCTTTTGGTCGCGGCGAGTGACACCGCCTTCGGTTCGATGATCTGGCGAACGGCCATCGTGTCTGCGGGACTCACGCCGATGAGGGTGCGCATCAGAGCGGTGAAATCGGCATCAAGCGATCGCTGCAGAAACGTGCCACGCCCCACCTCGCGCCGCAGGCCTCCGTCGGAGGCAATTCGCTTCATCGCGGAGCGTACCGTGTTGCGCGCGACACCATACTCACTCGCGAGGTGACGCTCGTTGGGAAGCCGGAGGCTTTCACTCCACTCCCCCGCCTCGATCCGCCGGCGCAGGGACGTTTCGATGTCGCTCGCCACGCGCTTGGGCATTCGTCCCCCTGTATTAGACCATTTTTAAGCCAATTATCATGACGTCACGGGGAACGCCAAGGGCAGCTTCGTCCTGGATGGGATGACACGGGACCGCGAGATTCCAGACAATCATCGAGATGCAGCAGAGGCGCCCACACTCCTGCTGCTTTCTCTGCTCCGCAACGCAAGACTTGCGTTCTAGACCAGCCTGCTCTCTATTGGACCAAAATAGGGAGGCGAGGCCGGATGAAGGTGGCGACCTATCGCATTGCTGGAGAACGGCGCGTCGGGGTTGTCGACGAGCGGCGGAAAACGGTGTCCGCGTTCGATCTTTCCCTCGCCCAAGCCGAATGCGGCGTGCTCGCCATTGTCGGCCGCAATCCTCTCCCTGCCCGTCTGTCGCCGACGCCCCTTAGCGAGGTCGAGCTCGAAGCGCCGATCCCGCGGCCGCGGCGAAATGTCTTTTGCATCGGCAAGAACTATCATGAGCACGCCAAAGAGTTCGCCTCGAGCGGATTTGATTCGAGCGCCGCGGCCGGCGTCACACCGAAATTTCCGATTGTCTTCTCGAAGGTTCCCGAATCCGTAGTGGCGCATCACGACGTTGTTCGGATCGACCGGTCCGTCTCGGAATCGGTCGATTACGAGGCTGAGCTTGGCGTCATAATTGGCAAGGGCGGGCGAGGAATTGAGCCTTCGCACGCACTCGATCACGTGTGGGGCTACACCATCATCAACGATGTGACGGCGCGCGACCTTCAGGGGCGGCACAGTCAATGGCTGATCGGCAAGTCTCAGGACACGTTCTGCCCGATGGGGCCCTGGGCGGTGACGCGGGATGAAATCGATCTGGCTGACACCCAAATCCGCTGCTGGATCAACGGTGAACTCCGGCAGAACGCCAATACGCGCGACCTCATCTTCGACGTGCCGACTATCATCGCCACGATCTCTGCCGGCCTAACGCTCTGCCCTGGGGACATCATCGCGACCGGCACTCCTGCTGGCGTCGGAATCGGCTTCACGCCGCCCAAATATCTCATCCCCGGCGACGTCGCGCGCATCGAGGTTGAAAAAATCGGTGTGCTCGAAAACCAGTTCCGGGAGTTCGCCGGATGAGCGGCGCTTCGCTCGGCAGAGTTGAGATCGAGATCGACGGCGATGGTCCAGCGATCGTATTCCTGCATGGTCTCGGGGCGACGTCGAGCTCGTTCCAGCCGCTCCTATCGGCTTTGCACGGTTTTCGGTGCATCCGGCCCGATTTTCCGGGCGCCGGCCGATCGCCGCGCTCGTTCGTTCCCATCACAATCGACTTTTTGTGCGAGACCGCTCGCGACATTGTGCGCGGGATCGCTGGCGCTCCCGCGCATGTCGTCGCGCATTCGATGGGAACCCTCGTGGCGCAGCATCTCGCCGTCGCCGCGTCCGAGTGGGTGGTGAGCCTCACCCTGTTCGGCCCGATCGGCGAGCCCGGCGACGCCGCGCGCGAACGCTTGCGGGACCGGGCGGCGCTCGCGCGGCGGAGCGGCATGATCGCGATTGCCGATCCGGTCACCGCGGCCGGTCTTTCGTCGTCGACCAAGATCGACAATCCGGCCGTCGAAGCGTTCGTCCGCGAGAGCCATCTTCGCCAGGATCCGGAGGGCTTCGCGCAATCCTGTGAGGCTTTGGCGTCGGCGAAGGGCGCCGACCTCCGGCACGTAGATTGCCCGACCCTCATCGTAACCGGCGAAGAAGACCCTATCGCTCCCCCCGAAGCGGCACGGGGGCTTGCGGAGAGGATCAAGGGCGCTAAGCTCAAGACACTGCCGAGATGTGGCCATTGGACGCAGATCGAGCAGCCGAGGGAATGCGCGCGCCTCGCCTCGGAACACATCCGGGCGAACGCGTGAGGAGGAACACTCGCTATGCTTGAACCGAGCAGGCGATGAAGGAGTAGGCCCATGGCTGATGAGAGATTCGGCGGATCGAACGGCGTCGTTTTCGCGAACGTGCGCATTATCGACGGGTCGGGCGAGAATCCGTACACCGGGGAAGTCGTTGTACAAGGCAACCGTATCCGGCAAGTCACAAGAGGCTCGTCTCGCCTGACGCCCGGGTTGGGCGCCGGCGGCGGTCAGACGGTCATCGACGGGATGGGCGCGACCTTGATGCCCGGCTTGTGCGACGCGCACCTCCACCTTTCCTGGAACAACGCTCCGGGCATCGACCCCATTCAGATGATGCCCCCGGAGGAGCACACCCTCGTCACCGCGCAAATGGCCAAACTCGTACTCGACGCTGGATTCACATCCGGGCGCGGCGCGGCGGCAGCAAAGCCGCGTCTGGATGTCGTCGTGCGCAACGCGATCAACAGCGGCATGATTCCGGGACCTCGTTATCTTGCGGCCGGACCGGAAATCACAACGGTCGGAGGCCTGGGGGATTCCGCGCCCTCCCACATCCCCCATGAGGGTCTCAATCTCGGCCTCGTCGTCTCCGGACCGGAAGAGGTGCGCCGCACGGTGCGAATGCTCATCAAGTATGGCGTTGACACCATCAAGCTCAATCTCTCCGGCGAAGAGATCACCGGCATGCGCGCCGAGGAAACGCCGATGTCGGAGGAGGAGGTGGAGATGGCCGTGCGCGAAGCCAAGCTTCGCAACAAGTCGCTCGCCGCGCACGCGCGCTCATCTGGTTCGATCAAACAGTGCATCCGCCACGGAATTGGCGTCATCTATCACGCCTCCTTCGCCGACGAGGAGGCGCTCGACATGCTCGAAGCCGCCAAGGACCGGCACTTCGTGGCGCCCGGGCTTGCCTGGCTCATCAACACCGCGCGCAACGCTGGCGAATACGGCATCAAGCCGGGTTCGCCAGTCTCGATGAGCTACGAGCGGGAGCTCGAGCATGCTGTCGAGACTTGCCGCAAGATGCATCGGCGCGGCATTCGTGTGCTGATTGGCGGCGACTACGGGTTTGCTTGGACGCCGCAGGGTACGAACGCCAAGGACCTCGAGTATTTCGTGGACATGGTTGGATTCTCGCCAATGGAGGCCATCCTCGCGGGGACAAAACTAGGCGGCGAGATCATGGGCATGGGCAACGAACTTGGGCAGATAAAGGCGGGCTACCTTGCCGATATGCTGCTCGTCGATGGCGATCCGGCGGCCAATGTCCGCGTGCTGCAGGACAAATCGCGGATCCTCGCCATTATGAAAGACGGCGAGTTCTATAAGGCGCCCAAAATGAACGAACAGCGGCGGCGGCTGACCGCGTGAGCCTTGCCGTCACAAATACCGTCGCCGGCCCTACCGCGCGACAGGTCTGGATCGGCGCCGGTCTTTTGGCCGCCGCTCTGCTGCTTTGGATGATCTTCGGCATCTGGCCGGACTGGCTCGATGGGCTGCTCGGCGGAAAGAAGACATTCGTCAGCGCGATCCTGAACGGCGTGACGTTGGCGGGGTTGTATTTCCTGGTTGCGAGCGGCTTCACCCTTGTCTTCGGCCTCATGCGCAACGTCAATCTCGCGCATGGCTCGCTCTTCCTCCTCGGCGCTTACATCGGGTACGACGCGGCGGACTGGAGCGGAAACTGGTTCGTCGGCGTCGCCGCGGGCGCGCTGGTTATCGCCGCGGTCGGCGCTTTGCTGCAGATCTTCGTCTTTCAAAGACTGACCGGCGACGATCTGCGTCAGACGCTGGTGACGATCGGCATCTCGATCGTCGCCGCTGACCTCATGCTCGCGATCTGGGGCGGCAAGACGTTCCAGTTCTCGATACCGCCAATGCTCGACGGCGCCGTTGCGACACCGATCATTACGGCGATCAAGTCGAACGGCCAGATCGTGACGTTGCGCTATCCGTTCTACCGCCTCGTCGTTCTGGCGATCTCGCTCGTCATCGGCGCGGCCTTGTGGCTCGCGCTCCACAAGACAAAGTTTGGCGCGATGATCCGCGCTGGCGTCGACGACCGCGGAATGCTGTCCGCCACGGGCGTGAACGTTCGCCTGCTGTTCGTCGGCGTCTTTGCCATCGGCGGTCTTTTGGCGGGCCTTTCGGGCGTGATCGGCGGATCCGCGCTCTCGATCGCGCCAGGCGAGGACGTGCGCTACCTGATGGCTTCGCTCGTCGTCGTCATTGTTGGCGGCATGGGCTCGATCACCGGCGCCGCCATTGGCGCCCTCCTGATCGGGCTCGCCGAGCAGCTGGGCCTCGTTTACTTTCCGACCTACGGAGTCGTCCTGACGTTTGTCATCATGGTGGTGACGCTGGCGGTGCGCCCTCAGGGGATCATGGGCAACGCGCGGACGAGGCTGGCCGATCCGCCACGACCGCCGGCCGCCGGTGATGTCGTGCCGGTTGAATTCACGCCGTCACTTGCGGCGCTTGCCGTCGCGCTGGTCTTGTTTCCGCTCGTCGCGACTCCGTTCGTCGTGTTCCAGCTTGGGGCCCAGACTCTCATTCTCGGTATGATCGCGCTGTCGCTCACGATCCTCGGCGGGTATGGCGGCATGGTCTCGATGGCGCAGCTGACCGTCGCCGGCGTCGCGGGCTATGCGATTGCGATCCTGGGCCCCAACGGGACCGGGGTTCTCGGCCTCAACTGGCCGTGGGAAATCTACGTGCCCGTCGCGATCCTCGTGGCGGGTATCGTCTCCGCCCTCGTCGGCGCCATCGCAGTGCGCACCGCCGGCATCTACACGATCATGATCACGCTCGCCGTCAGTGTCGCGTTCTTCTACCTCGCCCAGCAGAACTATTCGCTGTTCAACGGCCATTCCGGTTTTCGTGGTTTGGCGCCGCCGAATGTGTTCGGTGTTTCGTGGCGAGACGCCATCCCCTTCTACTTTCTATGCCTCGCCATGGCGGCTCTCGCTTATTCGGCGGTCGTCTACGCTGCGCGCTCGACGTTCGGCCTCGCGCTCATGGCCAGTCGGGATAATCCGCGGCGCGCCCGCGCTGTCGGCTACGATGTCACTTGGCTCAGGATCTCGGCTTTCTTCTTCTCAGGCCTGATCGCAGGGGCGGCCGGCGTGCTGTATGTGTGGTTCAACGGGCGTATCTCGCCGGGAACCGTCAGCGTCAGCGAAACGATCGGCATTCTCGTCATCGCCGTGATCGGCGGCATGCGGCATCCGATTGGCCCGTTCCTCGGAGCCGCGCTTTACGTGGTGCTCAAGACCTTCGCTATCGACCTTGTCGGCGCCGACCGATTCAACACTCTGATCGGCGCGATCTTTCTCATGATCGTATTCGTGTCTCCGGACGGCATTCTGGGGCTTTGGCGGCGCGTTCAGCCGGCTCTGGCCCAGAAGACTCTAAGGGAAGCCTGATTGCCGCCGGAGAGACGTTCAAGGGTCTAGGCATGACCCAATTCAAGGGAGGAATGGATGAACATGAAAATGTCCCGGGTGGCGCTAGCGCTGCTTTCCGGCGTCGCGCTGGCGCCGCAGTTGGCGCGCGCTGAAGATTTCGATCAAGGTCGGTCTTCTCGCGACCCTCGAAGGTCCCTTCACCGTGCTCGGCCAGGACGGAGTTAGAGGCGCCGAGCTGGCGTTCAAGGAAGCCAATTACACCGCCGGCGGCAAGAAGATCGAGGTCGTCAAGGGATCATCCGACGCTTCACCAGACAGTGCAGTCAAGGCTGCGCGTAAGCTCGTCGAGCAGGACGGCGTAAAGATCCTGATCGGGCCGCTTTCGGGCGACGAAGGCTTGGCGGTCAAGGACTACGCCAAGACCCAGCCGAACGTCACATTCATCAATGGCACGTCGGCCGCACAGGACACGACGCTCCGCGATCCCGCGCCCAATTTCTTCCGCTTCACCACCGACGGCGCGCAATGGATGGCGGGCCTGGGCGACTACGCTTACAAAGACAAGGGCTACCACACGGTGGTGACGGTGGCTGAGGACTATTCCTTTCCCTACACGCAAGTGTTCGGCTTCATGGCCGATTTCTGTAAGGCCGGCGGCCATGTGCCAAAGAAGTTTTGGGTGCCGATCGGCAACAAAGATTTCTCGTCGGTCATCGCGGCCATTCCGGACAAGGTCGACGCGATCTATGTTGCGCTCGGCGGCGCCGACGGCGTGAATTTCCTCACCCAATACCAGCAGGCGGGCAGGTACGGCGCCGCTGATCGGCGGCTCGATCACTGTGGACCAGACCGTGCTCGGCACCCAGGGCAAGCAGCGCGACTATGTGATCGGCACGCCAGCCGCCGGCCCGATCGCCGACAATGACGAGACTCCCGCCTGGAAAAAGTTCGTCGCCGAATACAAAGCGGCTTACAAAGACGGGTTCCCGTCTCCCTCGTTGTTCGCGCAAGGCTACTATATCGAAACTGAGGCGATGCTTGCGGCGCTCGACAAGGTCAACGGCGACGTCTCCGGCGATCAGGCTAAGTTCAGAGATGCGCTCGCGCATCTCGCGCTTGACACGCCGACCGGCAAGGTCACGCTCGACAAGAACCGCCAGGCTGTCGCCGACAACTATCTGACCGAAGTCGCCAAGGCGGACGACGGACATCTCTACAATAAGGTCGTCAAGGTCATTCCTGCCGTCAACCAGACGTTGGGCATTCCGGAAGCCGACTTTATGAAACTCGGCGTCGCCAATCGCGACAATCCAAGTTGCCCTTGACCCGAGCACGCTAAGGTAGCCCGCCCGCAATGGTCGACCGCAATGTCGCCGAACGCCTCTCGAGCAACAGCGCCTTTGCGCTGGAGCTCGATGGCGTTGGCCGTCAATTCGGCGCTCTTGTCGCCCTTGCCGACATCAACCTTCGGGTTCAGGCCGGCGAGCGGCGGGCGATTCTTGGCTCGAATGGCGCCGGCAAGACGACGCTGTTCAACGCGGTCACTGGCGACTTTCCGCCGACGACAGGGCGGATTCGCTTCTTCAGCGAGGATGTGACGGCATTCCCCGTCTACGAGCGAATTCGTCGAGGTCTGCGCCGCACCTATCAGATCAGTCAGTTGTTCGCGGGCCTTACCGTCATCGACAGCATCTTTGTCGCCTGCCGGGGCGTGTCCCGGGCGCGTCTGTCGCTCCTACGGCCGGGGGCGCGAGACGCCACTATGGCGCAAGCGCGTGCGATCGCGAGCAGCGTCCATCTCGACGACATTCTGGAAACGCCGGTTGCGACACTGAGCCATGGCCAGCAGCGGCAGCTTGAAATCGCCCTGTCGCTCACTGGCGCGCCGCGGTTCATCCTGTTCGACGAGCCGGCGGCGGGTCTCTCGCCGGCCGAGCGGCGCGACCTCGTCGCCATCCTCAACGCGCTCCCCTCGCATATCGGATACATCATCATCGAGCACGACCTCGACGTTGCGCTCAAGGTTTCCTCGTATGTGACGATGATGCACAACGGTCGTATTTTCAAGGAAGGCGCGCCAAGCGAGATCGAGAACGACGAAGAGGTTCAGGCGATCTATCTCGGAGCGGGGCATGGATAGGATCCAGTCTTCAGCGCCGAAGAAGGCGAAGGCGGTTCTGCAGGTTCAGGACCTGCAGGTCTATTACGGCGAGTTGCACGCGCTCCAAGGCGTCTCGCTCACTCTCGAGCGCGGCGTGCTCTCGGTCGTCGGTCGCAATGGCATGGGGAAAACAACGCTCTGCAACGCGATCGTCGGCCTTATGCCCGTTCGCTCTGGCTCCATCCGCTTCGAAGGCCGCGAGCTTGTCGGCGTCGAGCCGCATCAGATCGCCCGCGCCGGCGTCGGCTTCGTGCCCCAGGGGCGCCGCCTTTGGCCGAGCCTTTCGGTCGACGAGACGCTGCGTCTCAGCACGCGCGTTAAAGGCGCTTGGACGGTCGAGCGCGTCTATTCGACCTTCCCCCGGCTCGCCGAGCGGCGCGGCAACGGCGGCGGCCAGCTTTCGGGCGGCGAACAGCAGATGCTGGCGATCGCCCGGGCGCTTCTCGGCAATCCGCGCCTTCTCGTCATGGACGAGCCGACGGAGGGGCTTGCCCCGATGATTGTCGGACAGGTGCGCGACCTTCTGATTCGCCTCGCGCACGAAGAGGACATTGCGATCCTCGTGGTCGAGCAGAACATTGGCGTTGCGACTTCCGTTTCGGATCATGTCGCGATCATGGTGAACGGCCGCGTCAACCGCGTCATGGATGCGAGTACACTGGCCGCCGATCGTGACCTGCAGCAACGGCTGCTCGGCGTCGGGCGGCATGGTCACGACGAAACCGACGCTGCGCCGGCCGCCGTAACAGCCGCCGCGGCGGCGCCGACCGGGACCCAGGTTTTCCGCGTGGCTCGCGGCGGCGAGGTGGACGACGGCGCCGAAGCGCCTGTCTATCGCGCCGATCATCTTCCGAACCGCTGGGGTCTGCGTCCCGCCAATCAGGCGAGCCTGCGCGCGGCCCCCGCATCGGGCGCGCTGGAGGGGCCCCGGCTCCTTCCCATCCCCTTCGCGGAGCGCATCGGACGGACGGCGCTCGTCGTCGGCACCTTTGACACCAAGGGTGATGAACTCCGCTTCGTTCGTGACCGGCTCCGCGCCTACGGCGTGCCGACTCGCACCGTCGATCTGTCGACCTCGGGCAAACCGTCCCGCGCCGACGTGACCCCGAACCAGGTCGCAGCGATGCACCCGAACGGCTCCGCGGCGGTCTTCAGCGGCGATCGGGGCGCCTCCGTCGCGGCCATGGCTGAAGCCTTCTCCCGCTGGATTGACCGAGAACGCGGAATCGGCGGGGTCATCTCCGCCGGCGGGTCGGGCGGCACGTCACTCGCGACGGGGGGTATGCGCCGCCTGCCGCTCGGTATCCCGAAAGTGATGGTTTCGACCGTCGCCTCCGGCCAGGTCAGCGCCTATGTCGGCGCATCCGACATCATGATGATGTATTCGGTTGCTGACGTGCAGGGCCTCAATCTGATTACCGAGCAGGTGCTCGGCAACGCGGCCCACGCGCTTGCGGGCATGATCGCGGCAAGCCCTTCGCCGGAAGCGCGCGACGCCCGTCGCCGTCTCGCTCGGCCCGCCGTCGGAATAACGATGTTCGGCGTGACGACGGCGGCGGTGCAGGGGATTGTGCGACGCCTCGAGCCAGACTTCGATTGCCTCGTCTTCCACGCGACAGGAACCGGCGGGCGGTCGATGGAGAGCCTCGCGGACTCCGGGATGCTCGCAGGTTTTGTCGATCTGACGACGACGGAGGTCGCCGATATGCTGGTCGGCGGCGTTTTTCCAGCCGACGGCGATCGATTCGGCGCTGCGATCCGAACGCGTTTGCCATGGATCGGGTCCATCGGCGCGATGGACATGGTGAATTTCGGGCCGCGCGACACCGTGCCGGACAAGTTCGCGGCGCGCCGGTTCGTGATCCACAACCCGAACATCACGCTCATGCGCACCACCCCACAAGAGAACCGCGCCATTGGCGAATGGATGGGCGCGCGCATCAATCAGATGGAAGGTCCGGTCAGGCTCCTCTTGCCGGAGGGTGGCGTCTCGGCCCTCGATGCTCCGGGGAAGCCGTTCCACGATCCGGAGGCCGATGCAGCCTTGTTCGAGGCCCTCGAGCAGACTGTCCGTCAGACGGCCCAGCGACGCATCGAGCGAGTCAAGAGCGAATATCAACGATGACGCCTTCGTCGCGGCGACAGCAACGGCTTTCCTGTCCGCCGGCCCGCGTCGCGAGAGAAGAGCCTGATGCCGAGACTCGAGCGCCAGGCGATCTTGTCTAAGCTCCAGGCGATGAAAAAGGCGCGACAACCCATTATCGGCGGCGGCGCGGGGACGGGTCTCTCCGCCAAATGCGAGGAGGCGGGCGGCATCGACCTCATTGTCATTTACAACTCCGGTCGCTACCGAATGGCGGGGCGAGGCTCCCTCGCTGGCGTGCTCGCCTATGGCAACGCGAACGAGATCGTGCGGGACATGGCGCGGGAAGTGCTGCCGGTGGTCAAGCACACGCCGGTTCTCGCCGGCGTCAACGGCACCGATCCCTTTTGCCTGTTCGATCCTTTTCTCGATGACCTCAAACGTCTCGGCTTCTCGGGCGTGCAGAATTTTCCGACAGTCGGGCTGATCGACGGCATCATGCGCGCCAATCTCGAAGAGACAGGCATGTCCTACGCGCTCGAAGTCGAAATGATCGCCCTCGCTCGGGCCAAGGACATGCTGACGACGCCTTATGTCTTTTCCGTCGAGGACGCGCAGGCGATGGCGAAGGCCGGCGCGGACGTGATTGTCTGCCATCTCGGCTTGACGTCGGGGGGCACAATCGGCGCGCATACCGGGCGGAAGCTCGAAGAATGCCCGAAACTCGTGGACGAGTGGGCGGCCGCGGCGCTCGATGTGAACCCGGAGGCGATCATTCTCGTTCACGGCGGTCCGGTCGCAGAACCTCAGGACGCCGAATTCATTCTGCGATCGACCAAACGCTGCCATGGTTTCTACGGCGCATCGTCGATGGAGCGCCTGCCAACCGAGCGCGCTATGACCGATCAGACCAAGCGATTCAAAGCGATCGCATTCGAAAAAGCGAGCCTTTAGGGAGATGTTGCAATGAGCGCCGAAACAGTCGGTTCGGTGATCCTTTGGCTGATCGTTCTGGCGATCGTCGTGGTGATCGCTGTCTACCTGCTGCGCTGGCTCTACCGGCGTTCGACCAAGGAAACCGCCTTCGTCCGGACCGGATTCGGCGGCGAGAAGGTCGTCATCAGCGGCGGCGCCCTCGTCGTCCCAGTCCTGCACGAGATCATGCCGGTCGGCATGAACGTGATGCGGATCGAGGTGTCGCGCCGCCAAGCGCAGGGGCTGATCACCAAGGATCGGATGCGCGTCGATGTCGTCGCCGATTTCTTCGTGCGCGTCGGTTCGACGCGCGAGCAGGTGAGCCGAGCCGCCCAAACGCTGGGCCGGCGTACACTCGATCCCGAGAGCGCCCGCGAGCTCTTCGAGGGCCGGTTCGCCGCGGCGCTCCGCACCGCCGCCGCCCAGATGAGTCTCGAAGACCTGCACGAACTGAGACAAGATTACGCCGAGCGCGTGAAGGGCGCCGCAGCCGAGGGACTCGCTCAGAACGGCCTCGAACTCGAAAGCGTCGCGATCGTCGACCTTGACCAGACCGGCCTTGAGTTCTTCGACAGTTCGAACGCCTTCGACGCCGAGGGCCTGACCCAGCTCACGGAAACCATCGAAGCGCGCCGGCGCATGCGCAACGAAATCGAGCAGCGCACGCAAATCGAGATCCGGACGCAGAATCTCGAAGCCCAGCGCCGCTCGCTCGACATCGAACGCGACAGCGAATACGCGCGCATCGCCCAGGAGCACGACGTCGAAATCCGTCGCGCCGCCCAGCGCGTCGAACTGGCCAAGGATCGCGCCGAACGCGAGCGCGAGGCCGAGCAAGCGCAGATCGTCGCGCGGGAAGAGGTTGAGAAGTCCCGACTCCTTCAGGAACGGAGCCTTGCGGAAGCGCGTATCCAGAACCAGGAAGAGATCGAACATCGCGAGATCGTGCGGCGCCGCTCGATCGAGGAGGCCGAGATCCGTTCGCGCGAGCAGACTGAACGCGAGCAGATCGCGCTTGAGCTCTCGCTCGAGAAGGCGCGTATCGAACGCGACCGTGAGCGCAGCGAGGTCGAGGTTCAGCGCCGTCGCGCCCTCGAAGTGGCCGAAATCACCCGCCAGATCGCTGTCGCCGTGAAAACGGCGGAACTGACGCAAGCAGAGGCTGATAAGCGGCGCGCCGAGATCGCCGCTGCGCAGGACGTCGAGACCGCCCAGATCGCTCAGGAGCGGGCGCTGGATTCCGCACGGCTCGAGCGCGAGCGGCAGCTCGACGCCCTCAACATCGCCAAGCGTCAGGCCTTCGAGGAGGCCGAGATCAGTTCGGGCGAGGAGATCGAACGAGCGCGCATTGCAACGGAGCGAGGACTGACAGAGGCGCGGGTGACACGCGATGGCGATCTCCGCCGTCTCGAGTTGCAGCGCGATCGCGAGGTCGAGATCGCCACGATCGAAAGCGCGATCGCGGTCGCCAACAAGACCGCCGAACGCTCTGTGGCGATCGCCGCTGCGGAGGGCGCGAGGGCGCGGGCGATCGCCGCCGAGGAGCAGGCGATTACGACGCGCGAGCGAGAGATCGCCGAGCGCCGCAAGACCACCGACCTTATTGCCGCGGCGCGCGAGGCCGACCGCGAGGCGCTTCGCCTGACGCGCAAGGCGGAGGCCGAGAAAGAGGCCGCGACGAGTTCTCGCCGAAGCCGCGCGCATTTCCGCCTCGGGCGAAGCGGAAGCCGAAAAGATCAAGGCTCAAGGCGCCGCGGCCCGCTATGAGGTCGAGGCCAGGGGCGCGATGCAGGTCAACGAAGCGGAGAATATGCTGAGCGGCCCGGCGCGCCTGTCGCGCTTCCGCAGCAAGCTTCTCGAAAGGATCGAGGGCATCGTGCGCGAGAGCGTGCGGCCAATGGAGAAGATCGAGGCGATCAAGATTCTCCACATTGACGGCGCGAACGGCGGCGGACAGGGAAACCGAAACGTAACCGATGAAGTCATCGATTCCGCCTTGCGTTACCGCGTTC
Organism: uncultured Alphaproteobacteria bacterium; assembly: GCA_963756955.1. Taxonomy (GTDB): domain Bacteria; phylum Pseudomonadota; class Alphaproteobacteria; order Rhizobiales; family Beijerinckiaceae; genus Roseiarcus. Next base: position 32,199 of record CAVWPU010000003.1, read on the forward strand.
AGGCGCCGATGATCGACAGCCTCATGAAGGAGATCGGCATCGAAGGGGGAGGCCTTGGGCGCATGACGGAAGTCTTGCGCGACGCCAAGGACATCGCCAGCCTGACCGCCAAGCGCGCCGCGGGCGACAAGGACTCCCAGCGCTCCTCAGATGACGACGACCGGCGGTAGAGCGACCTGCAATGGCGAAGGCCTATAGCTCGGCTGTCATTCCAGCGTCCGCGACCACCGTTTGGGCGGTCGTGCGCGATTTCAATGCGCTTCCGCAATGGACGCCGTTCGTGGCCGAGAGCCGTATAGAACAGAAGAAGGCGTCCGACCAAATTGGCTGCATCCGCAACTTCCGCCTCAAGGACGGCGGCCGGATCCGCGAACAGTTGCTCTCGCTTTCCGATTACGAAATGTCGTTTGAATATTCGATCCTCGAAAGTCCGATGGGGGTCGAGAATTATATCGCAACTTTCCGGCTTATTCCGGTGACCGATTCCGATCAGACCTTCGCGGAGTGGACCGCTGAATTCGACGCCGCGCCCGACCGGGCGGATGGCCTTGTGGACTCGATTGGCCGCAACGTCTTCGCCGCGGGCCTGCAGGCGTTGAAGACGCGCTTCAACCGTTGACAAGGGTCGATATCCGCCGCAGCACGGTGATTGACGCGCCGGTCGAGGCGGTATGGGCGATCTTAAGAGACTTCAACGGCCATCAGGCTTGGCATCCGGCCGTCTCGAGGAGCGTGATCGAGAACGGCGAAGCGAGCGATCAAGTCGGCTGCGTCCGCAGCTTTAGACTGCAGGACGGTTCGCGCGTTCGCGAGCAGCTGCTATACTTGTCCGACGCAAAGCGAGGCTTCAGCTACTGCATTCTGGAGGCCCAAGCGCCTCTACGGAATTACGTCGCGAGCATGCGGCTGCGTCCGGTGACCAGCGACGACACCTGCCTCGTGGAATGGCGGGCTTCCTTCGAACCGCCCCCTCCGGATCGCGTGCGGCTCGAGCGCTTCGTGCGCGAAGAGATCATGGAGGCGGGCTTCGCCGGGCTTCGGCGGGCGCTGACCGCGGACGCTCCGACCCCGTATGGTGATCGTCCCTGGATTTCCGTGCGAACCGGCACGGCGACCGACGGCGTGGAGATTGCGATCACGCGCTACGGCGGTCCCGAGGTGCTTGTTCAGCGGCGCGCGCCGATCCGGCCGCCTGGATCGGGCGAAGTGCGCCTTTTGCAGACGGCGGTGGGCGTCAATTTCATTGACGTCTATTGCCGCCGCGGGACTTTCGATCTGGTTCCTCCCGGCGGCGTCCCCGGCATGGAGGCGGCTGGCGTTGTCGAAAGCGTGGGCCCAGGTGTTGGGAGCGTCCGCGCCGGCGACCGGGTCGCCTACGCCTGTGCGCCGCCAGGCGCCTACGCTTCGATAAGGACGATGCGCGCCGATCTTCTTATCCGCGTTCCAGATTCCATCAGTGACGAGACCGCCGCGGCGCTGCTGCTCAAAGGAATTAGCGCGGGGTTTCTGCTCCACGACGTAGCCCATGTGCGGGCAGGCGAGACGATCCTGGTCCACGCCGCCGCCGGCGGCGTCGGCAGAATTCTATGCCGTTGGGCGAAGGCGCTCGGCGCGACCGTGATCGGCGCGACCTCGAGCGAGGGCAAGGCCGAGCAGGCCAAACGCGCCGGCTGCGACCACGTTGCGGTTACGAGCCGCGAGAACTTCGCCGAAGCGGTTGTGAATTTGACCTCGGGCCGCGGCGTGGACGTGGTCTTCGACGCGGTCGGCAAGGACACGTTCGAGGGCTCGGTCGAGTGCCTCGCGCCGCGCGGCCGGCTCATAAGCTTTGGGCAGGCCTCAGGCGATGTGGGGGCCCATTCCATCGATCGACTTGCCCACCGTTCCGCAACCGTCTCGCGGCCCAATTACCTCCATTACACAGACACGCCGGACAAGATGATCTTGCAAAGCAGGCGTCTTTTCGAGGCGCTGCGTTCCGGCGCCGTTGTCGCCGAGCGCCCCCGCGCTTATCCGTTGGGCAACGCGGCGATCGCACATGGCGATCTAGAAGGTCGTAAGACGACGGGGTCGTTGGTCCTGATCCCCTGAGCTTCATTGTTATTGAGTCATCGGGTCTCTGGAACCACGATCACGGCTGACCAAATGCGGCTCGCCACACATCGCCAGCGAAACTATCCACACATACGCCTCGAACCGAAAGCCGACCCCTTTTTCAGCGGCCTGTTAGGGGAAAATCTGAAATTCATTCGCTGGGGCATCACGTCGAAGCCGCGGGCGGCGATGTCCCAAGCTAATCCCGAGAATTCCCGCCTTTCGTCGAAGCGCCCCCTGGGTTCGCTTCATCCTCTTTGCGATCTCCGGTAGAGGCGTTCGGGCCTTCGAATGCGCCTTGAGCTCGCGCACGTCTTCATTGGTCCACGGTACGCGTACACGGTGACGGGTCTTTGTTTGTGCCACTAAGCGATACTCCCTGCATTTGGCGGGACCGTTTCCGCAAGCCGAAAAGTCCCCGCGCCCAATTCGGCTACGGCGCGGGGCAAGCCGGCACGTTATTGGGAAACCATACAACGTGCCGGCTGTGTGTGACTTTACTCCACACTGCGGCACTGTCAATTACCTAACGTCAAGAAAGCGCGCTTCCCCAAAGGAGAGGGCGGCCGAAAGCCTCCCTCTCGCGGCGAGCGCCAGCGCTGTTGCGCTCAGCTCGCCAGCAACGGCGACCGCACGCGAATGGAATACTCGTAGAAATCGTGTTATTGCCGCCGCGCCATTCGTCCAGAAACTCCAACAGAGCGAGTATGCTGCTCGCCTCCGCGCGACGGAGCTAGGGCCGGCCGCGCCAGGTCGCGACTTCATCGGCGAAACGACAGGTATTTGCGACGCGGACCGGTCGAATAGCTAGCCGCGGCGGCGAGTCGCGAACGCAGCCGAACTCTAAATCTCAGTGGAGGAAAATCTCCGTGGCAGGCGAGGCGACGATGCATGAAGGTGTGACATCCGGCCCCTGAGGATCCCATCGACAGAAAGCGGGCCCGCTCCTCCAAAACAAAGCGCGATAAGTCCAGCTATATAAAGTAAGTCGGTCTCGTAACCCGGCTGTCCAAAATGTGCACCCGAAGCGTCGAACGAAAGGAGCTTGATCGAGCTGAATCCGTTCGGCAAATGCACGGTCAATATCGCGACAAGCAGAACCATGACCATTGGAACGGTAGCCAGAGGCACAAAGGCTCCGAGCAAAATCATTAGCCCGCCGGTCAGTTCGACAAGTATGGTGGCCCAGCCTAGCAGGAAGGGCGCGGGAACGGATAGGGCGTGCAGCACATCGATAAAGGCGTCTGGGCCTCGAGCCAGCTTTGCATATCCGTGCTGCATGAAACCAAATCCCACGATCATCCGGAGCGGGATCGCATACCAGCCAGAAGGGACAGGCAGCGGCGAGACAATGAGTTCCTTGACGCTGTAGAGAACGGACATGGGAACTATTTCCTCTGGTAGGGGCGTTTCGGTTACGCGCGTCCGACGCGGCAAATTCTGCGGAGCAGCAAGAGCCTAGGCCGCCGATCAGGTCCTCGATCCTCAATGCTCCCCGACAGAAGATCAGGCATTGCTCGAGGCGGACGCCGATCAAACGATGGCCTTGATTTGGGTTACTTAAGGCCCGATGGGTCAGTGGGGCTGCGGCGGCAAACTTTCGAATAGAGGTCCCAGGCCCTCGGCGATGGTGAGGTGCGCAAGGACGGCGTCACGCAGCGTCGTATAGGGCAAGTCAGCCAGCATCGCCGTCTGTATCACGGCCATCACCTCCCCGGCCTCCGAACCGATCATCGTGAAGCCTAAGATCCGGTCGTCCTTCGCTCCAACAAGCACTTCCATGAACCCTTCAGCTTCGTCAGTCGCAAGCGTCCGTAAGACTTTGCGCATCGGAAGCTTTGCTGCGCGGACTGGGATGCCCTGGCGCCGCGCCTCCTCTCCGATAGGCCGATGCGCGCAAGCGGGGGATCGGTGAACACCACATGCGGGACGAGCCGATCCCTGGTGCTGCGCTTCCCGCCTGCCATGTTGTCGCGGACGATTCGGAAGTCATCGGCCGAGACATGCGTGAATTGTGGGCTGCCGGCGCATTCGCCAATGGCCCAGACGCCGGGCGCGGTTGTCTTCAGCCGCTCGTCAACTTCGATAAAGCCGTGCGCGTTCAAGGCGACTCCAGCCTCGTCGAGGCCAATATCCGCCGTATTTGCGATCCGGCCGACCGCGACCAGCAGATGACTGCCTTCGATTTTCCGGTCTCCGGCTTCCGCCGGAACCGTTACCGACGACGGATTCTCCATTCACGCCCTCGACGCGAAGCGTTTGGGCGCCCACGACGACATCGACACCTTCGCTGCTCAAGAGCCTGCGGATTTCCTCGGCGATCTCGGCGTCCTCGCGTCCCATGATCTGGAGGCCCGCTTCGATGATCGTCACGCGGCTGCCAAACCGCCTGTAGGCCTGCGCCATTTCGACACCGACATAGCCGCCCCCTAACACGATCAGATGCGGCGGCACGCGATCGAGTTCGAGCGCCTCGATGTGGGTAAGAGGGTTCGCGTCCCTCAGCCCCGGAATATCCGGCATGGCGGCGTGGGAACCGACATTGATCACGACCTGGTTGCCGACCAGCAGGCGCGTGCCGCCACCATTCAGCGCAACCTCGATCATCCTGGGGCCAATGAAACGGCCGTTGCCCATCAGGAGGTGGGCGCCTGACTGCTTATACATATCAAGGTGGAGTTCGATCTCGCGTTCGACCATCTTCTGCTTACGGTGTCGCACCTGCACCATATCGGTTGTGACTCCCTCCACGATCGTCCCGAAGCGCGGCGCCTTGCGAACGAGATGGGCCACCCGCGCGCCCCATATTTCGTTCTTGGAGGGCAGGCACGCCACGGCGGGGCAGGAGCCGCCGACCCATTGGCGCTCCACGACCGCAACCTTTTTGCCGGATCGCCCCAGAGTGCCACGCAAGTTGCTTGCCGCCCTGGCCGCTACCGAGGATGACGACGTCGAAACTCTCAGGCTGAGGCATTGCGGTTTCCTTTTATTCTGCCCTTCGTCAGGGCTCGCCCGCCGACCCAGCGTCGACGTCGCTGTCTGAGGACTTGTTTGATGGCCATCCGATCCGACCCGCTGCCTGCATCGTGCGAGCAGGCGGCGCGCACCCGGGAGTAGGACTGGTCAGATCGACTTCACCTCGCCGCCGCCAATGGGGAGGGCGGGTGCACAGTCATCCCAGCGCCCCTAATCCAACCGGCGATGGCGCGGCCGATCTCATTTGGCGAATCTTCTTGCACGTAATGGCGCCCCGCGATCGTCACCTCGGTCAGCGCCGGTAATCTGCGGATAAAGGCGAGATCCTCGTCGTTGGCGAGGATCGCACCGGGCTCGGCCCTGAAGAACAGCTTGGGTATACGGCTCCTCGACAGCCAGTCCGCCGAGGCGGCCACGATCTCGACCACATCCGGGGGTTCGCCCTCGATGGGGATCTGCCGGGGCCACGTCAGCATCGGTCGTCGCCCCTCGCCAGGCTCGGCGAACGGCCGTCGGTACTCCGACATCTCCTCGGCGGACAGGGTGCGCAGAATGGCGCCAGGCAGGATTTTCTCGATGAAGAAGTTGTCTCGCAGGACCATCGCCTCGCCGGCCTCGGAACGCAGCGCCTGCAAGGCTGGACGCATATGGATCTTGTCCCAATGGTCCCAGCCCTGCGGCCGCACGATCGCCTCCATAAACGCGATGCCCTTCACGGACTCGCGGTGGCGATTGGCCCAGTCAAACCCGAGGGCCGAGCCCCAGTCATGGATCACGAAGGTGACCCGATCACGCACCTCCAAAGCTTCCAGCAAGGCATCGAGGTAGAGGCGGTGTTCGACGAAGCGGTAGGAGCGGGGGCCACTGTCAGGCAGTTTGTCAGAATCGCCCATGCCGATCAGGTCCGGAGCGATGCAGCGGCCGAGCAGCTGCAGGTGCGGCAACACGTTGCGCCATAGGTACGACGAGGTGGGATTGCCGTGCAAAAGCACGATAGGGTCGCCCTGCCCCACCTCCACATACGCCATCTCTCGGCCGAGGACTCGACGCCGTTGCTTGCGGTAAGGAAACGCTGCAGAAAACATCCCGGTCATGTTCGCTTCTCCTGGTTGCTGATCAAGAAGCCTTCGCGCGGACAGCGCGCCTCGTGCGGCGGGACTGGTCAGATTGATTTCACCTCGCCGCCGTCCATGCGAAGGGTCGAGCCGGTCATCCAGCGTGCGCCAGGTGACACGAGGAACGCCATCAATTCGGCGATTTCTCCGGGTTCGCCATACCTCGCGATGCCAGCTTCCTTCGGGAAATTGGCGGTGGCTTCTTCCACCGTCATGTGGTGCAGAGGCGCCCAGTGCTCGAGATAAGACCGGCGGCGGCCGGTCATCACCGGGCCGGGCAGCACACTGTTGACTTGAACACCGTCGGTGATTCCGCGATCGGAGAATGCCTTCGCCATGCGCGACGATTGCCGCATTGATCGTGCCCACGGCGGCGTAGGGTGCTTTGGGAAACAGGGCCGAGTTGCCCGACATCAGCACGACCGAGCCTTTGGCCTGTTTCAATGCCGGCCAGGCGGCGATGGTCAGTCGCCGGGCGCCATGCAGCTTGACTGCGAGGCCCCCCTCCCACTGTGCGTCGGTCATCTCGAACAGGTCAATCTGCGGGACCGCTCCCGCGATGTTGAGCAGGGCGTCGATCCGGCCGAACGTAGGAACGCTCTGCTCCACCACGGCCCGTGCGGCATCCGGCTGCGCCAAGTCCGCATCGATCACCAGCGCATCCGCGCCAGCAGCCCTGACCGACTCGGCTGTCTGCTCTAGATTGGTTCGATCCCGGGCAACGAGGACCAGTGCCGAGAAGTCGCGTGCGAGACGGATCGCCGTGGCCTTCCCGATTCCCTGGCTCGCGCCCGTTATGATTGCGACGCTCTCGGACATTTTATGATTCCCCTATCGGAATAGAAAATCTGCAGGGGCCGCACCAATTCGGACCAGGGAGTGACCGGAGAAGGTGGGCGATCATGCGCACTAGACCCGGGCGCCGAACCCGGTGCGCTCCATCCCGATCGCCACGCGAGCAACGTCCTGCTTGAGCAGATAGAAGGATGCCGCGAGAAACAGGAAATCCTTCAATAAAAACGCGACCGGAAGATACATGGCAGGAAAGCCACCTGCCTCCGATGCCCACGCATTGGGAAGAAACGGGATGATGGAGACGGTGCCGAGAAAAGTAACGATCGAACCGACCGCTCCGAGCGCCCCAAGCTTCGGGCTCCAGTAACCCAGAAAGATCAAGGTGCCGAACAGCCATTCCGTCGCACCGAGGAAGAAGCTTGCGCCGCGAATACCGAATGCCGGGATCAGCCAGAACACCAGCGGGCTGTGCGCTATGAACGGAGTGATTTGTTGCGCCTCGAAGGCAAACCACTTTTGATAGCCGAATATGTAGAAAGTAAAA
>CAVWPU010000004.1:0-20444 GCA_963756955.1 uncultured Alphaproteobacteria bacterium
GCAAGCGCGCATCTCGATCCAGTCCTCGGGATGGCTCATATAGTTGAACTGGATCCGCGGCGGTTCGGCCGGATCGCGCAGACTTCAATCGCACGAAGCCACGGCTCTTCGATCGCATAGGTCCCGCATGCGCCTGGAAGCCGTGCTCGCGAGCCAGCGTCGAGCCGTCGTAGGCGACGGCCAGCGGCAGGAAGTGGAACTGAATGTCGGGATAGCGAACGCCGGCGCGCGAGCGGATGAAGCCGCCGGCCTCGAAATGATTGGAGGCGCCGAGGCCGCTCCCTCGCGCAAACCACTCAGCCCCGATGAGCGCGCGCCTGAATAAGCCAATATGCGAAAAAAGCGTGATCGGTTGCTTGGAGGCGACCTGAAAGGTGAATTCGAGATGGTCTTGCAGGTTCTCGCCAACTCCAGAGCGATCGGCGACGACATCGATCCCGAGCGCGCTCAACTCCGCCGCCGGCCCCACGCCCGAAAGCTTCAACAATTGCGGTGAATTGATCGGGCCGCCGCAGAGTATGACCTCACGCCGCGCCCCCGCCATTTGCTCTCGTCCGCCCCGCCGGTAGCGGACGCCGACCGCGCGGCGCCCCTCGAAGGCGATACGGGTCGCCAGCGCATGGGTGACGACCTCGAGGTTGGACCGCTTCATCGCGGGCCTGAGATAGGCGTTGGCGGTTGACCAGCGCACGCCGTCCCTGATCGTCATACCAAGAGGTCCAAAGCCCTCTTGTCGCTCACCGTTGAGGTCGGCGCTGACGGGATAGCCCGCCTGGCGGCCGGCCTCGATGAAAGCGTCGTAGAGGGGGTTGCTTTTGCGCCCATGCGCCGTCGTCAGCGGTCCGGCGTCGCCGCGATAGGCGTCAGCTGCTCCACGAAAGCTCTCCGCCCGACGAAAGTAGGGCAGCACGTTTCTATATCCCCAGCCCTTCGCGCCTTCCTCCTCCCAGCGTTCGAAATCGAGCGGATGACCGCGAACGTAAACCATGCCGTTGATCGAAGACGAGCCGCCGAGAACCTTGCCGCGCGGACAGGAGATGCGCCGGCCGCCGAGATACGGCTCTGGCTCGCTTTTGTAGCCCCAATTGTAGGCCTTGGAGTTCATCGGGATCGACAGCGCCGCAGGCATCTGGATGAAGATGGAGCGGTCGGAGCCGCCATATTCAAGCAGGAGCACGCTCGAGCGGCCGTCCTCGGTCAGCCGGTCGGCGAGCACGCAGCCCGCGGAACCCGCGCCGACGATGATGTAATCGAAAATGCCGCCATCCATTCGAGAGGACGCTCGCTCAACCTATCGTTCGTCTTTTTTGATCATGCCCCGCGCTGGTCGATGCGGGTACAATGTTTCCGCATTGAACGCCAACGCCAAAAAAGCGGCTATGATGGGGTGTCAATCTCTCGGGGATGAGGCTAGTTCCCTGACCGCTCAGCGCCGTTGAGATTTTTCGCGATGAACGCCATTCGCATGAGATGAGAAATGTTGCGCGCTTGCATCTTCTGGATAACCGCGGCTCTGTGATGTTCAGCCGTCCTTGAGCTGATGCGCAACTCATGCGCGATAAGCTTGGTCGGCAATCCCTCTAAGAGAAGGGCAAGAACCTCCCGCTCGCGCTGGGTGAGCAGCGCTTGGCGGTCCTTGAATTCGTTGATCTCGAACGGAGCGTCGTCATCGTCGTCGCGACGCGACAAGGCCTCCTCGACAGTCGCCAGCAGCGCCTCCGCATCGAAGGGCTTTTGGACAAAATGGAAAGCCCCCGCCTTCATCGCCAAGACGGCGGTCGGCACATCACCATAGGCCGTTATCATGATGACCGACGAATCCCTGGTCGCGGCGACAACTCGGGTGAGAAGTTCGATGCCGCTCATGCCGGGAAGCTGGTTGTCCAGGAGAATGCAGGCCGGCTCCTTAAGGGGATGCGAGGTCAGATATTCTTCGGCCGAGCCATAGGATCTCGATTCGATTTGGGCGGTTGACAGAAGCAAGGTCAGCGCATCCCGCACCTTCGCTTCATCGTCGACGATGTGCACACAACGTTCATGCGACATTTTGACCGCATCCATTGGTCGGCAACTCGATGATAAATCGCGCGCCCCCCGTCGGGATCGATTCCCACCGAAGGCGGCCCGCATGTCTCTGAACGATTCCCCGACTGAGATGGAGGCCTATCCCCATCCCTCGCGGTTTGGTGGTTTGATAAGCGTGAAAAATGCTGTCAGCGAGCTCTGGAGCCACTCCCCTGCCGTTGTCCTCGACCTGGATCGCGATTGCATTGGGCCTCCCGGCGACCCGGACAATCACGCGCCCCCGCCCGTCGGATCGATCGGAAGCAGAGTTGATCGCGTTGGCGACGAGATTGTTCAGAACCTGCTCAATCTGGACGCCGTCCGCATTCACCGGCGGAACGGGACCGATGCTTTCAACCCCCACGTGAACGCCGCGCGCGGCGGCTTCCTCGCGACAAAGCGCGCCTATCCTTTCGGCGAGAGCGGGCATATCGACCGCCTTCAAGTTCAAGTTCCCATTTGAAACAAAATCCCGGATGCGCTCCAGAACCTCGCGAGCCCGTTGAGCCTCGGCCTCCGCCTTGATCAGCGCGTCCATAACCGGAGCGCTCGCGACGCTGGGCTGCAGCAAACGCCGCGCGGCGTGAACGTAGGCCGCGACGGTCGATAGCGGCTGGCTCACTTCGTGGGCGAGCGCCATGCCCATCGCGCCGGCGCGGGCGTCGGACGCCATGCGGGCCAATTCTCTCTGTTGTTCGCGCAGGCTCAGCGCGGCGTTTTTGCTTTCGGTAGCGACGGCGCCTAGCAGCAACCCGGTGATTGAAAGCACCAGCATCAGCGACTGGACGATTGCGAAATCAGTCGTGTCGTAACCCACGAAGGCGGTGACTGCGGCAAGCATCAGTTGAATTGTCACGAGCGCCAGCGCGACGCCAGCGTACCCTTCCCGCATCGCCACCCAGATGACTGGCAAGAAAAGTAGATTGAACAGATAATGTAGTCTATCTCCGACCCCAACGAGAGCCGCAAATCCGAAGCACACCCCTAATACAAATATGAAGATCGTGAACAATGTCTGGCCGGATAGACGTCCTCCGCGCGGCGTCGATAAGTAGACGAAGACCGACGTTAGGGCGGGAATGACCGTTATGATCCCGAGCGCATCGCCAATCCAGCAATGGCCCATCGCCATAAGGACCTTATCGGACGACAGGTCACCGCCCAGATACAGAACGCCGCAATAAACAAACGATGATACCGCGGCGCCGATCGGAACAAGCAGCAAGAACCCAACGACGTCGGTGAGCTTGAACTGCCGAATATTGAACTTCAGCGCGTTCTTTAGAACCAGAGCAAGACCAACATAAGCGATGGTCAAAGAGAGCTCCGCAGCCATTGTCACGCCAATGCTGCCATGAACTCCAGTGATCGATAAATCGACCAGCACGGCGCCGACGAAAACGAACGGCGCGAACGCGACGCTCTCAAGAAGGAGGGCCAAACCTAACCCGTCGTCAGGGCTCCACAGCGTGATCCCGAGGCGGTCAAATTCATGCCACTGGGTCAAAAGGTTAAGTGCGAAATAGGCGGCGACGAATGCCGCGCCGGTCGTCCAAAACTTCGCCCCGGCCGCGGCCGAGCCGCCCCACGACCGGGGGGCCTGAAGCGGCATTTCACGGGAATTCAGAAGGGCCATTTGCATCCCCGAAGCGGAATAATGATAGGTCGCTTCGTTCCTAACTTAAACTGGGCGTGACTAGGTAGTTTTACTTATCGAAGCTTGTATTAACATCGGCGTATCGTGACCCGTCGGCGTGTCCACGCCGTTCATGGCCATCCTGCAGTCGACGACGCCGAGCGGGTCGCCTAAACCGCACCGCTCAGCGTCGCCTCTCTTGATCGGAGCGCGTCGCGGTGCGCCGTTCAGCCGCCGACGCACCCAGCGGCTCCGGTTGACCAATCCCGCCCCGTTCGGCGAAGTCGCGTGCCAATGGATTGATTCGGAGACCGCGACATGGCCGGAAGACTGCGCGTCGCGTTGCTGTTCGGCGGCCGCTCGGCCGAGCACGATGTGTCCATTTTGTCCGCGGGCAATGTGTTTCGCGCGCTCGATCCGGCCCGCTACGAGCCGGTTCCGATCGGTATCACCCGGACGGGCGCATGGATCCTGTGCTCGCTTCAGGACGGCGCCTTTCCAGCCGCGGTTCCCGAGAGCGGACCACGGGTTGCGCTCGTTCCAGGCGGCGCTGGGCAGCTTGCGATTCTTCCGGAGAAGGACGGAGCGGCCGACGGATTGCGCGCGGTCGACGTCGTGTTTCCGGTTCTGCACGGGCCCTTCGGCGAGGATGGAACGGTGCAGGGCGTGGCCGAGATCGCGGGCGTGCCCTACGTTGGCTCAGGCGTCCTCGGCTCAGCCGCGGCAATGGATAAGGATGTCGCCAAGCGCCTGATGCGCGACGGGGGCCTCCCCAATGCGCATTTCTTGAGTTTCGTCCAAGGCCACACACCAGCCTTCGATGCCGTCGTCGCCGAGCTCGGCCGCCCGGTGTTCGTCAAGCCGGCCCGTCTCGGCTCGTCGGTCGGCATCAACAAAGCAGGAACGCGCGAGGAATTCGTCCGCGCAATCGCCGAGGCGTTCCGCCATGATCGCAAGATCCTGGTAGAGGAATTCGTGCCGGGCCGAGAAATCGAATGCGGCGTGCTCGAGGGCGAGGACGGCTCGCTCACCGCCTCGCTGCCTGGCGAGATCGTGCCTAGCAACCGCCACGGCTTCTACACCTACGAGGCCAAATATCTCGACGAGGAGGGCGCCGCGATCAAGGTCCCCGCTGATCTGACCCCCGAGGTCAGCGAAAAGGTTCGCAAGCTATCGATCGAGGCCTTCCGCGTGCTCGGCTGCGAGGGCCTAGCCCGCATCGACTTCTTTCTGCGTGAGGACGGCAAACTCATGGTCAATGAGGTGAACACCCTGCCGGGCTTCACCAATATCAGCATGTACCCGAAAGTGATGGAGGCGCTGGGGATCAGCTATCCCGAACTCGTCGACCGCCTCATCCGCCACGCCCTGGCGCGGGCGGCTTCGGGGACGGCAAAAGCGGAAGCGCCGATACCGGCTTGATTTGCACTCTCGCGTTTGACGTCTTCAAGAAGCCCGGATGGAAAGGTCTCGGTCATGATTAGCGGCGGAATGACATCCTCCAGGTGTCGTTTATTTTGCAGGCGACTTGAAGAATTGGCGATGAGTACGCGCGTGTATTGAGAAGACGACGTCGTGACTGCCATTTCTGCCCAGACAATTGCGGATGATCGGGGCGGCAAGCTCTCCGTCCTGCCGATGGGCTCGGTGTTCGAGCCCGGGCAGTGGTCACCCTGGCTCGCGATCCTCACTTCGTCAGCGCTTCGGCGTAACGTCCGCAACCATGCGCGGGGGCATACCAATCTGGAATGGCGCGCCCGCTAACCCGCCTCCTTCCACGCGTTCACAAATGTTCGGGCGGCGCGCCGAACTTCTTCGACGCTTGCTCCGGGTTTATAGAGCGCCGAGCCGATCCCGAAGCCGCTTGCGCCGGCGCGCCGATACGGGCCGATACGCTCGGGTGTGACGCCGCCGACCGGATAGAGTTGCGTTTCCTTCGGCAAGACGGCGCGCCACGCCTTGACGACATCAGGGCCAAGCGCTTCGCCCGGAAAAAGCTTCAGGCCCGATGCGCCGGCCTTGAGCGCGGCGAACGCCTCGGTCATCGTGGCGACGCCAGGCGCCACGACGAGCCCAAGCTTCGCTGCGCGCTCAATCACAGCGGGATCGGCGTTGGGGGCGACCACGAGCTTGGCGCCGGCTGCAGCGACCTCATCGACCTGAGTGGGTTCGAGCACGGTGCCCGCGCCGACCAGCGCCTGGTCGCCGAAAAGCCGCGCAATGAGTTCGATGCTCGCCAAAGGATCGGGCGAATTGAGCGGAACCTCTATGGCCCCGAAACCGGCCTCGACAATGACCCCGGCGATTGAAGCCGCTTCGTCCGGCGTGACGCCGCGCAGGATGGCGACGAGCGAGGTCGGAGCAAGCCTCAAATTCACAGGAGGCCTCCATCCCGGGCGATGCGAAAAAGCCCGCGCGCCGCGGCGCGCGCCGGCGCAGCGCGTGCGGAAACGCCGAGCGCATCGAACGCAGCGAGGTAGCGCTGAACCAGCGCCTCGGCGCCTGCGACATGCGGCTCCTCGCTCGGAAATAACCGTCGCGCCTCGCCAATCTCCGCGCCGATCAGGAGGCCGGAGAGATATTCGCCTGCGTCATCCTCCGCCATGGCGCCCGTTAGCGGGAGTGATCGCGCGCCAAACAGGAGGCCAAGAACTCCAAACTTAGCCCCGGCGCTCGCCGCCTCGCCGCGTTGGACTCCGAGTGCGAACGCCCCTCCCGGTCTCTTAGCGGGCGCGACCTTGGCGAAGGCTCCGGCGACGGTATGGTCCCGCAACGCCGCGAACAATTCGCCGGTGACGAAGGTCTTGAACGCGACGACGCGGTCGCCATCGACCTTCGCCCATTTCGAATGCGAACCCGGCAGCACAATCAGGCGAGCGCCCGCATCGGCGATTTCAAAGATTTCCGTCTCCTCGCCACGCATCACATCCGGCTGACCGGCCTCATCGACATAGGATAGCCCGGCCGCCAGATGAACGCGGCGACTGTCAGCCTCGACCTGCGTGAGATGCGCGGCGACCTCGACTGGGCCAGCGGGACATTTGACATACGCCGCCTCGCGCCAGCCGTGCCGGCTGCCGACCATGCCCGATGCGATGACGGGGAGAGACGGATGGGCCTCGAGCCATCGCCCGATCAGCCGCTTGAGGGTCGCCGGATAGGTCCCCGCCGCAACGCTCCCGATCCCGTCGCTGGAAGCGACCTCGTCAAGGACCTCGCCGCTCGACGACATGAGGTAGGCGCGAAAGCTGGACGATCCCCAGTCGATGGCGATGAGCGCGGGCGACATGAAAGTGATTGAGGCACGGGTCGTACGAAGGGTCAATTCGGCGGTCTGATCGGCGATGCGCACTTCATTGACAATGCGAGCCGTCCGCTTCTATTCGCGAATTATACGTTGGCTAGGGACGCATGAGAATGAATTGCCGTCAGTTCGGTCGCGTTGCTGTTACTGCCGCAGCATTGCCGTTTAGCCCGGCGCTTGCCCAGCGCGTCGATAAATTCGCGGACCAACTCACGAACGGCGAGTTCAACTGGTTCCCCGAGCGCTCGGAGAGCGGCCCGATCATCGCGATCGTCTCGCTGCCCGATCAGCGGGTCTACGTCTATCGCAACGGGGTGCGCATCGCCACGTCGTCTTGCTCGACTGGCAAAATCGGCCACCTGACCCCGACCGGCGTGTTCAAGATTCTGCAAAAGGACAAGAACCACCATTCCTCGACCTACAACAATGCGCCGATGCCCTATATGAACCGGCTGACCTGGTCAGGCATCGCGTTGCACGCCGGGCAATTGCCGGGCTATCCGGCGTCACACGGCTGCGTGCGCCTGCCCAAGGAATTCGCCGAACTCCTGTTCGGCGTCACCAAGCTTGGGATGACGGTGGTCATTGCTGACGACAAATCGCAGCCCGAAGAGGTGACTTATCCCGGCATGGTGCTCGGCGAGTACGCCGCGCGCGAATTCAACGCTGTCGATACCGCAATCAAAGCGACCGAATATTCGGAAGGTCACGAGCGCGCGCCGAAGTCTCCTAGCGTCGTTGTCAGCAGCGCCGACAAGTCGATCCGTGTGTTCGACAATGGGGCGCTCGCGGCGACCGGCAAGGTCGAGATTCAGAACCCCGAGAAACCGCTCGGCGAGCGCGTGTTTACTCTGAATGGCGCGGACGACCAGTCCGGCCTTCTGTCGTGGGACGCAGCCGAACTCGGCGCTGCAGGAAAGGCGACGGGTGAAGACAATGGCTCGGCTCTGCGTCGCATCAAGGCCGACCTGCCGGCCCGCGAGGCTGTCCGCAAGCGGCTCAAATTCGGCATGACCATCGTCACGACTGACCAACCGGCGGACTCGAAGACCCGGTCCAGCGATGGGTTTGTCGTTATGGACTCAGCTGGTTGACGCAGAGAGAACCGCCAGCGTTAGCGACGCAGTTGAGTGGAAGGCGGCCAGCCCGATCATTTTCGCCGTTCGTACTCGACGAACGCAAAGTCCGCTTCGTCTCGCGGTCCGCGTTCGCCCATCTCGCGGCTGAGTTCGCGCCATTGAAGAGGGTCAATCGGCGGAAAGCGCGCCTCGCCGTCAGCGTCCAGCGCGATCTCCGTGATGAAAAGGCGGCTCGCGCGCGCGATTGTCTGCGCGTAGATCTCGCCGCCGCCTCCAATGGTGATTTCGTCCGCGCCCATAGCGCGAGCGTGCTCCGCGGCGAGATCGAGACCCGCGTCGAGGTCGTGGGCAACGAGCACGCCCGAGGGACCGAATGCGGGGTCGCGGGTGACAACGATCGTTTCACGCCCGGGCAGCGGTCGACCAATCGATTCGAAGGTCTTGCGACCCATCACCAGAGGCTTGCCCAATGTCAGCGCCTTGAACCGTTTCAGGTCGCTCGACAGCCGCCAGGGCAAGCCGCCCTTCGCGCCGATAATTCCGTTGCGTGCGACAGCCGCGACGAGGACGAGAGGTAGGTCCCTCACACGGCGACCGGCGCCTTTATCGCCGGCCAGGGGTCATAGCCCTCGAACGCGATGGCGTCGGCGTTGATGTCGAAGATCGAGCCGATATCGCCGAGCTTAAGCTGCGGCAACGGGCGCGGCGCCCGCGTGAGCTGGGCGCGCGCCTGGTCCTCGTGATTTCGGTAAAGATGCGCGTCGCCGAACGTATGCACGAATTCCCCGGCCTTCAGCCCGCATTCGTGGGCAATGAGGTGGGTCAGCAGTGCGTAGCTTGCGATGTTGAAGGGCACGCCGAGAAAGATGTCGGCCGAGCGCTGGTAGAGCTGGCACGAGAGCTTGTCACCGTTCACATAGAACTGGAACAGGCAATGGCAGGGCGCAAGCTTCATCCGCTCGATCTCGGCGACGTTCCAGGCGGAGACCACGAGCCGGCGCGAGTCGGGGTTGCGGCGGATCTCTTCGATCACCCAGGCGATCTGATCGTAGGTCCGCCCGTCCGGCCCTTCCCAGGCGCGCCATTGCTTGCCGTAAACAGGGCCGAGATCGCCGGATTCGTCTGCCCATTCGTCCCAGATGGAAACGCCATGCGCCTTGAGGTAGGCGACGTTGGTGTCGCCCCGCAGGAACCAGATCAGTTCGCGCACGATGGATTTGAGATGAAGCCGCTTCGTCGTGACGAGCGGGAACCCCTGGGCGAGATCGAAGCGGAGTTGCCGGCCAAACAGGGAGCGCACGCCGGTTCCGGTGCGGTCTTGTTTGACCGCGCCATTATCGAGCGCCTCGCGCATGAGATCGAGATAGGCTTGCATGGGCTCGCGGTCCTTACGCCAACCGACGCAACCTCTATACCGATTTGCGTCTCCCGCGCGCGCCCCGCGCCGGGGCAATCCGAACTGTCAGTTAGTGCAGGCTCACCGTCTCGAGCTCGTTTTCCCAGGCGTTGGCGATCGCCGCATCCTTGGAATTGGTGAGCATGATCGGCGACCCATCGGCGCCGAGCAGCGCAAACAAGGTCAAACCTGGACGCATTGCCGGGGCCTGAGGAAATAGACGGGCGACGTCTTCGGAAGCAATCGTCTTCACATAGGCGAGCGATCCATCGCCGAAATTGGCGAATTCCTGGGCCGTGAGATCTGGCGTCATGGCCATTGTTTTGCTGCTTTCCGGTCTCATCGCTTTTGCTCCTTTCCGGCGGCCGGTTTAGCCCGCCGCTTGACGCGCATTTTTTCAATCGCGCGCCGAGATTTTGTATCTTTCTCACCATCCGCTCGGGCTGCGGTCGAACGAGGTCGACGGATAGCAGCCCTTGTGCGAGATCGGCGCTCAACACCTGCATCCCATCCGCCAGAAGAAAGCCGCGCTGGAACTGCCGAGCGGCGATGCCGCGATGCAGATAGTCCCGCGTCTTGTCTTCCCGCTGCCGGCCGCGGATCATGAGTTGGTTATCCTCGACCGTAACTTCGATCTGGTCTTGAGAGAAGCCAGCAACAGCAAGCATGATGCGCAATTTCTCCGGCTCACCGCAGTCCGCCGCAATTCGCTCGATATTGTAGGGCGGATACCCGTCTGCCCCCGATCTTGAGACTTTGTCGAGCGCTCGCTCCAAGTTGTCGAAGCCGAGCAGCAGCGGAGAAGCAAACGCCGTTGCGCGCACCATGTTCGAAGCCCCCTTTCAGGCGCTTCCCGGAAACTTCAGGCCTTTCCATAAGCGCCCGGTCCGGTTCTTGCCGTCCACCATTCGGAGCTTTCAAAGTTCCGAACCCAACCGATATAAGCCTCGCAAACCAACCTTCAAGACGCGGATTGCCCTAGCGAAAACCTCTGATTCGGCGCTAGTTCCGACAATTCGGTTAAAATGCTGCGCTCGAAATCTAAACCAAGGGTTTACGTTCCGGGCTGGGGGTTTGGGGTATTGGCCAAGACAACGGGGGCGGCGAGCAGGCTCGGAACCAAGCGCCAGTGCCTGGCCTGCGGCGCCAAATATTATGATCTCGGGCGCAAGCCGCCGGTTTGTTCGCGCTGCGGAGCGAAGGCCGAGCCGAAGCGCGCGGATGAACGAGCAAAAACCCAGTCCATCGTCGAGGAGTTCGACCGCCGGGACGCAGCAAGTCCCTGCCGCGACCGCCACTCCGTCCTCCCGCCCGATCGGCCGTGAATGGTCGCGCGAGCAGGCGGAGGCGATCGACCGCGTCGGCCGGTGGCTCAAACAGGGCGAGCCCCAGGTGTTCCGCCTCTTTGGCTACGCGGGCGTCGGCAAGACGACGCTGGCGCGCCACATCGCCGAGGGGGCGCGCGGCGAGACTGCGTTCGCCGCCTTCACGGGCAAGGCCGCGCTGGTGATGCGGTCGAAGGGCTGCGCGGGCGCGACAACAATCCATGCGCTCATTTACCGGGCGAGCGAGGGCGCGGAAGGCGCCCCCAATTTCACCCTCAACGCCGACGGTCCGGCCTCGAAGGCCGGACTGATCGTGATCGACGAATGTTCGATGGTCGATGCGGAACTGGCGCGCGACCTCCTCTCGTTCGGCAAGCCGATCCTGGTCTTGGGCGACCCGTTCCAATTGCCGCCCGTCAAAGGCGGCGGCTTTTTCACCGAGGGCGCGCCGGACGTCATGTTGACCCAGATCCATCGCCAGGCGCAGGACAATTCGATCATCCGCCTGTCCGAAGTCGTTCGTTCAGGCGGCGATCTTCGCGAAGGCGACTACGGCGAGACCCGCATCATCCCGCGCGCCGCCGTCGATCCTGCTCAGGTGCTCGGCGCCGATCAGGTGCTGGTCGGGGTGAACCGAACCCGCCGCGCCTATAATCAGCGCATGCGTGATCTCAAGGGTTTCCGGGAACCGCTGCCTATCGCGGGCGACCGATTGGTCTGCTTGCGGAACGACCGCACCAAGGGCCTCATCAACGGCGGCTTGTGGCGGGTTGAGACGCTGAACGGCGTTAAAAAAGACTTCGTCAAGATGAGCTTGCGTTCGGAAGACGAGGGATCCCGATCCCTCGCCAAGGTCGCTGTGCTAAAGGCGTTCTTCGAGGGAAAGGAGGGCGAACTCGGCTTTGCGTTGAGGCGGGAATCGGATGAGTTCGACTACGGCTACGCCCTCACCGTCCACAAGGCCCAGGGGTCGCAATGGGACAACGTCATGCTGTTCGATGAAAGCTTCGCCTTTCGGGAGCACCGGGCGCGCTGGCTCTACACCGGTCTGACGAGAGCCGCCCAGAAGCTCACTGTGGTGAGGTAGACGGCCCGGACGCTGCGTTGGCCGCGGTCGAAAGACCATCGACATCGGGGCTGAAGCGCTGTTAGAGTGACGTTGCGGCGCCGGAGTACATTTCCATGCGTATTTCCCCAACGATGAGGGGAGGGTGCGTCTGTGCCGCGGTGGTGCTTGTTTTCTCCCTCAGCGTCGCCGCTTCGTTCGCTCACATGGGCGCGTCCGTCGGTCGTCCAGCTGTTGGCGGCGGACATTTCGCGCACTTTGCGCCACACGGCTTCAACCGGGGCTTTGAAGCTGGCCGACTTGGCTTCAACCGTTTCGGTCGGAAGCGGTTTGACCGCTTTGGCTTCGACCGCTTCAATCGATTTGGCTTTAATCGATTTGGCGGGAACCAGTTGTTCCTCGGCGGTTGGGGTTGGGGGGATTGGGGCGGAGTTCCATCTCCAACTGCGGCGTCCGAGCCGATCATTGTCGAAAGCGGCGCGCCGGTCATCATCAATGTCGGCGTCGACCCAGGTCCAGGCGACGTCGCCAACGGCTTGAGTGGGGGCTGCGTCATCCACAAGCTCGATTACGACAGCAACGGCAAATATGTCGGCGAGCGCCAAATCCCGCAGTGCTGATTGTTTGGGCGGTTGATGCTGGCGGCGGCGCAGCTTCTAACCAGGGAGAGCGCGATGGACGTCGGTTTTATCGGTCTTGGCCAAATGGGTTCGGCGATCGCGCTGAACCTCGTGAAGGCTGGACATCACGTCGCCGTCTACAACCGCACCCGCGCCAAGGCGGAGGCGCTCGCGTCCCAGGGCGCCGAGGTGGCCGGAAGCGTGGCCGACGCATGCCGCCGACCCGTGGTGATCACCATGCTCGCCGATGACGCGGCGGTCGAAGCGGCGTTTTTCGGCGACGGGAACGGGCTTGCGGCGCTTGGCCAGGGCGCGGTCCATATCTCCATGAGCACGATCAGCGTCGCGCTCTCCGACCGGTTGACGGAAGCGCACCGAAAGGCAGGCCAGGCCTTCGTGGCCGCCCCGGTGTTCGGCAGGCCCGAGGCCGCTGCGGCGGCGAAGCTTTTCGTTGTGGCGGCAGGCCCCGAAGCTCAAGTCACGCGCTGCCAGCCTTTGTTCGGCGCAATCGGTCAGCGGACCTTCGTCATCGGCGACAAGCCGTCGTCGGCCAATCTCGTCAAGCTCAGCGGCAACTTTCTGCTCGCGGCGATGATCGAATGCCTAGGCGAAGCCTTCGCGCTCACCCGCAAAGGCGGCATCGACCCGCATGCTCTATCTTGAAATCCTGACCAACACGCTGTTCTCGGCTCCCGCCTACAAGACCTATGGCACGATCATCGCCGATCAGAAATACGAGCCGGCCGGGTTCAAGATGTCGCTGGGCCTGAAGGACATTCGCCTCGCGCTTGCAGCGGCCGATGCGCTTTCGACGCCGATGCCGGTCGCGAGCCTGGTTCACGATCACTTTCTTTCTGGCGTCGCGCAAGGCAAAGGCGATTCCGACTGGTCCGCGCTGGCGCGGGTTGTCGCCGGGAAACGCGGGTCTCTGAGCGAATCCTGCTTGGGGGTCGTCCTCGTCTCCCGGCGGCGCGCCAATTGGCATGGAAAGGCGCCGCTGCGCTCGGACTTGTTTGAAAGGTGAACTTGGGGCAGGTTTTCCAGGAGGCTGCGCAGTCACCGACCAATTCGGTCAAGAGACCGGCTTGGCGGATGGACAGGCGGCGATCCGGGGGACCCGCGATGGCCACGCTCAGGCGTATTGCATTCGCCGTCGCGGCGTGCGCCGCAGCCTCCCTGACGGCTCTCGCCGACGATCAAAAACCAGCAAATGCGCAAGACCAAAATCGGTCGGAGGCACAGGACCATTTTGTGCCGCGGTTGAACGACATGATGGTGGCGACGCAGGTCCGGCATTTCAAGCTGTGGTATGCGGGCATTGTTCAGAACTGGCCCTTGGCGAATTACGAACTGGCGCAGATTCGCGACGCGATCACGGATACGGAGCGTCACTACGGAGATAAAGGCGGAGCCAAAATGTCGGCGACGATGATGCCTCCGACAGAGGTCCTTGCAGACGCGATCAAGGCGAAAGACGGGAAGAAGTTTGCAACCGCCTTCACGAAGCTGACCGCCGCGTGCAACTCTTGCCATGAAGCCCAAGGCTTTGGCTTCATCAAGATTAGGGATCCTCGATTGTCGCCGCTCGAGACGTCGCCGCTGAGCGACGAGTCCTTCTCGGGCAAGTGACGATCCGCCTTTATTGAGGACGGCGTTTCACTTCCGCGAGAATGTCGGGTCGACCCGATTTGGGTTTTCTTGTTTCGCCGCCGTTTCGCTGCGAAGACCCCGATTATAGGGGTTGGATTTCCTTGGATTTCCTTGGATTCTCTCGTCCGAATCGTGACTTATCAATGGGTTACACGAGATTTTCAGGAGCGTGATTTTCTTTACGCTTTTGCCTCGCGAGACAGCCGTCGAAACAGTGAGCCGACGATGCGGCCAGCGGAAGGGACGGATCGCTCATGGGGTTAAGCATAACTCAATTTCTGATTTTCTGCAAGAGATTGCCGCCACGCGTAAGCTTTCGGCCGCCTCTATCCGCGAGCAGCTCGCTCTAGTCACTTGCAAAATGATAGTGACTAGCGCATATGCGGCTTATGCAGAAGACGAGCTTCGTCGAAATGGACTGCGCGATCGCGCGCAGCCTCGAGCGCGTCGGCGAATGGTGGAGCATTCTCATTCTGCGCGACGCCTTCGCCGGCATGACGCGGTTCGACGAATTCCAGAAGAGCCTCAAGATCGCGCCCAACATGCTGACGCGCCGGCTTTCGGCTCTGGTCGACGCGGGATTCTTCGAGCGGCGGCGCTACAGCGAGAAACCGCCGCGCGACGAATATGTCCTCACCGAGCGAGGACGGGATTTTCGTCCCGTGCTGATCGCGCTGCTCGCCTTTGGCAATCGGCACTTCGCCCCGGAAGGGGCGAGCGTCATGATCGCCGATGTGCGACCGGCGCGGTCGCCGACCCGATTGTGGTCGATCGCCTGACCGGCCGGCCGCTCGATTCTCCCGAATTCGCTCTGTTCCCGGGTCCGGCGGCGACCGACGCGACCAAAGCCAAGATGGCGGCGCGCGCTCATCGGCTGTCGAAGACGCGACCTCGGTCCAGCGTCGAGGCCGATCGATGAACGCTCCCATCCTGAGCGCACTCGGCTCGAAGGCGGTTTGCCCGCCGCGCCGCCCATGAGCGCGCGCACGCTCCTGTTGCTGAACGGCCCGATCGCGCCGACGTTGCTCAGGCTTGCCTGGCCGAACATCCTGGTCATGCTGGCGCAGGCGTCGACCGGCCTGATCGAGACCTGGTGGGTGTCGCGTCTCGGAACCGACGCGCTGACCGGAATGGCGCTCGTCTTTCCCGGCTTCATGATGATGGGCATGCTGTCGGCGGGCGCGGTCGGCGGCGGAATTTCCTCGGCCGTCGCCCGCGCGCTCGGCGCTGGGCGGCGCGGCGGACGCCGACGCGCTGGTCGCGCATGCGCTTCTGATCAATCTCGCTCTCGGCCTCGCGACCTCGGCTCTGTTCCTCGTCGTTCGGGCGGCGTCTTTATGCCGCGATGGGCGGCAGCGGCGGCTCGCTCGAAGCGGCGATGCAATATTCGAACGTCGTCTTCGCCGGCAACATCCTCGTGTGGCTCATGAACGCGCTCGCCAGCGTCATCCGCGGCACGGGCAATATGCTCTTTCCATCGATGGTCATCTGCATCGGCGTCGCCCTGCTGATCCCGCTGTCGCCGCTGTTCATCTTCGGCTTCGGCCCGATGCCTGCGCTCGGCGTCGCCGGCGGCGGGGTCGCGGTCGTGGCGACCACGGCGCTGATGGCGGCGATCCTCGCCTGGTACATCCTGAGCGGCGCCTCGCTCGTGCGCTTCCGCTTCGCGCGCCTCAAATGGGCGTTCTTCGCCGACATTCTGCGCGTCGGCGGGGTGGGCGCGCTCAGCACATTGCAGACGACTTTGACCGTCGCGATGACCACCGGCCTCGTCGGCGCGGCGGCCGGCCCGCAAGCGGTCGCTGGCTATGGCACCGGCTCGCGGCTGGAATATCTGCTCATTCCCCTGGTGTTCGGCCTTGGCGCGCCGCTCGTGGCGCTCGTCGGCACGAATATCGGCGCAGGCCAGAACCAGCGGGCGTTGCGCGTCGCCATGGTCGGCGGCGCGATCGCCTTCGCGATGACGGAGTCGGTCGGGATCGCGGCCGCGATCTGGCCTGCGGCGTGGCTCAATCTGTTCGGCGCCGATCCGCTGATGGTGGCGACGGGCACCAGTATCTTCGCTTCGTCGGCCCCACTTATGGATTTTTCGGCTTTGGTCTCGCGCTCTATTTCGCTTCCCAAGGCGCCGGAAAGCTGTTGTGGCCGCTGTTGGCGGGCTTCGCGCGGCTCGTCATTGCGGTCGGCGGCGGCTGGCTCGTGCTGACCCTGACCGGATCTTTGAGCCTCGTGTTCGTCATGCTCAGCGTCGCCTTGACGGTCTATGGCTTGATCGTCGGGACCGCGATCCTGTCCGGCGTCTGGTTCAGGAAGGCGCCGCCCGCGCCCGCTAAACCGGCCCTCAGCCTCCACGGTCGCGATGCGCAGGTTGTTGGTTGCGCCCGGGGTTCCGAACGGCACGCCGGCGACGACGATGATGCGCTCGCCCTCGCCGGCGAAGCCCTCGATATAGGCGTGGCGGCAGGCCCGATCGGCCATGTCGCGCTCGTCACGCGCGTCGTCGGTGACGATCGGATGCACGCCCCAGACGACGGCGAGGCGCCGCGCCACCGATTCGATCGGCGTCAGCGCCAGGATGGACGAGCGCGGCCGCTGGCGGGCGATGCGAAGGCCGGTCGAGCCTGAGCTCGTCCAGGCGCAGATCACTTTCAAATCGAGCGTCTCGGCGACATCGCGGGTCGCTTCGGCGATCGCGTCGGCGCCCGTCGCCTCGGGCGCGGCCCGCTGCGCCTCGATGATCGAGGGGTAGATCTTCTCCGATTCCACCGCTTCCGCGATCCTGTTCATGGTCGCGACCGCCTCGCGCGGATATTGGCCGGACGCGCTCTCGGCCGACAGCATCACGGCGTCCGCGCCCTCGAACACCGCGGTCGCGACGTCCGACACTTCGGCGCGCGTCGGCACCGGCGAGGTGATCATCGATTCCAGCATCTGCGTCGCCACCACCACCGGCTTGCCGAGCCGCCGCGCGAGCCGCGTCAGGGTCTTCTGGATGCCCGGAACCTGCTCGAGCGGCATTTCCACGCCGAGGTCGCCGCGCGCCACCATGAGCGCGTCAGCGACCGCCATGATCTCTTCGATGCGCTGGACCGCCTGCGGCTTTTCGATCTTGGCCATGACCAGCGCCCGGCCCTTGGCGATTTCCTTGACCTCGACGACGTCCTCCGGACGCTGCACGAACGAGAGCGCGATCCAGTCGATATTCTCCTCGAGCGCCGCGGCGAGATCGGCGCGATCCTTGTCGGTCATGGCGGAGGTCGGAATGGTCGTGTCGGGCAGGCTCACGCCCTTCTTGTTGGAGACGCGCCCCGCGACTTCGACGACGGTCAGCAGCGCGGCCGCCCTCGGCCGCGGCGACCCGCAGCATCACCTTGCCGTCGTCGATGAGGAGCCGGTGGCCCTTGGCGAGCGAGCTCAGGATTTCCGGATGCGGCAGATAGACGCGCGCCTGGCCGCCGGGCGTGGGGTCGCCGTCGAGGACGAAGGCCTCGCCCTTGCGCAGTCGACGCCGCCGCCGGCGAATGTGCCGAGCCTGAGCTTCGGCCCCTGCAGGTCGACGAGGATGCCGATCGGGCGGCCGGTCTCCTCCTCGACCTCGCGGATCATCGCGACCCGCTCCCGCATCCCGTCATGCGAAGCGTGGCTCATGTTGATGCGGAAGACGTCGGCGCCGGCGGCGAACAGGGCGGCGATGGTCTTGCGGTCGGCCGAGGCGGGGCCGAGGGTGGCGATGATCTTGACGCGGCGGCGACGGGACCTGCAATGGCGTTCCTCCCACGATCGGCGGCGCTCGCCGCCACGCTCATTCTTTCGCCTCGCCGGAACGGCGAGCCGACGTCGCAGCTCAGGGGTTCGCCTGGTCGGTCAGTTGCACCGTCCAGCTCTTGGTGTCCTTGCCGGTGTCGACTTCGAAGAAGCCGGTTCGGTTGAAGCCGCGCACAAAGCAATCCTGCCGGCCGTCGATCTTGAACTCGCGATCTGACGTGCACATGAACACCTTGCCCTTCCACTCGCCGCCGCGCTCGTCCATCGCGTAGAGATAATAGAACTGGGCCGCCAGAGCGCCGCGCAGAAGCGTCACGCAGTCGAGCGATTTGAGGTTCCACCAGCCTTCGCTGACCCAGTTCTGGCCATCGGTATAGCCGAGGGCGACGCTGACCCGGTTGGCGGTGTTGTTGCACATGCGCAGGTCCGCGCGCGCGGGGGCGGCCGCGCAAAGCGCGGCGCCAAGCGCAGAAAGCGCCAGCAGTCGTCCTGCGATTCTGTCCATGTCCATGAGGTGAAAGGGGCTTTCGCGCGACATATTCGGCGCGACGGCGGCGCTGTCAACTCGCGCCTGCCGCCAATATTGCGCGAGGAGCGGGAGATTCACTGTCTTTCTGGCGTGCCGGTCGCTCTGCGCGTCGCGGACCATCATCTCTAGACCAATGTTTGGCGAATGACGCAGCCGCTCCACGCAATAGGCCAACGGCGATCGGACGCGGATCGCGCGGTCGCCTTTTGGGGTCAATATGCCAACATGAGTCGCCCGTCTCGACGGAAAGCGCGAATCGCGGATGATTGACGAATGAAACGCTTTGTCACTTTGCCTTGTCGCCGCGTCCGCCGCCTTCTCGCTCCCTCGGCGCGGGCCGATTTCGCCTCTTGCGTCGGCTCGCTGAAAGCCGACGCCGCGCATGCGGGGATTTCCGCCAGGACGATCGACGTCGCCTTCAGCGGGCTCGAGCCGGACACGAAGGTGCTCGATCTCCAGCAGCAGCAGCCCGAGTTCAAGACGCCGGTCTGGGACTATGTCGACGGCCTCGTGGACGACGAGCGGGTCGCCGACGGCAAGGCGGCGATGGCGCGGGAAGCGCGCGCGCTCGCCCGCGCGGAAGAAAAATATGGCGTGCAGCCGCTACATGCTGGCGGCGATCTGGGGGGTCGAGTCGAATTTCGGCCAGGACATGGGCAAGCGCCCGCTCGTGCAGTCGCTGACGACGCTCGCCTGCATCGGCGAGCGCGCGAACTATTTCCGCTCCGAACTGATGGCGACGCTGAAGATCATCGACCACGGCGACGTGCCGGCCGAGAAGCTCAACGGATCATGGGCGGGCGCGTTCGGGCAGACCCAGTTCATGCCCTCGACCTTCCTGCGCCTCGCGGTCGACGTCGACGGCGACGGGCGGCGCGACATCGTCGAATTCGCGCCCGACGCGCTCGCTTCGACCGCCAATTATTTCGTCAAATCGGGCTGGCGCCGGGGCTGCCCTGGGGCTTCGAGGTCAAGCTGCCGGAAGACTATTCGGGCCCGTCGGGACGCAAGGCGAAGCAATCCATGTCGTTCTGGGCGGCGCAGGGGCTGACCCGCATCGACGGGCGGCCGCTCGGCGAGGGCGATGCGGGCTGCTCTGCCCGCCGGACGCGACGGGCCGGCTTTTCTCGTGACGCGCAATTTCGACGTCGTCTATTCCTACAACGCCGCCAATCCTACACTCTCGCCGCCTGCGTGCTCTCCGATCGCCTCGCCGGCGGGCGCGGCATCGTCACGCCCTGGCCGACCGACGATCCGCTGCTGTCGCGCGAGGGCGCAAGGAGCTGCAGGCCCTGCTCCAGCAGCGCGGCTATGACATCGGCGGCGACCCGGACGGCGCACATCGGACCAAGAGCAAGGCCGCGATCGCCGATTTCCAGCAGCGGACCGGGCTCGAGGTCAACGGCCGGGCTTCGGTCAAGGTGCTGGCGGCGTTGAAGCGGTAACGCGCTTCGCTAAAAAAAAAAGACTCGACCTCCAACGCCACTTTGAGTGGCGCCGCCATGCGGGCAGCTGGGGGCGAGTCATGGATGCGGCTTTAATATCGGCGACTTCGGCGCTCGCCGGCTCGGTGATCGGGGGCCTGACCACCGGCTTTACCACCCTGCTCAGCCAGCGCACGCAGGCGCGGGCGAGCCAAATCGCGCATGATCTCGCCCGCCGCGAGGATCTGGTCAGGGATTTCGTCATCGCGGCGTCCAAGACCTCCGGCGACGCCATCGTCAACAGCGAGCCCAAGATGCCGGAGCTCGTCGATCTCTACGCGATGGTGAGCCGGCTGCGCGTGCTCGGGATGCCGCGATCGGTCGCCTGCGCACCCATCGTGGATGCGTTCGATCCTCGACACATATTTCGCGCCCGAACCGGACAATCGCCGACATTCGCGAGGTTGTAGAGAGATCGGTGTGGGCCGGGCATAGATCCTTTGAAGGATTTTCGCCGAAGCCGCGCGCGAGGAGCTGCGCCCGTTCGCAATGCTTTGAGGGGGGCGGCTGCCCCTATCGAGGCTTC
>CAVWPU010000005.1:0-412584 GCA_963756955.1 uncultured Alphaproteobacteria bacterium
TTGCGCGAGCCGTCGCTGGCTTTCATCGAGGCCTCAGGGGCGTCGATCACGATGGAATATCCGAGACTTTCCGCACGTCGGCGTTGTGGATGAGGCCTGGCGCGCCGTTCTTTGCCTCGAGGCCTGGACCGGCTACAGCGATCCGGAAGGGTTCGACGGGCGATCTGTTCGACAAGCCGAGCATGCGCGTGCTGGAGCCCGCCGAGCGCGCCCGCCACGAAGCGCGTTGGTCTTCCGCCGGGTGAGGCTTCGCTGAATGTCTGCGCAGGGACGATTGATGACCGACGCTTCCGCCTTCGTGCTCGACGGCGCGGCGATCGCCGAGGAGCGTGCTCGCCCGAGGTCGCCGAGGAGGCGCGCGCACTCGTCGCGCGCGGCGTGACGCCGGGCCTCGCGGTCGTGCTGGTCGGCGACAACCCGGCGAGCCAGACCTACGTCGCGGGCAAGGGCAGGGCGGCCAAAGCCTGCGGCTTCCATTCGATCCAGCACAATCTGTCGGCCGAGACGAGCGAGGCGGAACTGCTGGCGCTGGTCGAGGCGCTGAACGCCGATCCGGCCGTGCACGGCATCCTGGTGCAATTGCCGCTGCCGCGCAGATCGACTCGACGCGCGTGCTGGAAGCGGTCGCGCCGCGCAAGGACGTCGACGGCTTCCATCCGGTCAACGTCGGCCTCTTGTCGATCGGCGACACGAGCCGGGCGCTCATCCCCTGCACGCCGGCCGGCGCGATGATCCTGATCGACCGCGCCTGCGAGCGGCTTGGGCTGGACGCTTCCGGGCATGGAGGCGGTAATCGTCGGCCGCTCGAACATCGTCGGCAAGCCGATGGCGCAGCTTCTGCTCGCGCGCCATTGCACGGTGACCATCGCCCATTCGCGCACCCGCGACCTGCCCGCAGTCGCGCGCCGCGCCGACATCCTCGTCGCCGCCGTCGGCCAGCCGGAGATGGTGCGCGGCGACTGGGTCGAGCCGGGCGCCATCGTGATCGACGTCGGCATCAACCGGGTTGCCGGCCGACGGGCTTGAGCTGCCGGCGGCCAGGACGCGGCTCGTCGGCGACGTGGCGTATGCCGAGGCGGCCGAGGTCGCGGGCGCGATCACGCCCGTGCCCGGCGGCGTCGGCCGGATGACCATCGCCATGCTGATGGCCAACACGGTGCTCAAGCGGCGAAGCGGGCGGCGGCTCAGATGCGCCGAGCGCATTGCGCTTCAGTCGGCGCCTTCACGACATGGTACTCGATGCGGCGGTTCTTCAGCCGGCCTTCGGGGGTGTCGTTGCTCGCGATCGGGTCGGCCTCGCCGTAGCCTTTGGCGACCAGCATGTCGGGGTCCGCGCCGTACTTGATCAGGGCCTCGCGAACCGCGTCGGCGCGTCTTTGCGACAGGGCCAGATTCAGCGCCGCATCGCCGGTGTTGTCGGTATAGCCCGCGACTTCGAGCACATGGCCGGCCTTGAGCTGCTTCAAGTCCGCGGCGGCGGTCTTTAAAAACGGCGTCGTCGATTCCGGCACGTCCGCGCTGTCGGAAGCGAAATTGATCACGGAATCATTGAGCGCGAACAGGAGGTCCTTGACGCCGAAGCCGGACCCGAGCGACGCGAGCTCGGTCGTCGCCCGGCCGTTGGCGACAGCAACGGCCGCTGCGGTCTTGTCGGTCAGCGCGCCGACGACGACGCTCGAGCCGAGCGCGCTTTTCAAAGCCGCGATGACCTTGTCGCGCGCGGAATCCCCCATAGCGGCGCCGCCGACATCGACCTTGTCGCCCTCGAAGATCGCGTCGACGTCCGCGCCTTTGAGCGCTTCGAGCGCGGCGCCGAAGTTGCCGAGCCACGACGCTGCCGTGGCGCTCGGGTCGACGCTGATGGCGCTTTTCACTTTGTCCGCGCCGAAGGCCGCGCTGAGCGCGTTGACGATCAAGGTCTTCGCGTCTTCGTCGTGCACGACGCCCGACGCCTGCACGACGCCATTGTCGTTGCTGAGCGCCAGTCGGGTCGGCGTCGGCGCCGACGCGGGCGAGCTCGGCTCAGCTGTGGCGACTGTTGGGGGGTCGTCGGTGTGGCGGTCTGTTCGGTCGCTGGGGCCGAAGCCTGCGCGGCGGGCGCCTGCGCTGCGGAAGGCTGCTGAGCCGTCGCTTGCGTTTCCGTCGGAGGAGGGGGCGGGGGCGGCGCTTCCGCTTTCATCGAGGCGCCGGGCGCAGGCGGCGGGGAAGCTGTCGCTTGCGTTTCCGCTGGCGGGGGAGGCGAAGGGGCCTGAGCCGCAGGCGGAGGCGGCGGGGCGGGCTCCTGCACTGGGGGCGAAGGAGCCGGGGGCGGCGACGGCGCCTGCGCGACGGTGGGAGGCGCGGGCGCGGCAGGCTCCGGCGCCTTTGCGACAGGCGGGGCGGACGGCATCCGATTGAGGGTCGACCAGAAATAGGAAAGGAGACCGACGACGACCAGGGCGGCGAGCGCCGGCCATAGCCAGCGGCGGACGCCGGCTTCTTCCTGCGCGCTCGCGGGATAGACATCGACCCGCCGGGGCGCCGCCAGTCCCAATTCCGCGGCCGCGGCGCGTGGTTGAGAGAGGAAACCCGTGACCTCAGCGGGGACGCCTTCGGGAAGAACGCCGCCCGGCGTCAAAAGGCCAATGATTTTCGGCAATGCGTATCCGAGGGCTGTCGATATCGCGCCCTGCCCCAAGCCCAGCCGGCTTGCGATCCCGCTCAGCGCAGTCGGCCCAAGAGCGCGTTCGACTTCCCCAGCAGCCATCGGGGCGGCGTCCGGACGGCCGAGCCAAGTCGCGACCTCCGAGGTGAGGCCAGCCGATTTGAACTTATCGAGGAAGCCTCCCAAACCAGCAGGCGAGCTTGAGATCATCGACAAGATTTCTTTGACGAGTGATCGAGCATTGGCGCCAAGCCCGAAACGGCTGGCCAAATCGTCGATTAGAGTGTCGAACGTCGCCATGTCTCCCTCCCCGCGGGGTTCACCCGTAAATCGAGCTTCGCAGAAGACAATGACCGCGCGATGGCGCCAAAAATCGCCATCCAGAAGGGCCGTGACGTCGGCGGAGGCGCCGTCGCGCCTCAGTCCACGAGCCCGTTCGCTCTCGCATAGTAGAGCAGCGCGATCGTTTTGGCGTCGGCGATCTCGCCGCGCTCGATCATCTTGAGCGCCTCGTCGAACGGAATCTCGAGCACGCCGATATGCTCGTCTTCGTCGACGCCGCCGCCTGTTCCGGTTCGGTCCCCTTCGCCGTAGCGGGCGACAAAGCAGGCGATCTTTTCGGTCATTCCGCCAGGGCTCATATAGGCGTCGAAAGCATGGACGGGGTCGCGGATCACGATACCCGTCTCCTCGAGCGCTTCGCGGATTGCGCAGACCTCCGGCGGATCGCCGTCCAACATGCCGGCGCAGACCTCGATCGTCGCCAGCGCTCCGTCGCAAAGATAAGCGCCGGCGCGAAACTGTTTGACCAAGGCGATGACCCGCCGATGGGCGTCGTAGAGCAGCACCGCCGCAGCATTGCCGTGGCGATAGACCTCGTGCGAGAGCGCGCGAGTCGAGCCGTCGTCCTCCGTGACCTCGAACTCGGCGCGCGTCAGATCGAATCGGCCTTTCGCCAGGAGCGTCTCGCGGATTACGCGGGCGGTTTTGGTCATGGCGCGCGTCTAATAGCGGAATTGTTCGCGCAGGATTCGCTCGTCGAGCGAATGCCCGGGATCATGCAGGAGGACCAGAGACGTCACCTTGTCCATCGCCACGTCGACCTCCACCACGCGGCGGATTTCGAAGTGGTCGGCGGCCGCCGCGACCGGCCGCTTGTCAGCCTCCAGCACCTCTATGGTCACGCGCTGGAAATCTCGGAGGAGCGCGCCGCGCCAACGGCGGGGCCGGAAGGGCGAGAGCGGAGTGAGCGCCATCAACGGCACGCCGAGCGGCAGGATCGGCCCGTTGGCGGAGAGGTTGTAAGCGGTCGAGCCGGCCGGCGTCGCGACCAGGATGCCGTCGGCGATCAATTCGTCGAGCTGCGTCTTACCGTCGATCTCGATGCGCAGCTTGGCCGCCTGATAGGTCTGGCGCAGCAGCGACACTTCGTTGATCGCGCGCGCCGTCGTCTCCGCTCCGTGGACGTCGCGCGCGCGCATGATCAGCGGATGAATGATCGCCGGCTGCGCGACCCTAAGCCGATCGGGCAGGCCATGTTCCGAATAGTCATTCATCAGAAAGCCGACCGAACCGCGATTCATGCCGTAGATCGGCTTCGGCGTTTTCATGGTCATGTGCAGCGTCTGCAGCATGAGGCCGTCGCCGCCGAGCGCCACGATGACGTCGGCCTCGTCGAGCGGGCTATCGCCGTAAAGGGCGGAGAGCTTCTCGAGCGCGTCGTTGGCTTCCTTCGCGCCGGAAGACAGAAAGGCGATCGATTGCGTTCGCGCCATTGGCGTCACGACCGACATGCGCACTTCCCCCAACGCCCATGTGCGAACCTCGAGACCAGCGCCCCGCGCAGTCTTAGCCGAGGGCGACGCCGCTTGAAAGCCGACAAGAGCCGACGAGACGCCCGCGGCGATCAATCGAAAAGAACGACGGCGATCGAACGGATGTTCCCCTGAGGGAAGCGGATTACGGAAGCGGCGCTCGGGCTTCAGGCAGGACGCGTGCGGGCTTGCGCGCCGCGCTTTCGGCGGTCGGCAGTTTGATGAGGAACCGCGCGCCGCAATAGAAGTCGTCCGCCTTGGCCGGCGCGAGCTTGATCGCCCCGCCGTTCCGGCTCACGAGATCGGCTGCGATCGCAAGGCCAAGGCCGGCCCGACCTCGCTGGTCGACTTGTGGAACGGCTCGAAAATGCGCTCGCTTGATCGGCAGGAAATCCCGGGCCGGTGTCGCTGATCTCGATCAGCGCCAGGCCGTCGGTGCGAATGGCGGCGAAGCGAATGGCTTTTGGACGTCCGTCCGTCGCGCCCTTCGCCATCAGCGCCTGGGCCGCGTTGCGGCTGAGATTTTCGAGCACGCGCAGAATATGATCCGGGTCCGCGTAAGTGCAGAACAGCGGCGGAATGTCGATGTCGTAGTCGATCGCGGCGTCGTTTTCGGCTTTCGCCAACTCGACAACCTGCGCGACCAGTTCGCTCAGGTCGAAGCGGCGGCGTGACGGCGGAAGTTCGCGGCTCGCGCCATAGGTTAGCGTCGACTGACAGAACTGGATGGCGCGATCGAGGGTCGCGACCAGACGAGGCGCGAGCCGCTGGGCGAGCGGGTCGGGGATCGTCGCCAGGCGATCCGAAATGAGCTGCGCGGCGCTCAGGATATTGCGCAGGTCGTGATTGATGCGCGCGACCGCCATCCCGAGTTCCGCCAAGCGCTTGCGTTGCGCCAATTCGTGCGCCAGTGACCGTTGCATGACCGCGAGCGCCGCCTCGGCGCGGCCGATCTCGTTGCCCCGCCCGGTCGGCTCGATCACCCGTGAGGCGTCCTGGGGGCTTTCGCCGAAGGCGATGATGTTGGACGTGAGGCGGCGCACCGGCTGAAGCACCATGCGCCATAGCGCCGCCCACAGCACGCAGGTGACGACAGCGGCGATGGTCAGCGAAATCGTGAGAAAATTGTACGACACGCGTCGCAGCGACTGAACGAGCGGCGTTTCGTCGAAGGCGAATTCCATCGCCGTTTCATTCGCGTGGGCTGGAGCGCTCAGCTTCACGACCGTCCCGGGCGCGGCGAACAGGGCGTGAAAGGTGGCCGCTATGCTCTGGACATAGGAGGTATCGTCGGCGGTGACAAACTCGACGCTCTCCAGCGGCCCGCCCGCGGTGACGAACTCATGGCGTCCCACTGGCGTCTCGACCGCCAACCATTTTACGTCGACGCTGTTGAGGATCTTTTTCGACAGGTCGCGCGGCGGGGGAACCACCCCCGCCAGCCCGAAAGCGTCGACCGTCGTTTGAACGGCGCTGATCTTGCCGTGCAGCAGCATCTCGCGATGGGCGGTGAGCCGGGTCACGTAGAACAGGCTCATCGCCAGCAGGACAAAGCCGATCGTGACCGCAAGGACGCGCGCCGCGAGGCCAAAGCTTTGCAACGGCAGCTGTAGCGCGAGCCCGGGAGCGCCCGCGCGCCTTGCGAACACCTCGGCGAGCGAAGACGCCTCGGCGCGGCCTTCGATGCGGGCCGGAAGATCTAACATCGTGTGGTCACGCCCTCAGCCGCTGCGTTCACGTCTATATTTGCATTTATATGCGCAGTGATTATGGCCGAAAAAACGGCGTCTGAGCGAAACCCTAGGCTTTTTTGCCGGCGTTGGATCGAAATCCGCACCCAGCCAGCCGCAATTCCAGCGAAAGGCGCATCAGCCTCGGCGCGGCGGACACGGCCGTCCCTCGGGTCGCCGGCGACGGGGGCCGCAAGCCTCGCGAGCGATCGCATCCTTGATGCGCGGTCATCCGCCCTGCACATTCCAAGTCTTCAGTCAAGTCATTCAGACCAACCGTCGAGTGTAAATCAACACCGCCTTGTTTTCGCCCTAGAACACCTCCAGACGGCCTCGGTAACGTCGAGAACAAAGAGGTGTAACGAATGCGGAAATTCATGTCTGTTTGTGCGGTGATTGTTGGGTGTACGAGCGTGACGAGTGCAAGTGAATTGGGTATAGCCTCATATTATCAAAATCCACATTACAATGGCCTGATTGCCGCTCACAAAACCCTTCCGATGGGAACCCGAGTTAGGGTGGTCAATCTCGATAACGGCCGCAGCGCCATCCTGAAAATCGTCGACCGGGGACCGTTCATTCGCGGACGCGTCATCGATGTCTCGCCCGCCGCGGCCAGCGCGCTCGGCTTCCGCCAGGCCGGCCTCGCCCGTGTGCGGGTCGAGCGCAACTAACTCTTCAGCAAGCGATCGGCGATCGGACGCCGCCCTAGCGTTTGGGCGCGCATTGCGCTCGGGCGCCGGGGCGGTCAGCCGGCTTGGGCGCCCGAGTCAGCGGCTGGCTGGCGGCGGCGAGCCATCGGCAAAGGGCATAAAGGCGCAATGTCCATCTTGTAATAGTTTTAATTGGGTGGAGGTAAACTCGCTTCTCGGAGAGAACCGGAGTGGGTGCGGATTATGTCGGATGATCAGGACATCGTTCAGAGCAGGTTCGGCTACATAAACCGCTTTCATTTTGGCGAAGATCAGCTGGCATTCACCACGCGAGATAGTAGCGGCGAAACGAGCCGCTCGATCAATTATGAAGCGATCAACCCAGACAGCCGCTCGACTTTGAAGATAAATGCTGGAAAGCGTTACAGTTTTCTCATCGCCGTCCTCGGCACAGCTTTCGTGATGACGATACAGGTGCTGCGTCCAGGCCGGATCGATTTTGCGTTGGCGGCAGCGGGCGCTGTCCTCTTGGTCTATCTCGTGCTCGTCTATGGAAACGTCATGACTTTGACGTTCACGCTTCTTCAACCAGCTGAAGGGATGGGCGCGCCGATACGGATCATCCACGACAAGCGCTACGACGGGATCTTGCAACGTATTACATCGAGCCGCAATGCTCGCCTGCGGAAACTTGATCTCGCCGTAAATTCCGAAAACGCGCCGATGCAAGCTGCAGGGTGATCGGAATTGCTGTTCGACGAGGGGGGTGAGGACATAGGGGTGATCACAAGACTGTCCGCCAAAGTGACGGATGACTGGTCGCCAATCGGGACGGAAGAAGCACTCTGGAGGCGGACAGGCTCACAGCCAGGATTGAGACCATCCCGTCACCCAGTCGCTCAGCGCCTGGGTGAAGATCCCTCGATCCCAGTTTCCCGCGACATGTTTGAGCGCAAAATTTGCGCCCTTCTTGTCCCGTGCGGCGACGGCATAAAATAGCAGCACGTTCCAATCACGATTGGTAAGGCCAACGGTGCGCTGTCTCGCAGCGCATGCCCCGATCAACGTATTGTAGTCGACGCCGGACTTCATGAGGTCGTCGACGCCGAGGGAATGGCTTGCAGCCGTCGCCGCGACTGAAACGTATTCGATCGCGCCTTGATCGCCACCGGGCGTGGTCAGCAGCGAGGCCGCGAAAGCCGCCGCCTGCCCCGGTTGGCCAAACCATCGTTCGAGCATGTAGTAATAGTACTGCGTTGCGTAGGCCGGAAAGGTCGGAAAGGCCGCGGTCGCGTGGATGTACAACGACTGCAGGCTCGCGCGCGGGTCGTCGGATGCGACGACGGTATCCATTTCGATGAAATAGATCATCGGATCGGCGGTCTCTTCGACCGCGGCGAGCAGTCCGTCGGCTCGCGCCATTGACTCGCGGAAACCCTGCCACGCCGTCTCGCTGGTGCCTTCTGCGCCCGCGCCGCCTCGCAGCTGCCAAGCGCGCAACCGCCACAGATTGCCGAGCGCGACGCGCGCCGTCAGCGAACGCGGCCTGCGCTCCAGCCACGCCTCGAGCGCCTTGCGCTTGTCGTCAAAGGCCACCTTTGAAATGTCCGGCCCGCAACCGCAATTCGAGCCGGCGAAGGGCGTGAGCCACTCGTAATATACCTGCAGCGCCCACCAGCCGCCGTGGGTCCGCACCCGCGAAACACGATACTCATCCGCGATGGCGTCGAGCTCGTCGGTGCGGCCGTCCATGAGCATCTGCTCGACGTCGCCGCGGACCGTGACGATATGTTCGGTCGGTTCATCCGCCTGCGCCGTATTTGGCGCTAGCCAAAGCCCCAGAGCCAACAGCGCAGCGCCGAAGCGCATCCCGCCAAACACCATCACGCGTCCCCAATTGCGGATCTGATCTGTGATATCATGGCTCCGGCTCGGCCGCGGAGACAAGTGCGTACGATGGTTGATGGACGATGGAGGCCTCACGCGGCCCAGCGGTCAGCCACGGTGGCTGCGCCGACGCTTATACCCAACTCCTGTTTTCGTCATCTTTATAACATAATGAATATGTTCATATACACGCTTCAATCATTTTCGAGTTGCAGAAAAGTGAACTTAAGCATCTGAAAAGATTGAGTCGCGCGCAAAACCGTACACCGCTCGAAGACGTGGAATTCTCGCCTCAGCCGACCCCCTGCGGAGCCCACTGCGAACTGCCCGGCTCGCTGGGTTCCGGCGTCCATCGCGCCGGGTGCGGCTCTAGTTGCCGCCCTCGAGCAACCGCCGCGCGATCACCTGCGCCTGGATCTCCGCGGCGCCCTCGAAAATATTGAGGATGCGCGCGTCGCACAGGACGCGGGAGATCGGATATTCGAGGGCGAATCCGTTGCCGCCATGGATCTGCAGCGCGTTGTCCGCCGCCGCCCAGGCGACGCGCGCGGCCAGCAACTTCGCCATGCCCGCCTCGAGATCACAGCGGCGGCCTTCGTCCTTGGCGCGGGCGGCGAAATAGGTGATCTGGCGGGCGATGTGGATCTCGACCGCCATCATCACGAGCTTGTCGGCGACACGGGGGAAATGGATGATCGGCTTGCCGAACTGCACCCGCTCCTTGGCGTAGCGGAGCCCGAGCTCGAAAGCGCATTGCGCGACGCCCACCGCGCGCGCGGCGGTCTGGATGCGCGCGGACTCGAAGGTCTCCATGAGCTGCTTGAAGCCCTGGCCTTCCACCCCTCCGAGCAGCGCGTCGGCGGCCACGCGGAACCCATCGAAGGCGATCTCGTATTCCTTCATGCCGCGATAGCCGAGCACCTCGATTTCGCCGCCGGACATGCCCTTGGCCGGAAACGGGTCGGCGTCGGTCCCGCGCGGCTTCTCGGCCAGAAACATCGACAGGCCCCGATAGCCGCGCTCGTCCGGATTGGTGCGGACGAGCAGCGTCATCACGTCGGCGCGGACGGGATGGGTGATCCAGGTCTTGGCGCCGCTGACCACATAGTCGTCGCCGTCGCGGACCGCGCGGGTGCGCAGGGACGCAAGGTCGGAGCCGGTGTTGGGCTCGGTGAAAACGGCGGTCGGCAGGATCTCGCCGCTCGCGATCTTTGGCAGATACTTTTGTTTCTGCGCGTCCGTGCCGCCGACAAGGATGAGTTCGGCGGCGATTTCGGAGCGGGTGCCGAGCGAACCCACGCCGATATAGCCGCGTGACAATTCCTCCGACACGACGCACATGGCGACTTTGCCGAGCCCCATGCCGCCATAGGCCTCGGGGATGGTGAGGCCGAAGACGCCCATGGCGCTCAGACCCGCGATCACTTCGAGCGGGATATAGGCGTTGGCGCGATGCCAGCCCTGCGCGTGGGGGACGACCTCGGCGTCGGCGAAGCGGCGCATCTCCGCGCGGATCGCCTCGAACGTCTCGTCCAGGCCGGGGTCGCCGATCGCGCCTTGCCGCGCTTCCGCGATCAAAGCGGCGAGGGCGGCCCGGTTCTCCCGCGTATTGCCGGAGGCGATGAGCGCAGTGACGGCGTCGTTGCAAAACGGCGCTATCTCGTCGGGTGCGAGCCCGAAGTCGGCGGGGCGCACCATTTCGCTTCTGATTCATCGGGATGGCGCCAAAAATCTGGTCGAGATACTCTCCGAGCGCAATCCGGGTCAGCAGCTGTTCGGTCTCGCCGAATCGGCCGTTCTCCTGCATGCGCTTGGCGTAAGCCGCGATTTCCTTGATCGCTTCGACATAGGTCGCAAGCCAGGCCAGCCCATGGACCGCATGCTGCTCAGTTTCGATCTTGCCGGCGCTCAGCTTGCCGTTTTCGCTCACGCGGGCGCGCACGGAGCTCAGCGCGCGCTCCGAGAGTCCCTCGGCGGCGAAGTGGGCTTGGCGAGCAAGGTCTTCTAGCGTCACTGGATCGTCTTTCCTTCAGATAAGCGCTATTGCTGCGGCGCAGCATGCGTCGCGTTATTCGCCGTTGCAATGCGCATGTTCTGGGGACCGCCGGGAAAGAATTGAGTTCGCGGGTGGCGCTCGGCGCCCCGCCGGGCCAAAATGGTCGGTGTTGAGGGAGGCTCGAGCGAGGGTGCGTGCGCTACGAATCGTCTGGCAGGCGGCGGAGAAGTTCGCCGCCGACGACGGCTGGGCGATCGCCAGCTATATCGGCCTGACACTGCTGACTTCGCTGTTTCCGTTCCTCATCTTCGTCGCGGCGGTCGCCGGGTTCTTTGGATCGTCCGATCTGGCGCACGAGGCGGCGAAGCTCGTGTTCGCCGAATGGCCGGAGATGGTGGCCCGCCCGATCTCGCAAGAGGTTGAGCGGGTTCTGACGACCCCGCGCAGTGGCGGATTGCTGACCTTCGGCGCGGTCTTCTCCTTCTACTTCGCTTCGAGCGCCATCGAAGCGCTTCGGGTCGGGCTCAATCGCGCCTATGGCTTGATCGAGCCGAGACCGTGGTGGATGCTCAGGCTTCAATCGTTGGGGCTGGTGCTGATCGGATCGATCGCCCTGTTGGCGTTAGCCTTCCTCGTGGTGCTCGGGCCCCTGATCCTTGACACGCTCGGAGAGTTCTTTCCTGCGGTCGAGCAGGCGCGGGGGTTGCTCACGTTTCTGCGCATCGGCGTCGCGGCCCTGATGTTGGCGAGTTCGCTCCTGCTTGCGCACCTTATCCTGCCCGCCCACCGGGTCGGGTTTCGCGACATCCTGCCGGGCGTCATCATGACCTTCGTCGCCAGCATCGCCTTCGGCGAGGCTTTCGGCGCTTATTTGAGCGAATATTTGCGCAACTACATATCGACCTACGCAGGTCTTGCCTCGGTCATGATCGCGTTGGTCTATCTCTACTGGGTGGCGCTTTTGTTCGTGTTCGGCGGCGAACTCAACGCCGCGCTCATCAGAGCGCGCCAACCGCCGACGGCTCCCTGAATGCAAACACCCCCGGGGTTAGGGACGGCGACCGTTTTGCGGCGAAATCCACCTGGAGAAGCCATTCAGCCTCGAGGAACTGGCGGCGAGATCTGATGAGCGAACTTCAGCCGATGCTCATAATCCCCTGGACTTGAAGTACTTCAGCATCGTCCAGATCGCGGCTTGCTGTTCCTCGTCCATCTCGTTTGGGTCGAGGTGCATCAAAAGGATTTCCGACGGCTTCTTAGCCTCCACGTGGGGCATGAATGGTTGAGGCTGCGATGGTCCGGCCTCGAGTTTCTGTGTCGGCGGACTTGAAAACGCGGGTCTGGCAGGTCTCTTTCGAGACGTGAGAGAGCGTGGCTTCCGGCCCTTCAGGACGCGGTTGCTTATTTTTACGCCGGCATCGCTAGCGGCGTAAAGAAAGAACGTCACGCATTTCTGGACGACCGCGTCCGCAGCCGGAAACGCCCGTCTGAACGCTTCGTTGAAATGTGAAGGCGTGGCGGTCTCCAGATCAATTGCGAACATCGGCGCGTATTCATGTCCGAGCGTCTCCAGGAGCGTCTCGGGCCAGCGGCCCGCGGCGTACGCGTTGACCAGCGCTTTGAGGCGCTCAGTCGGGCGTCCATCGTCCTCGACGAGACCGAGGAAGCGAAGCGCGTGCATGAGCTGCGTGCCCACAATTCCTGAAAAGCGCGTCAGCACGCTGCGATCGATGCGCGACGGAATGCCGTGCTCGTGAAGGTCCTCGATAAAGGTCTTGAACGTTCGGTACGACGTATACGGCGGCGTTCCCGACGACCGTGTCCGCTCGAGCATCACCATCTCCCGGCAATTCGGAACGCCGCGCCTCGCATTCCGCACAAGAGCAGCACTATACCGTATTTATGGTCCGGGTGGGACTATTCCAAATGTGCGGTTGCGGCACGATTCGTTTTTTTAAGATGCTGAAGAAATTGGAAATTCTTCAAAAAACGGCGAGCGGCGGGGCATGGAACGTCCCCTCGTTCGCCTGGGACAAGAATATCCGCCTTCAGACCATTCCGCGCGGCGGGACGCCGCAGCGACAGCGATTGGAGCACGCGCATGGTATGGACCGCCGAGGCAGTCGAGGACCTCAAGAAGCTCGCTCTTGAGGGAAAGAGCGCAAGCCACATCTCGGCGGCGCTCGGCGTCGGATCCCGAAACGCGGTCATTGGCAAGGCGAGCCGGATCGGGATCAAACTCAATGGCGGCGGGGGCGTTTCCGTGCGTGGAAAGAGCCTGCCGCGCGCGCCTCGGCACAAATGGGCGCCAGCGCATCCCGCCCGTCCCCACGCCGACATGCAGCGCTCCGGCGCTCCCATCGGCCGCGAGCCCGAGGCGTCGCCGGGGCACGGCGGGGGGATAGGAAGGAGCTTTGCTGTAGCCGAGATTGGCGAGATGCGACGGCTGCGATTGGAGGACATTCGTGACTCCGCCTGCCGGTGGCCGTTGGGCGATCCGAGGAGCGGGGATTTTGCCTATTGCGGACTGACGCCGGTCGGAGGCCAGTCTTACTGCGCCGGCCATTGCCAAATGGCGTATCGCGCGCCGCAGGCTCGATCGGTCGCGAAGGAGGGGCAGGGGCTCCGCGCCATCTCCGGTTCGTGGCGGTTGTCGTGAGCCCCCGCCGTATCCGCGCTCGATAGCCCGTCGACAGCAGGGCGGGCTGGCGGATGTCCTTTGGAGCGCGGCGGACTCGGTCAACGACGGCGCCTACCGGTCGCCCGTTCTTTCGAATATGCAAATCAGGCCGGGCGCGTCACGGCCCGCTTCGCGGCGCGTCGACGCGGACTGGATAAGGAGCGGCCGCAAGCCGGCCTCGTGCGCCGTCGTCTCGATGTAGGAGCGGCCGTGCGCAAATCGCATCGTGGGTTCGAGCTTAAATCCGTCGCCCTCGTGGGTTTCGACCGAGAACGCGAACAAGCCGTTCGCGCTCAGCGCCGTCCCGACAGCGGCGAACAGAAGGGCGAGGTCGCCAATATAGACGAGTGAATCTGCGGCGACCATGAGGTCGAAGCTTCCCTGGCGCTCGCGCATCAGCGCCGCCGCGTCGCTGACGATCAGCTCGTCATAGATGCCAAGCTCGCGCGCTTTCGCGATCATGGCCGCCGAGAGGTCGACGCCCACGAGACTGTCGACGCGCGCCCGCAACGGCGCCCCCATGAGGCCGGTGCCGCAGCCGAGGTCGAGGGCGGAAGCGTAGCGGCGATCTGGCGCGGACGCGCTCAGGGCCTCGATGATCAGGGCAGGGGCGCGATAGCCGAGATTCTTGGTGAGATGCCGGTCGAAGCGCGGCGCATAATCGTCGAACAGGCGTGCGACATAGGCCTGCGGCAACGCGCCGGGCGCGTCCCCGCGCCCAATCAAGGCGAGCCGGGCCATCGCGCCCTGCGCGTCGGCAGGATCGGCGACGAGCGTTTCGCGAAAGGCTTGAGCCGCGGCGTCGAGGTCGCCGAGCTTTTCCCGCGCTTCCGCAAGGGCGAACCAGGCCGCAGCCCAATGGGGCGCCTGCTCGACCGTCTGTTCATACAGATCCGCGGCCGCGCTCCAGTCGCTTTCTTCCGCCGCGGCCTTCGCATAGGCGAAACGCCGCTCTGCAACGAGGTCGCCCGAGGCGAGGGGATCGCGAGCCACGTTCTCAGCCGTCGGCGATCGCGGCCTCGAGGCGGCGCGGATCGACGCGCGCCTCGTTCGCCTTGGCCAGTTCGATCAGACCTCCGAACCGGCATTGCTTGTTCGCGCGAGCGAGCGCCTCGCGGACGAACAGATCGACACGGGCCTGCAGGAAGCGGCTCGCGCCGAACTGGAGGATCGGGAACTCGGTCAAATTTCTCTCCGCGCGGGCCGCTTTTGGCCGCGGCGGGAGCGCTTGTCCATTCCGACGAGCGCGGCGGGTTGATTTTTTTGGCTATCTCTGATTGAAGGGCGCCTATGCGAACGCGGTCGACGACCCTGCACCTTAGAAGCCCGGCGCGCTAGACGCGTCGGGACATCGTTTCGCATCCGCCTTTTTTCGACAGGCAAGGTCGGCCGGCTGATTTCAGCCTAAGCGCCGCCACACATCTTCCCAGGGTTCGTCATGACACAGATGCCTATTCAAAAGTACCGCGCCTACGCGCCTATCGTCCTGCCTGACCGGCAATGGCCCTCGCGGATCATTGAGAAAGCGCCGATTTGGTGCTCGGTCGATCTCCGCGACGGCAATCAGGCGCTGATCGAGCCGATGGGCGTCGAGCGCAAGAACCGCATGTTCAAGCTCCTGGTCGAAATGGGGTTCAAGGAGATCGAGGTCGCCTTTCCCTCGGCGTCGCAGACCGATTTCGACTTCGTGCGCTCAATCATCGAGTTCAGCGCCATTCCTGACGGCGTCGCCATCCAGGTCCTGACCCAGTGCCGTCCGGAACTGATCGAACGCACGTTCGAGGCGGTAAAGGCGCGAAAAAGGTGATCGTCCATTTCTACAATTCGACGTCGACCTTGCAGCGCGAGGTCGTCTTCCGCACCGATCGCAAGGGCGTGACCGATATCGCGGTCAACGCCGCGAAGCAGGTGAAGGCGCTCGCCGCCGCCGCTTCGGGCACGGACTTCCAGTTCGAATATTCGCCGGAAAGCTTCACCGGCACCGAGCTCGATTTCGCCCTCGAGATCTGCGAGGCGGTCAAGGACGTCATCAAGCCGACGGCCGCGAAGCGGCTCATTCTCAATCTGCCGGCGACGGTCGAGATGGCGACGCCGAACACTTACGCCGATCAGTTCGAGTGGTTCGGCCGGCGCATATCCGACCGCTCGAGCGTGATCCTGTCCGTCCATCCGCATAACGATCGCGGCACCGCGGTCGCGGCGGCGGAGCTTGCGCTCATGGCGGGCGCCGAGCGGGTCGAGGGCACGTTGTTCGGCAATGGCGAGCGCACCGGCAACGTCGACATCGTCACCATGGCCTTGAACCTGTTCACGCAAGGGGTCGATCCGGAGCTGGACATCAGCGACGTCAACGGCATTCGCGACGTCGCCGAGCATTGCACGCAGCTGCCGGTGCATCAGCGTCACCCTTACGCAGGCGAACTGGTCTACACCGCTTTTTCCGGCTCGCATCAGGACGCGATCAAGAAGGGGTTCGATGCGCAGGAGAGGCGCAACGATCCGTGTGTTCCAGGTGCCTTATTTGCCGATCGATCCCAAGGATGTCGGCCGCGACTACGAGGCCGTGATCCGCATCAACAGCCAGTCGGGCAAGGGGGGCATGGCCTATATCCTGCGCGCCGACCACGGTCTCGACCTGCCGCGTTCGCTGCAGGTCGAATTTTCCAAGATCGCCCAGGAGCGCATGGATTCCGACGGCAAGGAGCTGACCTCGCCCGAATTGTGGGCTTTGTTCCGTCAGGCCTATCTTCTCGACAATCCGCCGATGACGCTCATCAAGCAGCAGACAGTTCCGACCAGCCCGGACAATCGCGAGCTCGCAGCGACGCTGCGCAAGGCCGACGGCTCGACAATGACGATCGAGGGCGAGGGCAACGGCCCGATCGACG
Source organism: uncultured Alphaproteobacteria bacterium (assembly GCA_963756955.1). Lineage (GTDB taxonomy): Bacteria > Pseudomonadota > Alphaproteobacteria > Rhizobiales > Beijerinckiaceae > Roseiarcus. The sequence continues at coordinate 16,293 of CAVWPU010000005.1, forward strand.
CCTTTGTCGATGCGCTCAAGAAGGCGTTCAAGGTCGAATTCTCGTTCATCGACTATCACGAGCACGCAGTCGGGCGCGGCGCGAACGCGACCGCGGCGAGCTATGTCGAAATCCAGGATTCCGATGGCCGGGCCGTGCATGGGGTGGGCATGGACCCCAACATCGTGATGGCCTCGCTCAAGGCGACGCTCGGCGCGGTGCTGAGGCTGATGCGGCGAGAGGGCAGGGCGCTTTAGCGGAGCGGACACCCCGTAGCGGTAATTTTACGGGGGCGCCCCAACGGAAGCAAGTCTCTGCGATGCATTTTAGTTCCGCGTCTTCGGTTGGCGCTTCTGCGTAGGAAGGCGAGGTTGTTATCACACAACACGTATGTGTGTATCGCGCATACAAGCGGATCCCAGGCAGTTGACGCAGGGGAAAACGCGGCTGGAAACAGAAGCCGCTTGGCGTCGTTGATTTTCGTGACGTAGAAAGCTCGGTGTTTTATTCGTGCCGCGCGTGGTGGGTGGGGCCGGGGAGCAATCGATTGTCGTCGAGTATACTCGCCACGGGCGTTGGGAGCACAAAGTTCAAGACCGTTCTATAGATTACGGATTTAGAAAGGCGATGCCTGAAACACTGGGTATTGCCGTCGCTTACGTTTCCATTGCAGGATTCGATTACGTCCACAAATTGGCACGAAATCACGCGGTCAAAAATCTGCGACTTGTTACGGACACGGGGACGGGATTACTCACCCCATGGCCCTGAAAGCGGCGCTGGACCGTGGGTGGGACGTCCGAATTGTTGACCATCTTGCGGGTACGTTCCATCCGAAGCTCTTCCTGGGCGGGGCTGCATTCGATGCGGAAGCAGGAATGGTCGGGATCTCGCTGATCTTAACTGGTTCCGCAAATCTGAGCGCTGCCGCTCTCTATCGCAACGGGGAGTGCTCGTACCTAAGCTTAGCGCCTAAGTTCGGTGGGTCGGCGGGGCGGGCTCTGGAAGGAATTCTGGGGGGCGGGTGAACATTTAACCCCGCAACTATTGTCTGAGTATGAGAAGTATTTTGCTCTGCGGAATCGCTATCGGCGTCCGGAAGACCTTGTTGCGTTGGGAGTTGCTGACGAGACTATTCCTACCGGCACGGTCCCTGCAAAAGGCACCAGACACCCGACAAATGACAAAAAGGCGCTGCCAAACACGGCCGCTACAACAGCATGGGCCGGCCTGCAATCATTCACGGGCGACTATAATTTGCAGGTCGAGTTCCCGCGCGACGCTGGTGCTGTTCTGGCTCGACTGCTTCCAACAGTAACCGCAAGCAACACGGCTGAGTTTCTGTGCGAAGACGGAGCCTCCCGGAAGTTTATATTTCGATATTATCAAGACAACGGGATGTTTCGTTTAAATGTGCATAATGACACACCGAACGCAGCTTGGGCCAGAGAAAATAAAAAAGAGGGGCGTGGCGGTAGTCGAAACCGCGGGCGAGGAAACGATGATGTTTCGAATTGTCAAGCCGGGGCGCAACCTGCTGGAGATAGTGGATCGGCTCATTAGCGCTCGGCACATGGGGCAGAACACCAACACGCCTTTATGGCTGGTACTAATTCCCGGGATTGCTCCGTCAGGACACCCGCCCCTAGAACAGCAATCCCTGTTGTGTTGTGTTTTCACGCCGAGCGGCTTTAAACGCGCTAGCATCAACAAACGGAATTTGCGGTCTCTTTCCCGCGAACAAGTCATCAACAGTTAAGATCTGTATTCTACGAAATTTTCCGTGGCTGGGACTTTCAAAAAAGCCGGCCTTCACGGCTTCGATCTTCATTGGTCCCGTTGGCTCTGTAAGAGTTATCAGCAGACCCATTTTTGCTTTCTCACGATCAACGACATGAGCGAGGTCTCTGATCATGGCAACATTGATGTTGCCGCCGCCCTTGACGGAGACGATGACCTTCTCGGTGGTTTTGCCGTCAGGTTTAAAATAGATCAAGCCGTCGATTCCGCTATCCGCGCCCTTCTTTTTGCCACCATAAGGAACCGCATTGACAAGGGAAACGGCCCACCATTGGAACTGATACTTGTCTTGGTTCGCAAGCGCCACCGCACCCTCCCGATCTTTGGGCGTGCCGTGCACGTTAAATACTATGCTCGGAAACGCGTCTTTGAGCCGTTTCTCAATAAGGGAGATTGCAAGGTGCGTGACGTCGATGCCTATCCAACGGCGATCTAGTTTTTGCGCTGCGTGGATACTCGTTCCGCATCCGCAGAATGGATCCAAAACGACGTCGCCGGGGTTAGAGGATGCAGTTATGATGCGTTCGAGCAGTGCGACCGGCTTTTGAGTTGGGTAACCAAGAGCCTCACTTCCCGCCGCCTGCGGAATATCGGTCCAACAATTGGTAATTGTGCGGCCTTTGAACTCGTCGAGGTATTTTTTGTACTGAGGGACTGCGCCGGGTTTCAACTGAACGACGAGACCAGTATTGTACGCCTCCTGCATCCTTTCTCTTGTCCATCTCCATACCCGCGTGACCCCCAGAAACTCGTAGGTTAAATTTGGTCGGTTATCGTTTGGGTTAAGCAGCGGGAGAAGTCGATACGACCCTTTCTCATCTTTGTAACGATAAGCTTTCTCGACGTAGGAGAGATCATGTGCCTCAAACGTAGGATGGAAAGTAACTCTCTGCCCTTTTGCGTAGCGAAGGATTGTATCAGTGCACGTGGGGAAATTGACCGAGGCGAGGCTCTTTGGATTTGAGCGTTTCCAAACAATCTCGTTACGGTATCCGATCGGCCCAAAGACAGCGTCCAACAAGATTTTCAAATAGTGGCTCGCCGTGGGATCGCAGTGTAGGTACAGAGACCCAGTATTTTTTAAAACTCGATGCAATTCAATCATCCTTACGGACATCATGGCGAGATACGCCATCATGTCGTTTTCTTTCAGGAACGAACGCATTGCCCGGAGCATTTCTGCTGTATCGGTGTTCCCGCTGTGCATAACGCGATCGAAAGCAGTTTCTGCGTGCTCGTTCCAGTGCCAAGTATCTTCAAAGGCCTCAATTTGAGCCTGAGATTGTTCGCCAGAATGCGCTTTGAACAAAATGTTGTAATTCGCTTGCGAATTAAACGGGGGGTCGAGGGTAAACTAAGTCAACACTCTCGGAGTTAATATTATCTCGCAGAATATTAAAATTATCTCCGTAGTAAGAGATGATTTATTACGCGTCCGTTCATCGATCTTTCTCGTATCAGGAGATAGCTCGGCCTCATCGAGAGCAGGTGCTGGTCGGCTCTCTCCACCCTGTGGTCAATTCTCTTTGCTCAGCATGCGCGAAGGCGGCGGTTTCGCCAAGACCCACGAAGGGATGACAAATGGCGCGGTCGGTTCCAACCACATTGACGACGGGCCGTTGCCGCGCTTGCGGTACAAGAAAATCGTTTTGATTCACGCCGGCGCGAGCGCTTGCTTCGGACGCCGGACGATCGTCAGCACGAGGCCGGCCGCGATCACGCAGGCGACGCCGGCAACATAGAGCGCCGGCAGGTAGGTCGCGAAATCGCTGCGCGAGAACCCGGCGCCGAAGGCCGCTGTCGCCGCGCCGAGCTGGTGGGCGGTGAAGATCCAGCCGAAGGTGAGGTTCGCCCTTTCCGCGCCGAACCGTTCGGCGGTCAGGCGCACCGTCGGGGGCACGGTCGCGACCCAGTCGAGGCCGTAGAACACTGCGAAGGCGGAGAGCCCGATGACCGTGAAATTGGTGAAGGGCAGGGCGATCAGCGAGAGACCGCGCAGTCCGTAATACATGAAGAGCAGCCAACGGTTGTCGTAACGGTCCGACAGCCAGCCGGACAGGATCGTGCCGACGAAATCGAACGCGCCGATCACCGCGAGCGCGCCGGCCGCGGCAACCGGCGCGATGCCATAGTCGCCGCAGAGCGAGACCCAGTGGGTCTGGATGAGGCCGTTGGTCGAGAGGCCGCAGACGAAGAAGGTCGCGAACAGGATCCAGAAGGTGCGGCTCGCGCGCGCCGCATAGAGCGCGCGCAACGGCGACGCCATCATCGCCAAAAGCCCCAGCTCCTGCTTCGGCGCCGGCTGGATGCGCGCGCTCGCCGAACGGCGCAAGCCCCACATCCGCGGGACGGTCGCGCAGCACCATGAGCGCGACGAATAAAGCGACGAGCAGCATGGCGACGACGAACACGAGCGCGCTGCGCCAGCCGTAATCCTGGGTCAGCTTGGCGATGAGCGGCAGGAAGATCAGCTGCCCGGTCGCGCTGCTCGCCGTCAGCATGCCGACCACGAGGCCGCGTCGCTGGACGAACCAGCGCGTTGCGATCGTCGCGCCCAGCACCAGCGCGACCATGCCGGTGCCGATGCCGACGATGACGCCCCAGAGCGCGACGAGCTCCCACACCTGCGTCATGGCCATCGAGGCGAGAATGCCCGCGACGATCATCGCCGACCGCCGAGACGACGACCGGCCGCACGCCGAAGCGGTTGATGAAGGCGGCGGCGAAGGGCGCGATCAGCCCGAACAAAGCGAGCCGCACCGCAAGCGCGACCGAGATCTCGGCCGTGCTCCACCCGAACTCCTTTTCGAGCGGCTGGATGATGACGCCCGGCGCGCCCATCGCCCCCGCCGTCGCCAACATGACGAGGAAGGTCGCGCCTGCGACGACCCAGCCGTAGTAAAGGTTCCGTTTGGCCATCGCCGCGGCGAGCCGGTTGGACAGCGAGAAGGCCGCGAACTGTCTTTGCGGCAGCGCAGTCGTCTGCACAGCCGGCCCCGATATCGTCATTTCAAACTCCGTGACGGGTCGTGACCCGCAAATGGCCAAAAAATCAAAGATTGTGCGCGAGCGACCTGCAGTTGCGCGGCTCCCGTCGCGCCCAAAGCCGCCTCGATCCGCCGCTGCGCTTCGTCCCACAAGGGCGCCGCTGCTCGCAGCGCCCGCTCGCCTTCAGGCGTGAGCCGCACCGCAGCTTCGCGGTGGTCCTCCGCCGAGGCCAGGGACACGAGCCGAAGTTTCTCCAGCGCTCTCACGTTTCGTCCGATCGTCGATCGGTCCAATTCGGCGAGGCGCCCAAGCCCGGTCAGCGAAACCGTTCCGGCGCGCTTGATTTTTCGCAAAAGACTGAATTGCGCGAGCGTGACGCCGGCCGGCTCGAGGATCGAGTCGTAAAGCGCGGTGGTCTTTCGCGCGGCGGCCCGAACCGCTGCGCAATAGCAGGTCGTTGTCATACCCGGGTATATACCCGTATCTGGCGTGACAAGCAAGCGCCTCGGATTCGGGAGACCAAATGGTGGGCGCAATGAAATCAGACGTCCGCGCCTGCCAAACGCGCGGCGACGGACTCGAGCCTCGAACCGAGTTGCTCGATCGTCGAGACAAGCGCCCTTGCGCGCTGCTCGGCGTCGTCAGAGCGCTTACGCTGGGCTGCCGCCTCATCGCGAGCTTCCGTGAGATTGTCGGCAAGCGTCAAAGCCGCCATGATGACGAGACGCTGGTCGCCGATCTCGCCGAACGTCTTGCGCATCTCGCCGATCTTCTCATCGATCAGGCCGGCCAGCAATTCGAGGCGCGCTTCTTCACCCTCGTTGCAAGCGAGGCGATATTTGCGCCCGTCGATGGTGACCGAAACCTGTGACATCGCGCGCCTTTTTCCGCCTGACTGGCCTAGCCGTCCGAATCGCGCGTCGACCGGCGGAGAACGCGTTCGATCGCCTGCGCCGCATGGGCGAGCCGCTTAGCCGCTTCGGTGTTCGCGGATTCGAGCGCCCGCGACCGGTCAACCGCCGCGTCGAGTTCAACCGCGAGCCGCGAGCGGTCGTCTTGCATCAGCGCGAATTCTTCTTGGGTCGTCGCGCGCGCTTCATCGTGGCGCATGCGCATGTCCGTCGCCCACTCGAGCGCCTCGACCGCGGACGCAAGTCGTTTCAGCGAGGCCTCAAGCGAATCCATGGAGGTTTTGATTCCGTCCATTGTGACGCTTTGTTTACGCGATGCTTGAACGGAAGCGTCAACGCACGCTCAGTCGCAATTGACAGTTTCCTGCGACGCGCCCCTAATTGACGCGCCCGTTCCGTGCGGGTCAAACCACTGCCCGAGCGCGGAACTCCGAGTTGCCGGCGCCCCAATTCTTGAGGAGACCCCGATGGCGACAACGACCATGTCCGCTGGTGCGACAAGCGTGTCTCATGACGCGATGGCCAATGCGATCCGCTTTCTCGCCCTCGACGCGGTCGAGAAGGCCAAGAGCGGCCATCCCGGCCTGCCGATGGGGTGCGCCGACATCGCGACGGTTCTCTGGCGCGACGTGCTGAAGTTCGACGCGTCCGATCCCCATTGGCCCGATCGCGACAGGTTCGTCCTGTCCGGCGGCCACGGCTGCATGCTGCTCTACGGCCTGCTCTATCTGACCGGCGTCGGCGGCGCCAAAGGACTGGGCATCGACGACATCAAGCAGTTCCGGCAGGTCGGCTCGAGGACGCCCGGGCACCCCGAATATTGGTGCGCTCCCGGCGTGGAGACGACGACCGGCCCGCTCGGGCAGGGGATTGCGACCTCGGTCGGCATGGCGATCGCGGAGCGGATGATGGCCGCGCGCTTTCCCGGAATCGTCGATCACCACACGTATGTCATCGCTTCCGACGGCGATTTGATGGAAGGCGTGAGCCAGGAGGCGATCGGCATCGCCGGCCATCTCAAGCTCAACAAGCTGATCGTTTTCTGGGACAACAATGGGATCTCGATCGACGGGCAGATCCCGGTCCTCGCCGACAACATCGACCAGGTCGCCCGCTTCCAGTCGGCGGGTTGGAATTCGATGCACATCGACGGGCACGACCCCAAGGCGATCCTCGACGCGATCCATGCCGCGCAGAATTCCGACAAGCCGACGATGATCGCCTGCAAGACGACGATCGGCTTTGGCCTGCCGACCCATGCGGGAACCCAGCAAGGCGCACAGCGACGCGCAAGGGCCGAGCGAGGTCGCCGGCGCGCGCAAGACCCTGAACTGGCCCTACGAGCCGTTCGTCATCCCCGACGACATTCTGGGCGCTTGGCGCAAGGCGGGATCGCGCGCCTCAGAGCAGCGCGAAGAGTGGAACGCGCGCGCTCGAAGCGCTCGACGCAAAGCAGCGCGCCGAATTCGAGCGCCGTCTGCGCGGCGATCTGCCGCAAGACCTCGATAAGGTGATCGACGCCTACAAGCAGAAGCTTGCCGAATGAAAAGCCGGAGGTCGCCACCCGCAAGGCTGGCCAGGCGGCGCTCGATGTGATCGGCGCCGCCGTGCCCGAGCTCGTCACCGGCTCGGCCGACTTGACCCCGTCCAACAACACGAAATTCGGGGAGGAGAAAGAAATCGCGCCCGAGGATTTCTCCGGGCGCTACATCCACTGGGGCATCCGCGAGCATGGGATGATCGCTGCGTGCAACGGCATCGCGCTTCATGGCGGCTTCATCCCCTCCGGGGCGTCGTTCTTCTGCTTCACCGACTATTGCCGTCCTTCGCTGAGGCTTTCGGCGCTGATGGGGATCAGGGTCGTGAACGTGTTCACCCACGATTCGATCGGTCTTGGCGAGGATGGCCCGACCCATCAACCGGTCGAGCATCTGGCGTCGCTGCGCGCGATGCCGAACTTCTATATGTGGCGCCCGGCCGACAGCATCGAAACGGTCGAGTGCTGGCAGGCGGCGCTCGAGCGCGAGCACTCGCCCTCGATCCTGGCGCTGACCCGCCAGTCCATGCCCGCCGTGCGGCTGACGCATGTGGAAGAGAACCTGTGCGCACGCGGCGGCTACGAAATTTCTCCGGCGTCGGGGGAGGCCCAGGTGTCCATCTTCGCCTCTGGCTCGGAAGTGTCGATGGCGGTCGCGGCGCAGGCGCAACTGAAGGAGAAGGGCGTGGCGGCCCGGGTCGTGTCGATGCCGTGTTTCCCCGCTTTCTTCGAGCAGCCGGAGGACTATCGCCGCTCGGTGATCGGCTCGGCCAAGGTGAAGATCGGTGTCGAGGCCGCGGTGCGCTTCGGATGGGACGCGATCATCGGCGATGGCCCCTTCATCGGCATGAAGAGCTTCGGCGAGAGCGGACCCTACAAAGCCGTCTACAAGCATTTCGGGATCACGCCCGAGGCGGTGGTCGAGGCGGCGCTGAGCAGGCTCCGCGCCTAATCGAGGGTTGTGGCGCGGGTGGCGCGCGGCATCAATTCCACTGTGGACATTGGACCAGCGATCGGACAATAACCGCGGCTTCAGTGGCTTGAGTTACGATGCGCCTGCGGTCCTTTCGCCAGCGCTTCAGGAGAAGAGACGATGGTTGCCAAGGTAGCGATCAATGGCTTCGGCCGCATTGGACGGCTGGTGCTGCGCGGAATTTTGGAATCGGGCCGCAAGGACATCGAGGTCGTCGCCATCAATGATCTGGGTCCGGTGGAGACCAACGCGCACCTCCTACGCTACGACAGCATCCACGGGCGTTTTCCTCACAAGGTCAAAGTCGAGGGCGACACCATGGTCGTCGACGGCCACAAGATCAAAGTGACGGCGATCAAAGACCCGGCCGAGTTGCCGCATAAGGCGCTCGGCGTTGACGTCGCGCTCGAATGCACAGGCATTTTCACCGCTCGCGAGAAAGCCGCCGCCCATCTCAAGGCTGGCGCGAAGCGCGTGCTCATCTCGGCGCCGGCGGAAGGCGCGGACCTGACGGTCGTCTATGGCGTCAACGACGACAAGCTGACCAAGGACGACCTTGTTGTTTCCAACGCGTCCTGCACGACCAATTGCCTGGCGCCAGTCGCCAAGGTGCTCAATGACGCCATCGGCATCGAGCACGGCTTCATGACGACCATCCATTCCTACACGGGCGATCAGCCCACGCTCGACACGCTGCATAAGGATCTCTATCGCGCCCGCGGCGCAGCGTTGTCGATGATCCCGACGACGACAGGCGCGGCCAAGGCCGTTGGCCTTGTGTTGCCGGAGCTCAAAGGCAAGCTTGATGGCTCATCGATCCGCGTGCCGACCCCGAACGTTTCGGTCGTCGACTTCAAGTTTGTCGCCAAGCGAAAGACCAGTCCGGACGAGATCAACAACGCGATCAAGACGACCGCGGACGGCAACGGCCCGCTCAAGGGCATCCTCGGCTATACCGACGAACCCAACGTCTCGAGCGACTTCAACCACGACGACCGCTCCTCGATTTTTCATCTCGATCAGACCAAGGTCATCGACGGAAGTTTCGTCCGTGTGCTCTCCTGGTACGACAACGAATGGGGCTTCTCGAACCGCATGGCCGACACCGCTGTCGCGATGGCGAAACTGATCTAAGCATTGGGTGTCGCCCCCCGTGAAAGCGGGGGCCAGTCGTGTCGCGAAAGCCCCGCTCGACCGGACGCGGCTGGATTTGTGAGGCCTCATGACCAAACCGTTCCGCACGCTCGACGACGCAGATTTGGCCGGCAAGCGCGTTCTGTTGCGCGTCGATCTCAATGTGCCGACGGAGAATGGCCGCGTGACCGACGCGACGCGCATCGAGCGCGTTGCATCGACCATCACAGAGATCGCGGACAAGGGCGGGAAGGTCGTTCTGCTCGCGCATTTCGGCCGGCCCAAAGGCGGCCCGGATGAGGCGAATTCACTGAAACCCGTCGCCGCCGCGGTCGCCGCGATCATCAAGCGGCCGGTCGCGTTCGCGACCGACTGCATCGGCAAGACGGCTGATGATGCGATCGCCAAAATGAAGAACGGCGACGTGCTTCTTCTCGAGAACACCCGCTTCCATAAGGGCGAGGAGAAGAACGATCCGGCCCATGCCGCTGAGCTCGCCAAGCTCGGCGATGTCTACGTCAACGACGCCTTCTCCGCCGCTCATCGCGCTCATGCGACGACCGAAGGGCTCGCCCATCATCTCCCCGCGCATGCCGGACGCGCGATGCAGAAGGAACTCGAGGCGCTCGAGGCTGCGCTCGGCAATCCGAAGCGCCCGGTCGCCGCGATCGTCGGCGGCGCGAAAGTGTCGACCAAGCTCGATCTCCTCGAAAATCTCGTCAAGAAGGTCGATGTCCTCATCATCGGCGGCGGCATGGCCAACACCTTCCTGTTCGCCGAGGGCAAGGGGGTCGGCAAGTCGCTTTGCGAGAAGGATCTCGCCGACACCGCACGCGCGATCATCGCGGCGGCGGGGAAGGCCAAATGCCGCATCTTGCTGCCCATCGACGCGACTGTCGCGAAGGAATTCAAGGCGCATGCGCCCGCGCGCGTGGTCGACGTCGATCATGTTCCCGAGGACGCGATGATCCTCGACATCGGCCCGAAGTCGATCGCCGCGGTCGAGAAGTGTCCTCAGTGAGATCAAGACGCTGGTCTGGAACGGCCCGTTCGGCGCGTTCGAGACGCCGCCCTTCGACAAGGCGACGATGGCGATCGCGAAGACCGCGGCGCGCCTGACGAAGCAAGGCAAGTTGATCGCCGTCGCCGGGGGCGGCGACACCGTCGCCGCGCTCAATGAGGCGAAGGTCGCCGACGACTTGACTTACGTTTCGACCGCGGGCGGCGCGTTCCTGGAATGGATGGAAGGCAAGGCGCTGCCGGGCGTCGAGGCGCTGAGGGCGAAGTAGTCGGGCCCTGTAGCCACTCGTCTTGTGATGCGTGCGAAAGCGGGCGCCCCGAGCTTCCGCTTGCGCCTAAAACTGTGGCTTTCGGGCGAGTAACCGGCTGTGGAGCGCTCCGCGCTCGGTGACCCAGCGTCGTCGTCGCGAGGAGCGGAGCGACGCGGCGACCCAGGATTCGCAGGGCGCTCCACGTTTCGCCTAGGTGGCCTCGCTTGCGGTCGCAATGACGACGCCTTTCCAAGCCCGCTGCAACATGTGTATAATGTGTGAGATTATACACATCCTGCAAGAGCTCGGATATGCGCACCAATATCGAAATCGACGACGACTTGATGGCCGAAGCGCTCAAGCTCACGGGCCTGCCGACCAAACGGGCAGTGGTGGAGGAGGGGCTGCGGTTGATGGTTCGGCTTCGGAAGCAAGCCCGCGCGCTGAAGGCGCTCAAGGGCTTAGGCTGGGAAGGCGACCTTGACGCGATGCGCCAGGACCGTCCCTCGCGCCCCTCGTGATCCTGGTCGATAGCTCGGTCTGGATCGCGCATCTTCGTGGGTCTCTGACGCCGACGACCGCGAAACTCGAAGCCGCTGTGACGACCGAGCCGATCCTTGTTGGCGACCTCATTCTGCTCGAAGTTCTCCAAGGCGCGCGCGATGAGCGCGCCGCGGCGCGCATCGAACGCGGCTTGCGCCGCTTCGAGGTCGTGACTCTCCTCGACGCCGATCTCGCCCCGCGCGCCGCTCGGAACTATCGCAGGCTAAGGGATATGGGCGTGACGATCCGCAAAACGAACGATATTATTATCGGCACGTTTTGCATCGAACATGGTTGCTCGCTGCTGCATGACGACCGCGATTTTATCGCCATGGAAGAGCATCTTGGCCTCGTGGCTGCGTGAAGCGGACCGGGCGCAAAGAAGAGTGACCACTAGCGCAGCCTCACGGCCAGGCTTTGCGTCGCGCGGCCGATCATTCCCCGCTCGTCATAGAGAGCGGACTCCGCCAGCCCGCAGCCGTTGTCGCCGAACAGGCTGCGCGCATCGAGGCAGACCCACTCTCCCTCGGGTCGGCGAAAGAGGTTGATGGTCAAATCGCAATTGATGAAGAGATATTTGCTGAAGTCCAGCGCAGCGCTGATGCCGTTGCCCGAATCCGCCGCGACGGCCACGCGCTGATAAGGGCTCGGCGTCTCGCCCTGGATGAGCGGATGGTTCATGCGAAACCAAGCGGCGCAGGGTCCCTTGAAGAAATGCCCCGCCGCGAGACGATTCTCCACGAGGTCGGCGTAGCCGAACGCGCCGTCGGCGAAATTCATGGTCACGACCGGGCACTGGTCGGGCGGTTTCGGCGCGGCCGGCGGCGGGTGGCCGGGCGTTCCTTCGGGGACAGGCAAATTTTCCTCGCGCTGCATGAGCGCCGTGAAACGGGCGATGTCCTTACCCGCGCCGATCAGCCGCCCGGAATAGTGGCCGGCATTGCGGCCGACATAGTCTGCCGCGACCTCGACGCTGCACTCGCCGATCGGCGCGGGCCGCAGAAGATTGACGGTCAGCCGCGCGAGATGGGTCAGTCCGTCGCCCGCGGCGGCGCGTTCGATCGCCCGGCAGATCAGCGCCGAGGGCGGCCCGGCGTGCTGATGGTCGGGATGCCAGGGCCGCGGGTCAGGTCACTCGGCGCGAAACACGCCTCGCGCGATTTCGCTATAGGCTGCGTCCAATGAGCGCCTCCGCCGTTGCGCCGTTCCCGCCTCGTCGGCGCGGGCTTGAGTTTTTGCGCCAGGCGGGGCTTGGCGCAAGATGGTTCGTATATAAACCAATAGGGCTGGACATGCGGGTAAAGTCCAACGACGCCTGTCGCCTGGGCGCAGGACGATCCGCGTGAAAGACGCTGAGGTTGAGACTGTGTTCGCCGCCATCCGGCGAACCGGCCTCGTTCCGCGCGGCGCTTTGATCCTCGAGGAGGGCGAGCGGGTCGGCGAACTCGCCGACATTCGCACAATCGTGCTCGCCGGCATGGCTCGGGCGCGAAGGTTGGAGCGCATTCGCCGCATCGCCCGAAGCGAAGCGACGGGCTTAGACCATCCGCTCGACCGCTGGAGCCGGCGGGTGATCGAGGCGCTGGCGCGCGAACTCGGCGGCGAAAGCGCTGTTTCCGTTTCGGCGGCCCGCCCTTCTGGCCCTTCCAGCAATGGGCGCAGCGCGCGGAGCCCGTCCATTCTTCGCCGATCGGCATTCTGATCCATCCGCGCTACGGGCTCTGGCATTCCTATCGAGGCGCGCTCGGGTTCCGCGAAGCGCTCGCCGTTCCCGAACCGGCCGCCGCCCCGAGCCCTTGCGAATCCTGTTCGGGACGCTGGTGCTTGAAAGACCTGTCCCGTCGGAGCGTTCTCGGACGCGGCCTACGATGTCGCCGCTTGCGCCGGCTACCTGAAAAGCGCGGCCGGCGCAGATTGCATGGGCGCGCGGATGCCAGGCGCGGCGAGCTTGTCCGGTCGGCGCGGAACACGCTTACGGCCCTGAGCAGGCGAATTTCTTCATGCGGGCGTTCTTGCGCGGGCAGGGCGGTTGAGGACCGCGGTTGCGAAAAACCCAGGAACGCAATAGGAGCTGAGGCCGTGGGGCCGGAGTCGCCGTCCTTTCGAGGTCGTCGGCCGTCTCATGAAGCTCCCAAAAGGATTGCGTCTTCGCCTGGAGTTTGCCGCGGTCTGGCTCGCGGTTGTCATTGCGCGCGCCATGCCCTTGCAGGCGGCTTCATGGCTCTCTGGAAAGCTCTGGCGCTTCGTTGCTCCGTGCCTCAGGCGACAAAAGCGCGCGCTCGCGAACCTCGAATTCGCTTACCCCGAAAAGTCGCCTGGCGAGCGCAAGGCGATTGCCGCGGCCATGTGGGAAAACCTAGGGCGAACCTTCGCCGAGAGCCTTTGTATCAAGACGCTCACGAAGAGCGACCGCATCGTCTTCGAGCCATCGGAGAGCTTCGACGAAGCGGCGCGCGGCGCGAAGCCCTTCATCGTCTGCGGACTTCACCTGGGAAACTGGGAGATTCTGGCCCATGGCGGCCAGCGGCTCGGCGTTTCCCTTATCGGCGTTTATCAGCGCATATCCAACCCTCATGTCGAAGCCCTGATGCGACGCATACGCGAGCCGCTCTATAAGGCGGGCCTGACGCCCAAGACCCCCATGGCCGCGCGCGTCCTCTTGCGCGCCATCAAGGATGGCGCCTCGCCGTGTTTCCTCGCAGACCTCCGAGACGACCGAGGAACCCTTGTGCCCTTCTTCGGTCGGCCCGCGCGGTCAACCGTTTTTCCCGCGCTCCTCGCCCGCACGACCGGTGTGCCGCTTTACGCCGGCGTCGCATTTCGCCGGCCGGGCTCCCGTTTCAGCATCCGCATCGCGCCCATTTCGATGCCGCAGACAAACAACAGCGCCGCCGACGCCCTCGTGGGGACACAAATGCTGCAGCGTCAGTATGAGGCTTTCATCCGCGAGGCGCCCGAACAATGGATGTGGGCGCACCGGAAGTGGGACTAGCTGCTCCCTAGCGCGGCGTCCGCCGACGCTCCAACCGATTATTCTGACTTAAAAAAGGAAAGCCCAGGATCCTGTTTACCTCGGCTTTTGGCGATGGAAGGCGCTTCAGGGCCCCCGCTGGTTTTATGGGCCGCCAATCCGCGACGATCGGGTCCTCGGCTCCATCCTTGTGCAGCCGCGGCTTATTTTGACGGCGCCAAATTGACGACGGGGCAAGCGGGGAACGGCGGACCGAGGGCGGGCGTCGCCGATCTGTGCGAGGCGGGTCGCCGGAACCACCCTTAATCGAGCGCTTGGCCGAAGCAACTCGCCGACAGAGGTCCAGGGTGGACCCCAACGTCGCTGCCGACGACATCTCTTTCAGGCAACGACCTCATCGGGGCGACAGGCACGCTCCTTGCTTCTCCGGACGGAGGCTGGAGTTAGGGCTTCCCGACGCAAGTCGCGGTCGCGTTGACTGGGGAATAGCTCGAGATGTCGCAAAACGCCTGGGTCGGCGCATGAACGCCACTATCGACCTTGCAGCCGAACCCTACGCGTTCGCGCTCGCTCCTGAGCATTGCGCGCTCCTGATCATCGACATGCAGCGCGATTTCCTTGAGTCCGGCGGCTTTGGCGAAATGCTCGGCAACGACGTTTCGCAATTGCGCCGCACCATCGAACCGAACCAAAAGCTTCTGGCGGCATGGCGCGCGGCGGGTCTTCCCGTTCTTCATACGCGGGAGGGTCACCGACCTGACCTCGCCGATTTGCCGCCAGCCAAGAAGATTCGGGGCCGCAGCGCCACGACCATCGGCGACGCGGGCCCGATGGGCCGCATTCTGGTGCGCGGCGAGGCCGGTCACGACATCATTCCCGAGCTTTATCCCGCGCCCGGCGAGCCAGTCATCGACAAGCCCGGCAAAGGCGCGTTCCACGCCACCGATCTGCACGCCATCCTGCAGCATAAAGATGTCAAGCAGCTCGTCGTCACCGGCGTGACGACGGAGGTCTGCGTCAACACGACGGTCAGGGAGGCCAACGACCGCGGCTACGACTGCCTCGTGCTCGAGGACTGCTGTGGCTCCTATTTTCCCGAGTTCCACGCCATGGGCTTGAAGATGATCAAGGCGCAAGGCGGCATTTTCGGCTGGGTGTCGAGCTCCGAGGGTGTGATCAAGGCTTTGGCCGGGTGGAAGAAGGCTAGCTAGGCGAGGCAGGCAAGCAAGGAGGGCGGCGATGTCAACGAGTGCGGTGGCGACAGGACGCGAGCGCTATTGGGTTCCAGGGGACTGGAACGCCTTCTTCGGCTTCGGGACCAACATCCTGGTCAACGTTCTCGTCCTGACCGGGCTCCTCCGCTTCGTTCTGAAGATGCCCGACTCGCTCGTCTTCGGGCGCATTCTTCCGGCCCTCGGGCTGATGCTGTTCCTGAGCACGGTGTATTACGCCTGGCTCGCCTATCGGCTGGCGCAGAGAACCGGCCGCACCGATGTCTGCGCTTTGCCGTCAGGCACGAGCGTGCCGCACATGTTCGTCGTCACCTTCGTCGTCATGCTGCCGATCCTGCTCAGGACCAACGATCCGGTCCAGGCGTGGGAAGCGGGTCTCACTTGGGTATTCGTGCAGAGTTTCGTTCTGATGGCGGGCGGTTTCATCGCCCCGATCATCCGCAAGATCACGCCGCGGGCGGCGCTGCTCGGCTCGCTCGCCGGCATTTCCATCACCTTCATTTCGATGCGGCCCGGCCTGCTCGTGTTCGAGACGCCGCTCATCGGCATGGTCTGCTTCGCCATCATCCTCGCGAACTGGTTCGGCGGTGTCCGCTACTTCCGCGACGTGCCCGGCGGCTTGATCGCCATTGCGGCGGGCACGATCATCGCCTGGGGATCGGACCTGTTCGGTCTTGGCTATGGCGGCTTGAGCGTCGGCAGCGTAGGAGACGCCCTTTCGCACTTCGGCTTCTCGTTCCCCGTACCGGCCGTCGATCACGTCTTTGCGGGCTTCAAGTTTATCGGGGTTATCCTCGTCACCGCGATACCCTTCGGGATCTATGATCTCGTCGAGGCCATGGACAATGTCGAGAGCGCCTCGGCGGCCGGCGATTCGTTTCCGACGACGCAAGTGCTGACAGCCGACGGGATTATCAGCCTGATCGGCTGCCTCCTCGGCAATCCCTTCATCAACGCGGTCTACATCGGCCATCCCGGCTGGAAGGCGATGGGCGGGCGAATCGGCTATTCCGCCGCGACCGGCGTGATGGTGCTGGTGCTGACTTGGCTCGGCATCGTGGCTTTGGTCTCGAGCCTGATCCCGGTGGTCGCGATCCTGCCGATCCTGCTCTACATCGGCATGCTCATCGGCTCGCAGGCTTTCCAGGAATCGCCGCGGAGCCACGCGCCGGCGATCATTCTCGCGATGATTCCGCAGATCGCCGCCTGGGGCAAAACCATGATCGACGGCGCGCTCGGCGCCGCCGGCACCAACGCGGCCACGGTCGGCTTCGACAAGCTCGGCAACACGGGCATCTTGTATAAGGGCCTCCAGACGCTTGGCGGCGGCGCGACGCTTGCCGGCATCATATTGGGCGCGGTCACCGTGTTCATCATCGAGCGCCAGCTCGAGAAGGCCGCGGCCTTTGCGCTCGCGGGCGCGATCCTCACGTTCTTCGGCCTGATCCACGCCGAGGACCTCGGCATCGGGCAATCGCCCGTGGTGGCGCTAAGCTATCTCGGTATCGCCGCGATGCTCTACGGCTTCGCGAAATTCGCCCATGTCACGCCGGCCGAGCCGTTTGAGATGGAGCATGACCACCTCAGCGTCCAGTCGGCTGCTGCCGAATAGGGCGAGATGCTCCATCAGCTCACGGATCGCCCCCGGGCTCGGACGATTTTGTCCAAACCTACAGCGATTTGCGCTTGGATGGAGGCGGTTCGAAGGAAAGGGCTCGGGCGGCAATCTCTTGCAGAAAATCAGAAATCAAGCTAAGCTTGCCGCCATGAACAATCCGTCCCTTCGCCATGCCAAATCGCGGGCTGACCGTTTCGACGGCTCTTTCGCGACGACAAAAGCGCGAGGAAAATTCACGCTCCTGAAAATCTCGTGTAACCCATTGATAAGTCTCGATTCGGACGAGAGAATCCAAGGAAATCCAAGGAAATCCAACACCCTGAAATAGGGGATTCAGCCACGAAACGGGACGTTCCAAGAAAACCCAAACCGGGTCGACGAATGGCGCTAGCGCCCGCCGCCGAGAAGGAGCCAAGCGGGCAGGGCCGCGGGCAGTGGGCCCGCCGGGTGATCTTGTTGCCGGTTCGGGCCCCGTACATCTCTAATTGCCGCGGGCGCGGGGGCTGCCCGGGGATGTCGCCTCGCCGGCGAACAAGATGCTCCGATCGAGCTTGGCGAGGCTGTCCCAGCCGCCGAGCGCGAGCGCACGATCGATTTCGCGCCAGAACAGCTCGAGCACCCAGACGACGCCGTCCTCGCCCCCGCAGGCGACGCCCCAAAGATGCGGGCGGCCGATCATCACCGCGCGCGCGCCGAGCGCCAGCGCCTTGACGACGTCGATACCCGCGACGAAAGCCGCCATCGATCAGGACTGGGACCCTCCCGCCGACCGCTGCGACCACGCCGGACAGCGCGCGGATCGAAGCGACCGCGCCGTCGAGCTGTCGCCCGCCATGGTTGGAGACGATGATCCCGTCGGCGCCGCGGTTGATCGCCTCGCGCGCGTCGTCCGGATGCAGCAGGCCTTTGATGAGAAGCGGCCCGCGCCAATGGCCGCGCAGCTGCTCGACGTCGCTCCAGCTGACGTCAGGATCGAGCTGCTCGAGCCATCAGCGGACCGAACGCGCCGATCGAGGTCCGCGCGCCGTAATTGACGAAGGTCGGCGAGGGCGTCTCGCGCATGCGCAGGATCCATTCCGGCCGGCTCAGAAAGTCGAAGACGTTGCGCGGACCCCAGCGCAACGGGAAGGTCATGCCGTTGCGCGCGTCGCGGTCGCGGCCCGCCATGACCTGATTGTCGACCGTGAGGATCAGCGCCTTGGTATCCGGCGGCTGCAGCGCGGGCGGCGAATTCGGCGGTGAGGCCGCGATCCTTGTAGAGAAAGACCTGCATCCATTTCGGCCC
Organism: uncultured Alphaproteobacteria bacterium; assembly: GCA_963756955.1. Taxonomy (GTDB): domain Bacteria; phylum Pseudomonadota; class Alphaproteobacteria; order Rhizobiales; family Beijerinckiaceae; genus Roseiarcus. Next base: position 34,535 of record CAVWPU010000005.1, read on the forward strand.
CTGCGTCGCCGCGCCGATCTCTTCGATCGTCGCAGTCGAGGCGTGGCTCGTGCAGTAGATCGTCCCGAACCGGGCCGCCGCGCGCGCCGCGGCGAGTTCGGCGTGCGGCCACAAGAGGCCAGCAAGGCCAGTCGGGCCGATGATGACAGGCGAGCGCAGCGTCTACGCCGAACAGCTCGACCGACTGAGTCGCGCGTCGGCGCGCCGGCAAGCAGCTTGGGGGCTAGCTCGATTGCGGCCAGCGCCGCCTCGTTGTTGCGCAGGGTGATCTCGTCGCCGGCGGCGCCGTCGACCATGTCGAACAGCATGCGCGGCAGCTGCTTGCGGGCGAGCGCGCGCAGCGCCGCGACGCTGTAGCCTCTGCGCTCGAGGAAGGCTTTATCCATCAGGCCTCGAGCCGGTAGGCCTTGATCGCATTGTCGCGGAAGAGCTTGCGCTTGTCGGCCGGCGAAAAGCCAGCCGTCGCCCAGTCGAGCGTCGCGAGCCATTGCAGATAGCTGCCGGCGAGCTCGGACACCGGCCAGTCGCCGCCGTAGAGAATGCGGTCCGGCCCGAAGCAGTTCGATCACATGATCGATGTAGGGTCGGAGCTGATCGCGGCTCCAGGTTTGGTGGTCGGCTTCGGTGGTGACGCCGGAAAGCTTGCACACGACATTGGGCAGCGCCGCCATCTCTCGAATGTGGGTCCGCCACGGGTCGATGAACGCCGTCCTTGATCCCGGGCTTGCCGATGTGATCGAGGACGAAGGACACCTCGGGACATTGGCGCATCATCTTGAGCGTGTTCGCCGCCTGGGGATGAAAAATGCAGACGTCGAACGAGAGGTCGTATTTCGGCAGGAGCCGGAGCGCTTCGAGGAAGCCGGGCTTGAGCATGAACTCCGGATCAGGCTGGCTCTGGATCAGGCGACGAACGCCACGCATCGTCTTGAGCTTGGCGACCCGCGCAATTTCCGGCTCGATCGCTGCTCCACGTTCGAGCGGCAGACAGACGACGGCGCCGAGCACTCGGCGGTCATGGGCGGCGAGGCCGTCAACCCAATCGGCTTCGTCCAGATATTGCGGCATGTCGACGTCGACTTCGACGAAGACGAGGCCCTCGATCTCGTAGGGTTTCGCCCGATCGGCGAGATCGTCCACCGTCCAGTCGCGCTTGAGGGCCGGCGCGTCCTTCGCCCAGGAATAGCCGAACCGTTTCTGGTCGAGGAGATGGATGTGGGAATCGATGATGGGAAAATCGATCACGCCAAACGCCTCCTCCCGCTCGAAGACCCTGTCGGCAGGCTCGCCTTAGCCTCTGCCCATCCGCTTGAGCGAAGGCACTTCGACTGGCAGTTCTTTCAATCCCGCGCGCACGCGCTCGAGCGTCGCCGCCTCCGCCGCTTTGACACGCTCGAGATTTTTGAGGACTTCATCGATGCGCGCGCGGGGAACAACGACAACGCCGTCGCGGTCGCCGACCACCACGTCGCCCGACGCGACCGTGACGCCGCCGCAGACGATCGGCAGGCCGACCGTGCCCGGTCCGCGCCGTTGCGGCGAATTCGGCGTGACGCCCATCGCGAACGTCGGTACGCCCACCGTTTCGAGGTCATCGAGGTCGCGCACCAGGCCGTCGGTGACGAGGGCCGCGACGCCGCGATTGCGCGCAACATACATCAGCAGATCTCCCGTCACCGCCGCTCCGGTATAGCCGTTTGTCGCGACGACGAGGACATCGCCGGGCTTGGATTCGGCGAGCGCCGCCATGAACGCGAGATTGTCGAGCGGGCCGCAGTCGCAGGTGAGCGCGACGCCGACGAACGAGCGTGCCGACAAGCCGCTTGATCCGCCAGTCGAGCGCGCCCGTCCCGTTCATGGCGTCGACGATGAAGCTGGTCGGCGTGCGAAAGCGCTCGACGACTTCGGCAGGCGGCCGTTCGATGGAGGGGGCGAAGACGAGCGGCGGCGGTTCCTCGATCATGGGTGACCTTGCGTCTCATTTGTTTGGCGGAGCCATCGCGCCGCATCGGTTGGAGAGCGGGTAGAAGCACGTCCGGCGGCCTTGGGCAACCGTCGGCGTTTGCGTGCTCGTCGGTCGTCTTCGATTTGACACCCGGCGGCGGTCGTCAACATTGCTGTCTGCAGAGATACGAGACCTTCCCCGACTATCGGGCTCTGAGATTTGACAAGCTTCGAGTCCATCGCCAGCGCGCCGGATTCATCGCCAAGGGAGATCGGCAATGACGCAATTCGACAAACTCGCTCTGACCCGACGCAATGCGCTCAAAGCGGGGTTGGCTGGGGTCGCGGCGTCGGGCGCCATCTTCGGCGCCGACGCGCGCCGCTTTCGCCGACGATACGCTGGCGGAGATCAAGAAGCGCGGCGTGCTGTCGACCGCGACCGAGATGCAGTTTCCGCCGTTCGATATCTCCGACAATGGAACCTACAAGGGGCTCGACCGCGACCTCATCGACGCCGTCGGCAAGGAAATGGGGCTCAAGGTCACCTATCTCGACCTGCCTTGGACCAGCGTTCTGCCCGGTCTGGAAGCGAAGAAGTTCGACCTCTGCATCGCGCCGGTCACCATCACCAAGGAGCGCATGAAGCATTACGCCTTCACGGTGCCGATCGCCGACGCGACTGCGGCGCTCATGAAGCGCGCCGACGACAAGAGCATCATGAAGCCCGAGGATATCGCCGGCAGAACAGTCGGCGGCCAGAAGGGCACCTCGCAGGTCGCGCAGCTCAAGGAATTTGCGGCCAAGCTGCCGAAGCCGGTCGAGGTCAAGGAATATGTCGACAACAACCAGGCTTCCGCCGATCTCGCCGCCGGACGCATCGACGCGACGGTCAATTCGCTGCCGAACCTCGCCTACGCCGCCCAGCAGCGCTCGGACGCTTTCGCAGTCGTGACGCCGCCGTTCGGCCAGCCGACCTATTTCTCCTGGGTCGCCCGGCTTGACGACAAGACGCTGGTCGACGCCATCAACGCTGCGATCCTCAAGGTCGAGGCCGATGGCACGATGGCGAAGATCCAGAAGACTTGGTTCGGACAGACAATGGACCTGCCGAAGACCGTCCCGAGCCGTCCATCTGACGGCCATTCAACGGAGCGCACTGTCCTTCGAGACGCGCCGTTGCGGCGCTCCTCAGGATGCGGTCGTTCCGAAGCGCGCCGCTCGTGAGGCGCCGCGCTGCCTCGAGCGACGGGCGCCTTCCCCGATGAAACCTGAGGTCATCCTCCACTCGTTCGGCTATCTCACGCAGGCGGCGGGGACGACGGTCGCCGTGTCTTTCGCCGGCATCGTCTTCGGGTTCGTGATCGGCGCGCTCGTTTGCGTCGCGCGCGTTTCGCCGCGCCCCTGGCTCAGGCGTCTCGGCGGCGCGTATATCAGCGTGTTTCGCGGCGTTCCGCTGCTCGTGCAGCTCCTGTTCATCTATTATTTTCTCGCCGAATATGGGCTCGACGTGCCGGCGATCGTGGCCGCGGTCGGGGCGCTCGCGCTCTCGTCAGCGGCTTATCAGGCGGAAATCCTGCGCGGCGCGCTCAACGCCGTGCCGCGCGGGCAGGGCGAGGCGGCGACCGCGCTCGGCTTCTCCGGCCTCGACATCTGGCGGCGCGTTCTTCTGCCGCAAGCGCTGAGAATTTCGACGCCGCCGCTCATCAATGAATTCATCCTCTTGATCAAAGCCTCGTCGCTCGTTTCGGTGGTCGGCATCGCCGAACTGACGCGCGTCAGCATGAACATCGCCACCCAGACCTATCGGCCGCTCGAAGCCTATGTCGGCGGAGGCCTGTTCTATCTCGCGATCAACCTTTGCCTGGCGGCTCTGGGCGCGGTTGCGGAGCGGCGCCTGGCGGGGGCAGGCGCGCGATGAGCCTCGGACCTGCATCTGGCACTATGCGCCCTCGCTTCTGAGCGGCTTTGGCGTCACGATCCTTTGCTGGGCGGCGGGCGGCGCGCTCGGTCTCGTCCTGGGGTTCGCGATCACGCTTCTCAGTCGGCTGCAAATCCCGCCGCTCAACTGGCTCATCAGGGCGTTCATCGAGATCTTCCGCGGCACGCCGTTCCTCGTGCAGCTCTTCCTCCTTTATGCCGGCGGCCCGTCGATCGGGCTTAGACTCAGCGCCACCGCGGCCGGGATTCTGGGCCTTGGCCTCTACTCGTCGGCCTATTTCGCGGAGATCTTTCGCGCCGGCTTCGCCGCCGTGCCGGTCGGCCAGGTCGAGGCGGCGGTCAGCGTCGGCATGGCGCCGTTCGACACGATGCTGCGGGTCATGCTGCCGGGCGCGCTCATCGCCGCCGTTCCGTCGATCGTCAACATGCTGATCATCCTGTCGAAGGAGACGGTGGTGCTGTCGATCATCACCGTGCCCGAGCTCATGTATCAGGTGCAGACGATGGCGGCGGAGACGTTCACGGCGTTCGACGCCATCTTCGCCATGGCGATCTTCTACTGGCTCCTGGTCGAAGCGGTGTCGCGCCTGGGCGCCAGGGTCGAAGCGCGGGTGACGGCGTTTCTCGCGCACGAGGAGGCGAGCGTGAGCGCGCCGATGATCGAGCTCGCCAAGGTCAGCAAGAGCTTCGGCGCGCATCAGGTGCTTGCGCGAGCGTCGACCTTTCGGTCGGCGCTCGGAGGTCGTGTGCCTGATCGGCCCCAGCGGATCGGGCAAGAGCACGCTGCTGCGATGCGTGAATTTCCTCGAGCCCTACGATTCCGGCGATCTGCGCATCGACGGCCGGCTGATCGGCTACGAGGACGCGCCAGACGGAACGCGCCGGCCGATGGCGCCGCGCGAAACTTGCGCGAGATGCGGCGCGAGATCGGCATGGTGTTCCAGCATTTCAATCTTTGGCCGCATATGACCGCGCTCGGCAATGTCGCCGAGCCGCTCCGGCGCGTGCGCGGACTTCAGGCCCGCGAAGCGGCCGATCGCGCAATGGCGATGCTGACCCGGGTCGGGCTCGCCGCCAAGGCCGACGCCTATCCGTCGCGTCTCTCGGGCGGCCAGCAGCAGCGCGTCGCCATCGCCCGAGCGCTGGCGATGCAGCCGCGCCTCATGCTGTTCGACGAGCCGACCTCGGCGCTCGATCCCGAGCTGGTCGGCGAAGTGCTGGAGGTGATGAAGAGCCTCGCGGCCGAGGGCATGACGATGCTCGATCGTCACCCACGAGATGGGCTTCGCCGCCCATGTCGCCGGCCGCATCGCCTTCATCGACGAGGGCCGCATCATCGACGAGGGGCCGCCGCGCCGCGTGTTCCACGAAAGCCCGGAGCCGCGCGTGCGGCAATTCCTCCAGACCTATCACGACCGCAACAGCTTTTGAGCGGCGTCGCTTCGCGGCGGCCTTCGCGCGTCCCTTCAGCTCTGCGCCGCCCTTTCGTTGAGCTGCGGAAAGCCGCGCTGGTGCCAGACCGGATAGGCCGGCTCGACGTCGCTCGCCGCGTCGAGCTTCGCCACCTGCTCGGGCGTCAGTTTCCAGCCGACGGCGCCGATGTTCTCGAGCAACTGCTCTTCGTTGCGCGCGCCGATGATGACGTTGGCGACGGTCGGGCGGCGCAGCAGCCAGTTGAGCGCGATCTGCGGGATGGTCTTGCCGGTCTCCTTGGCGACGCGCGTCGAGCGCGTCGACGATAGCGAACAGGCGCTTCTCGTCGTAGCGCGGCCCGGTTTCCGGAATGGCGTGCGCGCGGGTGCCGGGCTGCGCCGGCTGGCCGCGCCGGATTTTGCCGGTGAGCTTGCCCCAGCCGAGCGGGCTCCAGACGACCGCGCCGACGCCCTGATCGCGCCCGAGCGGCATCAGCTCCCATTCGTAGTCGCGATTGAGCAGCGAATAATAGGCCTGATGCGCGACGTAGCGGGGATAGCCGTAGCGGTCCGAAGTCGGCGAGCGACTTCATGAGATGCCAGCCGGAGAAATTCGAGCAGCCGATGTAGCGGACCTTGCCCGCGCGCACGAGCTGATCGAGCGTGGAGAGCGTCTCCTCGACCGGCGTGTTGTAGTCCTGGCCGTGCAGTTGCAGGAGATCGATCGTCTCGACGCCGAGCCGCTTGAGCGAACCCTCCGTCGCCGCCAAAAGATGCTGGCGCGAGGAGCCATAGTCGTTCGGGCCGTCGCCCATCGGGAAGGTCGACTTGGTGGAAATGAGCAGGCGGTTGCGCTTGCCCTTGATCGCCTCGCCCAGGATCTGTTCGGCGAGCCCGGCCGAATAGACGTCGGCGGTGTCGAACATGCTCACGCCGTGATCGAGGCAGACGTCGATCAGTCGGGACGCGCCGGCCGCGTCGGTCGATCCCCAAGCCTTGAAGAAGTCGTTGCCGCCGCCGAACGTGCCGGTGCCGAAACTCAGCGCCGGCACGCGCAGGCCCGAATGGCCGAGACGATTGGTGTCCATGATAACTCCTATTCACGACGCAGGGCCTGACCGCGCCCATGTCGGAGCATACATGGGGGATGGGCGTCGCGCCGCCTGTGCTTCATAAATGTTCGTGAAGGAGTCGCCATGAAAGCAGCAGTTGTGACGGGGGCAGGGCAGACGCCTCGCTATACCGACTTCAGCGAGCCTATGCCCGAGTCAGGCGAATCCAGGATTACGGTCACCGCCGCCGCCATCAGCCAGGTCGCAAGAAGCCGGGCCTCAGGCCGGCATTACAGTTCATCGGGTCAATTTCCCTTCGTGGCGGGCGTCGATGGCGTGGGCCGGCTTGAGGACGGGACCCGCGTCTATTTCGTCATGCCCCTCGCGCCCTATGGCAGTATGGCCGAACGCGCCGTCGTCCCCTCAACGCACTGCCTCGGTTTGCCGGACGAACTCGACGATGTGACGGCGGCTGCGATCGCCAATCCGGGCATGTCGTCCTGGGCGGCGCTCGAGGAGCGGGCGCGGCTCAAGGCGGGCGAAACCGTTCTCGTCAACGGAGCGACCGGCGCCTCGGGGCGCCTCGCGGTGCAGATCGCCAAGCATCTTGGCGCCAGGAAAGTCATCGCGACCGGGCGTAACCTCGAGGCGCTGAAGTCTCTTGCAGCCCTCGGCGCCGATGTCACCATCCCGCTTGTCGACGATGCCGCCGCGCTCGAAGCCCGCTTCGGGCGCGAGTTCGCGGAAGGGGTCGACGTCGTGCTCGATTATCTCTGGGGGAAGAGCGCCGAGCGTCTCATCATCGCCGGCGCTAAAGGGGGAGCCGAGGCCGTCCCGATCCGGTTTATTCAAATTGGCGCGGTCAGCGGCTCGGACATCACCCTGCCGAGCGCGGCGCTACGGTCGTCGGCGATTGTGCTCATGGGCAGCGGGATCGGCAGCATCCCCTTCGATCGACTCGTGCGCGCCGTCGGTGGGGTCTTCCAGGCGGCGGTGCCGGCGGACCTCAAGATTGCGACCCACCCCATCGCACTATCCAATGTCGAGCAGGCATGGGCGCGCGACGAGAGCGCCGGGCGGATTGTGCTCACGATCGGCGCGACATAGTTCTGATCGGCGGCGTCAGAGGTCCTCTATCCGATCCTCTGGCCGTAGCGCGCCACTCGATGGCCCCGACTGGATCGGGAACAGAGAGCGCACATCCCGCGTTCCGGGGAATGCGAGGGCGCCCGAATGCTTGATGCCGAGATCCGTATTTCCGTTGACGTGGCCATGCCGGCGCCCCCTGGGCCTGCGCTATGTGTGCGACAACGGGCCGGCGATCCAGCGCAAGCGCGCGGGCAAGGGCTTTGTCTATCTCGATGCCAAAGGCAAGCGGGTCGCGAACCCGAACACCCTGCAGCGCATACGCTCGCTCGTCATTCCGCCAGCATGGACGAATGTCTGGATCTGCGCATCTGCGAACGGGCACATCCAGGCCACCGGCCGCGACGCAAAAGGGCGCAAGCAATACAAGTATCACGCAGAGTACCGCGAGGCGCGGGAGCATTCGAAATACGAGCACATGTTCGCGTTCGCCGCGGCGCTGCCGACAATCCGGGCGACGGTCGCCGAGCACATGAGCCTGCGCGGCTTGCCGCGCGAGAAGGTTCTGGCGACGGTCGTGCATCTCTTGGAGACGACGCTGATCCGCGTCGGCAACGATGAATATGCTCGCAACAATCAGAGCTACGGCCTAACCACCCTCAAGAGCGATCACGTTGAGGTTGAGGGCTCCGAGGTTCGTTTCCAGTTCAAGGGCAAGAGCGGCAAGGAATGGTCGCTCGCGATGCGCGATCGGCGCGTGGCGCGGATCATTCGAGCCTGCCAGGAACTGCCCGGACAGGACCTCTTGCAATATTTCAACGAGCATAAGGAATTGCACGCCGTCTCGTCCGGCGACGTCAACGCCTATCTGCGGGAGATCACCGGCGCCGACATCACCGCCAAGGATTTTCGCACCTGGGCCGGGACGATGCTGATGGCGCGATACCTCTCGCTCTCCGATCCGTTCGCAAGCGCAACGCAGGCCAAGCGCGTGATGAGCGCCGCAGTCAAGAAAGTCGCGGCCGCGCTGGGCAACACGGCGGCTGTTTGCCGCAAGTCTTACATCCATCCCGCCATTTCGGACGCTTATCTCGCTGGCGCCTTTGCGCTCGAAGGTCATGGAGGAGAACGGCTCATCCAGCTCACCGGCCTGCGGCCTGACGAAATCGCCGTTCTTGCGCTTCTCAAAAGTTCATGAGGGCTAAGTTCCTTCTCCCTCAGGGAGAAGGTGGCGCGAAGCGCCGGATGAGGGTCTCGCCGGACTAGGGAGCAGCTCACTCCCAAACCCTCTCCCCGAGGGAGAGGGACGAGGGCCTCACCGCCTTTACTGCCCGCTCGCCCGTGATAAATTGCCTCGCCTCAAGGAGAGACGCGCGATGGCGAGCTTCGACTCGAAGACAATCTCCCATATCCATCACGAGCTGCATTCGCATTTGCCGTCCGAGCCGGCTCTGCGCACCAAGGCGCTCGAAAGCCTGCTCGCCGAGAAGAAGCTGATCGACCCGGCGGCGGTCGACGCCTGGATCGAAATGTATCGCGACGAGATCGGGCCCAAGCGTGGCGCGGCGGTCGTTGCGCGCGCCTGGCGCGATCCGGCGTTCAAGGCGCGGCTCCTGGCCGACGGGACCGCGGCGATCGACGAATTCGGTTTCGCCGGCCATGCGACCGGCCATCTGCAGGCGGTCGAGAATACGGCGGACGTGCACAATCTCGTCGTCTGCACGCTCTGCTCCTGCTATCCGTTCTCGATCCTGGGCCTGTCGCCATCCTGGTACAAATCGAACGAATATCGCGCCCGCGCGGTGCGCGATCCGCGCGGCGTGCTCGAGGAGTTCGGCGTCAAGCTCGATGAGAAGACGCAGGTGCGCGTCTGGGACTCGACGTCGGAGCGGCGCTATCTCGTCGTGCCCGAGCGGCCGAAGGGCGTCGAAGACTGGGACGAAGAGGCGCTCGCCAAGCTCGTCACGCGCAATGCGATGATCGGCACGGAGCGCGATCTCTCGCCCAAGCGGGCGACAGTCTGATGGACGGCGTTCATGATCTCGGCGGACGCGAGGGTTTCGGCCCGATCGTCGACAAGGCCGACGACAAGCCATTTCACGCCGACTGGGAGATGCGCGCCTTCGGCATGAAGCAGTCGTCGGCCGCGGGCCAAGAGCTGGACGATCGACTGGTTTCGCCATTGCCGCGAGCTTGACCGATCCCATCGATTATCTGACGCGGCCCTATTTCGATCAATGGCTGACGACGCTCGCCGCGCAACTGATCGACGAGGGTTATCTGACCCTCGATGAGATCAAGCGCGGCGCCCCGGCCTTCGCGCCGAAGCCGGGTCTACCCCCGCAGACGGCGGAGGCCGCGCGCGCCTATCGTCAAAACGGCCTCGAAGTTTCGCGGTCGGCGTCAATACGCCGCCGCGCTTCGCGCTCGGCGCCGACGTGCGATGCCGGCTCGACGGCGCGCTCGGGCCATACGCGCTTGCCCGGATATGTGCGGGGCAGGGCAGGGGTGATCCACGCCCATCACGGCGGCCATGTTTTCGCCGACGCGTCGGCGCGAGGCGAGGAGCGCGGCGAGCATCTCTATACCGTGAGCTTCGCCTCCTCGGACCTTTGGCCGGAAGCAAAGGGAAGCGGCGATCGCGTCTTCGTCGATCTCTGGGAGAGCTATCTTGAGCCTGCCTGAGCTCGGCTTTCTCAAGGCCAAGGACGGCGAGCCGGTGTTTGGCGAGCCCTGGCACGCGGAAACGCTGGCGCTCGCCGATCTTCTCGTCAAAAGCGGCGCGATCTCGTCCGCGCGTTGGGCCGAGACGCTTGGAGCCGAGATCAGCGCGCTGCAACGCCGAGCCCGACGACCGCGAAACTTACTATCTGCGCCGTGCTCGCGGCGCTTGAGCGCCTGCTCGCGGAAAACGGCAGCGTGACTCCCGCGGAACTTGCACGAGCGCGAGCACCAATGGGAGCGCGCCTATCTGCGCACTCCGCATGGGAAGCCGGTCGAACTCGCCGCGGGTATGGAGCCGGACTAGCGCTCGCCCAGGCTCGGCAGGTCGAGGCCCTTCTCCTTCGCGCAGGCGATCGCCGTCTCGTAGCCCGCGTCGGCGTGGCGCATGACGCCGCTCGCCGGATCGTTCCACAACACACGCTCGATGCGCCGCGCCGCTTCCGGCGTGCCGTCGGCGACGATGACCATGCCGGCGTGCTGCGAGAAGCCCATGCCGACGCCGCCGCCGTGATGGATCGACACCCAGGTCGCGCCGGAGGCGCAATTGAGCAGCGCGTTGAGAAGCGGCCAGTCGGAGACGGCGTCGGAGCCGTCCTGCATCGCCTCGGTTTCGCGGTTGGGCGACGCGACCGAGCCGGAATCGAGATGATCGCGGCCGATGACGATCGGCGCCTTGAGTTCGCCGGACGCGACCATTTCGTTGAAGGCGAGGCCGAGCCGGTGCCGGTCGCCCAAGACCCACCCAGCAGATGCGCGCCGGCAGGCCCTGGAACTTGATCCGCGCGCGCGCCATGTCGAGCCAATTGTGCAGATGCGGGTTGTCCGGCATCAGTTCCTTGACCTTGGCGTCGGTCCTGAAAATGTCCTCCGGATCGCCCGACAGCGCCGCCCAGCGGAACGGCCCGACGCCGCGGCAGAACAGCGGCCGGATATAGGCCGGCACGAAGCCCGGGAAGTCGAACGCGTCCTTGACGCCTTCTTCGAGCGCCATCTGGCGGATGTTGTTGCCGTAGTCGACGGTCGGAACGCCGGCGTGCGCGTAAGCCAGCATCGCCCGCACATGTTCGCCCATCGACGCTTTGGCCGCGCGCTCGACGCCCTTGGGATCGCTCGCGCGGCGCTCCTCCCATTGCTGCAGGCTCCAGCCCTTGGGCAGATAGCCGTTGATCGGATCGTGCGCCGAGGTCTGGTCGGTGACGATGTCGGGCCTGACGCCGCGGCGCAGAAGTTCGGGCAGGACTTCGCCCGCGTTGCCGAGCAGCGCGACCGAGACGGCTTTGCGCTCCTTCGTCGACCTTTCGATGATCGCGAGCGCGTCGTCGAGGTCCTTGGCCTGCACGTCGATATAGCCGGTGCGCAGGCGGAACTCGATGCTCGACGGGCGGCACTCGATCGGCGAGCAGCGAAGCGCCGGCCATCGACGCGGCGAGCGGCTGCGCGCCGCCCATGCCGCCGAGGCCGGCGGTGAGAATCCATCGTCCCCGAAGGTCGCCGCCATAGTGCCGGCGCCCCATCTCGACGAAGGTCTCGTAGGTGCCCTGCACGATGCCCTGCGAGCCGATATAGATCCACGAGCCCGCGGTCATCTGGCCGTACATCATGAGCCCCTTGCGATCGAGCTCGTTGAAGCAGTCCCAGGTCGCCCAGTGCGGCACGAGATTCGAGTTGGCGATGAGCACGCGCGGCGCGTCGGCGTGGGTGCGGAACACGCCGACCGGCTTGCCGGATTGGACGAGCAGCGTCTCGATCGCCCTCGAGGCGGCGCAAGGTCGCGACGATGCGGTCGAACGCCGGCCAGTCGCGCGCCGCTCGCCCGATGCCGCCATAGACGACAAGCTCGCCCGGCCGCTCGGCGACGTCGGGGTCGAGATTGTTCATGAGCATGCGCAGCGGCGCTTCGGTGAGCCAGCTCTTGGCGCTGAGCTCGGTCCCGTGGGGCGCGCGGATGACGCGCATGTTGTCGAGGCGGGCTGGGGCGGTCATGGACTGGCCCTTCAGAAATTGTCACTCTCGGCGTACCGAGGTCCGACCGGGGATCGAGTTGCAGCCTCGGCGCTAATCGGATTCCCGATCGCGCTTCGCTCCCGTCGGGAATGACAATGCCGATCGTCTTCATGAGCCGCCGACCTGCCGAAAGATCGTCTCGAGAACGCGCTTGATCGTCGCGCGCGTCGGCGCCGCGCTTTTCGTCGATCGGCGTTGGCCAGTTCTCGGGCGTACGGACGCTCGGGCTCGTGCATATAGGCGCGGCAGGCGAGTTCGAGCTGCAAAGCCTCGACGCCTTCGCTCGGGCTTCCCGAAGGCGCGCGTGATCCAGCCGCCCTTGAAGCGCCGTCGACGATGGACGTTTGCCCGCTCGCCGCCAGCACGGCGCCGACCGTCTCGCGCAGTTCGGGGTCGCAGCTGGCGCCGGAATTCGTGCCGAGATTGAACACCGGCAGTTCGCCGTCGAAGAGGCGCGGGATGACCGAACGAATGGAGTGGGCGTCGAACAAAGCGCGACGCGCTGATGCTTCTGGCGCAGGCGCGCGATCTCGCCGGCGAGCGCCGCGTGGTAGGGATCGAAGTAAAGACGCCGCCGCTCGGCGATCTCGGCCTCGTCCGGCGCTCGGCCTGAGCCGATAGAGCGGCTCGCCGTCGAAAGTCGTGGTCGGGCACAAGTTCTGTCGTCGCTTGGCCGGGATAAAGCGAAGCGCCGCTTGGATCGCGATTGACGTCGATGATCGAGCGCGAGAGCCGCGTTCGCACCAATGTCGCGCCGAGCGGTTCGACAAAGTCGTAGAGCTCATCGAGCCGCCAATCCGCGTCCTTGCGCGCGAGCCACGGACTGACGAAAGCCGGCTCGAATTCGAGCGAGATCCGTCCCAGCATGGGGAATGCTGACGATGAGCGGCGCATCGCGGCGCTCGATGACGAGCCAATCGGGGCGCTCGCCGGTCATCGCGCGGGCTTCTCAAGCCCGGGCAGCGCCGCGGCGCCGACCGCATCGATGACGGCCCTGCGGCTCACGAGGCTGGTCGCCGCGATGATGTCGGGATGAAAGTAGCGGTCGTCTTCCAGGCGCGGAACCTCGCGCCGCAGCAGCGCCCGCACAGCTTCGAGCGGCGCGCTCGAAGCGAGGGGCGCGTGAAAGTCGCAGGCCTGGGCCGCGGCGAGCAGTTCAATGCCGATGATCGACATTGCGTTGTCCGCCATCGACGCGAGCCGCCTCGCGCCGTGCGCCGCCATCGAGACGTGATCCTCCTGGTTGGCCGAGGTCGGGATGGAATCGACGCTGGCCGGATGGGCGAGGGTCTTGTTCTCGGCGACCAGCGCCGCCGCGGTCACCTGCGCGATCATGAACCCGGAATTGAGCCCGGGCTTCGGGGTCAGAAACGCCGGCAGGCCGGACAAAGCCGGATCGACCAGAAGCGCGATCCTGCGCTCGGCGAGCGAGCCGATCTCGCAGATCGCGAGCGCGATCATGTCGGCGGCGAAAGCGACCGGCTCGGCGTGGAAATTGCCGCCCGACAGCGCTTCGTCCGTTTCGGCGAAGATGAGCGGATTGTCGGAGACTCCGTTGGCTTCGATGAGGAGGGTCGTGGCGGCCTGGCGCAAGAGATCGAGGCAGGCGCCCATCACCTGGGGTTGGCAGCGCAGGCAATAGGGATCCTGAACGCGTTCGTCGCCGGTCAGATGCGATGCGCGAATGGCGCTCCCGGCGAGCAGCCCGCGCAGCGCGGCGGCGACTTCGATCTGTCCTGCGATGGCGCCGGAGCGCATGGATGCGCGCGTCGAAGGGCGTATCCGATCCGCGCGCGCCGTCGGTCGACAAAGCGCCGGTCGCCAAGGCGGAGCGGAACAGCGTCTCGGCCTTGAACAGGCCGACGAGCGCATTGGCGGTCGAGAATTGCGTGCCGTTGAGCAGCGCGAGCCCCTCCTTGGGGCGAGGCGTGATCGGCTCGAGGCCGACTTCGGCGAGCGCGGCGGCGGCGGGCGCGACGCGATCGCCCACACGAGCTTCTCCAACGCCGATCATCGCCGCCGCCATATGGGCGAGCGGCGCGAGATCGCCCGACGCGCCGACCGATCCTTGCGACGGGACCACCGGCGTGACGCCGCGCGCGAGCATGGCCTCGAGGAGGGCGATCGTCTGCCGGTTGGACGCCCGACGCGCCCTGCGCGAGGCTGCCGAGCTTCAGCGCCATCATGAGCCGCGTCGTCGCGACCGAGGCCGTTTCGCCGACGCCCGCGGCGTGCGACAGCACGATGTTGCGCTGAAGCTCGGCGAGATCCGCGGGCTCGATGCGCACGCCCGCCAATTTGCCGAAGCCGGTATTGATTCCGTAGACCGGTTCGCCGCGGGCGAGAATGCGCTCGACCGCGCGCGGCGCTCGCGGCCACGCCGGCGCGACTCGAGGGATCGACGGCCAGCGCCTCGCCGCGCCAGATCGCCCGCCAGTCGGCAAGCGACGCCTCGCCGGGGCGGATAACGACGGTCATCGTCCCCTCCAGACGCGCGCATGCAGCGGGTTGAAGCCAAGCCGATAGACGAGCTCGGCCGGACGCTCGATATCCCATATCGCGAGATCGGCCCACTTGCCGGCTTCGAGCGTTCCCGTCTCGTCGGCGAGGCCGAGCGCGCGCGCCGCGTTGCGCGTGGCGCCGGCGAGGCATTCGTCGACCGTGAGCCCGAACAGAGTCGCCGCCATGTTGAGCGCGAGCAGGAGCGAGGTCATCGGCGACGTGCCCGGATTGGAGTCGGTGGCGACGGCCATCGGCACGCGATGCTTGCGCATGAGGTCGACCGGCGGCGCCTGTCGTTCCCGCAGCAAATAATACGCGCCGGGCAGCAGCACCGCGACGACGCCCGCTTTCGCCATCGCCGCGACGCCGTCCTCGTCGGCATATTCGAGATGATCGGCCGAGAGCGCGCCGAACTCGGCGGCAAGCGCCGCGCCGCCTGAGTTGGACAATTGATCGGCATGCAGCTTGACCGGGAGCCCCGCGCGCCGCGCCGCGGCGAACACGCGCGCGATCTCCTCGCGCGTGAACGCGATCCGCTCGCAAAACCCATCGACGGCGTCGATCAGCCCTTCGCTCGCCAGCGCCGGGATCATTGTGTCGGCGACATAGGCGACATAGGCCTCGCGGTCGTCGGCGAATTCGGGCGGCAGCGCGTGTGCGCCGAGGAACGTCGTGCGGATCGTGACGTTGCGTTGCTCGGCAAGCTGGCGGGCCACGCGGAGCGACTTGCGCTCGGCGTCGAGGTCGAGCCCATAGCCGGACTTCACTTCGACCGTGCCGACGCCCTCGGCGATCAGAGCGTCCAGTCGCTTGAGCGCCGATCGCATAAGTTCGTCCTCGCTCGCGGCGCGAGTCGCGCGCACGGTGGAAAGAATGCCGCCGCCTTCGCGAGCGATCTCTTCGTACGTTGCGCCTGCGAGCCTGAGCTCGAATTCATGCGCCCGGTCGCCGCCGTAGACGAGATGGGTGTGGCAATCGATCAGGGCGGGCGTGATCCAGCGGCCTTCGCAATCGACGACGCGCGCGCCGTCGCGCTACAGGCTGCCGGAAGCTCGTCCTCTGCGGCCGGCGAAAACGATGCGCCCTTCGCGCGCGGCGATCGCGCCGGCTTCGACGATTCCGAGTCCCGGCCGCCCTGGCGCGAGCGTCGCAAGACGGGCGTTGAGCCAGACCGTGTCGAGATGGTTGGCGGCGTTTGTTTGAACCATGGCGCTCAACGGCTTCCCGCCGCGGACCGTTTCATGCTTAGACCTAATCGTCCGAAAGGCAAGCTGCGAGCTTAAGCGCCGATCGCAGCGAAGCGGAGACGAATGTTGCCCGTCCTTCACGCCGCAAGAGCGTTGACCCCCGAGGGCTGGAAGTCCGACGTCCGGGTGACGATCGAGGATGGCGCGATCGCCGCGGTCGAAACCGGAGCGTTGGCGCAGGAGGGGGACGAGCGTCACGCGATCATGGCGCCGGCGGCGGCGAATCTGCACAGCCACGCCTTCCAGCGCGCGATGGCCGGTCTCGCCGAAGTCCGCGGAGCCGGGACACGACACGTTCTGGACGTGGCGCGAGACGATGTATCGCTTCGCGCTCATGATGTCGCCGGACGACGTCGAGGCGGTCGCGGCGCAGCTTTATGTCGAGATGCTGGAGGCGGGCTTCGCCGCGGTCGCCGAGTTCCACTATCTCCATCACGCGCCCGACGGTTCGCCTTACGCCGAGCCGGCGGAAATGGCCGGCCGCATCCTCTCCGCGGCCCGACGCGTCGGCATCGGCATGACGCTGCTTCCGGTGTTTTACGCCCATTCGACCTTCGGCGGCGCGCCGCCCAAGCCGGAGCAGAGGCGGTTCATCAGCGATGTCTCTTCCTTCGCGCGCCTCGTCGACGATTGCCGCGAGATGATCAAGGCCGGATCGAGGCGAGGCGATCGGCATCGCGCCGCACAGCCTCCGCGCCGTGACGCCGAGCGAACTCGCGCGAACTCATGTCGCTCGCCGGCGACGGTCCCATTCACATTCATGCCGCCGAACAGATCAAGGAAGTCGAGGACTGCGTCGCTTCCTTGGGCGCGCGTCCGGTGCGTTGGCTGCTCGACCATGCTGGCGTCGACGAAAGGTGGTGCCTCATCCATGCGACGCACATGGATGAAAGCGAGACGCAGGACCTCGCGCGCTCGGGCGCGGTCGCCGGGCTTTGTCCGATCACGGAAGCCAATCTCGGCGACGGCATCTTCAATGCGGCGGACTACATCCGCGCCGGGGGGCGCTACGGCGTCGGCACGGATTCCAATGTGTCGATCGGCGTCGCGGCGGAATTGCGCCAGCTCGAATATGCGCAGAGGCTGCGAGAGCGGGCGCGCAATGTCTGCGCTCCCGCGGGCGGGTCGTCCGGCCGGGCGATGCTCGAGGCGATCTGGTCCGGCGGCGCGCAGGCGCTTGCAGCGGAAAACGGGCAGACTCGCGCCCGGCGCGTCGGCCGACATTCTGACCTTTCGCGCTGACCATCCGACGCTCGCCGGCAAGGTCGACGATCAGATCCTCGACGCGTGGGTTTTCTCGGTCGGCAATTCGCTCGTCGATTGCGTCTGGAGCGGCGGACTGAAGGTGGTCGCTGACGGCCGGCACGTCTTCAGGGACGAGGTCGCCGCGCAATTCGTGAAGACGATGCGCGACCTGCGGAGCTGCAGTCCTGAGGACCGCGGTGCGACATCTACCGGCGCCCGCCAAGCTCGTCGATATGGACCAGCAGGTCGGCAGGGTCCTCGTAGACGCGGAAGGCTGTCGCTTGCTGCAGTTCGGTCGCGCCGTAGCCGCCGCACAGGAGCCCGACGCCGAGCGCGCGGCAACGCGCCGCCGCGAGCATGTCCCAGATGCTGTCGCCGACCACGACGGCGGTCTCGATCGGCGCGTTCAAGCCGCGCCGCGGCGGCCAGGAACAGGTCGGGATCGGGCTTGGCGTATTTGACCTGATCGCGCGTCACGACCGGGGTTACAGTCGGGATCGACGCCGAGCGCGGCGAGGTTGACCGCCGCCGTCTCCATTCGTCCGCTGGTGGCGATCGCCCACGGAAGCCCAGCGTTGGTCAGCCAGGCCAGCAGTTCGCGCGCGCCAGGCAGCGGGCGAATGGAGGCCGACATCCGACGATAGGCTTCGGCGTGCAGATGGCGCAGGCGCTCGAGCCGGTCCTCGGTGAGGTCCGCTCCGGTTTCGCGCTTGAGCTGGTTGGTGAACAGGCCGCCGCTCATGCCGATCTTGCGATGGATGCGCCAGACCGAGAGGTCGACGCCTTCCGCGTCGAGGGCCTCCTTCCAGGCCAGGACGTGCTGATAGACGCTGTCCACCAGCGTCCCATCGAGATCGAACAGAAACACGGGCTCGATGCGCATTGGATTTGGCTCCTCGAGCGGGCGTCGCTCCAAGCGACGATTGAAGCAGGAAGCGCAATGCGCCAGCGCCTGGGCTCGTTGTCAATCGCAATTCGGTGTATCGGCTGCGCTTAAGTTTGTTTGTTTTACGCGAGGCGCTGCAATATCTTGTTAGTTATAGTTCCGTCGAGTAAAGGTTAAACTTAAGAGTTGCTTTTGCGAGCCAGTCGATTCGTGGCATAAGTTGTTCACGGCTCTTAAAAGGAGCAAATAGATGTATGGTTTAGATCAGATCTGTCTACGCTCGGCGACTTCATCGACGCCGTGCTTCATCCCTCGGTCAGCAAATCTCCCCGCGGGGTTCCTTGTCCTCGTCTTCGCGGTTCTGATGATTGCCGCGATGCCGGAGGGCGCGCGTCAGAAGGTACGATTGGCGAGTCTGGCGGCGGTCGGATTGATCGTCAGTCTTTCCCTGACCTGGCCGGTGACCTCGGCTATCCTGCGCTAACCGAACAACAGCTTCGATCGGACGCTCTTAGACGGCCGCTTATGGGCGGCCGTTCCTTAACTAAGCCGGAACCGCGTTCAATAGCGTTGGCGAACTCGCGGCGCGGCGCGGGCCGACGCAGCGAACGCCGAGCCTGCCGAAGAATGGCGTCGCTCTTAGGCGAGGGATCAGGCGTCCCGGTCAAATTGGCTCTGAGCGCGGCCATGTCCCGGCAAGCCGAATAGGGGAGATCGACGTCGGAAACAAGAGTCGTCTGCTGAGCGGCGGCGGAGCCGACCAGAGCAGACTAGGGCAATCGCCAGCAAAGGTGAAGCGCATTGGTGTGGTTCCCCAATTCTTGGGCGGCCGTCTCGCGTGCGGGGACACGTCAGCTCGGCCGGATAAACGTGGCTATCGACCCAGTCTGGATCAGTAGCCTGGATTGAGCCTGACGGCGCGAAGCTCGAATGTCACAACAGGAAAGCGAGCGCCAACTCGCACGGTTGCTCCACTTTCAGCGTGAGAAGTCCGTCGGCCCGAGTTCGGCCAAGGTTGATCGCGGCCACTGGTTTCCCGAGGTCCGCTGCTCGTTGAACGAAGCGGAAGCCCGAGTAGACCATCAGCGAGGAGCCGACGATCAGCATGGCGTCGGCTTGATCGAGATGGCGGCAGGCCGCGTCGACCCGGTCGCGGGGAACGTTCTCGCCGAAGAACACGACGTCGGGCTTGAGCACGCCGCCGCAGCGCTCGCACGACGGGATGACGAAAGTCGAAAAGTCTGCCCCTTCGAGGTCCGCGTCGCCGTCCGGCGCTTCCGTCGCGTCAAGAGCGAGCCAATCACGGTTCAGTCTGCCGAGCTCCTCCTGCAGCGCGTCGCGCGGCGATCTGCGCTCGCAATCCATGCAGCGGACGAGATCGATCCGTCCATGCAGGTCGATCACCCGCGTACTGCCCGCCGCCTGGTGCAGCCGGTCGACGTTCTGGGTCAAAACAAGCTCGCTTCTGCCCATCGCCTCGAGCCTTGCCAAAGCGCGATGCGCGTCGTTGGGCTGGGCGTGGCGAATGAGCCGCCAGCCGATCAGGCTGCGCGCCCAATAGCGCCGGCGGGTTTTTTCTTCGCCCATGAAGGCCTGATAGGTCACCGGTTGCGCGCGCTTCCATTGGCCGTCGGCGTCTCGATAGTCCGGGATCCCGGATCGGGTGCTGCAGCCGGCGCCGGTCAGGACGAACAGACGTCGATGCTGGTCAACGAAGTCCTGAAGATCGCCGTCTTCGCTCATGACTCGAATTTACCGCGGTAAGCCGAAACTCGCCATTCGCAAGCGAAGGTTTACGCTCTCGTTCATCCTCGCCACCGTAACGAGACCCTCCGATCGTCGCCGTCATGGACAGACGTAGCGCATATAGGTACGGTCGCTAAAAAAACAGGACCGTGTCCACGAGCGGCGAACGGGGAGGAAAACGGGATGGGCCGAGGGCGATTGTGCGCGGCGGTCATCGCTCTGGCGATGGGCGTTCTTCCCTGGACAGCGGCGCGGGCGGATTCGGCGCGCCATTTCAGTTTCGCTTATGACCAGCCGCACACAACCGGCTACGGCATCGCCGCGGATATCTTCAATGGCAAACTCCTGGAACTCAGCCACGGGTCGATGGCGATCGACCAGTTTCCCGGCGCGCAATTGGGGCAGGAGCCGCAGATGCTGCAGAAAATCCGCACTGGCGACATCGATTTCATGATCAGCTCAACCGCGAACGCCGCGACAGTGGCGCCGGAGTCTGGCGTGCTGTCGATCCATTATCTGTTCCGTTCGGAAGACCAGTTGATCAAGGCGATCGCCGATCCCCGGCTGATCGCCGCGGTGCGGGAGATGTTCGACGCGACCGTCAAGGACGGGCATGTGCTGGCGCTCGCCACGCTCGGCCTTCGCGATCTTTACGGCAAGCGACCGGTAGCTTCGGTCGGCGACCTCAAGGGCTTCAAGGTGCGCGTGCAGGCGACGCCGACCGAGGATACGCTGTTCCCGGCCTATGGCGCGCAGACCGTTCACATGCCGTTCGGCAGCGTCTACACCTCCCTGCAGACCGGCGTCGTCGACTTCGCCGAGAACGGCGTCAACGTCTACGACAGCAACAAGCACTACGAGGTCGCGCCGGTGCTGTCGATGACCGAGCACGAGGCCAACAACAGCGTGATCTGGGTCAGCGACAAGCTATGGGCGTCGCTGACCGACGAGCAGAAGGGCTGGGTGCAGGCGGCGGCCGACCGAGGTCGGCGACGAAGGAGCCGGCGCAGGCCATCGCGCTTGAGCACAAGTCGCTCGCGAAGCTGCAGAAACTCGGCGTCAAGGTCGTCACCGACGTCGACAAGGCGAGCTTCATCAAGATCGCCGAACCGCTGCAGGACAAGCTCGCCAAGGGCCTCGGCCCGCACGCCGAGAAGATCCTGCAAGTCTGTCGCTCGATCGAATAGGTCGATGGACGGTCGGGCCGACCTCGTACTCGACGCCGATCGCCACCTGAAATGGCGGGCGCTCGACCCGCTCGAGCGCGTGCTGATGCGGCTGTGCGGCGTGTGCCTGGTCGGTTTCACTTCGACGACGCTGCTCGATGTTGCGGCGCGAACGGTCGGCCATCCGCTGCTGTGGCCGCAGGAGGTGACCTCGGCCTTCTTCATCTACGGCGTCTTCATCGGCGCCTCGGTCGCGACCCGGCGCAACGATCATCTGCAGCTGTCGGCTCTGACCGAGGCGATGAGCGGCGGGACGCGGCGGGTGTTCGAGGTGTTCAACCGCGCCGTCGTCATGGCGCGTCGGCCTTTTCCTCGTCGATTTATGGCTGGCAGAATTTTCTGACCGGCTTCGGCAGTTTCCGCATGCCGTCGATGCTGCCGATCGCCTATCTCTACGCGCCCATTCCGCTGTGCGGCGCGCTGGTCGCGCTGTTCAGCCTCGAGCAGATCGTCAACGGCCTGCGCCACGGCTTCGAGACCGCGACCTTGGCGCGCTGCCGCTTAAGCGCGATGCCGAACAGCGTCGATCCTCCTGATCATGACCGCTGCTGTTCCTGGCGCTCGGCTATCTCGGCGTGCCGGTGGCGTTCTCGCTGATGGCGGGCGTGATCGTCGGCACGATGTTCACGCCGATCACGCTGCAGTCGATCGTCGGGCAGGTGTTCAACGGCATCGATTCCGAAGCCCTGATGGCGATCCCGTTCTTCCTCCTGGTCGGCGAACTGATGACGTCGGCGAACGTCGTCGTGCGCATCGCCGAACTGTCGCAGGCGCTGGTCGGCCATGTTCGCGGCGGGCTCGCCCAGGTGACGACGGTGTTCAGCATGTTCTTTTCCGGCATGTCGGGCTCGTCGTCCGCCGACGTCGCCGTGCTGAGCCGCACCATGGCGCGCCCGATGGCGCAGGAGGGCTACTCGCCGGCCTTCGTCGCGGCGCTGATCGCCGCCGCCTCGACCATCGCCAATCTGGTGCCGCCGAGCATCATGGCGGTCGTCTATGGCGCGGTCGGCAACGTCTCGATCGCCGGGCTGTTTCTCGCCGGCATCGTGCCGGGCCTGATGGTCGGCGTCGGCCTGATGCTGTTTTGCTATTTCTTCGGACCGGTCGGCTTTCGCCGGCCGCGCTCGAGTTTCGGCAATCTCGTCGCGGCGGCGCGGGCGGCGGCGCTGCCGATGCTGATCCCGGTGATCCTGCTGGGCGGCATCATGACCGGCTGGTTCACGCCGACCGAGGCCGGCGTCATCGCCGTCGCCTACATCCTGATCGTCGTGATCCCGCTGCTCAATCCCGGCCATCTGAGCGTCGGTCTGGCGCGACTTCGTGCAGGCCGGGCTGATCTACTCGCTGCCGCTGATCACCATCGCCGCCGCGTCCGCGTTCGGCTGGCTGCTGGCCTATCTGCGCGGCCCGATCGTCGTCGTCGGCTGGATCGGCGACGTTGCCGGCGACGATCCGCGCGCCATCATGTTCCTGCTGGTGGCTGGTGTTCACCATCGTCGGCGACTTCATCGAGCCGATCCCGGCGATCATCATCTTCATGCCGGTGGTGAACCAGCTGACCGAGCAGGCCTCGATCAACGGCGTGCATATGGGCATCGTGCTGATCATCACGCTGGCCTTCGGCCTGATCACGCCGCCCTACGGGCTGTCGCTGCTGATGGCGTCCAAGTTCGTCGGCGTGCGCTTCTCCTCGGCGCTGCGAGCGTCGCTGCCGATCTACGTGATCTTCTTCGTCGACGATCGCCTTCGCGATCTTCTTCCCCAAAGTGGTGCTGTGGCTGCCGAAGACGCTGTTTCCGGAATCGGTCGGCTGCTTCAAGGCGCCGGACGGTGGGCGATACATCTGCCCGTGAGCGCGCTTCAATCGAACCCGTACAGCGACGCCGGGTTCTCGACCAAAATGCGATTGCGGGTCGCTTCGTCTGGCGCCCAATCGGCCAGGAGGTCGAACAGGATGGCGTCATCGGGTTTGGCGTCGGCCTTTTCGGTCGGGTGGGGCCAGTCGCTGGCCCACACCAATCGCTCGGGCGCCGCCTTCACGTAGGCCCGCGCGACTTTGCTGACGTCGGCGTAAGCCGGCGGACCTGTGCGGGTGTCCTGATAGGCGCCGGAGAGCTTGACCCAGGTCCTGCCCTTGTCGAGGAGCTTCAGCACCAATGCGAAGCTGGATCATCGACGCCGGCCGGCTGAGGAATGCGCGCCAAATGGTCGAATACGATCGGGGTCGGCAGCCGCTGAAGAAGGTCTGCCGTCTCGACGATCTGGCTGCCCAGCATATGGATCTGGACGTGCCAGCCGAGATCATGGACCCGCTTCGACAGGGGCTCGACCATGTCGATGGTGGTGGCGCCCGACTGGACGAGGTTGAAGCGGATGCCGCGAATGCCTTGATCGTTCAGCCGCTTGAGTTCGGCGTCGGTGACGCTCGTATCGACCACCGCGACGCCGCGGGCGGTCGCGCCGAGCTTGGCCATCGCGTCGAGGGTGACAGGAATTGTCCGTCCCGTAGGTCGACGGCGTGACCACGACGTTGCGGGTCGTGCCGATCCGCTTCTGAAACAGGCGATAGGCGTCGACGGTCGCATCCGGCGGCCGCAGCTTGGCGTTGGGAGCGACCGGAAAGCGGCTGTCGTAAATGTGCATGTGGCAATCGCAGGCGTTCGGCGGCGCCTTCAGCTTTGGCGGTTCGGTTCCCGACGACCAGGGCACGGCCTGCTGCTTGTCCGCTCGATGAGTTCAAGCCGCCTGCCACGATGACTGTCGCTCCCATTGCCCTGAGAAAGCCTCGGCGGGCGATGACGCCGCTCATGCTCGCACCCTCCCGTGGCCGGGCGGAGGTCCGCCGGCCGACCGGATCAAAGTAGGCCAATTCCGGGAGCGCTTCAAAGGGCTGGCTCGAGGATCCGAGCAACGTCAACGCCGAGCGGCGACCACGCGAGCCGCATCCGACGCGGAAACCCGTCGAAATAAACGGTCTTAAACGCCAGTAAAAGCAAATAAACGTAAGTAAATTTGCTTTCTTTTGCTTACGTTTATTTTTTGGAATCGGGACTTTTCAATGGGTTACGGCCGATTTAAACAAAAAAATTTCCCCTCTCAGGCCCCCCGCCAAGCCGTCAGGTCGCTTTCACCCTCCTTCTCAATATCCAAGCGCGAGGGCTCCGTCGTCAGTCCGGCCAATAGAAATTGGTAACACAGGATCTTGTTTATCGCAAGAAATTGCTGGCTCTCATAGCGTTAGCTGTGGGTGAGATATGGAACCTAGCTTTCCGTCCCGGCCGCCCCCGGATCTTAGTCCGGGGTGACGCGGCGATCCAAGAGAACATCGTAAGCCTCTGAGCTGATCGAAGAAGCCCAAAGGGCAGAGAGATTTGCGGCGCCGCCGCGTAGATGACAGGCACAACAAGGCCGGCCAAGACCGCTTTGCCGATATTCAGCCCAAGACCCACAGCGAACGCTATAAAAGCCTAAATGCGTGATCCCCGACTGCCGCGACGACAGGATTCGATCGCTAACAAAAATAGGGAACGCCTCTATGAAGGGGCGGAATTGTCGTCGGGATCACTGACGTAGCCCAGCCGCAAGGTGCCCGCGAGGCTGACCGCCGAAATGCAAAGCCGCACATTCCGCAATACCCCCCGAGCCCGCTTGAAGCGTTTTTCCGCAGTCGAGCCCGCGACCTCGAAGCACGTTTCCACGCGGAGCGTCTGACGGCCTTGCCGGGCGTGGCGCACATCATTGTAGTCGTGATGTCAACGCTCAGGTGAGCGTCGTTTGCGCCACGATCCGGGCCACATCAGCCCGGACAACAGGCAACAGCTCCGTCTCGAACCAGGGATTGCGCGTGAGCCACGCGTTATTCCGCCAAGAAGGATGGGGCATGGGCATGAGACGCGGATGGTCGGTCGCGCGATAAACATCGCGCCACCCCGCGACCGTTTCGCTCAGGCTTTTGCCGACAATCTTCGCGCCAAGATGCCACTTTTGAGCATATTGTCCGACGAGCAGAACGAGCTCCAGATTGGGCAGAAGCGCAAACATCCGCTCGCGCCAGAGCTCGGCGCATTCTCGGCGCGGCGGCAGGTCGCCCCCTTTGGCGTCGAGGCCGGGGAAACAGAACCCCATCGCCACGACCGCAACTGTCCGGGAATCGTAGAAGATGTCCTCCCCCATGCCGAGCCAGCTGCGCAGCCGCACGCCCGATGGATCGGTGTACGGACGCCCCGAAGCATGCACCCGTACGCCAGGCGCCTGACCGGCGATGCAGAGGCGGGCGGAGGTCGAGACTTGGAAGACCGGTCGCGGCTCATGCGGCAACGGAGTTCCGTATCGAGGCGCGTCCCGACAGACGCGGCAAGCCCGGATGTCTTCGGTGAGCGCCGCGAGCGAAAGGCAAGGCGGGTCCATGGCCCGTGGGACTATCCGAGCGCCGTCGGCGGATCAATTGTTCAGGCTGATGTCGCAGCAGCGGTTGGCCGCTGTGAGTTCCGAAGAGCGAAGACGGCATCGGACGGATTTGAGGGCGTATAGCCAGGCTTGTCTTGGCTATCCAATTGGATGCGCGCATAGAGCGCCGATGGGTGGCGCTTGTGGCCGCTCAGAAATAGGCGACGCCGGAACCATCGATCTTTCGTCGCGTTGCGAGCGCGGTTTCCGCCTGAGCGGCTTGCTAAGCTCCTGGGCGCCCCCAATCTAACAGCGCGTTCGGCATTGGGCTCGTGATGGACAAGGACAAAGACAGCCCGCTCGTCAGACGCGGCGGCGGCGAGACCATCGCCGCCTTCGTCGAGGCGGCGAAAAAGGTTCCCGCGCCGGGTGGGTCGGGGCGCGGACGGCTGATCTTTGCCCTCGACGCCACGATGAGCCGTCAGCCGACCTGGGATCTCGCCCAATCGCTGCAGGCGAAAATGTTTGAAAGCGCCGCCTCGCTCGGCGGCCTCGACGTGCAGCTCGTCTATTTCCGTGGACTGAACGAATGCCGGGCGTCGAATTTCGTCTCAGGCGGGCAGGGGCTCGCGCAACTCATGAGCCGCATCGACGTGCGCGGCGGATCGACGCAGATCAAGCGGGTGCTCGCCCATGCGCGCGATGAAGCCAAGCGCGCGAAAGTTGGAGCGCTGGTCTTTATCGGCGACGCCATGGAGGAAAACCCGGACACGCTCGCCTCTCTCGCAGGAGAACTCGCGCTGCTTGGCGTGAAGGCCTTCATGTTTCAGGAGGGGCAAGATCCGGCCGCGAGGCGAACCTTCAGTGAGATCGCCCGGCTGACTGGCGGGGCGTATGGCGCTTTCGACGCCGGCGCTTCCGCCCGGCTCGCGGCGCTCTTGCGCGCGGCTGCGGCCTATGCGGCGGGGGGCCACGCCGCTCTGGCGCGCGAGGCGGCGAACGATACGGAGGCCCGACTCTTGCTCTCGCAGATGCGCGGAAGGTGAAGTTGGCTTAAGGTTCGCCTTCGCGGCAATTAAGTCAGGAGCCTCAAGGGCTCCGTGCGGGCCCAATCGGTCGTGAAAGCCTTGCAGCAATGAACCTCGTTATCGGCTTGATCTTGCTGTTCCTTCTGGTGCAGGGGATCAAGCAATTCGGCCGCATGGACGCAGCCACCGCGGCTCGTATCATCCGCCATGGCGGCGGCGTCGTCGGGCATGATCGGCGCGCTGCTGCTGGTTCTGCGCGGCCGGGTTGGG
Organism: uncultured Alphaproteobacteria bacterium; assembly: GCA_963756955.1. GTDB lineage: Bacteria > Pseudomonadota > Alphaproteobacteria > Rhizobiales > Beijerinckiaceae > Roseiarcus. The sequence continues at coordinate 61,231 of CAVWPU010000005.1, forward strand.
CTTGCGGCGGCGGTCGCCAGCATGGTCGCGAATTTCGCCGGCTGGAAGACGCCGGGCGGCGCGTCGCCGGGCTTTAGCAATGTCGGCGGGGGCGCAGGCTCACGCCCGGGACGATCCTCGATCGCGCGGTCGGCGATGCTGGAAATGCGGCTCGATCACGCTAGCGGCGTGATGACCGGAACGATCCTGTCCGGCGCCTATGGGGGCCGCGCGGTCGAAACCCTGTCGCGTCCGGAGCTCATGTCGCTGCGTCAGGAGCTGGCGCGCGACGATCCCGACGGCGTCAGCCTGTTAGAGGCATATCTCGACCGCCGGTTCGCCGGCTGGCGTGAGGCAGACCAGGGTCAGCGTCAGGGGCGGGGACGGCGACGGGGCGATGTCGCGCCGGGAGGCGTTCGAAGTCCTCGGCCTCTCCGAAGGCGCGGCCGCGGCGGACATAATCCGCGCCCACCGAGCCTTGATGAAGAAGTTTCATCCAGATCATGGCGGCTCGACCACGCTTGCCGCGCGGGTCAATCAGGCCAAGGATGTTCTGATGCAGCGTCAAGGCTAAGCAACTCCGAACAGCGTACGCGTCAGTCGTGGGCGGTGAAACAGGAAAATCCGGTGCGCTTGAGCGAGCGGCAGGCGGCTTCCGCCGAGGCGGAATCGAGGCCCGCGAAACGCGCGCGATAGAGGGTGGCGTCGCCTTTGCGCACCTTTTCGGTGAGCGGCTTGGCGGAGGCGAGGGTCGAAGGGTTCCGTTCCCGGGCGCGGGCCAGAAGGGCGTTGGCCTTGGCGAGATTCTCGGGCGCGCCGATCTGGATCATCCAACCGCGCGCCGGCGGCGGCCGCCGGCGTCTTGTTGTGCCCTGGCGCTGCGCGCGCGCCGGCGGCGGTCGTCGTCAGCCGGGGTCTGGGGCCGTCCAAGCGGCGGCATGACCAGCGCGCTCGCCGCCGCGAGCCGGGCCTGAGTTTTCGTTGACGCCTTGGCGGGCCTTTTCAGCATGCCGAGATCGGCGGCCGTTGGCTGCGCCGCGCGCCGGCTGGGGCCGGCTCGGCGCTCCCAGCATCGGCTGCGGCGGCGCAATTTCCTCGTCGCCCGCGCCATCGTCGCCTTCCCCGGCCGCGTTCGCCGCGCTTGTCGCTGGCGGAAAGGCGTTGAAGTTTGGCTTGGGCGACAGGGCTGCGCGCGCGCGCGCGGAGGCGCCGCCACGGCCGACTCGGCGCGCGGCCGGAGCGGTCTCGATGGGAGAAGCGTCGGCGACGGCGGTCGCCGTATGCGCGGTCGACGCTTCCGCGATGTGGTCTTCGATCAGATTGGCCATGATTCGGTCGCGCCCCGCCGCGGAGCGGCCGCCCATGACGACGGCGAGCAGCGACCGTCCGTCGCGATGGACCGAGGTCAGGAGATTGAAGCCGGACGCTCGCGTGTAGCCGGTCTTGATTCCATCGACGCCCTCGACCCGGCCAAGCAGGTGATTGTGATTGCCGATGACCTCGCCGTCGAAGTCGAACTGCGCGGTCGAGAAATAGCGGAAGTAGCGCGGGAACCGCTCCTCGAGCGAACGCCCCAGGATCGTCAGATCGTGCGCCGTGGTCACCTGTTCGTCGTTGGGAAGTCCCGACGCATTGCGATAGAGCGTGTTCGACATGCCGAGCGCATGCGCCTTGCGCGTCATCAGATCGGCGAAATTGCTCTCCGAGCCGCCCGACCGCCTCGGCGATGGCGACCGCGATGTCGTTGGCCGAACGGGTTACGACCGCCTTGATCGCGTCGTCGACGCTGATCGAGTCGCCGGGAGCAAGGCCGAGTTTGGAGGGCTCTTGCCCCGCGGCATGCTGGGAGATCGGAATTGGCGTCTGCAGCGTCATGGCGCCGCTTTCGAGCTTTTCGAACAGGAGGTAGAGCGTCATCACCTTGGTGATCGAAGCGGGATGGCGCAGTCCGTTCTCGTCGGCGGAATAAAGCGTCTGGCCGCTGTTGGCGTCGACCACAATCGCAGAAAAAGCGGGCGAACTGGGAACGACGCCTGCCGCAACGGGGGCGGTATGCGGGTAAGCGCGATGGGCGTAATGCGCAGGGCGCCAATAATGCGCGGGACGCGCGTAGCGCGCATAATGCGCATGGTGGGTCGCGTGCGCGTAATACCGGTAATGTCGGTAGTGATGCGCCTCCGCGGGCGCCCCGGCCAGGCAAAGGGTCGAAGCCGAAATCAAGGCCGCTGTCGCGAGACGAGCGAGCCGCCCAATGCTGAGGCAATTGTAACGCAACGCCATGACGCCCACCCGACTTCACGCAACGTTGAGGCCGAGCCGCCGCTCACAGTTGCGTTACGCACACGGTCGTGAACGATATGTCGGCGCGGTTACGCAGCGGTTAACGGGATTCCGAAGAAGCCTGAATTTTTTGGGCAAGCCTTTGGAATCGCTATCGGTGCGAAGCAAGCTCGCCGCACGAAGATGAAGCGATAAGTCAATAAACGTGGTATAGAAGATTGAAAAAATTCGCTCTTTCCTGATCACAGCAGGCCAGAATCATCGGCCGTCTTTAATTTTGCTGCACTGCAACAAATCGCCTTGACTTTTATTGTGCGCTGCACATATTAGGGTCATCGCGAGTTCGCCTCCTTCACGATGCGAAGCCGCCTCAATGCAAGGGAGATCCATAATGGCCACGACGCCGACACTTGAAGACTTCCAAAAATTCTCCAAAGACCAGATCGAGGCGTTTACCGCCGCTTCAACGACCTTGTCCAAGGGTCTGCAGGACATCGCTTCCGAGTCCACCGACTATTCGAAGAAGGCCTTCGCCGCGGGGACCGCGATGTACGAGAAGCTTCTCGGCGCGCGCAGCGTTGAGACGGCGATCCAGATTCAGACCGAGTTCGCCAAGCAGGCCTACGAGGGCTTTGTCGCTCAGGCGACGAAGGTTTCCGAGCTTTACACCCGAGTCGCGACGGACGCTTTAAAGCCTGTGACCACGGCTTACACGAGCATGCAGAAGTAACTGAACGATTCTTGTCGCCGCCCATCGCGGCAAAAAGATTTTCGTAGAGCTGACGCCGGCGCCTTCCCAGCGCCGGCTTTTTATTTGCATTCTGGGTCGCCAATCCGCCTCGCGTGCGCCTGAAGCGGAACAGCAAAGGGAGATTCCGAGTTGCCTGCGGAAGGCGCTCGTTCTCAGTTGCGAACAGGGCTCTTGCGCGCGACGATCAAATTGGCAATGCTGCCATTCGGCGACGACATCTGGCGCCGCCGGCGCGCAGCGCTTAAGTTGGTTCGTTCGGTTCTGCGTTCCGCGTAGGGAAGTGAATTCAAGCCTAACCGGCATCAATCGGGGTCTATCCGTGGCTGCCGCTTCAAATCAGTTGGTCGTTCGCCTGCGAGCGGGGATGGCTCGGCTGGCGCGGTGGCTCTATCCGGGCTTCGGTACGGCTTCGCCGCAAATGGCGACGCGGCCGATGGCTTCGCGCGAGACGAAAAAGGGGGGAGAAACGCCAGGGGCGGGCGCGGCGGTCATCACCCGCACTCGGACTCAGACGAAGCGTCCGAATATGTATCGCGTGCTTTTGCTCAACGACGACTACACGCCGATGGAGTTCGTGGTCTCAATTTTGCAAGCGTTCTTCAACAAGGACCCGCAGGAGGCGATGCAGATCATGCTCCAGGTGCACAACAATGGCGTAGGCGAATGCGGCGTCTACACCTACGAAATCGCGGAGACGAAAGTATCGCAAGTGATGGACCACGCACGCAAGAACCAGCACCCCCTGCAGTGCATCATGGAAAAGAAGTGAAAGGCGCCCGATGCCAATTTTCTCCCGCGCGCTAGAAAAGACCCTTCGTCGCGCGCTCTCGCTCGCCAACGAGCGCCGTCACGAATACGCGACCCTCGAGCATCTGCTGCTTGCGCTGATCGACGACGTGGATGCGGCGGCGGTGTTGCGCGCCTGCGGCGTCGATATCGACTCGCTGCGCAAGACCGTCGTTCAATACCTTGACACTGAACTCGAAAATCTCGTTGTCGACAGCCAGGAAGAGGCCAAGGCGACGAACGGCTTTCAGCGAGTCGTTCAACGCGCGGCGTTCCACGTCCAGTCCTCAGGCCGCGAAGAGGTGACCGGCGCCAACGTTTTGGTCGCGATCTTTGCTGAGCGCGAGACGCATGCGGCATATTTCCTGCAGGAGCAGGATATGACCCGTTACGACGCGGTGAACTACATCAGCCATGGGATCGCCAAGCGTCCGGGTTCCTCGGACCCCTCGCGCCTGCCGCGCGGGGCTGATGAAGAGCACGAGGCGCGCGATTCGAAGGACTCGAAGGACGGCTCCGATTCAAAGAAAAAGGAAGGCGCCTTGGAAGCTTACTGCGTCAACCTCAATCGGAAGGCGCGAGAGGGGCGCATCGATCCACTCATTGGCCGCGAGGCCGAGGTCCAGCGCACCATCCAGGTGCTGTGCCGCCGACAGAAGAACAATCCGCTGCTGGTCGGCGATCCGGGCGTCGGCAAAACGGCGATCGCCGAAGGTCTCGCGCGCAAGATCGTCAACTCGGAGGTGCCGGAGGTGCTGGCCGAGTCGACCGTGTTCGCGCTGGACATGGGCGCGCTTCTCGCCGGCACCCGTTATCGGGGCGATTTCGAAGAGCGCCTCAAGCAGGTGATGAAGGAAATCGAGCAGCACAAGGACGCGATTCTTTTCATCGACGAAATCCATACCGTCATCGGCGCCGGCGCCACTTCGGGCGGCGCGATGGACGCTTCGAACCTGCTCAAGCCGGCCTTGGCGCAAGGGACGCTTCGCTGCATCGGATCAACCACTTACAAAGAATATCGACAGTACTTCGAGAAGGACCGCGCGCTGGTTCGGCGGTTCCAGAAGATCGACGTCAAAGAGCCGACCGTCGCCGACGCGATCGAAATCCTCAAGGGCCTGAAGCCTTATTTCGAGGAGTTCCACAAGCTCCGCTACACCGCAGAAGCGGTGAAGGCGGCGGTGGAGCTGTCCTCGCGTTACATCCACGACCGCAAGCTGCCGGACAAAGCGATCGACGTCATTGACGAAACCGGGGCCTCGCAGATGCTGGTGCCCGAGCCGAAGCGGAAGAAGACAATCGGGATTAAAGAGATCGAGGCGACGGTCGCTTCGATGGCCCGAATCCCGCCGAAGTCGGTGTCAAAGGACGACACCGAGGTGCTTCAGCACCTGGAAGAGACCTTGAAGCGCGCGGTCTATGGCCAGGATGAGGCGGTGGCGGCTCTGGCTTCGGCGATCAAGCTTGCTCGCGCTGGCTTGCGCGATCAGGAGAAGCCGATCGGTTCCTATCTATTCTCCGGGCCGACTGGCGTGGGCAAAACGGAGGCCGCCCGTCAGCTCTCGGTCAGTCTCGGATTGGAGCTGATCCGCTTTGACATGTCGGAATATATGGAGCGCCATACGGTCTCGCGCCTCATCGGCGCGCCCCCCGGCTACGTCGGCTTCGACCAGGGCGGCCTGCTGACCGACGCCATCGATCAGCACCCACACTCGGTGCTGTTGCTGGATGAGATCGAGAAGGCCCATCCCGATCTGTTCAACATCCTGTTGCAGATCATGGACCATGGCAAGCTGACCGACCACTCAGGCAAGCAGATCGACTTCCGCAACGTGATCCTCATCATGACCACCAATGCGGGGGCGCAGGATCTCGCCCGCGCGGCTTTCGGCTTCCATAAGTCGAAGCGGGTGGGGGACGACACCGAGGCGATCGACAGGCTGTTTGCGCCCGAGTTCCGCAATCGGCTTGACGCAATCGTGCCCTTCTCGCGCCTGCCGGAGACGGTCATCGCCCGCGTGGTCGACAAGTTCATCCTGCAGCTCGAGGCTCAGCTTGCCGACCGGAACGTGACGATCGAGCTCACGGACGAAGCTCGCGAGTGGCTGGTCAAGAACGGCTACGACGAGGCGATGGGGGCGCGGCCAATGGCTCGCGTTATTCAGGCGCAGATCAAGACGCCGCTTGCCGACGAGGTGTTGTTCGGACGGCTCAAAGGCGGCGGCGTGGTCAAGGTCGTTGTCACCGCCGACGAGGCTGGGGCAAAGAAGCTCAGTTTCGTCTACCCGGAGGGCCCGGCCCAACCCCGCCTCGAGCGCGATCTGATCGTGGCGGCCGGCGCCCGGCGGTCGCGCAAGCGTGTCGAGCCGGCCAGCTCGGATGCGGACGACAAGGAGCCGGCTCCCGAAGAGCCGTAAGCGCCCTGGTTGATCAGGCAAGACAAACGGCCCGCGCTTGTCGGCGTGGGCCGTTTGTATGACCAGCAATCGCCTCGGCGAAGGTCAAGCGATCCCTTGTTCACATGGATGTCCAACGCGTGTTGACTTGACGCTCCGTTACCGCCCTGTTAGCAAAAAAACAGAATAAGGCCGGGTTAGGCCGGCCTCTGACCCATGCTGGGGTTTTTCTGCGCAGTTGCGGATAAGCTCTATCGATGCGGCGATCGCAGCGGTAAGACCGCGCGTCGGCGCGATTTGATATAACGACCATACTGAGACGGGGATACGAAATGCTGCCAAACGTTGTTCTCTTTCAAGGTTCTGACTCCACCAACACGCAGGGGCTTTGGGAGACGAACGGCACGGCAAGCGGAACGTTTCTGATCACGAATGGGACAGCCAGATATGGATTCACGCCCGACCCGCAAATATCTTTGGACCTGACCGTCTTCAAAAATCAGGTGCTTTTCATCGGTCGGGACGCCACGAGTGCGCAGACCGATTATTCGTTGTGGTCGACTGACGGCACGGCGGCCGGCACGACAGAGTTCACGAACGTCTCAGGGGCGAATCCGAAGGGGCTGTTTACTTCGGCGGCTGTCACTTGGAATTCCTTCCCAGACCTGACCGTGTTCAACAATGAAGTGCTGTTCAACGGCTTGAATAACGCGACCGCGGCTGGCGTCCACGGCCTGTGGGAAACAAACGGGACTGCGGCCGGCACCGCCGAGATTACTGGGATCAATGGGGTTGCATCGACGGGATTAAACCCGAGTGATATCACCGTCTTCAACGGCATCGCGCTGTTCAATGGCGCGAGCAGCGCCAACGCGGCGGGCCCAGCGGGCCATCTCGGCCTGTGGACGACGAACGGGACGGCCTCGGGAACGACGGAGCTGGGCGCATCAACCGGCATCGCTGGCGCCGCGACCACCGGGCTCGACCCGACCGACATGACCGTCTTCGGCAGCGAGGTGCTGTTCAACGGCGTCGACGCCGATGGGAAAGCCGGATTGTGGGAGACAAATGGCACGGCGAGTGGCACGCATGAGCTTCTCGCCGGAGCGGGCGGAGTGTCGGATCCGTCCGGACTTAACCCTACCGACATGACCGTTTTTGGAAGCGAAGTGCTGTTCAACGGTCTCAACTCCAGTGGCGATATGGGGTTGTGGGTAACGGACGGGACCGCCGGCGGCACGCACGAAATTACGGGCATCGCCAACGTGGCCGCCTCTGGGCTCGCGCCGAGCGACTTGACGGTTTTCAACGGGGAGGTCCTGTTCCGCGGTTTTGACATTCATAACCGTGCGGAGCTGTGGGAAACGAATGGAACCGCGACCGGCACACAGGTGTTGCCAATAGCCGGAACACCCTCGACGGGCCCCAATCCGTCCGGCCTGGAGGTTTACAATGGCCAGGTGCTGTTCTCAGCCCTGGCTCTCCATGGTTCCGGCGCGACCGGAACCCTATTTCAGGGGTTGTGGAGCACAGACGGCACGGCCTCAGGGGCGCACGAAGTAGCCCCCATTTCCGGGGCTCGCTCGCTCGGATTGTTCCCTGTTGATCTGACCGCGCTGACGCCGGGGTTAACCGACGGCATCCTCTGGCAGAACGCCAATGGGCAAGCCGCCCTCTGGAGCATGAGTGGAAGCACCGTCGTTGGCGGCGGGCCCGTGAGCCCCAATCCCGGGCCGGGTTGGAAGACCATCGGATCGGGCGACTTCAACGCCGACGGCTCGGCCGATATCCTGTGGCAGAACGCGAACGGGCAAGCCGCGATCTGGGAGATGAACGGGACGACGTTGATCGGCGGCGGGTCGGTGACGCCCAATCCCGGAGCGGGCTGGACGGCGATCGGAACGGGCGACTTCAACCATGACGGTCATTCCGACATCCTGTGGCAGAACAGCGACGGGCAGGCCGCGGTCTGGGAGATGAACGGAAACACCGTGATCGGCGGCGGGGCGGTGACCCCCAATCCCGGGCCGGGCTGGAAGGCGGTCGGGACGGGCGACTTCAACGCCGACGGTTCGGCCGATATCCTGTGGCAGAACGCCGACGGGCAGGCCGCCATCTGGGAGATGAACGGAAATACCTTGATCGGCGGCGGAACCGTGACGCCCAATCCCGGCCCGGGTTGGAAGGCGATCGGATCGGGCGACTTCAATGACGATGGCCATTCCGACATCGTGTGGCAGAACGCCAATGGGCCAAGTCGCGATCTGGGAGATGAACGGGAACACCTTGATCGGCGGCGGAACCGTCAGCTCCAATCCAGGGCCGAGCTGGCATGCGATCGGAACCGGCGGCGAAGGGTCCTCGGACATCCTCTTTCAAAACACGAACGGCCAAACCGTCATCTGGGACATGAGCGGGACGACCATCGTCGGCGGCGGACCCGTCAGCCCCAATCCCGGATCCAGTTGGCGAGCCGTCGGCCTGACTTGAAGGTCGATAAGGTGCGTCGCTCAGGACGCCAGTCTGGAAGGCCATCGGCTTGAAGCGTCTCGCGGCCCCCGGGTCAGCCGCCGCTCGCGAAGATGGGCCAGGAGGAGGTGAAGCGCGCGCCGCTGTTGTCGCCAGCTTCGACCCGAAGCGTGCGGTTCGGGCCGGCTGCGAAGGCGAATCGGAAATTTGGATCCTCGGAAATAGAAATGCCGCCGTCGACCGAAAACACGAGATCGTCGTCCTGATAGACAGCGAAATGATCGACGTAGCGCGCCGGCGTATAATCGTGTGTGCTATCATCCATCTGCATGCCGGTAAAATTCGGATGGCGGATCATCACCACCGCGGTATGTCGGCCGCGCACGAGGTCCGTCAGCAGGCGGAATTTCAGCTGACCGAGCGACGAGCCTAGCGCGTCGAGCGTCTTGGTCGACGGCGCCGAACAGCCGCCGGCGGCATGCACGTATCGCTTGGATTCGCTCAGGCTGCCGTCGCTCAGTTCGGCGACGAGATGGACATAGGTGTCTGCGTTGACGCGCACCCGGGTCTCGATCTGCACGACGCCGCCTTTGTCGCCGAGGGTGAAGGCTCCCGCCAGCGGCACGGGATTCTCGTCGATGACGAGACTCATCTTGACCACTCGCCGGGAATCGCCCGGCGGCTGTCGCACCGACATCGTCATTGGCACCAACGCGGCGTCCTCGGCCCTGATGGGGGTGTCGAGCGCTACGAAGTCGGAGCTCTCTGAAATCTCACGGTTCTGGAACAGGTCGCGTTTGAGCGCGGGCCAGAACTCGTCCGCAGGCTCAGACGGCGCCGCCACGCCAGCGGTGATCGCGAGCGAGACGCCGATTGCGGCGAGGAACGCGCGAAAAGCGGGACGCGAAACCGTCATTGGCCTCATCCTCCTCAAAGGATCATTCCCACCCGAATTCCGCGAAGGCGGCGGTCGCGTTGTGTGCATTGTATACGAGTAACCGCCGCCAAAGCGACCGCTCCCTGACGCCGGTGAAATGTGCGGCATCGGCCGCCCATAATCCTCTTACTAACGATGACCAAGCGGTGGAAGGCGGAATTGCAACGCGCCGGCGCCGCAAGCGTCGGCTCCCCCGACGCCGGGTCGATTGCGGTAACCCCTCCGGGCTTCCAGTTGCCGGAAGGCACGGACTGTCCGACAAAGATCGCCCGCTGTGTCCACGGGCCATGTCGCCCAGTCGGCCTACAATCAGATCAAGCGCGACACGGACGCTGCCTCGAAGGCCTGCGCGGCCGGACGCGACGCCGAGGCGAAGTCCCATGATTGCACCCGCTGAGAAGCGTCAGGGTTATCCGTCCGACCTTTGAGCAAACGTAGCGCGCAGGTAGTCGGCGACGAAGATCGGCACCCGCGTTTCGTCGATATCGCCCGGGCCCCGGACGATATGCATTCGCGAAAACTCGGCATGGGGATCCTGCGCCAAATAGGCCTCGACCCGCGCCTTTGCGCTGGCGGCGGGCAGTGGAAGCGTCATCAGCTTCATGCAGGCGATACGCTGGGGCGTGAGCGCCAGGGTCCAGCCTGGCGCCATGATCGTCTCGCTGGCGTCCACGCCGGTCTCTTCGAACAATTCGCGGCGCACGCTGGCCTCGAGATCGACCCTGTCGTCGAAGACGTCGCTGGGATCCGGCGTTCCGGCGGGGAAATAGATCTGGCCCGCATTGAAGGTATGCGGCGCCATCTCGCCGAGCAGGAACGCCCCGTCGGCGCAGCGGAGCGCAGCCATCGAAAGCAATTATCGACTCGTTCGCCCGGATGGTCGAATTCGGCCCAGGCGACGAAGTCAGCATAGTCGGTCTCGAAAAAGACGCCCCTGAGTCTCAGCACGCCGTCGTGACCGGTCTCCAGCTCGCGCCGCCCGAGAAGCAGCACCCGGCCATTGAACAGCGACGGCTTGGCCTTGGTCAGCCGCGCCCAATGCGTTGCGATGCTGACCGCCTGGCGTTCGGCGAACGCCCAGCGCGAGGCCTCGAAGGTGAGGTCGAGCCCGCCGACCTTAAGAAGGCGAACGTGTTCGCTCAAAGATCGAGCGAGCCGCTGCTGACGATGACGACTGAGCCGCCGATCGTCGCAGAAGCGAGAGCGCCGTCTTCGATGACGAGACCGAGCGCAATCGTGCTTGGCCTTCCCATCTCGAAGCCTTGCTCGATGGTCAGCATGTGCTCGCCGTCTGGCGGGCGGTCGAAAGCTTGCACCACGCCGGCGAACGCTGCGGCCGCGCTGCCGGTCGCAGGGTCTTCGATCACCCCCCATGCGCTGGCGAACATGCGCGTGTGATAGGCCGACCCTTCGCGCGCGGTCTCGCGCGTATAGAGATACGCGGCCGGGCCATCCTTGGTCCCCCAGGGGATCACGCCGGGCGCGGCGCGTCCGATCGCCTCGAGCGAGCGGATCGGAATGAACAGAAGGGCGCGCCGGCGCTGATAGAGGCTCGGCCTGTGCCCCTCGAAGCCTATGTCCTTGGGCTGAAGCCCCAAGCCAGCGGCGATTTCCACCGTAGACGGGGGCGTCGGCGTCAAGCCGTTCGGGCAGCTTCGGCAGTTCGAAATACGCGGCGAGCGCTTGGCCTTTGCGCCGACGCGCGACGCACACGACGTCGCCGATCGGCTCCTCGAGCACGATCCTGAGATCCTGGGCGGCGAGCAGGTCGCCCGCGCGCCGGTGCGCGATCAGCGCCGCGGCTCCAACGGTTGGGTGGCCGGCGAACGGCAATTCGCGCTTCGGCGTGAAAATCCGCACGCGCGCGCTGTTGATGGCGTTCCTGGGTTCGAAGACGAATACGGTTTCGGAGAGGTTGAACTCGGCGGCGATCGCCTGCATGCGCTCGTCGTCGAGACCTTCGGCGTCGAGAACCAGCGCAAGCGGATTGCCAGCCAGCGCCGTCTCGGTGAACACATCGAGCGTTTCAAACCGGCGCGTCATCAGCGTCCCGGGCCCCGCAGCGCTCCTCTAGGGTGCGGCGGGTCTGGCTAATACAAATCCAGCCATGGCCCGCTTAAGCCAGGCGCGGAGACGATAAGCAACGGCCGGTTCGCTCCGGGCAAGCGACAGATCGTTCGGCAGCCGATCGATGCCGCGGACGCCCTGAATTGTCTCTTGATTGGCCGTACGCTGAGCCTGAGGCTGGCTTAGCGTGTCAAGAACGTAGCCCTGGCGCGAGCCAACAGGGGCCCAGGTGCCGAGGGTCAGCCATGGCTCGACGCCCTTGCGGACGGTAATCTGCATGCCCGGCCGCGGCCGGGTGGTGGGCGCGGTGATGGACCGTCTGCGCCTGCAGCGCAGGACGATGCGAGGACGATGCCGAGCGCGGCGGCCCCTACAGAGACTGACTGGATGTGTCATGAACGCTCCCCTCTCACTCGCCCCACTGTACACCGGATTCGGTTCACTCATGCGCCGATGTGCAGAAAAAGTAAATGTGGGGTTCCGGGGATCAAACGGGTTCCGCCGCAAAAAGTTGCGACGGGCCGAATAAACTCGTCTTGAGCAGCGATCAGGCTCAATTCGCGCGAGCCCGCGGCCAGAGTCGCCTTCACGACCGCGTAAACGCGCCGACGCGGCGCGCGACAGCGCGTCGCGCGTGTGTCGCGCGTCTCGAGCCAATGATGAAAGAAGAGCGCGGCAAACACGTCGCCGGAGCCGTTGACGGACGATCGGCAAATTCGGCGTGCGCACCCGCCAGAGGCCGGTTTCGTCCCCCGCCAGAATGTCGAGAGCGCCGGCAGGCGTGTCGTCGAGCTGGAGCGACGTCGCCGCCACGACCCGCGGCCCCCGGGCGCGCAACGCGGCGATCGCCCGCCGCGCCGCCTGAAGGCTGTTCACCGCTTCGCCGGTCAGCCATTCAAGCTCGAAGGCGTTTGGCGTGGCGATGGTCGCGAGCGGAAGGGCGCGGTCGCGGAAGAATTCGCCGACGCCCGCGGCGACGTAGACTCCCGGCCCGACATCGCCGATCACCGGATCGCAGGCGTAGGCCGCAGCGCCATTGGCCGCGCGAATGCGCTCAAGCGCCCGCAGCGCCGCCTCGCCGATCTCCGCCTTGCCGAGATAGCCGGTCAGAAGACCCGGCGCAGCGCGGAAGCACGCCGATCGCCTCCAATCCGCTCAGGCAATCGTCGATCATCGCTGCGTCGAAGGCGCGACCGCGCCAGCCGGCATAGCCCACATGACTGGAGAACTGCACCGTCATCAGCGGCCAGACCTCGCGCCCGAGCCGCTGCAGAGGAAACACGGCCGCCGAATTGCCGACATGGCCATAGACGACATGCGACTGGATGGAGAGGATCGGCGCGAGCATGGCCGAGGAGACGACGATTCGCGGATCGGCGTCAAAGCGGAATCGACTTCCGCGACGCGCCTCGTCTCGGACGTCGGCGTAGGGATCGCTTGAGCGGGCTCAGCAAGCCTGAAACAATGCCTCAAGACTTTCGCGCTGAGTTTGCAAAGAGACACCGCATGAGCGACGCCATCGCCTTTCTTCGCGCGCCATCGAGCAGGGGCAGGGCCTCGCCCAGGCGGACCTGGTGCTGAAGGGCGGCCGGATTTTCGATCTGGTCGGCGGCGAACTCGATCGAGAGCGACGTTGCGATCTGCAGCGACCGCATCGTCGGAACGATGGGCGAATACCGAGGCGCGCGCGAGATCGACGTCCGCGGCAAGGTCGATCGTCCCCGGCTTCATCGACACCCATTGCCACGTCGAATCCTCGCTCCTCACGCCGCTCGAATTCGACCGCTGCGTGCTTGCGCCATGGCGTCACGACGTCGATCTGCGATCCGCACGAGATCGCCAACGTGCTTGGGCTCACTGGCCTGCGCTATTTTCTCGACGCGGCGATGCTGACGGCGATGGATCTGCGCGTGCAGCTTTCGAGCTGCGTTCCGGCGACGGCGCTCGAGACCTCCGGGCGCCCGGCTCGAGGCCGCCGATCTCCTGCCGCTCGCCGATCATCCGAAGGTGCTGGGCCTCGCCGAATTCATGAACTTTCCGGGCGTGCTGGCGCGCGACCCGTCATGCCTCGCCAAGCTCGCGGCGTTCCAGACCCGGCCGATCGACGGACACAGCCCGCTGCTCAGCGGCGCCGCTCTCAATGGCTATCTGAGCGCGGGCGTGCGCACCGACCACGAGGTCACCAACCTTCCCGAGGCAAAGGAGAAGCTCGCCAAGGGCATGCAGCTCCTGATCCGCGAAGGCTCGGTGTGCAAGGATCTGCACGCGCTGAGCTCCATCATCACCGAGCGCAACTCGCCGTTCATCGCCTTCTGCACCGACGACCGCAATCCGCTCGACATCGCGGAGGAAGGCCATCTCGATTTCATGATCCGCACGGCGATCAAGCTCGGCGCGCCGCCGCTCGCCGCCTATCGCGCCGCGACCATTTCGGCGGCGCGCATCTTCGGCCTCAGGGACCGCGGCCTGGTCGCGCCCGGCTGGCGCGCCGATCTCGTCGTCATCGACGACCTCGAACATTGCGCCGTCTCGATGACGATGGCGCGGGGCCGCGTGGTGGACGACGCTCTGTTCGCCGCGCGCGCTTCGCTCGCGCCGGTCGGGCGCGAAAGCGTCAAGGCGCGCCGGGTCGAGCGCGGCGATTTCGTCGCGCGGGGGCAGGGGCCATCGACCCAGGCGATCGGCGTCATTCCGGGCAAGATCATCACCGACCGCGTTCCGGTGACGCTTGCCGTTCAAAAATGGCGAGCGCGGCGTCGATCTCGACCAGGACGTGGTCAAGGTCTCGGTCGTCGCGCGCCACGGCGTCAACGACAACCACGCGACGGCCTTCGTCAAAGGCTTCGGCATGAAGCGCGGCGCGATCGCTTCGTCGGTCGGCCACGACAGCCATAATCTGTGCGTCGTCGGCGCGGACGAGGTCGACATGGCGGTGGCGGTCAATCGCCTGCGCGAGATCGAGGGCGGATTCGCGGTCGCGCGCGACGGCAAGGTGGTCGCCGAACTGCCGCTGCCGGTGGCGGGCCTCATGAGCCTCAGGAGCTTCGAGGAGGTGCGCGAGGCGCTGATCCCGCTGCGCGCGGCGGCCAAGGGCCTGGGCGTGACGCTCGCCGAGCCGTTCCTTCAGGTCGCCTTCCTGCCGCTGCCGGTGATCCCGCATCTCAAGATCACCGACATGGGGCTGGTCGACGTCGACAGGTTCGAGTTCGTGCGGGACTAGCCGCGCCTCAGGCGTGATGGGGCGACCTAACGCCGCGCAAATGGGCGCTCGCGTTCGAGAGCTTCGTCGCTGCATTTCTAGACGTCGTCGCCGCGTGCGCGGTATGGGCGCCCGTCTCGATCACCCGGCCCGAGCTGGCGACCGGCAGGCCGCGCAACGCGGTGGCGCTGGATCCGCTTGCGACACCCGAGCGTTCCGCTTCCGCCGCTTCCCGTACTTGTCGCCGCCGTCCTGCTTGTCGAGGCATGAACGCCGCTGACGCCGGTCGACGCTGCGTGAACGCCCGCGGGATGGCTTACGCCGCAGGCTGCGAGCGCCGGGGCGCAGAACGCGATTGTGGCGATCAGCGGCGCGCCGACCAAAACCGCGACCGAGCGGCCGAGGCTAGGCATGGAAAACGCGGGCTTGCCGCGTCCGAGGTTCGCTTGCATGATATCCTCCTGCAATCGCTCCAACGCAAAGTCCCTAGACGGCGCGGAAGCTAGGCTTGGTCAACGCCCCCGTCAACCCGCGCAAACTCACGAGTTCGCGATTGGTCCCGCGCGCCGAGAGGCTTTCGAACCAGCTCGACCGCTGCGCGCCGCCCGTGCGAAACGTCAACCTGCGCGCCGGCTTGCGCTCGCAAATACGACCGCCAGCGCTATCCAGGACACTATCATGGTCGTGCCGCCGATCGGCGCGGCGAAAGGAAAGATGCGCTCGCCAGTGAAGACATGCATGGCGAGCTCGGCGGAAAACAGGATCGCGCCCGCCTCCATGACGAAGCCGACAATCACCAGCGCGCGCGCACGACGGGCTCGCGATCCGTGCATGCGCGGCGATCGCGAGCGCTGCGCAGGCGTGCAGCAGGAGAAAAAGCGCGCCCCTCTGCGCGAGCTCGCCGCCGTTCGCGTGGACGCCCGCGGCCGCCAGCGCGACGCCAGCCGCGCCCATAAGCGCGGCGACGCCGGCGAGAATGAAGGGCGAGCGGGTCATCTGGGGCTCCATGGCCGACGAGGTCGGTCGGCGCGGGCAAAGCAGTCGCCTTACACCCTGCTTGTCAAGACGGCGCGAACCATCGATCCTTCAGCGCTTGCGCGATCGCGGATCGGATTGAGCGGGGAGGGCGGCGGATTGCCGGATTTCAGAGTGCGCGCGATTGAGCGCGCGGATCGCGCGCAATGGGAGCCGCTGTGGCGCGCCTATCTCGTTTTCTATCGCGCTCAGTGGAGCGACGAGGTCGCCGACGCGACCTTCGCGCGCATTTTCGATCCCCTCGAGCCAGTGCACGCGTTCGTCGCCGAGCGCGGCGGCGAGCTCATCGGCTTCACCCACTATCTGTTTCAACGCAGCACGTGGCTGCTCAATTCGCAATGCTATCTGCAGGACCTCTATGTCGACGAGGCGATCAGAGGCGGCGGCGTCGGCCGGGCGCTGATCGCAGCGGTCGTGGACGCGGCAAGAGAAGCGGGCGCGGCGCGCGTGTACTGGAACACGCACGAGACCAACGCCGTCGCGCGCAGGCTCTACGACGCGGTCGCCGTGCGCACGGGCTTCATTCAGTACCGCATCGAGCCGCTGAGCTGACGCGAGGCGTCCGACACTTGCCGCAGCGCAGAACTTCCCCCATGGTGCGCGGCCCGGAACGGTTCCTTGTTCCCGAGTGTTGCGCCGGGCGCCGACTGGAGAAGCTGAATGGTTTCGCGACGTGTCGCCAGGCGATCTCTCGCCATCGCCAAGGCCAACGCGCAGGCCGGCGCCGACGCCGCGCTGACCATCGCCGCTCGCACCCAGAACCTGCTCGCGCCCGGCGGTCGGCAATCGGACAAGGCACGCGAAGCGCGGCTCATGGTGCAGGAGAAGATCGACGCAACGATCGAAGGCGCTTTCGCGGCGCAGATGGCCTGGGGCGCTTTCTTCATCAAGGCCGCGTTCGGCGGCGTGCGTACGCCCAACGACGTTTCGGCGGGTCTTACCGCCATCGCCGAGGCCGCCGTCGGCGCCCGCGCGGCGCAAAGTGCGCGCCAACGCGCGCCGCTTGACCGGGGTCAAGGCGTCGCCTTGACATGGAGCTTGTCCCGCATCTGCAGCACGTCGTCGCGACTTACGGCTATTTCGCGGTCTTCCTGATCGTCGCCTTGGAAAGCGCCGGCATTCCGATGCCTGGCGAGACCGTTCTGGTCACCGCCGCGATCTTCGCGGCCTCCGGGCACGCTGAAGATCTACTGGGTGATCGGCGCGGCGGCCGCGGGCGCGATCATCGGCGACAATTGCGGCTATTGGATCGGGCGCGAGTTCGGCTTTCCGCTCATCTATCGCTTCGGGCACTATATCCGGCTCGATGAGAAGCGGCTCAAGGTCGGGCAATATCTATTTCTCAAGCACGGCGGGAAGATCGTCTTCTTCGGCCGCTTCGTCGCGGTGCTGCGCGCCTTCGCGGCGTTTCTCGCCGGCGTCAATCGCTACAATTGGGAAGAGTTCTTTCTCTTCAATGCGGCGGGCGGAGTCGTCTGGGCGACGATCTTCGGCGCTAGGCGGCTACCTGCTCGGCCGCGCCTTCGAACATTACGCGCGGCCGGTCGGGCGTCGCCGCCCTCATCGTCGCCGTGATCGGCGCGGTCTTCGCCGCCCGCTTCATCCGCTCTCACGAGCAGGCGCTCGAGGAGGAGGCCGAGGGGCCCTTCCGGGACCGCTCAGGCCTCCGAAGACGCGAGCGTGAGCTGACGACCTAAGCGGCCGCCAGCGCGGCGCTCCACCGGTCCGATCCAAACCCTGAGCTGTTCCGATCGGCGCAGAAAATCGACGCTGACGGTGCGGTCGATCTTGTCGGCGTCGAGCGCGCGCACGAGGTCGCTGACGCTCGTCACCGGCTTGCCGTCGAGCGCGATGATCAGATCGCCGTCAACAGCCCCGCGTGAGCGGCCGGCCCCGCCTGATCGACGGTGAGGAGCCGCGCGCCGGTCGCCTGCTCGAAGCCGAGCCTGAGCGCGATGCGGCGTGGAATCGCGAGCGTCGCGGCGCCGACTCCGATATAGGCGCGCCGCACGCGCCCGTGCCGCGCGATCTCGCCAGCGACGAAACTCGCGGTGTTCGAAGCGACCGCAAAGCAGATGCCCTGCGCGCCCATGATGACGGCGGTGTTGATGCCGATCACCTCGCCCGCCGAGGACACCAGCGGGACCGCCCGAATTGCCCGGGTTGAGCGGCGCGTCGGTCTGCACCACGTCCTCGATCATCCGGCCGGTGCGCGACTGCAGCGAGCGTCCGAGCGCCGAAACGACGCCTGCGGTCACCGTCGCGTCGAAGCCGAGCGGATTGCCGATGGCGATCGCGATCTGGCCGCGCTTGAGCTTGGCGCTGTCGCCGAGCTTCGCCGCCGGCAGCGAGACGTCGGCTTCGACCCTGAGAAGCGCAAGATCCGTGTCGGGATCGTCGCCGAGCACGCGCGCCTGAAGCTCGCGGCCTTCGAGCGTGGTGAGACTGACCGTCCGCGAGCCCTGCACGACATGGCTGTTGGTGAGCGCGAGACCGTCGGAGGAAATGATGACGCCGGAGCCGGAGCCGGCGCTGCGGCCGTTGCTTGCGCACGTCGATGCGCACCACGCTCGGGCCGACGCGGTCGACGACGTCGCTCACGACGCGCGAATAGTCGTCGAGCAGGGCCGCGTCGTTGGGCGCGGACGGAGCCCCGGGCCCTTGACCAAGGGCTGTCGGAATCGAGGGTCAAAACCGGGATGGGAGATGGGGAGGGTTCGATCATTGCGGCGATATGGTGACGGGCGCCGGGGCGCGCAAGCGGGCCGCCGTTTGCGCGCCGCAGCGCCAGCGAGCGAGCCGGCGAACTTGCCACCTCTGAGCAAATGTCAGATATCGGCAGAATCCTTGGCGCGCCTCGGAGTCGGCGAACCGAACGCCCGGATCTCGGCCGGCGCCGCGCAAAACAGAAGGCGAAATGGCTCTAACCGATCCCGCGACTCGGTCTCCCGTCCGGCCTTCCGACGCGCCGCGCGAGCGGCGCGCTTGCCCTGAGCGCAGCCGTGATCTGCCTCAACGAGGCGGCCTGCATCGGCAAGTGCCTGGAGAGCCTGCGCGACTGCGCGGAGATTGTCGTCGTCGATTCCGGCTCGACCGACGCGACGCCGGCGATCGTCGACGATTTTGTTCGCCGCGGCTTTCCCGATTCGGTTCATCCATCAGCCGTGGCTCGGCTACGCGCTGCAGAAGCAGTTCGCGCTCGACCAGACGAAAGAGCCTTGGATCGTCAGCGTCGACGCGGACGAATGGCTTGACGATGATCTGCGGGCCTCGCTGCCGCGCCTCATGGCGGCCGACGAGTCGGTGTCGGGCTGGAAGGTGCGCCGCTCGCTCACGCTCTACGGGCAGGCGAAGCCGGTTAGCCGCTGGACAAGGCCTGAGCACATCCTGCGGCTCGTGCGGCGGGGCAGGGCGCGCTTTGATCCCGCTCTCATCGTGCACGAGGGCCTTGTCGCCGACCATGGCGAGACGCCCATCGCGCGCGACGGGCTGCTCAGGCACGAGCGCAGCCTGCCCCTGTACGAGCAGATGAAAAAGGAAATCACCTACGCGCGGCTCAAGGCCGAGCAGCGGCTGAAGCAGGGGCGGAAGCCGTCGACGCTCAAGCTCGTGTTCAATCCGCCGATTTATTTCCTGCGCATCTTTTTTTGGAACCGGTTTTTCCTATGCGGCTGGGCGGGCTTCATCCACGCGGCGACCGGCGCCATGTATTCTCTCATGACCGAATCGATCCATCGGCAATTGTATAACGCGCGAACGGAGCGTTGAGCAGCGCTCTCTTCGGGAGCGATGCGGTCGGGCGAGGCGGGATGAGCCGGCAATTCGATGACGAGGCCCTCGACGCGCTCGAGGTCGTCATTCCCAATCTGAACTGGCGCTATTCGGGCGGCACGGCGGTCAACCGCACAATCGCGCCCCTGATCGCCAAGCGGTGGCGCGCGGCGTGGTGTGGGCCCGATCAGCCGGAGGGTATCGCGGCCTTGAGCCTTGGCGACCTTGTGCGTCTGCGCTTCCGTCCGCCGGCGCATGGCAAGGTCCGCATCTGGCACGCGCGCCGCAATGTCGAAATGCTCGCCGGACTTGTTCCTGAACCTGTTCGGCTACGGCTTTGCGCTGATCTTCAATTCGGCCTCCCAGCGCAAGAAAACCTGGCTCACCCACTTCCTCATCGGCCGAATGGATGCGGTGATCGCGACGAGCGAGATCGCGGCGCAATTTCTGCGGCGCCCGGCGACTGTGATCCTTCACGGCATCGACGTCGATCTCTACTGCCCGCCCGACGATCGCGCTCGCGGCCTTCGCCGAAACGGGCCTGCCCGGAAAGTACGGGATCGGAACGTTCGGCCGCGTGCGACGGCAGAAGGGCAGCGATCTGTTCGTCGAGGCGATGTGCCGGCTGTTGCCGCAATATCCAGATTTCTCCGCGGTCGTGATCGGGCTCACGACCGTCGACAATCTGCCCTTTGTCGAGGGGCTCAAGCAGCAGATCGCCGCTGCGGGCCTCACTGAGCGCATCCGTTTCCTGGGCGAATTGCCGATCGAGGAAGTGCCGCTCTGGTATCAGAGGATTTCGATCTATGTGTTCGCCTCCCGGGTCGAGGGGTTCGGACTCGACCATACTCGAGGCGATGGCGGCGGGCGACGCCGTCGTCGCGACGCGCGCCGGCGCGGCGGAAATGATCATCACGGACGGAGACGACGGCGTTCTCGCGCCGGTCGACGACGTCGACGCGCTCGTCGCGTCGCTCGAGCCGCTCATGCGCGATCCTGAACGCATCGAGGCGATGGGCGAGCGTGCGCGCGCTCGCGTGGTCAGCGCGTTCAGCCGCGACCGCGAGGCCGACGAGATCAGCGCCGTATATCGGCAGGTCTGGGCGGCGCGGAAGGCTTAGAGCAGACTGGGCGCCCATCTCGCGGCGAGGCGAAGCGCGCCCGACCTATAGAGAATGAGGCGGCCAAGTCCGATCAGAATGAAGGGCAAGAGAACGTGTCCGTAACGCCGTAGCGGCTTCCCCAATGCCGTGCGCCTGACCAGCCACAACGCGGCGAAGCACCAAACGAGCGTCAGCACGGCGAAGATCGCTATCGTCACGCTTATTTCCTGAGACCCTTGAGTTGCAAAGATCGGCGCATAGGCGGCTATGTTGTCGCCTCCGTTCACCACCGTGACGGTCCCGACCTGAAGAATTCCGACGGCGGCCGGCTGTCTTTCTTCCTCAGTCTTCCCAAGGCGCAGCAGCTTTCCTATTCCGATGACGATGGGCGCGACGCCTATCAAGCCCACATACGCGGGCGAAATCGCTAGAGCGGCCGCTGCAGCCGCCAAGCTGATCGCAACAATCGCCGCCATGCCCAGGATCTGGCCCACGAAAATATGGCGCCGAGAGAAGCTTCGGTCGGAGAAGAAGCCGACCAGAAGGAACAAGTCGTCGATATTCGTCGAAATGAAAGCGCCGGTTGACAGCAAGGCGAGCGAAAGAAAACTCACGCTGCCGCCAGTGTCTTATGACGCCGGTGCGGTTCCGGCTTCTCGGAGGCTCCGTTCAGGCCGCGCTCGGCCGCATCGCGGCGAACAGGCGCTTCAGCGGCGCCGACACATGGTGGCGCAGCATCGCCATCCGGCGATCGCCTTCGGAAGTCACCCAGTTGAACTGGATGACCCGGCGTTCGCCGGCGAAGGGCTTGTGCCCGTGCCACGAATTGTCGGCCCGCTTGAACGCCGAGCAGCGTTCCCTCGGTCGGCGGCACTTCCATGATCATGTCGTCGAGGTTGTCGGCCGATTTCAGGAGGCGCAAGCGGCCGCCGGAATTCTCCCAAGCAGGGTTCATGTAAATGAGGACCGTGATGATCTTGCTCTTCGTATCGGTATGGATGCGTCCGTCCTTCGGGCTGCACTGACCGCGAACCGTCGTCGTGGTCGGCCGCCCGGCGAGCTCGAGGCCGAATTTCTCCTCGAACGCCTCGCGGAATTCGTCGCTCTCCAATTCGGCCAGGAATTCGCGGAACGCTGGGCCATAGGAAAGCTGCGCGACGGGAAAGCTTCCGCCCTCGGAGATCTTCGGATAGTCGGCGTTGATTTTCGCGCGCGCCTCTGGCCGAACAAAGCCGGGCACGACGAAATATTCGAACGGCTGCCGGATCACCGGCGTCGCCTTCAGGGCTTCGAGGTCGAGAGAGCGCAGAATCATGTCACGGGTTCCGGCAAATGCGAATTTGCCGCCTTTTAGATCGCGAGGCTTGACCCGTCAAAAGGGCCGCGCGTTTTGCCGACCATGCTGGTCGACAAGAACACGCCGAGCACCGAGCGATCTTCGAGGCGATTGCCGGACGCCGCCCGGAACGCGCGGCCGAGGCGACGCGGGCGCATCGGGGTCAGTGCTGCGGGAACTCGAGGATTTCGTATCGCGGCGCCTGGTTTCTTCGAAGGCTGATTGGCGGCAGCCGATCAGCGCGGCCGCTACACCCGCCCCTTGGCCAGCGCCGCGAGGATCGCCTGCGCCCGGTGGCTGGCGAAGGCGGCGGCGACATCCGGGCCCGACTTGAGGCGCCAGTTGGGGCGCTCGCGATCCGTCCCAGGCAAATTGGTCGCGACCGTTTCGCCGACAAGGTCGTCGAACTGCGCATGAGCGAAGATCGAGCGCTGAACCGCCGATCAGCGCATGGACGGCCGCCGCTGTGTCGTCAGGAAGCGGGCCCGTCCTCCCTCTGCGAAACTGTGAGGCCGGCTGCGAGCAAGCGCGCGCAGAAGCGCGCGCTTCTCCTCGCGCCGCTCGGCGATCGCGTCGCCCGCCTCGGCCAGTGTGAAAAGGCCGAGCGCAAGCCGCTCGGCAATGTCGGCGCCCTGCCACCAGCCCGCCAGCGTCGCGAGATCGTGCGTCGCGACGCAGGCGACCGAAGTCGGCGGATAGGACGCAGGAGGCACGAACTCCACGCCCTTGCGCTCGAACCACAGCACCCGCATGCCCGTCGATATTGGCGCGCGTCAGCCGATCGCGGAAACCCTCGGCGACGGTGCCGAGGTCTTCGCCAACCACCATGCATTGCGCGCGTTCGCTTTCGAGCGCGATATGGCCGATGAGATCGTCAAGCGGATAGGAGAGATAGGCGCCCTCCGCCGGACGCGCGCCGTCGGGAATGAGGAACAGGCGCTGCAGGCCCATCGCGTGATCGATGCGCAGCATGCCGGCGTGGCGCATGTTGGCGCGGTAGACGGCGCTGACTGAAGCCCAGCCCTCGCGCGCGCCGGCGAGCGGATTGGGCGCCGGCAGGCCCCAGTTCTGCCCTTGGACGGAAAACGGATCGGGCGGCGCTCCGACCGTGACGCCGTGCGCCAGCGCGCCCGCATGCGCCCAGGCTTCCGCCCCGTCCGGCGCCGCGCCGACCGCAAGATCGCGATAGAGGCCGATCTCCAGCCCGCGATTCCGCGCGCGCGTGCGGCGGCCCGCCCAAGCTGGCGGTCGGCGAGCCATTGGCAGAAGAGGGCGAACTCGAATCCTGTTGCGGTTGCGCTCGATCGCGTGGTCGATCGCCTTGGGATCGCCGTCGCGCAGACCCTGTGGCCAGAGCCGCCAGTTCCCGCCGGCGTCTCCCTCGGCCGCCGCCTGGAAGGCGGCGAAACGCCGCAGGGCGTCGCCGCCGGATCTTGCGAAGGCATGGTAGTCGGCGATCGAGCGGATCGCCTGGCCGCGCGGTGCGGAGGCGCAGAAAGGCCGCGCTCCTCGCTTGAAGCGCCGCGTGCTTGGCGAGCCATACCTCTTCGTACTCGACCGATTTTGTCGTTGACGCGGCCGTGAACCGGGGCGCCAGCGAGGCGAGCGCGGCGTTGAGCGCCTCATCGCGCGGGAGGCCCGAATCGTCGAGCACGTCGATGAAGATCGGATCGAGAAACCGGCGATCCGATGGGTAATAGGGGCTCGCCCGGCCTCGGTCGCGCGGGAACAGCATATGCAGCGGGCTGACGCCGAGATAGGCCGCGCCGGCTTGGCCTGCCTGTTCGCCCGCGATCGCGAGCGCGGAGAAGTCGCCGATCCCCTGGTCGCGACCGCTCTCGTCCGCGCGGCGCAGGGCGTAGAGCTGAGCCGCCGCGCCAAAGCGCTTGCGTGAGGCCGACGTTGGGCTGTAGGCCTGCGGCGGCGCGACGGTGAGCGCGCATTCGACGCCGTCGACGATGAGACGATGGCGCCCGATCGGCAGCGTCGGCAGCGCGATTGCGCGCTCGGAGACGGAGCGTCCGTCCGCGCAGGTCACGCCGCGGCGCCATCGGCGGCCTCGATCGACCATTCGGCGACCGCGCCGTCCTCGCGCTCGATCCGCGCATCCGCTTCGCCGCGGCATGTCGCGCAGACGGCGCGACGAGCGGCTGGTCGGCGCGCAGCACGAGCGAGAAGGGCAGGCGGCGGCGCTGCGTCTCATCGATGAGGCGCGTCAGGCTGTCGCGCGCCTGGGCTTCGCTCGCAACCTCGAGGCCAAGCCCGGACAGCAGCGCGATCTTGGTTTCGGGCGAGACGATCGTGCGCTTGCCGCTAATGTCCGACCATTCCGCGGCGATCCCGGCCGCGCTCGGCGAGCTTGTCGATCGTTTCGGCGGTGGGCGCGCCGGCGTTGAGGCCGCCGCCCGTCGTTCGCGCCTCCGCGAGAATGAGCGACGAGCGCGCTCGAAGCCGCACGAGGTCGGCGAGCGCGAGCCAGCGCTCGGGCGCTTCAGGATCATGCGTGTCGATGAGGATGCGCCACGCCATGCCGGCGCGCGGCGCAGGGCAGAGCGAAGCTCGGCGTCTGCGTTCGACCGGTTCATCGCGACGGCGACGCGATCGACGCCGTCGCTCTTGCGGCGTCGGCGAAGACCGCGACCAGAACGGCGCCGTCGGCGTCGTTCCACTCGCTCTGCGTCATCGGCCCGTTGGCGTCGCGCCATTCGACGTCCGGGAAGCTGGCTCGCGTCGAACGGCGATCCCGGTGAGGAAGGCGTCGCGCGACAGCGCGGCATTGGCGCGGCGAGCCGCGATAAGCCGCGTCGTGAAGGCGATGAGCGAAGCGTCGGCGGCGGCCCAGTCGATCGCGCTCGTCGCGTTGTCCTGGGCGTAGGCGTTGTTGTTGCCGCCCTGGCTGAAGCCGAGCTCCGAGCCCATGCTGAGCATCGGCGTTCCGCGCGAGGCGAGCAACAGCGGTGAGCAGATTGCGCTCATCGCGCGACCGCGACTTCGGCGATCACCGGATCGTCGCTCGGCCCCTCGACGCCGTGATTCCAGCTGTTGTTGTCGTCCGTGCCGTCGCGATTGTTCTCGCCATTGGCCTCGTTGTGCTTGTGCTCGTAGGAGACGAGGTCGCGAAGCGTGAAGCCGTCGTGGACGACGACGAAATTGACGCCCGTGGACGGCGCCGCGGCGTGCGGGAACACGTCGCGCGAACCCGCCATCCGCGTTGCGATCTCGCCGCGCAGCCCCGGGTCGCCGCGCCAGAAGCGGCGCGCGGCGTCGCGAAAACGGTCGTTCCAGTCGGCGAACGCGGGCGGGAACTGGCCGAGGCGATAGCCGCCCGGGCCGATGTCCCAGGGCTCGGCGATGAGGCGCGCCTTGGCGAGCATGGGATCGGCGGCGAGCGCCTGAAAGAACGGCGCCTGGGGGTCGAAGCCGGTGTCGCGCCGGCCGAGCGTGGTGGCGAGGTCGAAGCGAAAGCCGTCGAAGCCGCCATAGACCATCCAGCGCTTGAGCGCGCCGATCGCCATCTCAACGACCAGCGGCCGGTCGAGCGCGAGGCAATTGCCGGTGCCGGTGTCGTTGATGTAGAGCTCCGGATTGTTTGGGTCGAGCCGGAACCAGGCCGTGATTGTCGAGGCCGCGGAACGACAGCGTCGGCCCCAGCTGGTCGCTCTCGCCGTTGTGGTTGAAGACGACGTCGAGAATGGCCTCCATGCCCGCGGCATGCAGCGCGTCGGTCGCCGCGCGGACTTCCGCCCAGCCGCCTGGCGCGAGGCGCGGATCGGGCGAGCCGAACACCACGGAATTATAGCCCCATGCGTTCGAGAGCCCGAGAGGAGGCATGTGCCGATCGTCGATGAAGGGGTCGGCGGGCATGATCTCGACCGCGGTGACGCCGAGCTTTGCCAAGATGCTCGATCGACGCCGGATGCGCGAGGCCCGCGAAGGTGCCGCGCGCAGCTTCGGGGATCGCCGGATTGAGCCGCGAGAAGCCGCGCAGGTTGAGCTCGTAGATGACCAGCGCCTCCGGCGCGATGCGCTTGTGTCCCGGCTCGCCGGCGGGCGGCGCGCCGGCGATCGCTTTCGGCGCGTCGCGGGCCGGTGTCCTCGCCGAACTTGAACATCGAGGGATGGAGGCTGGAAGGGACGGTCGAACCGCCAGGCGTAGGGATCGGCGAGCAATTTGGACGGCGTCGAAGCGAAGGCCCCGCTTCGGATCATAAGGGCCCTGGACGCGGAAGCCATAACGCGCGCCGGCGCCGAAGCCGGGCGCGAGGCCGCGCAGAACGCCGTCGGCGTCGCGCGCCATCGGCGCGCGGACAATCTCCTGGTCGCCGTCATAGACGCACAGCGACGCGCTCTCGGCGTTGGGCAGCGACGAGCGCCGCTTCGAGGCCGCGCGCGGAAACGAAGACGCCGCGAGCGGCCTTCGGGTCGCTCATTCGGCGGGCCTGACGAGATCGCGATAAAGCGCGGCGTATCGCTTCGCCGGGCCGCGCCAGGAGACGTCCGACCGCATGCCGTTGAGCCTGAGCCGCCGCGACACCGCCGGATCGCGGGCGATATCGAGAGCGCGGTTGAGCGCGTAGGTCAGCGATTCAACGGCGGGCGGGTAGAACTGGACGCCGGTCGCGACGCCCGCGGCGATCGCCGCCTCGTTGGCGTCGATGACCGTGTCCGCGAGACCGCCGACGCGCGCGACGATCGGCGGCGCGCCGTATCGAAGCGCGCAGAGCTGAGTGAGGCCGCAAGGCTCGAAACGCGACGGCACGACGATGAAATCGGCGCCGGCCTGGATGAGATGGGCGAGCTTCTCGTCGTAGCCGAGCACGCAACCGACCGAGTCCGGCGCTCGACGCGGCCGCGGCGGTAAAGCCTGCCTCCAGCGCACGGCTCGCCAGAGCCGAGCAGCGCGAGCTGGCCGCCCCTGGCGATGACGCCCGGCAGCGCCTGCAACAGCAGGTCGAGGCCCTTCTGATCCGAAAGGCGCGAGACGACGCCGAACAGCGGCCGGTCGACGCCGGGCGCAAGTCCCATCCGGGTCTGCAGCGCGGTCTTGTTGCGAACCCGCATGTCGATCCGCAGAGCGCTATAGTTCTGCGGCAGCGCGGCGTCGGTGGCCGGATTCCAGACCGTATCGTCGATGCCGTTGACGATGCCCTGCACGACCGCCGCGCGGGTGCGCAAAAGGCCGTCGAGCCCCATGCCGAATTCCGGCGTCAGGATCTCGCGCGCGTAGGTCGGGCGAAACCGTGGTGATGCGGTCGGACGAGCCTGCAGGCCCGCTTTCAGATAGCCGACGCCGCCGAAATATTCGACCCCGTCGATCGTCAGCGCCTGCGGCGGCAAGCCCAGCTCGCCGAAGATCGACATCGGAAAGTGGCCCTGGAAGGCCATGTTGTGGATCGTGATGACGACGCCGGGCCGCGGCTCGGTCGGCGTAGTTGCAGATAGGCGGCCGCGAGCGCCGCCTGCCAGTCATGGGCGTGAACGACCTGCGGGCCGGAACGCGTCGATCGCGCCGAGGCCGATGTCCGCGGCGACCCGCGCGAGCGCCGCGAAACCGCTGCGCATTGTCGGGCCAGTCGAGCCCGTCTGGGCCGAGGTAGGGATTGCCGGGCCGGTCGTAGAGATGGGGCGCGTCGATCGCGAACAGGTCGAGACCGGCCGCCTTGCCGGCGAGGATCCGCGCCGGTCCGCCGAACAGATCGTCGTAGGCATGCGCCGGCTGCGCGTCGGCAAGCTTGGCCATGACCGCGGGATAGCCAGGGACGAGCGTCCTGATCTCGACGTTTTCGCGGGCGAGCGCCGCAGGCAACGCGCCGACGACATCGGCGAGCCCTCCGGTCTTGACGAGCGGGAAGATCTCCGAGGCGACGGAGAGAACTTTCAACCCGCTCATTGCGCGAGTTTGTCGATCATCGGCTGGGTGATCAACGTGACGCCGCTTTCGGTGCGCCGGAAACGCTTGGCGTCAAGCTCCGGATCCTCGCCGACCACGAGGCCGTCGGGAATGCGCACTTCGCTGTCGATGATCGCTTTGGAGAGCCGCACGTTGCGTCCGATCGTCGACGTAGGGCAGCACGACCGTCTCGTGAACCGTGGTGTAGGAATGGACGCGCACGCCCGGTAAAGATGAGCGAGCGGCTGAGCGACGCGCCTGAAACGATGCAGCCTCCCGACAACAGCGAAGAGACCGCGGAGCCGCGGCGGCCGTCGACGTCATGGACGAATTTCGCCGGCGGCGTGATCTCGCCATAGGTCCAGATCGGCCAGCCGCGATCGTAGAGGTCGAGGTCGGGAACGACGTCGGTCAGGTCGATATTGGCGGCCCAATAGGCGTCGACCGTTCCGACATCGCGCCAATAGGGCTTGGCTTCCTCGCTCGACGTCACGCAGGATTGCGAGAAGTGATGCGCCACCGCTTTGCCGTTCTTGACGAGGTAGGGAATGATGTCCTTGCCGAAATCATGGCTCGAATTCGGATCGGCGGCATCGCGCTTGAGAAGATCGATCAGGAACGACGTCTCGAAGACATAGATGCCCATGCTGCGAGCGCGACGTCGGGCTTGCCGGGCATGTGCGGCGGATTCTTGGGCTTCTCCAGGAAGGCGATGATGTTGTTCTTTTCGTCGATATGCATGACGCCAAAGCGCCGTCGCTTCCTCAAGCGACGCCTCGAGACAGCCGACGGTCACGTCGGCTCCCGAATTCGACGTGCTGCTGCAGCATCTTCTCGTAGTCCATCTTGTAGATGTGATCGCCGGCGAGCAGCACGATGAACGTGCGGGCCGTAGCTCTCGATGATGTCGATGTTCTGATAGACCGCGTCGGCGGTGCCGAGGTACCACATCGTCTCGGAGACGCGCTGCGAGGCGGGCAGGACGTCGAAGCTCTCGTTGCGCTCCGGCCGGAGGAAGTTCCAGCCGCGCTGCAGGTGACGAATGAGGCTGTGGGCCTTGTATTGCGTGGCGACCGCGATGCGGCGAATGCCGGAGTTGAGCGCGTTCGACAACGCGAAGTCGATGATGCGCGACTTGCCGCCGAAATAGACCGCGGGCTTGGCGCGCCGGTCGGTAAGCTCGAGCAGGCGGCTGCCTCGCCCGCCCGCGAGCACATAGGCCATGGCGTGGCGGGCGAAGGGCGCCGAAACGCCCAGCTCCTTTGCCGTTTTCAGTCTTGGGCATCGCGAACTCCGTCGTCAGGCTGCCGCCTCAGGCCGGGGCGGGCTGAAAACGAGGAACAGGGTCGCGAGCGGCGGCAACGTCAAGGTCGCCGAGGCGGGGAAGCCGTGCGAGGGGCGCGCCTCGGCCGTGACGCCGCCGAAATTGCCCAGTGTTGGAGCCGCCGTAGGCGCCGGCGTCGCTGTTGAGCGCCTCGCGCCAGAAACCCTGATAGGGCAGGCCGAGACGGTAGCCCAAGCGCGGCTCCGGGGTGAAATTGCAGACGACCGCGACCGGCGGATCGCTCTGCGCGCCGAGCCGGAGAAAGGCCAGCACCGACTGGGTCTCGTCGTTGACCACGATCCAGCGGAAGCCGTCAGGCTCGCAATCGCGCGCGTAGAGGGCGGGCGTCTCGCGATAGAGCCGGTTGAGATCGCGGATCCAGGCCTGGACGCCCTGATGCGGCCAATAGTCGAGCAGCCACCAGGGAAGCGATTCCGAGGCGTTCCATTCGTTCGTCTGTCCGAACTCCTGGCCCATGAACAGGAGCTTCTTGCCCGGGATGGCCCCACATGAAGCCATAGAAGGCGCGCGCGTTGGCGAAGCGCTGCCATTCGTCGCCCGGCATCTTGCCGATGACCGAGCGTTTGCCGTGCACGACTTCGTCATGCGAGATCGGCAGCACGAAGTTCTCGCTGAAGGCGTAGAGGAGGCCGAACGTCAGCTTGTCGTGATGCCAGCGGCGATAGATCGGATCTTCCGACACGTAGTCGAGCGTGTCGTGCATCCAGCCCATGTTCCACTTGAAGCCGAAGCCAAGGCCGCCCTGGTCGGTCGGGCGCGAAACGCCGGGAAACGCGGTCGATTCCTCGGCGATGGTGACCGCTCCCGGGAAAGCCGCCGTAGACGAGCTCGTTGGCGCGGCGCAGGAAGGCGATCGCTTCGCGGTTTTCCTTGCTGCCGTCGGCGTTCGGCAGCCATTCGCCCGCCTTGCGGGAATAGTCGAGGTAAAGCATCGAGGCGACGGCGTCGACGCGCAGCCCGTCGATGTGGAAGCGGTCGACCCAGTAAAGCGCGTTGCAATAGAGGAAGTTGGCGACCTCGGTGCGGCCGAAATTGTAGATCGCGGTGTTCCAGTCCGGATGGAAGCCCTTGCGCGGGTCGGCGTGCTCGTAGAGCGCGGTGCCGTCAAATCGCGCCAGTCCCTGTTCATCGGTCGGGAAATGCGCCGGGACCCAGTCGAGAATGACGCCGAGGCCCGCGGCGTGCGCGCGATCGACGAAGCGCGCGAACGCCGCCGGATCGCCGAAGCGGCGCGTCGGCGCGAACAGGCCGATCGGCTGGTAGCCCCAGGATTCGTCGAGCGGATGCTCGCTGATCGGCAGAAGCTCGATATGGGTGTAGCCCATCTCGGCGACGTAAGGGATGAGCTGATCGGCGAGCTCGTCGTAGGTGAGAAACCGTCCGCCCTCGCCGCGCCGCCACGAGCCGAGATGCGCCTCGTAGATCGACATCGGCTTGCGCCGCGGTTCGCCCTCGCCGCGCTTGGCCATGTATTCGGCGTCGGTCCAGGAGAAGTCGGCGCTGTCGGCGACGACGGAAGCCGTCGAGGGCCTCAGCTCGGCCTCGAAGCCGAACGGATCGGCCTTCAGCGGCAACAGCGCCCCGTTCGGGTCCGACAAGCTCGAACTTATAGACCGCTCCGACCGTCGAGTTCGGGGACGAAGATCTCCCACAGGCCGCTGTCGAAGCGCCGGCGCATCTGACAGCGCCGGCCGTCCCATTGGTTGAAGTCGCCAACGACGGAAACGCGCGTCGCGTTCGGCGCCCACACGGCGAACAGCACGCCGTCGACGCCCTCGTGGCGGATGAGCTGGGCGCCGAGCCGGCGGTAGAGCTGGCGATGCGTGCCCTCTCGCACCAGATAGTCGTCGAGCGGGCCCAAGCGCCGGCCCAAACGCGTAGGGGTCGATGTACGAATAGCGTCCCGTGCGCCGTCGTCGACTTCGACCCGATAGGCGGGGCGCTCCTTGGCCGACGGGATCAGCGCCTCGAAAACGTCGTCCTTGCGGCGCGGCAGTTCGGCGAGGAGCTTGCCGTCGCGGGTGAGCGCGCGAACGGAGATCGCCTCAGGCGCGAAGACGCGGATGACCCATCCCGCGGCCGTCTGATGCGGCCCGAGCACCGCGAAAGGATCGGAATTGCGCGCCGCGGCGATCGCATCGAGGTCTTGGTCGCGCGCCTTCCATTCCTCCCTCATGAATGTTCTCCATGTTCGCGTCTCAGCTTATCGGCACGAACGGCGCATTCCAGATTTCTCTTGCATATTCGGCGATCGTCCGATCGGAGGAGAACCAGCCGACATTGGCCGTATTGAGGATGCTCGAGCGCATCCAGCGCTTCCGGTCGCGCCAGGCTTCGTCGATCTTCATCTGCGCCGCCCAATAGGCGTCGAAGTCGGCGCAGATCATGAAATAATCGTGATGGGTGAGCGTGTCGACGAGGCCGCGATAGCGCCCGGCGTCGTCGGTCGAGAACACGCCGGAGGCGATTTCGTCGAGCGCCTCGCGCAGGATCGGGGAGGCCGCGATGTGCGCGGTCGAATCGATGCCTTTGCGCTCGCGAGGCCTCGACCTCCGCCGCGGTCAGGCCGAAGATGAAGATGTTGTCGTCGCCGACCAGATCGCGCATCTCGACATTGGCGCCGTCGAGCGTGCCGACGGTCAGCGCGCCGTTGAGCGCCATCTTCATGTTGCCGGTGCCGGAGGCTTCCATGCCGGCGGTCGAGATCTGCTCCGACAGGTCGGCGGCGGGCATGATGATCTCGGCCAGCGAAACGTTGTAGTTCGGCAGGAACACGACCTTCAGAAGGCCGCGCACGGTCGGGTCCGAATTGACGACCTTCGCGATGTCGATGGCGAGCTTGATGATCAGCTTGGCCTGGGTGTAGCTCGCGGCCGCCTTGCCGGCGAAGATCTTGACCCGCGGCGCGAAGTCGATCGTCGGGTTGGCGCGGATGGCGTTATAGCGCGCGACCGTCTCGAGCAGGTTGAGCAGCTGACGCTTGTATTCGTGGATGCGCTTGACCTGCACGTCGAACATCGCTTCCGGGTCGACGCGCAGGTTGAGCTGATCGGTGATGACGCGCGCGAGCGCGACCTTGCGGTTCCGCCGCGCCTGAGCCACGCGCTCCTGCAGCGAAGAATCATCCGCATGCGCGGCAAGGCCTTTCAGCGCATGATAGTCGTCGAGCGCGCGCTCGCCGAGCAGTCGAGCGAATGATGTCGGCCAGGTCCGGATTGCACTCGATGAGCCAGCGGCGAAACGTGATGCCGTTGGTCTTGTTGGTGATGCGGCCGGGATAGACCGAATTGAGAGCATGGAACACGGTCTTGCGCATCAGATCGGTGTGCAGCGCCGAGACGCCGTTGATCTTGTGCGAGCCGACAAAGGCGAGGTTCCCCATTCTCACCCGGCGCCCGGAATGCTCGTCGATCAGCGAAATGGTCGGCGAGCAGGCCCGCATCGACGAAGCCGCGCCGTCGCGCGCCGTCGAGATGCGCCGCGTTGATGAGGTAGATGATCTGCATGTGGCGCGGCAGCAAGCGCTCCATCAACGGCACCGGCCAGGTTTCGAGCGCTTCCGGCAGCAGGGTGTGGTTGGTGTAGGAGAACACCGCCTGGGTGATCGACCAGGCCTCGTCCCATTCGACCTTGTTGAGGTCGACGAGGATGCGCATCAGTTCCGCGATGCCGATCGCCGGATGGGTGTCGTTGAGCTGGACGGCGGCGTGCTCGCCGAGGGTGCGCACGTCGCCCCACTGCTTGATGTGGCGGCGAATGAGATCGAGCAGCGAAGCCGAAGTGAAGAAATATTCCTGCCTGAGCCGCAATTCCTGGCCGGCCGGGCGTCGCGTCGCTCGGGTAGAGAACCTTGGAGATCGCCTCGGCCCGCACTCTCTCGGAAAACGCGCCGACATAGTCGCCCGCGTTGAAGGCCTCGAGCTTCAGCGGGTCGGTCGCCCGCGCCGACCAAAGGCGCAGCGTGTTCACATGCCGGCCGCGCCAGCCGACGATTGGCGTATCGTAGGCGACCGCCTCGACCGTCTCGGCCGGATGCCAGACGTGGCGGGCTGCGCTCGTTCTCGTCCTCGACCATTTCGACCCAACCGCCGAAGCCGATCGCGTAATTGTATTCGGGGCGCACGAATTCCCACGGATTGCCGTTGACGAGCCAGTCCTCCGGCGTTTCCTGCTGCCAGCCGTCGCGGATGATCTGGCGAAAGAGGCCATTGTCGTAGCGGATGCCGTAGCCGTGCGCGGCGATCGACAACGTCGCCATGCTGTCCATGAAACAGGCGGCGAGGCGCCCGAGGCCGCCATTGCCGAGCGCCGCGTCGGGCTCGATCTTGCGCAAGTCCGTCAGATTGACGCCGAGTTCGTCGAGCGCTTCCGCCATCGGCTGCGCGACGCCGAGATTGGTCATGGCGTCGAACAGACAGGCGGCCGATCAGGAATTCGAGCGAGAGATAATAGACGCGCTTGCGCCCGTCGACATAGACGCCGTTCAGCGATTCCAGCCAGCGGCCGACGATGATGTCGCGGGTGGCGAACGTCACCGCCAGAAACCAGTCGCGCGGGGTGGCGACTTCCGGCGTCTTGCCGACGGCGTAGGTCAGTTTCGCCAGCACCGCCGCCTTGAGCTCCGCTGCGGAATAGGGCCGCATCTCGGCCTGCTGCTGCGCGGGTTTCTCCGTGGTGACGAGCTGGTCCATGAAGCCTCTCCGCGCTGCGGTCAGTCCCCGGCGCGGCCCTGAAACCCGCCGATCCGTTCGACTGTTTAAACACGCGGCGCCGCGCCGCACAATCTCTCGTTGGTGATACGCTAACTCTTGGGCTGAGCTGCCTCGTCACGGATTCGGGTTCGCTGCCTGGTCGCTGCCGGCTTTCGCCGCGCGAACTTGCGCCTGAAGGTCGTTAAGCTCGGCGGTCGCCGCGTTGATCTGGCTCTGCAGGGCCTCGAACTCCTTTTGCGCGGACGCCGTCTGCGTCTGAGCGTCGGCAAGAGCCTTGCGCGCGGCGTCGGCATCGCCCTGCAAGCCGCGCCAGTTCAGCCGAAAGGGCCTGGTCCTGGCTCTGCAGCGCCGACACGCGGTCGTTTTCGTCCTTGAGACCGCGCGTCGACGGCCTGCAGATCGCGCGTCCTGGCGCTCGCCTCTTCCTGGGCGCCGGAAATGGCGAGTTTGGCGTCGCTGATCTGCTTGGTGAGATCGGCGAGCTCGTTTTGCGCCGACGCCCTTGCCGCCGAGGCGTCCGATAGCGCCTTCTCGGCGTCGGCCGCCTGCTTTTTCAGATCGGCGGCGGCGCCAGCCGTCTTTTGGAGGTTTTGCAAGTCCGAGGCCAGGGATTCGCGCGCCTGTTCGGTGGCGGTCAGCTGCTCAGTCAAATAAGACTGGGTCTGCGCGCCTTGCCACCAGATGAAGCCGGCGGCCAGCCAGCCGACCGCCGCCAAGGCCGCCAGCGCCAGCGAAACTGGCCGGGGCGACTGTTCGTCGCCTTCATCCGCCATGACGCGTCTCCTTAAGGCTTCGCGTCGAACGCGATGGCTCGAGGCTCAGGAGGCATGCGCCATATTGCGGGCGCCGAAGTGCGGTCCGCCAAGCACAAAATTGTCGCTGCTGCCGAACGAACAGGCGAACTTGAGCCTGATAGAAAGCCGTCAAGAAACGCTGTCGTCTCACGGTCGACCTTGCTCCGAAACGGACGGAGAGAATTTTTCATTTGTCAACGACGTCGCCGCGCCGTCTATTGTTGCGCTGCGACGGAGTCGAGGGGCTTGGCGCATCGCGCTTCGTTTGCGCTAACGACATGCGTGAGAGTGAAGGAGATGGGTCTGTAATGCGCGTACGCTCAAATGCGATCAAGGCGGGCCTCTGCGGCGCTGTTGGCTGCGCTCGCCGCGCCGACGGCCGAGGCGCAAGTTTTTGGCGGTCCCAAGCCGGGTGCAGATCGGGTTTTTGCCGGCAAATACGGAAAATGCCGACGGCATCTTCTGGTTTCACAATTGGATCCTGCTTCCGGTGATCATCGGCATCTCACTGTTTGTGCTGGCGCTCATCGTCTATATCGTGTGGCGTTTCAACGAGACCGCCAATCCCGTGCCCTCGCGGCGGACGCACAACGGTGTGCTCGAATTCGCCTGGACGGTCGCGCCGGCGCTTATTCTGGTCGTCATCGCGGTGCCCTCGTTCCGGCTGCTCGCGCAGCAGCTCATCATTCCCGCGCCAGACCTGACGCTGAAGGTCACAGGCTCGCAGTGGCACTGGAACTACGGCTATCCGAAATCTGAGGGCGGCTTTTCGTTCGATTCGCTCTATGTCGAGGAAAAGGACCTCAAGCCCGGCCAGCCGAATATCATCACGGCCGATCACGAGATGGTCGTCCCGGTCGGCAAGGTGGTCGAAGTTGACGTGACCTCGCAGGACGTCATTCACTCTTTCTCGGTGCCGTCGTTCGGCGTGAAGATTGACGCCGTCCCCGGCCGGCTCAACAAATCCTGGTTCAAGGCCGAGCATGAGGGCATGTTCTACGGGCAATGCTCGAACATCTGTGGCATCGATCACGCCTTCATGCCGATCAACGTCCGTGTTCTCAGCCAGCCGGATTACGAGGCTTGGCTCGTCCAGGCCAAGAAGCAATTCGCGGTCTCGGACCAAATCGACGTCGCGGCGGCGCCGCGAGATCAATCCCTAGTCGGCGCGGTTAGTGAGCCTGCCGATCATGCATCACCGGAGTCGTTAAAAACATGGCGTCCGTCACCGACTTCTCTCATCACGACGTCGATGCTCATCATGAGCATGAGCACGAGCATCACATTCCGACCGGGTGGCGGCGGTATCTCTATTCCACCAACCACAAGGACATTGGGACGCCTCTATCTCATCTTCGCCATCTTCGCGGGCCTGATCGGCACGACGCTTTCGGTCCTGATCCGCGCTGAGCTTATGTCCCCGGGCGTGCAGGTCTTCCCGGTGATTTCCGCGATCCTGACCGGCGACGGCTCGGCCGACGCGGCCAAGAACATGTACAACGTGTTCTTCAGCAGCCACGCCATCATCATGATCTTCTTCATGGTCATGCCGGCGATGATGGGCGGATTCGGCAACTGGATGGTGCCGCTCATGATCGGCGCGCCGGATATGGCGTTTCCCAGACTGAACAACATGTCGTTCTGGCTTCTGGTGTCGTCGTTCTTGCTTCTCATGTGTTCTCTGTTCGCCGAAGGCTCGCCCGGCATGAGGGGCTTCGGCGGCGGCTGGGTGCTCTATCCGCCGATGTCCAGTCAGGTGGGAACGCCGGGTCCGGCTGCCGACTTCGTCATCTTGTCGATGCATCTCGCCGGCGCGTCTTCGATCCTGGGCTCGATCAATTTCATCGCCACGATCTTCAACATGCGGGCGCCGGGCATGACGATGTTCCGCATGCCGCTGTTCCCCTGGTCGGTGCTTGATCACCGCCTTCCTGCTCCTTGCTGGCGCTGCCGGTGCTGGCAGGCGCGCTCACCATGCTGCTGACGGACCGCAATTTCCACACGACCTTCTTCGATCCGGCTGGCGGCGGCGACCCGATCCTGTTCCAGCACCTGTTCTGGTTCTTCGGCCATCCCGAGGTCTATATCCTCATCATCCCGGGCTTCGGCATCGATCAGCCAGGTCGTGGCGACGTTCTCGAAGAAGCCGGTTTTCGGTTATGTCGGCATGGTCTACGCGATGCTCGCGATCGCCGTCCTCGGCTTCGCCGTCTGGGCGCATCACATGTTCACGACCGGCATGTCTCTGAATACGCAGCGCTATTTCGTCTTCGCCACGATGGTGATCGCGGTGCCGACGGGCGTGAAGGTGTTCTCGTGGCTGGCGACGATGTGGGGCGGCTCGATTTCGCTCAGGCCGCCGATGCTGTGGGCGATCGGCTTCATCTTCGTCTTCACGGTCGGCGGCGTGACCGGCGTCGTGCTCGCCAACGCCGCGATCACGCGATATCTGCACGACACCTACTACGTCGTTGCGCATTTCCACTACACGATGTCGCTCGGCGCGGTGTTTTCGATCTTTGCCGGCTTCTACTACTGGTTCCCGAAGATGACCGGCTATCATGTACGACGAGCGGCTGGCCAAGTGGCACTTCTGGATGATCGTTCGTCGGCATCAACCTCGCCGTTTTTCCCGCAGCATTTCCTTGGCTTCCAGGGAATGCCGCGGCGCGTCGTCGACTACACGGACGCCTACGCGTTGTGGAACATGGTGTCGTCGATCGGCGCGTTTCATTGCCGGCACGGGCACCATCGTGTTCGTCTACCTCCTCTATGAGGCGTTCAAGGCCAAGCGCCTCGCCGGCGACAACCCATGGGGCCCAGGCGCCACGACACTCGAATGGACGCTGCCTTCCCCGCCGCCGTTCCATACGTTCGAGACGCCGCCGCATATTTTCGGCGACGAGGACCACCATGCGCCGGCCATCGTGGGGCACGGGAGCGCGGCGTGACCGCTTCCGGGCGATCACGACGGCCGCACGGTGTCTGTCGGCGGCCGTACGGGACGCAACAATCGCCTGATCGGCGTGGGAGGCGTGACGTTGGCGGTGGCGCATGATCGGTCTCACCTACGCCGCGGCGCCGTTCTACTCCGCCTTCTGCCGCGCG
Source organism: uncultured Alphaproteobacteria bacterium (assembly GCA_963756955.1). Classification (GTDB taxonomy): domain Bacteria; phylum Pseudomonadota; class Alphaproteobacteria; order Rhizobiales; family Beijerinckiaceae; genus Roseiarcus. The sequence continues at coordinate 99,189 of CAVWPU010000005.1, forward strand.
ACCGGTTACGAGGGCACGCCGCAGCAGGTGAAGGCCAATACGGACGCTGAAGGCCACCGGATTTTGCGGGTCGGGTTCGACGCCAATGTCGCGCCGGGCCTCGAGTGGAGCCTCGAGCCGGAGAGCGAGTCGATCCGGGTCCGCACGGGCAAGACCGTCACGGTCTTTTTCCGCGTGCGCAATCTCAGCGACAAGCCGACGGAAGGCCACGCCACATTCAACGTGACGCCGGAAGTCTCCGGGGAGATATTTCAACAAGATCTCGTGCTTCTGCTTCACCGACGCAGCATCTCGGCCCGCACGAAAGCGCCGAATGGCCGGTGGTGTTCTTCCTCGATCCGGCGCTCGAGAAGGACCCGTCGATGGCCAGGGTCGATTCGATTACGCTGTCCTACACGCTGTTCGCTCCGCCGCCCGAGAAGCCGGCGGCTGGTCGTTCGGCCGATCGCGCTGGGCCCGCGGGATGACCATAACGGGAGACGAACAATGACCGACGCGGCGCTTCCGGACCGGCCGGGATTTCATCTCGTCGACCCAAGCCCCTGGCCGCTCGTCGGCGCGGCATTCGCGTTTCTCTCGGCCTTCGGCCTCATCTTGTTCATGCACGGGTCGAGTTTCGGAGCCCGGGCTTCTGACCATCGGCGTCGCGGGCATTCTGTTCACCATGGCGGGCTGGTGGCGCGACGTCGTCTCCGAGGCGCAGGGCGGCTATCACAACATCGCTTGTGCGTTATGGCCTGACCTTCGGCATGCTTCTGTTCATCGCCTCCGAGGTGATGTTCTTCGTCGCCTGGTTCTGGGCGTTCTTCTGGAACGCGCTCAATCCGGCCGATCCCCAGACCTACGGGCTCCTCGATTTCAGCGGCGGGATCTGGCCGCCCAAGGGCACGGAGGTGATCAATCCGCTCGCGTTGCCGCTGATGAACACATTCGTGCTGTTGACGTCGAGCGCCGCGGTCAACGTCGCCCATGACGAACTGCGCGAGGGCAACCGCCCGCAGTTCAAGCTGTTCCTTGCAATCGGCATCGCGCTTGGCGTGTTGTTCGTCTTCACCCAGGGTTACGAATACATCCACGCGCCGTTCAGCTTTAAGAATTCGATCTATGGCGCGACCTTCTTCATGGCGACCGGCTTTCATGGCGCGCACGTCATCATCGGCGTGATTTTCCTCTTTGTCTGCCTCATGCGCGCCTTCAGGGGCCAATTCACCCCGAACCATCACGTCGGGTTCCAGTTCGCCGCCTGGTACTGGCATTTCGTCGACGTGGTCTGGCTGTTCCTGTTCAGCTGCATCTACATCTGGGGATCCTGGGGCGCGCATATCGAGGGCGTCACAGGCTAGGTCTCAGGCTTCAGAGCCGGCGGCGACGTCAGCCCTCTGCGACGGGACTATGATGACCGAAGCGCTCGAGTGTGTTCGAGCCGGCATGACCGGACGTCACGAGATGTAAAACGCTGATCGCCTACACACTGGCGAGGAAAGTGAGCGCCCATGTTGGAACGGGTGCTGGACGGGCCGGCGCAGACCCTTGCTTTGCGCGCCAGCGGCACGGTAATGGCTGGCGATGTCACCGCCGCAATTGAGGCGGCCTTGGGGGCGGCGGCGACCGGCCTCGTTATGATCATCGATCCGGATTTTGACGGCGACTTCGCCGAAATGGCGCGCGGCCTCGCCAGCGCCGCGTTGGCTCACAAGTCTCTTGTCAAGCTCGCTATCGTCATCGATCCCGAACAGATGGACGGCGCGAGGCTCAACAGCTTCGAGGCTTCCCCGGTGCCCATTCGCCAGTTCGCTCCCGTCGACACGAACGCCGCGCTTGAATGGGCTGCGGCGGCTCGGCGCGGGGAGTAGGGGCGCTCTCCTTGGTCCGCGTCAGCGCCCGCCGGAGACCGTAACCACGCTGCCGGTGACGAAGGCGGCTGCGGGCGAAATGAGCCAGGCCGCGGCCTCCGCGATCTCCTCGGGAACGCCGACGCGGCGTAACGGGGTCATCGCCTCGATGCGCTCGCGGAAGCCCGGCTGGGCGATCTGGTCGCGGGTCATGTCGGTTGCGGTGAAGCCGGGCGCGACCGCATTGACCCGGATGCCTTCTGGCCCCACCTCCGTTGCAAGGCCTTTGGTGAAGCTTTCGACGGCGCCCTTGGTCGCCGCATAGTGACGCGAGTCCCGGCAGTCCGCCAATCCTTGCCGCGATCGACGAAATGTTGACGATCGACCCGCCGCTGCCGCCGTGCTTGGTCGAGAGCCGAAGCACAGCCTCTTTGCACGCGAGGATGGTCCCAATCACGTTGATCTGAAAGAGCTGCGTCAGCTCCTCGGCTTCCTGTTGGTCGGTCGTGGCGAAGCGTCCCGTGACGCCGGCGTTGTTGACGAGGCCGGCGAGCGGCCCGAGCGCCTTCGTCGCCTGGTCGAACAGCCGAGGAAGCTGGGCCGGGTCCGCGACATCGGCTTGAAACGCTTGCGCCAAGCCCGCCCGACGTCCTTGATGGCGCCGACGGTCGCCTCGGCCGCCTTGGCGTCGGCCGTATAATTGACGGCGACCGCGTGGCCGTCTGCCGCGAGGCGGCGGCAGATGGCCGCGCCGATGCCGCGCGAGCCGCCGGTGACGATGACGAGGCCTGAAGGCATGGCGAGGACCTAAGCTCCGTGGAAGATGTTCGAGGATAGTGGAGGCGCGCCTTGTGCCGGTCAATTCACCTGCGTGTGACGACTCACGGCTTCAGGCGCCATCCGGTGCGGAAGATCCAGGTCAGAACCGCGAGGCAAGCGGCGATGAACAGCGCCGTGAACCCGAGGCTCGCGGCGACGCTGACGTCGCCCTGGCCATAGAAGCTCCAGCGGAAGCCGCTGATGAGATAGACCACCGGATTGAACAGGCTGACCGTGCGCCAGAACGGCGGCAGCATGTCGATCGAATAGAACGCGCCGCCGAGAAACGTCAGCGGCGTCACGACCAGCGAGGGGATGACCGCCAGCTGCTCGAAGTTCTTGGCCCAGATGCCGATGATGAAGCCGAACAGGCTGAACGCGATCGAGGTCAGCACAAGGAAGGCGATCATCCAGAACGGGTGTTCGATGCGCAGCGGCACCAACAGCGCGGCGGTCGCGAGAATGATGAGGCCGATGGCGATCGACTTGGTCGCCGCCGCGCCGACATAGGCGCAGACCGCCTCGATCGCGGACAACGGCGCCGACAAGAAGCTCGTAGATCTGGCCGGTGAATTTGGGAAAGTAGATGCCGATCGAGGCGTTGGAGATGCTTTGCGTGAGCAGCGAGAGCATCATGAGGCCCGGCACGATGAAGGCGCCGTAGCTGACGCCGCTCGACTTCGCGGATGCGTCCGCCGATCGCCGCGCCGAACACGACGAAATAGAGCGCGGTCGTGATCACCGGCGTCGCGACGCTCTGCAGGATCGTGCGCTGCGTGCGCTGCATTTCCGCGCGGTAGATCGACCAGACGCCGTTGAGGTTGACCGCCGAAACCATCACGCCGCGCGCCCCACGAGATCGACGAAAATGTCTTCGAGCGAGGTGGCGCTGGTCTCGAGATCCTTGAAATCGACGCCGATCTCGTTGAGGCGGCGCAAAAGCGTCGGCACGCCCGGTGTCCTCGGCCCCGGCGGAGAAGCGATAGGAGAGGCGCCGGCCGTCGTCCTCGAGTTCGAGCGGCCAGCCGGCCAGTTCGCTCGGCAGCGCCGGCAGCGGCTTCTGCAGCGCCAGCGTCAGGCGCCGCTTGCCGAGCTTGCGCATGAGCGCCGCCTTGTCCTCGACCAGCACGATCCGGCCGCCATTGATGACGCCGACCCGGTCCGCCATCTCCTCGGCCTCCTCGATGTAATGGGTGGTCAGAATGACCGTGACGCCCTGGCTGCGCAGCCGCCGGACCAGCGCCCACATGTCGCGACGCAGGTTGACGTCGACGCCTGCGGTCGGCTCGTCAAGGAACAGCACGTCGGGCTCATGGCTGAGCGCCTTGGCGATCATCACCCGCCGCTTCATGCCGCCCGACAATTCAACGATCCGGCTGTCGCGCTTGTCCCACAACGAAAGGTCGCGCAGCAATTGTTCGATATAAGCGGGATCGGGCGGCCGCCCGAACAGGCCGCGACTGAAGGTCGCGGCTCCCTGGACGGTGGAGAAAATGTCGAGCGCGATCTCCTGCGGCACGAGCCCGACGATCGACCGCGCGGCGCGATAGTCGCGCACGACGTCGTGGCCGTCGATCAGGACTCGGCCCGAAGTCATCGACACGGAGCCGCAGACGACGCCGATCAGCGTCGTCTTGCCGGCGCCGTTCGGCCCGAGCAGGGCGAAAATCTCGCCCTTGGCGATCTCCAGATCGACCGCGTCGAGCGCGACCAGGCCCGACTTGTAGCGCTTGGTCACAGCGGCGATCGATATCATCGGCGGCATCGCCGTGCTCCCCCGTAGGCGCGCTCATGGGCGCGGCTAGCGGGGCGGCGACGGCGCCGCGCGCGGGCCGGGGGCCGCGAACCTCATCCGGCCGCGAGCCCGCTATGTAGGCGCATGGAGGCCGGCGCGTCACCCCCTCGGCGCGCAGCCTCAGGAAAGCGTTCGCAGGGGCGGCTGCGCACGCCGACTGCCAGCGTCGTTCCGCCGAACGCCGCCGGCGCCGCTCGAGTCAGCCAGACCTCTGACGGAGATCAGAAGGCCATCGGCACGAAGAAGCAGTAGACGCCGGATTGCCCGCTCGCCCCGTCATCCCGGTAGAAGATCCAGTAGTCTCCATCCTGGCTGGGCAGCGCCTGGCCGACGGGAATGCTGGCGGACATAGCCATCGACCGAGTAATACTCGTCGGAGATCCGATGCACCTGCTCTGGCCGAAGATGATGGGCGTCGGCCGGCCCGCAGCACGAAGCTTTCACCCAGTCGGGAATGGGTTTCCCGTCCGACCAATAGTCATGCGCTTCCGCGCCGCTAGCGGACAGAGCGAACAATAGTGCAGCGATTCGAGCAATCATCTCAGTCCCCTTTGCGGGTTTCCAAGTTGGAGTGATGCCGAATCCCTGGGAGTGTTCCTCCTCTCAACTCAAGTCCACGCTCGACCACTCTGCCGACAGCAAATCTCATGCCGGCAGCGCCAACTCATTGATGTAATGCTGCTTCCGCAACCGTCCAGTTGGCAAGTGAGACTTCACAACAAATGTGAGGAGGTCGCCACCGACGCGAGCGGCGATGATTCGGGGCGTCAGCGGCCTGATGGCCGAAGCGCTCAATGCGTAGCGCGCGGCCTTGCCGCGACTTCAAGCCTGCGGGGTAACCCGCAACCCATGGCCAAACCCGTTCCGCCGCCTCCGGCCCCGCCTTCGGTCCCGATCGACATCAACCTGCGCGACGCGCTCGAGGAGCGCTATCTCGCCTATGCGCTCTCGACCATCATGGGCCGGGCGCTTCCCGACGCCCGCGACGGACTGAAGCCCGTGCATCGCCGCATTCTCTACGGCATGCACATCCTCAGGCTCGACCCCGGCACGGCCTTCAAGAAATGCGCGAAGATCGTCGGCGACGTGATGGGCTCGTTCCATCCGCACGGCGACCAGGCGATCTACGAGGCGCTGGTGCGTCTCGCGCAGGACTTCGTCTCGCGCTATCCGCTGGTCGAGGGGCAGGGGAATTTCGGCAACATCGACGGCGATAACGCCGCCGCCTATCGCTACACCGAAGCGCGCATGACCGACGTCGCGCGCCTCATCATGGAGGGCGTCGACGAAGACTCGGTCGACTGGCGCGACAATTATTCCGGCGACACGCAAAGAGCCGATCGTCATGCCCTCGGCGGTGCCGAACCTGCTCGCCAATGGCTCGCAGGGCATCGCGGTCGGCATGGCGACCTCGATTCCGCCGCACAACATCGCCGAGCTCTGCGACGCCGCGCTCTATCTCATCGCCCATCCCGACGCCGACGCCGCAGGCGCTCTCCACTTTCGTGCCGGGGCCGGACTTCCCGACCGGCGGCGTGGTCATCGACGACAAGTCCGCGATCATCGAAACCTACCGCACCGGCCGCGGCGCCTTTCGCGTGCGGGCGCGCTGGACGAAGGAGGATACGGGCCGCGGCGGCTGGGTCGCGGTCGTCAGCGAAATTCCCTACGGCGTGCAGAAGTCGCGGCTGATCGAGCAGATCGCCAATCTTCTCAACGAGAAAAAAATTCCCCTCCTCGCCGACATCCGCGACGAGTCGACCGAGGACGTGCGCATCGTGCTCGAGCCGCGCACCCGCGCGGTCGAGCCCGAAACGCTGATGGAATCCCTGTTCAGGCTGACCGAGCTCGAGGCGCGCGTCTCGGTCAACATGAACGTGCTGGTCGACGGCGTGACGCCGAAGGTCGTCTCGCTCGGCGAAGCGCTCAAGCAATGGCTCGACCATCGCCGCAACGTGCTGGTGCGGCGCTCGCGTCACCGGCTTGGCGGCGATCGACAAGCGGCTCGAACTGCTCGCCGGCATGATCATCGTCTTCCTCAATCTCGACGAGGTCATCCGCATCGTTCGCGAGGACGATGACCCGAAGGAGGCGCTGAAAGCCCGCTTCGCCTTGAGCGAGCTGCAGGCCGTCTACGTTCTCGACACGCGCCTGCAGAAGCCTGCGCCGCCTCGAGGAAATGGCGCTGCGCAAGGAGCAGGACGAGCTCAGCAAGGAGAAAGCGACGATCGAGGCGCTGCTCGCCAGCGAAAAGAAGCAATGGCAGATGATCGCGGTCGAGATCCGCGACGTCAAAAAGAAGTTCGGTCCCGACACCAAGCTCGGCAGGCGACGCACCAGTTTCGAAGCGGCGCCCGACGTCATCGTCGCCGATCTCGCCGAGGCGATGATCGAGCGGGAGCCGCTGACCATCGTCGTCTCGCAGAAGGGCTGGATCCGCGCGCTGAAAGGCCAGGTCGCCGATCTCTCCACGGCCACGTTCAAGGGCGACGACGGCCTGAAGACCTCGTTCTTCGCCGAGACGACCTCGAAGATTCTGGTGCTGGCGAGCGACGGCAAGGTGTTCACGCTCGAGGCTTCCAAGCTGCCGGGCGGGCGAGGGCAGGGCGAGCCGATCCGTCTCATGGCCGACATCGACGAGAGCGCCTCGATCGTCGCCGTCTGGGCCTACGCGGCGGGCGCGAAACGGCTCATCGCGTCGAGCGACGGCAACGGCTTCGTCGTCGGCGACGACGAGCTTCTGTCCTCGACCCGCAAGGGCAGGGCGGTGCTCAACGTCACGCGCGCCGGCGACCGCGGCGCTGATCGTTCCCGCCGCCGGCGACCATGTCGCGATCATCGGGCAGAACCGCAAGCTTCTTGTCTTCCCGTTCGACGCAGCTCAACGAAATGGCGCGCGGCAAGGGCACGCGGCTTCAGCGCTACAAGGACGGCGGCGTTTCCGACGCCAAGGTTTTCGCCATCGCCGACGGGCTCACCTGGCGCGATTCGGCCGGGCGCACGTTCACCGTCGCAAGGCCCGAGCTCAAGGAATGGATCGGCAATCGCGCCGAAGCCGGCCGCCTGCCGCCGAAGGGCTTTCCGAAGAACAACAGGTTCGAGGGATAGAGCGGCAACCGCTTCCTGCGCAACCCCCGAAGCCGATGCAAGCTAGACATGCACGGTCGTCTCGACGCTAGGATCCGTGCTTGCTTCTTTTCTTCCAGCCGCGCGAGCGCTTTGGCGCAACCCGGATTTGCGATGCAGTTCGTTCTTTTGGTAGTCCACCAAATAAGCCGGCATGTAGGTATATCGCGTATGCAATGGGTCAACGAAGAAGGGTTCGCGGTTCTGCTCCAGCTCTTGGCGTTCGACATGTTTCTTTGAATGAACGCGCCAGGGCCGGTGCCAATATTCGTCATTGTTACCGCGCTCAATTTGTTTCCGTCGCCGCGTCGCCATCTTCTCGGAACCGTACACCTCTTGTAAGAATTGGCTGTGCCAATAAATGAGGGCTTCAGCGGACAGCTCCTCGGTTTCCACGACCGCTTTTCCCCATCGAAGGTGCTCTCGCCAATAGTCGTGCCAATTGGCTTGCCTGAAATCCACCCAGGTGTCGCCGAGACGTTTGGCGCCGCGTAACTCTGGATAGTGGACCTGGTGGGCGAACCAGATTCCTTTGCCATCATAAGCGTCCCGGAACGTGACCTGGCCCGGATAGGGGGTCATGATGTTGACCCCAATTTCATCGAGATCGAGTTCGAAAGCGAAGTCGATCGAACTTCGAATTGTCTCTACCGTCTCGAAGGGATGTCCGATGATGAAAGAGCCGCGCTTCGCAATCCCAACCTCTTCAATCATGTCGTAGGCGGTGCGGTAATCGTCGAGCTTTGTTCCTTTCTGCATCAATCGGAGCAAATTGCTGTCACCGGTTTCGATTCCTAAACTTAGCTTGTCGCAACCAGCCTCGCGCATGAGTCGCAGCAGGTCCGTGTCGAGCGAGTTGGCGCGAGTGAAGCCGGAGAAATGGACGTCCGGCGAAAGAATTCCTTGGCGTTTTTTGTCAATCAGAGCCTTGAAAAGCTCGAGCGCCCGCTCCCGATGGACCGTAAACGTGTCGTCGAAGAACATGAAAAGCTTAGCGCCAAACCGGGTTGCAGAGGCGACGATTTCATCGACTATGTGACCGATCCCTCGGGCCTCGAGGGGAGTTCTCCGACTCGTGCAAAATGTGCAGCCGAACGGGCACCCGCGCGCCATTTCGATCGCGTCATTCTGGACTAAGCCAAGGGACGTATCCACGTATTTATACATGGACATGTCGAGACATTCGCGGTCCGGAAAGAAGCTGCTCAGGGCAAGGCCGGAAACGCGATTTCTCGCCATCAGAAGCTTTGCAGAATTATCAACTCGCCAGATCAGTTCAGCGGCGGCCCCGGCGGCAATTGCCGCCATCGGCCCTTCTCCTTCGTAGAGCACCCCCCAGTTCAATTCGCCTCCCAGGTCGTCAACAGTATGTTCAGGGAGCGCCGTCACATGCGCGCCGCCGATAACCGTAACTATATTACGATCGGCTCGTTTTACGCTTCGTATTATTTCGCTGGCGAATGGGTATTCTGGCGTTGTCGCCGTCACCCCTACAATATCTGGCTTTAAATCAAGGACGCGGTGGAGTATTTGTTCAACGCTTAAGAGCTCCGGCTCTCCATCAATAACATGAACGGTGTGTCCGAAAGTTTTAAGGTAACCTGCAATGGCCATTAATCCTAGAGGCGGACGTATTTCCCGTCTGGTGTCGCTCTTCTGCTCATATATTGTTCCATAAATGCGGTGAGAATAACCAGGCCGAATGAGGACAATTCTTTTCATCCTGCCCCCCAATTCCCGCGCTAAGAATAGAGATTGAATACTCTCCTTCCGTTGCGTCAAGCATTTTCGCCTTCTCAGTTGTGTGGGCTGAGCGTCCGGAACGGCTGGGCGGTGGAGCGCGACGCCATTGGCGCTCGGATGCCTCGCCTGAAATTCTAGGAACTTCGCTTGGTGCGGTGTCGGGATCACGCGGGCGCCGGCGCCAACGCCGGCTGGGCTTCGGCAAACGGCCTGAACGTCAGTCGCGATCAGGAAGGCGCCGATCCCCATCGCCCAGGAGCCGACATAGAGCCACGTGTAGCTGGCGAGCGCGTCGTAAATGAGCCCTCCGGCCAGCGGTCCGAGCGCCATGCCAAGGCTGCCGGCCATCGCCGTTCCGCCGATGACGGTCCCCATCATCCGGAGCGGGAAATTTTCGCGCGCGAGAACCGCATAGAGCGGCATGACGCCGGCGTAGATGAAGCCGAAGATCGCAGCGACCGTATAGAACTCGCCCAAGCCTCGGGCGAAGACATAGGCGAGCGCGCCGAAGGCCTGCGCAAGCAGGCCGAGAACCAGAATGCGCTTGGCGCCGAACCGATCGCCAGCCAAGCCGAAGCCGATCCGGCCGCCCATGCCAGCTAGGCCCTCGACGCTGTAGATCGAGACGGCGGCCACGAGCGGAATCCCGCAGGTTTGCGCGTAGCTCACGGTGTGAAAGATCGGCCCGGAATGTGTCGCGCAGCAGAAGAAGTTGGTAAGCACGAGCACGACGAATTGCGGCGAGCGCAGCGCCTCGCCGACCGAGATCCCGGATTGCGGCCCGGCCTCCGACGCGGGGCTGGCCGCGGCGAGGGCTGGCGACCGGCGCACCAGGAGCGCCGCCGGGATCATGAGGCAAGCGGCGACCGCAGCGAGGATCTCGAGCGTGGTTCGCCAGCTCAAGGATGAAACGAGCCACGCGGCCAAGGGCGCCATGGTCATCGGGGCCATGCCCATGCCCGCCGACACCAGCGACACCGCGAGGCTGCGATGGGTGTCGAACCAACCGGTGACGCAGGCCATCATCGGCACAATGATGGCGGCCGCGCTTGCGCCCACGAGAAGCCCGAAGATCAACTGGAATGCGAGAAGCGACGTTGCAAGGGAGGCCAGAGCCAGGCTGAGCGCCAGGATGATTGAGCCTGCCAGGACGACAGCGCGCGGACCGACACGATCGGAGAGGCTGCCCCAGCCGATGCTGCCGAGCGCCATGGCGAGGAAGCCGACCGTCATGGCGCTCGACACGCCCGTCACCGACCAGCCGGTGTCGCGGGCGATGGGTTGCAGCAGAACGGGAAGCGAGAACATCGATCCGACGGCGACGCAGCCCAAGAGGCCGCCCGCCGCGACAATCACCCATCGGTAGCGCGATTCGGTCATTGTCGTAAGCATACAAACCGGTCGGTATTAACGTCAAGAGCCGTCCCCAGCGAAGCAACGGAAGCCACGCATGACCGCATTGGGCGCTAAATTCTTTGCTCGGGCTTTGGCTGGCCGAGGGTGATGACGAAGGGCCGACCGGCGATCGCGCCGCCGAGCGACGGCGTTATTCTGAATGGTAGACAGGCGTCGACTGCGCGCTCGACATCGTCGACGAAGCGTTGGCCGGCCTCCTTGTCCCCCTCGAGATGGGAAAAGGTGATGCGCGGCTTGCCGAATATCGAGCCGTCACGCTTGAGCATCAACATGATCGTCAGCCGGGAGCCGGGCGGCCCGAGCGCCTTGCCGGCCATGCAGGCGCCAAATTGGCGTTGCATGTCCATGAGCGTGTTGGCCGGCGCCGCCTCTTGGGCGAGCGCGTAGGGCGGGGCGCAGCAGCATGAGACCAACGCGATCATCGCTCGAGCGCCAATCATAAAACTCTGCTTCTGGATGTGGATGGGTGGTTCCCTGAATCGATGTTCCGTCTGAAACCCCCAAAGATCAATGCGCAGGCGGCGAAGCCGGCATATTCTCACGAACGGGAGGAAAACGGGGAGGGACGCGTGACGGATCGACTGGCGAAACGCCTGACCTATGCCGCGGCTGTCGCGCGAAACGCCGGGGTCAAAGACCCGAAGATCGAAGCGGCCTTCGCCGCCGTTGCGCGGGAGGATTTCGCCGGTCCGCCGCCATGGCGGATCGCTTCCGGCGCCTATGGCTTCGATTTCACCGACGACCCCGAACGCCTCTACCAAGATGTCCTTGTCGGGATCGACGCCAGGCGCGGCATCAACAATGGGCAGCCTTCGCTGCATGCGCAGTCGATCGAGGCGCTCGGACTGAAAGAAGGCGAGACGGTCGTTCAGGTCGGCGCGGGCGTCGGCTATTACACTGCGATCCTAGCCATTCTCGTGGGAACCAAGGGCAGGGTGATCGCCTACGAGATCGAGCCGGACATTGCCGAGCGCGCCGCTGCCAACCTCGCCCGCTATCCTCAAGTCGAGGTTCGCGCCCGTTCTGGCGTCCAGGACCTCCCCGCCGCCGATGCACTCTATGTCAACGCCGCCGCTTCGCATCCGCTTCGCGCCTGGCTTGACGCCCTCGAACCCGGCGGAAGGCTCCTCTTTCCGCTCCAGGCGGCGCGCGCGACGGGGTCCATGCTCATGGTGACGCGGCCAGAACGCGGCGATGCTTGGCCGGCGCGACTGCTCTCGGGGGTGGTGTTCATCCCCTGCGAAGGGGCGCAAGATCCCGAAATGGGCCGCAAACTCGACGAAGCTTTCCGCCGCGGCGGCGCGGAAAGGGTGCGCTCGCTGCGTCTGGGCGGCGCGCCGAGCGGCGCCGACTGGGTTCGAGGCGACGGCTGGGCGCTGTCGACGGAACCGGTAGGGTAGCGCTTTCGCCCGGCCGCAGATTGGATGAGTCGTCCGTGTCGGCGCGTGGCGCCGTCATCTTATGCATTGTGTTGAAGAATGCAGAATTGCGTGGTACGCTGTTCTCATTTGCCGAATCTGGACGGACCGGGCCTCCGGCCGGCAAAAAACGACAGGAAGAGGCTCTGAGACGAAGGGCGCGCGGCGGCGTTCCGCCGCCTCGACGGGTTCGCGCTGGCGGAAGGCCGGGGCCTAGACCGTGAAGCTCACCCCGCAGCCGCAGGAGGCGACGGCATTCGGGTTCTTGACCCTGAACGACTGGCCCATCAGGTCGTCGACGAAATCGAGCTCGGCGCCTTTCAGCATTTCGAGCGACACCGGATCGACCAGCACCGTCGCGCCGTCGCGGGTGACCGCCACGTCGTCGTCGGCGCGGCTCCTCTCGACATCGAACGAATATTGGAAGCCCGAGCAGCCGCCGCCCTTGACCGAAATGCGCAGCGCCGCGCCCTGCCTCGCCTTTGAGGATCGCGTTGAGCCGCCGCGCCGCGCTGGCGCTGATCGAAACGCCCTCGAGCGCAGGAGAGACGGCTTCGTTCATGACCATCGGCCTTTAATCGCTTGCGCCGCGGAGCCGGCGCCATCAAGACTTCGCTGGGCTCCAAGATATGGACGCCGAGCAAAGAGCGCAATGTCAAGCGATCGATGGCAGATGCCGGACCGGCTCGCGCGCCCTACGCCGCCGACCCCGCGCGGGCGCCGGGGCGCCTCGTCGCCGAGCCGCCGTCGCCGACCCGCACCGAGTTCCAGCGCGACCGCGACCGCATCGTCCATTCGACCGCCTTCCGCCGCCTCGCCCACAAGACCCAGGTGTTCGTCCATCACGAGGGCGACCATTTCCGCACCCGCCTCACCCACACGATCGAGGTGGCGCAGATCGCGCGCGCGCTCGCCCGCGCCTTGAGGCTCGACGACGATCTCGCCGAGGCGGTCGCGCTCGGCCACGATCTCGGCCACACGCCCTTCGGCCATACCGGCGAGGACGCGCTCGACGCCTGCATGGCCGAGCACGGCGGCTTCGACCACAACAGCCACGCTTTGCGCATCGTCACCGAACTCGAGCGCCGCTACGCCGATTTCGACGGGCTCAACCTGACCCAGCCGACCCTGGCGGGGCTGGTCAAGCACAACGGACCGCTGCTCGACGCCTCGGGCGCGCCGACCGAGCGCTACCGGGCGCGCGGCGTTCCGGCCGCGATCCTCCGCTACGATAGAGCGCAGCCGCTGGACCTCAGCCTCCATGCCAGCCTCGAGGCGCAAGCGGCTGCGATCGCCGACGATATCGCCTATGACGCGCACGACATCGACGACGGCTTGCGCGCCGGCCTGTTCGCGCTCGCCGAGCTTCGCGCCGCCGTTCCCTTCGTCGACGGCGTGATGCAGGAGATCGACGAGCTCTATCCCGGCCTCGAGCAGCCGCGCGCGATCCACGAACTGACCCGTCGCGTCATCACGCGCTTCATCGAGGACGCGATCGGCGAGAGCGGCCGGCGGATCGCCGAGTCGAACGTCGACAGTCCGGAAGCGGTCGCCGCCGCTGGGCGAACGCTTGTCGGGCCAAACTGCCGCCATCGAGACAGCCGACCGCGACATCAAGGCCTTTCTCTTCGCCCGCATGTACCGGCATCCGGAGGTGAAGAGGGTCCGCGAACAGGCGGACGCGATCGTGCGGCGCTTGTTCAAGGCCTATATGACCGATCCCGTCCGCCATGCCGCCCGAATGGGCGGCCAAGGCCGGAGCAGGGCGAGCGCGCGCGGGCCGTCGCCGACTATATCGCCGGCATGACCGACCGGTTCGCGATCGCCGAGCACGCGCGGCTTTTTGACGCCGCTTCCGACTTGCGATAGAGGCGCGCGCTCGCAATCGCGCCAAGGCGTTTGTGACGCCTCGATCAAGTCAGGTTCAATGAACATTTTCGCCGACTTCCAGTCGCGCATCGCGAGGCTGCTCGAAAAGCGGATCGCGGCCGGGGAATTGCCGCGCGACCTCGATCTCGGCCGCTTCGTCGTCGAGCCGCCGCGCGAGGCGGCGCATGGCGACCTCTCGACCAACGCGGCGATGGTCTACGCGCGGGAAGCGAAGCAGGCGGGCTCGAATCCGCGCGCTCTCGCGGCGGCGCTCGTCGCCGATCTCGACGCGCGAACCGGACGTGCAGAGCGCCGAAGTCGCCGGGCCCGGCTTCATCAATATCGTCCTGAGGCCAGAGGTTTACGAGCAGGTCCTGAAGACGGTTCTCATCCAAGGCGCAGCGGTTCGGCGCTGGGGCGCCGAGCGCGGAAGGGCCGGTCAACGTCGAATATGTCAGCGCCAATCCGACCGGGCCGATGCATGTCGGCCACGCGCGCGGCGCGGTGTTCGGCGACGCCCTCGCAAGCCTGCTGATCTTCGCCGGCCGCGAGGCGACGCGCGAATATTACATCAACGACGCCGGCGGCCAGGTCGACGTCCTGGCGCGCTCGGCCTTCCTGCGCTACCGCGAGGCTCTGGGCGAAGACATCGGCCCGATCCCCGAGGGCCTCTATCCCGGCGACTATCTGAAGCCCGTCGGCGAGAGCCTTGCGCGCGAATATGGCGCGGCGCTCAAGGAGAAGCCCGAGGCGGAATGGCTGCCGATCGTGCGCAAGCGCGCCATCGACGCCATGATGGCGATGATCCGCGAGGATCTCGCCGCGCTCAACATCGCCCACGAGGTGTTCGCCTCCGAGCGCGCGCTGACCGGCGCCGACGGCGGCGAGGACCGCGTGCGCGAGACGATCGACTGGCTGCGGGCGAAGGGGCTCGTCTACCAGGGCCGCTTGGAGCGGCCCAAAGGCGCGCCCGCGGAGGATTGGGAGGATCGCGAGCAGACCTTGTTCCGCTCGACCGAATTCGGCGACGACGTCGACCGGCCGCTCATCAAGTCGGACGGCGGCTACACCTATTTCGCCAGCGACATCGCCTATCACAAGACCAAGATCGACCGGGGTTTTCGCACCCTGGTCGACGTGTGGGGCGCCGATCACGGCGGCTACGTCAAGCGCATGCAGGCGGCGGTCGCCGCGCTTGTCGGACGGCAAGGCCAAGCTCGAGGTGCGGCTTTGCCAGCTCGTGCGCCTCATGCGCGCCGGCGAGCCGGTCAAAATGTCGAAGCGCTCCGGCGACTTCGTGACGCTTGCGTGAGGTCGTGGACGAGGTCGGCGCCGACGCCGTGCGGTTCATGATGCTGATGCGCAAGAACGACGCGCCGCTCGATTTCGACCTGGCGAAGGTGATCGAGCAAAGCCAGGACAATCCGGTCTTCTATGTGCAATACGCGCACGCCCGCGCCCGCAGCGTTCTGAGGCAGGGCAAGGCCGTCTTTGCGGACTTTGATCTGGATCCAGAAGGCGCTGGCCGAAGCCGACTTCTCGCTTTTGACCGACGAGGGAGAGCGCGAGCTGATGCGAACCTTCGGGCAATATCCCCGCGCTATCCGGCAGGCCGCCGAGGCGCACGAGCCCCACCGGATCGCATTTTTCGCCCACGATTTGGCGACGCGTTTTCACGCGCATTGGAACAGGGGCAAAGACGCGCCGCGTTTGCGGTTTCTTAACGAAAATGAACGAAATTTATCCTATGCGAGATTGGCTTTGGTCGCGGCCGTCAGCCTTGTTTTGGCCTCCGCATTGTCAATTTTGGGCGTTAGCGCCCCCGAGGAGATGCGGTAGCGGATTTGTCAGCTTGGGCGGCGCCTTGACTGCGCGCCTTAAGAATTATCCGCGACGAGTGAGGGTAACATGAGTGCTTCCCAGTCACGTGCGACGGACGAGATCAACCTCGACGAATTCGAGCGGCGCTTGCGCGCCGCGGGCGCGCAGCAGGCGCGCGCCGAAGATCCGCTCGCGGAACTGTCCCGTCTGGTCGAATTCTCGCACATGGGGATCTCGAACGGCGAGACGCGCGCCGCGCGCGCGCCGCCGAGCCTGCGGTCGCGAGCGCGCGAAGCGCTCTGCGCCTCGATCGAGACCGCGCCTCTCCGGCCATCGCTCGACGATGAAGTGGAAGAACTCGCTCCCGGCGCGTCCGAGGCCGATCGCGCGGCGCGGCGGGACTACGAGTTCGACGCTCATCGTTCCGACGGCGCTTCTGCAGCGGACGCGGATGAGGAGCGCCGGCCAATGCGCTGGAAGCTCGCCGTATCCGCGCTGGCGCTCGCCGGCGTGGCGATGATCGGCGCTGTCTTCGTCGCTCAAGGGCGGCGTGCCCGGCCTGAAGAAGGACGCCCCGTTCATCGCCGCGGCTCAGGGACCGACCAAGGTCGCGCCGCCGAGCGACCAGACGGTCACGACGTCCAGCGACGCCGGCGCCACTCTGCTTCAAGACAACGGCAAGCCGGCCTCGGTCAAAGTCGTCAATTCCGAGGAGCAGCCGGTCGACTTGAACGCGCAGGCGTCGGTCAACAATCCGTCTCGGCGTCTGCGCCGGCCAACCCGCTCGGCGAGCGCGAGCGGACGCGACGGCGCTCGCCGCGACCATCAATACGCCGCTTGTCGCCGCCGCCGGCCGCAGCGCCGCCGAAGGGCATGACGTCGGAATTCCCCGACCCGAAACCCGTGCGCACGATTTCGCTGCAGGCCGGACGGAACGCCGATCGGCTCCGTCAGCGCTCTCGATCAGCCGGCAAGCCGACGCGAACGCCGCGCCGGCGCCGGCGGAGCAGCCGAGCAAGCCAGCCGGCGAGCGCCGAGCGCGCCTGCGCCGAAGACGACAAGCGACGCGACGGGCGTCGCGCAGCCGTCGACGCCCAAGATCGAATTGCCGACCAAGCTTTCACCGCCAAGTCGTCGGCGCGCGTGGCGGTCGGCAAAACCGACACGACGCGCCTGCCGGCGAGCGAGGCGACCGCCCAGACGCCGGCCGAACCGGCGCAAAACGGCGCGCCGGCAAAACCGGAGAAGGCCGCGAAGAAGCCGAAGGCCGGCCAAGTCGCCGACGCGACCGAGACGACGGGATCGATCGCCGCCGCCGGTCGACGCGACGGCCGCGACCACTTCGGGCGGCTGGTCCGTTCAGCTCGCCGCGCCCAAATCGGAAGCGGAAGCAAGAGCGCGCTGCACGAAGCTCAGCAGCAAGTACAGCGCCGAGCTCAACGGCTCGCCCATCGGCGTGCATAAGGCGTAGGTGAACGGCGAGACGATCTATCGCTTGCGCGTGAGTCGGCCTCACCAAGGCGGACGCCGCCGCGCTGTGCGCCGGCTCAAAGGCGAGGGCGGCGAGTGCTTCATCGCCAAGTGAGCGAAGCGCCCGGCTACGTTTCGGCCGAGAGCGCGGAGCCGCCAATGCCCAAGGCCTTCATCAGCGGCTGCGCCGGCCTCGCGCTCAGCGACGAGGAACGCGCCTTCCTGCGTCAGGAAGACCCTTGGGGCCTGATCCTCTTCAAGCGCAACATCGCCGACCGCGATCAGGTGCGCGCGCTGACGCGCTCGTTCCGGGAATGCGTCGGCCGCGCTGACGCGCCGGTGTTGATCGATCAGGAGGGCGGCCGGGTCCAGCGCATGGCGCCGCCTCACTGGCGCGCGTATCCGGCTGCGGCCGCGATCGAGGCGGGTCTTGAGCCGCCGAGCGCCGAGGCGGCGGCGCGCCTTGTCGCTCGCCTCATCGCGCATGATCTCATCGAAGTCGGAATCACCATCGACTGCGCGCCTGTGCTCGATGTCGCGGGCGAGGGCATGCATGCGGCGATCGGCACGCGGTCCTTCTCTTCTCGACCCGAGCGCGTCGCGGCGATGGGCCGAGCGGTCGCCGAGGGACTGCTTGCCGGCGGGGTCGCGCCTGTCATCAAGCACATGCCGGGGCATGGGCGCGCGCGCGTCGACAGCCATCACGAACTGCCCGTCGTCGACGCCGCGCGCAGCGACCTCAAACACGATTTCGCGCCGTTTGCGGCGCTGCAAGCGACCTGCCGATGGCGATGAGCGCGCATCTCCTCTACACGGCGATCGATCCCCGGCGCCCGGCGACGGCGTCGCCGATCGTGGTCGCGGAGATCATGCGCGGCGAGATCGGGTTCGACGGCCTCATCCTGAGCGACGACCTGTCGATGAAGGCGCTCACCGGCTCATTCGAAGAGCGCGCCGCCGCGGTGATCGATGCGGGCCTCGACATCGTCCTGCACTGCAACGGCGACATGGAAGAGGGCCGCGCCGTCGCCTCCGCCACGCCTCATCTTTCGGGCGCGTCGCTGCGGCGCGCCAAAGCCGCCGAGGCGGCGATAAAGCCGCCGCAGCCTTTCGATGTCGAGCGCGGCGAGCGGGAGCTTGCAGCCATCAAAGCCGCGCTTGGCGTTGCTTAGAGCCAAGACCCTCGACGACCGAGGCGGCGCTTGTCTTCGCGCGGTCCTCGACCGGGTTGACCGAACGCCGAAGCCTTGATCGCCCGGGCCCGTCCGGGCATGAAGAGGCTTGGCCGTATTGGGGGAGAAAGACGACATGCTCGATAAGACAATTGGACGCGGGCCGTCGCTGTTCGATCCGATTCAACTCGGAGCGATCACAGCCCCGAACCGCATCCTGATGGCGCCCCTCACGCGCGCGCGAGCCTCGATGGCGCATGTGCCGACGCCGATGATGGTCGACTATTACCGGCAGCGCGCAGGCGCCGGGCTCATCATTACGGAGGCGACCGGAATCAGCGCGCAGGGGCTTGGCTGGCCCTACGCGCCCGGAATCTGGACCGCGGAGCAGATCGACGGCTGGAAATCCGTCACGGCCGCGGTCCACGCAGCGGGCGGGCGCATTTTTTCGCAGCTTTGGCATATGGGCCGGCTGGTGCATCCCAGTCTGCCAGGCCGCGGTCAACCGATGTCGTCATCGGCGACAACCATGTCTGGTCTCGCCCGGACTTATGAAGGCAAGCAGCCGTATGTCCAGGCCAAGGCCATGACTCACGACGATATTCGGAACGCGATCGCCGACTATGCGACCGCGGCTCGGAATGCGATGAGGGCGGGTTTCGACGGGGTCGAGATCCATGGCGCCAATGGCTATCTGATCGACCAGTTCCTGCGCGACAACGCCAATTTCCGAACCGACGAATATGGCGGCGCTGTCGAGAATCGTATCCGCTTTCTCATCGAGGTTACGACCGCCGTCGCCGATGCGGTCGGCTCAGACCGCGTCGCGGTCCGCCTCTCGCCCAACGAGGAGCGGCAGGGGGTGAATGATAGTCATCCCGAGCCTTTGTTCGAAGCCGCCGCGGCCGCGCTTTCCGCTTTCGGCCTCGCCTTCCTCGAGGTCCGTGAGCCCGATTTCGACGGCACCAACGGCAAGGCGGTGCGCCCTCCAGTCGCGCCGCTTATGCGAGCCGCCTTCAAGGGCCCTTTCGTTCTGAACTCGGACTATGATTACGCGAAGGGGCAGGCCGCGCTCGACGCCGGAAAAGCTGATGCAATCTCGTTTGGTCGCCCGTTCATCTCCAACCCGGATCTCCCGAAGCGCTTCGCCAAAGGGATGGCGCTCTCGCCCGACGATATTGCGACTTGGTACGAGGGTGGGGCGACAGGGTATGTGACTTATCCCCCGGCAGAAGCAGAAATCGACGCTTCCTCGATCAAAGCCTAAGCCGCGCCTGACGGAGGTCGCGTTATCTTCTCGCCGACGCCTGCAGGGCTGCCGGAGCGGTCAAGGCGGGGCTACGGCTCCCAGGAAGTGGTCGAGGGTCTCAAAGAACTTGGCGACCGAGATCGGCTTGGACAGGTAGGCCTCACACCCGCCCTGCCGGATTTTTTCCTCATCGCCTTTCATCGCAAAGGCCGTCACGGCGACCACGGGTATCGTTTTAAGCTCGTCGTCATCCTTCAGCCATTGCGTGACTTCGAGGCCGGACACCTCGGGCAGCTGGATGTCCATCAGGATGAGGTCGGGCCGATGCTTGCGCGCCAATTCGACCGCCTCGATGCCGCTGCGCGTCTGCACAATGCGGTGCCCTCGGGTCTCGACGAGATCATTGAACAGCTTCATGTTGAGTTCGTTGTCCTCAACAATAAGCACGGTCTTGGACATCGGACGTTCCATGGAGGGTGAATTCTGCCGGCGCGCCGGGTAAGCTAGCGTCGATACATTTACGAAGGGAGAATCGGACTATGCGCGATTCCCTGAAATCGAAGCAATCCTCAAATCCCGATTCAGCCAGATCTTTGGCGGTCAGCGCGCTGGCCTATATTGCCGCCGACCCCGAACGGCTGAGCCGATTCCTCGACATAACCGGACTGGGTCCTCACAACCTCCGAACCGCAGCCGCAGACCCGGCGTTCTTGAGCTCAGTGCTCGACTATCTGGTTGCGGACGAAGCCCTGCTTGTCGGGTTCGCCTCCGACGCCGGCCTCAAGCCTGAGATGGTCGCGCGGGCGCATGACGCTCTCCGAACGCCGTCCGAGGGCGAATATTGATGGACCCGCCCCGGCTTCGCCTCTGTCGCGACTGCCTGAGAAAAGGTTCCGACGATTGCGCCCGGTGCGCGCATTGCGGGTCCCCTCGCACCATCAATCTTGAAGACGCGGCTGGACTGAACATCGCCCACGTTGACTGCGACGCCTTTTACGCCGCGGTCGAAAAGCGTGACGACCCAAGCCTCAGGGACAAGCCCTTGATCGTCGGCGGCTCGGGGCCGCGGGGCGTCGTTTCGACGTGCTGTTACATCGCTCGGACATTCGGGGTGCGCTCGGCGATGCCGATGTCGCGGGCCCGCGCTCTATGCCCGGACGCCGTGGTGCTGCCGCCCGACATGGCGAAATATGCCCGGGTCGGCCGCGAGATTCGAACGCGGATGATGGCGTTGACCCCCCTGGTCGAGCCGCTGTCGATCGACGAGGCGTTTCTAGACCTGAGCGGCTGCGAGGGCTCGAACCGAGCGAGCGCCGCTGAAACGCTGGCTCGCTTCGCCCGCCAAGTCGAGGTCGAAATTGGCGTCACTGTTTCGGTCGGGCTCAGTTACTGTAAGTTTTTGGCGAAGATCGCTTCCGAGCTGAACAAGCCACGCGGCTTTGCTTTCCTTTCGCGGGAAGAAGCCAAGGACTGGCTCGCGGCACAAAGCGTCGAGCGCCTATGGGGCGTCGGGAGGGTAGGGCGAGAGCGTCTGGAGCGGTCGGGCTTTCGCGTCATCGGCGATTTGCAACGGATCGACGAGCGGGAGGCCGTCTTACGCCTCGGCGAGGATGGCCTGCGTCTCTGGCGCCTGGCGCATGGCCGCGACGACCGCGCGGTTCAGCCTGAGCGCGAAACGAAGAGCGTTTCGAGCGAGACGACGTTCGACCGGGACATCGCTGATAAGGCCGAGCTGACGCGCATATTGCTTGCCCAATGCGATCGTGTGGCGACCCGCCTGCGCAGGGAGGCGCTTGCGACCTGCGGGGTGACGCTGAAGCTGCGCCTCGCCGACTTCTCGCTTCGAACGCGCAGCCGCAGCGGGATCAGGGCCACGCAGCTCGCGCCGCGACTGTTCGCAGCGGCCCGGCCGCTTCTGGACGCCCAACCCGAGGGCGTCGCGTATCGCCTGCTCGGGATCGCCGCAACAGAACTCGCGCCGGCCGAATGCGCCGACGAAGATGATATGTTTGCTGGCGAAAGCGGCCGCGAGAAGTTTCGAGAAGCGGCGATTGCCAACCTGCGCGACCGATTCGGCCCAGCAGCCGTGCAACGGGGTCTTACCTTCCGGTCGGGCCCAACCAGGAAGTGAACGCGCGGCCTATTTGGCGCAGGCGGTCGTCGGGAGAATCTCGAGCTTGCGCAAGCGCGCGTCGCAGGGCGAATGCGCCGTAGTCGAGCTTGAGGCTGCCCGAAACGCCGTTCTCGTAAAGGTCGAACGAAAGCGTGTATTCTGGCGGGGCGTCAGTCGTCGCTTCGTTGAAGTAGGAGATCACGACCGGCCAGCGGCGAATTCCGCCCAGCGCCGAGGCGGTCTGGGCGTCCTCCGCGGGCTTCGTCGCTTCCTTTGCCGATCACCGACATGGTCGCGAAGATTTTCGCGCCCGTATCGGAGCCATCATAGACGCGCGCTTGCATCGGGCCGCCGCCCTCCTTGGCGGCCTCGATCAGACGTTCGATATGCTGGGTCGGGAACAGGACGTCGTGGCCGAAGTCCAGCGTCTGCGCCTTCGGCTTGGTCAACACCACGCGCAGGTCGTCGTCTGTCGCCGCGGGTGGCGGTCCCCGCGACCGGGGGCGTGTCCTGCGCGCCCTGGGAATCGATCTGGAAACGCATCGACTTCCCGTTCGCCTCCTCGAACGACATGGCGTTCACCTGCATGGAGACGGGTTCGCCCTCGCTGCGCTCCATTTCCGTCATCTGGCGGAAATTGGACGTGTAGCCCTCGCAGGCGGAGCCGTGAAATTCATAGGCGATGAGGCCTGTGGCCGAGATCGGCGTCTGGGCGGACGAGGGCGTCGGACCCGAGGAATCGGCCAACGAGATGTCATAAGCCGCGCGATGCGACGCGAGCGGCAAGACCGGCGACGTTTCGGCAAGCGCCGCGGAAGAAGCGCACAGGAGCGCGGCGACATAGACGGCGAATCGTGAGACCATTGTCTCTCCACGGGATGGCGGCAATCGTCAGAGCTGCGCATTGTCCGCGCTTTCGTGACGCCGTCAATGCCTCGCGATCGCAAGCCGTGCGATTGACGCTCAGCCTTCTTCCGGCGCGACAGGCGCCCAGGCTTGCTCAAGCGCGGACGTGTCTTCGAGCGGGTCCTCGTCCGCCCTGAGCGCCGAGCGCGTCGTCGGGCTGCGGAATGTCGTAGCCGGCCGGCAGTTTGCCTTCGAACAATCCGGCGCCCTTAAGCTCGTCGAGGCCAGGCAGATCGGCGATCGCATTAAGCCCGAATTCGACCAGAAACTCGGTCGTCGTGCCGTAGGTGATCGGCCGGCCCGGCGCCTTTCGGCGTCCCCGCATGCGCACCCAGCGCGCCTCCATGAGCACGTCGAGCGCGCCCTTCGACACCGCCACTCCGCGGATTTGTTCGATGTCGGCGCGGGTGACGGGTTGGTGATAGGCGACGATGGCGAGCGTTTCGAGCGCGGCGCGCGAGAGTTTTCGCTTCTCGTCGCGGTCGCGGCCCAGCGCCCAGCTCAGATCGTCGGCGGTGCGGAACATCCATCGCCGCGCGACTTGCACCAGATTGACGCCGCGTCCCTCGTAGAGCCGCCGCAATTCCTCCATCACCGCTTCGACGTCCGCGCCTTGCGAAAGGCGCTGGGCGATGGTGGATTCCTCCAGCGGTTCCGCGGCGGCGAAGACCAGCGCCTCGGCGATCCGCACGTCCTCGGGCGAGACGCTCGGCACGGCGGAAGGGAAGAGTTGCGCGACATTATCCGCGCCGGTCATGCGGCCCATGGAGCGCCTTTCTTGAATTGCGATTGATGAGACAGGCGTTGCAGCCTCCTCGACGAAGGAGCCCGCGAAGGCTCGCGAATCGTGTCCGCTGCAGGTCGCGTCAACATGCGGAGCTCCGGTGGCCAGCGGCATAGGCGAATGTCACGCGGCGCGCTCTTCGCCAGGATCGGCGTCCGTCGGGCGGAGCCAGATCGGCGCGAAGGCCTTCTCTTGGCGCATTTCGATTTTGCCCTCTCGCGCGAGTTCGAGCGACGCGGCGAAAGTGGATGCGCGCGCGCTCCGTCGCATGTGCGAGTCCGCGCACGCCTCCAGGAGAAAACTGTCAAAGGCCGTCCAGTCGGCCTGGATTCCGACCAGCCGGGTCAGAGCCTGGCGCGCCTCGGCGAGCGACCAGACCTCGCGCGCTTTGAAGCGGACGCGCGCCAGCGCATGGCGCTGAGCACTGCCGCGCATAAGCGGCGAGCAGGTCGTAGAGGTTGGCTTGGTAGGAGATACGGCCCGACGTGTTGACGGCCGCTTCCGGTTCTCCCCGGGCGAAGAAATCGCGCCCCAGGCGGGGCGGCTCATCAGGTGCTCGCCCGCCTCGCGGATCGCGGCGAGCGCGCGCAGCCGTTGCGCGAGACCCTCGGCGAGCGCGGGCGCGTCCAGTTCTGCCGGCTCTGCGGGGCGCGGGAAGAAGCAGACGCGACTTCAGAAACGCGAGCCACGCCGCCATGACCAGATAGTCGGCGGCAAGCTCGAGGCGCAATTTGCGCGCGGCCTCGACGAAGCGCAAATATTGCTCGGCCAGCGCCAGGATGGAGATGCGCGCCAAGTCGACCCGCTGCCGTCGGGCAAGCTCCAGCAACAGGTCAAGCGGGCCTTCGAAACCGTCGAGATCGACGGTGAAC
This sequence comes from uncultured Alphaproteobacteria bacterium, assembly GCA_963756955.1. Lineage (GTDB taxonomy): Bacteria > Pseudomonadota > Alphaproteobacteria > Rhizobiales > Beijerinckiaceae > Roseiarcus. Next base: position 123,594 of record CAVWPU010000005.1, read on the forward strand.
GCGGGCTCGCCAGTCGCCTGAGCAAGGTCGAAATCGACGCGAAACGCGTCCGTTGCCAACGAATCACCTCCTTGGCGCATGGTGAGGCGCCGGCAGGAGGCAGGCAAGGGGCCTACGACCCGTGTCAACAGGCCATCGCGGATTCGGCAGGTTGAAATATACGGTTTCGGAGACAGCACAGCGGCGTATAGTATAACCTCACGTGAGCGATGCACATTGACTTACGTAACGTAAGTATTAACTGAATTTATTTAGGTAAATACCATCAGCTTGAGTTTAATGAGCCGATTATTGTTGTATATCCGGCGATGCGGAGTATCCTTTGATTGTCCGTCAGCGCAGTGCTGGCGGACGACGCCCAGCGGCCCCGGTCCGCCGCATCCCCGGGAGCCGCTGGGCTGGCCGGCCAGAACGCGATCTGGAGCGCCTCCACAAGACGCGTTCGGCCGGCCTCCCTCTGCTCTCACCCGGTCAGTATCGGCGCATCAGGCTCACCATTCTCCCCTGAACCCGGACGCGATCCGGCCCGAAAATCCGCGTCTCGTAAGCTGGATTGGCGGCCTCGAGCGCAATCGAGGCGCCCCGCTTGCGCAATCGCTTGAGCGTCGCTTCCTCCTCGTCGATCAGCGCAACGACAATATCGCCGGTCTCGGCCGTGTCCTGCTTGCGGATGATGACGGTGTCGTTCTCGAGAATGCCGGCCTCGATCATCGAATCGCCGCGCACTTCGAGCGCGAAGTGCTCGCCGCTCCCGAGGAATTCCGGCGGCATCGCCAAGGTTTGCATGCCGCGTCTGGATGGCCGAGATCGGCGTGCCTGCGGCGATCCGGCCCATCAGCGGCACCATGACCGCGCGGATGGTCGTCGGCGTCGCGCGTCGAGCGCTTGCGGCCGCACGCGCCCGAGGTTGCCGGGGATGACGCTCGGCGAGAACCTCTGCAACCTCGGGCTTGCGACCGTCGCCGATTCGGGCAGCCGCAAGACTTCGATGGCCCGGGCGCGATTGGCGAGCCGGCGAATGAAACCCCGCTCCTCGAGCGCCATGATGAGCCGATGAATGCCGGACTTCGAGCGCAGATCGAGCGCTTCCTTCATTTCGTCGAAGGACGGCGGCACGCCCGCGTCCTGCAGGCGCTCATGGATGAAACGCAACAGCTCGCTCTGCTTTTTGGTCAGCATCTCGGTCTCCAGACAGCCGCCTCATTCGCCGATCGAAGTAAGCTCGGGCAAATCACGACTTTGGCTAAAACAAATCGCGAACAAACCCTAATCGTTCACGCCTTGTTCGGCAAGGGGAATTTGAGACATCTTGGCTCCGCTGGTTAGAAAAAGATGTCGACCCGCTGTCGCTTGTCGATGGCGAGGCCTCACGGGCGGCTCAAGGTCTGCTGACCATGGCTAGACGCTTTCGCTTCTCCTTTGCCTATACGCGGGGTCGTCAGCTTCTCAGTATCGCGGCGTGCGCTTAGACTCGGCGATGGGGTCGAGATCACAGCCGGATTGAAGACCTCAGAGTATTTGTGACTGGTAGGTCGTTGTGCTTTTGCATCAGGACCGGCGGACAGGCAGGTCCTGATCGCACTGATCGTGTTCGGATTGACATGGGCTGGAATCGTAAGAGCGGAGGATCAGCCGATGGCGCAACAAACCAAACCGACAATTCTTCTCGTCCACGGCGCGTGGGCGGATTCTTCAAGCTGGAACGGCGTCGTCGATCTCCTGCTCAAAGACGGTTATGACGTCCGAGCGCTGCCGAATACTCTGCGCGGACTCTCTGCTGACGCCGCCGTCATCTCGACATATCTCAAATCGTCCCCGGCCCCGTCGTTCTGGCGGGCCATTCCTACGGCGGCTCGGTGATAAGCGTCGCCTCCGCCGACGCCCCAAACGTGAAGGCGTTGGTGTTCGTCGACGCATTCGCGCCCGACGCAGGGGAATCGGTTCAGTCGGGACTCGCGAGCGCTCCGCCGCCGCCGCCGGATTTCACGATTGCAGTGCCCATCCCGGGATCCACCAACGATGCGGACCTGTACGTCAATTCCAAATATTTCGGAGCGGTGTTTGCATCCGCCGAGCCGGCCGATGTCGCGGCGCGGTTAGCCGTGACACAGCGCCCGTTTGCATCACGTTGCTTGACGGACAAAACACCGGAAGCAGTGGGATGGAAGACGATACCCTCCTGGTACGTCATAGGGGACGCCGACAAGGTCATTCCGCCCGATATCCAGCTCAAGTTCGCAACGCGCGCTAAGTCGAAGGTCTACCACGTTCCCGGCGGCGACCACCCCAGCATGATCGCGCACCCGGAAGTCGCCGCGGAAGCGATCCGCGACGCGGCGAACGCCGTTTCGCGCTAGCGGGCGACCATCGCGCCCCGACGTCTCCGAAACCCGGCGATCCCACCACGGCCGCCTCAATCTCCAACTCGATCTACGAGGATTTTACTTCGGGTCGAAGTCGTCGTCGCCTTCTGTCCTTACCGCTGCCAAGATGTCAGGGAGACCCGCTGTGCCCAAGATGTTCCTTCATGCGCCGAAAGGCGCGTTCACGGCCGAGGCCCGCGCCAAAGTTGCCGCTGAGTTGACCGACCTCGGTATGGCCTGCGAACGCCTCATCGACACGCCGCAAATCCGCGCCGGTATCTGGGTCTACTTTGTAGAGCACGCGCCCGACACGGTGTTCCGCGCTGGGCGGCAGGCCGCCGAGCCGATTATGAGCCTCAAGGTCTACGCTCTGAAGGGAGGCTTCAACGCGGAAACCAAGACGCGCATGGTCGTCGAGGCGACAGCGATCCTCGGCAAATATTCCAAGACCGAAAGCGGCCAGGTGCCGGCCTATGTCGGTATCCTCGAGGTCCCCGAAGAGAACTGGGGCATGTATGGCCAACAAGTTCACCTGGCGGCGATGCAGATCAAGCCATGACCTGAGAAAGGTCCCAGCGCACATGAGAGCCATCTCAGGCTGACGACAGCCACCTGGTTCTCAAGTTCAGGACGATTCGCCCGGCGCGCCGCTCTGGTCCGGCAGCTATAAGCTTCCAGTTATGGTAGTTTTGCCTATGAATTTTCGCCCCTTGGCGGCATCGAGCCTTTTACGCTATCGTTTGACATCCCGAAAATCCGTAGAAGGGCGACATCGTGACCCAGCATGTTCTGTTCATTGTCACCAATGCGGCCACCATCGGGCCGCACAATCGCAAGACCGGGTTCTTTTTTGCCGAGGTCGCTCACCCCTTTGAGGTGCTCGACACAGCGGGCGTCGCGGTTGAATTCGCGTCCATCGCGGGCGGATGGACGCCGTACGATGCTTACGACGAAAAGGATGCTTAGAAGAATTTTCTCGAAAGCAAGGCGTTTCGACGCCTAAATCGGAGCCGCAAATTGTCCGAGGTCGACGCCGCGGACTATGACGCGATCCTTATTCCCGGCGGTCTCGGACCGATGGTCGACATCGCGCGCAATGCGGAGGTGCAGAGATCAATCGTTCGGTCCTGGAGCACGGGCAAGTTCGCAACCGCCGTCTGCCATGGTCCCTGCTCGCTACTCGGAGTGGATGTTGGTGATGGGGCGCCATTCGTGCGCGGCAAGAAACTCACCGCCTTCTCGAAGAAGGAAGAATACGACTATGCCCGCGAGGACGTCCCTTACGAGCTTGAGGATGCGCTTCGGGCGGAGGGCGCCGAGTATTCCTCAGCAGAAAATTGGCAGCCCAAGGTGGTTGTCGACGGCCGCCTCATGACCGGCCAGAATCCAGCCTCCGCAGGCCCGCTGGGGAAGGAACTCTTGGGGTGCTCAAGAAACTCAGCTGAGGTGCGCCCGCTCCCTCGATCCGGTGATTTGCGCACCAGAAGCTTCCGTCATCAAGGTGGAGGGTCTCGTGGGATACCAAGGTTGCCCTTACCCGCGAAGCGGCGCGGCGGCAGAGCGACGCCCGCCGACTATCGTGTTCCAATGCATTTCCAAGATCGAGACCTGGCCGCTGGTGTTTTGCAGAAGGATGTTGGAGGCGCCGGCGCCGGCTTCAATCGCGTGCCAGCTCAACCCTGGATTGTCGCGAGCGCGAATGGCCGCTTCACGTCGCGGTCTGCTGCGCGCGACATAGCGCAATCCGCAATGTCCGCCTCATGTCGATAGCTGGCGTTCAAAGCGTTAGCTTCATCTGCTTTCGCCAAAGCGGTCTTCTTCGCACAAGCCGCTGAGTTTTGACCTTTGAGCGCTTCGCCTTACGGCTTCCTGTCGCCGATCGCCGGCGCTCGGTTCTCGGCGGCGCCGTCTTCGAGCCGGATCGGCGTATTGACGAACTCGGTGACGTAGGCGTCGCACTTGAGCAACATCGTTGCCAGTTTGCCACGGAGGCGCTAAAGGTGCTCGCCGTCGCGCGAAGGGTTTCGCGGCCTTCGGTTCACGGATTTGACTGGAACGACGACTCTCAACGCGCGCGGGGCGGCGCTTCTGGAGGACACCCGGCCGACCGGCCGCGTTGGAATTGTCGTCGTCGGCGCGGCTTTCGTCCTCGCTCTGGCGACGTTTCTGGTTTTCGCCGGCTTCACGCCGATCATTCCGACCGCGACCGTCGTCCTTATTCTGTTGGTCGGGCGACGGTTTGGTCGTCGTCATCCTCATCATTCTGATTTCGATGGAGCTGGCGCGTCTGAGGGCGGCGCGTCGGGCGGCGCGGGCGGGCGCTCGACTGCACAGCCGATTCGTGGCTCTGTTTTCGCTGGTCGCCGCCATTCCGGCCATCATCACCGCGGTCGTGGCGACGGTTTCGGTCGAGTGGGCGATCAATCCGCGGTTCATGAGCGACGTCGCAGCCTTCATCAACGAATCCAACCAGGCGACCCAGCTTTACCGCGAAACCCAGTGCCGCGCGCTTGTTGCGCGACGTCGAGCTGACCGCCGGCGATATCGGCCGCAGCGCCCTGCTGCTCCAATCGGATCCCACCCAGTTCAACGAATATTTCAGCTCCCGCTCCAAAACCTTGGGCTTCACCGCCGCGGCGCTCATGAAGAGCGACGGAACTCCGATCGTCGATCGCGCAAGGCTCGGACGACAAGCTGATCGCCAGGCCCGAGCCGTCGGATTTCCAGGACGCGCATGAACGGCGAGGCGCTCTGCGGCTTTCTCGGCGTCGGCAACATCTTCGTCGGCATTCGGCCGATTCCGGGCGCCGACGGGCAATTCCTCTACGCTGCGCGGGGGATCGACCCGCTGGCGGCCAAGGTCGCAGAAGACGCCGCGCTCGTCTCCAACATGTGGGGACGCTTCGAGGCTCATCGGCACAGCCTCGAGCTCGGTTTCGCGACGGTTTTCGTGCTGCTCGCGCTCACCATGCTGTTTTCCGCCATCTGGCTCGGGCTCGCGTTCGCCAATCGGCTGGTCGGACCGATCCGCCGTCTGATCCGCGCGGCGGACGAGGTCGCTTCCGGCAATCTTCACGTCCAAGTGCCGACCCGCCGCTCCGACGGAGACCTCGGCCATCTCGGGGACACGTTCAACAAGATGACGTCGGAGCTGCTGCGCCAACAGACCGGGCTGATCGACGCGAACGCGCTCAACGATGAGCGGCGCGCCTTCATCGAGGCGGTGCTGTCGGGGGTGCCCGCCGGCGTTCTCGGCGTCGACAACGACGGGATCATCACGATTTCGAACGCCGCCGCCGAGCGGCTGCTCGGCGGCGACCTCGGCCTGATCGGGCGGCCGCTCAACGCGGTCCAGCCGAGCATCGGATCGATCTGGGAACAGGCGCGATCGCTCAGGCTGCGGCTTCATCAAGGGCAGGCGACCGTCCTGCGGGACGGTCGCGAGCGCGTTCTGAACGTTCGGGTCACCGGAAATCCCGGCGCGCGATGATCGCGCCAGCGTCATCACGCTCGACGACATCAGCGACCTGGTGACCGCTCAGCGCACCGCCGCTTGGGCGGACGTCGCCCGTCGCATCGCGCACGAGATCAGAAATCCGCTGACGCCGATCCAGCTCTCGGCCGAGCGGCTGAAACGGCGTTACGGCCGACACATCGTCGAGGGCAGGGACATATTCGACCAATGCACGGACACGATCATCCGGCAGGTCGACGACATCAAACGGATGGTCGACGAATTCTCGTCCTTTGCGCGCATGCCGAAGGCGCGCCCGGCGCGCGACGACCTCACCGATTGCGTGCGCCAGGCGATCTTCCTGATGCGGGTCGGCCGCGCCGGACATCGACTTTCGAGGAGCAATTGCCGGACGAGCCGGTCTTCGCCGAATTTCGATCGTCGGCTGGTGTCGCAGGCGCTCACCAACGTGCTGAAGAATGCGACGGAAGGCATTGACGCCTTGGGTGAACAGCACGGCCAGGGCGTCGTCATCACCACGTTGTCCATTGGATGGCGCGGGCGTTCGCCGAGATCGCGGTCAGCGACAACGGCAAGGGTTTTCCGCGCGAGGATCGGCATCGTCTGATCGAGCCCTATGTGACGACGCGAGCCGAGGGAACGGGGCTCGGCTTGCCGATCGTCGTCAAGATCTTCGAGGACCACGGCGGCGGCGTCGAGCTTCTCGACGGGCCGGCCGCGTCCCGATGGCGGCCGCGGCGCCAAGGTCGTGATGAGACTGCCGTTGCGTCGCGCCGAAGCAGAACGCAGCGCCGACCGCGAAGAATGAGAGGATCGGTTCGTCCTGATGGCTGCTGACATTCTTATCGTCGATGACGAGGAGGACATCCGCGGGCTCGTCGCCGGCATCCTGGAGGATGAGGGCCACGGCGCGCGCCTCGCGCGCAATTCCGACGAGGCCATCGCGGCCATCGAAGCGCGCCGTCCGCAACTGATCCTCCTCGACATATGGCTGCAGGGGTCGAAGCTGGACGGGCTGCAGCTGCTCGAAGCGATCAAGCGCCAGCATCCGAACGTGCCCGTGGTGATGATTTCGGGGCACGGCAACATCGAGACGGCGGTGACAGCGATCAAGCTCGGCGCCTACGACTTCATCGAGAAGCCGTTCAAGGCCGATCGTCTGATTCTCATCGCCGAACGGGCGTTGGAGACTTCGCGCCTGAAGCGGGAGGTCAACGATCTGCGAGCTCGCGGCGGCTCCGCCGACCGGATGGTCGGGTCTTCGTCAGCGATCTTGAACCTTAAGCGGATCATCGAAAAACTCGGACCGGCCAACTCGCGCATTCTCATTTCCGGCGCCGCCGGATCCGGCAAGGAACTGGCCGCTCGGCTCATTCACGAAAATTCGGCGCGCGCCAACGGCCCCTTTGTCGTCATCAACGCGCCGACCATGTCGCCCGAGCGAATGGAAGCGGAACTGTTCGGAGTCGAATCCGGCGCGGAGGGGCAGGCGAGGGTCGGCGCGCTCGAGGAGGCGCATGGCGGCACGCTTTATCTGGACGAAATCGCCGACATGCCGCGCGAGACGCAGGCCAAAATCCTCCGCGTTCTGGTCGATCAGAACTTTCAGCGCGTCGGCGGCGCCTCGCGTGTTTTCGTCGACGTGCGCATCATTTCGTCGACGAGCCGCGATCTCGCGGAGGCGATCACCGAGGGGCGTTTTCGCGAGGACCTTTTCCACCGGCTGTCGGTGGTGCCGATTCGGGTTCCCTCGCTGGCCGAGCGGCGGGAGGACATTCCTGAACTCGTTCAATATTTCTCTGAAGAGCGTCGCGGCCAATATGGGCGTTGCGCCCCGCCGGGTCGGCGCGGACGCCATGGCGGTGCTTCAAGTCCCACGACTGGCCGGGAAACATCCGCCAGCTCCGAAACAATGTCGAGCGATTGATGATCCTGGCGCTCGGCGACCCCAACGCCGAAATTTCGGCCTCGATGCTGCCGGCGGAGGTCGGCGCGCTTGTGCCGGCGGTGCCGAGCGGCATCGGCGGCGAGAAATTGCTGAGCCTTCCGCTTCGCGAGGCGCGGGAAGCCTTCGAGCGCGACTATCTCGTGGCTCAGATCAGCCGGTTTGGCGGAAACATATCGCGAACCGCCGAGTTCATCGGCATGGAGCGCTCGGCGCTGCACCGAAAGCTGAAGTCTCTCGGCGTCGAATAGCAGCGCGCTGGCCTCGAATTGCTTAGGAAGCCGCGATGCGCCTAGGCAGGTCGTTGCGCTGAGTGACAATGACGAAAGCCTCTTTAACATCGTATTTTCGGCCTATGAGTTCGCTCGCCTTATTTTCTATGATATGAGAGTCGGAGAACTGCGCGTCAAAGGCGCGGGTGACGACAGAACAACGCTGGCCGGAAAGGCCCAACAAACGGAAACACGAATGGCAACCGAGAAGGCGCAAAACCTCCAGGACACGTTCCTCAATCACGTGCGAAAGTCGAAGACGTCGGTCACGATTTTTCTCGTCAACGGGGTGAAATTGCAGGGTTTCGTGACTTGGTTTGATAATTTCTGCGTCCTGCTTCGGCGCGACGGGCACTCGCAGCTGGTCTATAAGCACGCGATCTCCACGATCATGCCGGCAAGCCCGATCACCATGTTCGAGGCGGTCGACGAAGACGCCCGGTGACATTGCTCCGTCTCGCGAGCGACCGGCGGACCGGACCGACGGGCTTGACCACGCGCGCGCTGGTCGTCTGTCCGAGTCTCACGCGAGAATCGAATGACGCGTTGCGCAGTCCCGAGGCGCGGCGCGAAGAGGCGGTCGGCCTTGGCGCGCGCCATCGATCTCGCGGTCGTGGGCGCCGAAAGCATTGCGCTGAACGCGATCCGGCCGGCGACCTTTATCGGCAAGGGCAAGGTCGAAACGATCGCCGCCCAGGTGAAGGCCGAGGAGATCGACCTCGTGGTCATGGACTGCGCTTTGTCCCCGGCGCAGCAGCGCAATCTCGAGAAGGCCTTCGGCTGCAAGGTCATCGACCGCACCGGGCTGATCCTCGAGATTTTCGGCCAAAGGGCCCGCACCGCCGAGGGCGCGCTGCAAGTGGAGCTCGCCCACTTGAAATATCAGCGCTCCCGCCTCGTTCGCTCGTGGACCCATCTTGAGCGGCAGCGCGGCGGCTTCGGCTTTCTCGGCGGCCCCGGCGAGACCCAGATCGAAACCGATCGCCGCCTGATCGGCGAGCGCATCATCCGCATCGAGCGGGATCTGGAGGCCGTCAAGCGCAGGCGCGCCCTGCAACGCGCGAGCCGCAACTGCCGTGCCCTATCCCATCGTCGCGCTGGTCGGCTACACGAACGCCGGGAAGTCGACCCTGTTCAATCGGCTGACCCGCGCCGAGGTGATGGCGGCCGACATGCTGTTCGCCACGCTCGATCCGACCATGCGCCTCATCAAGCTGCCCCATGGCGGCTCGGCGATCCTGTCCGACACGGTCGGCTTCATCTCGGATTTGCCGACGACGCTCATCTCCGCCTTTCGCGCCACGCTCGAGGAGGTGCGCGCGGCCGATGTCATCGTGCATGTGCGCGACATTTCCCACGCCGACAGCGACGCGCAGAGCCCAGGACGTCGAGACGGTTCTGAACGAGATTGGCGTCGCCGATCACGCCGATCGCGTCATCGAGGCCTGGAACAAGGTCGATCTGCTCGACGCCGACGCGCGCGCCGCGCTCGCTCAGGAGCAGGAGACGAGAGAGACGGCGCCGCTCGCCATTTCCGCGGCGACCGGGGAGGGGATCGATCATCTCTTGACGGCGATCGAGGATCGCCTGGCGCGCGGCCGCTCGCAGCTCGAGCTGACGCTCGACGCCAGCGACGGGCAGGGGCTGCATTGGCTCTACGAGCATGCCGAGGTCATGAGCCGAAGCGACGACGAGGGCGGGCTTCACCTGACGGTCCGCGTTCCCCCTGACCAGATCGAGCGGGTCAAGAGGCGCTTTCCCATGGCCGGCGCGGGTTCGTTGAGCGCGAGCAGACAGCCGCGCCGCTGAGACGCCTAAGCGAGCCGGTGCGGCGCAGCGCGCCGGACACAACCTGGACGCGAGTTCTCTGCAAATAAAAGCCAAGTAGACGCTAATAAACGAAGATAAACGCTAGGCATTTGCATTTCTTTACTTGCGTTTATTTTTTCGGATCGAGCCTTTTCAATGAGTTACGAGCGGATTTAAGTAAAGAAATTTCCAACTTCCTCGCCCGGTTGCGAACCTCTGCGCTCAGGTTGCACAACATACGCTCCGTCGATCGCCAATTCATCGTCACGTCCGAACGGTCGCGGCAATGCCGAAGACGCGACCAGAATATAGCTACAGATTTCAGAATTACACAAGTCGTCGGCTATCAGTCAGGCTGAGCCGGCGATGTTCGAAGGGCTGGCTTCTGTGGACCTGCGCATATATTCGACCTGAGCAGGCCGCTCTTGGTCCTTGGCCTCGGCCCAAAGCCGCTCCATTTCATCGAGACTGGCGCTTTCGGGGGTTCGGCCGCCTTCGGCCAGGCGCGTCTCGATATGCGCGAAGCGCCGTTCGAACTTGGCGTTGGCGCCGCGCAGGGCGGCCTCCGGATCGACCTTGAGATGTCGCGCGAGGTTCACGGCCGCGAACAAGCAGGTCGCCCACTTCGTCCGACAGCGTTTGCGCCGAGCCCTCGGCGATCTCCGCTTCGACCTCCGACGATCTCCTCCCTGATCTTCTCGAGGACAGCGCGAACATCGTTCCAGTCGAAGCCGACTTTGCCCGCCTTTTCCTGCAGTTTCAGCGCGCGCGAAAGCGCCGGCAAGGCCAGCGGAACGCCGTCGAGCGCGCCCGACTTCGGCTCGGCGTGTCGTCCGCTGTTCGCTGCCGACGCGAGCTTTGCGCGCTTCTCCTCCGCCTTGATGCGTCCCCACAGCGCCTTCACTTCGTCGGGAGTGAGCGCGCCCGCGTCGCCGAAGACATGGGGATGACGGCGCACGAGCTTGGCGGTGATCGCCTCGACCACGCCGCCGAAATCAAACAGGCCCGCCTCCTCCGCCATGCGGGCGTGAAAGACGACCTGCAGCAGAAGGTCGCCGAGCTCCTCGCGCAGATCTTCGGTCGCGCCGCGCTCGATCGCGTCGGCGACCTCGTAGGCTTCTTCGATGGTGAAAGGCGCGATCGAAGCGAAGGTCTGCTGGACGTCCCACGGGCAGCCGCTGACGGGATCGCGCAGCGCCGCCATGATGTCGATCAGGCGACGAATGTCGCGCGAGGGCTGCATGGGCAAGGCCAACAGTCTGGAAATGGGAGAGAGGACTATTGGACGTCGACAAGGAGCGCCGCGCGGCGCTCCTCGCTCGTGATGGAAACGGCTTAGAGCGAGAGCGAAATCGCTTCGCGGCCCTTGGGCGTATCCACCACTCTCATCGTGACCTGCTGGCCTTCGGCCAAATGCGAAATGCCGGCCGGGCCGAGGACCGAGATGTGGACGAACACGTCTTTGCCGCCGTCGTCGCTGGCGACGAAGCCAAAGCCCTTGGCGTCGTCGAACCACTTCACCTTTCCGATGACCGAAACCGCGGTCGACGGATCAGGCGCGACCCGGCGGGCGGCCGAACGCCGTCGCTCGATGGACCTTTGCGGCCGCTCGACAACGCCGGCGGCGTCGACTTCAATCACCCGGGTGACCTGCGCGCCCTTGGCGCCCGCGCCGACCTGGACGCGCAATTTGGCGCCGGCGGGCACCGTGTCGTGTCCAGCCGCATGCAAGGCGTTGGCGTGCAGAAACGCGTCGCCCGCGCCGCCCGCCAACTCGACAAATCCGTAACCCTTGTCCGCCTTGAACCATTTGACGACCGCATCGACTGGCGGCGCGCCGGAATCAACCGGCGCGGAGCCTCCCCCCATGGGCGGGCCGCCAAAGCCCCCTGCGTCCGGACCGCCGCCGAAGCTCCGACCCGGACGAGGCCTCGAACTCGTAAGGCATCGGTCCATCGTCATCGAACCCGCGCTTGCGAGGCGCCCTAAAGTCCTTACCCTTGCTCATGTTAGTCCCAAGTCCCCACCCAAAACCTAATCGATAGGAGCGCGCAGTGCGGCCCCTGTGATCCGCTGGATTTCAGCGAAACTCCGTCGCGACTTTCCGTCTGAACAAACCTCGTCGATTGGACGCGCAATCCCAGAGTGTCCGTCGACCCGCTCAAAGGCGCAGGCCCCGCGCTCGGCGGAGGAAATTCGGGATGATCGTCCAGCGCGCTTACGCGCTTCGGTCGGCGAATGGTGCTCCGCCACCGGCATACAAATAAAATATAGCGCCCGCATCATCCGAATACCCGCTAGGCCGGTCGCAAAACGTACACGGACCTTGCAAACGTCAGATTAGCGCATTTTTATCGCCGTTGCCAGATGGTCCAAGTGGGCGCGATAAACTATTTGTTCATTTAAACCGCTGTGTTGAGTGATTTATTTGTGCCCGATTGTCGCAAACGGCGCGCAAGGCCAACCTCCAGTAGAGTGCTCAGTCTGCAGGCTCTCTTACTGCGGGTGCGAGGCGTGCCTGAAGCCAGGCCGCGACGACGCAAGCAACGAGACGATCGGACGCTAGAGATCGACGAGCTCGAGCGATCTTCGGCGCGCGCTCCTGAATGAAGGCGAACCGCGCCTCGGGCTTCGAGCCCATCAGCCGCTCGACCGCCTCGGCCGTCGCCTCGCTCTCTTCTGCGAGGATGGCGACGCGCAGCAGGGCGCGCTTGGCGGGGTCCATCGTCGTATCGCGCAAATCGCGCATCGGCATTTCGCCCAAGCCCTTGAACCGGCTGACCTCGATCGCGCCCCGGCCGGTAAATCCCGACTTCATCAATTCCTCTTTGTGCGCGTCGTCGCGCGCGTAGAGCGAGCGCGCGCCCTGGGTCAGGCGGTAGAGCGGCGGAACGGCGAGATAAAGGTGGCCTTCCTCAATCAGTTTCGGCGTCTGCCGGTAGAAGAAGGTGATCAGCAGCGAGGCGATATGCGCGCCGTCGACGTCCGCGTCGGTCATGATGATGATCTTGTCGTAGCGGAGATCGGCCGAGCGGTAGTGGGCGCCGGCGCTCGCGCCGAGCGCCTGCATGAGATCGGAAAGCTGCTGATTTTGCGCGAGCTTGTCGCGCGCGGCTGAGGCGACGTTGAGGATCTTTCCCCGCAGCGGCAGCACGGCCTGCGACGCGCGATCGCGCGCCTGCTTGGCGGAGCCGCCGGCGGAATCGCCCTCGACGATAAACAATTCAGAGCCTTGCGCGGAAGAGTTCGTGCAATCCGCCAACTTGCCGGGCAGCCGCAGTTTGCGCACCGCGGTCTTGCGGGCGACCTCCTTCTCCATCCGGCGGCGAACGCGCTCTTCAGCGCGCTCGATTCGCCCAGTCGAGCAGCTTGGACGCCTGGCTCGGCGCGGCCGCCAGCCAATGGTCGAAGGCGTCGCGGACCACGCCATCGACCAATCGCGCGGCTTCGGCCGTCTGCAGACGGCCCTTGTTCTGCCCCTGGAACTCAGGCTCGCGAATGAAGACCGAGATCAGCGCGGCGCAACTCGCCATGACGTCGTCGGTCGTCAGCGCAGCCGCGCGCTTGCCCTGGCCGATGCGGTCGGCATGGTCCTTGAGCCCGCGCAGCAGAGCGGTGCGGAGGCCCGACTTCATGCGTGCCGCCGTCGGGGGTCGGGATGGTGTTGCAATAGGAATGGACGAACCCGTCAGCGCCGGCGAGCCAGGCGATCGCCCATTCGACCGAGCCATGCTTGCCCGCTTTTTCGACCCGGCCGGTGAAGACCTGGTCGGCGACGAGTTCCTCGCCCTCGATGTCGGCGGCGAGATAGTCTCGCAAGCCCGCCGGGGAAATGAAACGTCGCTTCGGCCGGGACTTTCGCAGCCGTCGCCGATGAGCGCAGGGGCGCAGCGCCATCGGATCTCGACGCCGCCGAACAGATAGGCCTTGGAGCGCGCCATCTTGAACACGCGCGCCGGATCGAAGCGCGCCTGAAGCGCCGAAGATCTGCGGATCGGGGAGAAAGCGCACCTTGGTGCCGCGCCGGTTCAACGTCTTGCCGACGATCGTGAGCTTGCTCGTCGGCTTGCCGCGCTCGAACGTCTGCCGATAGAGCGTCTGCCCGCGGGCGACCTCGACCTCGAGTTTTTCGGACAGCGCGTTCACCACCGAGACGCCGACGCCATGAAGTCCGCCGGAGGTCTCGTAGGCGCCGCTGTCGAATTTGCCGCCCGGCGTGCAGCATGGTCATGATGACTTCGAGCGCCGATTTTTTTGGAAATTTCGGGTGCGGGTCGACCGGCATGCCGCGGCCGTTGTCGACGACGCTCAAATAGCCGCTGTCCTCGAGCGAGACCTCGATGAATGTCGCGTGGCCGGCGACGGCTTCGTCCATCGAATTGTCGATGACTTCCGCGAAGAGGTGATGCAGCGCGTTGGAATCGGTGCCGCCCACATACATGCCCGGGCGCCGGCGCACCGGCTCGAGCCCCTCGAGCACTTCGATCGAGGCGGCGGTGTAGTTCGACTTCGTCCGGGCGTTCCGTTGCGCGCGCCAGACTTGGGAGCGGGCGGCGCGGGTTTGCCGCGTCGAGGCGCTGCCGCGCCGAAGAGATCATTCATGTCCGTTGTCACATTCTGGCGAATCGCCGGGGTTCAAGCTACCACGCCGAGGTGAGAACAAAAAGAGAACATGACGCGCAGACCGTCGCGGCTGGCGTCTTCGAAAGCCCTGAGCGCTGGGCGCAAGGACGTGGTGAAACGCCGCGCTAGGGCTCTGTCGAAGTTTGAAAGGGAGAGATTGTGACCGGGCGTCGCGGGCGACCCCTAACTCATGCTATGCCAAGCGGCAAGCATGGGAGCCTTTATGCCAGAACGACGAGAGCTATACCGCAGCCCGAACGGCGACACGTGGTTCCTTGGGCGGGAGCCGGCGAACGGGCACGCATTCATCATTCATCAACCCAACGCGCCTTCCGGGGGCCGTCTGTCGCACATTGAGATCGGCGCTTTCCTGAGAGAAGGGACGGGGCCTGAACAGCAGGCTCTCTTGCGGCTGGTTGGAACATTGGTCGATGTTCCTCCCTATGCCGACCGGCCCTAAAGCGCCGAGAGCGCGAAAGCGCGAATCGAGCCGAGTCGCCTTACATTCCGGTCAGCAGGGTGCGGGTCGCCGCCGCGACGTCCTTGTGGCGCATCAGCGCTTCGCCGACCAGAAACGCCTCCACCCCGGCTTTGGCGAGCCGTTGCAGTCCGCGTGCTCGGAAATGCCGCTTTCGGCGACCACGATCTTGCCCGGCGGGATTGAGGGCAGGAGCCGCTCGCACACTTCGAGCGACGTCTCGAACGTGCGCAGGTTGCGATTGTTGACGCCGATCAGCCGGCCCTCGAGGGCGAGCGCGCGCTTGAGCTCATGCTCGTCATGCGTCTCGATGAGCACGTCGAGGCCAAGATCATGCGCGGTCTTGTTGAGGGTCTTGGCGATGTCGTCGTCGACGGCGGCCATGATGATGAGGATGCAGTCGGCGCCCCAGGCGCGCGCTTCGAGCACCTGATAGGCGTCGAACAGAAAATCCTTGCGCAGAATGGGAAGCGTCGTCGCCTTGCGCGCCTTCATCAGGTGGTCGGGCGCGCCCTGAAACGAGGGCGCGTCGGTCAGCACGGAAAGGCAGGATGCGCCGCCCGCCTGATAGGCCTTGGCGAGGGCGGCCGGCTCGAAATCCTCGCGGATCAGCCCTTTCGAGGGGCTCGCCTTCTTGATCTCGGCGATCAGGCCGAACCGGCCCTCGTCGATCGCCCTTTGCAGCGCCTTGATGAAGCCGCGCGGCGGAGACTGGCCATCGATCTCGCGCTCCAAGGTCGCGCGCGGCACCCTGACCTTGGACTTCGGCGATTTCGCGGCGCTTGTAACTTTCGATCTTTTTCAGGATGTCGGTCATCAGCGTTCCCGACTGTCACGCGTTCGACGCTGCGACCAATCGGTCGAGCGTGCGGCGCGCCGCGCCAGAGCGGATCGCCGCGTCGCCCATGGCCACGCCTTCTTTAATAGAGCCGGCCTTGCCGGCAATTACAAGCGCCGCCCCGGCGTTCATGAGCGCAATGTCGCGATAGGCGCCCTCGGCGCCGTCGAGCACGTCGATCAGCGCCTTCGCGTTGTGCGCCGGCTCGCCGCCCTTCAGCGCCGCCGGCGCCGCGCGGGCAAGACCGGCGGCTTCCGGCGTCAGCTCGAAGGCGTGCAGCGCGCCGCCTTTGAGCTCGACCACCTTGGTCGGTCCCGTCGTGGTGATCTCGTCGAGGCCGTCGAGCCCGTGCGTCACCCAGACGCGCTCCGAGCCGAAATTGCGCAGGACCTCCGCCATCGGCTCGAGCCAGGCGGCCGAGAAGACGCCGACCAGCTGGCGCTTGACGCCGGCCGGATTGGAGAGCGGTCCGAGGATATTGAACAGCGTGCGGGTGCCAAGCTCGGCCCGCGTCGGGCCGACATTGCGCATCGAGGCGTGGTGGGTCGGCGCCATCATGAAGGCGATCCCCGCTTCGCCAAGGCAGCGCTCGACGCCGTCGGGCGCGAGCCCGATCTTCACGCCGAGCGCGGCGAGCGTGTCCGCGGCGCCCGAGCGCGACGACATGGCGCGATTGCCGTGCTTGGCGACGATCGCGCCCGAGGCCGCGGCGATGATCGCGGCCGAGCGTCGAGACATTGTAGGAGCCCGAACCGTCGCCGCCGGTGCCGACGATGTCGATCGCCTCCGGCGGCGCTTTGACGCTGAGCATCTTCGCGCGCATGGCGGCGACCGCGCCGGTGATCTCGTCGACCGTCTCGCCGCGCACCCTCAGCGCCATGAGGAAGCCGCCCATCTGCGAAGGCGTCACTTCGCCCGAAAGCATCGCATCGAACGCGCTTTCCGCTTCGCTCCGCGTCAGCGTCGCCCCCGCGGCGACTTTGGCGATCAGAGGCTTGAAGGATTCCATGTCCCCGTTTCGCGCTCTCGTCAGAAGGCTTGCTGGCGCTGATGAAAGGCGTCCGCCAGGTCCAGGAAATTGCGCAGAATTTGCCGGCCGTGCTCGCTCGCGATGCTCTCCGGGTGGAACTGCACCCCGAATGTCGGGCGGTCCCGGTGCTGCAACGCCCATGATGAGTCCCTCGTCGCTCTCCGCGCTGACCTCGAGTTCGGCGGGCGCGCTCGATCGCTCGATGACGAGCGAGTGGTAGCGGGTGGCGGAGAAGGGGCCGTTCAGACCGCGAAAGAGTCCGCGCGCATTGTGCGAAATGCGCGACACCTTGCCGTGCATCGGCGCTGGCGCGCGCACGACGTCGCCGCCGAACGCCTGCCCGATCGCCTGATGGCCAAGGCAGACGCCAAGCATCGGCGTCGTTTCGCTCGCCGCGCGGACGAGATCGAGACAGACGCCCGCTTCGTTCGGCGTGCAGGGGCCGGGCGAGAGGACGATCGCGTCCGGCTTGTCGGCGAGCACATCGGCGACGGTGATCTCATCGTTGCGCCACACCGACACGTCCGCCCCCAGCTCGCCAAGGTAATGGACGAGGTTGAAGGTGAAGCTGTCATAGTTGTCGATCAGCGTGACGCGCTGCATCCGGGATCCCGCGACAAAGGAGCCGCCTTTTCCGATGCTGCGCCGCCGCCCGTCAAGTTGAGCGCGGCGGTCAAACAGCCGCCAGCGCCTTAACTGCCGGCGCCGGCCCGCATCTCAGCAAAAGCCGCAAGCGCCCGGGCGCGGGCGGCGGCATGATCGACGATCGGCTTCGGATAGGTATGGCCCAGAACGACACCCGCGCGACGCGAGCCCCTCGCTCGAGGCTTTCCACGGACTGTGGATGGCCGGCGGCTCGAAGACGCGCAAGCTCCGGGACCCAGCGCCGCACATAGGCGCCGTCGGGATCGAACTTTTCAGCCTGCAGCACGGGATTGAAGATGCGAAAGTAGGGCGCGGAATCGACGCCGACGCCTGCGACCCATTGCCAGTTGAGCGGATTGTTGGCCGGATCGGCGTCGATGAGCGTGTCCCAGAACCATTCCTCGCCGCGCCGCCAGTCGATGAGCAGGTGCTTGACGAGGAACGAAGCGGCGATCATGCGCGCGCGATTGGGCAAATATCCCGTGCGCCACAATTGGCGCATCCCGGCGTCGACGATCGGATAGCCGGTCTCGCCATGCGCCCAGGCGCGAAACCCGGCCTCGTCGTTGCGCCAAGGAAAGCGCTCGAACTCCGGCGCGCAACGGACGCGTCGCGAGATCGGGATGGGCGTACAGCAGGGCCGTCGCGAAATCGCGCCAGCCGAGCTCGGCCATGTATTTCTCCGCCGCGTCAGCTCAGCGCCGGCTTATCGGCGGCGGCGGTTTCGACACTGTGCGCGACGCGGCGGGGCGAGATCTCGCCGAAACGCAAGTTCGCCGATAGGCGCGAAGCGGCGCCGGGCGCAAGCGCGTCGCGCTCGCCGGCGTAAGCTTTCAGCGTTCCGGCGGCGAAGGTCTCGAGCGAGGCGAGCGCGCCGGCTTCGCCAGGCGCCTCGCCGAGACTGAGTTCGCTCGGACCAGTCGGGGTTCGTGGGCCTAAGCTTCAGAGCTTCGATTGACACGCGCCCGGGCGCTTCGTGAGGCCAGGGCGCGCTGGTGACGCGTCTGGGCGCTGGCGTCGGAGCGGGCAGGGGCCCAAGCGCGCGATGCCGGCGCCAGAAGGCGGAAAAGATGCCGACCGGGGCTCCGTCGGGCTTGGCCGACCTCCCACGGCTCGCGCATGAGCCGGCCGTTGAAGCTCAGCGCCTCGACGCCGCGCGCTTTGAGCGCCGCCTTGACGCGCGCGTCGAGCGCCATCGCGCCGCCCTCGTAGCGGCGGCTCCACAGGACGCGGCTCGCGCTTCGCGGCGGCGGCGAGCGCGAGGATCGCCTCCTCGGCGTCGCCCTTGATGATGTCGAGCCGCGCGCCGCGAGCGGAAAGCGCGCCTCTCCATCGCTGCGAGCGACTCGGCGAGCCGCCATTTCGCCGCGCCGCCGAGCGGACGCGCGCCGCCGCCCGATTGGTCGTGGATATAGACAAAGAGCGCCGGACGATTCGCGGCGGCGTGAATGGCCGGCTGGTCGTCGAGGCGGAAGTCGTCGCGCAGCCAGACGATGTCCGACGCTTGCGCTCACGAGCCGCGCCAGCCGCGATCGATCTGGCTCAAGCCGCGGACTGCGGCGCTTCCGCGTCTTTCCATTCGAGGGTGACGACCTTGCCGTTCTCGACCGTCAGCGCCAGGCGCCCGTGCTTGAGCTCGAGCGCCCGTTCGCCGAACAATTTCCGTCGCCAGCCGCTGAGCGCGGGCGCGTCGGCCTTGTCGCTCTGGGCGATCGCCTCGAGATCGTCGACGGTGGCGATCAGCTTGCCGGCGACGCCGCTGTCCTCGCTCACTTGCCGCAGCAGCACTTTGAGCAATTCGACCGTCGGGCCGACATTGACGCCATTGCGCCGCTCGCGCTCGATCTTCGGCAGTGTCTTGGGGTCGCGCTCGAGCCCGCGTTCGATCGCCGTCAAGAATCTCCCCGCCAGCGCGCGAGCGCTCCATCCCGCGCGGGAAGGCGCGCAGGTTGGCGAGCGCCTCGGCGCTGCGCGGAGCGGCGAGCGCAAGCTCGATCAGCACCTCGTCCTTGAGGACGCGCGCGCGGGGCACGTCGCGCGCCTGCGCCTCGCTCTCGCGCCAGGCCGCGAGCTCCATCAGCACCGCGAGATCGCGCGGCTTGCGCGCCTTGCTCTTGTAGCGCTCCCAGGCGCGCTCGGGATGCTGCTCGTAGGTCGAAGGCGAGGTCAGCGTCTTCATCTCGTCGTCGAGCCAGGATTGACGCCCAGCGGCCGCGACCCGCTTCGACAGCGCCTTATAAATGTCGCGCAGATGGGTCACGTCGCCGATCGCGTAGGCGATCTGCGCCTCGGCCAGCGGCCGGCGCGCCCAATCGGTGAACCGCGACGACTTGTCGATCGTGACATGGCAGATCGAATGCGCAAGCTCGCTGTAGGACACCTGCTCGCCATAGCCGCAGACCATCGCCGCGACCTGGGTGTCGAACAGCGGCGTCGGCAGGACGCCGGAGAGCTTCCAGAAAATCTCGAGATCTTGCCGGGCGGCGTGGAACACCTTGACCACGTCCTCGTCGGCCATCAGCTGCAGCAGCGGCTGGAGGTCGAGCCCCGGCGCCAGCGCGTCGATCGCCAGCGCCTCGTCGTCGGACGCGACCTGGACGACGCAGAGGATCGGCCAGAAGGTCGTCTCGCGCAGGAATTCGGTGTCGACCGTCACGAACGGCGAACGCGCCAGGCGCTGGCAGGCTTGAGCGAGTTCGTCCGTCGTTGTGATCAGGGACACTGGATTTGCTGGCCTCTATCGGTCCTCGCGGAGGTGGCGGCGACCGGCTTTGCCCGGTCCTTGCGCACGGGCAGCGGCGCATGACGCGGCATGCCGAGACGCTTGTCGAGATAGGCGCCGACCACCGTTTGCAGCTCGTCGATGCAATCCTCGAAGAAGTGATTGGCCTCCGGGATGACCGCATGCTCGATGAGGATGCCCTTCTGGGTCTTCAGTTTCTCGATCAGCGCCAGAACCTCTTTCAGCGGCGCGACGCGGTCCTTGTCGCCGTGCACGAACAGGCCGGACGATGGGCAGGGCGCGAGAAAGCTGAAATCGAAACGATTGGCGGGCGGCGCGATCGAGATGAAGCCCTCAATCTCGGGCCGGCGCATCAGAAGCTGCATGCCGATCCAGGAGCCGAACGAGACGCCGGCGATCCAGCAGGCGCGCGCCTCCGGGCTGATCGATTGCGCCCAGTCGAGCGCGGAGGCTGCGTCCGACAATTCGCCCTGGCCGTGATCGAAAGCGCCCTGCGACCGTCCGACGCCGCGGAAGTTGAAGCGCAGCACCGAAAACCCGCGCTCGGCGAAATTGTAATAAGTGTTGTAGACAATCTGATTGTTCATCGTGCCGCCAAATTGCGGGATGAGAATGAAGCACCACCGCGATCGGCGCCCCGCGCTGCTTGGCGGGATGAAAGCGACCCTCCAGCCGACCGGCGGGACCGGTAAAGAAAACCTCGGGCATGAAAACTCCACAATGCCTTGAGAGCGTCTCCTGGTCGGGGGTCGAGTGCGCGCTTTCACGCCTTGCGGCGCGAAATCGAGCGCGAATCTGTCTCGGTCAGTCGGCGGGGGCTCGCCTCGGAGGCCGCCTCATAGCACGCAGGCCGCCGGCAATTGCAAGGAAAAACCGCAAGTCCCGCCGCGGTTTTGACGTCCACGCTGCTGGAATCGGAGCCGCGATGGCCGGCGCACGAGCCCCTTGAACCGAGCCTATCTCGACTATAACGCGACCGCGCCGCTGCGTCGCCGAGGCGCGCGAGGCGGCGCTCACGGCGATGGAGACGACCGGCAATCCCTCGTCGATCCACGCCGAGGGCCGGGCGGCGCGGCGGCATCGTCGAGGACGCGAGGAGCGAGGTCGCGCGGCTCGCGGGCGTAAGCTCGCGTTGCGTCACATTCGTATCCGGCGGCACCGAGGCGGCGAACGCGGCGCTCAATCCTCTGTTCGGCGGCGGGTCAGGCGCGCGCGCCGCTCGAGCGGCTTATCGTCTCCGCCGGCGAGCACGCCTGCGTTTTGTCGGGACATCGGTTTCCGATCGCCGAGGTCGGCGCCGCTGCTGCCGGACGGACGCGTCGATCTCGACTGGCTTGAGGCCGCCTGCCGCCGCCCGGGACGCGCGCTCGTGGCGCTGCAGGGCGCAAACAACGAGACGGGCGTGATCCAGCCGGTCGCCGAAGCGGCGGCGCTGGTCCACGCGGCGGGCGGCTTCCTGTTCTGCGACGCGGTCCAGATGGCTGGGCGAACGGCTTGCGACATCGCCGCGCTCGGCGCCGACGCGCTCATGCTCTCGGCGCACAAGATGGGCGGCCTCAAGGGCGCAGGCGCGCTGGTCGCGGCGCGCGCCGGGATCAGTCTGGGCGCGCCGCTCATGCGGGGCGGCGGTCAGGAGCGCGGCGGGCGCGCGGGCACCGAATCCGTCGCGACGATCGCGGCTTTCGGCGCCGCGGCGCGCGCGTGCCTGGCCGAATTGGACGGGGAGCCGGCGCGGCTCACTCGAGCTGCGCGATCGCCTGACGATGCGCTGTCCGTTCGGTCGCCGCCGATGCGGTGGTCTTTGCCGAGACCGCGCCGCGACTGCCCAACACCGTCTGCTTCGCTGTTCCCGGCGTCGAGGCCGCGACGCTGATGATCGCGCTCGATCTCGCGGGCGTCGCGGTCAGTTCAGGCTCGGCCTGCTCGTCGGGCAAGGTGGCGCCGTCGCATGTGCTGGCGGCGATGGGCGTTCGTCCCGAGCTGGCGCGCGGCGCGATCCGGCTCAGCCTCGGCTGGGCGTCGACAGAAGCGGATGTCGAGCGCTTCGCCGAGGCCTTCGCGGGCGTCATGGCGCGGATGCGGGCGGCGCGCCGAGGCGCCGCGGCTCTCCACGCAGAAGCCGCGCAGCGCGGGTAGCGGGTGATTTTAGAAAGCGAAGTCTAATGACTTGCATCCGTTCGCCGCGCGAGCCTGTCGCATTTTCATACACACGTTTATTGACGGCGCCAATTTATGTGTGTATATAAATCACCGTGAAGCTTGAATGGGATGACAAGAAGCGAGACAAGGCTCTTGCCGAACGCGGCCTGATTTCGCGGATGTCGCGTGGGTCGATTGGGACACTGCCTTCACCCTTGAGGACGCTCGCGTGGGCTATGCGGAGGCCCGGTCTGTCACAATGGCCCCGATCAACATCGCCTGTGCGTTTTCGCTTGGTGTCAGCGCGGCGAGGCTCTCCGCGTGATCAGCCTTCGCAAAGCGAACGAGAGAGAAAGAAACAAATATGAAAAGGCCATACGTCAACCGTAACGGCGAGGTCCGGGAGCTCGATCAGGAATTCTTCGCAACCGCGAAGCGTGGGCGTCCGTCCATGCCCGCGGAAGCCAAGAAGCGGCGCATCAACATTATGCTCGATCCCGATGTCGCCGATCGCCTGAAGGCCATTCCGAACGTCAGCGCCTATGTGAATGATTTGCTCCGCAAGAAGCTCGTCGCCTAGAGCTGTGGAATGACTTGCATCCATCCGGCGCGCGGTGTACGAGGCGCGCTTCCATTTCGCAGCTCGTTTCAACAGCCGAGGAGTTTCCATGGCTCGCGTCACCGTCGAGGATTGCATCGACAAGGTCGACAATCGATTTGATCTGGTCCTGATGGCCAGCCACCGCGCGCGGGCGATTTCGTCCGGCGCGCCGATCTCCGTCCAACGCGACAACGACAAGAACCCGGTCGTCGCGCTGCGCGAGATCGGCGACGGCAAGCTCAGCGCCTGGCGACCTGCGCGAGGATGTCATCCACGCGCTCCAGAAGCACGTCGAGATCGACGAGCCGGAGGCGGAAGCGGCGCCGCCGATGGTCAATCCCGACATGCAGACGCAGATCGAAGCGGGCGCCGACGTTCAATTCGACCGCATGACCGAAGAGGATTTGTTGCGCGGGCTCGAAGGCCTGACGCCTCCGCCGGAGCCGGAGGATGACGGCGAGTAAAGCCTAACCACGCGGTCGCCCATTACGCGGTCGCCCATTACGCAGCGTCGACGAGTTGCATGATCCCGCCCGCCATCTTGGCGCGGCGGGATTTTTTTTGCCCTATCCACAGCCACGCTCAAGTTTCGCGTGTTTCCTATATTCAGCGCCGAGCGATTTGCTATCTTGGGGACCGAATCACTTGCGTTGCGGATCTCCGCCGTCTTGGCGGGGGCCGAGCGGATGGTCCCAATCGCGACGCGCAAGAGGTTCAAGGGCGGCGAGGATGTGCAGCCGACGCGTTGAGTGGGGGCCGAATTGAGCGAAGAATTCGTAAAGCCGTCGGAAGCGATGGCGCGTATAGCGGAAAGCGACGAGCGCCCGGTCGGGCTGGTCGAAGTCGCCGGGCGGGTCAAATGGTTTGACGCCGCCAAGGGCTATGGCTTCATCGTGCCGGACAGCGGCGAAGCCGACGTGCTCATCCACGTGACCGTCCTGAGGCGCGACGGTTTCACCGCTCTTCGCGAAGGCGCGCGCGTCGTCGCCGAGGCGCAGCGGCGCGAACGCGGCTTGCAGGTGTTCAGGGTGCTCGCGATCACCGAGCCCGACCCGGCCTCGGCTCGCGGAGCTGCCGCCAGCCGCGCACCCGCGCTCAGGCAAGCTCGGTCGGCGGGTTCGAGATCGTCATCGTCAAGTGGTTCAACCGCGCTCGCGGCTTCGGCTTCCTGACCCGCGGCGAGGGCACCGAGGACATTTTCGTCCACATGGAGACGCTGCGCCGCTATGGCTTCGTCGATCCGAAACCAGGCGACAGCATGCTGGCCCGCTTCGGTCCGGGCCCGAAGGGGTTGATGGCGGCCGAGGTGCGGCCGCTCGACGGCTCGAAGAGTCTTCGCCCCGCACTGAGCGCCGCTGCGCTGCGCCGCTTTTGCAGACCGACTTCGTCTCGATCTGCGCCGCTCGACCGCTTGACGCGCTCTTCGCCTTGCTCTTGAAACCGGCTTGAGCGCGTCGCGCGGGGACTGCGCGAGGATCGAGGAGCAGCAGCGATGAGGGCGATCGGAGTTCGGCTCTGGGCGGCGCTTGCCTTCGTCGTCTTCCTCGCCGCTTCGCTCGGCGTTCCCCGCGCGGGGAGGCCGAGACTTGATTCGCTCGAGATCGAGACGTCGACCGGGTCGGCATACGTTTCAGGTCGAGATCGCCGACAACGACGCAACCCGCGAACACGGCCTCATGGACCGGCGCTACATGGCGCCCGACCACGGCATGCTGTTCGAATTCGACGCGATGCGCCGGTGGCGTTCTGGATGAAGAACACGTACATCCCGCTCGACATGGTCTTCATTTCGCCCTCAGGGAGTTGTGACGCATATCGCGCCAACGCCGAGCCGCTGTCCGAGCGCGTCATTCCCTCCGGCGGGCCCCAGCATCGGCGGTGCTCGAATTGAACGGCGGGATGGCGGCGTCGATCGGGCTCAAAGTCGGCGACAAGGTTCGTCATCCGTTCTTCAAACCGTGACCTTGCGCCCGAAGCGCGTTGCATCCGGCGACAGGATTGCTACACTCTCTTGACACTGGGCGCCGCCGGCTCAGGGCTGCGTCGGGGCGGGTGGGAGTGGTTTGAGTCAAGTTTCACGACGTGGGGTTCAGATCCTGGGTTTCACGCGCCGTTTTCAACTGACAGCCCGGCCGGCGCGCGCAACGGCTGGGGCGGGACTTATGCGGCGCTGGATCTGGGAACCAACAATTGCCGGCTGCTGGTCGCGCGGCCGACCGCCCAGGGATTCCGCGTCATCGACGCGTTTTCGCGCATCGTTCGCCTGGGCGAGGGGCTTGTCGCTAACGGGACGCTTGAGCGAAGCGGCGATCGCGCGCACGCTCGAGGCCTTGAAGGTCTGCCGCGACAAGATGGCGGCGCGCGGGGTGACCCGGGCCCGCACGATCGCCACCGAAGCCTGCCGCGCGGCCGCCAATGGGCCGGACTTCGTCGCCGTGGTTCGCGAACGGCTCGGCATCGAGCTCGAAATCGTCGATCGCGAGACCGAGGCGCATCTCGCCGCGGCGGGCGTCGGCGATCTCGCCGACAAGGACGCCCGCTCGACGGTGATGTTCGACATCGGCGGCGGCTCGTCGGAGATCATCTGGCTCGGCTTCGATCCTCGCGCGCCCACGGCGGCGAATCGGGTGAAGGCCTGGGAGTCGCTGAGGCTCGGCGTCGTGTCGCTGGCGGAGACGTTCGGCGGGGTCGATGTGAGCGACGAAGCCTTCGTCGCCATGACCGCCCATGTGTCGGAAGCGCTCGCTCCCTTCGTCGCCCGGGTGGCGGACGAAGCGCGCTGCGACCGCTTCCATCTTCTTGGCACCTCCGGCACGGTCACGACCATCGCCGGCGTGCATCTCAATCTGCCGCGCTACGACCGGCGCGCGGTCGACGGACTGTGGCTCGGCCGGGCGGAGGTCGACGAGGCGATCACGCGATTGCGGGCCATGAGCTACGCCGAGCGCGCCGCCAACGCCTGCATCGGCCATGAACGCGCCGATCTGGTGCTCGCCGGCTGCGCCATCCTGGAGGCGATCCGCGAGCATTTCCCCGCCGAGCGGCTGCGCATCGCCGATCGGGGCCTGCGCGAGGGAATCCTCAGCCACATGATGCGCGCCGACGGGGTCGGCCCGCACCGCCGCCCGCGCGAGCGCTGGTGACGACGGGCGGCTCGGGCCGCGAGGGCGGCCGGGCGCTCAAAACTCGGGTCAAGATGACCCGCAAGCGCACGCCCGCCTCCGCTCGCTGGCTCGAGCGCCAGCTCAACGACCCCTATGTCGCCCAGGCGCGCCGCGAAGGCTATCGGTCGCGCGCGGCTTACAAGCTCATCGAGATCGACGACAAGTACAAGCTGCTGAAGCTCGGCGCAGCGCATCGTCGATCTCGGCGCCGCGCCCGGCGGCTGGAGCCAGGTCGCCGGCGCGCGCGACGGGCGCGGGCCAGGGCAGGGGCCGGGTGATCGCCATCGATCTCCTGGAGATGGATCCGATCGAAGGGGTGGAGTTCCGGCAAATGGACTTCCACGACGCGCAAGGCCCCGGGTCGCTTGCGCGAATGGCTGGGCGGCCTCGCGGACGGCGTGCTTTCCGACATGGCGGCCAACGCCACCGGCCATCGCAAGACCGATCAGTTGCGCATCGTCGGCCTGGTCGAGCTCGCCGCCGATTTCGCGGGCGAAGTCCTGGCGCCGGGCGGCTTCTTCCTCGCCAAGGTCTTGCAGGGCGGCGCCGAGGGCGAACTGCTCGCCCGCCTCAAGCGCGACTTCGCCGCCGTGCGCCATCGTTAAGCCGAAGGCGAGCCGCGCCGACAGCGCCGAGCTTTATCTGCTGGCGACAGGATTCAGAGGGACGAAGGAGGGCTGAAACTCAATGGATTCGACCCGTTTTCGATTCGAAGCGGCCATACGGGGCTCGCATTGTGACGTCCGACGGTGGCGGCCATTGGTTGGAAGCTGACTGGCGGGTTTCGCGCCAAATTTCGAAAAGCGGGAATAGCGATATGAAGGCCGTGACTTTTGCGCCTCCGCCGATCAATCAACTCGCTCGCTCCTCCATTGTCGCACCGCCAGCGCACGGTCGTTCGACCACGTTCCCAACATCGCTTCGTGTACGAGCGCGCCTACGGCCGGGGAATGAGGGCGCCCTCGCACCGTCACCAGGCTGACCTCGCGCCAGAACTCCGGGTCCACGATCGGCTTCGCCACCACGCCGGGATGACGCGCGGAGCGTTCTGGCAGGAACGAATAGCCCATTCCCGCGGCTGCCAACGCGAGGATCCAATCGTCGCGATCGCTGGAATAGACTATCTTGTTGAAAAGGCCCTGCTGATTGAACACTGTTCGAGCGAAGTCGCCATATTCGCAATTCATTCGTCGCAGATAAGGAGTCCCAATCAGATCCGGCGCTCTCACCTCGTTAAGCTTCGCCAGCGCGTGGTCCTGGGCGACCGCGACGACGAACCTTTCGCGAAACAGAGGCAGGTAATGGAAACGAGGGTCGCGGTGTTCTCCGGCCTTACAGAAGATCGCAACTTCGAGCTCTCCGTTGCGGAGATCGTCGTCTATCTTGGCCGCAGGAGCGTCGCCAATCTCGAGCTGAATGCCGGGGTGACGGGTTCGAACATTGCCGAGCAGCGAGACGAGATGGGTGGGCGCGATCGTGCACATGATGCCGAGTTTGAGACGTGTCGCCTTGAGTTCCTTGAAGCTCTGAGCTTGGCGTGCAGCAGCCTCCGCTTGACTCAACACCTCGTCGAGATGCGGCTTCACGATCTGGCCCAATTCGGACAGGTGAGTATTTGACCGCTCTCGATGGAATAAGGCGCCTCCAAACTCGTCTTCGAGGTTTTTGATCGAGCGCGTGAGTGACGGCTGGGAAACGTTGCAGCGGGCCGCCGCGCGCGTGAAGTTCAATTCATCGCAAAGTGCATGGAAGTAGACGATCTGCCGCATTTCCATGAACGAGGTCTTTCACCGAAGCAGGTGTAACGAGTGGTGCGCCGCGCGCAGCCCCGGCCATACTAAGCCCTCGAAACGGTACGGCCAAAGGTAGAGCGAGACAAACCTCGACCTTCGCTGCCGAGGCTGCCGCCGCGAAGCGCCCATGATTTCGTGTCAGAACCGGTGATTAAGTATCGGCGCGTTTCCGCAACCGCACATCAAACGGCGTGTGCTTAGCGCGGATTTGATTGGCCGGCTTTTTAGTGGGACTCGTCGTCTGCTGCCGCGAGACCGATGTGAGCTTGCGAGATCACATAATCGGTCCTGGATGCGAGAGCAACGTGACAGGCCTCGCAGGTGTTGTTCGGGCGCAAGGAAGCCGTAGGATTGTAAGGCGGAGGCTTGTGACCGAAACTGAAGTATCCCCAGTGGCCGGGAGCATCGCTGAACCGCTTGTCGTCTTTCACCATCATGCCAAGGCCGGCGAAATCGCTTTCGAAGATGCCGGCGCCTATTGGAGAATTGCAAAGAAACGTCGCCGGATCGCAGCCCTGACCAATGCGGACCGCGCTAAACTCTTTGACGATTTGCGTTCCATCCGGCCAGCGCCCTGTTTTGCGGAACAGCGTGAAGGCATGCGGCTCGACATAAGCGTTGAAGATTTCTGGTGTTTTGGTTGGCAGTCCGTCGAGAATGTTGATCCCGATCGGCTTGAGTCGCGTCCCGATGTGAACCCAATGCCGGTATCCTTGCGGTAAGTTCAAGGAACCGTCAGCATCGAAAGACGCTATGGCTGCTGAGTTTGGATTTTGCGACCGCGCCATTGTCACGACGCCTGCGGCCGCCAAGGCCGCCAAACCTGTGACCAATAGGGTTTTCAGCTGTTTCGTCATCGGGCTGTCGGCGGGACTTGGGCCGGCATAACGCCCTTCTGCTCGTCGCTGGAATAAGGTTCTCCAAAATAAGGGAACTCGGGCCGGAGGCGCTTCGTGTCGGGCCTCACGCCGTCGCCCAGAGCAGTATTGGTGGCGAGGGTTAGGATGACATCCATGACGTCGTCGGCGAGCCCGCGGCCATTAATTCCGACAAAATCAAACGAGGCCGGTGTGCCGAGTTCATAGGGCAACGTAGTCGGGCAGAGCCGTTCAATCAGGCGATTGGCATATTCGTGCGGATCGGCCGCGGAACCGGCAAGGCTTGTCAACATGGCCGCGACTTTTCCGATTTGGCCAGCGAACTGGGCGAGATCGGCAGTCGGCGTCGCCCGATTATAAGCTTCGTGCATACCCTCATCGGGCATGAATACATGTGTTATCAGGGGTAAGCCCCAGCGCGATACTTGAACCTCCGGTGCGTGGCCGAGAAGCGAGGCCGTGGCCCAGGACCGCACGCGCCCTTTGCCGATCATCGGCGTTGGGACTTCGAGCACGATAGCGCTGACATTGCGGCGCTCGAACAGGTTCTTGCGATTGAGAAAGGCATCTGGATCGAACCGGTTGTCCTGGAACGCCGCAGTACGGAAGCGCGCCAGCGCAACGCCATCGCCCGCGAACAGGTCGGGCGCGAGACCGGCAAAGACCCGAACGCCGGATGCGGCATCGATCGTCTCGCCTGTTCGCCCGCTTGCGATGATGTCGCCATCCGGCCCCTGTGTAGCTGACGCGCCGACCGAGCGTCGCACCTCGAACGACTGCACATGCCGATGCTCGTCTTGCGCACCGTGCTCGACCGCTCCGAAGCGCAGTTTGAAGGTCAGTTCCTCGCGCGCGTCGTCGTCCAAATCGAAACGGAAGGCATACAATCCCTCGTCTCGAAAGGAATCGGGCGCCGATAACCCGGCGTCGGGATTGACAGTCATCGCCATCACCGTTGTGCCGGGTGCGCCCTCGAAGAGGTAGAAATCACAAACATTGATCCGCGGATCTTCGCGTGCGGTTGGCGTGTCAAAATGATGGGACATCAGTCGCGTCCTTTGGTGTGAGTCGCGGGCGGCCCTCCGCAAGCCGGCACGGTTCGAAAGACACTGTGTTTCCTGGAAAGCGACTGAATTTCAAAGGTATGAATACGATAGCTGCGCGCTATCGGCTTCAGCCTTCTCGCGACTTGAAGACGAGTTTATTCAGCGCCTCTCAATCACTTTGGCCGAGGTGATTATTGCGAGGCAGCTTGTTCGAACTGCGGCCCGGCTCAAGGAGCCCCCTTTGTTCACTCCGCTCGACGACGTCGCACATGTCATTCAGACTGCCCTGACACCCGCCTTTCTCCTCGCAGCCTTGGCCGGTCTGCTTGGCGTCTTCGCAAGCCGGCTCGACGGTGTCGCCAGCCGGGTCGAGCAGCTGTCCCGTCAGATGCAGACTGACGAACAGGCGCATCCCTACTGCGCGAGGGAGCTTACGCGGCTGCACCACCGATCGAAACTTCTTGACGCAGCAGTGATGCTCGGCGCAGTCGGTGGAGGATTGAGCTGCGTGGCGGCGCTGCTCTTGTTCATCGGAGGCTTCGGACGATCGGTCGCTGCCGCCAATGTTCTTCTTGCAGCTTTCGGCCTGGCGCTCATCATGACGATCGGCTCGATAGCCGCGTTTGTGGGCGAAATGGTGCTCTCGAGCCGCTCGATCCGTGCCGAGATTTCCGTTCGGCAGTCGCACGAAAATTCACAGTGGTCACGCACGGCAACCACGGCGCGAACGCCTTTGCGCTGAAATCGCGTCTAGGCGTACCCGCACCCCTACTTGATCTTCTCCTATGCGATGGAAGACGAAATCGTCATCCACGGGGTGCGTCATGGGTCGCGAGGCTCCCCCGCAATTCCGTCCTCCGCCCTGTAATCTTCCTGCTGACGGGCGCCGCGATCGGGCTTATGCTCGGGGAGAACGAAGGCTAACGACGGAGGAACACTCATGAACGTTCAGGCCAAGGAGATCAAAGCGCCTGCCGATCCGGCGACGCTGATGGGCAAATTGCCGACGCCGCCGAAATTCGACAATCTGGCGGACGAGCGGCTGCATCGCAAGCAGAGGCTGGCGGCGGGCTTTCGGCTGTTCTCGAAATTCGGCTTCGACGAGGGAGTCGCGGGACACATCACGGCGCGCGACCCGAGTTTCTGGACACGTTCTGGGTCAATCCGTTCGGCGTCCATTTCAGCCAGATCAAGGTCTCGAACCTGATCCGCTGCGACCACAAGGGCAACGTCGTCGAGGGCGACTATCCGGTCAACACCGCGGCCTTCGTCATCCATTCGCGCGTTCACGCCGCGCGTCCGGACGCGAACGCCGCCGCCCATTCCCATTCGACCTACGGGCGCGCCTTCTCGACGCTCGGGCGCCCGCTCGCGCCGATCACCCAGGACGTCTGCGCCTTCTATGAACGACCATGCGGTCTACGACGACTTTGGCGGCGTGGCGGTCGAACTCGACGAAGGCCAGCGGATCGCCGAAGCGATCGGCAAGCGCAAGGCGGCGATCCTGCAGAGCCACGGCCTGATCACGGTCGGGGGGACGGTCGACGAGGCGGTGTGGTGGTTCATCACCATGGAGCGGTCGTGCCAGGTGCAGCTGATCGCCGAGGCGGCGCTGCAGGAACGGCGAGACCTTGAAGCTGATTTCGCCGGAAGCCGCCGCGCAGGCCCATAAAATCGTGGGAAGCCCGTTCTCGGGCTGGTTCCAGTTCCAGCCGCTCTATGCGCGCATCGTCAAGGAGCAGCCGGACTTGCTGGAGTGAGGCCGCAGCCGAAAGCGAACGCGCGCGCCTCAAATGCGAGGGCCGGCATGCGCCCATTTGAAGACCACAGCGCAAGCGCCACCACGTTCACAAGTTCGGTCCACAGAAACACCCACATGTCCGCCGCGACGCCAAGCGGCGGCGAGCCTGGGAGGCGCTGCGCAGCACGGGCAGGGCGAAGGCGAAGGCGGCGAGCGAGCCGATCAGCGCCGGTCTCCGGCGGGCGCACGTCGATAAACGTCAAACGCCGATCACCACGGCGCAAAAGCCGAGCACCAGCATGGCGGCGTAGGCGCAGAGCGCAAACAGGACAATGGCGCCGCTGCGGCTCAATCGGCGATCGTCAGCTGAACGTCATTCGGATTGGCTCCGGGCTGGCTGGTGGTATGCAGATCATAGCCGAGCACCCCCTCCCACACGGTGATCCTGGCCGGAAGCGTTGAGCGAGGCCTTTCCGTCCAGGAGTTGGACGTCGAGCCGCGCCACATAACGAGTCCAACGGGTAGTGGGTGACGCTGCCGTCGTTCAGATCGACCTCGAAGGTCGAGCTGGCCATATGGTCGCCGGCCGCCAGCTTGATTTCCTCCACCGTCTTGTCGTGGGTGACCAACAAGGATCAAATCGCGATCGGCGCCGGCGCGAGCGTTTTCCTGTTCGCCAGGTTCGGCGACAGATAGGCGCGCACCTGCATGCCGTCGTTGAGCGGCGTCGATGCTGAGCGGCTCGAGATAAACCTCGCCCGCCGGCGGACTGAGTCGGATCGCGCCGAAAATGCCGCTCGACTGGGCAGTTCCGAGACGCTGAATGTCGTGCAGCAATCATCAGATAGCTGATCGTCAGCGCGATCAGGAGCGCGCCGACAATCAGCAACCGTATCTTCCGGCTGCGCCGCTGCTGCCGTTCCATCCCCCACCCGGCGACCGTCAATGTATGTGGCCAGCTTACAGCGACGCGGCCCGCCCGGCAAGCCGGACGCACGCAGGCGGCGCGCCCTCTTACTCCGCCGCGGCTGGCGCGGGCTCTTCGCTGGTCGAGACCAGCCGGCCCGACACGGCCGCGCCCGCGTCGGGCTTGAGCTGGGCGAAGACGAACACCGAGAGGCTCGAGACGATCGCCACCAGGACGAAGGCGAGCGAGAGGTCGCGCGCCATAAGCTCGGAATCGCCGAAGCCGACCTGGATCGAGTTCGACGCAAATCGCCGCCACCGCGACCCCGACCGCCCCCGACATCTGCTGCGAGACGCTGGCGAAGCTGGTGGCGCGGCTCATCTGCGGCGGGTCGATGTCGGCATAGCTGATCGCGTTCAAGGCGGTGAACTCGAGCGAGCGGAAGAACCCGCCAGTGAGCAGCATGAGCAGAAGCAGCCAATGCGGCGTTGACGGCGTGAATAGCGCGCAGGCGCCGAGGAACGCCCCCGAAATCAGGCCGTTGACGACCAGCGTCTGGCGGAAGCCGAACCAGCGCAGCGCCGTCGAAGCGGTGAACTTCATCAGGAGCGCGCCGGCGGCGGTGGCGAAGGTGAGCGAGCCGGATTCGAACGGCGTGAGGCCGAACCCGACCTGCAGCAGCAGCGGCAGCAGAAAAGGCATGGCGCCGATGCCGATGCGGAAGATGAACCCGCCGACGACGCCGGCGTAGAAGGTCGGGATTTTGAGGAGCTTGAGATCCAGGATGGCGCCCGCGTTCGCATTGGCGTGCCGGACGTAGGCGGCGAGCGAAAGCGCGCCGACCGCGATCATCGCCGCGACCAGCCAATAGGGCGCGATGCCGCGCCCGATCATGCTCAAGCCCGATATGAGGCTCAAGAGGCCCGACGCCCGACAGGACGAATCCCTTGAAGTCGAAGCGCGGCACGGCCTGCTCGCGCAGATTGTCGATGAACCTGAGCGACAGCAGCACGCCGAGAATGCCGATCGGCACGTTGATCCAGAAGATCCAGCGCCAATGAAAATAGGTGGTGATGAAGCCGCCGAGCGGCGGACCCGCGACCGGGCCGATCAGCGCCGGCACGGTGAGATAGGCCATCGCGCTGACGAGATCGCTCTTCGGTATGGAGCGCAAAAGCACGAGCCGCCCGACCGGCACCATCATCGCGCCGCCCAGCCCCTGGAACACGCGCGCGGCGATGAGGGTCGAAAGCGAGGACGAGGCGCCGCACAGGATCGAGCCGAGGGTGAAGATGACGATCGCGCTGCAGAACACCGTGCGCGCGCCGAAGCGGTCGGCGACCCAGCCGGAGGCCGGAATGAACACCGCGAGCGTCAACATGTAGGAGGTCAGCGCCAGCTTGAGGACGATCGGATCCTGATGCAGGTCGAGCGCGATCGCCGGCAGCGAGGTCGAGATGACCGTCCCGTCCATGTTCTCCATGAACAGCGCGGTCGCGATGATGAGGGCGGTGAAAGCGGCGGAGCGCATGGCAAGTCTTTCGGGCGCGCAACTTCTGGCGCCGCAAGGCGGCCGCCGCAAGGCGCGTCGCAAAAGCCCCGGTCACAAACCGGTGAAAGCTATTGAGTTTAAGCCGCCTTTGTGACGGGCTCTCTATGCGCCAGGAATGGCGGCCATCCAGGCGCAGGGCGCGATCAATTCGTGCAGTTCAAGGAGCCGGCGTTAGAAATTGAAGATCCGGTGCAGTGCATGCTGGAAATGTCGGGCATGCTCGACTTCGGAACGCCGAAGGTCGTCGGCTGATCGGGGTTATCGACCTGGGTGCCGATCCCGTGGCCGCCGATATAGGTCCCGTTCGAATCGAAATTGGCGTTGCCATAGCGATCGAAGGCGGGAGGGGCGGGGCCGGCTTCCGACATGGTCGGGCCGGTGTTGGCGCTCAGCGGCGGGGCCCCGAAAGCCGCGGGGTGGTTGAAACCGGCTTGCGGCTGTGGGCCGGATGGTCCGCAGCCTGCGAGGGCAATCGCACAGGGCAATAGAAATCATGGTTGCTCGCCGCATAGGTACCCCCGCCCACTCTTATTGCTTTTGCTGACGAAGCGCCCGTCCACCCGTCCTCGTTGGTCAGCTCCACCAACGCACGCCTTGTGCTGGGCCGCAAGACCCTCTGGCGCGCCCAGCAACCTCGGATCAAATCAGCCGCCGAACACCACTTTGTTCATGATTCGCCCGGGCGCGAGCGTGAACAAGCCGGTGACCACAAGCGCCAGGGCGAAAATCCAGATCATGGCCTGCCTATGGCGGCGAACGTCGTGTTGGCGCGCCCGAAGGACGGCGAGGGGAACGACGACCAGCGTGAACAACGACAGCAGGTGGATGGGGCTCCACGGCCCCCAGGTTCGGATCGTGTGGATAAAGAGGGACGTTCCCGCGACCAGAATCATCAGAAGCGCCCATGCCCAACCGGCCGTCCGGTGCGGGAGCGTTCCTTTGGGGGCCAGAAGCTGCACCGCGCCCAGGCCGATCGCCGCAAACGCAAACGCGGCGTGAAAGCGAATGATGGGCGGGGCGTCGAGCAGCGGGGCGAGCGTCATGGCCAATTCCTCAAGGTCGGACTGGATTGGCCCGCTCGGGCGCCCAAGCTCGCCGACTTAACGCTGGAGCATGCGGTCGACGTCGGCCAGGGCCTTCTCGCAACCATCTCGGTCGTTCTGCGTCGTCGGCGTGCCGCGCCTCATCCATGGCCTCGGTGATCGCCTGGGTTTCCTCGCTGGTGAGATCGCCGGCCTGTTGTTCGGCGGTGGCGATCGAACCCGGCGTCGGCTGGCGATGCATGGTGGCGAAGGCCGATTGAGGCGCCGGTCGCCCTTCAGCGGCAGCCGAGTTCAAGGATTTTGGCGACCTCGAGATCGGTCTGATAGATCCGATCCGTGCATGGCCCTGCATGGGCCGTCGCGGCGCCGAGAATGAACGCCATTCCCGCAACTGCGGTCGCCATCGAACGATCATTTTGACCTCCCTGGGACTGGAGGACCCGAGAACGGCGGTCCGACGTCTCGCTCCAACACGGTACAACGCGGGCGCGGGCTAACTAGGCGATCGAATAGAGCAACAATTGTCCGTGAGGCCGAAATCTCACGGGCGTCTTCCTCCGATGACCTCTACCATGGCGACAAGCCTTGGAAAATATTTGAGCGTCGCCTGGCTCCGAGCGAACAGAGAAGGCGCGCCACGCGATCGGCGCCGACAATCGGCTTGAAACCGGAGCTAGGCGGGTGCAAAATATTTCCCGCTTCCAAGGCTTCGCGCTGGCAAGAGAGCACGATGAGCAAAATCGCCACCAAACGGCAGCTCAAGACCGAACCTCGTGTCGAGCGTCCGCGCCTGCACAAGGTCATTCTGTTCAACGATGACTATACGCCGCGCGAGTTCGTCATCGAGGTGCTGAAGGGGGTGTTCCGTCTCAACGAAACTCAGGCGCTCAACGTGATGATGACCGCGCATCGCAAGGGCGTGTGCGTCGTGGCGGTGTTCGCGCAGGACATCGCCGAGACCAAAGCGGCGCGCGGCACGGAAGCGGGCGCGGCGAAGGGCTATCCGCTGCGCTTCGGCACGGAGCCGGAGGAATAGGCGCTCTCGGTCGGTCCTGGGCAAAGTGTCGCCTGAGATGAGCGGCGCAAATTCCCCGCCCCTGAAAACACGCAAGCTTGGCCGGACGAATGTCCGCGTGACCGAGCTCGGCCTTGGCACCGCGCCGCTCGGCGAGCTCTTCGACAAGATCGAGGACGATGAGGCGGCGGCGATCATCGGCGCGGCTTGGGACGGCGGCGTGCGCTATTTCGATACGTCCCCGTGGTATGGGCGCGGACTGGCCGAGCATTCGCTCGGCCGCGCGCTCTATCGCAAGCCGCGCGATGAGTATGTCATTTCGACCAAAATTGGCCGCGTCTTGCGCCGGCCGCTCGGCCCCAACGCCATCAAGGATCAATGGCTCGGCGGCCTCGAGTTTCAGACGGTGTTTGACTACGGCTACGACGGCGTCATGCGCTCGTTCGAGGACAGCCTCCAGCGGCTCGGAATCAACCGGGTCGACGTCCTGCTGATTCACGATCTCGACCCCTGGGACCACAACGACGCGACGCTCAACGCCTATTTCACGCAGCTCAAGACGAGCGGATGGAAGGCGCTTGCGGAATTGCGCGAGGCGGGCGTCATCGGCGGCATCGGCGCGGGCTTCAATTCGCTGGGCTCGATCCCGCGCTTTCTCGATCTTTTCGACATGGATTTCTTCCTGCTTGGCGATGCGCTACACGCTGCTCGAGCAGGACGTGCTCGACGCCGAGTTTCCGCTCTGCGAGGAGCGGGGCGTCGGGATCGTCATCGGCGGCGGCTACAATTCCGGGATTCTGGCGACCGGCGCCGTTCCCGGCGCGATGTACAATTACGCGCCCGCTGGCCCCGAGATCCTGGAGCGGGTGAAGAAAATCGAGGCGGTCTGCGCGCGCCATCGCGTTCCGCTTGCCGCCGCGGCGCTGCAATTCCCGCTCGGCCACCCGATCGTCGCCTCGATCATTCCCGGCGCGATTTCGCGCGCGCAGGTCGAGCGGAACGTCGCCGCCTTCCGCCATCCCATCCCGGCCGACCTGTGGGCCGAGCTGAAACACGAGAAACTGATCCGCGCCGACGCGCCGACGCCGATTTGAGCCGCCCCGCGCACTTCCACGATTGCGATGGGCCGCTAATCCGACATAGCTTCTTT
Organism: uncultured Alphaproteobacteria bacterium; assembly: GCA_963756955.1. Lineage (GTDB taxonomy): Bacteria > Pseudomonadota > Alphaproteobacteria > Rhizobiales > Beijerinckiaceae > Roseiarcus. Next base: position 160,844 of record CAVWPU010000005.1, read on the forward strand.
CGATCGCGAGACGGCGGCGCAACGCTCAACCGTGAGGGGATGCGAATGTTTGTATGCGCGCCGGATGATGGGAAAGCGTCGCGACGGGCGGGTTGTCCTTGCCACACGCCGGCGTTTGCGCGTCTGAACGCACATCTCGCGCAGAAATTCTCCCGCTATTCCGTCCATCGCCGCCACAGACGCTTCGCTTGGCGTGTTCGCCGCGGGATCGGGGAGCACGGCCAGCGCGCGCTTCAGCGGGGCCAAGCGCACGCGTCGCGTTCACCAACGTGCGGCTGTTCGACGGCAAGTCGGACGCGCTCCTCGCGGGCCTGAGGGTGGTCGTCGACGGCAAGACGATCAAGGCGGTCGAGCCAACGGAAGCCCCGCTCGACGCCGACGTACGCGTTATCGATTGCGGCGGCCGGGTTTTGATGCCGGGCCTCATCGACGCGCACTGGCACGCGATGTTGGCGTCCTTGCCGCTGGCCGTCCTCATGACGGCGGATGTCGGCTACATCACTCTGGTCGCGGCCGACGAAGCGAGAAAGACGCTCATGCGCGGCTTCACGAGCGTTCGCGACATGGCCGGCCCAACCTTCAGCCTCAAGCGCGCGATCGATCAGGGTCTCGTCCCGGGACCCCGCATCTGGCCGTCGGGCGCGATGATTTCGCAAACCGGCGGTCACGGCGACTTCCGCTTTCCCTATGAAGTTCCCGCTTCCCCGAATGCGCCGCTGAGCCGGGTGGAGGCGATCGGCGGCGGCGCCGTCGCCGACGGCGTCGATCGCGTGCTCCAGCGCGCCCGCGAGCAGCTGATGCTCGGCGCGAGCCAGCTCAAGCTCGCCGCGGGCGGCGGCGTGTCCTCGCACTACGATCCGATCGACGTCAGCCAATATACCGAGGCCGAGTTCCGCGCCGCGGTCGACGCGGCCGAGAACTGGGGCACCTATGTCGCCGTGCACGCCTATACGCCGCGCGCGATTCAGACCGCGATCCGCGGCGGCGTGCGATGCATCGAGCACGGGCATCTGATGGACGAGGCGACCGCCGAACTGATCGCTCGCAACGGGGTCTGGCTCAGCACGCAGCCCTTCCTCAACAACGAATATCTCCAATCCGCATGCCGACGCCCGAAGGGCAGGCGAAAGCGAGCCAAGTCTACGCGGGAACGGATGCGGCCTATAAATTCGCCAAGGCGTTCAGCCTCAAGACGGCCTGGGGCACGGACATCTTGTTCGATGCGAAGATGACGGCGCATCAGGGCGCGATCCTAGCGACGCTCGAGCGATGGTATCGCCCGGTCGAAATCCTCAAGATGGCGACGGCGGTCAACGGCGAACTCTTGGCGATGTCCGGCCCGCGCAATCCCTATCCCGGCAAGCTCGGGGTGATCGAGGCGGGCGCGCTCGCCGATCTCATCGTCGTCGACGGCGATCCGACCGCCAATCTCAAGCTCATCGCCGATCCGGACAAGAATTTCCTGGTCATCATGAAGGACGGGCGGGTGGTCAAGGACATGCTGTAAGCAAGGCGCGGACTTTGCTAGCCAGGAGCGTCAAGCCCGCGCCACGATCACGTGGGCCTGTATCTTCCCGGAGACCGCTCCCTTTCCGAACGCCTCCGCAATCGCCTCGGCGGCGCGGGCGGTCGCCTCTTCCAGGCGCGCAGGGTCCCGCGCCTCGATCTCGGCGCGCAACGGCGTGCCCTGGCAATATGCGAGCGCTGGAAGGCCGGGATTCCGAGCCTCACTCCTCATCTCCACCGTTGTGAGTTCGATCCCGGAGAAGCCCGCCGCCCGCACGTCAGCCTCGATCCGCCGGACATCGTGATAGCCGTGCGGCGTTCGGGCGAGAAAGCGGGGAGGGTCGGAGGGAAAGATCGCGCCGACGGCGTCCGTCACGATGCGAGCGAACTCGTTTTCCTCAATGCGGTCCCAGACATTGAACTGAAACCAGCCGCCCGGCTTGAGGACGCGGCGCGTCTCCCGATAGCCCGCGACGCGGTCCGGGAAGAACATCGCGCCGAATTGACAGACGACCGCGTCGAAGCTGTTGTCTTCGAATGGCAGGATCTGGAAGTCCGCCTGTCGCCAGACGACGCGCCTGTCGGGGGTCTGGCGGCTAGCCGTGCAGAACCGCTTCCACGGATCGGCGGCCTTGACCGCATTGGCGACGATCGAGGCGACGTTGAAACGTACGATCGCAATCGAGACGCTCGCGAGACGACTTTCCGCCTCATGGGTGCGTAGGCAAGCGCCAGACCAGCCACGAATACGACAATAAAGATCAGTCCCGCAACGGACTGGGGTTTCGCATGGGAAAGAGCCTGGATTGACTTCGACACGTCGAGGCCGGGCGGGCCTTTGAAGACGACTTGCAACGTCGGATCGCGCGTCCAGCGTCAACGAAACGCGAGCTCGCCGTTTAACATGACCTCAAGCAATATGTGAAATAGGAGGCGCGGCTTTGGATAAATCCGATGAAAGACGCCGAGCGCACAGTCGAGATTGACTATGGCCAGCAAGCGACCGTCAGCTTGTATGTCGAAAGCTCCCGCATCTTCGATATTCTCATGCGCAACGGCGCGCCGCCCGAAGCCGCATGCGAGGCGACCAACGCCATCATTGCCTACTTGGCTGATTGCGCCAAAGCCGCGAGGGCTCAATGACGCGCCGGTCGGCGGCTGCTCGGCGGCTTATCCCGGCCGGGAATGAGTTTCGGGCCTGAGGGTTTTCGCCGTCGGCGACCGCTCCGGATCATCCGCGCCCAGCGGCGCGCCGTCCCTGTCGACCTTGCGTGAGTCCCCTCGGGTGGGGGCCAAAAAAATGTGATCGGACGAACGGATAGGGGCTTGCGCGAGCGTTCACGTCTGGTTAACAAATAGTAAACAATGGGCATGAGGCGGGCGCGGATACAGAGGGCGCTGTGATGAATCGCCTTGGTTTGACGATCGCGTGTCTTGGTGCTGTCGCCTGGACCCAGGCCTCGGCGCAAGACCTGTCTGCGGATCCGTTGAAGCCCGTTCGGTCGCACGCGGCGAAGCCGAAGACGGGCCACACCGCCGCCGTGAAGTCGGCGAGCCTGGACGTCATTCATTTCTCGAACCCTTACGCTCCCCCCGAGGGCACGACGGTGGCGACCAGAAGCGGCCTCCCCGGTTATTCGTATCCGATTCCGACGGAGCCGCACGGGGGCCTGTCGATCAGTATGGGTCAGGATCAGGGCGGCCACACCACCGGCGGACTGAAGTGGGGCTTTTAGCCCCGGTGCCTTCTGCGTCTGATCACGTTGCGAGGCCGCCTGGATCGGCCCTGTAATGGCGCGCTTGCCCGCCGCAATGGTTGGCTTCGACGCGGTCGATTCATGGCGCCACAGTGACGGCTCGCAAGGCGCCATTGCGTAGGCCAACTCAGCGTCTCTCGTTCAATTGTGGTATTGAGTCCTGCATCAGAGACGGGTGCAAGACGACGACGATATGGACCGGGATCAACTCCTCATCAGGGCCCAGTCGCGGCAGGTGCGGTCCGACTATCGCCAGAATTATCCGAGTTTCCCATGAGCGAAGCAGGGCCACGGCAGGGCGTTTGCCTGGTGATCGGGGCTGGCGACGGGCTTGGCGCTTCGATCGCGCGCGCCTTCGCGCGGGAAGGCCTTTGCGTCTGCGTCACCCGCCGGCCGCGGCATGCCGAGGCGATCGACAAGCTGGCCGAAGCGATCCGCGCGGAGGGCGGCGAGGCTCACGCGTTCGGGCTCGACGCGCGTGTCGAAGCCGATGTCGCGGCGCTCGTCGAGCGGATCGAGCGCGAGATCGGCGCGATCGAGGTTCTCGTCTTCAACATCGGCGCCAATGTGCGCTTCCCGATCGTCGAGACGACGACGCAGGTCTATTCCAAGGTCTGGGAGATGGCGGCGCTCGCCGGGTTCCTGACCAGCCGCGAGGCGGCGCGGGCAATGATCGAACGCGGTCGCGGCACGATCCTGTTCACCGGCGCGACCGCCAGCGTTCGCGGCGGCGCGGGCTTTTCCGCCTTCGCCGGGGCGAAGCATGCGCTTCGGGCGCTGGCGCAAAGTCTGGCGCGCGAACTCGGGCCCGAAGGGCGTCCATGTCGCCCATGTCGTCATCGACGGCGCGATCGACGGCGCGTTCATCCGCGGGCTCATGCCGGACGCCGCAGAGAAGATTGGCGCGCGAGGAGATTCTCGTCCCCGACGAGATCGCGAGAAACTATGTGTGGCTTCATCGCCAGAAACGCGAGCGCCTGGACCTTCGAGATGGATCTGCGGCCGTGGTCGGAGACGTGGTGATGAGCGCGACCGATCGAGTTCATTTTCGATTTCGGCAGCCCCAACGCCTATCTCGCCTATCGCGCCCTGCCGCCCATTCTCGAACGGACCGGCGCCCGGCTCGTGATCAACCCCTGTCTGCTCGGCGGCATCTTCAAGGCGACCGGCAATGTGGCGCCGGGCGATCGCTTTCGCGCCGATCAAGGGCAAGCTCGAATACGAGATGCTCGAGATTCGCCGCTTCGTCGCCAAGCATCGGCTCGCCAAGTTCCGCTTCAACCCGCACTTTCCCGTCAACACGCTGATGCTGATGCGCGGTCTGGTCGCCGCTCGGGAGGCCGGCTCAGGAGACCGCCTATCTCGAGATGGGTCTCAAGGGCATGTGGGAAGAGGGCCTCAAGCTCGACGATCGGGATGTTCTGGCGCGCCGGATCGATTCCGCCGGCCTGAATTCAGCGAGCCTCCTGGCGGCGGCGCAGACCGATCGCGTCAAGCTGAAGCTTGCCGACAACACCGCCGCTGCGGTCGCGCGTGGCGTGTTCGGGATCCCAACCTTCTTCGTCGGCGACGAGATGTTCTTCGGCAAGGATCGGCTGGGGCAGGTCGAAGAGGCGGTCGAGGCGCTGGCGGAAGCGGGTTCATGAGTGAGCCAGTCTCGCTCGGCGGCGTGGTCGATTTGAGCGGGTCAAGCCCATTGACGCCTGCGATCCCGCCCCAGTTTGCAGGCCCAAATGAGCCTTGGGAGCGAATCACGCCCTTGTGATCCGCTTGGATAAAATTGGGGTCTTGTCGACAAGCGCTCGATAAGGGGTTGCCAGGATTCTCTATCGCTGCCGCGACGTTGAGCCGCAAACGAATGTTCCGATCGGGCACAGCCGGGGCCAATCCCCGATGATCTTAAGCGTCCGCAAACGATGGCGCCATCGCGCCCGGGGATCGATAAAAATTTAGCGATCGAATGGAGTGATCGACAATCGCTTCGTGGGAATCTCCGTGACGTCCGGACCTTGCGGGGGAAACGCAAGCTCCATCGAACGCAAGGAGAATCTGATGTCGCGTCTTCAAGCCTTTCTAAGCGACGAATCTGGGGTGACGGCGATCGAATATGCGCTGATCGCGAGCCTGATCGCCGTCTTCATTATCGTGGCCGTGCAGAGCGTCGGCACGAAAGTCAGCACGGTGTTCACCGAGGTCGGCAACTCGCTCAAGTGAGTCGCGAAAGCGCGCACTCGCCTGAGTGCGCGCGACCGCGGGCGAAGGGCGTCGCAGCTGAAGCCCGAGCGACGCGCCGCCCGGCGCCGCCAAGCCGCGGCGACGCGCCGAGACTATCATTTCATTAAGGATCGGCGACCAATCACAATCGCACAATGGCGGATTGATAAAACCTTAAAAATTCAATCGAGGCGTTGGCAATCCGCGAGTGGGATTTTTCGTTTCGTCGGGATCCTGCGCCCACTTCGATACAGCCGCAGCTTACGAACGCAGGGACCCATAGCGTCAGGAGAATCCCATGCTTCGAGTTCGAAACTTTCTCAGCGATGAGTCCGGCGTGACGGCGATCGAATACGCGCTGATCGCGAGCCTGATTGCGGTCTTCATCATTGTCGCCGTTCAGCTCGTCGGCACCCAGGTAAGCACGGTCTTCACCGAGGTCGGCAACTCGCTCAAATAGGCGAGGACAAAGCGCGCCAGCCGGGGGATCTGGCTGGCGCGGGGATCAAATCGGACAGGTGGTTTACACAGCGCGGTCGCGCGCGGAAAATGGAAAGGCGCCCACCACAAAGGGTCCCCGCCATGCTCCGCCTCGCGACCGCGCTGTCGCTTTTTTCTATGCTGGTCTGCGGCTTCTCTTGGGCGGCGGAACCGCTTCGCCTCTATCCAGTCGATCCGGCGCAAGTCTCGGTTTCCGGCCTTTCGTCGGGCGCCTTCATGGCCAACCAGCTGCACATCGCCCATTCCGCTGGGATCATGGGCGCAGCCATGATCGCCGGCGGCCTGTACGGGTGCGCAGTCCTGCATCCGACCGACGACGGCGTGGAGGCGCTGGCCTCCCAGGCCGCCGGGCCCTGCGTGTCGACGCCTTTTCTGCTCGAGGATGTCAGTTTCTACGCCGATCTGGCGCGGACGCTTGCAAGCAAGGCCGAAATCAACTCGCCGTCCAATCTCGCTCACAGCAGAATTTACATTTTCACCGGCGGCTCGGACTCGGTCGTGAGTTCGCAAACGGTCGAGAAGGGCAGGGACGTTTACGCCGCGCTCGGCGTTCCAATCGCCAATATCGTTTTCGAAGACCACAGCGGGCCGGCCGCCAGGGCTGGCCATTCCTGGGTGACGAGAAACTTCGGCGGCAAATGCTCAGCCAATAAGGCGCCCTACATCAACGATTGCGCCTACGATCAGGCGGGCGCGGAGCTCAAGGCGATCTACGGGCCGGACCTCAAGCCGCCCGCCGTGTCGGCCTCAGGTCAGATTGTCGCGTTCGACCAGGCCGAATTCGTTTCCGGCCGGGCCGCGCGTGCGAACGGCCTGTCGGACACCGGCTATCTCTATTTGCCGAAAGACTGCGAACCGGGCGCTCCGGCGCCCTGCCGGCTGCACATCGTCCTGCACGGCTGCACGCAATCTTCGGAAGCGCTTGGCGCCGAGTTTTACTCCAAGATTGGCGTCAACGAATGGGCGGATTCCAACCGAATAATCGTCCTCTATCCTCAGGCGCATGCCACCACGGTCGCCGAATTGTCGCAGAAGGGCGGCCTGACAGCCTTGATCGACGCCAACCCTTATGGTTGCTGGAACTGGTGGGGATATGCCGAGGATCCGCGCTACCTCACGAAAAATGGCGTCCAGATCAGCGCCATCTGGGCCATGGTGCGGCGGATCGAAGGCCGGTGAGGCCGGACTAGGTATTAGTACGGATCTAGCAATCCCGGGTCCAAGCTTGGAAACGCGCTCCAGCGCCCTAGATTGGGGCGCAGCCGGCGGCGCGGGGTCGAAGCTTAAGGACTGAGGGCTCAAGCGTCGCATGGACGATCTTCTTCGCCTGGCCGAAGACCCCAACGCCTGGGCGGCGCTTGCGACCCTGATCGCCATGGAGGTCGTCCTCGGCCTCGACAATCTGGTGTTCATCGCGCTGCTCACGAACCGCATCGACGAACGTCGGCGGGGTCTGGCGCGCAAACTCGGCCTGTCGCTGGCGCTCGTGTTCCGCCTGGCGCTGCTCGCTTCGGCGTCGTGGGTCGTGCATTTCACGGAGCCGCTGGCGACGCGTGCTCGGACACGCCTTTTCCGTGCGCGACCTCTTGTTGCTGGCGGGCGGCCTGTTCCTGGTCTGGAAGGCGACGAGCGAAATCCACCACCGGGTCGATCCGGATGACGAGGATGACGACAAAAAGCCGGCTTCGCCGCTCGGCCTCATCTCCGGCCTCGTCCAGATCATCATGATCGACATCGTCTTCTCGGTCGACAGCATCATCACGGCCGTCGGCATGACAGAGTATTTTCCGATCATGGTCGTCGCCGTCGTCGTGGCGGTCGGGGTGATGATGGTCGCGGTCGGGCCGCTCGCGGCCTTCATCCACCGCAATCCGACGGTTTTGATGCTGGCGCTGAGCTTCCTCCTGATGATCGGCATGACGCTGATCGCCGACGGTTTCGGCTTTCATATCGAAAGAGGCTATATTTACGCTGCGATGTTTTTTTCCTCCGTGGTCGAGACGCTCAATGTCTTGGCGCGTCGCAAGCGAAGGCGGCCGACATGACGCTCAGCTCTCTCGTCCTCTTCGCCGCCGTCTATTTCGCCGCCGTGGCGACACCTGGGCCGGGCGTCGCAGCCCTGATCGCGCGGGTGCTCGGGCAAGGGCTCAAGGGCGTCGCGCCGTTCATCGCCGGCTATTTCGTTGGCGACATGATCTGGCTCACGTTTGCCGCGACAGGCCTCGCCGTCATCGCCAAGACCTTCGCGGGGCTGTTTGTCGCGATTAAATTCGCCGGCGCCGCCTATCTCCTCTATCTCGCATGGCGGATGGCGACCGCGCCGGCCGTTGTTGGAGCGGCGCCGAGCCCGGCGACGCGCGGCTGGCGCGCGTTCTTAGGCTCGCTGTCGCTGACGCTGGGCAACCCGAAAGTGATGGTCTTCTTCCTCTCGATCATGCCGCTCGTCGTCGATGTCAGGACGCTGACCGCGCTCGCGCTGTTCGAGCTTGCCATCGTTTGCGGGGTCGTGATCTTCTGCGACCTTGGCGCTCTATGCGCTCGCCGCCAACCGGGCGCGGACTCTCCTCCGCTCGACCCGGGCGATGCGGTTTGTCAATCGCGCCGCTGGCGGCCTGATGGCCGGCGTCGCGGTTGCCGTCGCCACGAGGTAAGGCCGTGTCGGATCTCCTGGCGATCGGCGAAGCGCTGGTCGAACTCAACCAGCCGAAGGACGGCGCGCCCTTCGTGCAGGGGTTCGGCGGCGACACCTCGAACGCCATGATCGCGGCGGCGCGGCTTGGCGCAGACGCCGCCTATTTCACCGCCATCGGCGCCGACCGCTTCGGTCAGGCGCTGACCGAGCTTTGGCTTAGGGAGGGCGTCGACGCGAGCCGGATCGTGGTCAACGGCGGCGCTCACACCGGGCTTTATTTCGTCAGCCATGGCGCGCATGGCCATGAGTTCTCCTATATGCGCGCGGGCTCGGCGGCGAGCCGGATCAGCGAGACCGATCTGCCGGTCGACCGCATCCGCGCGACCAAGATCCTGCACATCTCCGGGATCAGCCAGGCGATTTCGTCGTCCGCCGCCGACGCCGCCTTCGCCGCGATCGACATCGCGCATGACGCCAAGCAACTCGTCTCCTATGACCCGAATCTGAGGCTGAAGCTGTGGCCCCTGCGCCGGGCGCGGGCGATCATTCACGAGGCGATGCGGGCTTGCGACATCGCGCTTCCCGGTCTCGACGACGCGGAGGCGCTGACGGGCTTGAGAGATCCCGACGCCATTGCGAGCTTCTACCTCGAGCTTGGCGCGCGCGTGGTCGTGGTGAAGATGGGCCGGGGCGGCGCGCTGGCGGCGACGCCAAACGGCGCGCGAGCGCATCTATTCGCATGGCGTCAAGGCGGTCGACGCGACAGGCGCGGGCGACTGCTTCGACGGCGCTTTTCTCGCCGAATATGTGCGGCACGGCGATCCGTTCGCCGCGGCGCGCTTCGCCAATGTGGCGGCGGCGCTCTCGACTTTGGGCTATGGCGCCGTCTCGCCCTTGCCGAGACGCGCCGACGTCGAAGCGGCGATGGCGGCGCGAACGCCGTGACGCCGTTCTTTCCCAGTCCTTCGTTGGGGGCAGCCTACATCGTCGCCTGCCTCCTGCTCGCCGCGACGCCGGGCGCGGATATGGCGCTCTTTCTGTCGCGCACGCTGGCCGGCGGCCAGCGCCAAGGCTTCGCCGCGCAAGCTGGCGCGAATGTCGGGCTTGTCTTTCATACCTTCGCCGCTGCGCTGGGCTTGTCGGCGCTGCTCGCGGCCTCGGCCGACGCCTATGAGGCGGTGAAGATCGGCGGCGCGCTTTATCTGCTGTGGCTTGCCTGGCGAGCGATCCGCGACGGCTCCGTGCTCAAGCTCACGAGCGACCCCTCGGGGCGGGGAGGCTTGCGCGGCGCGTTTGCGAATGGGCTCCTCATCAACCTCACCAATCCCAAGATCGTGCTCTTCTTCGTGACCTTCCTGCCGCAGTTCATCAGCGCGAGCGATTCCCATGCGAGCATGAAGCTGTTCGTGCTGGGCTTCGGCTTCATCGCGATCACGACGCTGGTGAACGCGATCGTCGTGCTCGTCGCCGGCCACTTTGTCGCGGCGGCAAAGCGCAACCCGCGTGCGCTCAGAATCTTCGACTATGGCTTCGCCGCGCTCATGAGCGCGTTCGCGGGGCGTCTACTCTGGAGCGAGACGAGATAGGAGCGCCATCATGGACCTCGCTGCCTTCCGCGCCTCGCTCGAAGGTTCGGCAGACCGGCTTGCCGCCCGCTCACTATTTTTCACTCGGGCCCTCTACCCTCCCAACGCCTGGCGCAGCATGCGCCTCATCGCCGCCGGCTCCTCGAAACGCAACGTGACCGGCAGGGTCACGACGCTGCGGGCCTGACGGGCGCTGAGCCGGACCGCATCCTTCTCGGTCGTCGCCAGGAGCGCGCCGCGTCGACCCGCTTCTTCAATCAGCGCTTCGATCTCGCGCACTGTGTAAGCATGATGGTCGGCGAAATCGCGCGTGGCGACGATCTGCGCGCCGATCCGGCGCAAGGTGGCGTAGAATTTCTCCGGACGCGCAATGCCCGCGAACGCCACGACTTCGCGTCCGATCAAGGGCGCGGCGGCGAGCGCGTCGGGTTCGAGGCTCGCGCGGATCAGCGGCTTGTCCGGCGCCGCCGCAGCAATTCGCGCCGCCGCGGCGTCGTCGCCGCCGAGCACGATCAGCGCCTGCACGAACGGCAGCTGGGCCGAAACGGGCGCGCGCAGCGGACCAGCGGGAACGCAAAGGCCGTTGCCGAAGCCGCTTTCGCCATCCACGACCGCGAGGGCGAGGTCCTTGGCCAGCCCCGGATTCTGTAGGCCGTCGTCGAGAATGAGCACATTGGCGCCGGCTTCGACTGCGCTTTGCGCGCTTCTGATCCGGTCCGTCCCAACCCAGCACTGAGCCACTCTGGTCAGCAGAAGCGGCTCGTCGCCGACCATTGCGGCGGTATGGCTGTCCGCTTCGACGAGCAGCGGCTCGACGCGTTCGGGGCCGCCATAGCCCCGCGACAAGAACGCGACGCGTCGGCCGTCCCCGATCAGCATCCGCGCCAGCGCCAGCGCGGTCGGGGTCTTGCCTGCCCCGCCTACAGTGAAATTGCCGACGCAAATCGTCGGCGCTCCGACCCGTTCCCCCAGCCCCTGCATGCGCCGCGCGGTCGCCCGACCGTAGGCCCAGCCGGTCGGCTGCAGCAAGCGGGCGAGCAAGGTTGGCGTCGGTTGGCTCCAGAAGCGCGGCGCCTTCAACGCCCCGCCCCGGCGGATGGCAAGAGGCCCCTTAGCGCGCCCATCGAGCGATCGACCGCGCCGGCGCGTCGCTCGATCGTATCGCCGGCCGCGCGCGCCATGGCGCGCAGACGCGCCGCATTGGCGAACAGCGCGATCAGCGTCTCGCCCAAGTCTTCCGGGCGCGCGACGGTCAAGGCGCCGCCGGCTTCGTCGAGCGCCGCGTAAGCGTCGGCGAAATTCCCGACCATCGGCCCATGCAGAACGGCGGAGGCGAGGCGGGCAGGCTCGATCGGATTTTGGCCGCCGCCAGCGACGAAGGACTTGCCGACGAACACCACTCCGGCCAGGCGATAGAAAAGCCCGAGCTCGCCGATCGTGTCGCAAATGTAGACCGCGGTCCCCGGCCCGATCGCGTCGCCGCGCGAGCGCAGCGCGCAGCTGAGGCCCTGCTCCTCCAATTGCCTCAAGATCCATTCGCCCCGTTCGGGATGGCGCGGCGCGATCAGGGTCAGCGCGTCCGGAAACACCCGGACGAGGCGCTTGTGCGCGGCGGCCGCGATCATCTCTTCGCCCTCGTGGGTCGAGGCGGCGATCCACATCTGACGTCCAGAGGTGAGCCCCGCGAGCTCGGCGAGCTCGCGCCGGTCGGCCGGCAGCGTCGGCGCGTCAAACTTGATGTCGCCGGCGACCAGGACGTTCGGCGCGCCGAGCGCCGACAGGCGTTCGCCGTCCGCCTCGCTGCGCGCGAGGCACACGTCGAACTCCGACAGGAGCGCAGCGATGAAACGCGGCGCCCTTCCCCATCTGCGGAAGGACCGCTCGCTGATCCGCCCGTTGATCATCGCGAGGCGCGATTTCGAACGCTTCAGCTCGACGATCATGTTGGGCCAGAGCTCGCTCTCCGCCACCAACGCCGCGTCGGGGCGCCAACGTTTGATGAACCGTCGCACGAACACCGGACTGTCGAGCGGCGCATATTGATGCAGCGCGCCGGGCGGCAGACGTCGCGCGAGCATCGCGGCCGAGGTCACCGTCGTGGTGGTCACGAGCGCGGTCGCGCCCATGCGCGTGATGCGCTCGACGAACGGCAGCAGTACGCCCGCTTCGCCGACGCTTGCGCCATGCAGCCAGACCAGCGGACCCGGCGGACGGGCAAGGGCGGTCAGACCCCGCCGCTCGCTCACCCGTCGCGAATCCTCCTTGCCGCCCTTGAGGCGCATCGCCAGGATCGGCCCGGCCAACGGCGTCGCCAGGAACGATACCAGCCGATAGCCAACGAGCGAAAGCGGGGCGGTCATCGCGGTTTCAGGTCGGCGGTTTCAGGTCGGCGCCCGGATCGCTCGCGCCGACCATGGCGTAGCCCTGCCGATGCACCTCGTCGAGCCCACGCTCGACCGCGACCCGCGCGGCCTCCATCTCCTCTTCATCCGCGTCCGGCGAAACGCGGATGAGGTCGCCGACCACGATGATTGCGCGCCCGAACGGCAGTCCGAGCGATGCGCGATCCCAGCTGTTGAATTGGACCCGCTTGCTCATCACCGCGCCGGTCGGGACGATCGGCCGTCCTGAGAGTTTGGCGAGCGTCACGATTCCCCGCCCCGCTATGCGCGCCCGCTTGGGCACATCGGCGGTCATCGCGACGGATGAGCCCGATTCGAGCTGCCGCAGCAGTTCGCGCATCGCCGGGCGCGCCGCCTTTGTAATAGTTACGATCGGCCGGGCCGCCCGAGCCGCGAACCGGCGTTATCCCAAGACGTTCCGCGGCGAGCGCCTGAGCGCCGGCGTCTTCATGGCGCGAGATGAGCACCGCGAGCCGATCCATCGTCACGGGTCGGGCGAAAGGCATCATCAAATGCTGCCCGTGCCACATCGCCGCGATCAGCGGCAGGTCGTCCTTGATATAGGTGTCAATGTCCTCGGGAACCGTGGTGAACCGGCTCGTGGCGCGGACGAACGACAAATAGGTCGCGAGCCCGAAGCCGATCGCCTCCTGGGCCCATTGCGACCTTCCCACACGCCTCGCCATGCGGCGCTCAGGCCGTCCGTGTCGGAGGAGCGAGGTCAGGCTCGAGCAGGCGATGCAGATGGACGATGAAATAGCGGGTTTGGGCGCTGTCGACCGTCGCTTGCGCCTTGGCGCGCCAGGCCCGCTCGGCGCTGGCGTAATCGGGAAAGATGCCGACAATGTCGATCTTCTCGGGATCCCGGAATTCGTGGCTTTCGAGCGATTTCAATTCGCCGCCGAACACCAGGTGCAGGCGCTGCGGCTTCGCCTCGTCTTGAGCCGTGGGATCGCGGGGGGCCATGATGGTTTTCCTTGAGATGCGGGTGCGCGAGCGAGCGCTTTAGCAGGCTGGCGTTTGCCCTCGTCGCGACAAAAACGCAAGCCGCCCGACAACCGGGCCGTGGGCAGTTTGACTGCTAGGCTATCGCGGCGCGAAAGGCGTCGACCAAGCGGGGCGCTGCCGCGTCCGGCGCCGCAAGAAGCGCGCCGCGGCGGACTTGGCGGGCATTATAACGGAGCCGCTCGCCCGAGGCGTCGATCAGGCGCGCGCCCGCTTCCTCCAAGCACAATATCGGCGGCGGCGATGTCCCAATCATGCGAATTTTCGGCCGCAAGGGCGAAATCGACCACACCGCGCGCCGCCATGCACAGCCGATAGGCGAGCGAAGGAATGCGCGGCGCGATCTCAACCGTCGCGCCAAGCTCAGCCGCCATGGCCTGGATCATGGGCTTGGGGCCCACGGCCACGCGGGGAGGCCACGGGGCGGCCGCGGCAAGTGTCGCGCCGTTGAAGGTTGCGCCCCCGCCGCTCGCCGCGGCGTAGGTCTCGTCAAGGGCTGGCGCGTAGACGACGCCGGCGATTGGGCGATCATCGACAACGAGAGCGGCCGAGACCGCCCATCGTGGGTCGCCGATCACAAACGCGCGCGTGCCGTCTATGGGGTCGACGACGAAAAGGCGCCGGTGCGAAAGGCGCTCGAAATCGTCGACGGTCTCCTCCGAGAGCCAGCCCGCCTCAGGCACGGCCTCCAGCAACCGACGTTTCAAGAGCGAATCAGCGGCGAGATCGGCGTCGGTGACCGGCGATCCACCGGCTTTCATCACGACATGAGCGGAGGTTCGCTCCCCCGGATTGAAATATTGGAGCGCAAGCGCCCCGGCCTCGCGCACAGCGGAAGCCAGGAGATCGCACGCAGCGCGCGCGTCAAGGTCCGCATCAACGCTCAAAGCGGAATGTCCATTGGCGGGTGGAGATTTTCGGCCTTCGCTTTAGCCTCGCGGGCTTCGCCACGCAATCACAAAGGCGTCGGCTCGCGGCTTACGCCGTTCCGTCGAGCGCGCTTCGCATCGCCTTCGCCGCCGCGCGGCCGAGCTCGGATCCCGCCCGGATCGAGATGGGGGGCCCACCTTGCAAGCGTCGCGAAACGCGCGCAGTTTCCTCTCAGCGAGCCCCGGCAAGCGTGGGGCGAATCCATCGGGAGGACAACATGCTCGACACCGGCCCTCAAGCGCGCATCACGGCCTTTCTGGCCAAGTTCGACGCCGCGTTGGCTGCCGGCGACATCGACGCGGCGGTCGCAATGTTCAGCGCGGACAGCTATTGGCGCGATCTCGTCGCCTTCACCTGGAATATCAAGACAATGGAAGGGCGCGATCAGGTCCGCGACATGCTCGCCGATTGCCTTAAGCGGGTGAAGCCACGCGATTGGCGCATCCCCGAAGGCGAGGTCGCGACCGAGACGGATGGCGTCCTCGAATCCTGGATTTCGTTCGAGACCAAGATCGCACGAGGCTACGGCCTCATTCGCATCAAGGACGGCGCGATCTGGACGTTGCTCACCACCATGGCCGAGCTCAAGGGCCACGAAGAAAAAGCAGGCTTCACCCGGCCGCTTGGCGCAAAGCACGGCGTCAACCCTGGCGCAAAGACCTGGAAAGAGCTGCGAGACGAGGAAGCCGAGAAGCTCGGCTATGAAACGCAGCCCTACGTCCTGATCATCGGGGGCGGGCAGGGCGCCATCGGGCTCGGCGCGCGTCTCAGGCAACTCGGCGTGCCCACGATCATCGTCGAAAAGAACGAGCGCGCGGGCGATTCCTGGCGGAAGCGCTACAAGTCGCTCTGTCTGCACGATCCGGTCTGGTACGACCATCTCCCCTATATCGACTTTCCGAAGAATTGGCCGGTCTTCTCGCCGAAGGACAAGATCGGCGATTGGTTGGAAATGTACGCGAAGGTGATGGAGCTGAACTACTGGACCAAAACAACGGCCAAGAGCGCGAAGTTCGATCCGAAGACGAAGGAATGGACGGTCGTCGTCAATCGGGACGGCAAGAAGGTCACCCTGCGGCCCAAGCAGCTCGTGTTTGCGACCGGCATGTCCTCGAAGCCGGTGATGCCGCGCTTCAAGGGCATGAAGACGTTCAAGGGCGACCAGCATCACTCGTCGGCCCATCCCGGTCCCGACGGCTACAAGGGCAAAAAGGTCGTCGTCATCGGCTCCAACAATTCAGCGCACGACATCTGCGCGGCGCTGTACGAAGCGGGCGTCGACGTGACCATGGTGCAGCGGTCGAGCACCCATATCTCACGCTCGGATACGTTGATGGAGATCACGCTCGGCGATCTTTATTCCGAGCGCGCCGTCCGAAGCGGCATGACGACGGCGAAGGCCGACTTGGTCTTTGCATCGCTGCCATATGGTCTTCTCGGTTCGTTGCAGAAGCCGGTCTACGACAAGATTCGCGAGGTCGACGCCAAGTTCTACGCGGCTCTCGAGAAGGCGGGTTTCAAGGTCGACTTCGGTGAGGACGAATCAGGCCTCTTCCTCAAATATCTCCGGCGCGGATCAGGCTATTATATCGATGTCGGCGCGTCACGGCTCATCATCGAGGGCAAGATCAAGCTCGTGTCCGGGCAGGTCGAGGAAATCACGCCCAAAGGCGTCAAGCTCGACAATGGCAAAGAAATTCCGGCCGACGTCATCGTCTATGCGACGGGCTATGGCTCCATGAACGGCTGGGTCGCCGATATCTGCGGTCAGGAAATGGCCGACAAGGTCGGCAAGGTCTGGGGCCTCGGATCAAACACCAAGAAGGACCCGGGCCCGTGGGAAGGCGAGCTGCGCAATATGTGGAAGCCCACGCAGCAGGAAGCGTTGTGGTTCCACGGCGGCAACCTGCACCAGTCCCGGCATTATTCGCAGTTCCTGGCGCTGCAGCTGAAGGCGCGGCTCGAGGGCATCCCCACGCCGGTTTACGGGCTTCAGAAGGTCCACCACAAAGCATGAGGTCGTTGCGGGGCGCGCTTGGATGGAGGCGGCCAAGCAAGAGCGACGCTTGCGGGAATATGGCTCTTAGAGCGTTAACTGTGGGTGGGATCTGAGAACCGGTATTTCGTCATGGCCGCCCCCGGATCTTAGTCCGGGGTGCCGGGGCCATCTGTGGCGCCGCGGCGTGGAAGGCCGGCACGAGGCCGGCTTTGCCAATATCCAAAGACCCACAGCGAGCGCTATAAGAGCCGACAATGCATTGCAGAAAATCAGAACTCAAGCTAAGCTTCTCTGATGATCAAGCCCGCGGCCTTCACATGCCAAAATCCTACGCTCGCATCTTCGCCCTGCGGTCGACAGCAAGACAGCGCTCAGGAAAATTTCAGGGAGCGAAAATCGCGCGTAACCCATTGATAAGTCACGATTCGGACGAGAGAATCCAAGGAAATCCAAGAAAATCCAATAGCCTAAAATAGGGGATTCAGCCGCGAAACAGGCCGATCCCAGGAAACCCAAATCGGGTCGAGGAATGGCGTCGCGCCCGTCGTCGAGAAGCAGCCAAACCGAGGCCATCCAAAGGCATAGCGGTCTTACGGCAGCCGCACGGTCGCCGTCGCGAGGCAGGCGATGCCTTCGCCGCGCCCGGTGAAGCCAAGCCGCTCGCTCGTCGTCGCCTTGACGGCGACGCGGCCGATATCGAGACCCGCGATCTCGGCCACGCGGGCGCGCATCGCCTCCCGGTGCGGGCCGATCTTCGGCGCCTCGCAGATGAGCGTGACGTCGAGGTGGACGATCACGCCGCCGCGCGCGCCCACCCGTTCCGCAGCATGGGCGAGGAAGACCTTCGACGCCGCTCCCTTCCACTGCGGATCGGAGGGCGGGAAATGTTGGCCGATGTCGCCTTCGGCGAGCGCGCCGTAGATCGCGTCGGCGAGCGCGTGCAGGCCGACGTCAGCGTCGGAATGGCCGCTGAGCGCCGCGGTATGCGCGATGCGAACCCCACACAGCCACACGTGATCGCCAGGGGCAAAGGCATGGACATCGAAGCCCTGGCCGACCCGCGTCTCGCTGAGGCTCGCGGTGAGGCGCGCCTCCGCCGCTTCGAGATCCTGCATGGTGGTCACCTTGACGTTGGCGGGGTCGCCCTCGAACACATAGGCCGGCGCGCCCGCCCATTCGGCGACCGCCACGTCGTCCGTGAGGTCGGCGACGCCGGCCGAGGCGGCGCGCCGGTGCGCCGCGAGAATAAGCGGGAAGCGGAAGGCTTGCGGCGTTTGCACGGCCCTGAGCGCCGACCGTGGCGGGGTCGCGAGGACTCGGCCGTCGACATCGATCTGCTTGACAGTGTCGCTCATCGCGGTTCCGGGCGCCGCCGCCCCATAGACTCGGCGGCCTCAATCGCGCGCGCCACGAGGGCTGCTGACGGGAAGGGCCGCGCGGCGTCGTGAATGAGCACGATATCCGGTTCGGCTGGAGCGAGCGCCTCGAGCCCGGCCAGAACGCTCTGCTGGCGCGTCGCCCCCCCGATCGCTGGCCGGCCGAGCGCCGCCGCGGCGTGCGCCGTCAGATGCGCCACGGCTTTGTCATAGAGCGCTTGGTCGTCGTGTCCGATGACCACTGTTAAGGCGGAGAACGGATAGCTCGCGGCGAGCGCCTCGAGGGTGTGGATTATAAGCGGGCGCCCGGCGCAGCTGAGATATTGCTTCGGCCGATCTCCGCCGAGCCTCACGCCCCGGCCGCCGGCGACGACCACGAGCCCGACCTTATTCACTGACAATTGAGGGCTCCGTCGATCGCTCGAGGGGCCTTTTCCTGCGCAGAGGCGGCGCCGTCAATGCGGGCCAGCGGGGCGACTCTTGACTTGGTCTTGGCGCGCGCCGAACAATCGCCGCTCGACCATTCCGGAAATTCACCGTGCCGCTGAAGCTGATCCTCGCCAACAAAGCCTATTCGTCGTGGTCGCTGAGGCCCTGGATCTTGCTCGCGCAGCTGAAGATTCCGTTTGAGGAAGTGGTTATCCCGATGAACCAACCGGAGACGCGTGCGAACATGCTCAAATACGCGCCGACCGGAAAGTGTCCATCTTTGCAGGATGGCAAGATTGCGGTCTGGGAATCCCTTGCGATTATTGAGTATATCGCCGAGGCCTATCCAGAGAAGCCGGTGTGGCCGAAAGGCAAAGCCGCCCGCGCCCACGCACGCTCTCTCGCCAGCGAAATGCACGCGGGATTCCCTGCCCTGAGGCAGGCGTGTCCGACGAATTTCCGCCGGCCGGTCAGAGGAATTGCGATCAGTGACGAGGTCCGCGCCGACGTGGCGCGCATCGAGGCCGCATGGGCGCAGGCGCGGGAAATGTTCGGAAAAGGCGGGCCATTCCTATTTGGTCGCTTCTGCGCCGCCGACGCCATGTTCGCGCCGGTGGTCAATCGCCTCCATGTCTACGACGTGCCGGTCTCGAAGCCGACGCGCGACTATATGGAGACGATCATGGCTCTGCCCGTATGGAAAGCCTGGATCGCCGACGCGCATGCTGAGCCGTGGCGGATCGAACACTATGAGGCGATCTGACCAGACAAAGCCAACAGCAGCGCCTGACGATGGAGCGGGGAGCCGGGCGGGCCTATGAAACCCATCTAGGCGCCGGAGAATGGACGTTGGCGACCCCTTCCGTAAAGTCTGCGGAGCGCGTGCCTAAGCCGATATGTTGCAAATAAACAACATCTTGCATGCTCTAACGGAAGCCAAGCATTCGTTGTTTTAAATTATAGAACCGGCAACAGATTTACCCGCAGTGTCGTCGGTGAACAACGACAACAATGATCGGGCTTACGCAAAGTTCGAGGCTGGGATTAGGGAAATCGAACGCGATGGCGCGAATAAAGACCGCGTTGGCTGTGAAGAGCGGCGAAGGCGAAGCCAATGCTGCGGAATGGCGCCGGCTCGTCGACGAACTCGACCGGCGGCGGCGCGCCGCCGCCGAGGGAGGCTCGACCAAGGCGCGCGAGCGCCACGTTTCCCGCGGCAAGCTCCTGGCGCGCGAACGGGTCGCCGGCCTGATCGATCCCGGCTCGCCGTTTCTGGAAATCGCGGCGCTCGCGGCTTTTGGCATGTACGAGGGCGACGTCCACGGCGCCGGGCTGGTCGCCGGCATCGGACTCATCCACGGCCGTGAGGCCATGGTCATCGCCAACGACCCGACGATCAAAGGCGGCGCGTACTACCCGATGACTGTGAAGAAGCATCTGCGCGCCCAGGAGATCGCCGCGGAGAACAATCTGCCCTGTGTTTATCTGGTCGACTCCGGCGGAGCCAATCTGCCTTACCAGGCGGAAGTCTTTCCCGACCGCGACCATTTCGGACGGATCTTTTTCAACCAAGCCCGGATGTCATCGGGGGGTATTCCGCAAATCGCGGTGGTGATGGGATCCTGCACCGCGGGCGGGGCCTATGTGCCGGCGATGTCGGACGAGACGATCATCGTCGACAAGCAAGGCACGATCTTTCTCGCCGGACCCCCGCTGGTGAAGGCCGCGACGGGAGAGACGGTGAGCGCGGAAGACCTTGGCGGCGGGGATATGCACACTCGCGTCTCGGGCGTTGCAGACGCGCTCGCGCGCGATGATACGCATGCGCTTGCGCTCGCCCGGCGGGCGGTCGCCAATCTTAACAGAGCGCCGAAGCGCGCGATTGATTGGGTAAAGCCGACTGAGCCTTTGTATCCGGCCGAGGAGCTCGAGAGCATCACGCCGGTCGACCTTCGCCAACAGGTCGACGCGCACGAAATCATTGCTCGCATCGTCGATGGCTCCGAGTTCGACGCCTTCAAGCCGCGCTATGGCGTTACGCTTGCCGCGGGGTTCGCCCGCCTTTCGGGCATGCTGATCGGCGTCATCGCCAGCAACGGCGTCCTGTTTTCCGACAGCGCGCTGAAGGGCGCGCACTTCGTCGAACTCTGCGTCCAACGAAGCGTGCCGATATTGTTCCTGCAGAATATCGCCGGCTTCATGGTCGGACAGCGCTACGAGGCAGGCGGCATAGCCAAGGACGGCGCAAAGTTTGTCACCGCGGTGGCCTGCGCCAACGTGCCCAAGATCACGTTGATCGTTGGCGGCTCCTTCGGCGCCGGCAATTACGGCATGTGTGGACGAGCCTATTCTCCACGTTTCCTGTTCATGTGGCCCAACGCGCGCATCAGCGTAATGGGCGGCGAACAGGCGGCGAGCGTGCTTGCGACGCTGAGACGCGATGCGGTCGAGGCGGAGGGGCGCGAATGGCCGAGGGACGATGAAGAAGCGTTTAAGGCTCCAATTCGGGCCAAATATGAGGCCGAAGGGTCACCCTACTATGCGACCGCGCGCCTTTGGGATGACGGCGTGGTAACGCCTCGGGAGACGCGAAGAGTTCTGTCGCTGGCGTTGTCGGCCACGCTCAACGCTCGAAGTCGAACCGACTCGGTTTGGCGTCTTCCGCATGTAATTTCGTTCGTCTTGGGGGAGTATGAGAAACAGATGGGCGTGCCCAGCTTTCAGCAACTGATGTTGCCCGCGCTGCAAACTATTGGACAGCGTTACGACGAAATCAGCATTTCGGGGTTGGAGGACGAAGTCAGCAAGGCTGTCAGGATCTCCGCTGAGGAAAGGCAACTCCGGCTGCCCAGCGGCAATCAGACGCTGTTCGCCAACAGGCTCAACTGGGCCAGGTCCTACCTGTCAAAGGCGGGGCTCATCGAACTGCCGAGGCGCGGCTACTGCCGCGCGACTGACCGCGGCCGCAAACTGCTCGCCGAGGGGGTGAGCGAGATCGACCTTGGAATGTTGGAGCGGTATCCAGAATTCGTCGCCTGGCGATCCCAAGGCAAGACCGGGGACGCGGTGGAGGAAATTGGATCGCGGGACGAAGCGGAAGAGTCGATTGCTTCGAATTTCGAACTCCTTAACGCCGAGCTCGCCCGGGACATTGTAGGACGGGTGCATTCGTTCAGTCCGAGCTTCTTCGAACGCCTGATCATCGATCTTCTGGTGCGCATGGGTTACGGGGGTGGACGGGTTGAGATGGGTCGCGCGCTCGGTCGGGTAGGCGACGGCGGCGTCGACGGAGTCATCAAGGAGGACGAACTCGGTCTCGACGTTGTCTACGTGCAAGCTAAGCGCCTCGACCCGAATAAGGCCGTGCCCCTGTCCGAAGTGCGCGATTTCGTTGGCGGGCTGGAGGGCCATCGGGCGAGCAAGGGCGTGTTGGTCACGACCTCCTACTTTCCCAGCACCGCCTACGACTTCATCACCCGAGTTTCCAAGCGCGTCGTTCTGATCGACGGCCAAGCGCTTGCCAACTTGATGATCCGTCATCGTGTCGGCGTTCGAGTGAAGGACGTCTACGAGGTTCGAAAAATCGACGAGGCTTATTTCGTCGAATAGCCAAGCGCCTCTGCAACGAGCCGTCGCTCTCCGCGGCGGCGGGCGGCTTGAAACCTGGCCTGCTACGGCTCAAGCCGCCTTCTTAATGTCCGGGCGCTTCCTCAGGCTCAGGCGGTCTTGGAGTCCGGAATAACCTTGCCGTCGGCGCCGACACGCTGGATCTCGACCTGCTGACGACGGATCTTATCCTTGATGGTTTCGACGTGATCAGAGCCGATCTTCTTCAACGAGACCTCTTCGACGATGCGCGCCGTCTTGTTCACCAGCGCGTGTTCGGCGGTCTCGACCACCTCGATCTCCTCGTCGGCCCAGTCGATATCTCCGATAAAGGCGGTATCCGAGATCGCCTTGCGGATCACTTCGGCGTGCTCCTCGTGAAGCGTGACATCCTGAGCGACGTCGCTTTCGGTCACGAAGCGTCGAACCCGCGTCCGGCCCGTTTCCGCCATCTCTTTGCCGACCTCCAGATGCTCTTCCGCGAGGCGGAGGACATCGGGTTGTGCGGCCGCAAGCTTGGGCGAAACGGCGACCTGTTGCACGTCCGCGAGCGGAACGGCGCTGAGCTTCTTTTCGATCGCCTCGACATGAGCAGCGGGAGCGACGCCGGCGGTCACCGCACGATCGTGGACATCGACGGGGCGATGGATATCAAGGACGGCTCTCGCATGAGCGACTTCGCTTGGAGGGACGCGGACCGAGATAACGACGCCGCCATCCTCGATCGTCTCCCCATAAATGTTGGCCTCGTGTTGGTACACATCGGCCCCAAACAACCGATGCCACAACCCCGGCTCCCTTGCGCCGGCCGCCGACGAAGACTTGCCGGCCTTGAGGCGCGTGGAGTCGAAAACGCTGATGTCGGTCTCGGCAAACCCTGCAGCCTTCAGGGCTTTAACAGCGGCGTCCGCATGAGCTGGGGTGTCATAAACAGCAACCAAAGTCTCGTAAGCCATTTGCTACTCCATAGAGTCAGACGATTTAGTTTCCTTGGTCGACGCGCCGTCGACCGGCTCAGTCGCACTCTGAACGCGCGTAATGACCGCTTCTTGGTATCGAAGCGTGACGCGGTCATGAAATTGTTCAGTAGTCTTTCGCCGAGTTATTCTAATTTCTTCTTTTAGAATCAGTCGGCGCTCCGTATGGAGAACTTCTTCTACAATCGGCACAACAGTCGTGTCGCCCTCGTGGCGAATGGCCGGCATTTCGAAAATCTGACGACCAATGGGGATCGTCTCAATCTCAGCGTCTTCTTTCGCGAGCCTTTCGTCGACTTCGACGTCACGCGTATGCGTTTGCTTGCTGACGAGCAGGCGGCCAGTTTCAACGGTTTCTTTTCCGACGCTGAGTTCCTCAGCAAATATAGAGAGCTTAGGTGTGTCCGCTGCTTCGGCCGACAGTTGTTCTGGTTTTGCAGAGAACGAAAGCTCTCGCCCCCCGTCGTTTGGTTCATTCACGACGGCAGCTCCGATATTCACCGGCAATACGTACGATTAAGCTAGTCTAGTTAGTCAGTCGCAACGGCTTCCGCGAATTCTATACGCCTATCGCTTGGCAGTTCGATGACAGAATCAATTTAAAAACTTCGCCGAGCGGACAAAACGAAGAACTGGCGTATTCCCGGCGGGGGAGCCGGGATGCCGGTCCACGGTCTTTGTCCGCGGGCGATTAGCGCTGCGCTACTTCTTATTCGCTGATGAGCCACGCGCCGTCATACCGAGCGCGACAGCCAAGAGCACGGCCGTTAATAGAGGCCGCTTCAGCGCGAGGGAGGGCGCGGTTTGCGCCAATAGCGACGCGAACTGCGGCATCGAGGGATTGGGCGCGGGCGGAGGCGGCGCGGGTCGTCGGCCGACAACGAGCGGCAACAAGGCCATGAGCCCGAGGACCAAAGCGACCGCCGCCACGATCAGCGCCGCGGTCGTGGGCCCATAGAGCGACATCAACCAGAAGAACAGGGCGCCGAAAAGCGCAATCGCCACGAAAAGAAAAAGAACCGCAGCGACAAGCCCGAAGGCGGCCGGAACCGCAATCTGCTTGACCGCAGTCTGCGCCTTCTGCTGCGCATATTGTTGAGCAAGAGCAACGATGCTGTTGGGCATCCCGTCTAACCGCGAACAAGCAGCGCGAGCACAAGCCCTGCCGAAAACGCTATTCCAACCGCTGCAAGCGGATTCTTCCGGACAGCGGCGCCCAAATTATCCGCGGCTTTGGCGAGATCGTCATTGCCGGAGATCAGTTCGCGCCCGCCGCGGTACAGGTTCGAGGCGGTTTCTGCGGCTCGTGCGCCAATGTCATCGAGGTTTGTTCCCGCAACGAGCCCCTTGGCGCTTTCGATCGCCTGCTGAGCATGTTTCGCCGCCGCAGACAGCGCCGCTGAACCCTGTTGAGCGGCCTTGTTTTGTGCGGCGCTAAGCTCGTCGAAGCTTTCTGATTCATTTGTCATGGGCTCACTCCAGTACGCGTTCCAGCCTCGGCTGTTGTGAACGCATTCGTGGCGGTCTCGTTCCGCCGCCGGTTTCGCCGCGCGCGGCCGCCCTCCATGGCGGCGAAGCCTCCTAAAGCCTCAGTGCACCGACGTCAGCGTCAGGGTCGTGACGCCCGCCGCGAAATTCAGCCCGGCCTGACCCTGGACGGAAAGAGGCTGCAGAGAAAACGAGCGGCCGGTTCCGCCGACCAGGAGATTGGCGCCCAGCCCAGCGCCCGCGGTCGCCTCGGCGCCGACGCCTCCGTAGGTTCCCGCCAGCGCGCCCTGAGGGAATCCCGTGGCCGGAGCGAGAACGCCCCAAACCATCGTTCCTTGCTGCGACGGCGCCAAGGGCAAGCCCGAATTTCTCAATGCGGCCGGTGTAAGTGTCCGGCGGCCCCCCGCTGGCGGGGTCGAAACCGCATGTCATTGTCTGTTGCTGTGATATCAACATGCCGATGCCGGCCGAAACGTCACAGGTCAGCGTGCCGACCTTAACTAATGACTGAGCCAGAGCCGGAGAAGCGATGAACGCGGTCAGCGCAGCGGCCGCGCTCAGGCATGCAAGATTGCGAATGGTCATTTGGGAAAACCCCTCCCAGAGAACGCGTCAGAGGCGCCTGCCCGACGCCGCGCAAGCCAGAGGGCAAGCCTAGCAGCGAAAGTTGATCCCGTCCACGACGACAGCCGCGTGGAGTTGGCGGCGGCGTCCCACGACTCTGGCATTTCGGCTTGAAGAATGGGGCCTGAGGCGGGGTCGATTCGCGGGACGCGAAGGCCCAGAGCAGGTGAGCGCGCCGCTCGCCATCCGAATGTGTGTTCGATACAGAAGTGCCGCTCGGAGTCTTGCATGTTCGCCAATGTCCTTATCGCCAACCGCGGCGAGATCGCCTGCCGGATCGTTCGCACCGCTCGACGGATGGGCATACGATCGATCGCCCTCCACACGCCGGCCGACCGCGGGGCGCTGTTCACCCGCCTTGCCGACGAAGCCCATGAGATCGGCGAGGGCGCGAACGGCTATCTCGACCAGGACGCCATTCTCGCGCTGGCGAAGACAGTCGGCGCCGATTGCCTGCACCCCGGCTACGGATTTCTGTCCGAGAACGCCGATTTC
Organism: uncultured Alphaproteobacteria bacterium; assembly: GCA_963756955.1. GTDB lineage: Bacteria > Pseudomonadota > Alphaproteobacteria > Rhizobiales > Beijerinckiaceae > Roseiarcus. The sequence continues at coordinate 186,371 of CAVWPU010000005.1, forward strand.
GCGGAAGGGTGCGCGAAGGCCGGCGTCGTGCTTCGTCGGGCCGCCGCCCGAGGCGATGCGGACGATGGGCCTGAAAAGCTCGGCCAAGGCCTTGATGCAGCGCGCTGGCGTGCCGGTCGTGCCCGGCTATCATGGCGACAACCAGAACCCGAAATTCCTGCGCGAGAAGGCCTATGAGATCGGCTATCCGGTGCTCATCAAGGCGATCGCGGGCGGGGGCGGGCGCGGCATGCGCCGCGTCGACGCCCATGTCGAATTCGACGCCGCGCTCGAGAGCGCCATCCGCGAGGCGGAGGCTTCGTTCGGCGACGGACGGGTGCTGATCGAGAAATACATCGCCTCGCCCCGCCACATCGAATTGCAGGTGTTCGCCGATATGCATGGGGCTTGCGTCCACCTCTACGAGCGCGACTGTTCGGCCCAGCGCCGGCATCAGAAGGTGGTGGAGGAAAGCCCGGCGCCCGGACTGCCCGAGGAGACGCGCGCCGCCATGGCCAAAGCCGCGACCGAGGCGGCGCAGGCCGCGGGTTATGTCGGCGCAGGCACGATCGAGTTCATCGCCGATCCGTCGCGGGGCCTGAAGCCTAGCGACTTCTACTTTCTCGAGATGAATACGAGGCTTCAGGTCGAGCATCCGGTGACCGAAGCCGTGACCGGCCTCGACCTGGTCGAATGGCAGTTCCGGGTGGCGGCGGGGGAGCCGCTGCCGCTCAAGCAGAACGAGATCGCTTGCGCCGGCGCGGCCATCGAAGCGCGCGTCTACGCCGAGGATCCGGAGCACAATTTTCTGCCTTCGGCCGCGCTGATCCACGCCATGACCTTCAAGGAGCGGGGAGGGCGTCCGGATCGACACCGGCTTCGCCGCCGGCGACAGCGTCACGCCCTATTACGATCCGATGATCGCCAAGGTGATCGTTCATGCGGCGACTCGCGCGGAAGCGCTGGCGACGCTCCTCTCCGAACTCGACGACGCCGTCATCATTGGGCCGAAGACCAATCTCGCCTTCCTGCGCGGGCTTCTGCGGAGCAGGGAGTTCGCTGCCGGTACGGTGGACACGGGCTTCATCGACGCCAATCTTGGACGCCTCGGGGCCCAGCCGCATCCGCCGAACAAACATGCCGTCCATGCCGCGGCGCGGCTTCTGCTTGAGCGGCGCGACGAGGGCCGCGTGTCGCGTCTGGACCCGTTCGATCCTTGGCGTGTCGCCAACTCCTTCGAGCTCATCGGTTCGCGCCGCATCGGCCGTCGACGTCACCGTGGACGGCGTCCCCATGCGGGTGCATCTGATCGAAGGGGCCAATGTCGACCCCATCACGGAGCAAGAGGGCGGCGCAGAGGTCTCGCTGCTACGAGGCGAACGGCGGGGTTTACGCTTTTGCCGGCGGCCGCCAGGCGTTCGTTCAACTCGTCGATCCGTTCGCCCAGGCCGAGGCCGGCGTGGGGGAGGGCGACGCGGCGATCCGCGCGCCGATGAACGGACGCCTCGTCAAGGTCGCGGTCGAGGACGGCGAGAGGGTCGAAGCGGGCCAGCGCCTCGCGGTGGTCGAAGCGATGAAGATGGAGCACGCGCTTGTCGCCCCGCACGCGGGCGTCGTGCGCGACCTCGAGGCGAGCGTCGGCGATCAGGTCGAGATGGGCGAGCGCATCATGCGGGTCGAGGCGGATGCGAAGAAGGAGGCCGAGGGGCCCGCCGAGCGCGACTGACAGCCGTCAGGGCGCAGCGCAGACTCCGCCGGCGCGCCGCAACGGCGCGCAAATAAGTGCAAGTAAGCGGAAATAAACGCAAATAAAAGAAAATAAAATTGCTTTCTTTTGCTTACGTTTATTTTTTGGAATCGGGCCTTTTCAATGGGTTAGGGGTGATTTCAAACAAAAAAATTCTCTCCTCCTTGGGCTCCGTCCGCATGTCTCAGCGGGTCGTTCTCTCCTCGTGAGCGAGCGCCCAAGTTAACGACCGCCAAGCCTAGAGATCGCCAAGCGTGCATTTCCGTCGAACAGGATGATAGATAGCAGATAATTCTGTTTCAGGCAAGGATTTGCTGGTGGGGCGTTAGAGACTGCCAGTCGGCGGGGCCTACCGCTACGCGTTCGGGCGCACCCGAAAAATCCAGAGGTGTTTACGGCGCGTTATCTCGAAGGCGATCCGCCCTCGCGGCTCGTGTTAACCCAAGTCTATGAGCGGATGGCTCACGTCGGCGAGGCCGTGGCGACCGCGAACTTCGAGGAGAGCCGGGGCCGGACGCGTCTCACTCTGCGCCAACTCTTCCCGAGCAAGGAAGCGTTGGAGGGGGCCTTGGCCGCGGGCAAGGAGCGCGGCATGCGCGCGACGCTCGACCAGCTCGACGAACTGGTGGCCTCGACGCGCTGAAGACGACGGCGGCCAATGACCCTTGGCGAGACATCCGCCGCAGCGCGAGCCTCGTTGCTCGCGGCGCAACGCGGACGCGGCCCTCCTTGCGTCGCCCGAAGGGGTTGATCGGTTCACGGCGTAGGTAGTTCTGCCTATTGGAACGCCCCAGAAAGGGGCGGAAGGTCGTCTGTCTCAACGATAAAAAGGTCGACGTCTGAAACGAATTTCATCGACCTTCAAAACGAGGGAGGACGCCGATGTCGGGACAGTTTTCGAGTTTGGACACCTCGACATGGGACCCGGCGCTGGACGCCGTGGCGGCCGCGCCCGCCAACCATAAGGTCCTGTTCGAGAACGACAATCTTCGCGTGCTTGAGGTCATTCTGGCGCCGGACGAGGAGGAGCCCACGCATCATCATCGATGGCGCTCCATATTCGTATTGGACCAGGTGCAGGGACCGATCCACGATATGGCGCCCGATGGGACACAACTGCCGCCCAATCGGGATGTCATCAAAGCCTTGCAAGCGTGGGATGGCCAGGGATGCCTGGTCGTCGATATGGCGCCGCAGCCTGCCGGTCGTGTCCTCAACGCCTCAGGCAAGCCCCTTCACGGCATCCGGGTCGAAATGAAAACTGCGAAATAGGTGGAATGGCGCCGGCGCTCAGTGGCGCGGGCGGCGCCTGTTGAATTCAAGGTTTCTGGGGGCAAGTTCATCGGCCTGCTGCATCGGGACTGACGCCTCTGCTAGCATTGGGGCCATGCCTCTTCATCTCATCAAGCTCGCGGTCGGGGCGGACTTGCTTGCGGACCTTCGCGAATGGATGGCGGAGCGCATGGCGGAGGCCAAGCGCCGCCGCGCCCCGCTTCGACATGCCCACATCACCCGCATGGCGCCGAAACGAACCGAACAGGTTCTGGACGGCGGCTCGCTCTACTGGGTCGTCAAGGGCATGATCTCCGCCAGACAAGAGATCGTCGGCCTCGAGCCGTTCGTCGATGCGGACGGAATCGGCCGCTGCAAGATCTGGCTTGGGCAGACGGTGGTCGCGGTCGCGCCGCGGCCGATGCGCGCCTTCCAGGGCTGGCGCTACTATCAGGCGAAGGACGCGCCCCCGGATATCGACGAGGCGCAGCCCGGCTTTGCCGAGATGCCGGAAGTGATGCGCCGCGAACTGGCGTCGCTCGGCTTGCTGTAGCGGCCCTCGGCTGACGACAGAAGCTTACAGTGACCGTCACGCCGCTCCCGCGCGGGCGGCTTCCCGCTCCAGGCTGACCTCCGCCTCAAGACTCGCAAGATCGCGAAAGACTGACGCAACCGCGAGCGTGCGTCCGGCGCGCCGCATGCGCGCAAGGCCATCCTTACTGGCGATGTCGCCTTCGACGACGAGATCGTCCCATTTCTCAGCATGGCCGACATAGTTGATCGGAACGTCGTAGTGCTGGCTCCAGAAGAACGGAACCGCATCGAACGGCTCGCGCCGCCCGAGCATGTTGAGCGCCGCGGTTTGTCCCTGCCGCTCCGCCACGACCCAATGCTCGACGCGAATGGCTTCACCGGTCAGCCGATCCGGCCAGCGCGCGATGTCGCCGGCGGCGAAAATTCCCGGCGCGCTCGTTTCGAGAAACTCGTCGACGAGCAGGCCGCGATCGATCTTGAGGCCAGCCGCTTCTGCGAGGCTGAGGCGCGGACGCACGCCGAGCCCAGCGACGATGAAATCGGCCTCGAGCGAGCTTCCGCTCTTGAGCGTCACGCGTTTGCCTTCCATGCCGCTCGCCGTCTCGCCGAAATGAAAGACGACGCCGTGCTGCTCGTGAAGCGCTTGCACGAGCCGGCTGAAATCAGGCCCCAGGATCTTTTCCATCGGCCGCTCTTCGGGCGCGACGACATGGACCTCGATGTTCCGCGCCCGCAGCGAGGCCGCGACTTCAAGCCCGATGAAGCTCGCGCCGAGCACGACAACCCGCTTTGCCGTTTTGGCGCGTTCGATGATCGCCCGGCAGTCCTTCAGCGTGCGAAGCACGAGCACGTCCGACGGCTTGGCCCCGGGCAGGGAAGGGGACACGGGCTCGGCGCCGGTCGCGAGAAGCAGGCGATCGTAGGGGAGCTTGTCGCCCGTCGGGAGCGTGACTTCGCGCGCGCGGGCGTCGATCGCCGCGACGGTCGTCTTCAGGCGGAGGTCGATGGCATTGTCGGAATAGAACGCGGCGTCGCGAAGTGGCAGCCACTCTTCCGGCGCGCTGCCGGCGAGATAATCCTTTGACAGATTCGGCCGGTCGACAGGCGGGTCGTCGTCGCTGCTCAGCATGACGATGATCGCCTTCGTACTTTTGCCGGCGCAGCATCTCGGCCGCCGCGAACCCCGCCGCGCCGCCGCCGATGATCACGATCTTCTTTGGCTCATCCCGCTTGGCGCGAGGCTTCTTCTCGGGCTGAGCGATCTTCTCGCGCACGAAGATCTTGCCGTCGCGCTGTTCGACGCGCCACGTCGCGACGGGGCTGAAAGCCGGCGCGCGCGAGGCCTCTCCGGTCCGGAGATCGAAGCAGGCGTGATGCCAGGGGCACCGCACCGTGTCATCGACAATGAGCCCCTCAGCGAGCGGGCCGTTGTAGTGGGTGCACAGAGCGCCGACGGCGAACACGTCGGCGCCGCGGCGCACGAGCAGCACCGCTTCATTTTCGACATGGCCGACGAGTTTGCCGCCGTCTGGCAGTTCGGCGGCGGCAATTCCGAGCTTGAGATCGGGACCGGTTGGTTGCGCCTGATTTTCAGCCATTTTTGTCCTCCCCGGAGCGATCGCCGTCGCGTGCGCTGTGTCATGACGCCTGCGGCGTTCAATCAGATTCGATGATCAAAAAGACCCGCGTAAGGCGGAGCGGAGCCGGACCCCGCGCAGGAAACAAACGGATGAGGGCTGGAACTTGATCCCAGCCATTCCGACATGTCATGCTGCGTTCACCACCGCAAAGCAATTTGCGGGTTGATCGAGGTGGCTTTTGGGCCCTTGGGTGAGCCCATGCGAGTTTCGGCTCGTTCACGAAACCTCGAGGGTGAGACGGCGGAGTCACGCCATGATCCTCAGGGACGAGGTTAGAAGACTGTCGAGGCTGGCGCCCCTGAGCGCTGCGCTGCTCCTTGGCGGGTGCGACATTGGCGTGCTCGACCCGAAAGGTCCGATCGCCGACGCCAACAAGACGATCCTCATCAATTCGGTGGCGATCATGCTCGCCATCGTCGTCCCGACGATCCTCGCCACCCTCGCGGCCGCCTGGTGGTTCCGGTCTTCCAACACCAAGGCGACCTATCTGCCGGATTTCGAATATTCCGGCGCGCTTGAGTTGATTGTGTGGGCGATTCCGCTGCTGACCATCATGCTTTTGGGCGGGGTCGCCTGGATCGGTTCGCATGACCTCGATCCGGCCGTGCCGATCGAGTCGAAGGAGGATCCGATCAACATCCAGGTCGTGTCGCTCGACTGGAAGTGGCTGTTCATCTACCCGGACCAGCATGTCGCCAGCGTCAATCGGCTGGTCATCCCTGCGGGCACGCCGATCCACTTCACGCTGACATCGGGCAGCGTGATGACCGCGTTCTTCGTGCCCCAGCTTGGCAGCATGATCTACACCATGAACAAGATGGGCACGCAGCTGCATCTTCTGGCGGATAATCCAGGCACGTTTCGCGGCCTCGCCACCCAGCTGAGCGGCGACGGGTTCGCCGACATGCATTTCGAAGTCGTGGCGAAAACGGCGTCGGATTTTTACGACTGGCTCGGCCAGACGCGCGGCGCCGGCGATGAGCTCACGCCGGAGCGCTATATCGAGCTTTCCAAGCAAAGCGTCCTCCCGGAGCCGATCACGTTCAAGGCGGTCGCCGATGGATTTGTTCGACAAGATTCTCGATCAGACGTTGCCGCCGGGCCCAGGGCCGATCGCCGAGACCAATCCGGGCGCCGGCGTGCGGAAGGGGAACTGAAAATGTTCGGCAAGCTGAGTTGGGGCGCAATTCCCTTCGACCAGCCGATTCCGTTGTTCGCCGGCGCCTTCGTTGTCGCGGTGATGGTTGGCGTGGTCGCCTACGTCACGATCAAGGGCTGGATCCCCTATCTGTGGGAAGAATGGATCACCAGCGTCGACCACAAGCGGATCGGCATCATGTACGTGACGCTGGCCGCCGTGATGCTGCTGCGCGGCTTCGTCGACGCGATCATGATGCGCTCGCAGCAGGCGTTCGCGTTCCAGTCGCAAGGCTACCTGCCGCCGGAGCACTACAACCAGATCTTCTCCGCCCACGGCACGATCATGATCTTCTTCGTCGCCATGCCGTTCGTGATCGGGCTCATGAATTTCGTCGTGCCGCTGCAGCTCGGCGTACGCGACGTCGCCTTTCCCACGCTCAATTCGGTCAGCTTCTGGCTGACCGCGACGGGCGCGCTCCTGATCAACATTTCGCTCGTGGTCGGCGAGTTCTCGCGCACCGGCTGGCTGCCGTTTCCGCCGCTATCGGAACTGACCTATTCGCCCGGCGTCGGCGTCGATTATTACCTATGGGGCGTCCAGATTTCGGGCGTCGGAACGCTGATGACGGGGGTGAATTTCGTCACCACCATCCTGAAAATTCACGCGCCCGGCATGACCTATATGCGCATGCCGGTTTTCTGCTGGACGGCGCTCGCCTGCGAACCTGCTCATCGTCGCGGCGTTCCCGGTTCTCACCGCGACCCTCGCGATGCTGACGCTCGACCGCTACCTCGGCTTCCACTTCTTCACCAACGAGGCCGGCGGCAACATGATGATGTTCATGAACCTCATCTGGGTCTGGGGCCATCCGGAGGTTTACATCCTCATCCTGCCGGCGTTTGGCGTGTTCTCCGAGGTCGTCGCGACCTTCTCTCGCAAGCCCCTGTTCGGCTACCGGTCGATGGTGCTGGCGACGCTCGCGATCTGCGTCGTCTCCTTCATGGTGTGGCTGCACCACTTCTTCACGATGGGCGCGGGCGCCAACGTCAACGCGATCTTCGGCATCGCGTCGATGGTCATCGCGGTGCCGACGGGCGTGAAGATCTACAACTGGCTGTTCACGATGTATGGCGGCCGGGTCGTCTACGCGACGCCGATGCTGTGGTCGATCGGCTTCATGGTGACCTTCGTCATCGGCGGCCTGACCGGCGTCCTGGTCGCGGTTCCGCCGGCCGATTTCATGGTGCACAACAGCCTGTTCCTGGTCGCGCATTTCCATAACGTGATCATCGGCGGCGTGCTGTTCGGGATGTTCGCCGGCTACACCTACTGGTTCCCCAAGGCGTTCGGCTTCCGCCTGTATGAGGGCCTGGGCAAGGCTGCCTTCTGGTGCTGGTTGGTCGGCTTCTATCTCGCCTTCATGCCGCTCTATGTCGTGGGCCTCATGGGCATGACCCGGCGAATGCAGCATTACGACGTGCCCGAATGGCATCCCTGGCTTCTGGTTGCGGCGGTTGGGCGCGGTGGTCATTCTGGCCGGCATCTGCTGCCAGATCGCCCAGCTCGTCCTCAGCATTCGCGATCGCGAGAAACTGCGCGATCTGACCGGCGACCCCTGGATGGGCCGCACGCTCGAATGGTCGACGTCTTCGCCGCCGCCGGTGTTCAATTTCGCCGTCCTGCCTCAGGTCGAGAGCATCGACGATTATTGGCGCACCCAGCGCCTCGCCGAGCAAGGCAAAGCGCCCAAGGTCGAGCCGGACTACGAGCCGATCGAGATGCCGCGAAACAGCCCGACGGGCTTCATTTGCGCCTTCTTCGCGACGTTCGCCGGCTTCGGCATGATCTGGCAGATCTGGTGGCTGGTGATTGTCGCCCTGATCGGCGCTTTCGCGACCTTCGTCGTCTTCGCCTGGCGCGACCGCACCGAATATCGACATTCCCGCTGACGAGGTCGCTCGCATCGATCGCGCCAACAGGCGCGCGCGGGGCGAGGCGCTCGCCACCGCGGAGGCCGTGTCATGACGACGGCCTTTCAGGCAGGAGCCGGCTTTGGCGACGGCCGGCGCGAGGAGAGCCATGGCCATGGCCATGGCCGCGCCGCGGCGCATTTCGATCACACGGACCCGGCGTCGAAGCGCATCATCGCCGGCTACGGCTTCTGGATCTTCCTGCTCAGCGACATCATCATGTTCTCGGCGTTTTTCGCCACCTATGCGGTGCTGTCCGGGGAAACCGCGGGCGGGCCGAGCGGCAAGGATCTGTTCGACCTGCACAATGTCGCGATCGAGACCGCCTGCCTTCTGCTTTCGAGCTTCACTTGCGGCTTAGCCGCTATCGGCGCGCGCGCGCATAACGGCCTCATGTACTACGGCGGCATGGCCGCGACCTGCGTGCTCGGACTGGGCTTCCTGGCGATCGAAATTCACGAGTTCGTCGGCATGATCGACGCAGGGCGCGGGGCCGACGCGCAGCGCGTTTCTCTCCGCCTTTTTCACCCTCGTCGGCTGCCACGGCGTTCACGTCACCCTCGGGATCTTGTGGCTCCTGACGATGATCGCGCAGGTGTTCGCCAAGGGCTATCGCGCCGACATCCTGCGTCGCGTGCTCTGCTTTGCATTGTTCTGGCATACGCTCGACATCATCTGGGTCGCGATCTTTACGGTTGTCTATCTTTTCGGAGCAGGCTGCATGAGCTCGATGGACAGCGATTACGAACCGCTCCAAGGCGGCGACCATGCTCCCGGCGACGAGCCCGCGGGACGCCACGAGATTTCGGAAGGCATTGTCGGCTATCTGATCGGCCTCGGCCTTGCCGTCTTTCTGACCGCGGTGTCTTTCTTCATCGCCGGAACGTCCCTGGTTTGGCACCCGAGCATCCCGATTGCGCTGGTGGTGCTGGCGGTCGCTCAGATTGGCGTGCACCTCGTATTCTTCCTGCACATCACCACCGGCCCTGACAACGTCAACAACGTCCTGGCGCTCGCGTTCGGCGTCTTGATCGTCTTTCTTCTGATGGTCGGGTCGCTCTGGATCATGTACAATTTGAACCAGAACATGATGCCGATGCAGATGCCGATGGGCTAGTCGCGCGCGACGGAAGCGCGGTGGCTCCGTCGCGACTAGCGCGGAGATCAAGAGATCGGGGGCCGGAGTCGCCTCCTGGAAAGGCCGGGACGAGACCGAGATCGACGCCCACTGCGGAGCTCAAGTCCCTCAGGCGCCTTTTTATTGCAAGGCGCGGAACAAAGCTCCGAACCAGCGAGTTTTCAGGGGCCTTGGTTGACGTCTGGACGGCGCCGCAGACTTGTGTGTCGACGACCTTTAATTATACTCGTTGGCTGCGGAATTTACCCCCCAGGAAGGCGGGGCTTGCAATTGGCGCAATAGCTTGTGAACTGCGTCTCTGGCGCCATCTAAATGTTTCATGACAAGGAGAAAGACATGTCGATCTCGGACGCCGTTGCGCCGCACCTCCCGTTTTTGCGCCGCTTCGCGCGTGCTTTGTGCGGAACGCAGGCGGCGGGCGACGCCTATGTCGCGGCCGCGCTCGAGGCGATCTTGGCGGATCCCAGTTGTTTCGACTCTCGCCTCGATCCCAAGGTCGCCCTGTACAAGCTGTTCCTGCGCAGCTGGCGCAATGTGCCTCTGAATAGCCATGTCGATCGCACGATTTTTGGCGATGAAGGCGGCGCGAGCCGGAATCTTGCCGCCATCTCCCTTGAGCCGCGGATTGCGTTCCTGCTGAGTGCCGTGGAAGCCTTCAGCCCAAGGGAAATCGCGCAAACCCTTGATTGCTCTGAAGATAAAGCGATTGAGCTCATTGATCGCGCGGGCCGGGAAATATCGGATCAAATTCGTACGAGCGTGTTGATTATCGAGGACGAACCGCTCATCGCGCTCGACATCCAGACGCTTGTCGAGCAGCTGGGCCACGACGTCACGACGATCGCTCGGACTCACACCGAGGCGGTGCGGGCCGCGCTCAAGAGCAAACCGGGGCTTATCCTGGCGGACATTCAGCTTGCCGACGGAAGCTCTGGCCTCGATGCGGTGAACGAGATCCTGGGCACTCGGGAAGTCCCAGTTATTTTCATAACCGCCTTTCCCGAACGGTTTCTCACGGGGCAGGCGCCGGAGCCAGCTTTTCTCATCACCAAGCCGTTTAGCGCGGATTCCGTCAAAGCGGTCATCAGCCAAGCCCTCTTCTTTGATCGTAAGTCGCAAAAGAGTGAGGCGAAAGCAGCCGCGGGCTGATCGAATCCGGCCGGGAGGAACCTTAATTCTTATCGGGCGTTCCCTGAGCCGAGAGCCTTTGGATGGGGAAGCGTGGTGCAATATTACGAATTCTGCCTGATTGGCGGAGACGGATCGCGGATTTCGCGCGAACGTCATGCGGCAGCGGACCTTGAAACGGTATGGCGCCGCGTTTTTCGTATGGCGGAGCTCGAGAGCAAGCAAGGAAAGCAGATCCATGTCTTGGACGACCAAGGGGGGATCGTCATCGGGATCGGCGCGGTCGCTGCTGCGCTTTCGGCTCAAAGCGCGCGGGCGCTCTCGATGCGACCCAAAGGCGCATGAGGAGAGACCGCCGCGTGTCGGAATCGACACTCTTGACAGCCGGCCGCGCGCGGGCGCGGCCAGCAATAGGGCGATAGGACGGCGAGCGCCGCCTCCTGGACGAGCCGGGTGGGCGAGAAAAGAATCGTTTACTGTTCCGAAGGATTTGGCTGACAGGACGGGGACTATGGCCAAGTCCCGTTCGCTGAGTTGGCGGCTCGGCGTGTCGACGCTTGTCATCGTGCTGCCGTTTGTCGCCTTCGCGTTGATTATGGTCCAATGGATCGCCCGTAATGAACGCGAGGCCGACCAGAAGCAGTTGATCGGCGACGCTTACGCGCTGGCTGACGCGGTTGGGCGCCAAATCAATACCTATTTTCTGCTGTCAGCGGCGCTTTCGCGTTCGACGCCTCTTCAGTCCGGCGATTTGGCGGGCTTCGCGGAGCAAGCTCGGGATACGCTCGCCGAAACGCCGGGCGTGAAGTTGATCGTCTCGACTGCAGACGGCGCTCCTGTTCTGACCATTCCCCCTTTACCTCCGGACTCGCCCTTGCTGCGTGATCGCGAGGCGCTGGTTCGGCGGGCCATCGGCTCGGGCTCCGCTTTTCTCTCCGATGTCAATTCGGCCCCGGCGCTGCCAGAACCGAACGCCTCCATCGAGACCCCGGTCTTCCGCGCCGGCAAGCCTGTCTATGAAATTGCGATGCTGCTTCCGCTGAAAGAATTCCGCGATCTGATGCAGCATCAAAACTTCCCGTCAAACTGGCTATCGGGAATCGTCGATAGCAAAGGCGCCTTTGTCGCCAGGATCCCCAGCGAACCTGGCCCTCCAGGGGCGCTGGCGAGCGCGCAGTTTCGCGACGCGACGCGACGTGTCCCTGAATCCACCGTTACGCACACTTCTGTCAGCGGACAGCAAATCATCTCGGCCTACGCGCCGGTGGCCGGCGGCTGGACCGCTGGCGTCGCAGCAGACGCCAAGGGGCTCGGTATCGGTCCCAGCGCGTTTCTCGTGACATCGATCTTGGCGGCGCTGGCGATATTGGGCAGCCTTCTCTTGTCCTATCTCAATGGTCGCGCTCTCACGCGACAAGTGCGAGAGCTCGAATCGAAGACAAAGAACGTCCTGACTGGCGCGCCGGTCGCAACGGCGCCGACCGGCGTGCGCGAGTTCGACGGCCTCTCCGACGCTCTAGCCAGGGCCTCAGAGCTGCTCGCGCTGCGAACTGAGCAACATCGCCGCACCGAACAGGAATTGCGAAGCCGCGAAGAACACTTCAGGCTTTTGATCGATAGCGTGCCTCAATTGGTTTGGACGGCGGGCCCTGACGGACGCATCGAGTACACCAATGCGCACCGGGAAAAATATGGAGCGATCGGCAGGACGGATTGGGAAGGGATTATTCATCCCGATGATCGGCGCGCGACGGCCGAAGCATGGCTTCGCGCCAGCGAGGCTGGCGGCCTCTATGAGATGGAGCACCGCCTGTTTGCGATCGGTAAAGGATACGGGTGGCACCTCAGTCGAGCGTCGCCGCTCCTTGACGCGCAAGGAGCGATTGTCAGGTGGTATGGCACGACCACCGACATCGATGATCAAAAGCAGCGCGAGGGAAACATCCGAGACCTCATGGCCGAGGTCAATCACCGTTCGCGCAATTTGCTCGCTGTCGCGCAGGCCATCGCGCGTTCGAGCGTAGCGAACGCGAAGACAGTCCAGGATTTTCAGGAAAGATATTCTGAACGCCTGCTCGGGCTTGCCGCCAGTCAAGATTTGTTGACCGATCGCAACTGGCGTGGCGTGCCGCTCGAGGCGCTGGTCAAGGCGCAAGCAGCGCGTTTTGGGGAAAAGCGGTTTGTGAGCGAAGGGCCAGAGGTGCTTCTGAACCCGAATGCGACGCAGACACTTGGCCTGGCTCTTCGAGAGCTGTGCGAGAATGCGCTTAAGCACGGCGCGTTCTCGAACGAGGACGGCGAAGTCTCTCTCGCTTGGCGGATCGAGGAACGCGGCGATGAGCCCGTGCTCGAGATGACGTGGCGCGAAAGCGGCGGCCCTAGCGTGGACCCGAGTCCGACTTTTGGTTTCGGACGAGTTGTTATCGAACGTCTCACCGGGGCGGGCCTAAATGGCTCGTCGATGTTGAGTTTCGCATCCAAAGGCGTCATTTGGCGGTTGATCGCGCCCCTGAAGGACATCGTGAAGACGTCCGACCCGATAGCGTCAAAGTGACCGGACCAAACCAATTCTCTCTGCCGCGCGGCTTGTTAAGTGACGATTTCTCGTGTGGAATAGAGTCCGTCTTGAGCGGTCGAGAGGTTGACCGCGGGGAATGACGAGTTTCATGGATTCGCCGATGCCGAAGAAAGATCTTGGAAAACCGCGAAAGAAGACCACAAAGGCGGCCGCGTCCCTGAAAGCAGCGGCCGAAAAAGCGGATCAGTATATCGCCGATCAGTTGAAAGCGATGTACGATTCTGTGGCCGTCGAGCCGGTTCCCGATCGGCTTCTCGAGCTGCTTGACCGTCTCGATAGCGAAGCGAAAGAATGACCGCTGGGTCTATGGGGCCAGAGGCGCCGTGAGTACGAACTCCAAGCCGGGATTGTGCTCGACGACGTTCAATGACGCGCCCAACTGTTCCGCCAGCGCGCGCACCATGCGGGCGCCCAGTCCCTTTCCCTTGCCGAACTGGAGGCCCTCGGGCAATCCGTCTCCCTCGTCGCGAACGGCGATGAAAAAGCTGTCGACGGCTGTTGTCGTGGCGACGTTGACCCATACGGTGCCCGGGTGAGCGCCCTGATAGGCGTGCTTTACCGCGTTCGAGACCAGTTCGTTGACGATCAGCGCAGATGAAATTGCGCGGTCAGTCGATATCACAATTCCAGGCTGCGCTTCGACGTTAATTTCGCATTGGGTGAAGCTCGCGCTCAGGTCTTTGCAAATCGCCTCGATGTATCGTCCGACGTCGAAACGCTCTATGTCCGTCGATTGATAGAGTTGCTCGTGCACTCTCCCTATGGCGCCTACGCGAAGGGTTGCGTCCTCAAGCTGTTGCGCGAACGCCGGGTCGCTATTTTCGCGCGCCTGTAGACGGAGCATGCTGACGACCAGCGCCAGACTATTCTTCACCCGATGGTTCATCTCCTTGATGAGAAATTGATGGCGCTCAATCGCGGCCATCAGATTGCGCTCGTGTCGCTCGCGCTCGATCGCCATTCCTAAAATATTCGCCGCGCCTTGGAGGAACGCGAGATCGTGCTCGACGAACTCATCGCTCGACCTGCTGTCGACCTCCAACACGCCGAACGGCTGACCGTCTCCCTGCAGGATAACGTTCATGGCGCGGCGAATGCCATGTCTGACCAGGATCTCGGGCGTTCTGAAGCGCTCCTCGACGTCGAGATGATTGGAGATCACTGGCCTGCCGGTTTTCAGCGCGAATCCCGCCGGTGAAGCGAGATCAGCGCCGATGCTGACGTTACCGACGACGCCCGGCTCCCACCCGACCCCCGCCCTGACCAGAAGGCGGTTTTCGGTCGGAATATATTCGAGAACCTTGCAAAATTCAGTGCGGAGGCCCTCGGCGGTCAGCCGCGTCGTATCCGCCAGAAGCTGCTCGAAACCCGATCCCTGGAGCGCGCCGACCCCGAGCTCGGCCAGAATTTCCTGCTGACGCACACGTTGATGCAGGGCGTCCAGAATGGGATCTGCTGCCCTGGTGGATTTGGTTTCTACGACAGGCGGGGGAGCCGGACGATCGGAAGAGGACATCGGATCAGCCATGCGGCAAGCCACGCCTCAAAAGGACGCCTACGTTCGTGTCGGTCAATCTACTTCGCGACGCCCGATAGCGCCAGCCCGCAGATCTTTAAGCGAATGGATCGCGAATCTAATGGTGTTATCAGCGCATTGAGTCGATTTCCCTCCGCTGCGGTTTTGCCGCTGTCCCAAGACGTCACTGAGTCCCTTCTGGAACAGAAAGGCCAGCGAAGCGTTCACGCGTGGCGTTCTAGGAGGCCACAATGGATTGGAACAGAGTCGAAGGAAATTGGAAGCAGGTGAAAGGCGCCGTGAAGCAGCAGTGGGGAAAACTCACCGACGACGACCTAACCCAGATCAACGGAAGTCAAGAAAAGCTCGAAGGGATCATCCAGGAGCGATATGGAATCGCGAAGGATGAAACCCGCAAGCAGCTCGACGCCTGGTATCAAAACCAGAATTGGCAGTGAGCATGGAGCGCCCCCGTCGTCGGGGCGTTCTCTCGCCGGCGCCGGATTGCCGCACTGGGCGGCATTGGCCGCCCGAGTTGGCTCGATCTTCATCAGCACGCGTTCCGGGTCGTGCCTTAGAGATTCACTTCGCACTCGCACGTGAGAGGCCACGGACGGCTCGGGAATCGAGAACCGGATCCCCCGGAGGTTCCCCCTCGACGCCCTTCCGTTCAAGCTCGTCGGCATCAAGCAATTCTTCGGCGGCGCGCCAATGGCGCTCCGCTCCGCCGTCGGGACAGCCTTCGTCGAGCCAAAGGAAATACGCAATCTCGCGGATACGGTCGTCGCGGTCAGTCATTGTTGTCCTCGGGTTCAGTGGGACGCATGGGCGTCGCATCCTTTGGCGTCGCATCCTTTCGTTGTCGCCGCCGATCGGCGGCGACAAACACTCGCCAATAAACCCCTGGTCGCGGTGAAAGTTCCTGGGCGATTCCGGACGTGGATCATCGATTCCGCTATTGCGCTTGCGACTGAACTTTCTGTGCGAGGCGAGTTGCGCCGGAACATGCACGCCTGGCGGCAGTTAGGTCAGACAGCGTTTTCGCATAGAGCGGGGTCAATCCCGGGGAACAAGGCAATGGTTCAGCCGATGAACGACAATACTCCTCTGACTGGCGTCAGTGTGCTCGTGGTCGAAGACGATGCGCTGATGGCCATGGATGTCCAGGCTACTCTCGTTGACGCCGGCGCGGTGGTTGTGGCCTCGTGCCAGACACTCGAAGAGGCGATGGCGCGGGCGGACGCCGAGGATTTCGACGTCGCGGTTCTCGATTTTGCTCTTGGTTCCGCTACGGCGTCCCCGGTCGCGCGCCGACTGGCGCTCCGCGGCGCGCCCTTCATTTTCTACACGGGAAGCTCGCGAAGCGACCCGGGCTTGCTGGAATGGGGCGGGTGGCCGATCGTCGAGAAGCCGGCTTCGCGTCGGGCTCTGGTGTCCGCGGTGATGACGGCTTTATCGCGTCAGCCCAATCGAACTAGGTCTCGGCGGTAACAGCGCGCCGAACCCGCTGCTCGACCGGTAGGTCAGAGTTTTGATCCAAGTCCAGAAGCTCGACCATCTTAGCGCGCGCCCGGCTGAGGCGGCTCTTGATCGTGCCAATGCCAACCTCACACACAGCCGCCGCTTCCTCGTACGACAGGCCGCTCGCGCCGATCAACGTCAGCACTTCGCGTTGCTCGGGTGGAAGCTTGGTTAAGGCCTGGCGGAAATCCTCGAGATCAAGATGGCTCTCCTGGTCGCCGGGGACCGTTATTCGGCGCGCATAGAAACCGTCTGTATCCTGAACCTCGCGGGCGCGCTTGCGATAATTCGAGTAGTAGATGTTGCGCAGGATGGTGAACAGCCACGCCCTGAGGCTGGTTCCCGGCTGGAACTTTTCCGAGTTGCTCCAGGCGCGGAGAAGCGTTTCCTGAACGAGGTCATCCGCGAGCGTGACCGACCCGCAGAGGGAGATCGCAAACGCCCGCAAGTTTCGTATTTCTGCAAGGAGTTCATCCTTGAACCTAGTCGAGGGCATCCGGCCTCCCTTTCGGCTCCGAAACCTGATTCCCGTCCTCAAGGCGCGCGAGCAGTTCCAGGAACTTGTCTGGCAATGGCGCTTGAATCAAGTCTGCGTAATGGGCTTCTAGCGCCCGCCCAATAGCCTCCGCCGCCTTTGGATCAGGCACGGCTTCGGAATCAGGCGCTGCGCCCAGCGCTTCGAAATTGTTCAAACGGGTTACGCTCATCCAAAACATCCAGGACATTCGAACATGCGGCGCGCCCTTTCGTTCCATATTCGAAAAATTATTTCTGCCGGGCAATCTTTGCCGCCGCGAACGCGTCGCCAGCGACGACACTGAGGCCGAGGACGCCGGCGCTCAAAAAACTGATCGCCCATTTTCAGAACCAAGTCTTCACAGCCGCCGCGACTCCAGCGCTTGGAGTTGAACGTCGCCCAGAAGCGAGGCCGGGGTTGGAACGATGGCGGCGGTCGCGGCGTTCAAACAATGTGCAACTTGAACCAAGGAGACTGGCATGCCCACAGAAGCCCATACCAAGGCGGCGGAACACCATGAAAACGCTGCAAAGAGCCATAGGACGGCTGCGGCGCATCATGGCAAAGGCGAACACGCCAAGGGTCAGGAAGAATCGACGAAGGCTCGCAGCCATTCGAAGACGGCTAACGATCATTCCGAGACGGCGCACGGAAAGAGCCAATCGCACAAATAAAAGGCAAGCGAGGAGGCCGCGTCGCGGCCTCCTCTACTTTCGCTTGTTCTCGGGATCGCGAGCATTGGATGACGGAACAGTCCTCGGAAGCCATCGTTCCTGACCACGTGGATAAGGCGGTGCGTTCGGTCACGCAGCTCCACGTCGGATCACCACGGCAGAACGAGGCCTCGCAGCGGATGGTGAATTCGATCGCCGCTGTTATGGGGAGGCCGTGGTTCATCGTGCTTGTGGGCGTCGGCGTGGGGTTGTGGGTTGGCGGCAATTTGGTCGCGAGCAGGCTCGGTTTGGAAACCGATCGACCCGCCTCCTTTTCCCTGGCTGGAGGTGGCGGCGACCCTATTCTCGCTGTTTGTCGTGATGCTCGTGCTCGTCGCCCAGAAGCACGAGGATGAGCTGAATGCTCATCGCGATACTTTGACTTTAGAGCTGTCAATTTTGACTGAACACAAAATCGCCAAGGTTATCCAGCTTTTGGAAGAACTGCGCCGGGATAGCCCCCATGTCGAAGATCGGGTTGATCGCTCAGGCGGAGCAAATGGCTGAGCCCGCAGACGCGGGATCTGTTCTCGCAGCCGTGCGTGCGAACGACGCACGATAACCGGCAGGTACGCGAAGCGACCCAAGCCGCGGGAACAAATGCCGGACTCGTCTCGTTTGGACAGATGCAAGTTGCTTTGCGCTAGCTCGCGCGCTGGGGAGATTGATATGGATATTCGCTACGGCTTCGATATCGCGCTCGATCTCGCGCAGCCGACGACAATTCTCACCATGATGGACGTACACTCCGATTTTCGGGGCGGCGTCACGGAGGAGACGGCGCTCGAACTCGATCCCGCTCATCCCGCCGAGCGATTTGTCGATGACAGCGGAAACGTCGTGAGGCGACTGTCTGCGCCGGCTGGGCGGCCGTCGCTTGCGCCTTGAGGGCGTCTTTCGAACCGACGGACGTGCGGATGAAGTCGATCTGACGGCGGAAGCTGCGCCGGTGTCGGACCTTCCGCCCGACACGCTGCCGTTCCTCCGGCCGAGCCGATATTGCGAGACCGAGCTTCTGTCGGATTTCGCGTGGGCGAATTTCGGCGGCGTCACTGGCGGGTGGGCGCGCGTGCAGGCGATCTGCGACTTCGTTCATCAGCGCCTGAGATTCAGCTATCCGGAGGCGCGCCCGACGCGGACCGCGAACGAAGCCCTGGCGGAAGGCGTCGGCGTATGCCGCGACTTCACGCATCTCGCGGTCGCCTTGTGCCGCTGCCTCAACATTCCCGCCCGCTATTGCAACGGCTATCTCGGCGATATCGGCGTGCCGCCCGATCCAGCGCCGATGGATTTCAACGCCTGGTTCGAAGCCTTCCTCGGCGGTCGATGGTATCACTTTCGACGCGCGGCACAATCAGCCGCGGATCGGCCGCATCTTGATCGCGCGGGGACGCGACGCCGCCGACATTCCGATGATCGCGACCTTCGGCCCGCACCGGCTCGCCCGCTTCACCGTGGTCACGGAAGAAATCAAGGAACATGCGTCTCTCGCTGCCTGACAGCAGCGAACGAGAAAAGAGGAAATCGCTCATGACGACAATTTTGTTGATTATACTTATAATCGTCCTGTTGGGCGGCGGAGGCGGCTACTATGCGCACGGCCGATATGGCGCGTCTGGCCTGGGCGGCGTGCTCGGCTTGGTGCTTGTGGTGCTGCTTGTTCTCTGGCTGGTGGGCGCCTTGAGCACAGTCGGCCCCATTCCCACCTGAAGCGCGGATTTCGTCGAGGCGGCCATCAATGTTTAGCGCAAGGCGTCCCATTATTCGGCGCAGGCAAGAAATCGAGTCGGGCTTCCGAGCAACGGCAAGTGAAATAGCGGAACAATCCCGAGGGCGTTCGAGTTTCGATCCCACATCTCGAACCCCTCGGAGACAGCTGATGCGCAAGTTCCTACTGACCACGGCGGCGGTCGCCGCTTTCGCAAGCGCCAGCGCCATGGCGCAGAATACAACGACCGACCGTCCCGCGAACGGAGCCGCCGGCGGCGATAAGATGAATTCGAACGCCATGAGTCCGGCGGCTTCTCCTCAGGCCGCCTCGCGAGACGTGCCAAAGGATGGGCCGAATTTCATCCAGGTGCAAAGCGCCGACATGTTGAGCTCGAACGTCGTCGGGCTCGATATCCGCAATGGGCAGAACGAGAGCGTCGGCAAAATTCAGGACGTCGCCTTCGATAGCTCGAAACAGGTGACCGGCTATATCTTATCGGTCGGCGGCTTTCTTGGAATGGGGACGCACTATGTAGCGGTCAACCCGAGCGCGGTCATGGTCTCGTACGACGCCGACAACAAGGTTTGGCGCGCCACTATGAACGCGACAAAGGACCAGCTCAAAGCCGCGCCGGAATTCAAGTACGGCGGTCAGTGGACGGCGAGCAGAAGCTGAACTCGGCGCCAGGACGGCGCGTCACCCGCGCTGTCCTGGCGCCCTTGAACACATAGAAGAGAACGCCCAATGGCTGACACAGCCTCGGATATTGATCATCTTTGGTCGCTGATCGGCGACATCCCCATTGCAATGGTCGTCACCCATGACGGTCATGGCCAGCACATGCGGGCGAGACCGATGGCGGTGCGGGCTGTGCGCGAGGAGCGCGCGATCTATTTTCTAACCGACGTCGACGCGCCTAAAGCTGACGAGATCCGACGTAACAAGTCCGTTTGCCTAGCGCTATCGGACAATCGATCCCAAAAATATGTCTCTATCTCCGGCTATGCGGAAATCATCGACGATCGGGAGCGGATCAAAAAACTTTGGTCGGTCTACGACAAGGCGTTCTGGGCGGACAAAAACGATCCGCGCATCAGAATCCTTCGCGTAACAATGGAGGGCGCCGAGTTCTGGGAGGGCGCCGGGGCGGTCGTCACCGCCGTAAAATTGGTCGCCGCGATGGCCTCGGGCGAGCGGATGCAACTCGGCGAGAACGAAAAGATTGGGTTTGTTCCTCACGGCGGCAAAGTCATCGATTGAAGTTCGAAACTCGCGGCGTTTTCCCGCTGCTGCGAGTCAAATCCAGCGGTGAGCTGATAAGCGCCCGGTCGGATTCGCCACTTCCGCGCCGCCTCGTCGAAGGTGGCGAGCAGGCGTGGATCAATCGCAACGGTTACCGCCCGTTCCTCGCCAGCCGCGAGATCGACCAGGCTCCAACCGACGAGGCGCAGCGGAATGTTGGCGTCCTTTGGTCCAGAAAGATAGAACTGCGCCGTCGCCACGCCCGGCCGGCTGCTGGAGTTCCGCACCCTCGCGTTGGCCGTAACTCTGCCGCCGTTCACGGTTACAGCGAGGTCGCTTAAAGCAAACTCAGCGTACGAAAGCCCGAATCCGAACGGAAACAGCGGTCGCTCGCCACGTTCGAAGAACCATTTGTAGCCGACCGAGGCGCCCTCATTGTACACAGCCGTGAATACACGGCCATAGCTTCCACCCCGGCCGAGCGGACCGAGTGGCGCGCCGTGGGGGTCGCCCTGGATCTCGGGATGGGGCAGCTGGGCTTCGCTCAGCGGGAAACTGACTGGAAGGTGTCCGGAAGGATTGGCTGCTCCGGACAGGATTTCGGCAACCGCCTCGCCGCCCTTTTGACCAGGAAACCAAGCTTCGAGAACAGCGGCAGTCTGATCGAGCCAGGGCATGAGCACCGGGCCGCCCGTTTCGAGCACGACCGCGGTGCGAGCATTGGCGCGCGTGACAGCCTCGACAAGCTGGTCTTGTCCACCGGGCAAATTGAGGCTCTGAGCGTCCGCGGTTTCCGTCATCCACTGATCGACGAACAGGATGACCGCGTCGGCGCTGGCCGCTGCTTCCGCCGCTCGCGCTGGCGACGACCCGTCATCAAAGTCGACGCGGGCGTGCGGGAATTGAAGCCGGATCGCCTCGAGCGGCGACCCTGGATCGAAGACCATGGCTTGGTTCTTGGCGATCTTTTCCTTCGCAGCGATCCCTCCGCGTGGAATAACCTGCGAAGAGCCGCCGCCGGAGGGCACGCCGCGATCAGCGTGGGCTCCGATCACCAAGAGCCTGCGCGTATCGGCTGGGAGCGGCAGGAGGCCTTGGTTCCGCAGCAGGACAGTCCCCTCGCGCGCAATGGCGAGCGCGGTCTGGTCGCTCGCGTCGAAGTCGACGGGCTCTGGGGCGCCTGTCTCATCGGCAAGCCCATGCGCGAAGATCGACGTTAGAACTCGTCGCGCCATATCGTCGAGCCGTGACCGAGGGACTTTGCCGTCGGCGATGGCTTGAGCAAGCTCGTTCGCGAAGAAGTTTTGCGTATCAAGCTGCTCGCCGGATTCCTGATCGAGGCCGGCCATCGCTGAACGAGCGGTCGAGTGGACGGCGCCCCAATCGGACATGACAAAATAGGGATAGCTCCAATCGGTCTTGAGCGCCTGATTGAGGAGCCAGTCGTTCTCGCAGGCATAGCTTCCGTTCACCTGATTGTACGCGCACATCACGCTGCCAGGGCGTCCGCGCTCGATGGCGAGTTCAAAGGCGAGCAGGTCCGATTCGCGCGTCGCGGAAGGGTCGATGCGCGCATCGAGGACGACGCGATCGGTTTCCTGGGCGTTGAGAGCGAAGTGCTTGACGGTCGAGATGATGTGGCGGCTTTGAACGCCCGCGATCATATCGCCGGCCATGATGCCAGTGAGCAGCGGGTCTTCGGAGAAATACTCGAAATTGCGCCCGCCGCGCGGGTCACGAATGAGATTCGCTGTGCCTCCAAGAAGCACATTGAAGCCCTTGCCGCGCGCTTCGGCGCCGACCGCTTGGCCCTGACGCTGTGCAAGCGCCGGATTCCAGGTCGAGGCGAGCGCCAGGTTGGAAGGCATCGCCGTCGCTGTGTCGCCGGGACGCAAATCACCAGGATTCGCGACGCCAAGTTCGGCGTCCGTCTCCTGCAGCGCGGGGATGCCAAGGCGCGGTATGCCGGGCACGTACCCGGCCGAGCCGATTGATCCGGCCGGCTTGGGCTTATCGCCCCACGGCGCCGCGATCACGCCATGGACGAGCGCCAGCTTCTCCTGCTGGGTCATCTCATCGAGCGCCAGTTGCGCGCGCTTGGACGGAGGTAGGGAAGGGTCCTTCCACGGCCAGTCCTGAGCGACCGCCGCTCCGGCGAATGCGAAGCCTGCGAGGGCTACCGCCGCGCGCGCTCCCAGCAAATATTTCACTCGTTTAAGGGTCAAACCGGCTTGTTCGCGCGAGGCAATCTCCCAAGACGCGGCAAGCGTAATTGCACGTGCCGAGGCTCCGACCCCACTGGACGCCGCTCGGTGGGCTCTGGTGTGTCAGAGGGCGAAAGGATATCAGGCGTGATTGGAAGAAGCCATCATCGCTGAGGGCGTCTCGTCGTAGCCGCGATAGTGTCGAGACAACCGATGCTCGCGTTCCTGTTGCTTGGCCGCAGATTGTTGGACAGCAACTGTATCGCTTTTTTCGGCGGCGCCCATAATCGCGCCCCGTTCGTCAGCGACAGCGAGAAACGCGGAAGCGCAGAATACGGCCGCGGCCGAAAGAACCAGAGGCGCTCGTGACATACTAGGCTCCTAGGATCTGTCAAAGGCACGCACAAGGATCACGCTGGCCTCCCAACGCCTCTGGTTACCGAAAGGTTCCCTTGGTCCGATCGGGCCACGTCCGTCCTCGCTGGGGTTTTCTTAATCTGATGGAGGCGTGAGCCTGCGCCGGAGGCGGCGGCGCCGGCCAGATCACACTGTGACCTGCGTCACAGCTTGGCGCCCCGCGACATGGTTAAAGCCCGTCCCGCTGACAGGCGTCTTCAGAAGGGGGCTGCACCGGCGGGGACACGGAAGGTAAGCATATGGAGGCCATGATGGATGGCATCAGCAAACATGCGGCGTTCTACCGCGCCTATCTGCCCCATGATCGCAGCCTGATCCCCGTGGCAGTCGCTTTGGGCGCCATCGTTGCGCTGTGGCTAGCCCTCTATTCGGTCGGCGCGGAGCGAAGCCCGCAAATCGTCCAGAAGGAGGCGCGGGCCGCAGCCGTGCTTGTCTCCCGACCTGTGAACCACTGACCGAAGAAGCGACGCGAGCGATCCGGGACCGGTCAGGCGACCACGACGTCCTTGAGCGCCGCGGATGCGACACCATGGCTCGGCAGCGACGCGACCCCGCGCGAAGAACGAGCGAGCGCGGGGGCCGATCGACGACCGCATCGGCGACGCTTGGCGGCGGCAAGGACGACCAGATCGGCGACCGCGCCGGCGCGGAGCTCTCGGCGAGGGACGCCGAGCGCCTTGTCCGCTTCACTCGGTCGTCAGCGCGAAAGCATCCTCCAGCTCGCTGTCTGTGTACAATCCGTGACGCTCGGCGATGATCGCGGCGCGGTCGAGCATGTCGCCATTGCCGTAAGGGCGACCAGCAGTCTCGAATGTTGTCGGAGCCGGCGAACACGGTCACGCCACGCTCGCGCAGCCTGACGACCGGCGGCACGGGCGCCGACGGCGGGCACGACGTCATGATCGCGACTTCGGCGCGGGCGAGCGCGTCGGCGGTCTCCGCGAACAGCGTCGGGTCCGATGCGATCCGAGCGCGAACGCGTGGCTGACCGCGACGCTGCCCCTGCATGCCCGCGGCGATCGTCCGGTCGGCGATGTCGCGCAACTCGGCCGCGCCGGTCTCGCCGCCGTCGTGCAGATGAATGTCGATTCCCTTGCCGAAGCTCTCGGCGAGGCCGAACACGATGTCGAGCTGGCCCTTGACGTCGCCGTCGAAACCCGCCGGATCGAGGCCGCCGATCGAGGTCGGCGCCGGCCGCGAGCGCCGCCGCCAGCAGGTCGGGCGCGCCTTTCTCCGTGGTCACGCCGCTCTGCGGGAAGGCGACGAGCTGAATGTCGATCCAGTCGCGGTAGGCCTCGCGCACCCGCAGCACGGCTTCGAGATTGGCGAGGCCGACGTCGTTGTCGATGTCGACGTGGCTGCGCGTGCGCGTCGTGCCGTTGGCGATCAGCGTGCGGATGAGCGCCGAGGCGCGCGCCTCGATCGGCAGCGCGACGCGATGGCGTTCGACGCGCTCGCTGGCGATCCGCTCGCGCACGCTGCGTCCCTCGACATGCGGCAGGCGCGGCGCGCCCCAATGCGTCTTGTCGAGATGGATGTGGCCGTCGACGAACGCCGGCAGGAGCAGCGCGCCCGCGAGGTCGATGCGCTCGCCCGCGCGATCAGCGCCTCCGGGCGCATGCAGCGCCGCGATGACGCCGCCGGCGATTTCGACATCGGCGAGGCGGCCGTCGGGAAGACGCGCGTTGGCCAGGATCATCAGACGAGGCTCAGGCGCTTCGCCGCCGCATATTGGTAGAGCGCGGTCGCCATAGTGCTTGAATTCTTCGCCGGCGGAGAAGCGTCAGGCTCAGATCATGCTCGTCGTCGCGCGCGACCGCCTCGCGATAGATCTCGGGCCAGTCGGGCAGGCGGGCGCGCCGCCATGCCTCGAGCTCATCCGCGCTCGGGAAGACTGGGAAAGCCGATCTTCGGGACCAGCGAGGCGATCGCCTGCCAGAAATAGCGCAGCGGCGTCGCCGCGTCGGGCGTGCGCGGCGCCATGAGCCGCAGCCAGTGCGTTCCGGTGACCGCGTGCAGCGCGCAAAAGTCGAGCGTCGCCGGCATAGAGCGCGAGCGAGCAGCGGGCGATCCGGTCATGCGTCTCCGGCCCGATCGCGAGCATGTCGACGACGGGCGCGAATTCCGGCTTCTGCGGCGACCGCGCGCATGAAATGCCACAAGAGATCGCGCTCGGTCTCGACATGCCGGAACGCCTCCGGCCCGTACATGAAGGCGAGAACCTCCGCCGGATCGTCGGTCGAGGGCGCGGCCCCGCGCGAGGGCCCGAGCGAAAGGTAGGTCGCCGCCCAATAGCCGAGCGCGACGCCGGTTTCCTCGTCGCTGTCGGTCATCGTCGCATAGGCCATGCGCATGAACGCATGCGTGCGCGCTCGCCGCAATGCCCGGCATGAGCTCGGGCAGGTAGTGGAGGGCGGCTGGCGTCGCGCCGAGCCGCGCGACTTCGCCGGCGAAGAACGCGCGATAGTCGCCTTCGCGCTCGCGCTGGCCGAGGAACTCGCGCCAATTGTCGCGCGTGATCTTGCCGATCGGCTCGGGAACGGGAACGAGCCCGTTCTGCTCATGATAGATATCGCAATAGGCTTCGAGCCGTTCGTCGCTCGCGCCCATGCGATGCAAGGCGACCAGGACCATCGGCAGGTGATTGGCGAGGCAGAACGGGAATTCCGCGCTCCACTGTCGCGACCACGCGACGGCCCGCTCGAGCCCCTGTCTCGTCGCGGAGTTCCGGATGCGAAGCGATGGCGCGCGCCGACGCCGCTCTCATGAGTTCCTCCAATGCGCTGCCTTGAGTTGCTATCGCATCCGCTACGGCTTGGAAAGCGACCTTCGGTGAAAGCGCGAGCACTTGCGCGGCCAAAAATCGAGCACGCGTGCGTTTATTTTCGACTGAGGTCGCCGCACAATTTGATTGATCTCACGAAAATCAGGGTGTTAGCCTGGCCTCATCGTCATCAGGGGAGAAGCCGGCATGAAACCGTTCATCGGTCAGGCCGACGGCGCTTGCGCTTGGCGCTCTGGCGTTCGGTCGGTGCTTCGGCGCGCGAGGCCGCCGACAAGCCTTACGACGGCGTCACGCTCAACCTCGCGTCGCAGAACGATCAGTTCGCCGCGGTGCTGGCGGCGATCGCGCCGGAGTTCGAGGCGCTGACCGGCGCCAAGGTCAATGTCGACATCCTGAGCTATCCCGAACTCCTGACCAAGATCACCGCCGACTACGTCGGCCACACCAAGGGCTACGACCTCGCGACCGTCGACATCGTCTGGTCCGGCCAGTTCGCCGAGGCCGGCTACACCGTCGATCTCACCGATTGGATCAAGCGCGACGCGGCGGAGATCAAGGTCGACGACATCTACCCCTCGCTGATGTCCTCGCTCGGCGGCTACAAGGGCAAGCAGGTCGCGTTCCCGTTCGCCGGCTACGCCAACGTGCTCGCCTATCGCAAGGACCTCTACGAAGCCGCCGGGCCTCAAGCCGCCGGCGACGATGGAGGAGTTCGTCGCCGACGCGATGAAGCTCACCGACAAGAGCAAGAAGATCTACGGCTTCGTCGCCAACGGCCAGAAGGGCCCGGCGGTCGCGCAGGACTGGATGCAATACAATCGCCAGTTCGGCGGCTCGATCCTCGACAAGGACGGCAAGCCGGCGCTCAATTCGCCCGCCAACATCGCGAGCGTCGTCGCCTACAAGAAACTGTTCGACGAGGCCGCGCCTCCCGGCGCCGCCGACTACGATTGGGGCGGCCGCGAGGAGAGCTTCCGACAGGGCGTCGGTCGCCAACATGCAGACCTGGTCGATCGGCGCCGCCGACTACGACAATCCCAAAGTCTCGAAGATCGCCGGCAAGGCGGGGATCATGCTGACGCCATCCGCCGAAGGGCAGCCGCAGGAATATGGCATCGGCGGCTGGGCGCTCGGCATCAACAAGGACATCGACCCCAAGAAGCAGGAGGCCGCCTGGGCGTTCATCAAATGGGTGACGAGCCCGGCGGTGCACAAGGAGCTCAACCTGCGCGGCGCCGGCAGCTATCTGCGCAAGAGCGAGATGACCGATCCCGAGCTGCTCGCCAAATACCCGTTCCTGCCGGTGATCGCGACCTCGTTCGAGCACGGCGACGGCGACTTCCGTCCGCGCATTCCGCAATATCCGGAATTGCAGGATCTGATCGGCGGCGCCATCAACGCGGTGCTGGTCGGCCAGGCCGATCCGAAGACCGCGATGGACGACATTCAGGGCAAGGCGGAGGCGTTGTTCAAGTGATCCCGGGACGACGCGCCTGAGGCGCAAGCAAGTCGGTCCGGGACGGCGAAGGGCCGGCTTGCGACGCCGCGCTGTCGGAGGTCCGAAGTGAGCGTCGT
This sequence comes from uncultured Alphaproteobacteria bacterium, assembly GCA_963756955.1. GTDB lineage: Bacteria > Pseudomonadota > Alphaproteobacteria > Rhizobiales > Beijerinckiaceae > Roseiarcus. Next base: position 213,699 of record CAVWPU010000005.1, read on the forward strand.
TTCGCGCGGACCGCGCGCCTGCGACCGATGGAGGTCGCAGTCGCTTTCAGCCGAGCTGGTCCTACACCACGCAAGCGGCAGCTGTTTCTCGCCGCGCTCGCCGCGCCCGGCGCTCATCTACGTGCTGGCGGTCGCCGTCGGGCCGATGGTCCAGGGTTTCTGTATTCCTTCGACAGTTACAACCTGATCCGCCCGGCGTCGCGCCATTTCGTCGGCCTCGACAATTATCTCGCGCTGTGGCGCGATCCGACTGCGCGCCGCGCGGTGATCAACACCTTCGTCTTCACGTTCGGCGCGGTCGACGATCGAATTCGTGCTCGGCCTTGGCGTTGCGCTGCTCCTGTGGCGCGACGATTGGTTCAATCGCGTCGCGCTCGGGCTCCTGCTTGATTCCCGCGACCGTCACGCCGCTCGTCGTCGGGCTGGTGTTCAAGGCGCTGCTCAGTCCGGAATACGGCATGCTCGGCTATCCGCTCGCCGAACTGGGCCTGTCGCGGTCCGCGCGGGCTGCTCGCCGACCCTCAGTGGGCGCTCGCGACCTTGATCGCGATCGACGCCTGGGAATGGACGCCGCTGATGGCGCTGATCCTGCTCGCGGGCCTCAAGACGCTGCCGACCGACATTCTCGAAGCGGCCGCGGTCGACGGCGCGAACGGCGCCGCAGCGATTCTGGCTCATCGTCCTGCCGCTGTTGCTGCCCGCGGCGTTTCTCGCGCTGATCCTGCGCATGATGGACGCGTTTCGGGTGTTCGACATCATCTTCGTCACCACCGGCGGCGGTCCGGCGGACGCGACCGACACGCTGATGATCTATGGCGTCAAACAGGGGCTCGAATTCTTCAACATCGGCGCGGCTTCCGCGGTCAGCACGGTGATCGTCGTCTGCATCCTCGCGATGGCGGCGGCGTTCATCGCCGTCCTGAAGCCCGGGCGGAACCGGCATGTTTGACCGCGACGGCCTGCTCTTGATCGCTGCGGCGCGTCGGCGATCTCGTTGTGTCTTGTGCGTCGCGCTCGCGCCGGTCGTCTGGCTGTTCTCGATCGCCTACAAGCCGACCCGCGACATCTTCGCCTCGCCGCCGACATTTTTGTTCACGCCGACGCTCGACAATTTCGAGAGCGTGTTCCGCTATTTCCATCTTGGCGCGCTGCTCGAAGTCGAGCCTCATCATCGCGATCGGATCGACGGCGCTGTCGCTGCTCATCGGCGTGCCGGCCGGCTATGCGCTGGCGCGCGCGGAGAGCCCGCGCGCGATCTGGCTCGCCTATTTCTTTCTTATCATCCGCACCGTGCCGCCGATCGCGACGCTGATCCCGTTCTACCTTCTGATGCGCGACATCGGCCTTCTGGGCACCTGGTGGGCGGTGATCATCCTCAACAGCGCGCTCAACAGCGCCTTCGTCGTCTGGATGATGTTCTCGTTTTTCCGCGCCGCGCCGGTCAGCATCGAGGAGGCGGCGCTGACCGACGGCTGCACGGATTTCGGCGCCTTCATCCGGATCGCCCTGCCGACTGTCGTCCCGGGCCTGATCGCCAGCGCGATCTTCTGCGTCATGTTCTCCTGGAACGACTTTCTCTACGCCATGTTCCTCACCAAGGCGGACACCAAGACGATCTCGGTCGCGCTTCTGTCGGCCTACGGCACGAAGGACATTTCCTGGGGCACGCTCGGCGCGCTCGCGCATTTCTCGACGCTGCCCATCGTCGCCATGATGATCCTGCTCAACCGCTATTTCGTTCAGGGTGTGACGCAGGGCGTGCACTAGCGTGCTGCGGAAAAGTGGGCGCCGGTCTTTCGCGAAAAGCGCGCGAGTTCGCGCAGCAGCCGCGGCTGCGGACGAATTGCGGGGCGCCATCAGACGCCGAACAGCGCCGGCACTTCGGCGAGATGGGCGATCGACCGGTCGGCGCCGACGAAGGCTTCGCCCGAAGGCGCATAGCCGACGACGTAAAGTCCCGCCGCCCTCGCTGAGCGGGCGCCCGCGCCGCTGTCTTCGACGGCGACCGTAGCCTCTGGCTCCGCGCCGAGCCGGCGAGCCGCTTCGCGAAAAGGTTCTGGATCAGGCTTGCCGGAGGCGACGTCGTCAAGGCTGAGCGAGAACGCGATGATCTCGCCTATTCCCAGCGCCTCGATGTTGGCGTCGACGATCGTGCGCCCGGAATTCGACACGCAGGCTTGGGCTACCCCGCGCGCCGCGAGTTCGCGCATCGCCTCGATCGCGCCTGGAATTGGCTCGAAGCTCTCCGCGCGTGGGCGACATAATAGCCCTCGATCCCAGCAAGCCATGTCTCGCAATCTCGCGCCGGGCAGGAAATCTTGGCCCGAGCGCCTTCCATATGTCCCGCGCGTGCACGCCTCGAAACGCCTCGGCTCGATGATCGCTGAGATCAACGCCGAGAGCGGCGCTCGCGGCGATGAGCGCGCGCTGGTGGAGCGGCTCGCTATCGATGAGCGTGCCGTCGATATCCCAGGCGACGGCGCGAAACAGTTTCATGGAACCCCCGAACGGCCATCGCCATAGGCGCTGACGGCGCATCCGATAGCGAGGTTGGCTACGCTCGTAAACATAGGCCACGGGTATTGGCGTGTGATGGGGCCTTCGCGTCCGTTTGCTTTGCCGGCGGCGCGACTTGGTCTAGCATAGGGGGGTTCTCGGCAACGTCGTCGAAGAGTTGCAGGCAGCCGCGTCGCGGCCGCGAGTTGCGCCTGCGTGCCTCGGCGGATCGACGACGCGCCGTCGTCATCGGGAGGAAAGGTCAAGCGATGAGTCATGTGCCTTTGCGGCCGGAGTTCGAGGAGTTGGTCGAGCCGGACGCGCCGCCCGTGCAAGTGGCGACCGACTGCATATTCACCGAGGGGCCCGTCTGGCATCCGGTTGATCATTTTCTGTTGTTCTCCGACATGCCGGGCGACGTGCGCCGCCGCTGGGACCCGCACGGAGGGGTCGCCGAGGTCAAGCGGCCGGCCAACAAATGCAATGGCATGACCTATGACGCCGATCTCAACCTCATCGTTTGCGAGCACGCGACGTCCCTGCTGGTGCGCGAGAAGCCGGATGGAACGCGCGAGGTTCTCGCGAGCCATTTCGAGGGCAAGGAGCTCAACAGCCCGAACGATGTCTGCGTGCGCTCGGATGGCTCGATCTATTTCTCCGATCCCTGGTACGGGCGCATGCCCGGCTTTGGCGTCGAGCGGCCGCGCGAGCTCGGTTTTCAGGGCGTTTACCGCCTGCCTCCCAGCGGTGGCGAGCTGCAACTTCTGGTCGACCGCGATCTGTTCGAACAGCCGAACGGCCTTTGCCTGTCTCCGGACGAGAAGCTGCTTTATGTCAACGACAGCGCGAAGAAACTGATCCGCGCATTCAATGTCGCCTCCGACGGCTCGTTGTCGGAGAGCGCCTGTTCGCAAGCGAAATCCGATCGTCTTCCCAGAACGGCGGTCCGGACGGGATGAAATGCGACGAACGCGGCAATGTCTGGGTCACGGGTCCCGGTGGCGTGTGGGTTTACGCCCCGTCCGGCGAGTTGATCGGGAAATTGCACATCCCCGAGGTCGTGGCCAATCTCGCCTGGGGCGGCCCCGAATTGCGCACCCTGTACTTGACCGCGACTTGCTCGGTCTACCGCGTGACGACCAAGGTTGGTCCTCGGATTGAGCCTTACATGCGAGGGCATCCGGCGAATGACGACGGCCAGGCGTCTTCGCTCGCGGCGGGGCAGCCGCTGGACTTGGACCCGCGGCGCGGCCGTCCTCGTCATCCAGGACATGCAGAACGACGCGGTGAGCGAGGGCGGCGCCTTCGCCACGTCCGGAGCGCCGGCGCATGCGAAGGCGCAGAACGTCGTCGAAAACATTCGCCGCGTCGCTGCAGCGGCGCGCGCTCATGGCGTTCCCGTCATCCACGTCTGGTTCGTCGTCGAGCCGGGGCGGCCGGCGTCACCCTCAATGCGCCGCTGTTCAGAGGACTCGCCGAGCACAAGGCGGTGGTGCGCGGGACCTGGGGCGCCGCGCCTGTCGAAGGGCTCGAGCCTGACCTCGGGGATTTCGTCGTCGAAAAGATGCGGATGAGCGCCTGGGAGGGCACGCGGCTCGAGACGATTCTCAAAGCGCTTCATCGCGACACGATCATCAACACCGGCGCCTGGACCAATATGGCGATCGAGCACACCGCGCGCACCGGCGCCGACAAGGGCTATGTCATCATCACGCCCGAGGATTGCTGCGCGACGATGAACGCCGATTGGCACAAGGCCTCGATCGACTACGCCATGCAGAACGTCGCGAGGTCACCAAGGCCGAAGCTGTGATCGCGGCGCTGAAGGGCAGGTGAGAGGGCGATCGTTGGTCAACTAGGGCCGCTCCGGCGCGATTTTTCGCTTAGGTCGGGGACTGCTCAGCCCGTTCGGCCAAGCGGCGATAGAGGTCGCGATAGCGGCGATAGCCGCGGCGGTAGACATCGGCGGTTTCGGGCCGAGGCTCGATCCGATCGGCCGGGCGGACAAAGGCGGAGATCGCCGACCAGTCGGACGCGAGCCCCGCGCCGATCGCCGCCGTCCAGGCGGCGCCGACGCAAGAGCCGGGATGGCCGGCGAGCCGCTGAACCGGGCGCTGCAAGGACGTCGGCGACGATTTGCATCCATACCTCGGCTCGTCGAGCCGCCGTCGGAGACGATGAAGCGCTCGGTCCTGTAGCCGATCTCGTTCATCACCTCGACATGATGCGCGATCGCGTAGGCGTAGGCCTCGAGCAGGGCGCGCCAGAGATGGCCGATGTCGTGCGAGAGCGTCAGGCCGTCGAAAGTCGCGCGCGCGTTGGCGTCGTGGATCGGCGTCTTCTCGCCGAGAAAATAGGGCGTGATGACAAGCCCCTCGCTGCCGGCGGGCCGCGCCTCGGCGAGCCGGTCGAGCCATTGATGGATCGAGAGGCCGGCCTCATCCGCCGCCTGCTTTTCTCCGCCTGCGAACTGGCGCACGAACCAGTTGAGCGCCGAGCCGCCGGTCGCCATGCAGCCGTTGGGGACGAAGAGGCCGGGCTTCAGATGATAGTCGAGAAAGAGGCGCGGATCGGGGCGCGCGTGATCGGTCGCGGTCAGAATGTCGACCGAGCCGCCGAATTTGAGCAGCACGTCGCCGGCGTTGACGATGCCCGCGCCGAGCGCGGAGGCGATGTGGTCGGCCGCGCCGCCGATCACCGGCGTTCCGGCCTCAAGCCCGGTCTCCGCCGCGCCCTGATCCGAGACGGCGCCGAGGATCTCGTGCGAGGCGACTTTGCGCGGCAGCGCGCCGCGCGGGATATGCGCAAGCGCGACCAGCTCGTCGTCGATCGCATGCGTCGCGAGATCGACGAAGCCCGCCTCGAGCGCCCAGTTCTGCTCGATGGCGCGCTCGCCCGTCAGGCGCCAGTTGATGTAGTCGTAGGAGCCGAACACCGTGGCGATGCGCGCGAAGATCTCGGGCTCATGCCGCTCGATCCATCGGAGCTTGGCCGCGACAAGCTGCTGATTGATGCCGTTGCCGGCCTTGGCGAGAAACGCCTTCTCGTCGACCTCGGCGCGAAGCTCGTCGACTTCCGCGCCGCAGCGCGCGTCGCTCTGCTGGATGCTCGGCCGCAGCAGGCGCCCGCCGAATCGTCGAGCAGCACGACCGCCGGCAGCATGCCGGTCACGCCGACCGCGGCGATGTCGGCGGGCAGAGACGCCGCTCGTGCGCAAGAGCTCGCGCACGATCTCGCCGACGTTGCTCCACCATTGCTCCGGGTCTTCCTCCGCCCAGCCGACATGGTCGGAGCGCAGCGTGACAGGGCGCGAGGCGAGGGCGAGCGTCTCGATCCGGCGGGCGGATGAGGATGCCGATGGTCGAGGTCGTGCCGATGTCGAGGCCGAGAACGCAGGGCATGGAGTCGCGGCTCGCTCGCTTTGTCATACCCGCGAACGCGGGTATCCAGACTCGCGCCTGATGCGGGGCTACGCTGGATTCCCGCGTTCGCGGGAATGACACGCTAAGCACCATCACCTCAGCTTCGCCACCGCGTCCATGAAGCGCTTGACGCGTGCGCCGTCGACCGGGTTCCAGGTGTTGCCGTCGACCTTGAAATGCGTGCCGATCACCACGCCGTCGGAGATGGCGAGGATGTCGCGCACGTTGTCGATGGTGACGCCGGTGTTGGCGAGGACGGGAACGTCCGGGACCGCTTCGCGCACGGTCTTGAGGTTCGAGCGGTCGACCGGATCTCCGGTCAATGGGCCGGAGACCAGGATCGCGTCGGCGAGCGAGGAGAAGACGGCGCTTTTCGCGCGCAGCGCGATCGGGCGCTCGTCGAGCGAATGGGCGAATTCGGCGTTGATGTTGAACAGGAGCTTCATGTCGTCGCGGCCGAGATTGCGGCGCAGGCGGAGGGCGCCGGCGCAATCGGCCTGCCAGAGCCCCATGTCGGACGCGAACAGGCCGGTGAAGATCTCGCGCACGAAGCTTGCGCCGGTCGCCGCGCGCGATGGCGACGCTGGCGAGCGGGTCCCAGAGATAGTTGACGCCGAAGGGGACCTTGAGATGCGGCTTGACCGCCTGGACGACGGCGGTCATCGCCGGCGATGCCTTCCGGCGGCGCCTTGAGGACATAGGGGCGGTCGTTCTCGTTGCCGAACATGACCGCGTCGACGCCGCCGGCCTGCAGAGCCTCGATGTCCTTGAGCACGCCCTCGATGAGCTTGGCGACGCCGCCGTCCGCGTCATAGAGCGGCGATCCCGGCAGCGCGCCGATATGGGCCATGGCGATCACGACTTTCGTCTTGTCGCCGAGGAAGTCAAAAACCATGCAGGAATTCCTCAGGCGCGACAGGCGTTTGATCGATTGCGCCGGATCGGAATGGGTCTTCGTCGCGCGCGGCGCAACCTAGCGCCGAGGGCGACATTATCAAACAAAAAGCGCCTTCGCGGCCTTCGCTTTTGTTGATATGACTCGCCCCCGCATGCGGGAGAGACGATGCCGGCAGACGCTTCGCCTTATTCGGAACTCAGCGGCAAGCGCGCGTTCGTAACCGGCGGCGCGCACGGCATCGGCCGCGCCATCGCCGCCGCGCTGCGCGAAGCGGCGTGAAGGTGGCGATCGCCGATATCGATGGCGAGGCGGCCCGGCGAACGGCGCAGGAGATCGGCGCGGAGCGCGTCGCCGTCGAGATCGACGTGCGCGAGCGCGCCTCGGTCGAGCGCGCGTTCGCCGAAGCGCTGAAGCATCTTGGCGGCTGCGATATCTGCATCGCCAACGCCGGCGTCTCGACGATGCAGCGCGCGCTCGAACTGACCGACGAGGAATGGGACTTCAACTTCGCCGTCAACGCGCGCGGCATATTCCTGACCAACCAGATCGCCGCCCGGCATTTCGTCGCCCAAGGCGCGGGCTGCATCGTCAACACGGCTTCGCTCGCCGCCAAGGTCGGCGCGCCGCTGCTCGCGCATTATTCGGCCTCGAAATTCGCGGTGCTCGGCTGGACGCAGGCGCTGGCGCGCGAGCTTGCGCCGAACGGCATTCGCGTCAACGCCGTGTGCCCCGGCTTCGTGAAGACCGGCATGCAGGCGCGCGAGATCGAGTGGGAGTCGCGTCTGCGCAATCTGTCGGCGCAGCAGGTCGTCGACGATTATGTCGCGCAGACGCCGCTCGGACGGCTCGAAGAGCCCGAGGACGTCGCCGACGTCGTGGTGTTCCTGTGCTCGGACAAGGCGCGGTTCATGACGGGGCAGGGGATCAACGTGACCGGCGGCGTCTATATGGGCTGATGAGGTTTCGGCGTCCGATTGTTTCCTCGGCGCCGTCTCCGGCAGAGTGATCAGGATCGGAAGAACCAGCACGGCCACCACGGCGATCATGGCGCCGGGGACCAGCGCCCAACCGGTGCGTTCTGTCAGGACCTGCGCGACATAAGGCGTAAGGCCGCCAAAGATGGCGGTGGCCGTCGTCGCCCCGAGCGCCAAGCCGCTGATGCGGCCTTCCCCCGGAAATTGTTCGGCGGTCGTTATGGCGCCGACGGCGCTGACGGCGCCGGCGATACAAGCGAGAACGAGAGCGCCCAACAAGGCGTATGAGGTCGTCCCCCTGGCCATGAAGGAAAAGAGCGTAATGGGCAGGATCGCGCTGCAGGCCGCGAGACCGATCAGCACTGGTTTCCGGCCAATGCGATCGGACAGAATTCCCGCGAACGGCGTGACAAGGATGACGGCGACCGCGGCGGCGGTGGATAATCTGAGCGAGGCGTTCTCGCCGAGCTTTCCGGACGAGACCAGGAACGCGGGCACATAGGTGATGCCGACATAATAGGTGATCGATCCCAAGCCGGAAATGGCGAAGGCGCGCAGGATGCCGAGGCGATTTTTGGTGAGCGCGTCGAGCAGCGGACGCGTGGGCACCGTGCCGCTCGCCTTCTGCCGTTCGAAGTCCGGCGACTCTTCCATTGTCGTGCGGGCGATCCCGACGCTTGCCGCCAGGACAGCGCCGACGACAAACGGGATACGCCATCCCCACGAGTCGAGACTTTCGGCGCTCATCGAACTCACGGTCAGCAGGCAGACGCCGACCGCGAGGAGCCCTCCGATCTCGCTGGACGCAGACGCCAGCGACGCGACCAGGCCGCGCCTCATGGGAGGCGCGCCCTCGAGCAAATAGGCGACGACCGCGTTGTACTCGCCCCCGACAGAGAACCCCATGACGCAGCGGAGCGTGAAGAGAAGCCAGCCGGCCATCGCGCCGACCTGCGCATGCGTCGGCAACGCGGCGGTGCCGAGCATCGTCAGCGTCATGAGCGCGACGGAGAGCAGCATCGTTCGTCGCCGCCCAAACCGATCCCCGATATGGCCGAAGACAATGCCGCCGAGCGGCCGCAACAGATAGGCGATCGCGAAGGCGCCGAGCGTCGTGTTCAGCGCGGTCCCGCTCGCGCCAAAAAAGACCCGCGAGAGCACCGTGGCGAGGTAGAGATAGAGGGTGAAGTCATACCATTCGACAACCGTCGAGAACGCCGCGACTCCGATGGAGGCGCGAGACATGGTCTTCGGCGCTGGGGGAGGGTCGGCGAGGGTCAATATCCGAGCGCCGCGCCGTCCTTGCGCGGATCCGAGCCGCCGATCAGGATTCCGCGCTCGTGGTCGATGATGATCGCCTGTCCGCCGCCAAGCGGCCGAACGACTTCGGTCAGCTTGTGCCCGAGCGCGGAAAGCGCTCTCGCGCATCGCCGGCGAAACGCCCCGTTCGATCTCGACCTTCTCCAAGTATGCGCGCACACGCGAGGAAAATCGAGCGCCTCCTGAATGTCCATCCCGTATTCGCATCACGTTGGTCAGAACCCAGGCTCTGACCCATTGGCTGGTAAGTGCTCGCCCATCACGCCAAAACACATCGCAAGGCCGGCCGTCCCGCGTCGCCATGCCGGGCATGATGGTGTGCGCGGGGCGCGTCTTCGGCGCGAGAGCTGTTCGGATGGCCGCGCTCGAAGGCGAAGCACAATCCGCGGCTCTGCATGAGGACGCCGGAGCTTTCGCCGAGAATGCCGCTGCCGAAGGGATCGTAGAGCGAGTTGATCAGGCTGCAGGCGTTGCCGTCCCGATCGACGACCGACAGCGTAACCGTGTCGCCCTTCGCTGACAAGCGCGCTCTCGCCCGGGGCAGGCAATGCGCAAAGCGCGCGCTTGTCGTCGATCAGCCGCGCCAGAGCCGGCGAGGTAGTCGGGAGCGATGAGCCGGCTTACTGGGCGTCTCCTTCTGACGGGGGTCGGCGAGGAAGGCGTCCGCGATCGCGGTAGAGCGAGGCGCGCGGCCTCGATGTGCCGGTGGAAACGGGTCGCCCCGCCTGGGTCCGTCCGGAGCAGCGCCGAGCGCTTCGAGTTCGCCCAGAATCATGAGCGCGACCAGACCCGGCCCGTTGGGCGGGCATTGCCAGACGTCGAGCCCGCGCCATCGGAGCGAGATCGGCTCGACGAACTCGCCGCGCATTGCGCCCGTTGGCGAAATCCTCTTCCGTCTGCACGCCGCCAGCGCGCCTGAAGCGTCGCCGCCATGTCGGCGGCGACCGGCCCAGTGTAGAAGGCGTCCGCGCCGCGCTTTGGCGATGGCGCGCAGCGTCGCGGCGAGCGCCTGGCTGGACGAACCGATCGCCCTCCCGAGGCGCTCGGCCGTCGGGCAGGAAGAGCCGGTTTCCCGCCCGGCGCAGCTTGTCTTCCTGCATCGACCAATCCCACGCCACGCGCGGAATGCACGGGAAAGCCCTCCTCGGCGCAGCGGATCGCGGGCTTGAGCAGTTCGTCGAAGCCCTTGGTGCCATGGGCGTCGAGCAGCAATTGCCAGCCGGAGACAGCGCCGGGAATCGTGACCGCCGTGCGGCGAGACGTTCGTCGGGCGGAAGGGGACCCAGCGGCCGCGATCGCCTCGAGCGAGGCGGCCGCGCCGGATCGGCCCGAGCCGTTGACGGCGACGACCTTGCCGCCGCCGGGCGGCGCGTAGAGGCAGAAGCAATCGCCGCCGAGTCCCGGTCGACTGCGGCTCGACGACCGCAAGCACCGCGCAGGCCGCGACCGCGGCGTCGACGGCGTTGCCGCCGGCGCGCAACACTTCGATCGCGGTCAGCGAGGCGATCGGCATGGAGGTCGCCGCCATCCCGTTCACGGAATAGACCGGGCTGCGTCCGCTGTGATGGAAGTCCCGCAATTGCACGTCCTTTCGGCGTGTCGGCAATCGGAGCCGACAAATGTTCGCTGAAGAGGTTAAGCCGGCTCGGGCGTCATTTTGCAATCCGTTTCGCCATGGCGCAATTTGCATGGATCTTGCGTCAACAGTCGAAATCAATCCGTGGAAGGAAGCAGAGGGTATGGAGTTTGATCTGGTCATTCGGGGCGGCACGGTCGTCACCGCCGCCGACATCGAGTAAAAGCGACGTTGGCGTGAAAGACGGCCGCATCGTCGCGCTCGCCGAAGACCTGCCGCGCGGCGCTTCCGAGATCGACGCGTCGGGGCTTCTGGTCCTGCCCGGCGGAATCGACAGCCACGTTCATTTCGACCAGCCGCAGGGTCCCGGGATCGTTATGGCGGACGGGTTCGAGAGCGGCACCCGCAGCGCGGCGGTGGGCGGCAACACGACCGTGCTTGCCTTTGCGCTGCAGCCGCGCGGGCAATCCCTCCGTCAGAGCGTCGAGGACTATCACGAGAAGGCGAAGGGGAAGAGCTACGTCGACTATGGCTTCCATCTGATCGTCACGGATCCGACGCCGGCGGTTTTGGGCCAGGAGCTGCCGGCGCTCGTCAAGTCCGGCTATCCGTCGTTCAAAGTGTTCATGACCTACGACAATATGGTCCTGACCGACCGGCAATTGCTGGAAGTTTTCACCGTTGCGCGCGAACAGGGCGCAACGGTGATGGTTCACGCGGAAGGCTACGACCAGATCAAATACATGACCGATCGTCTCGAGCGCGACGGCAAGACCCACCCCTACTTTCATGCGGAGTCGCGGCCCGAACTCGTCGAGCGCGAAGCGACCCATCGCGCGATCTCGCATGCGGAGCTGATCGGCATCCCGATCATGATCGTGCACGTCTCTGGGCGCGAGGCGATGGAGCAGATCGAATGGGCGCGCGGGCGGGGGTTGAAGATCTATGCCGAGACTTGCCCGCAATATCTCGTGTTGACGGCCGAGGACCTCAAAGGCCTCAACATGGATTTTTCGGGCGCGAAATATGTTTGCTCTCCGCCGCCGCGCGATCGCGCCTCGCAAGACGCGATCTGGCGCGGACTCATCGGCGGCGTCTTCCAGACCTTCTCCTCGGACCATTGTCCGTTTCGATTCGAAGACGAGGAAGGCAAAAGCCACCCGAAGGGGCGGACCTCGTTTCGCTGGGTGCCGAACGGCATTCCGGGCGTCGCCGCGCGACTGCCGATCCTGTTTTCGGAGGGGGTCAAAAAGGGGCGCATTTCGCTGTCGGAGTTCGTCGCGCTGACCGCGACCAACCACGCCAAGATGTATGGTCTCTATCCTCGCAAAGGGCTCGATCATGGTCGGCGCCGACGCCGACATCGCCATCTGGGACCCGGACAAGAAGGTCACCCTCTCCCAGGATCTCATGCAGCACGGCAGCGACTACACGCCGTACGAAGGCATGGAAGTGACGGGATGGCCGATCAAGACGCTGCTGCGGGGCGCGCTCGTGGCGGACAACGGCCAGGTGGTCGGCGCGCCCGGATTCGGCCAGTTCCAGGTCCGGCAGACGACTCAGAGCGCGTGAAGCGCTCCAGCCGCCAGCGACCCCCATTGATTAAGGCGCCTCGGGAAGCTTTGGACGAGTTGATAACTTAGTCTATCAAATTAGTAGACAAACGAGCGTTGCGCTGCTACCGTCCGTTGGATCGCCAACCAATGGAGCGGGGGCAAATGAAAGCGCTGACGAAATTCCTGACGGGAACATTCTTGGCGGCGTTCGCCGCACAAGCCGGGGCCGCCGCGGGCCCCTTGCGGATTGGATACCAGAACGAACCCGACCCGTCGCATGTCGCGATTGTGGACGGCGCCTATGAGAAGGCGACCGGGGATAAGATCGAATGGCGGAAGTTCGACTCCGGCGCAGGCGTGATTGCCGCACTCGCTTCTAACGCGATCGACATCGGATATGCGGGCTCGAGTCCGCTCGCCGCTGGTGCGACGCGGGGCGCGCCGATCGAGGCCTTCCTGGTCGCGGGCCTCATCGGCAAGGCGGAGGGCCTTGTCGTACGCAACGGATCAGGCGTTAACGAGATCAAGGATCTCGTCGGCAAGAAGGTCGCGACGCCATTCGTCTCAACCTCGCATTACAGCCTGCTGTTTGCGCTAAAGAACGCGGGCGTCGACCCCACGAAAGTGAACGTTCTGAACCTGCAGCCGCCGGAGATCGCAGCCGCTTTCGCGCGCGGCGACATCGATGCGGCCTATGTCTGGGATCCCGTCCTGACCAAGGCCAAAGAGAATGGCAAGGTGCTGATCGACTCCGCGGGAGTCGCTAAACTTGGCGGCCCAACGTTCGTCGCGTGGATCACCCGGAAAGACTACGCCGCAGCGCATCCCGACGTCCTCAAGGCCTTCACCCAAGTCACGCTCGACAGCTATGCGCATTTCCGCAAGGACCCAGACGATTACAAAGCCGGGACGGCCAACGCCAAGAAGATCGCGGATTTCAACGGCGCCAAGGTCGAGGAGATCTTCGACGAAGTCGACGGCGCCTATTATCCGTTGGCCCAGGAGCAGGCGTCTGAAGCCCTCCTCGGCAAGGGCACGGGAGACGCCATCGCTGCGACGGCGGCGTTCCTCAAGGAGCAGAAGAAGGTCGATGCGCTCCTGCCAAGCTATTCAGGGAGCATCACGGCCGAGTTTGTCAAAGCCGCCGCGACGCCGACCCAATAAGGAAGGGTTCGGCGAAAATCTCGGAAACACTGGGAGCGCGGCGCATGAAGAGCCTCGACGTGCGTGACGTAGTCGTTAGATACGACGGCGCTCCTGAGCTAGGGAGCGTGGCCGCCCTCGATCACGTTTCGCTGACGATCGAACCTGGCAGCTTCGTCGTTGCGCTTGGTTCGTCGGGTTGCGGCAAAACCACGCTCTTGAATCTCATGGCCGGTTTCCTGAAGCCGACTTCGGGTTCGGTTTCCTTCGCCGGGCGAACGATCGAGGGCCCGAGTTCCGAGCGCGGCGTGGTGTTCCAGCATGGCGCGCTGATGCCCTGGCTCAACGTCCTCGACAATGTCGCGTTCGGATTGAGACTTCAAGGGAGTTTCGCGAAAAGATCGCCATGACCGGGCGAGGGAGATGCTGAGGCTCGTTCACCTCGAGGGGGTCGAGGACCGGCGTATCTGGGAGCTTTCGGGCGGCATGCGTCAGCGGGTCGGCGTCGCGCGGGCTCTGACCGCCGATCCTGACGTCCTCCTGATGGACGAGCCGCTAGGGGCGCTCGACGCGTTGACCCGCGAGCAGATGCAGGAGCTGATCCTCGACGTCTGGGCCCGCACCGGGAAAAGCGTCTTCTTCATCACGCATGGGATCGACGAGGCGGTCTTTCTCGCGAGCAAACTGCTCGTGATGTCGCCGCGCCCGGGCCGAGTGATCGCGTCTCTCGATCTTGACTTCAGTCGTCAATTCGCCGCGGGCGCCAAGTCGGGCGACGTCAGGTCTCAGCCGGAGTTCGTCACGACGCGGGAGCGAGTGAAGGAACTGATCTTCTCGAGCCGAGAACTCGCGGAAGCGACACTGTGAGCAGCTCGTCTTCGTCCTTGTTCGTGTCTCGCCGCCCCCGTGCGCCCGGAGTTCCCGCTTTGGGTCTCCATCGCATCTTCGGCCGCGTCGGATATGTGAGCAAAGTATCGATCGCAACATCACTCCTTCTCTTGCTCCTTTGGCAGCTCGCGGCCAGCCTCGAAGTCGTGCCCGCGATGTTTTTACCCTCGCCGTGCGCAGTGGCCGCGAAGTTCGTCGCTGTGTCCAGGGACGGGTTCCAGGATGCGACGCTTCTCGAACATCTTCTGGCGAGCGTAGGCAGAGTGACTGCCGCTCTCGTTGCGGCCGTGGTCTTCGGCGTAGCGCTAGGGCTTCGCGATGAATTTGAGCCGGACTGCGCAGGGAGCGATCACTCCGGTGCTCGAGCTCTACCGCCCTATACCGCCGCTCGCTTATCTGCCGCTCGTCATCATCTGGTTCGGCATCGGCGAATTCGCGAAGATCCTCGTCATTTTCCTCGGCATCCTGCCGTCGATTGTGATTGCGACCAACGAAGGCTTGAGATCGGTGTCGCAGGAACGCGTCAACGCCGCGCGGTCGCTCGGCGCAACCCGCACCCAAGTGGTGCTCTTCGTCCTCCTACCCCACGCGACGCCGAGCATCCTCACCGGCACGCGCATCGGACTTGGGGCCGGCTGGGCCACGCTCGTCGCGGCCGAGCTGGTCGCGGCGACGAAGGGCCTAGGATTCATGATCAAGGGAGCGGCCGATTTTCTCGTGACCGATGTCGTCATTCTCGGAATCCTCGTCATCGCAACCGTGGCGATCGTCATGGAGATGGGGTTACGCCTCGTTCAGCGCGCCGTTGCGCCGTGGCAAGGGCGGGAATGATCACCCGCCACCGCGTCTCCGCCGCCCCGCCGCCGCCGGTCGGCGTCAACTATCATCACGCCACGGAAGCCGATGGCTGGCTCTATGTGACAGGCCAGCTTCCTGCCGATCCTCACTCGCCCTCGGCGCCTTTTCCATCGGGCATCGCAGCTCAAGCTGAGCAGACGTTCCACAACCTTAAGACCATTATCGAGGCGGCGGGCTTCGCGTTTTCGGACACCGTGTTTGTTCGCATCTATCTGACGCATTTCGAGCGCGATTTCGATGGATTTAACGTCGTTTATCACCGGTACTTCGCTGACGACGAACAGGTTCCGTCGCGGACGACCATCGGCGTCGCCAAGCTCGGCCGGGACGCGCTCGTTGAAGTCGACCTCGTGCTCTATCGACAGCCGGTCAAGTGAGCGGCGAGGCGCGAGGCTGACAGTCTCGACCTGACAGCCGACGTTCTTGTCGTTGGCGGCGGCCCCGCGGGGTGCTGGGCGGCGATTGCGGCGATCGAAAGCCGGCGCGAGCGTCACTCTTGTTGACAAGGGGCGCGTCGGGACCAGCGGCGCGACCGCCGCAGCCAACACCGCAATTATCGACGTGCCGCGATCAGGGCCGGCCCGCGCGGCAGTGATCGAGCGCCGCCTCGCCCGAGGCTTTGGGCTGGCGCGGCGCCGACTGGATCGAGCGAATGGTCGACGAGACGCATGTGCAGCTCGGTCGGCTGGCGGACTGGGGTTACACGTTCGCCCGCGATGATCGCGGAATCGTCTATCGCGGAGCTCTGCGCGGCCCCGATTACATGCAGATCCTGCGCCGGCGACTTTTGAAACTCGGCGTGCGGCTACTGGACCACAGTCCGGCGCTGCATCTGCTGCTGACCTCGGACGGCGAAGTCGCTGGCGCCTCGGGTGTCGCGCGCGACGGCGCGGCCTGGACCGTGCGGTCGGGCGCGGTGGTTCTCGCGGCCGGCGGCTGCGCCTTCATGAGCAAGGCGCTCGGCACCTATGGGCTCACTGGGGACGCGCTCCTCATGGGCGCCGAAGCGGGCGCTGACCTCTCCGGCATGGAGTTCTCTGGCCAGTACGGCGTCTCCCATGCAGCCGCGACAGTGACGAAGAATCTTATTTTTGATTGGGCGACGTTCAGCGACTTCAAGCGGCCAGGTGCTCTGGAAGGCGAAGATATCTTCGAACTCCTGGCGCGGCATCTCCCTGCAGGCCCGGTCTACGCGATGATCGACAAAGCCTCGCCATCCATCCAGGAGGGTCTGCGACGAGGACAGCCGAATATTTTTCTGCCGTTTGACCGGCAAGGCATCGATCCGTTCCGCCAGCGCTTTCCTGTAACTCTGCGTTACGAGGGGACCGTTCGAGGAGTTGGGGGTCTAATGATCGACGCCGCCGGCGCAACATCAGTTCCGGGACTTTTCGCCGCCGGGGACGCCGCCTCTCGTGAGGCTGTGGTTGGCGCGACGAGCGGGGGCGGGGGTCCGAACTCGACTTGGGCGATCGCCTCCGGCTCGACGGCGGGACGCTCGGCTGCGGCACATGCCGCGAGTGCTCAGGCCTAACGCGCATCAAAGGCGGGCGCACATGGCTGACCGGAGCGAACCGCTCGACTGGGACCGCTATTGGCGCAGGAGCAGGCGGCCGCCTACATTTCCGTCGCGCAGGCTGCGATGTTTCCCCTCGAGCGAAACTTCACGCGCGACGCCGCGGGTCTGCGGGATTCGCTTGCCTGCCTTGACGACGCGCGCCGGTCCTTTCGCGAGTCGGAACGCAGTAGCACTGACGCGCTGAGCCGGCGGCGGGAACGGGAAATCGCCGCAATGCTTGCGACGGCGCGCTGGATCTGCTCAAGCGCCCTAGAGCGACGCGAGACGCGAGGCATCCACCGTCGCCGCGATTTTCCCGCTGTAAACGATGCTCCTCCCAGGAGCCTCAGGCTACGCGGGGTCGACGAGCACAAGGTCGCGTGGGCCTGATGATAGAACTCGTAAGCGCTGATCGCTGCATAAAATGTGACGCGTGTGTCGACGCTTGTCCAGACGACGTCTTCGACAGGACAGCCAGTGGTGTTCCCGCGATTGCGCGGCTTGAGGATTGCCAGACTTGCTTCCTTTGCGAACTTTATTGCCCGGTGGACGCACTTTACGTCTCGCCATTCAAGGACGCGCGTGAGACTATAAACGAGGCCAATCTTGTGGAGCGCGGTTTGCTCGGCAGTTACCGGCGCGCTCTCGGTTGGCAGGGAATCAAGGCCTCGGAAGTGGATCGCGACCTCAGTCACCGCCTTCCGGAACCGGACGGCACGCCGTGGGAACGTTGACCGGCGAGACAGACCAACTTCGCCTGGCGATTGTTGGCGGCGGTTTCACGGGCGTCGCGCTCGCGATCCACGCTCTGGCCTCAACCGATCAGCCGCTTTCTATCGATGTGATCGAGCCTTCGGCTGAGCTCGGACGCGGCGCGGCTTACGGAACGACAAACGCCGATCATCGCATCAACGTGCCGAGCGATCGGATGTCCGTTGTTCAGTTCCGACGCGACTCACTTCATCCGGTGGCTTTACGACAAGAAATGGCTGCCGGACGCTGAAAGCGTCGATCCTCTTGGGCGCTGCTACGTGCCAAGAAGCGCGTTCGCGGCATATTTAGAGGAAATCCTCGCAGAAACGGCACGAAGCGCGACGACGGCGTCGCTACGCCACCGGCGAACGCGCGCCATCGCACTGGCTCGCGAGAATGAAGGTTTCCGCGTCGAACTTGCTGATGGAGCCTCTCTTCAAGTCGACCGGGTCGCGATTTGCACCGGCCATGTGCCCAGCGCGCCATGCCGCGTCCGACAGGGCGCCGCGCGCCATCCCCGGTTTATCGCGAACCCCTGGGCCTCGGACTCGCTGGCCGCAGTGCGTAGATCGGATAGCGTCCTGATCGTCGGCACTGGGATTGACCATGGTCGACGTCGTCATCTACTCTTGCGCGCGCAAATCACCAGGGCCCGATCGTCGCCATTTCTCAGCGTGGCCTGCTGCCGTGCGAGCACGGCAAGTTTGTCAGAGTGCAATGACCTGTTCGACGGCGTGAGACCGAGCGACAGCGCTCGAATTGCTTCGCCTGGTCCGCGCGGAGGTCCGACAGTGCGATGACGGGTTTGGACTGGCAGGCCGTCGTCGACGCCCTGCGCCGACGACTGCCCGAGGTCTGGCCCGCTTTGCCGGCGCCTGAGCGGGCGCGGGCGGTTCGCAGGCTGATGCCTTTATGGGAAGTTCACCGCTTTCGGATTGCGCCGCAGGGCGCCGCCGCTGTCGCCCGCTTAACGGCGCAAGGCACGCTGACGGTGCAGCGAGCAAGGGCGATTGAGGTCGACGCCGATGACGAATTGCTTTTGGCGCGCCTCAGACTTCCCGGCGGGGCGATGGTTGAGCGGGCATTTGACTCGATCGTCCTTTGCTCCGGCGCGTCGCGCAACATTCGCGACAATCCCCTGCTCGCGAACCTGGTCGATCAGCGGGCTGGCGCAGGCTGACGATGTCAGCCTCGGCCTCAAGGTCGACGCGCTAAGCCGATTGATCGACGCGCGGGGGACAATGCAACCCGATCTCTTCGCATTTGGACCGATCACGCGAGGGAGTTTCGGCGAAATGACCGGCGCGCCCGATATCCTCCGCCAGGTCGAGCGGGTGGTTCCGACATTCACGAAGGCGAAATTGCCGACCCGATCGGCCAGACTGCAAACTCTGGCGAATTGAACCGGAAGTCGGGACGGCTTTCCTGCTGCCTGCTTCTCTCGTCGAAGCCCCGCGCGCGTGGTCCGGTCTGCCCAGGCAGCATGCCTGTTGGTGGGAAACAGAAATCCACTTCCCACGAGACGAGGGCTTGGAGAGCATCGGCGCCTCGCGCCGCGAGGCGCCAGGACAAGCGACTCGGCGCGCGAACGCGGCCGCGCTCACCGATCCGCAGAAGCCGAGGCCTTCTCCACCATTTGCACGACCGCCATGCGAACCGTGGGGTCGGTGATCCGCAAGAACGCCCGGACGAGACGCGCGCCCTCCCTCGGATCATTGATCAGCGAAGGACGCGTTTTGATCACGGAAGACGCAGCAAAAGTGCGATGGGCTTTCCGGCCCCCATCTTGTTCCAACATGGCGCACACCCCTTCGGGGACCGTCCAAAATCGTTAGGCGCGCTCCGGCATGGCGAAGCGCCGACCGGCCACTCTAACGCCTCAGCGAGGTCCCCCATCGCCCGAGTGTCGCAAGATCTCATGGCTGACATCTCGATCTTCAACTTTCCGACGGGTT
This sequence comes from uncultured Alphaproteobacteria bacterium, assembly GCA_963756955.1. Lineage (GTDB taxonomy): Bacteria > Pseudomonadota > Alphaproteobacteria > Rhizobiales > Beijerinckiaceae > Roseiarcus. The sequence continues at coordinate 233,096 of CAVWPU010000005.1, forward strand.
AAATCGCGTACATGTTGAACCGCTTCCACTGACCCCCAGAGAGGCGCGGCGGACACCGCGATCTCGGCCGAAACGAAAGATGCTTCCGGACTATTGGCGGGGAGGGGCCCCGCGCCGTCTCAACTGGTCAGGATCGCGCCACCCGGCGTCGCCAGGCCTGCCCCCGCCAGAGCGCACGCCGCGCCTACGAGGGCGGCGTCTCCACCGCGCCATCCTATCAGCGAAAGACCGACCGGAATTCCGGAGACGCTTGCGGCTGGAATGTTAACCTGCGGTAGGCTCGTCAGCCCCGCAATTCCCGTCAAATTGACGATTCTATGCACCGCCTCACGCATCACGGACAGACGGGCGTCACGCGCGATCGGCAAGATTGGTGACGTCGGCAGGCAAAGTATCCTTCGTCCGCCCAGAAGCCCGTCGAGGCGCGCCTTGGCTTCGGCGCGAAAGCGATTGGCCGACGCGATCGTGTCGGCGGACGTCTGACCGTCATCAGCGAAGGCCCCGGCGACTTCGGATGAAAACCGGGGGTTCACTCGATCAACCCAATCTTGAAACGTCGCGCGGAATTCGTGTCGCTGCAAGATGCGTTGCCAACGCGCCCAGTCAAGAAGGTCGCCCGTCGCGAGGGAGGTTTCTGTGACTTGAGCGACCTGTCGACACCGATCGACAGCGGGGGCGAGCGCGTGTCGCACGACCTCGTCCGCAATCAAAAATGCGTCGGTCGCGACAATGATCTCCGCGGGCATCTCGGGCACGATTGGCTCGCCCAGGAGAACTGACCCGACCTTGGCGAATGTCTGCGGCGTCTCGGGTGAAATAACCCACGGTGTCGAATGTCGGGGACTGAACCATCATTCCCCGTGCGTCGATCCGGCCCAGAGTGGGACGAAGCCCGAACAGACCGCAGAAGCTCGCGGGCACGCGCACCGAGCCCCCTGAGTCGGTTCCGAGCGCGATGTCGCAGGCGCCGCCAGCAACAGCCGAGGCGGAGCCGCTCGACGAGCCGCCGGGGACGCGATCCGGCGCCCGCGGATTGAGCGGCGTGCCGTAGAACCGGTTGACGCCGAGGAGCCCGAGCGAGATCTCGTCGGTGATCGTCTTGCCGACAAGCGCGGCGCCGGCGTCGAGCAGGGCCTCGACGGCCGCGGCGGACCGTTCGGCGACAGGATGGGTCGCCGCCCAGTCCGGATTGCCGCAGCCGGTGACGAAGCCCTGGACGTCGAACAGGTCTTTTGCGGCGAAAGTCAAGCCAGCCAACGGCCCGCCGGGACGCCCGGGCAGCCGCACATCGACGCCGGGCACGAAGGCGCCGAGAGGATCGGTCATACGAGTCGCTTCCCGGGCTGTAGAGGCAAAGGGCGCGCAACCAACGCGCCCTTCTTCAGCGTCACTCTTTGTAGAGCTTGCGGAAGTCCGGGTGGGTGTGGAACCAATATTCGAAACCGTGCACGTCCTTCTGCATCGCGTAGTCAGCGAACCGGGTATAGAGCGGAATGCGCGGCAGCTCCGTCATCACCGTATCGACCATCTTCCCGAGGGTCTCATTGTAGACCGCCGGATCGCGAGTGAAGCGCGCCGTGTCGATGAGCTTGTCGAGCTCCGGGTTGACGTAATTCGCGGTGTCGAACACGGAATTGTTCTTTCCGTCAAAGGTCCAGAAGAAGAAATAGTCTGGATAATCCAGCCAGCCGTAGAACTCGGCGATGACCATGGGCATCGTCTTGCTCGCCATCTGCGCGAACCAGTTTGATCCCGGGACCTTCTCGAGTGTGACCTCAACGCCGATCTTCTTCAGCGCCTCCTGAATCAGAATGGCGGTCGGTTCGCGCACCGTCGCTTCGCTGAGATCGAAGGAAAGCGTCGTCTTGAATCCATTCGGGAACCCGGCCTCGGTGAGGAGCTGCTTGGCCTTGGCGAGGTCCTGGCCATGCCGGATCGGCACCGGCCAAACGCCTTCAGGATAGGGCTTCGCGGGATCGCCGCCGAACATCGGTTTGGCGCGATTGTAAAGCGCTGAGGAGATGATCTCCTTATAGGGGATCGCATACGAGATCGCCTCGCGCACCTTCGGGTTGTCGAACGGCGGAATCTTGACGTTCATGTCGACGAATACGAGATCGTTCTGGACGGGCACGCCAATCACTTGGACCTTGCCCTCCTGCGCCAGCTCCGCGTAATCCTTCGGCGGAAGGCCGACCGACATGTCGACGTCGCCCTTTTCCAGGAGCGCGCGTCGCGTCCCTGCGGATGGGATCTGCTTGTAGATCACGCGCTTGAGTTTCGGGAGCGGTCCCGATTTCCAGTCGTCGAAACGCGTGAAAATGGTCTGCTGCCCAGGGCGTCCAGTTTTCGACCTTGAAGGCGCCGCCGCCGGCGTCATTATGCGAGACCCAGTCGAAAGCCCACGGGTCCTTGTCGGTGGCGTGCTTCTTCGCAAGCTCCGAGTTGACGATCGCAGGCACAGGGACGACGAGGTCCGGCATGGTCAGCTTGTTGAACTGCTCAAAGGTGGCTTTGAACGTGTGATCGTCGATCACCGAGAACTGTTCCGGCTTTACCAGCGATCCAGCGGCCATCTGGACTGCCGGGAAGCCGCCTGCGGCGATCGCCCGGTCGAACGACCATTTGACGTCCTTGGCGGTCACAGGCGCGCCGTCGTGGAAGGTCGCATCCTTGCGCAGGTGGAAAACATAGGTCTTGCCGTCGTCGGTGACCTCCCAGCTCTCGGCCAGCTCCGGCGTCGTGACTTTCGCGTCATAGGAAATCGTGCCGTCTGGCAACGTCTTCTGGCCATGCGAGACGAGCCGGTCATAGGCTTGCCAGTTGACCATGCGGCTGTGATCGTTGGCGGTCGGCACCATCGTGTCGAGGCCGTTCGGCCCCATTTCCGAGACGATGACCAGCGTATCTTTTGGACGGTCGGCCGCAAAAGCGAGGTCCGCATGCGCCGCGGCCGAAGTGGCCAACAGCCCGGCGGTGAAGGTTCGTCGAGTCAACTCCATGGGGAACGCTCCTTGGTGGGTAAAGGCGAGGGTCGGGTCACAGGCCGAGGTCGGTCACGAGTTTCGGCCAGACGTGAGCCCAGGGGCGGACCCTCTCGAAGGCGCCCGAGGCGGCAAGGACGGTCTGGTCCGCGAGATGCCGGCCGATGATATGCAGGCCGATTGGCAGACCGTCTGAAGTGAAGCCGGCGGGAATGCTCGCGGCTGGCTGTCCCGTGAGATTGCAGATGAAGGTGAAGCAGAGCCACGCGCCGGAGCTCACCATCTTCCCTTCGATGAATTCGGGCCCCTGCATGTAGAGTGGGAACGGAGGCGTGGCGAGCGTCGGGGTCAGCAGAAGGTCGTACTTTCGCATGAACCGCCACATGTGATTGCAGACGCGCTGGCGCATCATCTTCGCGTTGGTGAAGTCTTCGGCGGTCCACGGGTGATTCAGGAGAGCGACAAGATGCGGGGACATCTCGCTCTCACGCCCCTTCATCATGCGGCGCATGCCCACGAGGTCGCTGTCGCCGGCGACCAAGGTCCAGAACTGCGGAAACGGATCTTCCCAGCCCGGATCGACACGCTCGACCGTGCAGCCGAGATCCGTCTCGAATACCTTCACGGCTTCGGAGACGACGCGGCGCACTTCGGGGTCGACCGCGGCGTAACCCCAGTCCTCGCTGTAGGCGATCCGCAGCCCCTTGATTTCTTCCGTCGGCGCCTTGAGATAATCGACGTCGCCCGCGGGAAGGGAATAACGATCACGCGGATCGGGACCCGTGATGACGCTGAGCATCAGCGCCGCGTCAGCGACCGTGCGGCTCATCGGGCCGACGTGCTCGATCGACTCCCAGCTGGACACGCCGGGATAGCGCTCGTCGCGGCAGCCCGGATAGAGAGCCACACGGCCCATCGAGGCCTTCATGCCGAAGAGCCCGCAATGCGCCGAGGGGATGCGGATCGAGCCGCCGCCGTCGGAGCCGATGGCGAACGGCGAGACGCCTGCAGCGACGGACGCGCCCGAACCCGCGCTCGAGCCGCCGGAGGTCATGGCGAGATTCCAGGGATTGCGGGTCGCGGGAAAGACCGGATTGTGCCCGACGCCGCTGTAGCCGAACTCGGGAACATTGGTCTTGCCGAGGATGACAGCGCCCGCAGCCTTCAGCCGCTCGACGCAGATGTCGTCCTCGTCCGGGACGAAGTCCCGGTACCAGGGCGAACCCATGACCGTCAGAATGTCTTTCGTGGCGACAAGGTCCTTGATGCCGATCGGAACGCCCGCGAGGGCGCCGGGATCCTCGCCCGCGGCAATCTTGGCGTCGACGGCCGCTGCCGCGGCCAGCGCCACGTCCGGCGTTGGCGTACAGAATGCGTGAATATGCGGCTCGAGCGCTTCCATGCGGCGAAGCGCGGCTTGTGCGACTTCAGTCGCCGATAGTTTCTTGGACTTGACCAACGACGCAATCGTAACCGCGTCCGAGCGACAGATTTCATTGTCGGTGTTCAAGACAGCTCCCTCAAGCTAAATGACAGGCGGCGGCGTGGTCTCGTCCCACTGTTCGCAGCAGCGGCATCACGCGATTGCAGATATCGGCGCTCTTTGCGCAGCGGCTGTAGAAGCGGCAGGTGCGTGGATCGGGATCGATCGGGCTCGTCGGATTGCCGTCGAGGCGCGGCCGCGGCTCCCCCCGGCGAGCGGGGTCGGGAATGGAGCCGACAAGCGCGGCCGTGTAGGGATGACGCGGGTCGGTGAACAGCGCCTCGGTCGGACCGACCTCGATGATCTTGCCCAGATACATGACCGCGACGCGCGAACAGAGCAGTCGCACGACGTTGAGGTCGTGCGACACGAAGAGGTAGCTCATTCCCAGCCGGTCTGCGGAGTTCAGCGAGCAGCTTCAGGACGACGGCCTGAACGGAAACGTCGAGCGCGGACGTGGGTTCGTCGAGAATGAGCAGCGAAGGCTCGACGGCGATCGCGCGCGCGATGCCGACACGCGCCCGCTGCCCGCCGGAAAGCTGATGCGGATAACGCTGCAGAAGCTCCGCAGGCAGACCGACAAGCTCAGCCGCGCGACGAACGCGCGCCTCGATGTCCGCCGCGTCGCGAAGACTGAGGAGACGTCGCAAGCGGATCCGAAATCGCGCGTGAGACGCGGAAGGACGGATTGAGGCTCTCGGTCGGATCCTGGAATACGACCTGGATGCGGGCGCGATCGGCGGTGCGGACAAAGCGTCCTTGCGACACGTCGGTTATCTGGCGTCCGGAAAGCGTGATCGTTCCGCTGGTCGGATCGACGAGGCGAGCCAGCAAGCGCACCATCGTCGATTTGCCGCAACCCGACTCGCCCACGAGCCCGACGCTTTCTCCCGCGCCGATGACAAGGTCCACCTCGTCGACGGCGTGAAGCTGCGCGCCCCGAGCGCCGCCCTTCACGGGATAGAACTTTGCGAGCTTCGTCGCCTCGAGCAGCGTCGCCGTCATAGCGGAAACCTGCAACGCACGACGTGATCCGGCCCACATTGCAACCATGGCAGCGGCGGCTCGTCGCAGATCGGCTGACGGCGCTCGCAGCGCGCGCTGAAACGACAAGGCGGCAACGGGCTGCGCAAATCCGGAAGGGACCCTGGTATGGCGACGAGATCATCCATGCGCGTTTCTGGCGTCGGGCGTCGCCGCCAGAAGCTGGCGCGTGTAGGGATGCGCGCTGCGGGTGAGAATGGCTTCCGTCGGCCCAGCCTCGACGACATGACCGGCGTGCATCACAGCGATCCGGTCGCAATATTCTCCGGCGAGACCGAGGTCGTGGGTGATCAGAAGCGTCGACATATTGCCGCCGCGGCTCATGTCGCGAATGAGATCCATGATCACGGCCTGCGTCGTGACGTCGAGACCAGTCGTGGGCTCGTCGGCAATCAGCACCGCAGGCGAGCAGGCCAGCGCCATCGCGATCATCACCCGCTGGCACATGCCGCCGGAGAGTTCGAACGGGTAGGCTTCGGCCCGGCGCTCGGGATCCGGGATGCGAACGCGCGCAAGAGCTGCAACCGCCTCCCGCCTCAGCTCGCGCGCGGGAATATTGGCGTGCTCGCGCAGAACGTCCTCGATCTGACGACCGACCTTGCGGATCGGATTGAGGGCGGTGCGCGGGCTCTGAAAGATCATCGCCATTTCGCGGCCGCGAAGCGCGTTCAACACATCCGGCCTAGCGCCCAGAATTTCAGCGCCGCCCATACTTATGTGGCCATTGGTTATGTCGGCTGTGTCGTCAAGCAGTCCCATGACGGCATACGCCGTGACGGACTTGCCCGATCCGCTCTCTCCGACGACGCCAACGATTTCGCCCTTGCCTAGCGTGAACGACACGTCGTCGAGCGCCTGCACCGTCCCATGACGCGTACGGAAGTTCAACGAGAGGCTGTCGATGACGAGCTGGTCCGTCATACCCGCTTCCGGGGATCGAGCAGGTCGCGTAGGCCGTCACCGAGCATGTTGAACGAGAAGACCGCAGCGACCAATGCGGCTCCGGGGAACATGAAGGCCCACCACTCGCCAGAGATGATGAAGCTCGCGCCTTCCGAAACCATGATGCCCCATTCGGGAGTCGGAGGTCTGACGCCAAGCCCTATGAACGAGAGGCCGGCGGCGTTGAGGATCGCCCAGCCCATGTTCAGCGACGCCTGCACCATCATTGGGGGCAGAATGTTCGGAGTGATGTGATTGACGAGCGCCTGCAGCGCCGTATTTCCACCCATGCGCGCCGCTTCGACATAGCCGAGCTCGCGGCGCACGTTCACTTCGGCGCGCGCGAAACGGCAATAGAACGGGAGATTGATGATCATCGTCGCGATGATGATGTTGAGCACGCTGTTGCCGAGCGCCGCGACGATGCCCATGGCCAGAACGAACAGAGGAAAGGCCATGATCGTATCCATCACGCGACCAACGATCGCGTCCGTCCAGCCGCCGAAATATCCAGCTGCGGCGCCGAGCGCGAGCCCGACGACAAAGGAGAGCGCGACGGCCGAAATCGCCATGCCGAGGTCGAGCCTCGCCGCGACGATCACGCGGCTTAGGATGTCGCGTCCGAGCGCGTCCGTGCCGAACCAGTGCGCGGCGCTCGGCGGCGTCAGCTTGACCGCAGCGTTGGTCATCAGCGGATCGTAAGGGGCAAGAACAGGACCCAGGACGGCGCAGACCGCCATCACCGCGAGCATCACGACGGCGATCAGCGTCAGGCGGTTCTCGCCGAAGGCATAGCGCGTGTTGCTGGCGAGAGTGGCGAAGCTCATGCGCCTCTCACGACTCGAAGCGCACGCGCGGATCGATAAATGTGGCGGCGACGTCGACTACGAGGTTGAGGAGCACGTAGAGAACCGCCATGGTGAGGACGAAGCCCTGCACGGCCGCATAGTCGGAGGCTAGCACCGCCGATACGGCGTAGGCGCCCACTCCCTGCCAACCGAACACTTGCTCGATCAGGACGTTGGACCCCATCAGGAAGGAAAAGACCATTCCCAATACGCTGGTGATCGGCAGAAGCGCGTTCCGAAAGGCGTAAGTGAAGACGATCTTCGTCGTCGGCAGGCCGCTCGCGCGGGCTGTGCGGACGAAATCGCTGCCCAATGCTTCGAGCATCGCCGCGCGGGTGATACGCGCAAGCGGCGCCATCGCGAACAAGCCTAGGGATATTGCAGGGAGTGTGAGCTGCGCGAGTGAGGCGCGGAAAACGCTCCAGTCGCGCGCCAGCAGAGCGTCGACCGTATAAGCGCCGGTGATGGTCGGCGGAGGCGAATAGTTGATCTCGTTCAATCGCCCAACGGGTTCGGGCGCCCAGTCGAGCAAATAGTAGAAGACATAAACCAGCAGCAGACCGACAAAGAACGTAGGGAAAGCGGCCGAGACTGTCACGAGGACCCGGCTCGCATGGTCGACTGGACCGTTGACTTTTGTCGCGGACCACACGCCGAGCGGAACAGCTACGCCCACAGCAAAGATGATCGCGAAAGCGGAGAGTTCGAGCGAAGCGGGAAGCCGTTGTGCGAGGTCGACGAGCACCGGCTGTCCGGTCGTCAACGAGTTGCCGAGATTTCCATGCAGGAGGTCAACGACATAGTGCAAGAACTGGACGGGCAGGGGGCGGTCCAGCCCCAGTGACGCGCGAACGCTCGCAATCGAATCCGCGTTCGCGGCCGGCCCCGCGAAATAGGCGGCGGGGTCTCCGGGCAGCGCGTGCGACAACAGAAAAGTGACGACTACGACGCCGAGCAGACTGGGCAACGTCCCGAGAATGCGTCGTCCGATGAACATCAAGGCGGATGGCTTCCTCTGGAGACACAGAGCGTCTCGGTCGGGTGCGTATGACGGATACGCTCAGTCGCTTTCGAAGCATGATGCGTGCCATCTGGCGGGCTCCGTCGTGACCGACCCGAAGCCATTGGCGCGGAGGATGCACCATCCTTAAGCGCGAGCGTCGGCTCGGCGCCCATTTATCGAGCGGGGCTCCACGCTCGCGCTTCATATGAAAACTGTCTAAGCTGTTTCGCCCGCGGGCCTTTTCCAAGAAGGCTGTTGTCGAGCGTTTAACCGGCAAGGCCCGAAATTGAGTTGCGAGGTTTGATCGCTGTGAACAAACGGTGGGCCCGCGACTGGCCTCGCGCCGCGAGCGACTATCGCCGGGGGTCCTCGCGTGGAGCGGAATTGAGCGCATCTGCGTCGGAGTCGAGCTCGATGCCCGCAATCTTCGCGTAGAGGCGCACGACGGAGGCATCGTCGTCGCGCGCCATTCCGGATGCGGCCGTCATGAGAAACATCTGCAATGCGGAAGCCGCAAGCGGCGTGGGGAACGACGCCGCGCGGGCCATATCGGACACGATTCCGAGATCCTTAGTAAAGATATTGACGGCGCTTTTCGGCGCGTAGTCATTGTCGAGAATGTGCGGCACCCGATTTTCGAACATCCAAGAATTTCCGGCTGAGGCGGTGATGACCTCGTAGACTTTCCGGAGGTCGAGCCCAAGCTTCTTGGCGAAGGCCATCGCCTCGCAGGCCGCGGCGATGTGGATTCCTGCAAGAAGCTGGTTGATCATTTTGAAGGCGGAGCCCGCGCCAGCTTCGGCGCCCAAGCGATAAACCTTGGAGGCAATCGCATCGAAGATGGGCTCGGCGCGTTTCATCGCGTCTTCTCGTCCGGAGGCGAGAATGGTCAACGCGCCCTCGGCGGACCGGACCGGGCCGCCGCTGGTTGGCGCGTCGACAAATGCGCGGCCCGCAGCCTCGACTTTCTCGCCGATGCTCCGCGCCTGAGCCGGATCCATCGTCACGCAGGATATGATCAGTGCATTGGGAGCGGTCGACGCCAGCGCGCCGGCGTCTCCGAACAGAACGGCCTCGCACTGCGCGGCGTTGACCAGAACCAGGATAACGATGTCAGCGCCGATGGCCGCGTCGCGGGAAGAACCGATCGGTTTCCCGAACTCATTGGCAAAGCGCGCCGCCGCAGAAGGATTTGTGTCCGCGCCGACGACGGGCCAACCGCTCCGCGCTAAGCTGGCGGCGATGCCGTAGCCCATGGCGCCAAGTCCAACCACAGCGATCTTGTTCGGCTTCATTCCTGCGGACATAATCACCCCAAGTGAGGGAAACTCTGACGGGCGGAATTCGAATCACAAGGCTCTCATCGCTTATTCCGCAGCTTGTGGCTTAGCGTCAGCCGATTTGGGCGCGAGGTCGACTCCGTTCAGACGAGCGATATGGGTCGCAAGCATCGGCACATAGTCCTCAGCCGCCCCCGCGGACATCGCGAGGGCAAAAGAATTCTTGATCGCGTTGCCGATCGGATTCGCGACGCCTGCCGCGTCCATCATGGATTCGAGGTAGCGCATGTCCTTGAAGGCGTTAGCGATCGAGAACTTGTGCGCGTTGCGCTCGCCTTCAAGGGTCCATCGCATGAAGGTCTGGTAGAACGGATTGTCCATGCGACCGCCACGGATGACGCTGTCGAAGCGCTGCGGCGAAATCCCGATTTTGGCGGCTGCGACGAGCGCTTCTGAATAGAGCGCGGCGTATCCCATGCCTAGAAAGTTATTCAAAAGCTTCATGCGATGACCGTCGCCGACGCCACCGATATGAACGATCTTCCCGGCCCACGTCTCGATGATCGGCTTGATGCGCTGGAACACAGCGTCGCTTGCGCCGACCATGGTGTCTAGCGTCCCTTCCCACGCCTCCTTGGGAGTTCGGCTGAGCGGAGCGTCAACGAAGTCTATGCCTCGCGGCGCAAGCTCCTCTGCCAGAGCCGCCGTCGACACCGGATTGGATGTCGAGCAATCGACAATCACCGAACCTTTCTGGAGGCCCGCTGCAAGACCGTCGGGACCGCGCACGACCCCTTCGACCTCCGGCGAACCCGTCACGCAGAGAAACACCACCGTTGACCGTTCGCCGACTTCCCTGGCCGTTCTGACTTCGGTCGCGCCGCGACCGACCATGTCTTCAGCAGAGGCGCGCTTCTTGCGGCCAAGGAAGGTAAGGGGATGACCGTTCTCGACAATATTCTTGGCTATGCCGTGGCCCATCATGCCAAGTCCAATGAAGCCGACCGCTTCCTTGCCGCCCAGTTTTGCGTGGACTGGCTGCTCGTCTTTAGTCATCGTTCTATGGTCCTTCGTTCGGTCTCATATCCCTCGAGACGCGCCCTTCTCTCAGTGTGCGCCCATTTCTGTCAGTGTGCGCCCATTTCCGGGTTTCCTCAAAGCGCGTCGTGCCGCGGGATTCAATCTGAGTTCACGAAACGAAGCCAGCGCGACCAGCCGCTTGGGTAAGCGACGAAGGTGACGAGGTTAAATAGCGGGGCAGGGGCAAGGCGCGCGGCGAGATGTCTTCCACGACGGTTTCGCCCGATGGGAGGGAAGCTGTCGGCGCCGGCGGCGTCGCCGGGCGCCTCTGAGCAGGCGATGAAATAGATCTCTCGCTCAAGCCTCTAACGAAGACCTGCCTTGGCCTCAGTTCTCTTCCGCCAAGCTCGTGATATCAATAGGTAGCGCGGAATTTCCTTCCGACCCTGACCTTCATTCGCCCGTCAGCGCGGGCGCCAAGCGTCCGCAGCTGCGGCCAGGCGTCGTCTTGGCTCTGACGACCACTCCGCAATCATAGCTGAAATTTCTTTTATAGACAAACTATTTTCTATATTTCTCATTTACAGAAAACGCTCGTGTGCGCGGCTAGACGGCTGACGGGGCCTTCGCTAAATCGCTTTTGACGAACCACGGCGACCCTGTGGATTGGCTTGGTCTATGGAGTCGCAAATTCAGCGAGACCACTGGCGATCCAAGAAAAGCCGGCGACTTCATCCGGATGGAGATGCTGCGCGTGGCTTCATATTCTGATCGAGCGCGTTGGGCGCAGGCTCCCAGCCGAACACGCTACGGCCGCCGAAAGAATGCGAGAGCCGCCGCTCCTCCGCGATCACATCGGCCACGGGGGGCTCGGCTGCGCGCCTCTCGACGCGACGGGCCTCGTTGTCGAGCCGCTTGAGCGCGGCGAGCTTGTCGTCATCACCGAGCTTGGCCTTCGCAACGGCCGCCTTCATCACGACGATCGTCTCGTCATAGACTTTGAGGGGCACCGGGAAGGGATGCCGGTCCTTGCCGCCATGCGCGAAGGAGAAGCGCGCCGGATCGGTGAAACGATAGGGCGCGCCGTGCACCACTTCCGCGACCATCGCGAGCGCCCGCACCGTTCGGGCGCCGACGCCGGGAACGAGCAGCAATTCAGCGAAGTCGGCCGGCCCCCGATTGGCGGCCGCGGTGAACGTCGCATGCAGGCGGGGGCTGAGCACATCGCTCGCGCGCACGTCATGATGCGCAGGCATGACGAGATGGGGCAGAGTCGAGCTGGACGGGATCGGGCAGGGCCTTCTGAGGTTTGGCCTCGATGGCGGCAAGCTCGCGGGCCAAGCCGTCTGGGCCAAGCGAACTCAAAAGCTCAAGCTGGGTTCGACGGGAGATGTCCGCGCGGCGGTCCGTGAGATTGACGATTTCGCCCTGATGGACGCCCTCGATTGCATTGTGCGGCTCCTCGACGAGGCTCCGCAGGCCCTCGGACAGCCAATGATAGCGGCGGGCGGTGCGGCTCAAATCGTTCATGCCCTGCTGAACGACGGTCCATTTGCCCTCGTCGGTGACGATGAAGCCGTGCACGTAGAGGTCGAACCCATCCTGGACGGCGGCGCTGTCGACCTTCGCCACCAGCCGGCTTACATTGGCGAGGGCGGAGCCATCAAATCCGACCCGCTCGCCGATCGCGGCGAGTTCGTGCGGCGTTTTGCGCGACTGCTTGCCGCGGCCGCCGCAGACATGGATTCCGAGTTCGCCCGAGAGCGGCTCGAGGCCTCGCTTCAGCGCGCCGATCACGCTCGTGGTGATGCCGGAGGAGTGCCAGTCCATGCCCATGACGGCGCCGAACGACTGGAACCAGAACGGATGCGCGAGGCGGCGCAGCAATTCGTCGCGGCCATAGTTAAGGACGATCGCCTCACTAATGACGGCGCCGAGCCGGCTCATGCGGTCCGCCAGCCACAGCGGCACCCGCCCGCCATGCAGCGGCAGATCGGCGCTTCCTGATCTATGGGCCATGCATTGTCCTGAGAGTCATCTTGAGCGACGCGCCGAGCGGACTTGCGGCGTTGCTAGCCTAGCATCGACAACGCAAGCGGCGCCAATCTGAGAGATCGTCGACGGTCCGCCCTTAGCGCCAGTCGGTCCTATCGAAGCTATCGTCGATCGCGTAGCCGGCGCCGCGGACAGTCCGGATCGGGTCTGGTTCTCTCCCTTTCGACAGTCTCTTGCGAAGGCGCCCGATGTGCACGTCGACCGTACGTTCGTCGACCTCCGCGGACCGCCCCCAGACAAGGTCGAGCAGTTGAGCTCGCGAGAAAACCCGGCCCGGCTTTTCGAGCAGATATTCGAGCAACCGGAAATCGGTGGGACCGAGGCGAATCTCGCGATCGCCACGTCGAACACGCTGGGTAAGCCGGTCGAGATCGAGATTGCCGACGTACAGTCGCTCGGCGATTCGTTCCGGCCGGCTGCGCCGGAGCAGCGCGCGCACCCGCGCCATCAGTTCGATCACCGAAAACGGTTTGACGACATAGTCGTCTGCGCCGACTGCGAGACCGCGCACCCGTTCCAATTCTTCGCGCCGGGCGGTGACCATGATGACCGGCAATGTGCGGGTCGCCTCGCGCGCTCGCAAGCGTCGGCAAATCTCGATGCCCGAAACGCCCGGCAGCATCCAGTCGAGAATGAGGAGATCGGGCGCGTTTTCGGTCAATCGCAGCTCAGCCTCGTCGCCGCGAGCGACGCTCTCCACGACGTAGCCCTCCGATTCCAGATTGTAACTGATCAGCAAAGCCACATCGATCTCGTCCTCGACGACCAGAATGCGCGGCGCGGAGACGACGCTCGGCCGGGCGATGGGCTTGCTCGTCTCGTTCATTAACGGTCAGCTCCGGCGACAAACGCGATCGTATCGTCCCCCGCTGCCCGTTCGCTCCCTGTTGGATCGCATGCGCGCCGTTTATCACAGGGGCAGGTCGGCTTAGCGTAGGCGACGTTTTCGCTCGAAACGCTGGACCGTGGAAGCGCACTGGCAGTCGATGGCGCAGGTAGCCACCCTCGCAAAACTGCTGCAACTCGCAGAAATGTGGAGGGCAGGGCTTACGCGTGTATTCGATCCAGGCGTGACGGGTCGCCGCCAACAAAAGCGGCGCGTGCGACAATATTGGGCGCCCGTTCTTGGTGAACGGCAGCTAAACCCGACATTCATCTTCAATTCAGCATAGGAAGCGCAGAGACACGATGTTCGCAAACAAGAGTCGAACAACTCGCTTCAAAGGAAACTGAAATGATCAACAAGTATCTCGCGATGGGCCTTGGCGCCTTGATCGCCATCGCGCCGGTTGTCGCTTCGATCGATGCGGCCCAGGCCGCAACTTCGAAGACACACATGTCCAAGACCCACAAGACAAAGACCCACAAGGCCTCGAAGAGCCACAAAATGAGCAAGAAGAAAATGGCTCCTGCTGAAGCTCCCAAGAGCTGATTGATGACACTCGCGCCATTTGGGGGGCGCGAACGACATGCGAAGGGGGCCGTGTCATAGCGGCCCCCTTTGTGTGGTGGGGAGCTGGGTGAATGGACTGGCCGGCGAATTGCTCGGCCTTATCACAAATCGGCCTCATCGCCGCTGTCAAATTGGATCGCCGCCGACCAACTCTTTCCCCGTTCAGATGAATCATGGTAGCTCTGCCCCCGCGTCGCAGCATTGGGGCTTGAGACCGCGGATGCCGGGCCGTTTGGGCGATGAGCATGAGCTGAGGCGCCGCATCGCGCTCGTTCCGCGGGCGTCCATGAGAGCGCGCGTCGCGGTCGTTTCTGGTCCTGGATCGGCGCGTTGACCCTGAAGGATAATCTCCCCGCCGCTTTAACGCGGGTGTGCGCCGTGAGGGCGACGATTCTCCTTGCCTTTTGGCTCATGATTTCGGGATGGGCGCCGGCTGACCTTCCGGTTGGCCTCGCCGCCGTGGTCGGCGCGACCTGGGTGAGCTTGCGCCTCCTGCCGCCGCAAGGATCACGGCTCAAGTTTGGTTCGCTGGCCAAGCTCGCGGCGAGCTTCCTGCGCCAGTCGGCTTTGTCGGGAGCCGACGTCGCGTGGCGGGCCCTCAATCCGAATATGAAGCTGAGGCCAGGCTTCGTCGTCTGCCCATTGCGTTTGCCAGAGGGCGGTCAGCGGAGCGCGTTCTGCACATTCTCGAGTCTGATGCCCGGAACATTGCCGACGGGCGTGAACGAACAGGGCGCGCTGCTCGTGCACTGCCTCGACACGAGCCAGTCCGTCGCGGCGAATCTCAGCGCGGAAGAGCTTTTGTTCATGCGGGCGGTCGGCATTGACTGATTTTCTTCTCGCGACGGCTGGCGTGATTCTTCTGACTGTCGCGGTGGGACTGGTGCGCATTTTGAGCGGCCCAGGCGACGCGGATCGCATGATGGCGGCGCAACTCATCGGCACCGGGGGAATCGGTTCCCTGCTCCTCATAGCCGCGGCTACGGGTGGACAGGGCGTGGAGGATGTCGCCCTCGGCCTTGCTCTGCTCGCGGCCTTCGCCTCCGCCGCCTTCGTCAAGAGCGCTGCGCCGGCGGAGGATCTTGACGGCGCCGACGGCCGATGAGTCTTTTCGTCGATCCCTTCAGCATCGCTGCGATCGGCGCGGGCGTCTTTTTCTTCCTTGCGGGCACGGTCGGGTTGCTGCGTTTCCCCGATGCATTGAGCCGCCTGCACGCTCTGACGAAGGCTGACAATCTCGGTCTCGGCCTCGTCGTGCTGGGCCTTCTGCCGCGCGCCGAGAGCCCGCTCGCAGCGCTCAAGCTCATCGCCATCTGGGCGCTGGTGCAGCTGGCCGGGGGGACCACGGCCCAACTGATCGGGCGCGCGGTCCGGCGCAAGGGATCCGCCCTATGAGCGTTCTGGAGGCGCTCGACGTTGGCCTCGCAACTCTGGTTTTCGCGGTCGCCGCCTGGACCATTTTCGCGCGCGGCGCCTTCGCAGCCACCGTCGGCTATGTCGTCTATGGACTCCTGCTGTCGCTCGTCTGGATCCGCCTGTTTGCGGTCGATGTGGCGCTGACGGAGGCTGCGATTGGCAGCGGCGTCACCGGGATTTTGCTGATTGGCGCGGCTGCCCGGCTCCGCGGCGGGGAGAACGCGGGGGGCGAAAAAACCTCGGGGGGTCTACCGCGGGTCTTGACCGCTGGCCTGTGTATCCTTGTCGCGCTGGGGCTCGCCGGCGTCGTGCTGCTGCTCCCTGACCAAGGCCCATCCTTGGCGCCGCAATCGATGCAGAACTTGGCCGAGACCGGCCTCGGCAATCCCGTCACGGCGGTTCTCATTGCCTACCGCTCCTTCGACACGATGCTCGAAAAGGTGGTGCTGGTTCTGGCTGTGGTCGGCGTATGGTCCCTTGCCGCCGACCGTTACTGGGGCGGCGGCCCGGGAGAGGCCCGCGCGCAGATACCTGAGCCGACGCTTGCGTTCCTCGCGCAAGTGTTGGCGCCGCTCGGCATTCTGGTCGGCGTCCATGTCTTTTGGGTTGGCGCCGACGAGCCCGGCGGCGCGTTTCAGGGCGGCGCCATTCTCGCCGCGATGTGGCTGATCGTCATGATGGCGCGGCTGACCGAGGCGCCGCAGACGAATGCCTTCTGGCTGCGGCTCGCGCTTGTCGCGGGGCCGCTGGTGTTTCTGGTCGCGGGCATTGCAGGGGCGATTTTCGCGGGCGGATTTTTCGCTTATCCGCCTGGGTTCGCCAAGCCAGCGATTCTGTTCATCGAGGCGTTCATGGTTCTCTCCATCGCCGTGATTCTCCCGATGCTGGTCGCGGGCCCGCCGCGACGCGAGCCGCGACGATGACTTCGGCGACGCTGGCTGGGCTCGTTGGGGCGGCGCTGGTCGGCCTTGGCCTTTATGGCCTCATCGCCAGCGCGCAGCCTTTGCGCAAGATCCTCGCGTTCAACCTGATGGGCAGCGGCGTTTTCCTCGTGTTCGGTATCGTCGCGCGGAAGGGCGCGGCGGCCGGATTGCAGGGTGACCCCGTGCCGCAGGCGATGGTGATCACTGGCATCGTGGTCGCCTTCTCGGCGAGCGCCCTAGCCGTCGCCCTGGTGCTGCGGCTGTTCGAGGCCGCCGGACAGGCGACCCTGGATCCGGACGCCTGGATCAAACCGCCGGACGATGGAGCCAAGGCCGAATGACGGCAGGTTCCGCCGCCATTGCGGCGACGGAGGGCGGAGGCCTGCTGCCGCTGGCAATCCTCTTGCCCGCGCTTGGCGTGCTCATGTCGTTTCTCATCGGCGGCCGGCGCGCGGAATGGATTGCGCTCGGCCTCATGCCGGTGGAGCTTGTCATCGCCATCGCCATCGCAAGTTTCGTGTGGCGCTCCGGTCAACCCGTCGTCTACACGCTCGCCGGCTATGCGCCGCCGCTCGGCATCGCGCTTCGAGCCGACGGATTTTCCGCCGTCATGCTCGTGACGGCAGGGCTGATTGCGCCGGCCGCCGCGCTCTTCGCGCGCGCCAGTTTCGCGACGCCGCAGGGGACCGAGAAGCGCGCGCCGCTCGTGTTCTGGACCCTGTTGCAAGGCATCCAGGCGGCTTTAAGCGTCCTCTTTCTGGGCGCCGATCTGTTCAATCTCTATGTGGGGCTCGAGCTTCTCACCTTCGCCGCGGTGCCGCTGGTCTGTCTCGAC
Source organism: uncultured Alphaproteobacteria bacterium (assembly GCA_963756955.1). GTDB lineage: Bacteria > Pseudomonadota > Alphaproteobacteria > Rhizobiales > Beijerinckiaceae > Roseiarcus. The sequence goes on from CAVWPU010000005.1 coordinate 250,382, forward strand.
GGACGTCCGGAGACCTTGGCCGCGGCTTTGCGCTATCTCCTGTTCGCTCTGTTCGGCTCGGTGTTCTATCTGCTCGGCGTCGCCCTGATGTACGGGGCTTATGGCACGCTCGACATCGGGCTCCTTGCCCCGATCGTTCGCCCCGAACCTGCTGTCTGGCTTGCGGCCGGGTTGATGACCGCCGGGCTGCTCGCGAAGACGGCGCTCTTTCCCCTGCATTTGTGGCTGCCTCCGGCGCACGCCAACGCGCCAGCCGCGGCCAGCGCCGTGCTCTCGGGACTGGTGGTCAAGGGATCGTTCTTTCTCGTTGTCCGCCTCTGGTTTGACGTGCTGGGCGGGCTCACTGGCGTGCTGCCGGGCACGATCCTCGCTGGCCTCGGCTCGGCGGCGATTCTGGTCGGCAGCGTGCTCGCTTTGCGTCAGGCGCGGCTGAAGCTCTTGATCGCCTATTCGACCGTGGCGCAGATCGGCTATTTGTTCATGATGTTTCCGCTGAGCCATGGCCCTTGGGCGGCTGAGGCCTTCAGCGGCGGCATTATGCAGGCGCTCGCTCACGCCTTCGCCAAGGCCGCGATGTTCCTGTCCGCCGGACTCATCGCCGAGTCGCTCGGCCATGACCGCATCGCCGAACTCGGCGGCGCCGCGCGCGCAATGCCGGTGACGTTCCTGGCGCTTGGGCTCGGCGGATTGTCGCTTATGGGCCTGCCGCCAAGCGGCGGCTTCGCCGCCAAATGGCTGCTGATGAAGGCTTCGATCGAGGCCGGCCAATGGGTGTGGGCTGTCGTGATGGCGGGCGGCGGATTGCTGGCCGGCGGCTATCTTTATCGGGTGCTGGCGCCTTCGCTTTCAGGCGAAGGCCCGCCCCTGAAAAAGACGCCCGCGCGGAGCCGCGAGAGTGTGGCGCTGGCTCTGGCGCTTGTCGCCATCCTGCTCGCGTTTGCCCCGCAATCGTTCTTCACCTTCCTGCAGATCGGCCGTCCCGCCGCGGGCCTCGCGCTGCAATGAACGATCTCGCCGCACAGTTTGGGCCCCTCCTGCTGATCGCGACAATGTTCGCGCCCCTGGTCGTTCTGTCCGTCTTCCTTGCGCCTGCACTGCGCGCGTTGGCGCGCGCGGTCACGCCCTTCGCCGCGGTGCCTGCGCTCACTGCCGCCGCGCTCGCGATTGGCGGCGCGCCCTTCGGGGCCGAGCTGCCCGCGTTGCGGATCAGCCTCAGGCTCGATCGGCCGGGCGGCCTGTTGCTGCTCGCGGCGGCGCTGGTGTGGCTCATCGTCAGCATCCTCGCTCTCAAGGAAGGGCAGGGGAGGGGGAACGCTGATCGGTTCACCATCGCGTGGCTACTCACAATGGCCGGCAGTCTCGGCGTGTTCATCGCCGCCGACCTTCTGACCTTCTACCTCGTCTATGCGCTGGTCAGCGTGCCCGCTTATTACCTCGTTGCCCACGATGAGGAGCCAAGCTCGCTCCGCGCCGGCGCAGTCTATATGGCGTTCGCGCTTCTTGGCGAGGCGGTGCTCCTGATCGCCTTCGTCATGCTGGCGGCGGGCGAGCCGAGCGGCGGCGTCCAGATTCATGATGTCGTCGCCGCGCTGCCTCGCTCGCCATGGCGCGATGCAGCCCTCGCGCTCGTCATCCTCGGCTTCGGCATGAAGATCGCGCTCGTGCCTCTTCATGGCTGGATGTCGCTGACTTACACTGCGGCCCCCATCCCGGCCGCGGCGGTGTTGAGTGGCGCGGGGGTTAAGGCAGGCGTCATCGGGCTCATCCGTTTTCTCCCGCTTGGTGCGGCTTTTCCAGGCTGGGGCGAGGTGCTCGTCTGGCTTGGGTTCATCGCCGCTTTCTACGGCGTCGCGATCGGCGTCACCCAGCGCGACCCGAAGACGATGCTCGCCTATTCGAGCGTCAGCCAGATGGGGGTGATCGCCGCGGCGCTCGGCATGGCGCTCGCGAGCGCCGATCAAAGCGCGGCGACCAACGTCGCGTTCTATGCGGCGAACCATGTGCTGGTGAAGGCCGCTTTGTTTCTCACTGTCGGCGCGGTCGCCGCGCTCGACGGCCGGGCGCGAACGCCGGCGCTCATCGTCGCGGGGCTGCTCGGCTTGAGCCTTGCCGGATTGCCGCTGACCGGAGGCGCGCTCGCCAAGCTCGCGGTCAAGGACCAGTTCAGCGACGGCGCCGCGGGTCTGGCGTCGCAGCTCTCGGCGGCCGCCACGACGGCGCTCATGTTGATGTTCGTCATGCGCCTCGCGCGCTTGCCCTTAGCTGAGCGGGCGGGGGAGCCGCCTTCGCGGCTGTGGCCGTGGGCCGCGCTGGCCGTCGCCGCGTTGAGCATCCCTTGGCTCCTGTACCCCGTCATCGGCAGCGTGGCCGAGGCGCTCGAACCCGCGAAGCTCTGGGACGCCGTCTGGCCGATGCTGGTCGGCGCCGCGCTAGCCGCTGCTCTGTGGGCCGCGCGGGATCGGCTTCCTCGCGTCCCCGCAGGCGACATCGTCGTCGCCGAGGAAGCCGCCTTCCGTGGCTCTCTGTCTCTCGGGCTCCTGTTTGAGCGAGCCGATCGTAGCTTGCGGGAATGGCCGGCAGCCGGCCTCGTGCTGCTCACCGTCGCGCTCGCCCTCGTCGCGGCGGGATACGCCAGCAGGTAAAGCTTCTCCTCGCAAATGACCTCATCCTGCCCTCTAGGGAGACCTGTGCGCGGAAAGGCATGGACTAGGCGCGTTGTTTTTGATTCCTTGGCTCGGGCTTTGGAATCGGGGCGAGCATGGCGCGGCGTCGGATAGGTCAAGAAACTCTTGCATTTGTAAGTTCTGACGCTGGTCGTCGCTGCTCACTGGATGATCTGCACGAGTTGATTGACTGGGCTCCGATTGATCGGCGATTGGCGAGCATCTCCTGCTCTGCGAAGGGCGAGCCGGCATGGCCGCCGTTGGCTTTGTTCAAAGCGATGTTGCTTGCCGTGTGGTCCGATCTTTCGGACGTGAAGCTCGCCGAAGCCTTGGACGATCGCGCGTCGTTCCGACGCTATTGCGGGTTCTCGGGGGATGAAGCCACGCCGGAGCGCACCACTTTCGTTCGGTTCCGGAAAGCCCTCATCGCTCAGGACCTGGACAAGGCGCTGTTCGACGAGATCGCCACCCAACTCAAGGCCAAGGCGATCCGGGTCAAGACAGGAACGCTTGTCGACGCCACCATCATTGCTTCCGCGAGCGAAGGCGACGACGAGGCGCGCTGGGTCAAACACAAAGGCCGGGCGGCGGTCTATGGCTTCAAGGCGCATGTCGGCGCCGACGCCGACACGGCTCTGGTCGAGGAAATCGCAATTACGCCCGCAAACGTGAATGATGGCAAAGCCGGACCTCAGGCCCTGCCGGATGAGCCAGGCGAGGTATTCGCCGACAGCGCGTATCGGGGAAAGACTTTTCGCGAGGCCGTCCAGGCCAAGGGCGGCTGTCTGCGCGTCGCTGCGACCGGCATGTGGGGTCGAGACGAGGCGAAAACGTTGGCGCGTCTTGAGGCTTGGAACCGGCCGATCCACCGCATTCGTGGCCGCATCGAAAAAATCTTCGGAACGTGGAAGCGAAGCTACGGCCTTCGACGCATGCGCTGGAGAGGGCTCGCAAAGGCGGGCCTGCAAATCCGCTTCACCGCCGTCGCTTATAATATCAAACGCTGCTCCCGGATTCTCGCCGCAGCATGACAGATGCGCGCCATGGCGACCGCCAGCCACACAGCCGCCAAAGCGCCCCGCCTCTCCGCAACAATAAAGAGCCAAAACGCGCAGAATGCGCCAAAAACACCCTTCCGCGCACAGGTCTCCTAGCCAACGATGCGCCTGAGAGCATCGAAAGCGGCCCGGAAGTTTTCCTCAGGGCCGGAATCGTTTCCAGCCAGCCACGCCTCGACCGCCAGTTTCAGAATGCCGATGGCCGTCGCGGCCGTCACCCGGCAGGCGGTGTCGATCTCGGGCAGATCCTTGCGATCCGCCAAGGCTTTCGCCAGCGCCCGCTCGACGTGCTCGTACTTCGCCTGCTCGCCGGCGCTGAGCGCCGGCGTGTCGCGGATCATCCGACTTAAATCTCGTGTCTGCGTCGAACCGTAGCGCGTGGCCGTGTCGATCAGCGCGTTCTCGACCATCTCCAGAAGCGGCTCGCCAGCCGGCCGCCTGCCGATGGCTTCGGCGATGATCCTTGGGAAATCAGTTCTGGACGAGAGGACAATTTCCTCCTTCAATTCAAAATAATGGAACAGGCTACGGCGCGAGACGCCAGCGGCCTCGGCAATGTCGTCGAGGGTCGTCGTCTCGAAGCCACGCTCCAAGAAGAGGCGAATGGCCTCGGCCTGAATCCGGGCATGGATTTCCGCGCGCTTGCGCTCACGCAGGCCGGGGGAAATGGATTTTTTATGCACTGGTTGCATTATTGCACTGCTTGCAGTATTACACGTTCCAACGATAGTGTTCCAAACGATTCCAAGCCGAAGGATAGCAAACGTGGCGACCTGGACCACCAGCGATATTCCCAACCAGTCTGGCAAGCTGGCTGTCGTCACGGGAGCGACCGGAGGGCTCGGACTGGATACGGCGCTCGGTCTGGCGGGCGCGGGCGCGGAGGTGATCCTGGCCGGGCGCAACCCGACCAAGGGGCGAGACGCCGAGGCCCTGATCCGCGATCGTCGCCCCGACGCCAAGGTGCGTTTCGAACTCCTTGATCTCGCCAGCCTGACCTCGGTCAAAGCTTTCGCCGATCGCATGCTAGCGGCGGCGCGTCCGATCGACATTCTGATCAACAACGCCGGCGTGATGGCGCCCCGGGAGCGCGCGACCACGGTTGACGGGTTCGAGATGCAGTTCGGGACGAACTATCTCGGCCATTTCGCACTGAGTGCAAGATTGCTGCCGCTCCTGGAAGCGGCCAAAGCGCGCGTCGTGCAGCTCTCCAGCATCGCGCACCGCTCAGGCAAGATCCGGCTGGACGATCTCAACTATAAGCAGGGCTACAAGCCCTTCCCTGTCTACTCGCAGTCGAAGCTCGCGATGCTGATGTTCGCGATCGAGCTCGATCGGCGGAGTAAGGCGAAGGGTTGGGGCCTGACCAGTGTTGCGGCGCATCCGGGCGTCGCGCGCACCGACTTGATCGCCAACGGACCCGCCGCAGGGGCGAATGCGCTCGTTCGCGCAGCTATTCCCGTCGCGATGGTTTTCATTGCGCAGTCGTCCTTCGCCGGCGCCCTGCCGACGCTGATGGCGGCGACAATGCCGGGCGTCGCGGGGGGCCAATATTTCGGGCCCCAGAACTGGAACGAGTTCAAGGGGCCGGCGGGCATCGCCAAGATCAAGCCGCAGGCCTTGGATCCCAAGGTCGCCGCCGAATTGTGGGTCGCGTCGGAAAAGCTGACGGGCGTCTCCTTCCACTAGGCGCGCCGACGCCTCGGCGCTCGCGGCGACCCGCATCGAGTCCACATTTCACCTGGAGAAACAGAGTCATGGCACAGCCAAAAGTGTGGTTCGTCACCGGAGCTTCGCGCGGGTTTGGGCGCATCTGGACGGAAGCGGCGCTCAAGCGCGGCGACAAAGTCGCTGCGACCGCTCGAGATGTGAATTCCCTGAACGATCTTGTCACCGTCCATGGCGATTCCATTCTTGCGTTGCCTCTCGACGTAATTGACCGCGACGCGGTGTTCGCAGCTGTCGATCAAGCGCACCAGCATTTCGGCCGCCTCGACGTGATTCTCTGCAATGCAGGTTACGGCTACATGGGCGCACTCGAAGAAGTCGTGACGGCCGACGCGCAGGCGAATTTCGACACCAATGTGTTCGGGACTCTGTCCGTCATTCAGGCGGCGCTGCCGTCGCTGCGCGCTCAGCGCAGCGGCCACATCCTCACCGTGTCGAGCATGGGCGGCGTGATCGGTTTCCCGACCGGTGGGATTTACGTGGCGACAAAATTCGCGGTGGAGGGCATGAGCGAAGCCCTGGCGGGCGAGGTCGCCAGCTTCGGCATCAAGGTGACAATCATCGAACCGGGCAGCTTCGCCACGGAGTTCAGGGCTTCGATGAAGACGCCGCCGGCCATGCCGGAATACGAGCCTGTGCGGCAAGCGGTGTTGAGCGCGTTCAAGCCGGAAATGTCGGGCGATCCGCAGGCGACAGCTGGTGCGATTTTGAAGGTGGTCGACACGGACAATCCCCCGCTCCGCCTTTTGCTCGGCGCAGGTCCGTTACCCATGATCAAAAAGCTCTACGAAGGGCGGCTCGACACTTGGGATCAATGGGCCGATGTGTCGAACGCCGCGCAGGGCCACCGCGCAGCCTGACGCGGCGCCACGGCGCGGCTGCATCCGCCACCCGCGATTGCGTGTAAGGTTCGGATAGGGCATTTGCGGGAGGTTGATCCGATTGCGGTAGAGCGTCGGCGAGGGGCGAAGAACGACGCGATGCCATACGACGACTTGAAGGCGTTCCGGATCCGGCAATCCCCCAAGGGCGGCCGGAAGCCCGCGCCGGGTCCCGATATTGAAGCGAATATCCTCGACGCCGCCGAATTCGTCTTCGGCCATTTCGGCTTTCGAGGCGCAACGACGGCTCTGATCGCCAAGAAAGCGGCGATCGCCAAGCCCCACATCTATTATTATTTTGAGGACAAGGAGGATCTCTATCGCGCGATTCTTGAGCGCGCCATGAACATGTGGGCGCGAGAACTGGAGACCCTCGACACGGCCGGCGACATCCAGACGATCCTCACCCGCTACATCCATAAGAAGGTCGATTTCTCGCGCGACCACCCGGACCTGTCTCGTCTTTATGCCAACGAGATCATCAGCGGCGCCGCTTTCATCGGCGGATTCATCGAGAAGGTGTCGACGCCGCTTCTCCTGGAGAAGGTTGCGACCGTCGAGGCATGGGCTGCGAGCGGCGAGGTGAAGCCCGATCAGCGCGCGTTGACCTCTTCTTCTGCATCTGGGCGATGACGCAATCCTACGCCGATTTCGCCAGCCAGATGACCATCATGAAGCGCAAAAAAGTTCTGGAGAGTCTCGACTACGAGAGCGCGAAAGCGACGATCGTTCAGCTGGTTCTGGGCGGACTCGGTCTCGCCGACAAAACAACACCGCGGTCCACCGCCCCCAGACGAGCAAAGCCGAGATAGGCCGGCCCAACGTCCGGACAATTCACGTCGGTCAATTTATTTTACCAATCGTTCGAAACTTGGCACGCGCGTTGCACAGCCCACGGTTGCTTCGCATCGTGCGCGGCGTCAGGTCGCGGATCGGGCGGCCGGCTTGGATCGTTCGCGGCGCCCCGGCTGCCGCGACGCGAAAGGTTGAGGTCGAACCCATGGCGACACATAGCGGCCAAGTGCCAACGCTGGTCATCACCGGAGCCCATCCCCAGCTCTATAACCACGATCTCGCGCCCACGGCGCCCGAGGGCCGCACCTGGGGCGTTTTCAGCCTGTTCGCGATGTGGATGTCGGACGTCCATTCGGTCGGCGGCTACACCTTCGCCGCGAGCCTGTTTTTCCTCGGTCTGACGGGCTGGCAGGTGCTGATCTCGATGCTGGTCGGCATCACCGCCGTCTATTTCCTGATGAACCTGATCGGCCGCCCGTCGCTGCGCTATGGCATTCCCTTCCCGGTCATGGCCCGTATATCGTTCGGCGTGATGGGCGCCAACCTCGCGGCCATCGTGCGCGGCGTCGTCGGCATCGTCTGGTACGGCGTGCAGACTTACTTCGCCTCGAAAGCGGTGCAGGTCCTCGTCGTCACGCTGATCCCCTCGTCAGCGGACCTGACGCACAACAGCATCATCGGCCTGTCCACGCTCGGCTGGTTCAGTTTCCTCTTCATGTGGTTCTTCCAGCTCATCATCTTCCTGAGCGGCATGGAGCGCATCCGCCGGTTCATCGATTTCTGCGGGCCGGTCGGTTTATGTCGTGATGTTCGTCCTGGCGATCTGGATGCTCTACCAGGCCGGCTTTTCCAGCCTCTCGCTTCAGCTCAGCCCGCCGGCCGCGTCCAACGTCGCAACCGTCGGCGTCATGGCCAATGCGGCGATGCTGATCGTCGCCTATTTCGCGGCGCTGCTGCTCAACTTCGGCGACTTCGCCCGCTTCGGCAAAGACGAAGCGGCGATGAAGGTCGGCAATTTCCTCGGTCTGCCGGTCAACTTTCTGGTGTTCTCGATCATCGCGGTGATCGTGACAGCGGGGACGCTGAAGGTGTTCGGTCAGGCGATCATGGACCCGGTGCTGATCGTCGAGAAGATCGGCAATCCGATCGTCGTGATCATCGGCTCGATCACCTTCATCGTCGCGACGATGGGCATCAACATCGTCGCGAACTTCGTCTCTCCGGCCTACGACATTTCCAATCTGAAGCCGGAGAAGATCAACTTCAGGATGGGCGGTCTGATCACCTCGATCTTGTCGGTGCTGGTCTGCCCCTGGCTGTTCGTGGCGAGCCCCTCGGCGATCACGCTGTTCGTCAGCATCTTCGGCTCGGTGCTGGGGCCGATGTTCGGCATCATGATGGCCGACTATTACCTCGTGAAGAAGCAGGTCATCGTGCTGGACGACCTCTACACGATGTCGCCAAGCGGCACGTACAACTACGACGGCGGCTGGAATCGCAAGGCGACTGATCGCGCTGGCGATCTCGGGAGCTCTATCGATCGGCCTTTCGTTGGCGGGCGCCTACGGATTGATGTTCAATGTGGGCGACTGGGGCTGGCTGATCGGCGCCGCCACGGGCGCGCTAGTCTACCGCGCTCTCTCCGTCCCGGCGCCTTCGCTCGCCCCCATCCACGCGGGCGAGTAGACTTCACTGCACGATTGGGGTCCGTCTTCCCGAGGAGACGGACCACAGCATTTCCGACCGGCTGGGTCCGTCAGACTGACGCCTTCTTACCCCGCGGCCAGAAGGCGATGGCGAGGCCGACAATCGCGACGCCAGCCAACACCAGCAAAAGCGACGCCTGCTTGAGCCATGTCATGGCCGGAATGGATAAGGCCATGGCGGCGCCGAGGAAGCAGATTCGGAGCGACATCATGTTGATACCGGCGAGGAAGGTTCCAACGCCGAGCAACAACAGCAGCACCAGACCCGCGGCTTGCACGGGCAAGACTTGTTGAAAGCCTGGCAAAAGCACAAGGTTCATCGCCACCAGGATGGCCACCCAATGCGCGACTTGGGTCCAGACCAGGTGGAACCGACTTTTACGCTCGGGCGCATTCGGCCACCCGGTGGCGATGCACACAAGCCCCATTGCGATCGCGAGAAACTCCCAATAGCCGTTGATCGTGTGGCCGGAGAAATTGCTATAGGCCACCCCGAATATGGCTAACGCCAGCGCCACCATAAAAGGCAGGTTGCGCAACAGGGTGGCCATCGAAAAGAAGCTGTCGGGAGCATGCTCAAGCTCCGGCTCCAGCTCCGGCTCCGCCACCGGATCAAGAAAATCATTCGGGTCGGTCATCGTCCGTCCAATTTGCGGTGGGGCGCAAAAATGTTTACGCGTCGGCGGCTCCGAGTCTATCTCAATAACGCCCTCGCGTCAGATTTGGCGCCGCGAAAGGCTCGGCGCAGTAAAATCAATAGCTAAGCCGGTCTCCTGATCCTCGCGCCTTGCCATTGAAACGAGGCGCGCGGCGCTTCGGCTCCGTCCGAGGGCAGGCTCCGGCGCCAGTTCGCCCGACGTTCGAGGTCACGAGATGCCGACTGAAGCCAAGCCGATAACGCGCAAGCCCCTCCTGATCGATCTCGCGCTCCAGGGCGGCGGGTCGCACGGCGCCTTCACCTGGGGCGTGCTCGACCGCCTGCTCGAGGAGCCGTGGCTTACGATCGACGGCATTTCTGGCACCTCTGCAGGAGCCATGAACGCCGCTGTGCTGGTCTATGGCCATCAGAAGGGCGGGGCTGCCGGCGCGCGTGAGGCGCTCGAGGCGTTCTGGCGCCGCGTCTCGGACGCCGCGAAGTTCAGTCCGTTCCAGCGCGGGCCACTCGACGTGTTGCTCGGGCGGTGGACGCTCAATTCTTCGCCGATCTATGTCGCTATGGATCTTATGTCGCGCCTGGTGTCGCCCTACGACATCAATCCAATGGGCAAGAATCCGCTGCGAGCGATCCTTGCCGAAGCCATCGATTTCAAGGTGCTGGCGCAGTCGCCGATCCATTTGTTCATCACTGCGACCAATGTGCGCACAGGGCGCGGCAAGGTGTTCAAGAACGACGCCGTGACGCCCGACGTCTTGCTTGCTTCGGCCTGTCTGCCGACCATGTTCCAGGCTATCGAGATCGATGGCGAGGCCTATTGGGACGGCGGCTATTCCGGCAATCCGACGCTCTCCACCCTCGTTCGCGAGTGCAAGTCTCACGACACGATCCTCGTTCCCATCAATCCGATTGAGCGTCCGGGAATTCCGCGCACCGCCTCAGAGATCCTCAACCGCCTCAACGAAGTGTCGTTCAACGCCGTGGTCCTCAAGGAGCTCAGGATGATGGCGCTCCTGCGCAAGGTCGCCGATCCCGGTGCCGGCGAGGGCGCGCTATGGGCCCAAATGCGCATCCACTCGGTGACGAACACCATCATGAACGAGCTCGGCGCATCGTCGAAGCTCAATGCGGAATGGCCGTTCTTTGTCTTTCTGCGCGACGAGGGGAGAAAAGCCGCGCAGACGTTTCTCGACGATCACGGGATGGATCTGGGCAAGCGCTCGACGCTCGATATCGACGTCCTGCTCGAGGGAGTGTGAGCGCATGGGGCTCGTCGGCATTCTTATCGCGCTCGGGCTCCTGATCTGGCTCGCCTATCGCGGCTGGAGCATCCTCCTGCTGGCGCCGGCGGCCGCTATTCTCGCGGCCGGACTGGCCGGCGAACCGCTGCTCGCCCATTGGACGCAAACCTTCATGGCGAGCGCGGCGCAATTCGTGATGCAGTTCTTTCCGATTTTTCTCTTGGGCGCGCTGTTCGGCAAGCTCATGGAGGATTCGGGCTCCGTGACCTCGATCGCCAAATATATGACCGAGCGTCTCGGGCCTCAGCGCTCGGTGCTCGCCGTCGTGCTCGCCGGCGCGATTGTCACTTACGGCGGCGTGAGCCTGTTTGTCGCCTTCTTCGTGCTGGCGCCGATGGCGCATCAATTGTTCCGCGCAGCGGCAATTCCGAGGCGACTGATGCCGGCGGCAATCGCGCTTGGCACGACCACCTTCACCATGTCGGCTCTGCCGGGAACGCCCGCGATTCAGAATGCGATCCCGATGCCGTTTTTCGGCACGACACCTTTCGCCGCGCCGGGGCTCGGGTTCATCGCGGCGCTCGTGATGTTCGGCTTCGGCATGTTCTGGCTCGGGCGAGCCGAGAGGAGCGCGCGCGCCAAGGGCGAGGGCTACGGCGCCGAAGTTGCGGAAGGGAATGCGGCAGGGGATCTCCTAGTGCGCGAGCGCGCCACGACCGCGAGCACATTCGATCCGCCGGAGGCGATCCATGGCCGGCCGAGCGACGACGGGCCGCCGATCGCGCTTGCGGCTTTGCCGCTTGTCATCGTCGTCGCTGTCAATCTCCTGATGTCGCTGGTCGTCCTGCCGCGCATGGACGCGTCTTTTCTCGAGAAGGCGGAATGGGGCGAGACGACGCTCGCCGCGGTTGGCGGCGTGTGGGCGGTGGTGACCGCATTGTTTGTCGCCATCGTCGTTCTCATCGCCGTCAATTATCGCCGCCTGCCGGCATTGCGCGACAGCATGGACGCCGGCGCCAACGCGTCGGTGCTGCCGGTGCTGAGCGTAGCGAGCCTAGTCGGCTTCGGCTCGGTCGTCGCCGCGCTTCCGGCGTTCGGCATGGTGCGCGACTGGGTGCTCGGCATCGAAGGCGGCCCGCTGGTGTCGCTTGCAGTCGCGACCAACGTACTGGCCTCGTTGACTGGCTCCGCTTCAGGCGGCTTGACGATTGCGCTCGATGCGCTGGGCGCGACCTATCTCAAGATCGCGCAGGAGCAGGGAATCAATCCCGGGCTCCTGCATCGCGTGGCGGTAATCGGCGCGGGCACGCTGGACAGCCTGCCGCACAACGGCGCGGTCGTGACGCTGCTCGCCGTCTGCAATTCGACCCACCGCGAGAGCTATCTCGACATCGTCATGGTGTCGATCGTCGGCGGCCTGCTGGCGCTCGCCGTGGTGATTATCCTCGGGAGCACAGTCGGATATTTCTGAGGCGTCTCTACCGCACGAACGTATAGCGGAAGCGGTCGCCGTCCGCCGAGACCAGACCCGTGGTCGGGTTCGGAAAATGGATCGGCAGGACGAATGTTCCGGTATCGGCGACTTGGCTGAGGAGTTGCCGGCGCGATTGCGCGGCCTGCACGGGATCGGTGTCGAAAATGGTCGACCAGTTCGGCTCCCGGCATTGCAGAGCGTGGTGCATGAGGTCGCCAGTGACCACGGCTTCCTGCCCCTGCGAGCGGATTCCGACACAGCAATGGCAGGGCGAATGGCCGGGCGTCGGGATCAGCGTGAAATTGTCGTCGAGCTCAAACGTGTCGTCGACCAGCAGCGCCTGTCCCGCTTCCACGATCGGCCGGCAATTGTAGGTCCATGAATTTCCGGGCAGAGCGCCCTGCATGATCCCCGGCGGCGTCTCGCCGCGCGCTGTGGTCGCTTCCCACCGCGCGTACTCGTCTTTATGAAAGATGTATTTGGCGTTCGGGAACGTCGGCGTCCAGCGGCCATTGCGGAGCATCGTATTCCAGCCGGTATGGTCGAAATGCAGATGCGTACAAAAGACATGCGTAATCTCATGGACGCCTAAGCCTGCGGCGTGGAGGTTGTCGAGCCAGGGTTGCTTGGGGAAGTCGTAAGGCGCCGGATAGCCCTTGTCCTCGCCGGTGCAGGTGTCGATCAGGATGGTGTGCCTCGGCGTGCGGACGAGGAATGTCTGGTAGGTGATGACCATGCGCCCGCTCGCTGGATCGAACACGATCGGGTCAAGCTCCGCGAGATGCCGGCGGCCGATTTCAGGATCGTAAGCGGGAAACATCGCCTCCGGCGCGCGCCAGGGACCGTCGCGCTCGACGAGGCTGGCGATGGTAATCTCGCCGACCTGAAGCGTTTTCACCAGCAATCGTCCGCGCTTGAGGGGTTTGCGTGAGGGTTCGCTAGCGAAGCGCGCCCTGAGTACGCGCGACGTCAGCCACAAGACAACCTACTCTTTGGGCGGGGCCTGAAGCTGCTCTCTAATATTCCTCAGGGTATCTTCGTTGTTCAAAAAATAAGAATGGCCATAGTCGTCATGCAAGCCGCCGTTGAAGTGAACTACCGTCAAACTGCGTTTCTTGAATGCGTCCGTCTCCGAAAAGCACCGCCCAAGTCTCTGACCCGGGGGGTCCTCCGGGTTCATATATTGTGAAAGCACTAACGCTACGTCAGAATCGGAACATAAAACGAATGTCTTGCGAGCATATTCGCCAATTATCGGAAGGTCTCTAGTCCCAAATTTCGTTAAATTCACGTCTGCAGCAGCGAGTATGAGGTTATTCAGCTTAGTACCAGACCTACTCCAAATTTCATGTAATGAAAACAACGAATTTAGCGCCAGTTTTGCACCCATACTGTGTGCGATTAACTCCTCGGTTAAGCCGCTAATCTCGGGTCCGGAAACTACGCGAGCTTGAGAAATAGCCTGGAACGCCGAAGAGAGAAAGTCAGCCGAAATTGCCTCGCGCTGAATAGCTTTAGGATAACTAAAGATACCGACGTCAGATGGCCAGCTAAAGAGTACTACCGGATAAACAAAACTCAGGTCATTTTTGAGCTGAGCAGTTTCCGCTACGGATTTACTAAATGACGTAACGAATCCGTGCACATACACCATCACGTCCTTGCCATGTAATGAGATATCTTGCAGAACTTTGGTACTATGCCAGACGGAAGGATCATTAGCATAGCTGACCGACTCCAACGAGAAGTTTTTGAATGGGTTGTCTTCAGAAACTCCGGAGCTGTAAGTTTGTTCACTTAAATTTCGATCGGCAGGATACCCGACGCTCGCTTTGCCAAAAATATTGGCAACTCCGATATTGTTAGTAAAAATCTTATCGTAGTCAATAATTGGTCTATCAAATGGTGAATTCTGGTAAGTATTGCTGTTGCCGATCGATAGCAATCTGTTGGAGACGAAATAAATCTCCGTTTCTTTGAGGCGAGAAATCGTAACAACTCTCGATTCTTGAGCTTTAAAAGCCTCGTCTATTAAAACATCACTCGCGTGTGATAGCCCAACATAAAAGAAAATGGAAAAGACCGCGGCGGATAAGCACCGTAAACAGTTCAATGGAAACCCCAAATTTTTAAAAATGCCACACTAACGACGCAATATTTTGACGGAGTGTAATGTGGTAGATTTTTTTTTTGCAAATCGCTTTTCGCTGTTGGGGGTCTCTTTGCCGCTGGCACCTGCCCGTGTCTCACGTTCGCGCGCCACTGTGGCGGTGCCACATACGCTGAGGAAGAACGCGATCCTTTTCGCCGGTGCTTTCACGTTAGCAGTTCACGCATACGCGACCGCTGCGCTCGCTGGCGAAAAGAAGCTTGAGAAGGTGAAACAGTTTGGCGACTGGTCCATGTACTGCGAGAACGGCGATGATGACCAGTCCGGAAAATGCGCTCTAGTTCAGTCCGTGCTTGGTGGACCCGGATCGGATCCGCGTGCCTGGGTAAAAGCAAGTGTTCAAACTGATGCTTCCGGAGCAATGACCTTCAAGTTTCGCGTAGATCGTGGTGTTCGATTAGAGCCTGGAGTCAGTGTTCGAATTGACCAAAAGCAGGTTGGGGTTGCTGTTCCATTCAAATGCGAGGAGGCATTTTGTGAAGCAAGTGTGGGTGTTTCGAATGCACTTCAGCCCAACGAATTCGGTGTAGACCTATTGACTGGAAATGTCATAGAGTTCGATGTTTTTTTTGAGGACTCGAAAGGAGCAGGCGGGTATCGAATTCCTTTAACTTTATCGTCGTTACGAGACGGCGTGGCGGAGTTGGCGAGCAAGGCTCATGAGGCGCAGCTGGTCGCAATGTCGGCCACGGAGGGCCTAAAAGAACAATGGAAACGCGATCAGATAGGTAGTCTTAAAAAGACTACCTACACTTGGGACTTTCTTTTAGATGATAAAGCAAAAAGTGATCTAGCGCTGCGCATTGAGCCGACTCTTTGGACGCCAATGATCGCCTCAGATGACAACGTATACGCTAAGCCGTGGAAGACTACTGGCGAGCTGAATTTGCAAAAGAAGTATACTACGAGATGTATGGTGACCGAGACGGCGGGTCATAATATAGCACTTGGCGCAGATGTTAAAATTGGTCCCGAATTAAAATTAGCGGGCGAATATCAGAATAAAATCAAACAATTGGTAAATGAATCAAAGAACTGCGGGCGGACGAATTTTTTCGTGATAATGGTTGGCAATGGTGATGTCGAAAAAGGGATTAAGTTTAATAGTTTTGAGCGTACCGCAAAAACGCTGAAGTCTAGCAAATGCGCTTGAAGATGAGGGTATTTCTAGGGATCGTATTGTTACAACAAGCGAAGATGGAAAGACACTTAGATATCTACCCTTTGCGGGGGTTTATAATGCAATGGACAACGAATACCCTTTCTTGGGAGAGTTACAGAAGTAATTGTGGTCAGCAATCTCCGGCTGCTTTCCGCGGTGAAGCGTAGTGAAGAGAACCGGCCGCACGAGCGGCGCGAGCGGGGCCGCGACGAACAAAACTATACAAAACTATAATGCCATCGGTCTCCGAACAATCTCGCGCGCTACTTCATCGGATAGGGAACGTTGGCGAACTGGTCCCAGAACTCGCAGTTGTGCTCGGCCTTAAACGCTGTCACGGGCATGAGTTCCATCTTGGCGCCGTCGCCGAAGTTGAGCATGCTTTGACTTGACGCGTACCCTGGCCAGTCCGGCAGGTCGGCGACATTGGGTTCGCCGTGAATGACAAAGGCGCCCCAGTAGCGCGCCATCGCGTCGGCGGTTTTGCTTTGATCGGGAGTGAAACCCGAGGCTACGATACCCCCGTCATGGAATGGATAGAGGTAGACCAACTCTCGTGGCATGGCCTGCGCCCCATTGATAGCCTGGGATCGTATAGCGACCAGGGCCGTTGCGAGGGCTGAACTCATAGGCATAGACAGGGACATCCTTCGCGAAGATCGCGGTTAAAGCTGACGTCGCGCAGCCGCCAATCCCCTGCTCGATGACGCCGGCTCCGAGGTTTCCGCTATCCGTGCCTATTGCGGCGACCTGGTAGGCGACGGCGGCGGGGGCTGTCTCGCTCGTAGGCCAGGGATATTGCTTCAAAACAGCATCCGCTTGGGGTCCGAAGTTCTTCCGGACAAAGTCGTTATATTGCGCCTCAGTCCAGCCAATCGAGGACTGGGAGAACGTGCGAAGCTCGTCGCGCGTCGAACCGATCAGGATCGGCACCCGCGCGTAGTCGCCGGCATTGATGGCGGTCCAAAGATGGGTTGGCAACGCGGGCGTTCCATCGGTCAAAAGATAGACCGGCGCCTGCGCGTTCAGGAGATCCGCGACAGGCTTTTCGCGCAGGCACGAGGCCATGGACGTGGCCTCGTCGCAGCCCAACTTCTTGGCGTACTCGACCCCCTCGGCCTCGGCTTGCGCCGCAGGCTTACTGGAGCAGGCGCCGCTCTGGATGATCGCCTTGTTGAACAGGCCGCGCGAACCCGGCGCGACCAGATGCCCGCATACCGACCAGCCGCCCGCGGACTCGCCGCCGATCGTGATGTTGTTCGGATCACCGCCGAAGGCTGCGACGTTGCGCTTGATCCAGCCGAGCGCCGCCTGCTGATCTTCGAAACCGAAATCGCCGCCGCCGGCCAGCGACGGGAGCGCGAGAAAGCCGAGCGCGCCAAGGCGGTAGTTCAACGTGACGCCGACGATCGGGTTCGTGCGAACCATCCTGTCCTGACCGTCCTTGACGCCGCTGCCGGAGACATGGCCGCCGCCGTGAATGTAGACGTAGACGGGAAGCTTTGCGTCCTGGCGCGTTCCGATCGGGCGCTGGATGTTCACGTCGAGACAGTCTTCGTTGACGACCAGACCGGCGGAATCGAGCGTCTTCAGTTGCGGACAATAGCCGCCATAGTCCTTGGCCGGCCTAATGTCGCTCCAATGCGCAGGAGGTTGTGGCGGGCTCCAACGCAATTCGCCGATCGGCGGCGCCGCATAGGGAATGTCGAGAAAATTCTCCACGCCGAGCGCCACGTTGCCTTGAACCGCGCCGTCTTCCGTTTGCACCACTAGGGACGCCGCGGCGGATGGAGCGATTTGAAGGACCGCGCTAACCGTCGCAAGCGCGCATATCGTCCCGGCGCGGATCGCGAGGGCGGGAATCAATTGACGTTTCATGGTTTGTTGCTCCTCGCCTTTCCCCGCCACCTTATCCCAGAGCGAGAAGGAACGGGCGCTAGGCTGCCACTGCCGCGGGCTGCTTCGCGCGATAAAGCGTGATGTAGAAGACCGGCAGTACGAGCAGCGTCAGCAGGGTGGCGACGAACAAGCCGCCCATGATGGCGAAGGCCATCGGTCCCCAGAATACGGTCGGCGCGATGGGGATTAGGCCCAGAACTGTCGAGACGGCTGTGAGCATGATCGGCCGGAAGCGGGAGAGCGTCGCCTCGACCACCGCGTCCCATATGTCACGCCCTTGCGCCCGCTCGGTCTCGATCTGATCGATCAGGATGACGGCGTTGCGCGCGATCATGCCGACGAGCGCGAGAATGCCGAGAATCGCGACGAATCCGAGCGGCCGGTTGGCGAGGAGGAGCGCGAGAACGATGCCGATCAGTCCGAGCGGCACGGTCGCCACCACCAGCGCTACGCGTCCGAAACTGTGCAATTGCGCCATCAGGAAGAGCAGCATCAAGAACAGCGCCGCGGGCAGCAGGGCGAACACCGAAGCCTGCGACTGTGCGCTCTCTTCGACCGTGCCTCCGGTGGCGATATGGTAACCGCTTGGCAGGCTCGCCTCGAGTTTCTCGATCGCCGGTTCAAGCGAGCGCACCGCGCCTTCCGGCGTCGCGTCGGCGCGCACGTCCGCGGCAACGGTAAGGGTCGGCACTCGGTCGCGCCGCCAGATGAGGGGATATTCCTGATCGAAATCGAAGGTCGCAATCTGGCTCAGCGGCACGGTGCGCCCGCCTGGGAGAGGCAGTTGCAGAGAGCGCAAAGTGGAGAGCGAGACGCGTTGTTCGTCGTTCGCGCGCGCGACGACGTTGATAAGATAGATGCCGTCACGAACCTGGGTAATCGGCGTTCCCGTCATGACGGCGTTGAGTGTTTCGGCAAGGGTCTGCGAACTCAACCCCAGGAGCCGCGCCTGGTCCTGATCGATGCGGACCCGCACCTCCCGCGCGGGCTCCATCCAGTCGAAATTGACGAGACGCAGGTTGGAATTTTCGCCCATCGTCTGGCCGAGCTTAAGCGCGATCTCGCGCACTTGCGCAGGGTCTGGCCCGCTGACGCGGTATTGCACCGGCCAGCCGACGGGGGGCCCAAGCTCAAGGGGCGACACGCGCGCAACCGCGCTCGGCAGGTGCTCGGCCAAAGCTTTCTCGAGCTTCACGTGCAGCCGGTCGCGCGCCGCAACGTCTTTGGCGATCACCACGATTTGCGAGAAGAAATTATTGGGCAGCTTGACGTCAAGGGGCAAGTAAAAGCGGATCGCGCCGCGTCCAACATAGGTGCTCCAGCTCGCGACGTCGGGATCGTCTTTCAGCATCGCGTCGAGCTTGGCGGAAGCGGCTTCGCTGCCAAAGATCGAGGCGTTTTGCGGCAGGGTCAGATCGACGACGAGCTCTGGCCGGTCGGAGGCGGGGAAGAACTGCCGCGGCACGTAAGGGAGCGCGAGAAGCGCCGCTGCGAAACAGGCGAGCGTGACCGCGATCGTGATCCACCGCATCCGCATGGCGCCGACGAGGATCGAACGGAAAGCGCGCAGGACGAAGTTGGGCGGAGCATCGGAAGCCTTGTCGGGTTTCTTGAGGATCCAGACGCCAAGCAGCGGCGCAAACAGGACCGCGACAAACCAGGAGACGATGAGCGCGATCGTGACCACGGCGAAGATTGAGAAGGTGTATTCGCCGGCCGCGCTGCGGGCGAAGCCGATCGGTACGAAGCCGGCGATGGTCACGAAAGTGCCGGTCAGCATCGGCAACGCTAGCGTCTTGTAAGCGAACGACGCGGCTTCTTCCTTGCTGTCCCTTTGAGCGAGACGCGTGGTCATCACGTCGATTGCGGTCATGGCGCTGTCGACGAGCAGGCTTAAGGAAATGATGAGCGCGCCGAGCGAGATGCGCTGGAGGTCGATGTGCATCGCCTGCATGATCGGGAAAACGATGGCGATCGTGAGCGGGATCGTCAGCGCCACCACCGAACCCGGTCTTAAGCCAAGGCTGATGATGCTCACCGCCATGATGATGGCGATCGCCTGCCAGAGCGATTCCATGAACTCGCCGATGGCGGTCTGAACCACGACGGGCTGGTCGGACACCAGCGACGCGTCGATGCCAAGCGGCAGATTGGCCACGCTCTGGTCGATCGCCTTTTTGACGTTGCGGCCGAGCGTCAAAATGTCTCCGCCGTCGCGCATGGCGATGGCGAGGCCGATCGCCGGCTTGCCGTTGACCCGAAACATCGGCTGGGGCGGATCGGAATAGCCGCGGCGGACAGTCGCGATATCACGCAGCCGGATCAGCCGCCCATTGGAGAGGAAGTTCACGTCGAGGAGGTCCGCTTCCGAACCGAAGGCGCCGGAGACTCTGAGTGAAATCGTCTCGTCGCCGGTATCGAGAGCGCCCGCGGGGCTGACCGCGTTCTGGGCCCTCAGCGCCGCCAGCAAGGCCGCGCGGTCGACGCCGAGACCTGCCAGCTCCTTGGTCGAAAACTCGACATAGATCCGCTCGTCCTGTGCGCCAAGGAGCTCGATCTTCGAAACATCCGGAACTTGTAGGAGGCGCGAGCGGATGTCCTCGACAGCGTCGCGAAGTTCGCGATGCGTGAAGCCGTCGGCGGTAAAGCCGTAGATCAGTCCAAAGGTGTCGCCGAAGTCGTCGTTAAAGCCGGGTCCGACGACGCCAGCCGGCAACGTACCGCGAATGTCACCGACGTTCTTGCGCACCTGATACCAGATGTCCGGCACTTCCGAGGCTTTGGTCGAGCCCTTGAGGTTGACGAAGATCGTCGTCTGGCCGGGGATGGTGTAGCTGCGCAGAAAGTCCAGACCTGGCGTCTCCTGCAGCTTGCGCTCGAGCCGTTCGGTCACCTGCTGCAGCGTGTCATCCATGCTTGCGCCCGGCCATCCGGCCTGGACGATCATGGTGCGGAAGGTGAAGGGCGGATCTTCCGCACGGCCGAGGCTGAAAAACGAGGCAATGCCGGCGAGGGTCACCGCGGCCATGATGAAGACAATGAAAGAGCGATGTTTGAGCGCCCAATCGGAAAGATTGAGTCCGTTCACGAAGCGGCTCCGAGGAGCCTGACCTTCTGACCGGGATGCAGCGCCTGGACGCCGGCTGTCACCACGACATCGCCCGGCTCGAGTCCCGACGAAATGACTGCCGTCGCCGGATCGAACCGCTCAACCTCGACGTTGCGCAGCGCGACGGTCAGATTTTGCGGATCGACGACCCAGACGGCTGGCTTGCGATCGGTCGCGGTGAGCGCGGTCGCGGGAATCGAAATGCCGTTGCCGCTCTCGAGTTGAAGGCGGCCGGTCACCGTGGCGCCGAGGCGCATCGCCTCGGGATGGTCAATGAGGCTGAGCCTCACCTGGAATGTGCGCGTGACTGGATCGGCTTGAGGCGAAACCGTCCGGACGCGGGCCTTCGCGGTCACGGAGGGATCGTTGGCGAGCGCAATGGTGATTGTCGCGTCGGCCGGCGCGGCGCGCAGAACCTGAGCGGGAACGTCAAACACGGCGTCGCGCCCGTCCGTCCGCGCGATGGTGAAAATCGGCTGGCCGGCCTGAACCACCTGACCCGATTCAGCCGATCGGGCCGTGATGGTTCCCTCGACGTTCGCCTTGAGCTGGGTAAAACCAACCCGGTCCTGCGCGATGTCGAGCTGCGCGGTCGCATCCTCGACCCGGGCCTGCGCCGTCTGCAACGCCTGCCTTGCAGAATCGAAGTTCGCGCGGGTGGTGAAGCCTCGCTCCATCAAATGGTTCTGGCGGTCGAACGTGTTCTGCGCCTCGACCTGCTGGCCCTGGGCTGCGTTCAGCGCCGCCTGCGCCGAGCGGAGCGTGTTGAGTTCGTCCTGCGGATCGAGCTTCGCCAGCACCTGGTCCGGCTCGACCTTGTCGCCGACCTCGCCCTTCCGCTCGATGATCCGTCCGCCAATGCGAAAGGCGAGGTTCACCTCATTTTCGGCGCGGATATCCCCTGTGAGCTGGACCGCGTCGCCGATCGCGCCTTTTTCGACCGTCACGGTGCGCACCGGCCGGGGCAACGGCGGTTCGGTCTTGGCTTCCTGGTTGCAGCCAGCGAGCAGGCCGAGCGCGAAGACGCCGACAAGCACACGAATGCGTCCGCCGGGTTGCGGATGAGCGGTGGATGGAGCCAAGGCGAATCCTCTTGCGACAACGCGGCCGTGCTTATAGCTCAGCCGCTTGTCGCGCAACGATCAGGGACTTGGGCCCTCCGCGCCACCGCCTCGGTTGCGCTCAGCGGCGGTGGGCGCCGCCGCCAGCCCGGTGACCTCCGCCACCCCTGTGCGCACCGCCGCCCCGATGCGCGCCGCCGCCGGGCGCGATGACCGGCGCCGTGGCCTGGTCTGTTCACGTGGCCTGGCCGGTTGACGTGGCCTGGCCGGTTGACATGGACGTTCCTGTTCACGTGAACATTCCGGTTGACGTGAACGTTACGATTACATGGACGTTCGATCACATGGACGTTCCGATTGACGTGGACGGTCCTGTGGTTCCACCCATGCCAGCCGGCGCCGCCGCCCCAGCCGACTCCACGATTCCACGCGAATCCGCACCGGTACCAACCCGCGCCTCGCCAGGCTGAATTGTACCAGCAATAGCGATGGCCGCCCCAGACGAACTGCGCTCGTTCAACCGGCGAGCTTTCGGCGAGCGCAGCCGGCGCCTCGAATGCGCCGACGCCGATCGCGGCCTCAGCGGGAAGGACGAGCTGGGCGACCATTCCGGCCGCTGCAGCGAAAGATAAGAAAAGCTTGCGAAACATGAGATGAATCCTCCGAACGCTCCGATTGTGGACGCGCCGTTTGAACGCAGGATGAATGGGGGCTCGCTATCGAACGGAGGGAGGGCGTGCTATGCGGCTTTGACACTCCCCGGAAATTCCGTTGCCTGAAGTGATGCGAGCGCCCGACGTTTCTTCCTCGAGCGCTAAGCCAAAGCTTAAGCGGTACGAACCGGATCGCGCACTTCCGATCCTCGATCCGCGCAATGGCGACGCTGAGGACGACGTCTCGAGCCCGAAGCAGAAGTCGCTTCTGGCGATCGCCGGGAGCCTGCTCGCGGAAATCAGCCTGGCGAAACTCTTGCTCGCCTGGCTCGTCTCGATCGTGGCGCCGGCCGCGATCCTCGGCCTTGCGCCTTTGGTCGTGACGGCGTGGGTCGCCGGCGTCGTTTCTCGGCTCCTCGAATTGTACGGATTCGGGGCCGCGCTTCTGCTCCTTGCGATGGCCGCTACAGGCTGGTTCGGCTGGCGCCCGTTGTTTCGGGTCGCCGAGGTGAATTTCTGGGCGCTCAACGCGCTTGGCGTTCAGCCGGGGTACGCTCTGTGCCGCGAGGCGATCCGCCATCTCGCGGAACGATCTCTCAAGCCGCATAGCGGAGCAGAGCTTTCACGCATGCGGGCCATGAGTTGCGCCGCCGCCGGAATCCTGCTGGCAGTGGTGGCGGCGCTGGTGGCGGCGTTCGTTTGGCCCCTCACGCGCTGGATCGGGTCGACTGCGGATCTCGCGATTCCGCATCATCTGATCGTGCCCACGCTCGCCAACGCCATCGTCATCATGTCGGCCTATCTCGCGGCGGCTTCGCTCGTCTGGGGCTTCGCCGACGCGAGCATGGACCAGCCGCTCGACCTCGAAGCGTTCGACGCGGCGCCCGCGGACGGTCGCGTCTGGCGCGTGGCGCATCTCTCCGACATCCATATCGTCGGCGAGCGCTATGGGTTCAGGATCGAGAGCGGGCGCGGCGGCCCGCGCGGCAACGAGCGCTTGAGGCGGGTCATGGCTCGCCTCGAGGCCGAGCACGCCGCCCGGCCGCTCGACCTCATTCTTATCACCGGAGACATGACCGACGCCGGACGCTCCGGCGAATGGGCCGAGTTCTTCGACATTCTCGCCGGCTACCCGGACCTCGCGGGGCGGACGCTCATCCTGCCCGGCAACCACGACGTCAATGTCGTCGATCGCGCCAATCCCGCGCGGCTCGATCTGCCGTTCAGCCCGGCCAAAACGCTGCGCAAGATGCGCGCTTTGTCCGCCATGGCCGCCTTCGGCGCCGAAAGCCTGCGCGTGATGAGCGCCGGCGCCGTCGGAGCCGGGTCTTACCCTTGCGGCGACCCTTGCGCCACAGCGTCAGGCGATCGAGGCTTTCGCCGATCAGGGCGGGTTCCGGTTGTCGAACCAGCTTGCGCGCGTCTGGGATGAGCTGTTCCCGCTGATTCGTCCGCCGGCCGCGGACGATGGTCTCGGCGTCGCCATTCTCAATTCGAACGCCGACACGAATTTCTCCTTCACCAATGCGCTCGGCATGATTCCGGTCGGCGCAGGCGCTCAAGCTCATGGCGGCGCTTCGATCATTATCCCCGGGCGCGCTGGATCATCGCGCTGCACCATCATTTGATCGAATATCCGATGCCGGTCGCCAAATTCTCCGAGCGGATCGGCACCGCGCTCGTCAACGGCAGCTGGTTTCAGCGCATGCTCAAGCCCTACGCCAATCGTGTCGTCGTCATGCACGGCCATCGCCACGTCGATTGGATCGGCGCCTGCGGCAAGCTTAAAATCGTCTCGGCCCCGTCG
The DNA here is from genome assembly GCA_963756955.1 of uncultured Alphaproteobacteria bacterium. Lineage (GTDB taxonomy): Bacteria > Pseudomonadota > Alphaproteobacteria > Rhizobiales > Beijerinckiaceae > Roseiarcus. The sequence continues at coordinate 274,444 of CAVWPU010000005.1, forward strand.
CCGGTGATGGCGCCCGAGTCGAAACCCACCCATTTCTATGTCCATGTCCTCGGGACCAGGCCGGACGGGGGCTTGGCGCTGATGACGCCGACGCGCATTGACCTCGCCGCCGCCGAGGACGCGATCGGCGTCTAGCTTTGCGCTAACGGCTTGTCGTCGGCGCGTCCGCCCAAGAGGTCGGCGATCCAGCGGCTGGCGGGATGAGAGGCGCAGAAGGTGACGATCGCGATAATGATAGGAACGCCGATGAAGGCGCCGAACAGGCCCCACAGGTAAGTCCACAAGAAGACAGCGAGCAACACGACCGTCGGCGACATGGCGAGCATGGCGCCGGATACGCGCGGCTCGATATAGCTGCCGACCACGAACTGGATGATGTTGAGGCAGACGAAGACGCCGACGACCGCTTGCCACGACTCGAACTGCGTCATCGCGACCAGGGTTGGAAAGAGGGTCGCGACGAACGGGCCGATGAACGGAATGTAGTTGAGCGCGAAGGCGATCACGGCCCATTCGAGGGCGAAGGGCAGTCCCGCGATCCATGCGAACAGGCCGACGAGAACGCCGGTCGCCACGCTCATCAGCGTGCGCACCTCCATATACTTGCGGATCTTCACCGCCGTCGCGGCGCTCCCTTGCAGAAGGATCCGCGCGGTCTCGGGTTGGAGATAGGTCTGGGCTCTCCGGCGCAGATCGTCGACCTCCATCAGCCCTAAAATCACGTAGAGAAGGGCGATCAGCCAGAACGTGAGCGTCGTGTTGACGCGGCCGGTGATCTGGCCGGCCCAATGCACAAGCCAACCGACGTTGAAGTGCTCGCTCCAAAGCCCGGCGACGGATATGCCACGGTCGTCCAGCCACTCGATCGCGCGCTCGTAGAGCGCCTGATAGCGCGCAGTGTCGGCAAGCAGCGCTACGCCCACGCGGCCAAAGCCCCACGCGACCAGCGACGCGAAGGCGATGCACACGGCGACGGTCAACGCCATCGTGACGGCGAGCGCGAGCAGCGCCGGCATTCGAGCCTGCAGCCAGGACTGCAGAGGCCAGACCAGGGCGATGATGAACAAAGCCAGCGCCAAGGGCGCGAAGACGTCGGCCGCCTGGGAGGCCGCGATGCAGATCATGATCGCCGCGATGATCCCGACGGAGACACTGAGCGTCGAGTCGCGAGCCATACGAAAATTCCCGGAAGCGCCGAGGTCCGGCCTGCATGAAGGACGCGGCGCTTGTGCCCGAACGGCCGCCTCCTGTACAGGCGGCGCTTTGCTCGGGAGGGACGGCTATCTGGAGATTACCTACTCGCCGCGGCCCCTATCAGGGCTTGAAAGCAGCCGGCGAAGGCCGATCGCCGCCAAGGCGCAGCGCCTTCGAGTGGGCTTACGCGGCAACCTGAATTGCGGCCGCGTGATTGTCCTCGGCGCCATTGGCTTCGCAGCGCGCGTCGAGCGAGGCGCAGACATGAGCTACGGTCATGTCGATGAAATAGAGCAACGCTGGGTCCGAGCAGCGCTCACCAAGGGTCCGGGCCTCTCTCAGCTTTTTGGCGACTTCGATCAGACAATCGATTTTCGTCATCGTGCTGTCCTGCCTTGACGGGCGTCGCGCAATCCGCTTCGACGGCGCTGCGCCTGATTTCCGGGGCTTTCGAGCGCCTCGGCCTTTGATCGGACCCATCATCGCGCCAATCCCTATCGAACCCGTGTAGGTATGCGAATAAATTGTACGCAACCGGAACACACCGCGCGGAGATTCGGTTGCGCAGGATGGCGGCGGAGACTGGCGCGAGGCTGGAAAGATTGACAGTCTGGGGAGCGCCAGGCGTCGGCGTTCAAACGGGTGATGGAAGGACCTTTCAATGGCGGCGCACCCATTCTGGAAAGGTTACATGAAACTCAGCCTCGTCACATGTCCGGTGGCGATGATGTCGGCGACCAGCGAAGAGGAAAGGGTTCGGTTCCATGTTTTGAACCGCCGGACCGGCAATCGAATCACCAGCCACTATGTCGATGCCGAGACCGGGAAGCCGGTGGAGGAAGCGGACGAGGTGAAAGGCTATGCGCGCGGCCAGAACGACTATGTCATCCTCGACGACGACGACCTGGAATCGGTCGCGCTTGAGAGCGCCCGCACCATCGATATTCAAAGTTTCGTCGCTTCGGATAGCATCGACTGGATCTGGTATGACACGCCCTATTATGTGACACCCGACGAGCCCATCGGAGAGGAGGCCTATTGCGTCATTCGCGACGCGATGCGTTCAACCGAGATGATCGGCGTTTCGCGGCTCGTGCTGAACCGCCGCGAACGAGCGGTGATCCTAAAGCCCCGCGACAACGGCATTGTCCTTTGGACGCTGCGCTTTGGCGACGAGATTCGCGAGTCCAGCGAATATTTCGCCGCCATCCGAGATGTGAAGCCAGACGCGGAGCTGATGCGCCTGATCGGCGACCTCATCAAATCGCGCAAGACAGCCTGGAGCGCGGACATGGTCGCCGATCCGGTGCAAGCGGGTCTCCTCGACATCATCGCCGCGAAAAAGGAGGGCGCGAAGAAGGTCAAGGCGAAACCGAAGGCCGAACCTGAAACTCCGAGCAACGTCATCAATATTATGGACGCTTTGAAACGAAGCGTCGTGGCCGCGAAGAAACCGAAGAGGAGAGCGCGCTGATCAATTGGGCTTGGCTGCTCGCTTCGGAGTGGGCTTGGACTTCCTACCCTCTTCCTCGATCGGCGCCGCGGCGGCGCGGAAATCGGCCCAGGGATCGGGGGACAAGGACAGGCGCGTTGGCGTATTGCGGGTGGTGAAATAGGCGGGCCCGAGTTCGGGCGTGAGCTCCTCCCAGGCGATAGGCATCGATACCGCAGCCCCCGGCCGGGCCCGGGTGGAATATGCCGCGACTGCGGTCGTGCCGCGCTGGTTGCGCAGGTAGTCGATGAGGATCTTGCCGTGTCGCCGCGCCTTCGGGATCGTCGACACATAGCGGTCGGGACTGTCAGCCGCCATGGAGTTGGCGATCGACTTGGTGAAGGCCTTCACCGCCGGCCATTCTGCTTTCGGCTTTACCGGCGAGACCACATGCAGCCCCTTGCCGCCTGACGTCTTGACGAACGACGCAAGGCCCGCGTTCTTCAGTCGAGTTCCCGACCTCTTCCGACGCCGCGATGACCGACGACCAGGTCACGTCATCGCCTGGATCGAGGTCCATCACAATCATGTCCGGCCGCTCCCAGTCGGCGATGGTCGACCCCCAGGGATGGATCTCGAGCGCCGCGGACTGGACAAGCGCCATCAGCCCGTCGAAGTCGCGAATGCTGATCAGCTCTTCCGGCTCCTTGGGGTCCTTGACTAGGGCGATATTGCTGTTGAGCCCCTTCCAGGCGTGCTTCTGGAAGAACGTCTGTCCGCCGATTCCATCCGGGCAGCGCACCAGCGCCAGCGCTCGGTCGACGATCAATGGCTCCATGAACGGCCACGCATCGGCGTAATAATCGGCGAGGCCTTCCTTCGTGACGCCGACGTCGGGCCAGTAGACCCGATCGGGATGAGTCAGCGTCACGCTGCTCTTCGGACGTACGGGCGCGGCGTTTGTCGCCATGGTGGTTTCACGCACAATGTCGCGCGCCGGTTTATCGTCGCGCAAGCCCTGAAAGGACGCCTGACGCAGCAGGCCGTCTCCGGTCCAGCCTCGGAAATCGATCTGCGCGATGAGTTCGGGCTTAACATAGCGTACCTCACGCGCCTCGGCTGTGCTGAGCGGCTTTTTGAACGGACTGGAGCGGACGCGCATCGCGTCGAGCCGTGCGAACAGAGCCTCGGCGATCCCAGTGGAAAAGCCGGTGCCAACGCGTCCCACGTAACGGAGGTCCTTGCCGTCATAGACGCCGAGCGACAGCGAGCCGATCGCGCTGCGCCCCGTAGATGAGGGAACATAGCCGGCGATCACGAATTCCTGCTGGGCTGAACACTTGGATTTTATCCAACTCTTGCTGCGGCCCGACACGTAGATGGATTGGCTGGCCTTGGAGATGATGCCTTCGAGGCCGAGCGCGCAGGCGCGTTGCAACACGAGCCTCCCGTCCTCCTCGAAGTGGGAGCTGTAGCGGATTGGGCCGCCGGAGCTTCCGATCAGCTCGTTAAGCAGTTCCTTGCGATGGACCAGCGTCGCATCGCGCAAATCCTGTCCGTCGAGATAGAGACAATCGAAGGCATAGTAGACGAAGCGGTCAATGCGCCCGTCGCTGAGGTCCGCTTGCAGCAGCGAGAATTCGGCGACGCCGCTCTCGTTCGCCACCACCATCTCGCCGTCGATCAAGGCGGTGCGCAAACGCAGGTTTCGCAGCGCCTCCGGAACAGCCTTGCCAAATTTCTTCGTCCAGTCGAGTCCGCCCCTCGTCCAGAGCGTGACTTCGCCGTGCTCGATACGCGCTTGGAGCCGATACCCATCGAACTTGATCTCGTGTAGCCACCGGCCTCTGCCGGGGGGCGCCTTGCTTAAGGTCGCCAGCATCGGCTCAACGAAACCGGGCAGGGGTTGTTCGACCGCGCCCTCGATTGCGGAGAGCCCCGGCGCCTCCTCGGCGTGCATCGAGGATTTCAGCTCAGCCTCGGCGTCGTCGTCGTCAGGCGTCTCGATCTTTCCCATCTTTGACGACCAGCCCGGCGGCTCCCCTTCGAGCTGGTCAATCGTCCGGCCGGTGTTGATCGACTCGGGCCTCTCTTCGAGGATATCGGCTTCGTCGGCGGTGCGTGCGAATTCGTCATCGCCTTTGATAAGAAGCCAGTTCTCGCGCCTCTCGCGAGGCTTGCCGTGCATCTTCACCAGATGCCAGCGCCCGTTGAGTTTTTGCCCGTGAAGTTCGAATTCGAGATGACCCTTCTTTAGCCCCTTATGCGCGTCCCCGAGCGGCGCCCACGTTCCGTTGTCCCAAACGATCACCGAGCCGCCGCCATATTCGCCTTTGGCGATCGTGCCTTCGAAATCGGCGTATTCCAGCGGATGGTCTTCAACCGCGACGGCGAGGCGCTTTTCTCCAGGATTCAGGCTCGGGCCCCGGGTCACCGCCCAGCTCTTGAGGACCCCATCCAATGCGAGGCGGAAGTCGTAGTGCAGCCGGGTTGCGTCGTGCTTCTGCACGACAAATAGGTTGCTGTCGGCCACCGGCGCGGCGCCCTTGGGTTCAGCCGTCGCCGCGAAGTTGCGCTTCTTCCGGTAGGTCTCGAGCGCCATTCGTCAGCCCGCCTTGCGTCGCGGCGCCGCGGGCTTTGGTTTCGCAGCGGCGCGCCGGCCGCTTTTCTTCTTCGCTGTGGTTTTACCGCTCAGTCGGCTCCGCCCGTCACCCGCGGCGCTCTCTCGCAACGCCTGCATGAGATTGATCGTCGGCCCGCTCTTGGGAGTTGCGCGTTTCGGGATCGCCTTGCCCTCGAGCTTGAGCTTGACCAACTCCGCTAGCGCGTCCTCGTAGCGATCCTCGAACTCACGCGGCTCGAATGCGCCTTTTTTTGTGTTGATGATGTGGACGGCAAGATCCAGCATCTCTCCGGTGATCGCCTTCGCTGGGATCTCGGAAAACGCCTGCTTGGCCGGACGCACTTCGTAATCGTAGTTCAACATAGACGCGATGAGGCCCTGGTCGACGGCGCGTATGAGGACCGTTCGCGCGCGCCGAAAAAGGACGGCCTCGGCGACCGCCGCCACCTTGGCCGCGCGCATGCCATCGCGCACCAGAGCGAAGGTTTCGTCGGCGCTGCGGTCCGAGGGGCCAAGGTAGTATGGCTTGTCGAAATAAAGGTCATCGACGCCGGAAAGATCCACGAATACGGACACGGACAGGGTCTTGTCGCCGTGTGGAATGATCGCGGCAATTTCGTCCGGCTCCACCGAGACGTACTCGCCCTTCGCCACTTCGTAGCCCTTGACCTGTTCATCCCGCTCCACGGTTTCGCCCGTTTCGGCGTCCACGAACTCCCGCCGTACCCGGTTGCCTGTTGGGGCATTGATCGTGTGAAGGGCGATGCGTTCGGCGGTCGAAGCGGCGCTGTAAAGGCCGACCGGGACCGTCACGTCGGCAATCTTCAGGAAGCCTTTCCAGCTTGCTCTCGGCGGCAACGTCGACCTCGCGAAGTTCCCACAGCGGCTTGGGCCGCGAGGATTAAACCCCTTCAATGCCCGGCGGTCAAACTTTGATCCGATGGATTTTGCGGCCATGACGGCGGGGCTCGGAACTTTTTCAGACCCGCGCTGTTCATTGGGCGGCTGGCTCAACTCGACGTTGCCGGTCGTCTCCGTTAAACTAGACCCGGAAATTGTTCTCAAGCGATCGACGTTCGGGATTATCGGGCGCGGTAGGGTGTCTCGCGGGCGAAGAGGCGCATTACCGCCGGGCGGGCGAAGCGGAGGAATGATGGGGGAGGGCCATCGTACCGAGACGGTCGCGGCTACCGTGGAAGATCCCCATCCCGAAATCACACTCCGCCAGATCTCGGCTTGGTCACTGGCGACCCTCGCTGCAATCGCGATCGGGTTTGTTCTGTATGTCGGCCGCGAGGTGATGTTGCCGGTTGTGGCGGCTTTCGTCGTCGGAATCATGTTGGGGCCGGCGGCGCACAGACTTAAATCGCTGCACTTTCCTCGGTGGCTCGCTGCTTTGCTGCTCGTGGCGAGCGTGACGCTGATCGTCGCTTTCGTGATCCTATTGATCGTCCCGCGCGTGTCCGAGCTGACGACCGGCTTGCCGGGCATCATCGCGTCGCTGAAACAAAAGCTGCATGTATTCGATGGCCTGGTTGGGGCGTGGCGTCGCTTCACCGCCATGCTCGGCGAGCCGTCCAGCGGGAACTCCGTTGCGGTTCCGTTGCCCGGGATCTCTTGGGTGCCGTCGACGATCTCGCTGTTGTTGCCCCCTATTACGGGCTTTCTGTTCTTTCTCGTCATGCTGCTTCTGTTCATCTCGGAATGGCCGGGCCTGCGGCGCGGTCTTGTCATGACGTTCGCGAGCCGCAACTCGCGGCTCACCGTGCTTAAAATTCTCAATGAGATCGAATCCGGGTTGGCGAATTATCTCTTGATCGTGACCGTGATCAATGTTGGCGTCGGCGCTGCGACTAGCCTCATCTGCGAACTCACCGGCATGCCCAATGCGGTCGGGTTTGGCGCGCTTGCGGCGACGTTGAACTTTATTCCGATCGTCGGACCGATCGCCATGTTCGTGGTTCTGGTCATCGTCGGAGTGGTGGCTGAGCCCACGATCGCCTTGGGCCTCCTTCCTGCTGCCGGATTTCTTGTCTTGATCACGGTGGAGGGCCAATTCTTGACCCCGACCATTATCGGACGCCACCTGGAGCTCAACGCGCTCGCGGTCTTGCTCTCTCTCGCGTTCTGGACTTGGCTTTGGGGGCCCATGGGGGCGTTCCTTTCGTCGCCAATTCTGATGGTGGCGCTGATCATCAAGCAACGACTCTACGTTGACGAGGACCGCTAAATCGCCATGGCGGGGAACATTAGGGATGTCTCAGCGTTTTCACTGACCGTGGTGTTCCGGAGGAACAGATGATGTCTGAATTTCTGTCCGACGCCGAACGAGACGACAGAACGCGAGACAAAGGAGATTACAGCGCCTTTGCTCGCCTGGAGAAGGAGATGGCGGATATGAGAAGTGCAATCGGAGGTCTTTCTGACCAGATTTCGGATGCTGCGAGCGATATCGGAGCGGTGGCCCAAGAGCAGGCAAGGCGAGGCCTAAAGCACGCGCGCTCCAATATGGGCTCGATGGTAAGCGACGCCTCAGATCGGTTGGGCGTTGTGGCCAACACCGCGCAATCGCAGGCCTCCTCTCTCGGCGACACACTTGAGGATGCGATTCAGGAGCGCCCGCTCGCGACTCTCGCGCTTGCAATTGGGCTTGGCTTCCTGGCTGGCGTCGTCTGGCGCCGGTAAAGCGCAAGCGATTGCCCACCGCGGGCTATAGTCACGGCATTTGTAAGTCCCCGCCGCTGGCGCGGCGGGGATAAGCTTGTTTTGATGCGCCTGAGCGCGGATTCGCACCTATACGTATCCTAGCAGAGCCAGAATAAGGACTATGATCAGTAAGGTCCCGAGGCCGCCTACTGGGTAGTAGCCCCAACCGGTACTATACGGCCAAGAGGGGAGGGCGCCGACTATCAGAACAAGCAGAATGATAAGTATGATAAGCCGCATTTTGGCCTCTCTTGGGTCTATTGCTCGCGCGGGCGCCCGAGTAACGCCCAAATCACGGACGTGTTCCCGAGGCTCCGGTCCACGCGACGACAGCGATTATCGAGATGCGGCAATTCGTCGATAGTCTTTCGATCTCCACCCGCGGCCGCGAACTCGTCGAGATCACGCGCGACGTCCTGAATTGGCTCAGCCCTCACGGCCTGAACGCCGGCCTGTTGACCTTGTTTTGCAGGCACACATCGGCCGGATTGCTCATTCAGGAGAACGCCGCGCCGGACGTTCGCGCCGACCTCCAGACCTTCTTCGATCGCGTTGCGCCTGAGGAGGCGGGGCGCTATCGGCACGATGACGAAGGCGCCGATGATATGCCGGCGCATATCCGCACTGCTCTCACGGGCGTCCAGCTCGCGATTCCGATTATGCAGGGGCGACTCGCGTTGGGGACCTGGCAGGGGATCTATGTCTTTGAGCATCGGCGCGGGCCTCATCGGCGAGAGATCGCCATGCACCTGATCGGCGAATGACGTCACGGATCAGGCTACATCACAGTGAAACCCCGCGAACTCCACGGGCGGTGGCCAGCAATCGTCGCCAATTCACGTAACGCAACCGCGCTGATGTTCCTGTGGATGAAACTTCAGTGACAGCGGGAATGCTATATTTTAGTGGACGTTTGCCATGGAGTGTGATTAAAGCGTGACGTCGCGACGGGCTTGAACCTGGACCTTCGGGTTGAGAACCCCCTTCAATCCGATGAGCAACGCGACGACGAATGGAGGCGACGCGACTAGCACCGGCCGGGAGGGCTTGCAGCAAGTTCGTCTGGCAAACCAAGTCGCTTCCGAAAAACTGGGCGGTTCGAATGCCTCGGCGCTCGGACCGCCCTGTCTTCTTTGAGCAGTTTCGTCGCCGCATGATGCGAGCGCAGGTCTGAGGCGGTGTCTGATTCAACGGTCGGTCGGCGCCTGGGGAGGCGGTCCGGCGTCGGTCAGCCGGGATCTGGAAAGACCGCTCGCGATGCGGGCATGTTCGGATTTGGAGGGGGCTAGCAGGCAGCCAAGGCCCGGGTTCGGCGGCGGGACCTGGCCACGTTCTTGCCGCGATTGGGCGTCACTCCTCGCGGCGGAAATGCGGCGGACGGCGGGATCTGAAAGCGAATCGCGATGGACGCCTCTTCGGCGTCGGAGGTCTGCCCTCATTCGTGGGGAAGGAATTCGTTAGCGAATTCGAAACGAAGCAGGGTCAATAGTGCGCAGCGGGCTTGATGGTTTGGAAAGATTCTGTCGCCGTGGCGGGCTCAGCGTTTGAAGCTCGAACCTAGCGCTGATGCGCGCCCCGAGTAAGCGTGATGAGCGTTTCGGGCCTCAAACCGCAGATTTATGCGGGCAAGCGAAGATGGCGAGGCGCCATCAGCGTCGGCGTGTCAGCGTTGGCGCTTACCGCCTGCGCGACGCCACAGCCTGCCCGTGTGTCCTATTCTCACGGCCACGAACATTTCTCCCAATCCAAATACGGCCATGCCAGCGCGAAGGTCGTCGCCGATGGCGAACGGGTGCCTCGGGGCGGGGGACAATATCTGGTCGGCCGCCCTTACACGGTCGCTGGCCACCGGTACTATCCCGCTGAGAACCCCTCCTATACTGCGGTCGGCATGGCCTCCTGGTACGGCGCGGCGTTCCACGGCCGCCGCACCGCCAACGGGGAAGTCTATGACATGGCCTCGCTGTCGGCCGCTCATCCGACGATGCCGTTGCCCAGCTATGCGCGGGTCACCAATCTCGGCAATGGCTATTCCGTGATCGTGCGGGTCAACGATCGCGGCCCCTATCATGCCGGGCGAGTGATGGACGTATCCTCGCGGGTCGCCGAGGTCCTCGACATGAAGGCCATGGGCACGGCCAAGGTCAAAGTCGATTATGTCGGACCCGCGCCGATCGAGGGGTCGGACAATTCGCAATTGCTTGCGAGCCTTCGCACCGATGGCTCGCCGGCCAACATGATCGGCTTCCCAAGCGCGTCCGTCATGGTGGCGAACGCCGCCGCGGAGCAGACCGACACCATCTGGTCGTTCTTCTCCGGCGGCCGCGGCGGACAACAGCCACAGCCGCAACCTGAGGCTCAACCAGCGCCGGCGCCTGCGCCAGAGCCCCCGCCGGTGCAGGTTGCAAGCGCGCCTGAGCCGCCCCCGCCCGAGCCCGTGCGAGTCGCAGCCTCGCCCGTGGACTCCGTCCCGGCGCCTCCTGAATCCGGCGACACAGACCCGACGCCGCCCGAGCCAATCCATTCCGCGCATCTGTCGAGAGGCCCCGTTCCGTTGCCCCCGCCGCGCCCGTTCGACCTTAGCCTCAATCGCAGCTCAACGGCCGTGGCGGCTTCTGGCTCGTCTTCCTCTGGTTCCTCGATCCGAGTCTCGGCGCGCGCCATCGCGCCCCCGCGCCGCCCCGAACTTCATGCCAGCGCCGAGCGGGCGCTGTATTATTCGGGACCGGTTCGTCTGCCGCCCAAGAAGCCGACGACCGGCGCGTTCGATCACGTGAAGTCCGCGAAGACCGCCCGGGCCGAGTACTAGGCGTCTTTGTACTTCTGAGCGCCGCCTCGGTTCCCCGGCGGCCGAGCGGGACGCTCATCCTGTCGATTTTGGTTTTCTTGAAACGGACCGTTTGGCCGCTGAAACCCAACTTTTCAGCGATTGGATTTCCTTGGATTTCTTTGGATTCTCTCGTCCGAATCGAGACTTATCAATGGGTTACGCGGGATTCTCGGCGCACGAATTTTTCTCGCGCCTCTCGCTTGCTCGAGAAGGACCCCGGGGCGGGGCGCACTTGGTCTTGTCATGCGAAACGACGAGATTGTTCATGAGGAAAGCATAATCCGATTTCTAATTTTCTGCAATGGATTTCCGTCCGACATGGATTTCCGTCCGAGCGATACCTCTCGCCTGGCCTCAATTCGCGGTAGGAGGCATCCTGTCCTTTGACGGCAGCGGAGCTGCTTGGATCTCATCGCCCGTCGGAAGATGGTCTATTGAGTTCCCATCGCGAGTTGCAGGCGCTGTTCAGGCGTGATGAGGTGATCGAGTTTGACGGCGTCCTCCCCGAGGTCGATCTCCACCCAGGTCACCTCGCCGCTGAACTTTTTCGGCATTGGGATAGTCGTAGGTCACGGGCGAACCGAATTCATCGCCGACATCGCAGGTCTCGTCCGCCGAGAACACCATCGGCTCCGTCATCTCGACGCGGCCTTCGCCAACCTTGCCGCCATCGACGTAGAGCGTGACGGTCCCGCCTTTTGCGAGCCCGCCTCCGTCGTAGTTGAACTCCATCCGCACCTGATGCGCGCCGGAGGGAATCGTCGAGGAACCCTCGATCGTGTACCGGTTCACGCCATAGAAATTGTAGCAATATTTGAGCTTCCCGCCCTTGGCGTAGAGGCTCCAGCCGCCGATGATTCCGCCCAGCGCGATGATGACGCCTTCAGCGCCGGTTGGCGGCACGATGAGTTCGGCGGTCAGCGCGTGCGACTTGTTCTTGGTGTTGACGATCGAGCTTTCCGTCAGCCGGCCCATGCCGCGGAACAAAAGCTGTCGGTTCCCCTTGATCAATTGCGGGCGCCCGGCGATGTCCGGATTGGCCCGCTCGGCAAAGCGGTCGTCCAGCGGCAGGACGTTGTACTTCACCGCTTCGATCAGCCAAAGCCGCTGCAGCTCCCGCAGCTTGTCCGGATGCTGCTTGGCGAGGTCCTTCGCCTGAGTCCAATCCGTCGTTGTGTCGTAAAGCTCCCAGACATCGTCATCGAAGGCGGGCAGCTTGACCTGGCCCGTCTCCCAGGGCGTGCGGTGCCGCGTAACCGCGGTCCAGCCCTTGTGATAGATGCCCCGGTTGCCCGCCATCTCAAAATATTGCGTCTCGCGCCGCTCCGCGGCCTTCGCGTCGTCAAAGGCGTAGAGCATGCTGACGCCTTCGATCGGGCGCTGCTGCACCCCATTGACAAAGATCGGCTCGGGCAGGCCCGCGGCTTCGAGGATGGTCGGCGCAATATCGATCACGTGGTGAAACTGAGTGCGGATCTCGCCCTTGGCTTTGATGCCCTTGGGCCAGTGGACGATCGTGCCGTTGCGCGTGCCGCCAAAGTGCGAGGCGACCTGCTTCGTCCACTGGTAGGGCGCACATAGCCCGTGCGCCCAGCCGACTGCGTAGTGGTTGTACGCCTCGGGGCCGCCGAGCTTGTCCAGCCGCTCAGTCAGAAATTCGGCGGTCTCGAGCTGCGCGAATCCGGTCAGCGGCGCCATCTCATTGAAGCAGCCCTGCAGCGAGCCTTCGGCGGACGCGCCGTTGTCGCCGATCACCAGGTAAACGAGAGTATCGTCAAGGACGCCGAGGTCCTTGAGCGCGTCCATCAACAGCCCGACGTGATGATCGGTGTGCTCGAGAAAGCCCGCATAGACTTCCATCTGGCGCGCGAGCACCGGCTTCATCGCCGCGGTGATCGTGTCCCACGCCGGAATCTCGGGATGGCGTGCAGTTAGCTCGCAATCCCCGGGGATGACGCCGAGCGTCTTCTGGCGAGCGAAAGTCTCTTCGCGCAGCTTGTCCCAGCCGTGGTCGAATTTGCCCTTGTACTTGTCTGACCATTCCTTCGGAACATGGTGGGGCGCGTGCGTCGCGCCGGGCGCAAAGTAAGTGAAAAACGGCTTGTCGGGCATGAGCGCCTTCTGTTGGCGGATCCAGTTGATCGCTTTCGTCGTCATGTCCGTGGTGAGGTGATAGCCTTCCTCGGGAGTCTTGTCCGGTTCGATCGGGGTCGTGCCGTCATACAATGCCGGATAATACTGGTTCGTCTCGCCGCCGAGGAAGCCGTAGAAATACTCGAACCCCCCACCGCCGGTCGGCCAGGAGTCGAACGGGCCCATGGGGCTGGTTTGCCAGACCGGCACCTCGTGGCATTTGCCGAATTGCGAGGTCGAGTAGCCGTTGAGCTTGAGGGTCCGCGCCAGAGGCGAGCAGGTGTTCGGCAGGATTGAGTTGTAGCCGGGCGCCGAGGTCGCGATTTCGGTGATGCCGCCCATGCCGACGGAATGATGATTGCGGCCGGTCAACATGGCCTGGCGAGTTGGCGAGCAGAGCGCGGTCGTGTGGAACCGGGTGAACTTAAGTCCGTTGGCCGCAAGCTTTTCGAAATTCGGGGTGTAGCACGGACCGCCAAAGGCGCTTGATGCGCCATATCCGACGTCGTCGATAAGCACGATGAGGACGTTCGGCGCTCCGGCGGGCGGCCGCAACTGCCGGATGGGAGGAAATTTCGTATCCGGATCTTTCGCGTCGTAGGTCGTGAGACCCACAGGCGTTTGATCTGGAATCGGCAGCACGGTTCGTTGCAGCTTATCTTGCGCACTCATCTGATCGCCCCCCTACTGCGTTGTCAGCATGACTGGCCGCCGCCGATCGCCAACCCGGCGTCGCACGCCTCCCGAGGCACCCTTACACTGCGATGCAGTGGAGCGCCACCGCGGACCGCGCCTCCGGAGGGCCGATGGGCGCTCTTTGCGCTAGCGGACCTTAATGAGATCGCGCTCGTTGCCAATTCGTGCGGAACCATGCTGAAAAGGCCGTCGGCGGAGCTTGAAACGCCGCTTGCGGAAGGACCAGCTTTGGGCTTCGTACGGTGCGATTGGATCGGGGTGGAAGCGGAAATTGCGCGGCGCCCATGACCACGCAGACAAGAGGACGCTTCGTCACCCTCGAGGGGGGCGAGGGCGTGGGCAAGTCCGTGCAGGCCAAGCGGCTCGAGGCGCGCCTCGCCACGGTTGGGCTTGCGGTGGTTCGCACGCGCGAACCCGGAGGGTCGCCGGGCGCCGAGGCGTTGCGCGAGGCAATTCTCTCCGGCTTCGCGAGCGGATTTAGCGCCGCGGGGCAGGCGCTGTTGTTTTCCGCCGCGCGGGTCGACCATCTCGACCACACCATTCTGCCGGCGCTCGCGCGCGGCGCCTGGGTCGTTTCCGACCGGTTCGCCAATTCGACCCGGGCTTATCAAGGCGTGGCCGGGAATCTGCCGCACGACGTTCATCGCCTCGCTCGAGCGCCTGACGGTCGGCGCGAACCGGCCCGATCTCACGCTGATCCTCGATCTCGATCCGGAACTCGGCCTCAAACGGGCCACGAAGCGAAGGGAGGGCAGGGGGTCCGCCGACCGGTTCGAATCGGAGGGACTGCCTTTTCATAAAACCCTTCGGCAGGCGTTTCTCGACATCGCCGCGGCCGAGCCGTTGCGTTGCGTCGTCATCGACGCCGATCGAAGCGAAGACGAGGTCGCCGCCGCCATTTGGTCGGCGGTCGAGAGGAGGCTCGATCCGGCGGGCGGGCTCAAGGCCAAGCGCGCATGAGGACTTCCCAGCAGCGCCAGCTCCCGACCCTTATGCTGAGGAGCCGCGCGAGAGCGCGGTGTCTCGAAGCCTTCTCGCGCCCTCAACGTCGGGGCCTCTTGCGGCGTCCGTCGAGACCGCTTCGCGGCGCCTCGAGACGAGGGGCTTGCAGAATCTTAGCGCCTCAGTTCCTCGCATGAACCCGCCTCGACCGAAGAAAGCCGAAACCGACGATCTTCCCGAAGCCGACGCGTTGGCTGGGGCGCCCCATCCGCGCCACGTCTATGCGCTCGTCGGCCACGAACGCGCGGAAGCGGAAATGCTGTCAGCCTATCGCGAGGGCCGGCTCGCGCACGCCTGGCTGATCGGGGGCAGGGAGGGAATTGGCAAGGCGACGCTCGCCTGGCGGTTCGCTCGTTTTGTGCTCGCCAACCCCGATCCGGCCGCGAAGGCGGTCGAAGAGGCGCGCAATCTTCATGTCGAACCCACCCATCAGGCGGCGCGGCTGCTCGCAGGGCTCGCCCATCCCGATTTTTCTCTCATCCGCCGGGAATGGCAGGGCGCGTCGAAGAAGCTCGCGAGCGAGATCTCCATTGACGCCGTGCGGCAGGGGCTGCAGGTCTTCCAGCTTTCCGCCGCCTTCGGCGGCTGGCGGATCGCCATCGTCAATTCGGCCGAGGACCTAAATCGCAGCAGCGCCAATGCTTTATTGAAAATGGTTGAGGAGCCGCCGCAACGCTCGCTGATCCTGATCATCTCGCATCGGCCGGGCCAGGTGCTGCCGACGATCCGCTCGCGCTGCCGTCGTTTGCGGCTCGAGCCGCTTTCGGAAGACGAGATTGTTCGAGCCGCGATCGGCCTTGGGTCCCCGTGGAGCGAAGCCAGCCGTGAAGCCATCGCCGTTGCGGCCAAGCGCGCCAATGGATCGGTCCGGGAGGCGCTCGTCCGCCTCTCGCCCGAATCGGAGGGGGTTGGCGCCCTCGTCAATTCGATCGTCGCGGGCCTGCCGCGCCCCGATCCCCGCGCGGTCGCGAACTCGCCGATGCGGTCAGCGGGCGCGCGGGAGACGAGGCTTTCCAGGCCTTCCATCGCGAACTCTACGACTGGATGGTCACCTATGCGCGGGACGTCGAGCCCGGCTCCTTCAGGGTGGAGGAGATTGGCGGTCTTTGGGACCGGATTCGAGACGCCGAGCGTGAGACGGAAGAGCTCAATCTCGACCGCAAGCTGCATATTCTGGCGTTGTTCGCCGAGATCGCGGCCACCGCGCCGGGACGGTGAAGGGAATGAGTCGTCCTCCACTTCCATTCTAGGTTCGGCGCAGCCCAAAGGACGACCGCTACAAGCTCGTCATGCGCCGCAATCTTCTGTCCTTCAGATACCAGGGCTGCCAGCGGGCCCTGTCGGACGAAAGATGGGTACAAGGATTGAGCGGGGCTGCCCCGTTAGGTCGGGCTAGCTGATAAATCCGCGCAATGACGCACGGTGTTACTGTATCCAAGCTTGTCGTTGTTGCATCTCAATCTGAAAAAGGCTGAACTGTGTCCATGGGCGGGAGCGGTTAAAATGCCAGAGGTCATATTTCCGATCAGAGTAACGGCGGATGACTGGGATTCGCACACTCGTGCATGGCGGTGCCCCGCTTTGGACATCCCAAGCGCCGTTATCACAGAGGCGTATGATCCGTCTGGCGTGCCCGTGTCCTTGTCATTGTTGGAGGCAGCAAAAGGCCCGGCCAGAGTTAGTTGGAGAGGAGCTGACCCGCCTCCCGGACTCTTGCTCGAAGTCGGGCTCGAGGAGGAGCTTTCACCTGCTAAGGATGAGCGTTGGTGGAGAAAGATTGCAATTGTGGCACCACCCATTGCCGCTGTATTAGCCGCGCTAATCGGGGCGGCAGCAGCATCATATAAACCCATCCCTGTTCCAGATCCTGGCCCCAAGCCAATCCCGGTCTCCCCTCCCGTCTACACTCTGACTTTTCGGGTGGATCCGAACGACATTGAAAGTTCAGGCCTGCCTCGCGCCAAAATAATAGTGAATAACGTGGAGCAGAATCAGCCTATTATCTATGCCGTAAAATCGGACGTCAATGCTCTCGTTGACGTAAGCAGGGCTATCGACGCTGCAAAAGGTTACATAAGCGGCTATAACACTCAGCGGGAGGCCATTGATCGCGCGACACCAACGTTCAATGACTTATTTTCGCAGCTTAATGCCCTTAATGCACACGTGAACGGCGATATTTGCGGCGGAGGATCAAATGGCGTGCCCTCTCCAGTCCGAGGGGGGCTGAGCGCCCAAACGACTGCGATATCAGACAAGCTTAGGGCATTATCCGGCGACCTACAGGCAGTCTTATTAAACAAGGTCGCGCCCTAAAAGTCGCGCGACCTACTTGAAAGGCAGCGTCCGCAGGTTGTGCTCTAGCTGATCACGAACGCGCATCGTTTTTAAATTTTCATCGCCGCTCAAAAATTTTTGCTTTACGACGGCGCGCATGAGCCGCTTCTTCATCACCACGGCGATCCCCTACGCCAACGGCGCGCCTCACATCGGGCACGCTTACGAACGCATCGCGACCGACGCGATCCAGCGGTTCATGCGGCTCGACGGGCGCGAGACCCTGTTCGTCACCGGCATGGACGAGCATGGCCTGAAAGTTCAGCAGGCGGCGGCGCGCGAGGGCGTGACGCCGCAGCAGTTTGTCGATCGCGTCGCCGCGGAATTCGAGGCGATGGGCGACATGCTGAACGCCCGAGCCGACGACATCGTGCGCACGACGGAACCACGGCACGCTCGCGCCTCCCAGGCGATCTGGGAGCGGATGGCCGCGAACGGCGATGTCTATTTGTCGAAATATGCGGGCTGGTATTCGGTCCGCGACGAAGCCTATTTCGACGAGGGCGAGCTGACCGACGGGCCCGGACGGAACGAAGCTCGCGCCGAGCGGCGCGCCGGTCGAATGGGTTGAGGAGGAAAGCTACTTCTTCAAGCTTTCAGCCTATGCCGATAAGCTCTTGGCGCATTACGAAGCCAATCCCGACTTCGTCACGCCCGAGACCTATCGCAACGAGATCGTCGCCTTTGTGAAGCGCGGCTTGTCCGATCTCTCGATCAGCCGCGCGACGCTGAAATGGGGCGTGCCCGTTCCTGGCGACCCGAAGCACGTGATGTATGTCTGGGTCGACGCGCTGACCAATTACATCACGGCGACCGGCTTTCCGGATGACGGCCCGCGAACGAAATTCTGGCCGGCGGACGCGCATGTCATCGGCAAGGACATCACGCGCTTCCATTCCATCTACTGGCCGGCGTTCCTCATGTCGGCTCGGCCTGCCCGTGCCGAAACAGGTCGTCGTGCACGGCTTCCTGTTCAACCGCGGCGAGAAAATGTCGAAGTCGGTCGGCAACGTGGTCAGCCCGAAGGCGATGGTCGACGCCTATGGCCTCGACGCTGTCCGCTATTTCTTCCTGCGGGAGGTTCCGTTCGGCCAGGACGGCAGCTACTCGCATGAGGCGATCGTCGCCCGCATGAACGCCGATCTCGCCAACGACATCGGCAATCTTGCGCAACGCTCGCTGACGATGATCGCCAAGGCCGGCGCGCGCACGCCCGACTGGCGCAAGGCGACGCCCGCGAAGGAGGATCTGGCGATGCTGACGCGCGCCGACGCGCTGCTTGGCGAAGCGCGCCGGCACATGCAGAGCTTTGCGCTCAGTCTCTACATCGGCGCCGTCTTCGAGGTCGTGTCGGAGGCCAATCGCTATTTCGCCAATGCCGAGCCCTGGAAGCTTGCCAAGAGCGATCCGGCGCGTGGGGGGCTCGTGCTCTACGTAACAATGGAAACCTTGCGCATCGCCGCGATCCTGCTGCAGCCCGCGATGCCGGGGAGCATGGGCGGCCTTCTCGACCTCCTTGGCGTGCCGCCGGAGGCCCGGACATTCGCGGCGCTCGACGCTGGCGAGGCAGCCGGCCGCCTGGACGCGCCGCATCGGCTCGAGCCGGGCAGGGCGCTGCCTGCGCCCGCGCCGGTGTTTCCTCGCTATGTCGAAGCGGAGCCGGTGAAGTGAAGATGCATGTTTCCCTCTCGCCCTGGGAGAGGGGCAGGGGTGAGGGATTCAGGCCCCTCGGTCTAAAAGCCCTCATCCGGCCGACCAGAGGGCGTTCGTCAGAACGCCCGTCGATTGACGGGCTATGGCCGGCCACCTTCTCCCGAGGGGAGAAGGGGTAGCGAATGACGATCATCGACAGTCATTGCCACCTCGATTTTCCCGATTTCGCCGAGGACCTCGACGGGGTCGTCGAGCGCGCGCGGGCGGCCGGCGTCGAGCGCATGATCACGATTGGCACGAAAGTGTCGAAGGCGCCGGGTGTGGTCGCGATTGCCGAGCGATACGACGACGTCTTCTTCACCGTCGGCACGCATCCGCATGAGGCGGCCGGGGAGGATGCGGAGGATTTCGACGCGATGCGCGCCTTCGCCAGCCACCCCAAATGCGTCGGGATCGGGGAGGCGGGTCTCGACTACCACTATAACAGCGCCCCCCGGGACGTCGCTCAACGGGTCTTTCGCGGGCATATTGCGCTTGCCCGCGAGCTTGAACTTCCGCTCGTCATCCATGCGCGCGACGCCGACGACGACATCGCCGCGATCCTGACCCGCGAAATGGGGCAGGGGCGGTTCCGGGCTCTGCTCCATTGTTTCACCGGCTCACGCGAACTCGCCGAGACGGCGCTCGACCTTGGCCTCTTGATCTCGTTTTCCGGGGTGGTGACGTTCAAGAAATCCGAGGGCCTGCGCGCCATCGCGCGCGACGTCCCGCTCGACCGCATTCTGGTCGAGACGGACGCGCCCTATCTCGCGCCGACTCCCCACCGCGGTCGCCGCAATGAGCCGGCGTTTGTCGTCGCCACGGCGGCCGTGGTCGCCGAAGCGCGCGGGATTACACCCGAAGCGCTCGCCGACGCCACGCGCGCCAACACGCACGCAATCTTTCGCAGGCTACCGCACGCCGCCGGCAAGCTTCCGCAGGCTGTCGGCACGCTGCCGCAGGCTGTCGGATCCTCGCATTGACGCTCCGCCTGACGATTCTAGGCTGCGGTTCGTCCGGCGGCGTGCCGCGCGTCGGGCAAGGGTGGGGCGCCTGCGATCCGGCGAACCCGAAAAACCGCCGCCGGCGCTGCTCGATGCTTGTCGAACGCTTTGGCGGGGAAGGCGCCACCGCCGTTCTCGTCGACACCTCGCCCGATCTGCGCGAGCAGTTGATCGACGCCAACGTGAAGCGGCTCGACGGCATCCTCATCACCCATCCCCATGCCGACCACACCCACGGCATCGACGATCTGAGACCGCTCTGCCTGATCATGGGTCGCCGCGTCGACGTCCACATGAACGAGCCGACTTCGCTTATCGTCCGTCGATCGTTCTCCTATATTTTTCAGACGCCTGAAGGGAGTTCCTACCCGCCGATCGCAACCGACGTGCGCCTTGCCGCCGGCGAACTGTGCCGGATCGAGGGTTCTGGCGGGGCGATCGAGGCGATGCCCTTCGATCTCGACCACGGCGAGATCAGCGCGCTCGGCTTTCGCTTCGGGACCTTCGCCTATACGCCTGATGTGAAACGCATTCCCGAAGCGAGCCGCCCATTCCTCGAAGGCTTGGACCTGTGGATCATCGACGCCTTGCGCTATCGTTCTCACCCGTCCCATTTCAGCCTTGACGACGCGTTGGCGGCGATCGAGACCATGAGGCCGCGCCGCGCCATTCTCACCAACTTGCATACCGATCTGGATTACGAGACCTTGCGTGCGAGCCTGCCCGCGAATGTGACGCCCGCTTATGATGGGATGCGCATTGAGGGCTTCGAGGCGTAGCGTTCGATGGTGGGGGGAATGGGGTGACGCCAGTCGAGAGCGCGATCCACGAATTTGTGCGGGAGCACGCCGAGGCTGAGACGCGCTTCCTTGCCGAGATTGTCAGGATTCCGTCCGACAATCCGCCTGGAGACTGCAGCCGCTCCGCAGAAGCCGTCGCCACGCTCCTGGAAGGACTTGGTTTTCAGGTCGAGCGGCACAAAGTTCCTGAGAGCCTCGTCAAAGCCAACGGCATGATCTCGGCGACCAACCTGATCGTTAGGCGTCGGTTCCGGCAGGGGCAGACGATCGCGCTCAACGCCCATGGCGACGTGGTGCCCCCGGGTTCAGGCTGGACGCACGATCCTTACGGCGCCGAGATCGTCGACGGCTGGATGGTGGGGCGCGGGGCCGCGGTTTCAAAATCGGACATCGCGACTTACGCCTTCGCCATGCTGGCCCTCGAAAAGTGCGGCGCGGCGCTGAACGGCGCGGTCGAACTGCACGTCACCTATGATGAAGAAGCGGGCGGCGAAATCGGTCCGCGCTACCTGCTCGAGACTGGCCTCTCGCATCCGGATTTGGCGATCGGCGCGGGCTTCTCGTATGCGGTCGTCACCGCCCATAACGGCGCCCTCCACCTGGAGGTCGAGGTCCTTGGCCGCTCGGCCCATGCCGCCCGCCCCTCGACCGGGGTCGACGCGCTCGAAGCGGCGAACGCAATTCTGGCCGCGCTTTATGGCTGGCGCCCCGGGCTTCAAGCGCGAACCTCGGCCATCGCCGGCATCGGCTCGCCGCAGATGACGGTCGGGCTGATTTCGGGCGGGATCAACACCAATGTCGTGCCGGATCGTGTGACCTTCCGCCTCGACCGGCGCATCGTGCCGGAGGAGAACCCTGCCGAGGTCGAGGCGGAGTTGCGCGCCGTCATCGCCGGCGCGGCGGCGCTTCATCCAGCCGCCAAGGTCGATGTCCGGCGCATCCTGCTGGCCGAGCCGCTGACGCCGATCGCCGCCGGGGCGAAGCTGACCGAGATCGCTGTGTCGCCAGGCGACCCGCGTCATGGGCGAGCCGATCGTCGCCTCTGGCGTGCCGCTCTACACCGATGCACGCCATTACGCGAAGGCGGGCGTTCCGATCGTGCTCTATGGCGCCGGTCCCCGTACGATCGAAGAAGCCAACGCCCATCGCGCCGATGAGCGCCTGCCGTTGTCGGACCTCTACAAGGCGACCGAAGTGATCGCGCTGACGCTGGCCGAACTCATGGGCGCGTGAAGCGAAGACTGTCGATAGCGAAGACTTGCCGCAGGCGGCCTTCGGTGTATATATTTCGGTGTAGACGTGTACACGCGCCAGGGTCATCGAATGCCCCTCCACATCAAAGATGACGCCGCGACGGAAGCGGTGCGAAAGCTGGCTCGGGTCAGAAATCTCAGCCTGACCGAGACCGTTCGGGTCGCTTGCGAAGAAGCCCTCGAACGCGACGATCGCGCCCGGCCCGTCGCTGAACGACTGGCCGACATTCACGCGCGGGTGCGCGCCGCGCCGCGCACGGGCCGCAAGGCCGATAAGGCCTTCTTCGATCGGGAATGGGGGGAGGAGGAATGACCGGGACGCTTATGGTCGAATCATCGGCGCTCGCAGCCATCATTCTGGAGGAGCCCGGTTGGCGGCAGCTCGCGGAAGAGGTGGTTCGGACGAGCGCGTTCACAACCTGTTTCAATGTGTTCGAGGCGGCGCTTGCGATTGTCCGCGAGCGCCGCCTTACGCCTTCGGAAGCCCACAGCTTAGTGCGCGCCGCTGCGTCGCGTCTGGCGATCGAGATTACGGACTATGAGGCCGACGCGATTCCTTTTGCGATTGCCGGACGCGAGACATTCGGCGCGGGCCGGCGTGGCCTCAACATGGGCGACTGCCTGTCGTATGGCGCGGCGAAAAGACGGTGCGCCCGTCTTCTTTATGTTGGCGAGGATTTCGCTCGCACAGACGTCAATGACATCGTCTGAGGCTGGTTTCGTCCGGAACGGATGGGCGGGCGTAGCTTTGGCGGTCTTCAGGCTAGGTTGCTGAAACCGCATTCATACGGCGATTGACGTCTCTGCGCGGAGGCCAACGACCGGAACGCCGCATCAGAGCGTGCTGCGTTTAAGCAACCCCTCCACAAGCCTCTTAACTCCGTACCATGGTACGGCTGCTAGGGACCGACCCGGAGGCGATTGTCATGGGCCAGAGGAGAACGATCGGCCAGTTGGCCAAGCAAGTCGGCGTCGGTGTGGAGACAATCCGTTTCTACGAACGCCGGGAACTCATTCAGCAACCGCGAAAATCGGACGGTCCGAGGCATTATGACGACCGGACGCTGAACATGCTCCGCTATCTCAGGCTGGCCCAGCAGCTTGGTTTCAGCCTGAAGGAGATCCAGGCGCTGCAGGGCAAGCTGAAGGAGGGTCAAACCTTCTGCGCCTCCTTACGCGCGATGGTCGAGGACAAGATCGCGTCGCTGGCTCGCGAAGCCGAGGCGATTGCGCGTCTCCAGCACGAATTGAACGCGTTCCTCGCGCGTTGCCGCGCCCGCGATCCCAAGCTGCCGTGTCCGATCGTCCAGGAACTGACCCATCTCGACGCCGCCGTCTCGGCGACGGCTCTCAAACCAGGGAGATAGGCTCATGATCTCACGTGGTCGCAACGCTCCCGCGCGCCGCGCGCTCCTCATGATCGATTTTCAGCGCGACTTTCTCAATTCGTCGGGCAGAATGCCGGTCGACCGGAATCAGGTTTCCCCCGTTCTGAGCGCCGCTGCGAAGGCTATGGCGGACGCAAGAGCCGCTGGCGACCTTATCGTAGCGATCGGCAACGAATTTCGCCCCGGCGATCTCCTGATGAACCTGCTTCGCCGATACGCGAGCATCGCGGGTTCCGAGGGGGCGCGATGGAGCGACAAGCTGCCGCTCGAAGGGACGCCATACTTTCCCAAATGGGCCGAGAGCGCCTTCGTCAATCCTGAGCTTGACCGCTGGCTTCAGGCCCATGGCGTGAAGACGCTCGTCCTCACCGGGCTGATGGCCAAAGCCTGCGTCACGGCCACAGCCAAGGACGCGCTCGCCAGGGGCTACGAGGTGCAGATCCTAGCCGACGCTGTCGCCTGCAAGAGCGACGCGTCACGCGCCCGCGCGCTTGCCCGGTTGAAAGCCAGAGGAGCCGTTTTGCTGCCCGCGGCGGCGAGCGAAGCCGGTAGAGCGGCGGCCTGACGACTGGGCGGGAGCCCGCCGGGGCAGGGCCTTTGCCCTGCCTTCCGCGCGCGTTCAGCACCCGAGCATGAACCGCTCGCGCACGAGCGCGGGGCTTTAACTGATGCCGAAACGCGCGGTTGTGTGATGGCGCTCACAGGCCGCGAGGCTAAAATCGTGTAGCGGACAATTGCTTTTTTGTATTTCCGCCGCGGCTATTTCGAGCGGCCATCAATTGATTTTGGGAGGGGCTCGTGATCGTTGATCGCGCCTGGATCGCGCGGAATATCGGCGTCGATCCTGCAACCGTGTCAATTCCGAAATCGGCGTTCACGTCGCGCGCCGCGGCCGCGCAGGACGCAAGTCTCGACGACATTCAACGCGACATCATCGATTTCAACTCCGATGGCCCGGAAGGCGTAGCCTTCCTCGCGTTCACGAAGGCGACCGGCCTTAGCCGCTTCGTCGACATTCCGTGGCCCAAGGGCCTCGCGCCGACGCCAGCTGTACGCGGCGCCGGCCGGCGGCGCCAAGCCGCTGCCGCGCGCCGACGTGCTGATCGTCACCTGGACGGTGGATGAGGGGCACGCGCTCAGTCGGGTGCTGACGCCGGGAAAAGATTCCCGCAACGATTACGTTGCCTACACCCACAACTTTTCGACGCTCTCGCGCCAGATGAGCAAAGGCTCGCCCGCTGTAAAAGCGAAGCGCCTCGGCGCGTTCTGGACGACCACCATCGGCGGCAAGAAGGCCGTCGTCTTCAAGTCCGAGTCACACCTGTCGCAAGACACCAACAAGCACTTTCCCGCGAACGGGATCCTGCCGAATGCTGAGCTCTGGAAGCAGATCATCGGAGAGGTGCAGCCGAAGCTGGTTCTCACGACAGGAACCGCGGGCGGGATCGGCAAAACGTTCGAGGTCGGCGACGTGGTCGTCAGCCCCATCGTGCGTTTTGACTCGACGAGCTGGCTGAAAAAGGCGCCCTTCGCTTCCGGGCGCTACGCGAGCCAGGCTGCGCAGACGAAATTCTTCTCGCAAGCGAAGGATTTGTTCAAGGCGAACGCCTCGCAGCTGCCGGCGGACAATACGCGTCCCCCCGCGATCACCATCGTCACGCCGTCGGGTCTTTCCCAATCCGTCGTCACCACCGATTTCTTCGGCTTCGACACCACGGACGATCACTTCAAGCTTCAGGGCCTCGGAGACGTCTCAGAAATGGGAGACGCGGTGCTCGGGATGGTCGCTCAGTCGCTCAGCGACGCGCCGCCGTGGCTCGCGATCCGCAACGTTTCAGACCCCGAGATCGCCGCGGAAGGCACCCTCAAGCAGCAGGCCCAAGCGGCGGCGACAATTTACAAAGCTTACGGACGCTGGAGCTCGGTCTGCAGCGCCATCGTTTGTTGGGCCGCGGTGGCCGCTCTTTAGACCGCTGTTCGGCCTTTTACTCAGCCGCAAAGGAGGAAGAAAAGGGCGTTCGGATTGCAGAGTTGATGGACCCAACTTTCATTTCAGAAAAGGATATTTCCAATGACAACGAACAAAAACGGAGCTGCCCAAAGGGTGTCGCTGCCGACAAGCGAGCATCGCATTCCGGTCGGATCGAAGGCCGTGCGGCACACGAGCGCCAGCAAATGGATCGAACTGACGATCGGCGTGAAGCCGGTCAAACCTCTCCCCGATCTCTCGGCCCTCGACGACAAGCTGCCAGCCGAGAGGAAGTACATGACCCGAGACCAGCTCGCTCACGAATACGGGTCGGACCCGAAGGCCGTGCAGGCCATCGAGACCTTCGCCAAGAAACACGGCCTCGTCGTAACAAGAAACGAGCCCGCCTCGGCGCGGATGGGTCTCGCCGGCGCCGCCGACAACATCAACGCCGCCTTTGGCGTCACGCTGATGGACTATGAAAACCCGAAGCTCGGCGCCTTCCACGCGCGCACCGACCCGGTGACCGTCCCACCCGAAGTCGGCGACGCGATCACCGGCGTGTTCGGACTCAACAACCACCAGATGTTGCATCGGGGCTTCCGCGCCGCGCGTCATCTGGCGCCGGACATGGCGACGCCGAATCGATCGTGGTTCGTGCCGACCGAGCTTGCGCCGCTCTATAACTTTCCCAACGCGAATGCCCAGCAGCAGTGCATCGGGCTGCTTGAGTTCGGGGGTGGGGTCGAGACCTCGGACGTTGCAAGCTATTTTAGCAAGATCGGCTCGGCAGCGCCTGGCGTTAAAGTCGTCGCCGTGGACGGCGTGTCGACAGATCCAGCGAGCGATCCGGATTCGACAGGCGAGGTGATGCTCGACGTCGATGTCGCCGGCGCGCTGGGGGCCGGAGCCAAGCTCGCGGTTTACTTCGCCACCTTCGACGAAAAAGGCCTGGTCGACGCGCTCAGCAAAGTGATCAACGAATTCGACCAACGATCCGTCGGTCGTCTCGATCAGCTGGGGCTGGGATGAGAACGAGTCGTTCAACAACGAGGGCGTCATCTGGTCGACGGCGGCGATCCAGCACTGTAACCAAAGCTTCCTCGCCGCGGCCCAACTCGGAATCACCATCTGCGTCTCGACGGGCGACGATGGCTCCGAGGCTCAGATGCGAGACGGTCGCGCCCATGTGAACTTCCCGGCGACGAGCCCCTACGTCCTCGCGGTCGGCGGCACGACGCTGCATGTGCGCAAAACCGCCAAGGGCGCCTCGCACGTCACCGAGACCGTTTGGAACGATGGGCCAAGCGGGGGCGGAACAGGAGGCGGCGTCAGCGACGTCACGCCTTGCCCGACTTGGCAGAAGGGCAAGGTCGTGCCGTCCGTCAACGCCGGGCACTTCGCGGGACGGGCGATTCCAGACGTGGCTGCCGACGCCGATCCAGCGACCGGCTACCTCACCATGTCGGGCGGCAAGATGCAGATTGTCGGGGGCACGAGCGCCTCGGCGCCGTTATGGGCCAGTTTGATCGCGCGCATAAACTCTTCGCTTGGGGCGCGGGTCGGGAACTTCAACGCGCTCCTGTATTCGAAGTTTGGACCGAATGGAGTGCTTAGGGACGTCACGTCCGGCAACAACGACGTGGAAGGCCTGCTGCACGGACACTATGCCGCTGGAACGGGTTGGGACGCTTGCACCGGTTGGGGCGTTCCGGATGGCCAGAAGCTCCTCACGGCGCTCAAGGGCGACGGGTCGAGCAAGGTGGCGTCAGCCGGCCGGGCTTCCCGATAAAGCGGGAGAAGGGGAGGGGGTCGCCCTCCCCTTCGTTCGCTTCAATAGCCGACCGTGAACCGCTCGCGGATGTGGGCTGGCTTCTCGAGTTCGTCGACCGCCGCGATCGCATAATCCTCCCAGGAAATGTTGCTGCCCTTATCGTGGGTTAGCAGCTGATCTTTACCTAAGCGGAACTTGCCGGTGCGCTCGCCAGGCGCAATCATCGCGGACGGCGAGAGGAACGTCCAATCGAGCTCCTTGTCCTTGCGCAGGAGCTCGAGAAATTCGCCGCCCTTTGGCCGCCTCGGCCTTATACGCGGCGGGAAACTGCGGCGTGTCGATCAGCTTCACACCGGGCGCGACTTCGAGACTGCCGGCCCCGCCGACAACGAAATAGCGCTTCACGCCCGCCTCCTTGACGGCCTCGATCAGGAGCTTCGGATCGCTCGCGGTGAAGTGAACGGCGCTGATCACGGCGTCATGGCCCTTGAGCAGCTGGACGAGACCGGGCTTGTCGAAGACGTCGCCCTTTTTCGCGGTGACGCCCGGCAGCTTGGCGATCGCGTCCGGATTGCGCGCAATCGCCGTGACCTGATGGCCGCGGCGACTCAGTTCCGCCAGCAGGCGCGAACCGCCGTTTCCCGAAGCTCCGATGAGCGCCACTTTCATGATTGCCTCCGATGCGGTATGGGAAAGATACCTAGTGTCGGATGGATACATGACGACGATCGATGTGCTTGTAAAGAAAGCACCTTCCGGAAACCTGGTTTCCCCGCCGGAACCACCGGCCGCGCCAGCGGACCCTTACGCAGCCTGCTGTCCGACACGGATGCTCCTTGATCGGATCGGGGACAAGTGGATGGTCCTGACGCTCGGTCTCATTCGCGACAAACCCCGGCGCTTCAACGCGCTACGGCGCGACATTGAAGGCGTGACGCAGAAGATGCTGTCGCAGACGCTGAAGCAGATGGAGCGCGACGGGCTGATCACCCGGACCGTTCTGCCCACGATGCCGGTTTCGGTCGAATACGCCATCACGCCCCTTGGCCAGACGCTCGCGGCGGTTCTCGATGGGCTCCAGCTTTGGGCGCGCGACCATATCGCCGACGTGCTGGCCGCCAGACGGGTTTATGACGGAAGCCGCCCGGGTTAGAGCGGTGCGGACCCGCGTCGCTGCCGTGATCCTATCCATCGCTAGAATCCTATCTCACTGTAGGTTCCATAATAACTATTATGCGAATCATATCTCCATGCGTCCAAGGGCGGCGACGCCGCGCCTGCGCCAGTCGCGGTCGGCAAAACCCGACAGATTGACCCCCTCGCCCAATTGGATAGCATCCGTCCCGCCCGCCGACGCGTCGGCCAATTCCAATACGGTTCGCGGCAAGAACACCCAAAGGGAGGAATGATGCATGTCACGCATGCCAAAAGTTAGTGGGTCGCCGCGGTCGATCGGCGCACGCTTTCTTTCTCGCGCGGCTTTCGGGCCGAGGCGGACGGGCGCTCGTCCAAGGGCCGCATTCGGTCCTCTTGCAGGCCTCTTTTATCTGGCTGCGACACTGCCAACGTGGGCGCAGTCCCTGGAGCCGGTGAAACCTGAACAGGTTGGGCTCTCGTCCGAACGCCTGGAGAGAATTGGCCAAATCTTCAATCGCGAGATCGACCAGGGCAAGCTCCCCGGCGCTGTGGTGCTTGTCGCGCGCAAGGGTCGGGTGGCGTATTTCGAAAGCTTCGGCTTCAGAGACAAGGCGGCCGGAACGCCCATGACGAAGGACTCCCTCTTCGAGATTTACTCGATGACGAAGCCGCTGGTCTCGGTCGCCGCCATGATGTTGGTCGAGGAAGGCCGTCTTCAACTGGCTGATCCGGTCGCAAAGTTCCTGCCTGAATTCGCCAACCTTCAGGTGAGCGTCCCCAAGTTTGATCCGGCGTCGGGTAAGGTCACCTACGCGCTCGCGTCGTTCGACCGGCCGATGACGGTGCAGGATCTGCTGCGCCACACCTCGGGGCTCGTCTATGGCGATTCCACGGCCAACGCTCAGGTCAAGGACGCCTATCTCAAGGCGGGCATCTTCAAGCCGAACGATGCAACTTACGATATGCGGGATCTAACGCCGGAAGACGAGATTGAGCGGCTGTCCAAGCTGCCCCTCGCCCATCAACCGGGAACCGCGTGGGAATATAGCGTCTCGGTGGACGTGCTTGGACGCGTGATCGAGAAGGTCTCGGGCCAGCGGCTCAGCGACTTCCTCGACGAGCGCTTGTTCAAGCCGCTGAAGATGGTCGATACCGGATTCTTCATACCCAAGCCCAATATCGATCGTCTCGCGCAGCCGCTCTCGACCGACCCGACGACCGGCGCGCCGGTCAAGCTGCATGACGTTTCGGCGCGTCCGGCCAATGATTCGGGC
The DNA here is from genome assembly GCA_963756955.1 of uncultured Alphaproteobacteria bacterium. Lineage (GTDB taxonomy): Bacteria > Pseudomonadota > Alphaproteobacteria > Rhizobiales > Beijerinckiaceae > Roseiarcus. Next base: position 303,688 of record CAVWPU010000005.1, read on the forward strand.
GGCGCAGGCGGCGTTTCGACGGCGGGCGACTATCTCCGCTTTGCGCAGATGATGCTGAACGGCGGATGGCTGGATGACGCGCAAATCCTGAGCCGCACCACCGTAGGCCTGATGAGCTCGGATAGTCTTGGTCCGCAGGTGATGCGGGCGATGCAGCCAAGCGAGGTGACCATGGGCTCGGCGGGTTACACGTTCGGCCTCGGCTTTGCTGTTCGGCCGGAGCCAGGCATCGTCGCCTTTCCAGGGTCGCAGGGCGATTACATGTGGGCGGGTTTCGCCGGCACTTACTTCTGGATCGATCCCAAGGAGGAACTCATAGGGATCTTGATGACCCAGGCGCCCGGGCCGACCCGACAATATTACCGGCGCGAGATCAGACAGCTTGTCTACCAAGCGATCACGGACCGACAACCTGGCGCCGCGACGGTCAGCAGCTCGTCACAACCGTGATGAGGGAAGGATGGTCGGAGTGGCGGGATTCGAACCCACGACCCCTAGTCCCCCAGACTAGTGCGCTAACCGGGCTGCGCTACACTCCGACGGCGCTCCTTATAGGCATCGACCTCGCGCCGCGCAATGCGGCGTTTCCACGTGGCTCGTCAAGAGACCGGCGCGCTCGCTTGCGCGAGAATTCGTTGCGCCGCCATGATGTCGGCCAGCGCTTCGCGCAGCGCCGATAAGCTCATGGTCTGAGAGCGCGGGCTGGGTTTCTCTGTCGTCAGGGTCGTTCGCCAACCCGGCGGGAGGCTCGCCGGCGGCCGCCGTCTCGCCGGAAGATTCAGCGAGCGGCGGAATGGCGACTGACAATGCCTGAACGCCTTGTTCCTTGAAGAGCTTCTGGACGCCCTTGATCGTGTAGCCTTCGCCGTAGAGCAGGCGCTTGATCAGCCTCAGCCGCTCGATGTCTTCGGGGCGATAGTACCGACGCCCGCCCGCCCGCTTGAGCGGCCGGATTTGGGGAAAGCGGGTTTCCCAGAAGCGCAGCACATGCTGAGGCAGATCCAACGAGTCGGCGACTTCGCGGATCGTTCGATAGGCTTCCGGGCTCTTCTCTATCGGCGCGTTCGTTGACGCACGCGGCGAGAGAATCATGGCGCCTCCGTTTGGCGATGACTGACTATCGGCTGATCGGGCTTGAAACGCCAGTCCGATGGCCCGCGGAAGCGCTTTACTCCTTTTCGGTTTCCTCCCGCCCGTTGATCTTCGCCTTCAACACGTTGGACGGCTTGAACACCATCACCCGGCGAGGAAGGATCGGCACCTCGACCCCGGTCTTGGGATTGCGCCCTACCCGCTCGCCTTTGGAGCGGACGACGAACGAACCAAAGCCGGACAGCTTGACGGTTTCCCCGCGCGCCGCGGCGTCGCAGATTTCGTCCAGAACCGACTGGACCAGCTCCGCCGACTCCGTCCGCGACAATCCGATCTTCTGATAAACGATTTCCGACAAATCGGCGCGAGTCACGGTCTTTCCGGATTCGCGGCCAAGCCTAGCGTTCGCCATATCGAGCCCCAATCAATTCCCCCTCCCCGCGCAATGTCAGCCCGTGACTGCGCAGGTCTCAAAGGCGCCGCCGGCCGTTGTGTCCCATCCGCATCGGCCTGTCATTTCGTTCCCGACAGTCCTTGAGGGTCGAGCCTATTATCGGCGCCAACGAAAATCCATGCTTGTCGTCCGCCGCGACTGGCGCTGATGCGACCCGGCCCTCCGCCGTCTTGCGTCCTCCCGCAATCATGCCCCATAGGCAATAGGAAAGCCTAGCAAATGATGCAAGGGGTGTCGATTGAATGCGTCGAAACACGATGGAGCGCCCCGGATCGCGCTGGTGACCGGGCGCGTCGCGCGGCATCGGCCGCGCGGCGGCTCTCGCCTTGGCCAAGTCGGGCGCGCATGTCGTGGCGCTCGCCCGCACCCAAGGCGGCCTCGAGGAGCTCGACGACGAAATTCGCGCGCTCCGGCCCGAAGAGCCGGAGGCGACAACTCTGGTTCCGATGGATTTGCGCGACTTCGCCGCCATCGATCGGCTTGGGCGAAGCGCTCCATCGCCGCTGGGGCCGTCTCGACGCTCTTGTCGGCAATGCGGGCGTTCTCGGCCTGATTGACCCCCCTGCACCAACTCGATCCCAAGACGTGGGACGACGTGATGGCGGTCAACGTGACCGCCAACTGGCGCCTCATCCGCTCGCTCGATCCGCTGCTGCGCAGTTCCGCCGCGGGACGCGTCGCGTTCATCACCTCCGGGCGCCGCGAGCCGCGCGGAATCTGCGCGCCTATTGGGGCCCGTACGCGACTTCGAAGGCGGCGCTCGACGCCCTCGCCCGCACCTACGCCGCCGAGACCATCAACACGTCGAACATCCGCGTCATGCTGATCAACCCGGGGCCGCTGCGGACGCGCATGCGCGCCACCGCTATGCCTGGCGAAGATCCGCTAACGTTGCGCACGCCCGGGGATCTCGCGCCGAAGATCGTCGAGATCTGCTCGCCTGATTGGACCGAGACCGGCAAGCTTTACGATTTCCCCTCGGATCGAGTTCTCAGTTTCAAGTCGCCCGCCTAGACGATCCCGTATTGGTTTAGGTCCGTCATCGGGTTTTTCCTTGCCGCGAGCTCAAAGTCTCTGTATGAGGGGCGCTTCGTTGCGTCCCGCCGGGGGCTGAACGGAGGGCTGCGCGCTCATGTTCAAGCGAGCGCGCGGCAGGGCTTAAGCGTCCGTCCTCCCGTGTTCCCGCCTTCGAACGATCCGGTTCGAGCCTTCCCGGCTCGAGGGGCTCCGCGTGGGACGCGGTTGAATTGGAAAGGCTCAACAATGGCTCTCTATGAGCATATCTTCCTGGCGCGCCAGGACGTCACGCCGCAGCAAGTCGAAGCGCTGACGGAGCAGATCAAGACAAAAATCGCCTCCCTCGGCGGCGCGGTCACCAAGGTCGAGCCTTGGGGGCTGAAGTCGCTTGCCTTCCGCGTCAAGAAGAACCGCAAGGCCCACTTCACCTTGCTGAACATCGCCGGGCCGTCCGAGGCGGTGGTCGAGGTCGAGCGCCTCTTGAGCATCAACGAGGACGTCATCCGTTATCTCACCATTCGCGTCGACGAGCATGAGGCCGGCCCGTCGGCGATGCTGCGCAAGCGCGAGGACAGCGACCGCGATGACCGCGGACCGCGCGGACCGCGCGGCGACCGAGGAGATCGCGGGCGACCGTGGGGATCGCGGCGATCGTCCGCCCCGCCGCCCGCGTGAAGACGCAACCGTAGGAGCAATGCTGATGGCCACCGCGCCCCGCCGCCCATTCTTCCGCCGCCGCAAGTCGTGCCCGTTTTCGGGCGCCAACGCGCCGAAGATCGACTACAAGGACACGCGTCTCTTGTCGCGCTACATCTCCGAACGCGGCAAGATCGTGCCGTCGCGGATCACCGCGGTGAGCGCCGGCAAGCAGCGCGAGCTCGCCCAGGCGATCAAGCGCGCCCGGTTTCTCGGCCTCTTGCCTTACGTGATCCGCTAACGACGACCAGGCGCGTCGCCGCGCCTGAAGTTTCGAACCCGCCGCCTACCGGCCGCGGCGGCAGTTGGAGGCGGGCGGCCGGCCCCCTTCTAACCGCAAACCAACGCGGGACAGCGCTCGTCATGTTGCATCGATTTGTCGTCGCGATCGGAGCGGGATGCGCCGCCGCGCTGCTGTTCGCGGTGAGCGCGCAGTCGAGCATTCTGGCGATGGCGCTCGCCTATCTCGCGCCGTTGCCGATCATGATCGCGACTCTCGGCTGGGGACTCGACGCCGGCGCGATCGCCGCGGCGATCTCGATCGCCGTGCTCGCCGTGGTCGCCGAGCCGGTGTCCGCATTGGTGTTCGCCGCCTCGGTCGCCGCTCCCGCGTGGGCTCTTGGCGGCGTTCGCGGTCACGCCGCTCGCGCGATATCTGCGCCGGCTGAAGCCGGACGCGCCGTCGCACGCCTCGGTTGGCGCCATTGTCTCGCTGGCGGCGCTGTTCGGAATGCTCGGCAGCGTCGCGGTGCTGACGGCGGTCATCGTCATCTATGGCGGCTACAGCGAAGGCGCGCGCCACGTCGCGGAGGCGGTCGCCGCCCTCGCCGGCGACGCGTTCGACGGCGCGCCGGGCAACCTGACCGCACGCGAGTTCGCCGACGCGCTCGTGCGCTTCGGCCCTCCGGCGATCGCCGCCTCGACGCTGCTCATGCTGTGCGTCAATCTCTATGCGCGCGGCTCGTTCGACCCAATTGTCGCGCAATCTTCCGCGGCCCTGGCCCGACGTGCCCGCATCGCTTGCGCTTCCCTGGCCGGTCGGGGTCGCGTTCCTCGTCTGCGCTGCGGGCGTCTACGCCCTGCCCGCTCCCGCCGCGCAATATTTCTCGATCGGCGCCGGCGGCCTCGGAGCGGCGCTGGCGCTGCAGGGACTCGCGGTCGCGCACGCGCTGTCGCGCGGTCTCAAGATGCGGCCCCTCATGCTGGTTGCGCTCTACGCCTGCTGCGTGTCTGCGGGCCAAATACACGCTTCCGGTTCTCGCCGGCCTCGGAATCATCGACGGATTCCTCAAGCTGCGCTCGCGCGCGGCGCTCATTGCCTCCCCTACCCCGACTGGACCAACTAGGAGATAAATCATGGACGTCATTTTGATGGAGCGTGTCGGCAAGCTCGGACACATAGGCGACACCGTGCGCGTGAAGGACGGCTACGCGCGCAATTTCCTGTTGCCGCGCGGCAAGGCGTTGCGCGCGACGGAGGCCAACAAGAAGAAGTTCGAGGGTCGACGCGCCGATCTCGAGGCGCGCAACACCGAACTCAAGCGCAGCGCCAACGAGGTGTCGGACAAGCTCGACGGCGTCACGGTCGTCATCATCCGCCAGGCCGGCGAGACCGGGCAGCTTTACGGCTCGGTGTCGGCGCGCGACATCGCCGAAGCGCTGACCGCCGCCGGCCACACGGTGCAGCGCAGCCACGTCGCGATCCAGCAGCCGATCAAGACGCTCGGCCTCCACCCGGTGCCCATTCACCTGCATCCCGAGGTCGAGTCGAAGGTCACCGTCAACGTCGCGCGCTCGCCCGAGCAGGCCGAACGACAGGCGAAGGGCGAAGACCTCTCGGTGCGCGAACAGACCTCGATGGACGACCTGGGTCTCGAAGTCGGCAGGGCGCTGGCCGAGGCCGGACCGAACGCGAGCTTCGACCAGTCATAAAGCGGCGCGGATTGTGGGGCGCGCACAAGTTTGCGCGCGCCAGTTCTTTCAGGGCCTTAAACGCGCCTTCGCCCAACTTTTGCGTGCCTTCGGCGGCTTGGCTCGCAGAACGCCTCTGCAGCCGCTAAAGGCGCCCACGCAGGGTTCGGCCGCCATGAGGCGCGACAGGGCCGCCGTCAGTCCGACAGCTCAAGCGCCAGAGGCGCGCGACAGCACCGTGAGGCGGAGCGGCTTGCGCGTGGCGAATCCCAGCCGCTCGTAAAGGGCGATGGCGGAGACATTGTCCGCGAACACGTGAAGGAAAGGCGTGACGCCCTCCTCACGCTGCTTTTGGACGAGCCACGCAACGAGGAACGCGGCGTGGCCCCTGCCCCGATGTTCGGGGCTCGACGCAGACCGCGCTGATCTCGACGCATCCATCGAGCCGCATGCGCTCGCCAGCCATGGCGGCCAGTGCGCCATCGACCCGGACCCCAACATATTGACCAAGCTCGTGCGTGCGCGGACCGAAGGGGCCGGGTTGCGTCTCGCTCCGCAAGGTCCAGCATTTCGGGGACGTCCGCCGCGCCAAGCACGATGGGCTCCCGATCGTGAGGCGGCAAAGGCGGGGCCGCCAGCGCGACCATCTGAACGATCGGGGCCTCGCGGACGACTTCGAGGCCAGGGTACGGCTTGAGCTGGTCGAGGCTCACCAAAGCGACCCGCGCATCTCTCGAAAGGAGTTCGCTCAAGGCTGCGAATGCTTCGGGCGAGTCATCGGCCGTCGCTCCGAATGGCGCAATGTCGGGAGGAAATCGAAGCGCCAGCGGCCCTCCCTGTGCAAATCGGCGGTCGCCGGTCGTGAGCGCCGACCAGACCGGCCGATCCAACGCGCGCTCGTTCGCGATGGTCGCCATAGCGCAGTCCTAGTCGAGCATTTCGGGGGTCCCCGTGTCGGGGACGGCTCGTATCCGAACCGGCGCCGTTTCGACGGGACTGATAAAGGCGAAGGTCAGCGCAGCGGCGAGCGCCGCCGTCACGCCCGCGACCAGAAGAACCATGCGTGAACCCGGATGCGAAACTCAGCGCGCGCCAGGTTCCGCGATCGCCGCACGCAAGGGCTCGGGAGTTTGCGCAACGACGCCCGAAATGTCGCCAGCGACGATCCTGGCGACGGTCTGATGGGCGTCGCTTGACGACCCCGATAAAGGCAGAGCGGAGGCCGCGCGAACGAAATGCTGTCTCGGTCTGCGAAGCCAGCACGACGCCCAGTCCGGTGATCCCCGTCACGAGGCCGACGAAACGCAACGTGCCGCTGATTCCTGAGGCCATGCCGCCGCGCTCCGGCGGGATGACGCTCATCGACACTTTTGCGGTTTCGCCATTGAGCAAACCGGCGCCGCAGCCGGTCATCGCCATGCCAATCGCGATGAACCCATAAGCCAGATGCGCGGCGACCATGGCGGCTGTCGCGAGATTGCCCGCGGCAACAATCGCAAGGCCGAGGGCCAGGACATCGCGGCCCGACATGCGGTTCGAAAGAAGCACGGCGATGCGTGGGCAGAAGAACAGCGGAAGGGCGAAGGGCAGCATGCCGAGCCCCGCCACGGCGGGGCTGAGAGCGAAGACGTTCTGCAGATAGAGCGGCAGATAGGTCATCATGACCTGTGCCGCGGAGGCGAAGCCGAGCATGGCGAAGCTCGCGCCAAGGAACGTGCGCTTGCGAAAGAGGGCGAAGTCAACCATCGGCCGCTGCTTGGATAAGTTCGGCCGCGACAAAGAGCGCAAACAGCATAGCGGACGCCAATAGCTTCGCGAGCGTCTGCTCCGCCGACCAACCGACGCGATTGGCGCCGATCAGCGCCCAGATGAGACAGAAGAGGCCGCCGCCAAACGACAGCATCCCCACGATGTCCAGGCGCTGCGCGTCCGGATCGCGAGACTCTTCGACAGCGTCAATCGCGAGCCAGATGAGCGCCGAGCCGACGGGAATATTGACGAGGAAAGCCCAGCGCCAGCCGAACGACGAGGTGATGACCCCGCCGACAAGCGGACCAAGAGCGACGGCGACGCCGACGACCGTTCCCCAAAAGCCGAACGCCTTGGCTCGTTCCGAGCCCTGGAATGCATGGCCCAGCACCGCCAACGCCGCGCTGAGCTGGATCGCTGCGCCCACCCCTTGCAGGGCTCGCGCGGCATTGAGAACTGACGCGGAGGGGGCGAGCCCGCAGAGCAGCGACGCCAGCGTGAAGATCGCGAGACCGACAGTCAGCATCCGGCGGCGCCCATACCGGTCCGCAAGCGCTCCGGATGGCATCAGAAGCGCCGCGAAGGTGAGGACATAGGCGCTCACCACCCATTCGATATCGGCGAACGTCGCATTGAGATCGCGGGCGATGGATGGGAGCGAGACCGCGACGATGTTCGAATCGAGCATGATCATGAACGACACGCCCGATGCGCAGAGCAGGACGCGGGCGCGCCGCCCGCTGACCCATCTCGCGGGGCGCTGTCGCGTCGCAGGGCCGGACGTCAGAGCATCCTGCGTCATGAGCGCGGCCCTCTGCTCCGTCCGGCCGAGCCGCGGGTCATAGGCGATGTCGAGCAGCGCCGCGCGCAGGCTTTCGCTGTGGTCCCTGCCGTAGACTGCGAGAAATTCGTCTTGCGCCGCCGCCAGAGCGCCCGCGCTTCGCGATATTTCAGTTGGCCCTGCGGGGTCAGGACGATCCGCCGCTCGCGTCGATCCTCCACCCCGGGCTCGAGCGCAAGATAGCCGTCTCGAATGAGCGGCCTTAAGTTGTGGCCGACCGCAGAGCGGTCGGAAACGAGCGCGCCCGCCAATTCGGCCAGCGTCGGCGGGCTCGCGAAGCGGCGTGAGCTCCGAAAAAATTGAATATTGCGTCGATCTGAGACCGGACGGCGCGAGCGCGTCGTCATAGAACTGGGTGAGCCGGCGTGACGCTTTGCGCGCCGCGCCGACGAAACATTCGCTGGGGCGGCAGCCGTCCATCGCCGTTTGCGACAAGGGGCTCTCCTTCATTTGGCCGTGGCGGGATTGCCTGTCGGCTTCGGGCTGCGAGGCGCGATGGCCTGATAGCGGCCCCAGGTCTGCGGCATCGACGCGGAGGCGCAGTGGCGGCGCGTCTAGACATGGGCATATGCCCATTATTAGCCAGTTTGTCAAAAGGCAATTGGCGTCGCTCTGAGCTTCCGATTGGAGCCGCGCGTGGCGCGAAATAAGACCACGCGTTGGGCGAACGCGCGGTCTTCGCCGGGATGCCCGGGACTCAGGTCTTGGCGGAGACCTCCCTTGCCGTGACCAGCACGACCTCTCCGTCGAGAATTGGCTTGGCGGTCGCGAAGAATTTGGCGACGACGGCAGAATTGTTGTGCGCGTTCATCGCAGCCTCATTTGTGAATCGTTCGTAGGTCGTGAAGAGCTGGGGAACCTCGACGCTCTGTGAGACAAAAAAATCGATGGTCTCGGGTTCGTTGAGGCGCACGTTCTCCGCGACTTCGAGCAACCCTTTCCGCATCGTGTCTTCGTGGCCCGGTTTCGTGCGGATAATCGCGGTGATGGTTATCATGACAGCTCTTGCGCTTCGGGGATCAGGCGAACCCTAGCTCACGCAAAACGAAATTCGCTCACGTGCTGGTACTCGTCCTCCGGCCGCAGCACGCAATCGGTGAAATGCCGGCGGTTGGGCGAATCCGGGAAAGCCTGCGGCTCGAGCGCGAGGCCCGCATGCGCGCCGTAATGCTGGCCGTCCAGGCCGGGCGCGGGGCAATTGAGGGGCGCCGCGCTGTAGAACTGGACGCCGGGCTCGGTCGAGAACAGGCTCATCGTCAGACCGTTCTTCGGCGAACGCAGCGCGGCGATTTGCGCCATGCCGTCCTCGTCGGGCTCGAGCGAAGCGACGAAGTTGGTGTCGTAAGGCGTCAGGCTCGGGTCGCGGACCGTGCGGGGGGTGCGAAAGTCGTAAGGCGTGCCGGCGACGGCGCGGATTTCGCCGGTCGGAATGAGCTCGGCGTCCGCAGGCGTGTAGAAGTCGGCGAACAGCGTCAGCTCGTGGTCGAGAATGTCGGGCGAGCCGTCGAGGTTGAAATAGCTGTGCTGGGTGAGGTTGACGATGGTCGGCCGGTCGGAGACCGCCGAGAGTTCGACCCTGAGCGTCGCGGGTTCGAGCAGGCGGTAGACGCAAGTCGCGCTCAGGTTTCCGGGGAAGCCGGAATCGCCGTCCGGCGATTCGAGCGTCAGCTCGACCGACGACTCGTCATAGGCGCCAAGCTTCCAGATCAGATGGTTAAATCCATGCGGGCCGCCGTGCAGCGTGTGCTTCTGGCCGGGCTTGCGCTCGAGCTGATAGGCGACGCCGTCGAGGACAAATCGGCCGTTGGCGATCCGGTTGGCGAACCGGCCCGGCACCGCGCCGAAGGACGGCGAGTAAGCGAGGTAGTCGTCGAGCGTGTTGAGGCCGAGCACGACCCGCTGCAAGCCCGTTGGAGGCTGGCACGACGAGGTCGCGCACCACCGCGCCCCAGGTCAGAATTTTCGCGCTCGCCCCTGCCTGGGAGGCGATCGTGACTTCGAACACGGGCGTTCCATCGATCTCGCCGAAAGCATTGTGCGCTCATTTGTCCCCCCAAATCGCTGCGCGACCCGCAGGGCCGCGTTGCAACTCTCACCCCATGGCCGGCGCCTGCGCATCCGCGCGGTCGAGTTCGGCGCGGATCGAGGCGAAGACCTGGCGAAACATCGCCTCGGTCAGCACGCCGGTATTCGTGTTGTAGCGCGAGCAATGATAGCTGTCGAAGAGGCTGAGGCCGGCGGGCGTCACCGGGTGCCGCGCGCCATGCGCGAAGGGAAACTTCGCCAAGGTCAGTTTGAGCGCGCGCAGCGTGCTTTCATGCGCGATCCGGCCGAGCGCGACCATGACCCTGAGCCGCGGCATCGCCGCGATCGCCGGCGTCAGGTAGCGCCGGCAGGTCGCGATTTCCTGCGGGCGTCGGCTTGTTCTGCGGCGGAACGCAGCGCACCGCGTTGATGATCGCGCAGTCGACGAGGGTCAGGCCGTCATCCGGCCGGCGATCGTAGACGCCCGAGGCGAAGCCGAACTCGATGAGCGTCGAATAGAGAAGCTCGCCCGCGTAGTCGCCGGTGAAGGGCCGGCCTGTCCGGTTGGCGCCGCGCAACCCCGGCGCAAGGCCGACGATCGCAACGCGCGCGTCCGCCTCGCCAAAGGTCGGGACCGGCGCATTCCACCAGTCCGGATAGGCCGCCCGGTTCGCGGCCCGGAACGCCGCCAGCCGCGGACAATCCGGGCAATCGTGCGGCTGGGCCGACGTCGAAGGCCACGCGGCGGTCGTACGCCCTACTCGCGCACTTCCTCGACCGGCTGCTGGATCGGCGCGAAGGACTGGGTCCGGCGATGGTCGACGGGACGCTGCGGCCTGTCGCCGGGATCGCGTCCGATCCTCTGGATCAGGTGGGCGAGATCGATGAATTCATCCGCCTGACGGCGCAGCTCGTCCGCCACCATCGGCGGCTGGGTCGAAATCGTCGACACGACCGCCACCCGAACGCCCTTGCGCTGGACCGATTCAACGAGCGACCGGAAGTCGCCGTCGCCGGAGAACAGGACCATCAAATCGAGATGCGGCGCCATATCCATGGCGTTGACCGCGAGCTCGATGTCCATGTTGCCTTTGACTTTCCGGCGTCCGGTCGAGTCGACGAATTCCTTCGTCGGCTTCGTCACGACCGAATAGCCGTTGTAGTCGAGCCAGTCGACCAACGGCCGAACGGAGGAATATTCCTGATCGTCGACCAAAGCCGTGTAATAGAAGGCTCGGATCAGGCGTCCCTTGGCTTGAAATTCTTTCAGAAGGCGCTTGTAGTCGATGTCGAATCCGAGCGCTTTTGCGCTGGCGTAGAGATTTGCCCCGTCAATAAACAGGGCGATCCGTTCCAATGATGACATATCGTGAGGTTCTTTTCGCGTTCTCGATGTTTAACATAAATCGGCTGTTATTGCGGCGGTCAGAGCAGCCAGAGCACATGACATTTCCATGAAACCACGATCAAGTCTGAAATGAGACCAGCCGTCAATCTTGCCGACAATTTTTCGATATTCCCGCCTGCCGTTCGGGTCGGTCGGTCGGCGCATCGGCGACCGGAATCGGCGAATCTCAAAAACGTGACCAGCACGAACAAGCCGCGAATATAGTGCCTGTCTAGGCGAATTCCAACGAGATTCGCTGCAATTTTCGCCGACACGATTGCGTCGCCCTCTGCGCCAGCCGCCGTCGCGATCAGCCCTCGAGGATTGACGAGGCCGCGCGGCCAGCGTTTGGTGAGATTGCATTGGCCGCCGAGCAGCCGGGCGCGATGGCGATTCCTGGCTATGGGCGGCTTCGACGGAGGGGTTATGAAACTCGCACGATATGGCAGAGCAGGCAAGGAAAAGCCGGCGCTGGTCGATAGGGAAGGAAAACTGCGGGACCTGAGCGAGGTGGTGACGGACATCGACGCCGATGTGCTCGGCCCCCGCGCTCTGGCGCGCCTGGCCAAGCTCAAGCCGGAATCCCTGCCCGCGGTGCGCGGCACGCCGAGGATCGGGCCGTGCCTCGCGCATGTCGGCAATTTCATCGCGGTCGGGCTCAATTACGCCGACCACGCCGCCGAGTCCGGCATGCCGGTCCCCAAGGAGCCGGTGCTGTTCAACAAGGCCCCTTCCTGCGTCGTCGGGCCGAACGACGACGTCATGATCCCCAAGGGCTCGAAAAAGACCGACTGGGAAGTCGAGCTCGCGATCGTGATCGGCACGCGCGCGAGCTACGTCAGCGAGAGCCAGGCGCTCTGCCCATGTCGCGGGCTTCTGCATCTGCAACGACGTGTCGGAGCGCGAATATCAGCTCGAGCGGTCCGGCCAGTGGATGAAGGGCAAGAGCGCGCCGACTTTCGGCCCGCTCGGGCCATGGCTGGTCACGCCGGACGAGATCAAGGACGTGCAGGCGCTCGGCATGTGGCTCGACGTCAATGGCGAGCGCATGCAGACGGGCTCGACCGCGACGATGGTGTTCGGCGTCAAGACGCTCGTCTCCTACATCTCGCAATTCATGATCCTCGAGCCCGGCGACGTCATCACCACTGGCACGCCGCCCGGCGTCGGATCCGGCATGAAGCCGCCGCGTTTCCTGAAAGCCGGCGACACGATGACGCTCGGCATCGACGGGCTCGGGCAGCAAACGCAGAACGTGGTCGCGTGGAAGGCGGGTTGAGCCCTTCGGAATGAAACGCCTCGTGGTCGTGGACGGGGGCGGTCTTCGCCGCCGTCTACGCGCTGGCGTTCGTCGCGCTCTATGTCGATTATGTCAGGCGCTCCGGGACCTGGTTCGCCGACCTGCCGCTGTCGCTCGCCGCCCTGCCCTTCACGCTCGTCATGCGGGCGTTGAACGGCGGCTCATTCGACTTCGGCGGCGCCATGACGGGCCGAGTTGATCGCGGCCGGCCTGTTTGGCTCCGCGCTCGCCTATCTTGCAGGTCTGATTGTCGCGACGATTCTCAGCTTCGTCGCGCGATTGGCGTTGCGTTCGCGCGCGCGATGACGGCTCCCTAGAAATCCAGCGGCGTGAGGAAGCAGAAGACATCCGGCGTCGATGGAAGGCGCACGTGATTGCCGCCGTCGATCAGCCACTTGTTTTCAAAGAAGATATGGCTGCAGTGATCGCTGCTGGGGAGCGCCTTGTCCTCCGGGACCACGAATGTGTACGCTTCAAAGCTGACGATGTATTCGCCGTCCTGGCCTCGCCTGATCTGCTCGGGCTTCAATTGATGCTCGTCGGCCTTGCTGCAGCAGTCCAATTTGATCGCGCGCGGCACGGGGTCGCCCTCACAGCCCTTCTCGTGCGCGCTCGCGCTTTTGATCATCAGCGATGCGAATGCGACGACGACGACAATCGCGCGAACCATCTGCGGCCTCCCTCACCGAAACAGGATTGGACCTGTCAATCTGCGACTAATTTGTACGGTTCCTTCGACAATGTGCAGTATTGTAGATACGTTCCTTCATCGGCCTTGAATTCTCCCGAGTGACAGAGGTTTGTGCCGCCCCCGGTTATTCCGGTAAACTTCCCGGTTCCGCCCGAAAAATGATCGGTACAGTGGTACGTCTTCTGATCTATCGGGCGCTTTTCGCATTCAACGACTTCGACTATCTGATCTCCTTCGGGGTCAGTAGCGACACAATAGCCGTGGTCCTGACCAACGCCCTTGATGTAATCTCCCGTCCCCCAACAGTGGGCCGTCGTATGGTCCTTAAATCCGTCGCTAAGCGTTAGCCCGTTTTCGTCCCAGAGGATCAGCATCCGCTCCTTCCCAACCGCCACGACCTTATAGGTACCGTAGGACGAATAAGTGCCGCTATCCGATCCCTCTTTCGGCAGATTGCCGGCGATTGCGGCAGCGCTCAGCAACATAGCCGAGCCGAGCGTCAGGGCGGACAAGACGTACGTGCGCGACAGCATTGGACATTCCTTCTTCAGTTCACAGTTGGATTACCCTGGCCGCCTCCTGTTTTGTCCCCAAGAGTGCGGATGATAGGCGAGAGCATGAACAAGCGCCGTGACAGGCGAATGCCGGCCCTGTGATGGTCTTGTAATTTCGAGTGACAGCCTTGTAATTTTTACCTCAGGGTATAAAAACCTCACGCTTCGCATGGCCTAGAGGGCCGCCGATGCAGGACGTTCCGCAAGAGCGCACGGGAGCCGACACGCTGCCTTCGGGCAAAGCCATGTCGACGGTCTGCTTTGCCGGACTTGTCTTCGATATCGGCGCCTGCGCTCTTGCCCGTGAATCGGGTGAAGCAATCCCGCTGACCCCCGGCGAATTCCGACTGTTGCGCCTCTTCGTAAGCCGGCCTGGCCGCGTGTTGAGTCGCGAGGCCATCTTGGAGACCGTCGCTAGGCGGCCGCTCGAGCTATTTGATCGTAGTGTCGATGCGCTGGTCGTTCGCCTGCGGCGCAAGATCGAACCTGATCCCAAAGCGCCGCGACTCATCGTCACCGTGCCTGGCGAGGGCTATCGGTTCGATGGGTTGGCTCCGGCGTTAGGCGGCGCGCCAGCCAATAGCGCGATAGGAGCTCATATCCAGGTCGGCGCCGAACCCGCTGAGCCCGGCCCCGGTGGCGACGCAGGCTGCCGATCCGCCCCCGCCAAGCAGCGCGCCGACGCCGCCTTCAACCTCTTTAGTACGCGCGCCGATGCGAGCGTGGCGGCTGGCGGTCGCCGCCGCTCTCGTTGCCGCGTTACTCGCTGCGGCGCCTATGGCTGGCGGTCGGGTCTTGCGCCGCGCTTCACGGGAACTGTGGCGGGGGACAAGCTTGCTGCTACGCCGCGGCTGTCGATCGTCGTCTTGCCGTTCGAGAATCTGAGCGCCGACAAGGAGCAGGATTATTTCGCAAACGGGATCACTGACGATCTGACAACGGACCTCTCGCATCTGCCCGACAGCTTCGTTATCGCCCGCGGGACCGCCTTCACCTACAAGAGCAAGCCGGTTGATGCCAAGCAGATCGGCAAGGATCTCGGCGTGCGCTATGTCTTGGAGGGCAGCGTGCGCCGGGTCGGTGAGACGATTACGGTCAACGGCCAGCTCATCTCGACCGAGACTGGCGCGCATGTCTGGGCCGACCGGTTCGTCGGCGAGCGCAGCCGGCTGGGCGAGTTGCAGGTCGAGGTCGTCTCTCGCCTCGCCAATTCGCTCGGCGTCGAGCTTGTCAAGGCCGAAGCCCTTCGTGCTGGGCGCGAACGGCCGAGCAGTCCCGACGCGGTCGACCTCGCGATGCGAGGAACGGCGATCATGAACGGAACGGAATCGTTAGCCAGCACCAGTGAGGCCATCGGGCTGTTCGAGCGCGCCCTGTCCCTTGATCCGAAAAACGTCCAGGCCCTGATCGGTCTCAGCTGGGCTGTGTCGAACCGCGCGCAAGATTTCGCCGATGACAACGCCGCTGGCGACCTTGGGCGCGCGGAACAGGTGATTGACGCCGCCCTTGCCATTCAGCCCGACAATTCGTCGGCTCATTACGTTAAGAGCCAAGTCTACGGCGGTAGGCACTGGTGGGGACCGGCGATCGCGGAGGCGGAAAAGGCGATCGCCGACGATCCAAACAACGCAAGCGCCCATGCAATTGACGGCTTCTACAGAATGTTTCTCGGTCGCGCCGAGGATGGCTTCGCGGAGGAAGAGACCGCCTTGCGGCTGAGCCCGCGCGATCCGAACCTGACGTGGTGGGAATTCAACATTTGCCACTTGCACTCCCATCTCGAGCAATGGGAGCAGGCGATCGAATGGTGCAACAGATCGGTCGCCAGCGGCAATGAGACTCAGTGGCCGTACACCGACCTCGCCGCCGCCCACGGCTGGCTCGGCCACACGAGGGAGGCGAAGGACGCCGCGGCCCTAGTGCTCAAATACGATCCCGACTTTACCATTCAGGGTTGGATGCAGAGTTCCCTTCAAGACCACTGGAACGGCGCTCCGGCCTTCAAGGCGCAACTTGAACGCATCGTAGAGGGCGCGCGCAAAGCGGGCCTGCCGGAGGGTGAGGTGAAGAAGGAGTGACGGCGTCCGCGCCTACCGTCCCAGCATCAGCATGAGGTTCTGCACCGCCGCGCCCGACGCGCCTTTGCACGAGAAGGCAATTGCGTCACGCTGGCCTGAGATTGCGCCTGCGCACGCGCGCCAGCCAGCCGAGCCCCGCGAAGCCGACAGCCATCATCGCCCAGGTCGAAGGCTCGGGCACAGGCTCGACACGCGGAGCGGCCGCCGCGAAAGCGAAGAGCCCTAAGATTCGGCGTCGCGAGGAAGGCGTGGATGTCTCCTTGCGCATCATAATACCACCCCACGATTTGGCCCAGATCGTTGACGCCTAAGGGATCCGTTCCGCCCATTGCTGCGGAAGCGTTCGGGTCCTGGACCGTAGTGAAATGGCCATTCGTATCGAGAAACCCGTAACCGTTGTTTTGGCTGTCGAAATATTCGCCGGCCACCTGACCCCAATCGTTAATTCCTCCACCTTCGGTATATGTGGCGTTCGGAGGGGCAAATTTAGTGAAGACGCCTTTCGTGTCGATAAACCCTTCGCAATCGGCGCTATCGCAAACTGTCCCTGTGAACTGGTCACGGTTGTTGAAACCGGCAGGGAACGCGGAACCGGGAGCGCCGGACAAGTCAACGGGGGCGATAACGCCGTTTGCGTTCAGGACTCCCCATTTGACGTCGCCCAGATAGCCAAATACTTGATCGCTATCGTTTATTGCAGAAGGCTCAATCGCGCCGGAAATGACGGTGAACTTGCCATGAGTGTCGATGAAATTGTACGCGGCGTTGCTATAGACTGCTGTCCCGACCATTTGCCCCAAGTCGTTTATTCCGAACACGTACGTATCCAAAGCGCCGGGCGCGTCGACGGTGACATATTTGCCCCCGCTATACAGAAAGCCGTCGGCGTTCCCCAGCTTGTCGTAATAGGTCCCCACGACCTGCCCCAGGTTGTTGATGCCTGGAACGAAAAAGCCGGTGCTTCCGGGCAGGGAGCCCGGCACGTCGATGTCGGTGAAGGTGTAGCCGAGCGCGTGGGCTTTTGAGACCGAAGACACAGCGAGCAGTCCGCCCAAAGCCGCCGCGGCGGCCAAAATTGTCGCTTGTTTGCGCATGACCCTATCTCCTCTTTTGGCCAGACTTTTTGCTTGGCGAGGATCGAATTGGCCGCCCTTGGGTTGAGACCCGTGGCGTGGAAAATCCTGCGATCTGCGCGCATGCTAAAAGGCGCATGAGAAGGCGCATGACCGCCGTTCTTCGCATTGCGCGAAGATTCGTTTCTCAATTCGTGCAATTTTCGGGGTCTGTGCCGAGGCGAAGCCCGACGTCTTTAAGTCAGGCGATTGTCAGCGCAGCTCTTGCGGACGTCGCCGGGCGGTTGCCCGTAGGCGCGGGAAAACCCGCGATAGAAGGTGGCCAGATTCTCGAAACCGCTGTCGAGCGCGACATCGAGAATCGAGCGTTTGGGAAACCGAAGCAGAAGATCGCGCGCTCGGCGCAATCGCGCGGACAGGATGCGCGATCCAACGCTGGCGCCGGTCGCTTCAAACGCCAAATGAAGCGACCTCAGCGATATGCCCAGATGATCGGCGACGCGCTCAGCGTCGAGCCGCGGATCGATGCACCGCGCCTCAATGAATTGCTGCGCCCGAACTCGGCGGGCGTGGAGGAAGGACCCATGCAGCTCCTGACTCGTCTCAGGATGGACGCCATGCGCAACCATCGCGAGAGACGCGAGCGCTCCCACAGCGCCGTCCGCCGCCGCACGCGTCAAGCTTTGCGCCTCCCCGCTTGCGACGAGGCAGGCCTTGATGAGGCCATGCAGTTCGTCGCGCGGACGGATGAGAAGCGGACGCAACCCTGGGCCATTTGAAAGAAATGGGAAGTGTCGACGTGGGACGAACGCGCAGGTCGCGGACGTGAGAGAGTGAAAAGTCGCCGTCTGCGGTTCGTCGAGGTCGAGGAGCAAAAGATCGCCTGGCTCCTGGACCAAAGTCTGGTTACGCGATGCGAAATCCTCCTCGCAACTCCCCTGATCCAGCGAAGTCACGAGCAATTGCCCGCAAGGTTGCCGATCGATGTCACGGCGAGAGCGCTTCAACTGGAGACCGGTCGCCAGAAAGTCGGCTAAATATGCGTCGCCGAGCGGCTTGAGATGGAACCGCGCCCGGAAGTCGTCCGCTTCGAAGCGCGATCGGCTCGCGTCATGCGCGGGTATGGGCGAGGCCATCATCGCCTCGACAAAATGGGAGGCGCGCCGGCGGGGATGCACGCCTTCCGTATCGATCAGCAAGGTCACGGCGACCTCCCAGGGCGCTACCTACACCGCCATCTTGGTGTTGACGGCCAGTAGAGGTCTAGCTCAATGCCGGTGAGCACATTTTCCCTGCATGCGCTGTGACGCAGATCACAGTCGCAGGCAGTGGCGCTAGAAGGATGATGCCCTGGAGCGAGTGTCCGCGCCTACCGCCCCAGCATCAGCATGAGGTTCTGCACCGCCGCGCCGGACGCGCCTTTGCCGAGATTGTCGAATTTGGCGACGAGCAAGGCCTGGCGGCGCGCCTCGTTGGCGAACACGTGGATCTCGATGTCGTTCGTGCCGTTGAGCGATTCCGGCTCGATGCGCGTGGCGTCTTCGCTGTCCACGACGTGGAAATGCTTCTGGCCGCGGTAGTGCTTGGCGAAGACGGCGTCGAGGTCGGCGGCTTTCGGCTTGCCCGGCAGCTCGTCGAGATGCAGCGGCACGCT
The DNA here is from genome assembly GCA_963756955.1 of uncultured Alphaproteobacteria bacterium. Classification (GTDB taxonomy): domain Bacteria; phylum Pseudomonadota; class Alphaproteobacteria; order Rhizobiales; family Beijerinckiaceae; genus Roseiarcus. Next base: position 322,210 of record CAVWPU010000005.1, read on the forward strand.
GACCAGCATTCCCTGGCGAAAATTGCCGACCGAAGGCGTGAAGATCGGCCGCGCGGTCAGGCCGGAATAGAGCTGGATTTCCGGCATGTGCTTGTGCTCGAGCTTGAGCCCATAGAGCTCGAACGCCGGCGCCCGGCCCGTCTCGTAAGCCTCGATCATCGACTTGCCGCCGCCCGAATAGCCGCTGACCGAGCCGATCGAAACGGCGCGCGTCCTTCGGCGATCAAGCCGGCGTCGGTCAGCGGGCGCAGAAGCGCGATCGCGCCGGTCGCATGACAGCCGGGATTGCTGACCTTCTTGGCTTTGGCGACCGCCTCCGCCTGCCCGGCGACGAGCTCGGGAAAGCCATAGGTCCAGCCCGGCGCGACCCGATGGGCGGATGACGCGTCGATCACGCGGGGCGCGTCGGCGCCCATGCCATCGATGAGATGCGCCGCTTCTTTCGCCGCCTCGTCGGGCAGGCAAAGGATGACGACATCGACCTCGCCGTAAAGCTTCTGTTTGGCGGCCGCGTCCTTGCGCGCCTCGGGCGGCAGGCTGACGAGCTTCGAGGCCGGAGACGCCCTGCGAGCTTCTCCCTGATCTGCAGGCCGGTGGTGCCCGCTTCGCCGTCGATGAAGATTGTCGCTGACATGGATACCCTCGCCAAATCCGAAAGCCGAAAGATAAGTCGCGCATGCGCGCGAACTCGCGCTTTCAGCGTCGTCGGAGTCGGATGAGCGGGCGGGCGGTCATGAGCGCTCTTTCGTACAAACGGCCGTCATGGTCAAGGCGATCGGATTCGGCCGTACGTCCGGCGGACGCGCTACGGCGCCTTCGTCGCGGTGAACTTCACCAACGGCTCGCTCGTCTTGCGGTTCTTTGGATCGGAGAAAAACGCGTAAACGCCCGGCGGGACGAAATGGTCGCCGTAGAAGGGGTTGGCGTAGGTCCCGTCGGCGAGCGCATAGCCGAAGCCGTGCGAGCGAGAGCTGCGGCGCCTCGGTTCTGACGAGACTGTCGACCGGATAGCCGTCGTTGCCGGGGATTGACGTCCCGGCCGGCTGCAGGCCGGTGATGGCGACGCCATTCATCTCGCCCTTGATGCCGGTGATCTCGTAGAAGCCGTCGGCGTTGGGCGCGTCCTTGGTCGTGAAGGAGCCTGACGCCGTCACCCCCTCGCCCTGATAGCTCCAGCGCCATTCCAGCGCCTCGGCGGGCAGCGCGATGAGCGTTGCGGCGAGCAGGAGCGAAAGTGCGAGTTTCAAACGAATCCCCTGATCGTTGACCGAGGAAATCTACTCTCGCGCTTGGGCTGTACGCAAATGTCACGAGAAACTGCGGACGCGCGACAATGCGGAGGCAGGCCGTCGTCGACAAAAAAGGGCGGCTTGCGCCGCCCTTTTTCTGATTGCGGCCGGATAATCGCCTCAGCGCTTGGAGAACTGGAAGCTCGCGCGCGCCTTGCGGTGGCCGTACTTCTTGCGCTCGACCACGCGGGAATCGCGGGTGAGGAAGCCTTCCTTCTTGAGCGCGGGCCGCAGGTCCGGCTCGAAATAGGTCAGCGCCTTGGCGAGGCCGTGGCGCACCGCGCCGGCCTGGCCGGAAAGGCCGCCCCCGTTCACCGTCACCGTCAGGTCGTACTGGGTGATGCGGTTCACGACCACGAGCGGCTGGCTCAGGATCATGCGCAGCACGGGCCGCGCGAAATACTTGTCGAGCGGCTTGCCGTTGACGGTCGCCAGGCCCCTGCCCGGCTTGATCCAGACGCGCGCGACCGCGTTCTTGCGTTTTCCGGTCGCGTAGGCGCGTCCGTACTTGTCGAGCTTCTGGACATGGACGGGCGCGCTCGCAGGTCGCGGGCGCGACGGCCGAGCCTTTGAGGTCGGCGAGCGAAGTGAGGGTCTCAGCCATGGATTTCAAGCGCTCCGGCTGTTCTTGGGGTTGAGTTTGGCGACGTCGAGCACAGTCGGCGACTGCGCGGCGTGCGGGTGCTCCGGACCTTTGTAGACGCGAAGGTTGCCGAGCTGCTTCTTGCCCAGCGGCCCGCGCGGAAGCATGCGCTCGACCGCCTTCTCGACGATGCGCTCGGGAAACTTGCCCTCGAGGATCGACTTGGCCGAGCGCTCCTTGATGCCGCCGATATAGCCCGAATAGTGGTAATAGACCTTCTGGTCGCGCTTCCGGCCGGTGAGCACGATCTTGTCCGCGTTGACCACGATGACGTGGTCGCCATCGTCCATATGGGGCGTGAAGCTGGGCTTGTGCTTGCCGCGCAGGCGCATGCGCGACGATCGACGCGAGGCGCCCGACCACGAGGCCCTTGGCGTCGATGAGAAGCCATTTCTTCTCGACCTCGGCCGTCTTGGTCGAATGGGTTTTGCCGAACATGATGGGTCCGCTCGATTTCAGGTGAGCGCGCTTCTAGCCGCGTCGCAACGCAGAAATGTCAACCGCCAAGCGCCGGAATCGCCAAGAAAACTGCCGGTCTTACATATGCGGTATTATGATACCGCGCTCATGGTGCGGGCGCGAGGGAATCGAATACGTGCCGGTCGCGTGGGCGACCATCTCACTCTCTCCGTCGGAATAGAGCGCCACTTCGCCAACCGCGAGCCGCTTGCCGAGCTTGATCAGCCTCGCCTTGCCGATGAGATCGGCGGGCGCGGGTTTGCGCAGGAAGTTGATCGGTGGCGCTGGTGGTGACCGCATGGGCCACGCGACCGATCTCGCCCAGAATCGCAACGAACAGCGCGGCGTCGCAGACGCCAAACATCGCGGGTCCGGACATGGTGCCGCCCGGCCGCAAGTGCCGGGGATGATAAGTGAGGCGCAGCGTCGCGCTCATCGGCGCGATCTCTTCGACCCGAAGGTCGCCGCTCTCCCAGAACTCCGGAAAGATCTCAACGAGATAGGCGCGCAACTCGTCGAGGGTGAAGGGGCGGGCTTTGGCGTGATCTTTCATCCAGCGATCCTAAGGTGGAGTGGGCGGCGTCGCTCCTTTCCTAAGATATCGAGCGGATGAGGCCCACGCCTTTGGTGGTCACGAAAAGGCGAGCCGGAGGCGATGACAAGCTTCTCATGGACGACGCACCGCCCACCGCCGCAGCCGTGATGTTCGTCGCGACACAAACGCTACGCGTTTGGAGGGAACACGCCGTTCCGTTAGCAAAGAATCACCGCCCGAACTCGAAGAGCGCTCGCCCGGCCGCCACGACAACCACCTGTCGTCCGTCGACCCTGAATGAGATGGGGGAAGACGCGGTTTTCCCGCCGAGTGGACGACGCCAGACTTCGCTCCCGGTATCGGCGTCTAACGCGAAAAGGACCCCTCCCGCGGCGCCGAGCACCAATCCTCCTTCCGTTGAAAGCAAACCGCTCATCGCATTGTTGGAATCGATGCTAGACGGAGTGAGATATTCCCATTTTCGCGCGCCGGTCGCGGCGTCCAGTGCGATAACTTTATGGGTTACCGGCTCTAGTTGACTGGCGCCGCTGCCGACAAAATATCGATCATGTGTGCGGGGCAGTCTATCCGGAGGGAGTTTGGTGAAGACTGAACTGCTCTCGGCCGCTGGGATGAAAATCGATGACCGTCTTGGGTCGAAGGAGGGGTTTGGCCAGTTCGTCCCTCCTTCAATACCAGGGCTGATGCGACGCCCTTCCGCCGATATCTGGGCGACATTCGACAAGATGGGTCGCCCGGTCGACGTGAGCCCCTTGGCCCAAGTTACGTCAACGAAGGGCACGCCCGCCAGGAACTCCCCTGTAACCCGATCGAGGACGTAGTAGAATCCGTTTCTATTCGGCCAGCAAATCGCGTTTCGGACGACACCCTTGATGAGGAGGTCTGCAAGAACCGGCGTCTGGGCTGAATCTCGGTTTTCTTCATCGTGAGGGGTGAACTGGAAATGCCACGCCAGTTTGCCTGTGGTCGCGTGCAAAGCGATCACGCTGTCGGTGTACAGGTTATCGCCGGGGCGCGAAGTCCCCCGAAAACTCCGGACTTGGATTGCCGACGCCCCAGTAGAGCAGGTCGGTCGATGGATCATAGCTCCCGGTGATCCACGTCGCGCCACCGCCTGTTTTCCAAGCATCGTTCTCCCATGTTTCATGCCCGGCTTCTCCAGGGCCGGGGATCGTACTGAACTTCCACTGCTGTTGGCCGGTCGAGACGTCAAACGCAGCGAGAAACCCGGGAGCTCCGAAGTCGCCTCCCGAGATCTCCGATGACCACGGAGTGATTCACCACAAGAGGCGCCGCCGTAATCGTGTAGGCGTCGGAGGACTTTGCGACCAATGTTTGCCAGATGACTTTTCCGTCGTTCGCATTGATCGCGACCAAATACCCGTCCAAGCTGCCGAAAAACAGCCTGTTGTCTTGCACTGCAAGCCCGCGACTCACCGGGTATTCTATCGGCAACCTGGGCGGAATCGGCCGGTTGTATTCCCAAATAACGGCGCCGGTCTTCGCATCCAAAGCCAAAACGTGACTAGGGTCCAAAACCGTGAATATTATCCCATTGATCACCAGCGGTGTGGCTTCAATGTTGGGTTTATCGATGTCGAATTGTCTGACCCACAGCATGTTCAGCTGAGCGACATTCGCAGGAGTAATTTCGGCAAGCGACGTGTGCCGAAATCCGTTATACGAGCCGGAATACATCAGCCAATCATCCGGAATGATTCCGGACGCCAGCAGGCGTTCGCTGCTAACCTGAGTGTCCAGCCGCGACGCCTTTAGATCGTGCTTCTCCGATGTCTGGCTCTGTAGTGACCGGAGGTGAGATATGACCTGTAGCCGCTCACGTAGCGTGAGGCCTACGCTCTGCATGGCCGTGCCGGAAATACCGTCTCTCAATATCTTATAGATGGTCAGATCGCTATCGCCGTGAGTGTATTGCGATCGGGTGAGCGCGGGCGCAAACGATCCACCCGCTCCGTCAACACCGTGGCACACACTGCAGCGTTCGCGAAAGATGCGCCCCCCCTCCTTACGGTCGTCTTCGCTGGCCACTGTGCTAAATCGGACGCTCGCCTCCAAGCTGGTCCCGTCCGTACAGTGGAACCCGGTTCCAGGGAGCGTCATCTCCCAAAGCTCGGTCATGGAAATCCCGGAGACCTCGCCCTCCGCCCTTTGCAAGTATAACCGCGCCCGACATGAGAGCGCGTCCCAAAGGGGACGATGTGACGCGGCTTCAAAGGTTGGAGTCGGTAAATCTAACCCTAGGCCTGAATAAAAAAACGCAGCTCCGATCGCACTCACGAGAATAGCGGTAGCTAAGCCGCCGACGGCTAATGTTCTGACCCTCATTTAATTCGCCGTTCATTTTTTTTCGGGCCAACGCAATCTGAGAGATTGAGCGCCTCATCACGGCGCCGCCCCATGGGGGTCAAAATCTCTGGAGCTCTTTCCGACACGCCTCGCTGAAATCCCGCAACGGATCGACGTGTTTGTCGATCCAATTCTCCCGCATCTCATGCAAGGTGATATTCGGCGCGAGATAGGTGTCGACGATGATGCGAACCACCTTGTCGGCGGCCTCCACGACTTCCGGCGTCGACAGAAGACGTATCCGGTTGGTCAGCGCGTAAATTTGAATGAGGCCAGTTACGTCGTCCCGAGTGGTTTGCAAAGCATCGGAATACAATTTCGCCGCCTCGTCGAGAAACCGGCCGAACAACGCGGCCCGTGCGTCCCTCTCCGCCGCGATCCGCTGCGCCCGGGTTTGCGCATGTTGCGTCACCCATGAGGTTGTAAACGACGCGAGGCCGCCGATCGCCGTCCCGGCCAACGCGGCCAACGCCGATATGTAGGAACTATCCATCGGGGTCAGCCCGATCTCCAGCATCAGGCTGTCGGCTTGGCTGCGGACGGCGCCAGCGCGACCGCGGCTTCGGAGGTCAGCATGAGGAACGTCATCGTCTCCTGGAGGTAGAGGCGCACGGCGCTGTCGGTGTGGCTCAGATAGCCGATCGAGACGTCCTGCCCGATATGCAGGTCGAAATCGCCGCCGCGTGTGGTGAGCACGAAGGCGCCGTCGATGGCCGGCGCCCAGATGATCTCGTCTTTGACAAGCTTCTTGACGTGCTCGAGCACAGGGTAGCCGTTGTCGATGGTCTCCGAGAGGAGCGTATAGGCGTCGGCGCCGAGCACCACCGCGTAGGGTCCGTTGACGCCGACGAGACGCAGCTGGCTCAACGCTTGGGCGATCGCATCCGGATAGTGGCGCACATCGGCCGGCAGCGTCATGATCGGATTGCTCGTCCCCTGCCGGATGCCGTCGATGCCGGCGGCGGCATAGCCTTCGAAAATGGCGCGATCCTCGGCATAGGCGATCTTTTGCGCGGCGTCCTTTACCGGCTGCCAGTCCGAGTTGTTCGCGCCGCGCTCGACGTCGTCGATCTGCTCGCGGTCAAGCTCGAAAGGAACCCTGAGTTCGACCAGAGGCTTGACCTCGCGCTGTCGCGCGAGGACGCCTTCGCCCGGCGCCGCGATCGTCTTGAGATGGCCGGTGCCGATGGCGGAGAGACCCGCGCCGCCTGGTCCCTCGACGTCGACCACGCGCCGGCCGGCGAGGATAGCGCTTGAGCGTGCGCTTCGCCTCCTCTTCGATGTGCGCCCACGCGGCATCGGATATCGGAGCCAGCTCGCGGTGAAGGTTATTCATGGCTCTTTTTCTCCTTTGAGGGAGCCGATTCCAAGCGAGCCGTCCGACGCCGAGGCCGCGACGCGAGGTTCGGCCGTCGACTGGCAGCAGGCGCGGCGTCCGTAGAGGCGCTCGTCGCCGAGCGCGTCGAGGAATGTCGCGGACGGCGCGAAGAACAACGCTCCAGTCACCGCGCGGCTGAAGTCGAGCATCCGGTCATAGTTGCCGGGCGGCTTGCCGATGAACATGTTCTCGATCATCTGCTCGGTCACGCGCGGCGTGCGGCAATAGCCGATGAAATAGGTGCCGTATTCGCCGTCTCCGACCTTGCCGAACGGCATGTTGTCGCGGACGATCTGCAATTCTTGCCCGTTCTCGGAGATCACCGTCAGCGCATTGTGCGCGAATGTCGGCTTGACCGTATCGTCGAGTTCGATGTCCGAGAGCTTCCTGCGGCCGATGATGCGCTCCTGCGCCTCCGTGGACAGCGCGTTCCATCCGCTCATGTCATGCAGATATTTCTGCGTGATCACATAGCTGCCGCCGGCGAACGTAGGATCTTCCGCGCCGATCAGCGCCGCATCGATCACCGCTTGCCCGCGCGGATTCTCCGTGCCGTCGACGAACCCCAGAAGGTCGCGGTCGTCGAAGTAGCGAAAGCCATGCACCTCGTCGACCGCGGTGACGGCGTCGCCGAGCTTGGCCATGATCTGCGCCGCCATCTCGAAGCACAGGTCCATCCGCTTGGCCCGGATATGGAACAGGAGGTCCCCGGGCGTCGCGATGGCGTGGCGCGATCCCGGCGCGGAACTCCCGGAACGGGATGAAGTTCGGCCGGGCGCGGGTTCCCGAACAGCCGGTCCCAGGCGTCGGACCCGATTCCCAGCACGCAGGAGAGCCCCGCTTCGAGGTCGCGAAACTCAACCGCGCGCACCAGACCCGCAAAGTCGGCGCAGAACGATCGCACCGCGGCGCGATCGATCCGCGCCGGGGTTGATCGTCACGACCAGGAAGATCGCGGCGCGGGTGAGCGGCGCCGAGACCGGCTGCGCAACGACGACGGCGTCGGTTTGTGGAGGGGTGCCTGCCATGAAATCTCTCGCCCGCGTTTTCATGTCTGGACGGCGCGTGGGGATCAAGGGCTATCTTCCATTGAGATTCGACGATCTGGCTCCTGTCGGGGAGCGGGCTTGCGCCACAAGCAGGGCTTTGAGCGCCCGGTTTCGCGATCGTCTCAAATCGCGTAGGCTCGAGCCCGCGCCCCATGTTCCCCCCCGACCTCATCGCCCGCGCCGCCGACCTCGTCGCCCGTTACAAGGCGGCCGGGCTCATGGCCGCGACGGCGGAATCCTGCACGGGCGGCCTCATTGCCGGGCTTTTGACGGAAATTCCAGGCTCCTCGAGCATGGTCGAGCGCGGCTTCGTCGTCTATTCCAACGCCGCCAAGCAGGAATTGCTCGGGGTCCCAGCCGAAACGCTTGCGCATCATGGGGCGGTGAGCGCTGAGACGGCGGTGGCCATGGCGGAGGGCGCGCTGCGGGCTTCGCGGGCCGATGTCGCGGTGAGCGTCACCGGGGTCGCGGGGCCTGACGGGGGCACAGCGACGAAGCCCGTCGGCCTTGTCCATTTCGCCTGCGCCCGGCGCGGCGCGGCGACCGTCGCGCGCGAAGAGAGGTTCGGCGACATCGGCCGTCAGGCCGTACGCCTCGCTTCGGTCCGGGTCGGCCTCGATTGTCTCGAGGCGGCGATGGAGCCTCTCGGCGCGGCGCTGAAGCCTTAATACAATCGACTCGTGCTAATGGAACGTGCGCGCGCCCAAACGTGTTCACTCAGCGCTGGGCGGACGTTTTGGAGATGAAGACCGATGAATTCTTCCGCAAGGACGCTGTTTGTTCTTCTTCTCGGCTGCGGTTTTGGCGGTTCAGCGCTCGCCGCGATGGACTCCGCGCAGACCACGGATGCGCAAGGCCCGCACATGAGCCAGAAACTGCACGACGACCTGACCAAGGCTGGGTTCACGGATATCAGTATCATGCCCCAGTCGTTGCTGGTCCGAGCCAAGGACGCGCAAGGCAATCCGGTGATGATGGTCGTCAATCCGGATTCTCTTACGGAAGCAACTGAGCATACGGAGGCGACGAAGCCGAACGAGGCGCCGCTGGCTGGCGCGATCAAGGGCGCGCCGAACAGCCCCATCCCCGCGCCCGCTCCGAAGCAATAGTCGCTTAAGACGCCTGCCCGTAAATGACGTCGGCGCGCTCGCTCGAAGGCGCTGGCGAATTTCCGGAACGCGGCGTCGAACATCGAACCCATCAGCATGCCGAGCGTCCTGCTCTTGAACTCATAGTCGATGAAGAAGTCGACGCGCGAGCGGTCGCCTTCGGGCTCGTCCTTGAAGGTCCAGATGTTCTCGAGCCGGCTGAACGGCCCGTCGATATATTCGACGCGCACTTTCAGGCTCGGCTTGTCGAGCGTGACCCGGCTCGTGAACGTCTCGCGAATCAGCTTGTAACCGACCGACATGTCGGCGACGAGCGTCTCCCGCCCGTCGGTCTCGGCCTTCCGGCTGCGCGATCCTCAGCGCGTTGCAGAGCGGAACGAATTCCGGATAGCGCTCGACGTCGGCGACGAGATCGAACATCTGAACGGCGTTGTGGCGAACGCGGCGCTCGTCGCGGAACAAAGGCAAGGGTTTGCGGACCTCCGGCGCCCGCTCGCTGGGCCGTCGCTAGGGTTTCGGCGCAGGCGCCGACGGAGCGGCTGGCGCGGGCGCGGCTGGAGCAGGCGAGGCAGGCGCAGGAGCCGAAGGCGCGGTGGACTGGCCTTCCATCTGCTTCAGCTGATCGAGAATATTGCCCGGCGAAATCGGGGTCGGCGCGGTTTGCGCCCGCGGGCGCCGGCCCCTTGCCGAGGATCGAATGGGGCGCGCGGCTCCAACTCGAGAGGATCGACATCAGCAGCGCGGTGGCGAAGAACAGCGCCCCAAGGATGGCGGTCGCCCGCGAAAGCGCGTTCGCCTGGCCGCGGCCGGTCATGAAACTGCCGGTCCCCCCGCCCGTCCCCAGCGCGCCGCCCTCGGAGCGCTGCAGAAGGACCACGCCGATCAGCGCGACCACGATCAGAATATGAATAACGATCAGAACGGATTGCATGAAGGTCTCGAACGGACGGAGGGCGCGGGCGCTTGGGGAACCCGTCCTCGAAAGATGGCGCGCTCCTATCATGGCGCAAGGGCGCCGTCCATCGGAACCCGTGGAAAGCGTGGTCTAGCGGTAGCCGGCGGCGATCGCCAGAAACTCTGTCGCTTTCAGGCTCGAGCCGCCGACCAGCGCGCCGTCGACATTCTCCAAGGTCAAAAGCTCGCTGCAATTGCTCGGCTTGACCGACCCGCCATAGAGAAGGCGGATCTTGGCGCCCGGCGCCCCGAACATGTCGGCGAGCAGAGCCCGAATGCCATTATGCACGCCGACGATGTCTTTGGGCGTAGGCGTCCGGCCGGTGCCGATCGCCCATACCGGTTCGTAAGCGATCACAAGGGCTTCGCTCTTCGCCGCAGCGGGCAGCGACTTTCGCAATTGTCGAACCACGACGGCGTCTTGCTCGCCTGCTTCCCGCTCGGCCAACGTCTCTCCGACGCAGACAATCGGAACGAGGCCGGCCTTGAGCGCCGCTTCCGCCTTGGCGCGCACCAGTTCGTCGGTCTCGTGGTGATAGTTCCGGCGCTCGGAATGGCCCACGATGACGTAAGCTCGCGCCAGCGTCCTTGAGCATGGCTGCGGAAATGTCGCCGGTGAAAGCGCCGCTCGGCTCGGTGTAGCAATCCTGGGCGCCGAGGCTGAGCTCGCCGCCCTTGATGCGCCAGGCGGCCTGCGCGAGAGGGTCGCCGGGCGGGCAGACGAGGAGTTCGGCTGAGCCGGATTCACCCGCGTCGGCCGCCTGCCGGATCGCGTCGATCTCGATCAAGGATCCCGAAAGGCCGTTCATCTTCCAGTTGCCGGCGACCAAGGGCCGCACGCCAGGGGTCATTCAGGGGCCTCCCGCATTATGGATGGGCGCGGTTGTTATCATCGCCCTTGCGCCTATGCAAAGCGCGCAAGCGCCGCTAGATAGGCGCCTCGCGGGCCCAAGAACGAAAGGCGAAACCGGCGAAATGCTCGAATCGATCCGCAACGCGTCCCAAGGGGTCGTCGGCAAGACGATCATGACCATCGTCATGGGGCTCATCATCGTCAGCTTCGTCATCTGGGGCGTGGGCGACATGTTGCGCGGTTTCAGCCCGTCCACGGTCGCCTCGGTCGGCGGCGCGAAAATCTCGGCCCAGGATTATCACGTCGCCTACGATCGAGCGATCCAGCAATATCAGCGTCGGCTCAGGCGCCCTTCACCAACGAGGAGGCGCGCCAGCTCGGCCTCGACCGGAGCGTCCTGCAGCAACTGCTGAGCGAGGCGGCGGTCGACGACGAGGCGCACAAACTCGGCCTCGACGTTTCCGACGACGCGCTGCGCGATATGATCACCTCGAACCCGAGCTTCCGCGACAAGTCCGGCGCATTCGACCCGTCCCGCTTCGCCGCGCGTTGCGCGACATGGACATGAACGAGCGCGGCTTCGTATCGGAGCTGCGCAAGCAGGCGCTCAGGCAGTTCATCGTCGCCGCGCTGGCGGCAGGGATCACGGCGCCGAAGGCCGAGGTCACAGCGGAGGCCGACTACCAGGGGCAGACCCGGTCGGCTGACTATTTTCTGTTGCCCGCTTCGGCGGCGGGCGATATTCCGGCGCCCTCTGAGGATGTGCTCAAGGCCTTCTTCAACGATCGCAAGTCGAGCTACCGCGCGCCGGAATATCGCGGCGATGACCATTCTCGCGCTGGAGCCGGACACGATCGCCAATCCGGCTGAAGTGACCGACGCGGACGCCGAGGCCGCCTATCAGAAGATCGCCGGCAAGGATCCGCGGTTCGGCGCGCCCGAAAAGCGCGACCTGCAGCAGATCCTGTTTCCCAACGAGACCGACGCCGCCGCCGCCGACGCCAAGCTCAAGGCGGGCGCGAGCTTCGACGACCTCATCAAGGACCGCGGACTGAAAGCTGAGGACACCGACATCGGCGAAACCGACCAAGGACGCGATGCTCGACAAGGACGAGGCCAACGCCGTCTTCGCTTTGCCGCAAGGGGGCGTCAGCGGCGTCCTGAAAAGCCAGTTCGGCCCGGTGATCATTCGCGTCAAGGGCATAACGCCCTCCACGGTCAAGCCCTATGCGGAGGTCGCCGACGAAGTGAAGCGGCAGGTCTCCGCCTCCCGCGCCGGCGACAAGATCCAGGCCATGCGCGACAAGATCGAGGACGCGCGGGTGTCCGGGAAGTCGCTGGTCGACGCGGCGCAAGGCGGCCGGCTTAAGCGCGCAGACCATCGCCGCCGTCGACGCCAAGGGCGCTGATCCGAAGGGCGCGCCGGTCAACCTGCCGGATGAGCCAGAACTGTTGCGCGCCGCCTTCGCTTCCGACGTCGGGCTGGACGAAGCGCCGCTCAACACCAAGGACGGCGGCTTCGTCTGGTTCGAGATCGCCAAGGTCGATCCGGCGCATGACCTCACGTTCGAGGAGGCAAAGCCCGAAGTCGAGAAGCAATGGCGCGCCGAAGAGGTCGACAAGGCGCTTGCCGGCAAGGCGGAAGATCTCGTCAAGCAGATCAGCGCCGGAGGAACGATCGCCGACGCCGCGAAGGGCGCGGGAGCGGAAGTGAAAACAGCGACCGACGTCCATCGCGCCGAACAGAGCGGCCTGCCGGACTCGGTCGTGGCGGCAATCTTCCGCCAACCCGCGGACGGCTCGGGCTCCGCCGCGACGCCCGACGGGCGGGTGGTGTTCAAGATCACCGCCGACCGGACGCCGCCGGTCGATTTCGCCGACGCCCGCGTCAAGGCGATGGCGTCCGAGCTCGAGACCGCCACGCGCGAGAGCCTGCTCGATCAATATGTCGCCGCGCTGCGCAAGACGCTCGGCGTCGCCATTCACCCGGACGTTCTCCAATCCGCCGAGGGCGGCTAGCCGCCGATGAGCACACTGCCCGATTACGAAGCGTTCGCCCGCGCCTATGTTGATGGCGAGGCCGAGGTCGCGGTCACGACGCTGGTCGCCGATCTCGAGACGCCCGTTTCGGCCTATCTCAAGCTCGCGCGCGGCCGGACGGGCAACATGTTCCTGCTCGAATCGGTCGAGGGCGGCGCGCAGCGCGGCCGCTATTCGATGATCGGCCTCGACCCCGACCTCATCTTCCGCTCGACCGGCGATCACGCCGAGATCAACCGGCGGGCGCTTACCGATCCGGACGGTTTCGTCCCCTGCCCCGGCGATCCGCTCGACGCGCTGCGAGCGCTGCTCGCCGAATCGCGCATCGCCATGCCGCCCGGCCTGCCGCCGATGTCGGCGGGCATATTCGGCTATCTCGGCTACGACATGGTGCGGCGCATGGAGCGCCTCGCGCCGGCCAAGCCCGATCCGATCGGCGTGCCCGAAGCGCTTCTGATCCGCCCGACCGTCATGGTGGTGTTCGACGGGGCGCGCGACGAGATGTCGGTTGTCACGCCGGTCCGCCCGGCGCCCGGAGTGTCGGCGCGCGCCGCTTATGAGAGCGCCATGGCCCGGCTCGACGCGGTGGTCGACGCGCTCGAATCGCCGCTCGATCACACGGCGTCCATGGCCGTCGATCCGCTCGTCCAGGCGGGCGAGGCCCGGTCCAACACGACCGAGGCCGAATATCTGGCGATGGTCGCCCGGGCGAAGGACTATATCGCCGCCGGCGACGCGTTTCAGATCGTGCTGTCGCAGCGGTTCACGAGCCGCTTCGACCTGCCGGCGTTCGCCCTCTATCGGGCGCTGCGGCGGGTCAATCCGTCGCCCTATCTTTGCTTCCTCGACTTCGGCGGCTTCCAGATCGTCTGCTCCAGTCCGGAAATCCTGGTGCGCGTGCGCGACGGCAAGGTCGTCATCCGCCCGATCGCCGGCACCCGCCCGCGGGGAAAGAGCCCGACCGAGGACGAGGCGCTGGCGGCCGAATTGCTGGCCGATCCGAAGGAGCGCGCCGAACATCTCATGCTGCTCGACCTCGGCCGCAACGACGTCGGCCGCGTCGCCAAAATCGGCACAGTCAGGGTGACCGACAGTTTCTTCATCGAGCGCTACAGCCACGTGATGCACATCGTCTCCAACGTCGAGGGGAGCTTGCGCGACGGCGTCGATGCGGTCGCAGCGCTGGCCGCCGGCTTCCCCGCCGGCACCGTGTCCGGCGCGCCGAAAGTCCGCGCGATGCAGATCATCGACGAACTGGAGAAGGACAAGCGCGGCATCTACGCCGGCTGCATCGGCTATTTCGGCGCCGGCGGCGAGATGGACACCTGCATCGTGCTGCGCGCCTCGGTCGTGAAGGACGGGCTCATGCATGTCCAGGCCGGCGCCGGCATCGTCTACAATTCCTCTCCCGCCGCCGAGCAGAACGAATGCGGCGACAAGGCGCGCGCCCTGTTCCGCGCCGCGGAAGAAGCGGTCCGGTTCGCGGTTCGGGGCAAGCGCGGGCAGTAGGGCGTTCCCTTCTCCTCCCGGGAGAAGGCGGCGGGCGATGGCCCGCCGGATGAGGGCAACCGGGGGGACAGAAAACACGCGCTCCGCGCGAACCTTCACCCCTGCCCCTCTGGCGTTTGGATTTCAGCGGCGTCGGGCCTGAAGGTCGAAGGCGCGCTCTTCCTGCGATTGTCTGCTAAGACTGCCGCGCAGCTGATCGACCTCATAACCCATGCCGCTTCCACGCCTCTCAGGCCCGATCCGGGTCATTCTCTGGTCGACCGCGGCCGCCGCGGCGATCGGGGCGTCCTATTCGGGGATGCAAGCCTGGCAACGGGGCGCGACAGGCGCTCGACATCCATGGCATGGCGCGCGGCGCGATGACGGGCGCCGTGATCGGCGTCCTGCTGACGACATTCGATGCGTTCGTTCTGAATGCGCCCTTGGGCGCCCCGCTGCGCCGGGCGCCCTTCGCGGTGCATGTCGCGATCAAGACCGTCATCTATCTCAGCGTCATCCTGTTCGCTCTCAAGCTCGGCCACGATCTCCTTCCGTCGCCAGGAGAAACGGCATCCGAAAGCGGCGACGTCGTGTTCTCTCTCGCGGCGGCGTTCGTGTTCGTCTTCATCCTCGACGTGAACGGTCTGCTTGGCCAGAACGTGCTCATCAATTTCATCACCGGCCGCTATTACGCGCCACGCCTCGAATCGCGGGTGTTCCTGCTGATCGACATGGAGGGCTCGACGGGATTTGCCGAGCGGCTCGGCCCACTCGCCTTCCACCGCCTGGTCAACCGCTTCATCGACGATCTCACGCAGCCGATCGTCGCGGCGCGGGGCGAAATTCATCGCTATATCGGCGACGAGCTGATCGCGACCTGGAAGCTCGAGGACGGAATCGCCGACGGCCGCTGCGTCGCGGCCTGCTTCGCCGCCATCGACCAACTGGCGAGACGCGCGTCCGATTACCGCCGAGAGTTCGGCGCCGCCGTCACGGTGAGGGCCGGGCTCCATTGCGGGCCGGTGGTGACCGGCGAGATGGGCTCGGTGAAGAGGGAGATCGTTTTTCTCGGCGACACCGTCAACACCGCGGCGCGCATCCAGGACCTTTGCCGGAGACCGGCGATCGCGTGCTCGCCTCGGCCGACCTGATCGATCGCCTCGAACTGCCGGCGGGAATCGCCAAACGCTCGCTTGGCGATCTGAGACTCCGCGGCAAGGGCGCCGACCTCGCGCTCTATGCGCTGACGAAGACGTCGCTGGGCGCCGGCCGCTCCCCGACCGAACGCCGCGAGATCGCGCCGGAGGAAACGCCGGCCGAGCTGCCGTGACCGGAATCCCGAGCGAATTCAGCGGTGATTAATGACGGCATTGCGACAGAGATTTGTCGCAATGATCGCAGAGCGGTATAGATTGGGGGTGAGAGTGAGTAAGCATGCCGTCGCGGAACACGCTGGTTTGGGTCGGAGCGGCCGCTTTAGCGATCGTGGTCGCCGGGGCGGGCGCGGTGGTCTGGACGCAGCCCGGATTTTCTCGAGCCGAACCCCGCTGTCGCGCCGGTCGTGGCCAGCGCTCCTGCCCCGCCTAAGCCTGCAATCGTTCCTCCCGCTCCGGCTGTCCCTGCGCCGCCGCCGGCCGCAAGCGCGCCGGCGCCCGCCGACAAGCCCCCGACCGCAAACCGCGGCCCTCGAGCCGGCGTTCGACATGGTGAACGTCGATCCGTCGGGCGAGGCGGTCATCGCCGGCCGCGCAGCGCCGAACGAGAAGGTCGAACTGCGCGACGCTGGCAAGACCGTCGCCGAGGCGACAGCCGATGCGGCGGGGCAGTTTGTCATCATCCCTCCGGCTTTAGCGCCCGGCGACCACAGCCTCTCGTTGGCCGCGAGCGCCGACAAAGGGCAGCCGGCAATATCGAAGCACGGTCGCGGTCTCCGTTCCCGCGCAGGAAGTCAAGAGGCGTCGCAGCGACGCGACGCGAAACCGCGCCGTGGCGGCCGCCATCCGGCGAACCCGCGACCGTCTGCGCTGGGGATGCGGACCCTGGTCACGCCGTCGTCGGCCAGCGGCTCTCGCGTCGCGATCCAATCGGTCGAGGCGGACGCCGCCGGCGGGCTTGTCGCCAAAGGTCTGGCGGAGCCCAACGCTATCGTGCGCCTTTATCTCAATCAGGCCGACCTGGCGGAAGCTAGGACGCAATCCGACGGCCGCTGGTCATTGACGATCCAGCACGGCATGACCCCGGGCGGCTATGTCATTCGCGCCGACGAGATCGGCCAGGGCAATGCGACCGCGGTCGCGAGCGCCAATACGCCATTCGACTATCCAGACGCGCCGGCCCCGCGCCGACGGCGGCGTTGGCCTCCGCAAGCGCCGAGCCATCGTCCGCGCCCTCGCCCGCCGACCCGGTGATTCCATCGGTTCAAACCAAGCGGGTCGTCACCGGCCACACGTTGTGGGCGCTCAGCCAAAGCTACTACGGCGACCCGACGCGCTACCCGGAGATCGTCGAGGCGAACCGAGCGCAAATTCGCAACCCCAACGTCATCTTCCCCGGCCAGGTGTTCGTCGTGCCGAAGTCGGGCTCCAAACCATAATCGGCGCGATGCCCCCCGACCGTCGCGACGAGACGCTCCCCGAGCTTCGGCATAGGACGTTCGATGACGCGCTCGGACGTCGCATCGTCGACACGCACATATGGGCCGTGCGCGAAGGATTGCGCGGCGCCGACGCCTACCACCTGTTTGACGGTTACTGTCAGCGGCTGGTGATCGATGGGATTCCGCTGTGGCGGGCTCATGCCGCGATGGAGACGCTGCATCCGCAGTGGAACGGCTATGGCTACACTTGGCGGCGCGATCTCAACGCCATTGAGCCCGAGAACTACGCCCACAGCGAAGAGAATGAGCAGCTTCTGGCCCGGAGCCCCTTCTACACATTGATGCAGCGCGCTCGCGCCGGCGAGGACACGCCAGAGCTGCGCCGACGCATCGAAACGAGCCCGGAGGAGCGCGACTTTCCAATCCTCGAAGAGTTTCACGAGCAGGGCGCCACGGATTACTTTGCGCAGCTTTTTGTTTACGGCGAGGCTGGCGACCGCTCGCAGGGAACAGGCATCGCCTATTCATTCACGACCGATCGCGAGGGCGGATTCAGCGACGACGACACGACGCTCGTGCAGGCGACGCTGCCCGCTTTGTCGCTCGCGATGAAGGCTCATGCCGGCCAGGTCATCGCCTCTGGCTTGCTTGGCGCCTATCTCGGGGGAGATGCAGGACGGCGCGTCCATGCCGGCTCGATCATCCGCGGCTCTGTCGACAATCTGCGGGCGGTAATCTGGTATGCCGACATCCGCGGCTTCACGCCGCTCAGCGACTCGGAGCCCGGCGCTGTCGTCGTCGAACTGTTGAACGACGTGTTCGAGGTCCTGACCGCGTCGCTGCGCGAGCGCGGCGGTCAGGTGCTCAAATTCATCGGCGACGCCATGCTCGCCATCTTTCCCTTCGAAGACGCGGATCGGGCCGGCACGTGCCGGCGCGCGCTCGACGCAGCGACCGAGGCCATGCGCAACATTGATGCGCTCAACGCCACGCGCGCGTCGGCTGGCGCGCCGGTCGCGTCCGTCGATCTCGCGCTTCATCTCGGCGAGGCGCTCTACGGCAATGTCGGGGCGACCGACCGGCTGGATTTCACAGTCATTGGCCCGGCGATCAACGAGGCGACGCGCATCGAGGCGCTTTGCCAGCCGCTGGATCGCGCCGTGCTGGCCTCCGCCGAATTCGTGGCGGGAATGACGGGCGCGGACGACCGGCTCATTTCGCTTGGCCGCCACGCCTTGCGCGGCGTCAAGGAGCCGAAGGAGATCTTTGCGCTGGAATTGGGCGCGAGTAACCTCATCGTGGTAGGAGGAGACGACGGCTGCGAGCCAGCGAGAGCTTGGGGGGGAAACAGTAGAGACGAGGTACAGTTCGGCTTGCGGAGCGCTGATGGTCGCACGGACACGAGGCGGGTCGGGTCGAGCGCGATGACGGATGCCGAGCTATCTTGCGAGCCATGATCCCTTGTCCGGCGAAGCATTAGTCGCCGGTGCAGAAGATGCACGTAACATCGCGCGAGAGCATAGAGGTGCGCGCCATCCGCGAGGAGGCATCGGGATGACTTAGGTCGAGTTAGGTCGGCCGTCCTTGGCGTTGATTGGTATGAGTTCGAGCGTGACCGGAACGGTGCAGGCAGTGGCGCGCTGGCGCGGCTTCAGCCGATGTCGAAGCGTACGAATCCGGTCTGATCATCGTGCAGGAACCGGCGAGCCGTTACCCACGATATGCAAGCCGCTAGGCTCGCGGCCTGCCAGCAAAGCATGATAGGCAGCCCTCAAAACTGAAATCGTGGTCCCCATATCATAATGGCCAAACTGACTGACGAAACGCGCGCGTCCCTGAAGCGCCGCTCGCGCCTTGTGAATCTCGGCCGCGACGCCGAGTTCTCGCAAGGCTTCATCAACGTGCCGCCGTTTCGCGGCTCGACCGTGCTCTATCCTGATGTCGCGACCCTCAAGAACCGCGGCCAGCGCTTCACCTATGGGACCCGCGGCACGCCCACGACCGAGAGCCTTGTGTTCAGCCTGGACGCGACCTGTCGGGCGCGGCGGGAACGGTGCTCCTGCCCTCAGGGCTGGCGGCGATCGTCGTTGCGCTGATGACGGCGCTGAGCGCCGGCGATCATCTCCTGATGACCAATTCGGTTTATCGGCCGGCGCGCGCTTTCGCCGACGCGACGCTGAAGCGGATGGGGATCGAAACGACCTACTACGACCCAACAATTGGCGGCGCCGTTGCGGCGCTGATCCGCCCGAACACAAAGGTCGTGTTCACCGAATCGCCGGGCTCGGAAACGCTCGAGGTCCAGGACATTCCGGCGATCGCCGCGGCCGCGCATGCGCACGGCGCCTGCGTCATCATGGACAACACCTGGGCGACGCCGCTCTTCTTCTCGCCGCATGCGCATGGCGTCGATATGGCGGTCGAAGCCGGCACGAAATATCTCTCCGGCCATGCGGACCTTTTGCTTGGCCTCGTCTCGGCCAACGCGGCATGGTTCGAGCGGCTTCATCACTGCGTCCATCTGATGGCAATTCCGGCCAGTCCCGAGGATGTGTTCCTCGCGCTTCGCGGCCTGCGCACCATGGACCTGCGGCTGCGCGAGGCGGAGCGTCAGGGACTGGCGCTGGCGCAATGGCTCAGCGACCGGCCCGAGGTCCTGCGCGTCATCCATCCCGCCCTGCCCGATCATCCGGGCCATGCGCTTTGGAAGCGCGACTATTCCGGCTCGTCGGGCCTCTTTTCGATCGTGCTGAAGCCCGCGTCGGACGCGGCCGTCGCCGCGTTCCTCGATGGCCTCGAATTGTTCGGGCTCGGCTATTCCTGGGGCGGCTACGAAAGCCTCGCCGTTCCCTTCGACTGCACGGCTGCCCGCACCGCGACGCGCTTTGCGCCAGGCGGTCCGACGGTGCGCTTCAGCGTCGGCCTCGAGGACATTGAGGACCTCAAAGCGGACCTCGATCGAGGCTTCGCGCGGCTGAGGGGGACGGCGTGAGCGCGCGGGCCGCTTGAGAGGACGCCGCCCGCTTCTTCCGAAATCTT
Source organism: uncultured Alphaproteobacteria bacterium (assembly GCA_963756955.1). Lineage (GTDB taxonomy): Bacteria > Pseudomonadota > Alphaproteobacteria > Rhizobiales > Beijerinckiaceae > Roseiarcus. The sequence continues at coordinate 342,030 of CAVWPU010000005.1, forward strand.
CCGTCTCGACGCGGTCGAACTCGTGCGGCGGCTGAAGGCCCGCGAGCTCTCCTGCGTCGAGCTCATGGAGGCGACGCTCAACCGGATTGACGCGCTGAACCCGACCTTCAACGCGATTGTCGCGCGGCGTTCCCGCGAGGACTGTCTGGCCGAGGCGCGCGCCAAGGATTCCGGGCCCGCCGACGGCGCCCTGTTCGGGCTGCCGCTCGCGGTGAAGGATCTTGCGGCGGTGAGGGGCATTCCCATGACGATGGGCTCGCCGCTGCTCGAACGCTTCGTTCCGAACGAAGACTCGATCTTCGTCGAGCGGCTGCGCGCGGCGGGCGCCATCTTCATCGGCAAGACGAACACCCCCGAATTCGGCCTCGGCTCCCAGACCTTCAATCCCGTCTACGGCGCAACCCGCAACGCCTACGATCCCGCTCTCACCGCCGGCGGCTCGAGCGGCGGCGCTTCCGTTGCGCTCGCGCTTAGGATGCTCGCGCTTGCGGACGGCTCCGATTACGGCGGCAGCCTGCGCAACCCCGCCGGATGGAACGGCGTCTATGGGCTCCGCCCGTCGATCGGGCGCGTTCCGAACGATGGGCGCGAGATCTGGCTGCCGACGATGACCGTCAACGGACCGATGGCGCGCAACCCTAAGGACCTTGCTCTGCTGCTCTCGGTGATGGCGGGCACCGATCCGCGCGAGCCGCTTTCGCTCGCCGGTGACGGACATGAGTTCGCCGCCCCTCTCGGCGCGCTCAAGAAGGGCCTCCGCATCGCCTGGGCCGGCGACTGGAACGGCGCCCTGCCTTGTGAGGACGGCGTGCTCGCAGGTTTGCGAGCAGGCGCTGAACGTGTTCGAGCGCCTGGGCTGCGTCGTCGAGCCCGCAATTCCCGACTTTTCTTTCGACGAATTGTGGGACGCCTTTGTCCGTTTGCGGCATTGGCAAGCGAGCGCGAACCTCCTGCCCTTCTGGAACGATCCGGCGAAGCGCAAGCTGCTCAAGCCCGAAGCTCAGTGGGAGGTCGAACACGGCTCGAAGCTCTCGGCCTTCGAGATTTCGGCCGCATCGGCGGTGCGGACCCGCTGGACGCACGCGATGCAGCGCTTCCTCGGGCAATACGACTTTCTCGTCCTGCCGACCGCGCAGGTCTTTCCGTTTCCAGTCGAAACGCACTGGCCCGCGGCGATCGCAGGCCGCACGATGACGACCTATCACGAATGGATGAAATGCGTCGTTCCGGCGACGATGATGGGAGGCCCGGCGCTCGCGGCGCCGGCCGGCTTCGACCCGCGCGGATTGCCGATGGGGATTCAGATCATCGGCGCCAATCGCGCCGAGCTTGACTGCCTGAGCCTCGCCGCCGCCTATCACGAGGCGGCGCGCCCCGATCTCAACGAAAGCCGCTTCAGCGTTTGAACTGCTTTGGAGCCAATGCGCAACTTTCTCATCGACACCGACACCGCTTCCGACGACGCCGTCGCGATCATCATGGCGCTCTCGGAGCCCAGCGTGCGCGTTCTCGGCCTGACGACGGTCGCGGGCAATGTCGGCCTCGAGCAGGCGACGCAAAACGCGCTGCTGACCGCCGAGATCTGCAATTCCGACGTGCCCGTGTTCGCCGGCGCGGACAAGCCGCTCACCCGCGCGCATGACCACGCGCATTGGTTCCACGGCAAGGACGGCATGGGCGATCGCGGCTATCCGGCTCCCGAAGCGCAAGCCCGAGCGCGAGCCTGCGGTCGACGCCATCGTGCGCCTCGCACACGAGCAGCCCGGCCTCACTTTGGTGACGCTCGGGCCGCTCACCAACATCGCGCTTGCGCTCGAGCGCGATCCCGAGCTCGCGGAGCGCATCGGCCGCTGCGTGGTGATGGGCGGCGCGCCCTGCTGCGAGGGCAATGTGACGCCCGCGGCCGAATACAACATCTGGGTCGATCCGGAAGCGGCGCGCGCGGTCTTCCGCTCGAAGCTCAACATCGAAATGGTCGGCTGGCATGTCTCGCGCGGCCCATCCGTCTTGCAGGACGACGAGATCGCGGCGATCGAGGCGCTGGGCACGGCCGAAGGCGAAATTCGCCATTGAAACGAACAGCCGCGCCCGCGAGGCCTATCATGTTCAGACCGGCGAGGTCGGCCTCTCGCTCGCCGATCCGACCGCCATGGCGGTGGCGCTCGACCGCTCGATCGGCCTTTCCTGGTCGCGCCATCGCGTGGCGATCGAATGCGACAGCGCGCTCACCCGCGGCATGACCGTGGTCGACCGCCTCAACGTCAGCGCTGACGAGAACAATGCGCAGGTCTGGAAGGCCGCCGCCGGCGAGCAGCGACGGCGCGGACATCCTGTGGACCCTCAACTCGCGCCGGTTCAAGGCTATGCTGAAGGCCGCGCTGGCGGCTTGAGGGCTCGAAGGATCTCAAATGGAATCCGGCCGCAATCTCCTCGGGCAGGAGACCTCGCCCTACCTGCTGCAGCACGCCGCACAATCCGGTGCATTGGCGCCCGTGGAGCGCCGACGCGCTCGCCGAGGCCAAGCGGCGCGACTGCCCGATCCTGCTCTCGATCGGCTACGCCGCCTGCCACTGGTGCCACGTGATGGCGCACGAGTCGTTCGAAGATCGCGGAGACGGCCCGTCTCATGAACGAGCTGTTCGTCAACATCAAAGTCGATCGCGAAGAGCGGCCGGACATCGACCACATCTACATGACCGCGCTCCATGCGCTCGGCCAGCAGGGCGGCTGGCCGCTCACCATGTTTCTGACGCCGGACGGCAAGCCGATGATCGGCGGCACCTACTGGCCGCCCGAGCCGCGCTATGGCCGGCCCTCGTTCCGGCAGGTTCTCCACTCGGTCGATTCTGCGTGGCGCACGCAGCGCGACCAGATGGAGAGCCGCGGCCTCACCCTCGCCGACCATCTGGCGAAGCTCTCGGAGTTGAACGCCGGGTCCCGGCATCTCGCCCGCCGACCTCACCCGCGTCGGCGATGCGCTGAAGAGCGCCGTCGATCCGGTCCACGGCGGCATCGGCGGCGCGCCGAAATTTCCCAACGCGCCGATCTTCCGCTTCTTCTGGAACGAGATGTTCCGCCGCGGCGATCCGTCCTTCGGCGAGGCGTTGCGCGCGATGCTCGAGGCGATGAACGCGGGCGGCATCTACGACCATCTCGGCGGCGGCTACGCGCGCTATTCGACCGACGCCGAATGGCTCGTGCCGCATTTCGAGAAGATGCTCTACGACAACGCGCAGATCCTCGAATTGCTGGCGCTTGTCCATTCGCTCTGGCCCGATCCGACCTTCGCCGAGCGGGCGCGCGAGACGGTCGGCTGGCTGATGCGCGAGATGCGGGTCGGCGACGCCTTCGCCGCCTCCCTCGACGCCGATCAGGACGGCGAGGAAGGCCTGTTCTACGTCTGGGACGAAGAGGAGATCGACGCCGCGCTGGGCGACGCCGCGAGGCCGCTTCAAGGCGGCCTACGACGTGACGCGCGGCGGCAACTGGGAAGGCCGCACGGTGTTGCGCCGCATCACGCCGCGCGGCTCGCCGGAAGAGGAAGCCGACGCTCGCCGCCTCGCGCGCCAAACTGTTCGCTCTGCGCGAGGCGCGTCCGAAGCCGGGCCGCGACGACAAGGTGCTGGCCGACTGGAACGGCCTGACCATCGCCGCGCTCGCCCGCGCCAGCGCCGTCTTCGACGAGCCGGGTTGGCTCGCAACCGCGCGCGCCGCGTTCGATTTCATCATGACGAAGCTGCGCGGCGCCGACGGCCGGCTCCTGCATGCCTGGCGCGAGGGCCATCCCGGCGCCCGCGCGCTTCTCGACGATTATGCGTCGATGGCCCGCGCCGCGCTTGCTCTGTTCGAGGCGAGCGGCGAGCCCGCCGACCTCGAAGCCGCGCGCCGGCTGGCGAGCGAGGCCATCGATCTGTTCGGCGACGGCGCGGGCGGGTTCTTTCTCACCGCCAAGGACGCGGCCGACGTGCCCGGCGCGCGGCCGCGCCAGAGCGCATGACGGCGCGACGCCGTCCGGCATCGGGCTCCTCGCCGAGAGTCTTCGTCCGCCTCTGGCATCTGACCGACGAAGCGCGCTGGGGCGAGGCGGCCGAAGGCCTCATCCGCGCGGTCTCCGGCGCGCCCGAAGGGCTTGGGCGGCAGCCCGCTAACCCTCATGAGCGCCGACATGCTGGCGCGCGGCGGCTCGGTCGTCATCGACGGCCCGCTCGACGATCCCGCCGCGCAGGCGCTCGCCGCGATCGCGCTCCGCGCGCCCGATCCCGTCGTTGACCGTGCTGCGCCTCGATCGAAGACTCTGGCCGAACGGCTCGCCGCGCGACGACCTGCCGCGCGCGGAGGCGCCGATCGCGATGCTCTGTCAGGGGCAGACCTGCTCTCTTCCGGTCACGACGCCGGAAGCGCTGGCCGAGCTTATGGAGGCCCAGCGCGCCGCGCGGCGGCCTGACCTCATAATCTCCTGACCTTTCACACGCCCATATTTTTGTCACTTCACATCGGCGGCTTCACGCCCTCAGCGCCAATCACGACCGCTGCGGCTTCGTCGGTGCTATCCTTTTTGATGATGACGAAGACCATGCGTCCGGGAGCAAGCTGATCGGGGGTTGTCTTGTCAAAGGCGACAATCGCCGCGCTGGCGGGAATAGAAATCGACTGTTCGCCTCCGTGGTAGTTCAGCTTGAGGACCCGGTCCGACCCGACCTCATCGATTTTCGCGATATTGGCGTTGGTCATCATGTTTGTTTTTGCGCCCAAATCCCAAGGATAGTGACCCTCTGCTAAACCGCGTAGCGATTCCGCAAAGACGTGCACTTCGCGCGCAACCTGCTTGCCGTCCTCCTCGACGGAGGTTACGCCGACAAACTTGCCGGGTTCGACCGCACCCATGTCGGCCTTGGTGACCAGAAACAACGGCGCCTTGTCGGCGAGTTTGATCGATTTCGTTTCGCCGCCGACGGTCTGAACCGTCATGACGCCGTCCTTTGCGCCAGTCAGCGTTCCTCGAATGTGGGCCTGCGCAAAAGCCGGCGCGGCAAACAGCAGACCAACGAGCAGTGTTGCGACGGCGGCCCCCGCTTTTAGCATTCGCGATGTCGGCATCCGATTAAGCCTCCCTGGGATCGTCGCCCGATCACGAGCGTTGACTTCAACTTGGGGCCACTATGGCGCTAGGTGTCAAGGAGAATAACTTTTGCACTGACCGCCGAGGTAGTTGCGTGCCTGCGAGCCGGATCGACCTTCGCCGGTCCGATCGCGCAAGAAACCGGCGCGCGCTCGATGTCTGTCGGCATTCAGCGCGCCGACCAGCCGGCTGACGGCCGACTGGCACAACCCACCCCGCGCGGCTCCGTAACGGCCGCGCCCCAGCGCGAACGCGTCTCGCGCCCGCCTCACTCTGAGCCGTGGTGCGGGCTCATTCACGCGCTTCCCTCGCCGTCATTCTCGCGCCCGGTTTTAGGGCCGGCTGGTCACAGCGAACTGTCGCATCTAAAATTCCAAAGCTTCGAACGGCAGGCCGCTCTCAGCTGGGCAAACAGCCACCAGAAAAAGGACGCAAGGTTCGTGTCGCCTGAAGACTTCCGCCGCTATGGCCATGAGCTCATCGACTGGCTCGCCGACTATCACGAGGGCCTGGCCGACCGGCCGGTGATGGCGAAAACCAAGCCCGGCGAGATCCGCGACGCCCTGCCCTCCGCGCCGCCGAACGAGCCGGAGGATTTCGGCGCGGCGATCGCGGACTTGAATCGCATCGTCGTGCCGGGCCTCTCGCTCTGGCAGCATCCGCGCTTCTTCGGCTATTTCCCCGCCAACGCCCTGCCGGCGGGCATTCTCGCCGACATCGTCTCGCACCGGGCTCGGCGTGATCGGGCTCTCGTGGCAATCGAGCCCGGCGGTGACGGAGATCGAGGAAGTCGTCACCGATTGGCTGCGGCAGATGCTGGGCTTGTCGCCGGCGTGGAGCGGCGTGATCCAGGACACCGCCTCGACCAGCACGCTGGTCGCGCTCATCTGCGCGCGCGAGCGGGCGACGAATTATGCGCTGGCGCGCGGCGGCCTGCAGGGCGAAACGCGAATACCTCGCGTTTATGTGTCGGCGCACGCCCACAGCTCCGTCGACAAGGGCGCGCTGCTTGCCGGCTTCGGCCGCGACAATCTGCGCCTCGTTCCGTTCGACGGCCAATATCGCCATGCGCGCCGACGCGCTCGCGGAAATGATCGCCGCGGACCTCGCCAACGGCGACCTGCCCTGCAGCGATCGTCGCCACGGTCGGCACGACGGCGACGACGGCGATCGATCCGATCGCGGCCGATCGCCGAGATCGCGCGGCGCCACGGCATCTGGCTGCATGTCGACGCCGCGATGGCGGGCAGCGCGATGATCCTGCCCGAATGCCGCTGGATGTGGGAGGGCGTCGAGGGCGCCGACTCGCTCGTGATCAACGCGCACAAGTGGCTCGGCGCGCCGTTCGACTGCTCGGTCTATTACGTGCGCGATCCCGAGCATCTGATGCGGGTGATGTCGACCAACCCGAGCTTCCTGCAATCCTCGGTCGATGGGCAGGTCAAGAACCTGCGCGATTGGGGCATCCCGCTCGGGCGCCGCTTCCGGGCGCTGAAACTCTGGTTCATCATCCGCGAACAGGGCGTCAGCGGCTTGCAGAAGCGCCTGCGCCGCGACATGGCCAATGCGCGCTGGCTTGCGGACGAGGTCGCCGCGACGCCGGACTGGCGCGTGCTCGCGCCGGTTCCCTTGCAGACCGTATGCGTGCGCCACGAGCCGCGAGGGCCTCGAAGGCGAAGCGCTCGACGCGCACACGACAGCCTGGGTCGAGGCGGTCAATCGCTCGGGCGCGGCCTATCTCACGCCGGCCGTGCTCGACGGGCGCTGGATGGCGCGCGTGTCGATCGGCGCGCTGGCGACGGAGCAAGCGGACGTCGCGGCGGTCTGGGCGGCGATGCGGGAGGCGGCGGAGGCGATGTCAGAGCGTCCACGCGGAAGTGAAGGCGCTGAGAAATGACGGACGAGCGAATCTCGGCGCCGTGTCGCTGCGGTCAAGTCAAGCTTGAGATCGTCGGGCCTCCAATCATGCGAGGCGTTTGCTATTGCGCGAGTTGCCAGGAAGCCGGGCGCCGTCATCAAGCGGCGCCCGGCGCCGACGTTGTCCTCGGCGAAGATGGCGGCAGCGACTACGTCCTCTATCGCAAGGATCGAATCCGTTGCAGCCAGGGCGGGGAGCTTCTTGAAGAACGACGGCTGAAACCGGATTCGCCGACGCGGCGAATGTACGCGCGCTGTTGCAACACGGCCATGTTCGTCGACTTCACGAAGGGGCATTGGCTCACGGTCTATCGCGGTCGCGTTCCCGACGACATGCCGCCAGCAACCATGCGGGTGATGACCGCCGAACGGCCCAAGGGTGTGATTTTGCCCGACGATATGGCCAACTATCCCGGCCGCTCCGGAAAATTTATGCTCAAGTTACTCGGCGCGTGGATGGCTATGGGGTTTAGACGACCGGCCGTCGATGGCGTACCCTAAGGCGCAATCTTGCCGAACCGGCCATAGAGGAAGCGCATGGAGCGACGGCTCAAATTCTACGGCTGGGGGCGTGAGGGCGAGGGCCTCGACGAGGCCGAACGCGCGCGCGTCTTCCGCTTCGTCGGCGAAAGGCTCGGCGTCGAGCCACGCGCCGCCGGCTCGCCGCCGCAAGCCTCCGAGATCGCGCTTCGCGCGCCCCGCGTCTCAGCGCCCGCCTCGCTCGCCCGCGTCCTGACCCAAGATCCGTACGAGCGGCTCCTCCACACCTACGGCAAGTCCTACCCCGAGACCGTGCGCGCCTTCGCGCGCGATTTCGCCAATGCGCCCGACTTCGTCGCGCTTCCCGATACCGAAGCCGACATCGCGGCAGTGTTCGACTGGGCGAGCGGCGCGAAGGTCGCGGTCGTTCCGTTCGGCGCCGGCTCGTCGGTCGTGGGCGGCGTCGAGCCCGTGGTCGGCGAGGCTTACGCCGGCGCGGTCAGCCTCGACATGCGGCGCCTCGAACCGCGTGCTCGAAGTGGATGCGTCCAGCCGCGCGGCGCGCATTCAGGCGGGCATCCTGGGGCCGGCGATCGAGGCGGCGCTCAAGCCGCATGGCTTCGCGTTGCGCCACTATCCGCAGAGCTTCGAGTTCTCGACCCTCGGCGGCTGGATCGCCACCCGCTCGGGCGGCCACTTCGCGACCCTCTACACGCATATCGACGATTTCGTCGAAAGCCTGCGCACGGTGACGCCGGCGGGAATCGCTGGAATCGCGCCGCCTGCCCGGCTCGGGCGCCGGCCCGAGCCCCGACCGCATGATGATCGGCTCGGAGGGCTCGCTCGGCATCATCACCGAGGCCTGGATGCGGCTGCAGGGGCGGCCGCGCTTCCGCGCCGACGCGGTGTTCGGCTTCCCCGATTTCTTCGCCGCCGCGCGCGCCGTGCGCGCCGCCTCGCAGGCCGGGCTTTATCCCTCGAACCTCCGCGTCATCGACAATGACGAGGCGGGCGCCTATGGCGTCAATGCTTACGAGCAGAGCCTGGTCGTGCTCGCCTTCGAATCCGCCGACCATCCGGTCGACGCCTGGATGGCGCGCGCGATCGAACTCATGGCTGACAATGGCGGGCGGCGTCACGCCGACGAGGCCGCGGGTCTGCGCTGGCGCACCGCCTTCATCCGCATGCCCTATGCGCGCGAGCTGACCGTGCCGATGGGCGTGATCAACGACACGTTCGAGACCGCGATCACCTGGGACAGGTTCGAGGCCTTCCACAGGCGCGTGCGCAGGGCGACGGACGACGCGCTCAAGGCGGCGACCGGGCCACGAGGGAACGGTCTCGACCCGATTCACCCACGTCTATCCGGACGGGCCCGCCGTCTATTACACCTTCAACGTGCGCGGCGATCCGGGCCGCCTCATCGAGCAATGGCGCGAGATCAAGACGCGCGCCTCCGACGCGCTGATCGCCGCGGGCGGCACGATCACCCACCATCACGCGGTCGGGCGCGACCACATGCCCTGGTATCGCGCGCAGCGCCCCGACCTGTTCGGCAAAGCGTTCGCCGCGGCGAAGAGCGCGCTCGATCCCGCAGGGATCATGAATCCGGGCGTGCTGGTCCCGTGAGCGCCCTACTCAAATAGCGGCAAGTTCGATCGTCGTTTATGCTGGCCGCGCCAAAGCGGCGCCAAGCCACGTCGCGCGGGCTCGCGGCGGAGACAGGCATCGCATGACGGACGTAAAAGACAGCCCGGCGCTGGAGGACCGCGCCAAAACCGAGCCGCGGCCGGAGCGACCTACGGGAAGCGCTACGGCCGCCGCGGCCATCGTGACGCTCATCCTTGCGGGGATCGTGGGCCTGTCGATCTGGTATCTGGCGCGACCCGACCCGCTCATCGTCCAGGGCGAAGCGGACGCGACGCGTATCGACATCGCCGCGCGGGTCGATGGCCGCGTCGGCCAACGTCCGGTCGAGCGCGGCGAGAACGTCACAGCCGGGCAATTGCTGTTCGAGATCGACAATCCGGAGCTTGATCGCCAAATGGCGCCAGGCCCAAGCCGGGGTTGACGTCGCAAAGGCCCAGCTCGCCAACATCCTGGTCGGCACGCGCGCGGAAGTGATTGCTCAACGCAAGGCGGAATTCGAGAGCGCCCAGGCGAATTTGGAGCTTGCCCACAAGACCTATGCCCGCATCAAGGAGCTCGCCGGTTCGGGCAACGCGCCGCTTCAGCGCCTCGACGAGGTCACGAATTCGCTTGAAGTCGCGAAGAGGGATCAGGATCGCGCGAAACTCGCCTATGACGAAGCCGTCAATGGAGCGACCAAGGAAGAGCGGGAGATCGCCCAGACGAACGTTCTGAAGGCGCAGGCCAGCGTCGACACGATCAAGGCCGGACGTCGACGAACTGACCGTCAAGGCGCCGATCGCGGCGCAGGTCTATCAGATCGGGGCGGAGGTCGGGGAATATGTGTCGCCCGGCGTTCCTTTGCTTTCGCTCGTCGACCTCAACGACATGTGGCTCCGGTTCAATCTTCGGGAGGATCTCGTCAAGGGGCTCAAGGTCGGGGACAAGTTCCAGATGCGCGTGCCGGCGCTCGGCGACCAGGAGATTGAGGCGGAGATCAAGCTCATCGAGACCCGCGGGGAATATGCTGGCTGGCGCGCGACGCGCGCGACCGGCGATTTCGACCTCAGAACCTTCGAGGTGCGCGCCTATCCGGTCTCGCCTCTTCCGGCCCTTCGGCCGGGCATGAGCGTCTACGCCGAGTGGCCGACGGCTGAAGACGCAAGTGAAGGCGCCTGCAAAGCCGGGACTGCTTCTCGTCGCGACACGCGAGAATTGCGCTGGATGCGGCGCGACGGCGTCGCGCTCATCTTGACGATCATCGTTCCGGTCCTCGCCTTCGCGATCCTCAGCCTGACCTTCAGCAACGCGGTCATTCGCAATCTCCGCGTCGCGGTCGTCGACGCGGACCGCTCGGCGACTTCGCTCATCTATGTGCAGTCGATCGCCTCCGCGCCGGGCGTCACCGTCGCCGAGCGATCGAGCGACATGATGAGCGCGATGCAAGCGATCCGCTCCGGCGACGCGATCGCCGCCGTCTACATTCCCGAGAATTTCGAGCGCGATCTGCTCGCCCGGAAACGGCCGCAGGTGGTGTCGCTCTACAACCGCCAATATTTCACCCCGGCAACAACGCGGCCTCGACGATATCGAGCGCCATGGCCGGCGGCGACCGCCGCCCTGCCGCGCGGGGCGACGGCGGCGGCTACAGAGCCGGGCGTCCTCGTCGCCGAACAATATGTCCTGTCGAACCCCGCGCTGAATTACGCCCAGTTCCTGCTGCGCGCGGTTCTGCCGACCGTGCTGCATGTCGTCGTGGCGATCGCCGGCGGCTATGCCGTCGGCTCGGAATTCTCACAGCGCAGCAAGCGCGCCTGGATGCGCGCCGCCGGCGGCCGGCCGCTGGTCGCGCTCGTCGGCAAGTTCCTGCCTTTGTTCGCCATCTTCATCGTCATGATGGTGGTCGACGCCGCCATCATCCACGTCCTCTACGGCGTGTCAACTTCCGAGGCGACCCAATGCTCGTCGCCGCGTGCGGCCTGCCTCCTGCTCATCGCTTATCTTTCCTTCGGCGCCTTGCTGGTTCTGCTGACCCAGGCGCTCCCGACCGGGCTCAGCCTCATCGCGCTCTTCTGCAATCCGGCGTTCGGCTTCGCCGGCGTGGGATTCCCGGTGGTGGCGATGGGCGCTTTCGCGCAAGCCTGGGGCGCCATTCTGCCGCTGCGCTGGTATCTGCAGGTGCTGTTCGATCAGGCGGCGCGCGGCGTGCCGACTTCGAATTCCGTCAGGCCTTTCCTGATCCTCGCCGACCCTCGCCTGCCTCTATTTCGCTCTCGCCTGGGCAAGGCTGCGCGCCATCGCCAATGCGCCGCCGAAACGCGAGGCGGCGCCTACGTCTCGCCTCCGATATGGGCGAGGCGTGGCGATCGCGATGGGCAACGAAGTCCAGCGCAGTTCTCGCCGACCGCGGCGTGATGGGGCTGATCGTGCTCGCGCCGATCATTTACGGAGCGCTCTATCCCCAACCCTATCTCGGCCAGGTTCTTCGCAGCATCCCGATCGCCGTCGTCGATCAGGACCATACCGAGCTCAGCCGCAACCTCGTGCAGGCGTTGAACGCAGACGAAGCGATCGCGGTCAAAATGCGAACCGACACGCTCGCCGACGCCCAAGCCGCCCTCGACCGCCATGACGTGTTCGCCATTCTCGCTATCCCCAAGGACACGGAGCGGTATGTCTTGCGCGGCGAGCAAGGCGCGCATCGCGGCCTACGTCGATGCTGCCTATTTCCTCCTCTACAGCCGGACGCTGCAAGGCATATCCGAGGCTGCGGCGACCATCTCCGCCGATGTCGCGACACGCGGCGCCCGCACCGACGGCAGTTTGGTCTACGCCGCCGTGGCGCAACACTTCGCCGGTCGACTATCTCTCGCAGCCGCTCTTCAATCCGACCGGGGGCTATGCGAGCTATGTCGTTCCCGCCGCTTTCGTGCTGATTCTGCAGCAGACCCTGCTTCTGGGGGTCGCTTCGCTGGGCGGCGCGGCGTTCGAGCTCAACGGACAGCCAAGCCGGCGGATTCGATCGGGGCCGCGGGCCGTCTTCGGCCAGGCGCTCGCGCATCTCTGCTTCGCCCTGCCCGGACTTGCGCTCTATTTGATCGTGCTGCCGCGGGTCTACGGCTTTTCGACGCTCGGGCGGCTCGAGGATCTCATCCTCATGGCGGTCCCCTTCGTGCTTTCCGTCAGCTTTCTCGCGCAGTTCGTGAGCGCGTGGTTTCGGCGCCGCGAGACGGCGATCCTGCTGTTCATCGCCGTCAGCCTGCCGCTGTTCTTCCAGGTCGGCGTATCCTGGCCCGTCGAAGCCCTTCCGGACTTCATCCGGGCGGCGAGCCGCGTCTTTCCCAGCACCTCGGCCATCGACGGATTCGTCCGCATCAATCAGATGGGGGCGAGCATCCTTGAGGTGAAGCGCGACTGGACCACCTTGTGGGTTTTGACGATCGTCTATGGCCTCATGGCGGCCGCCGCGACGGTCGTCGTCGCGCGGATGGAGGCTCGCCATGAGCGCTAAGGGCCGGACACTTGCGATCCTCGCGCTTGCCGTCCTCATTTTGGCCGCCGGCGCCGCCGCCTTTCGATTCGAGACGCAGCGCAAGCCGACGGCTCCGCTCATCGGCGTGGTTCACGAGACGGAAATCCGCATCGCGCCCGAAATCTCGGCCCGGCTCGCTTCCATTGCGGTGAAACCGGGACAGGAGGCGCACAGGGGCGACGTTATCGCCGTGCTGTCGAGCCCGGAGGTCGCCGCCGCTCTCGAAGAGGCGAAGGCCAACGTGGAATCCGCGAGGGCCAATCTCGCCAACGTCATGGCCGGCGTGCGGAAAGAAGAGGTCGACGCCGCCGCAAAGAAGGTCGCGATCGCAACGGCCAATGTCACGCTGGCGAACGAGCAATTCGCCCGGGTTTCGACGCTCGCGGCGAAGGCGTTCGAGAGCCGCCAACACTATGACGAGGACGCCGCGGCGCTGGCCGAAGCCAAGGCGAGCCTCAACCTCGCGCAGGCGGCCTTGGCGCAGAGCAAAGCCGGGCCGACAAAGGAAGAGCAGGCGATCGCGGAGCGCGAGGTGGCGCTTGCGCTGGCGACGGTCGCCGATGTCGAGGCCCAGCTCGCCAAGACGACGCTGACCTCGCCGGTCGACGGCGTCGCGCGGCTTTTGGTCGCCGAGCCGGGCGAGGCGATCTCGCCGGGTCAACCTGTGCTGACGCTCGGCGTCGCGGGCGAGCGCTGGTTCACCTTCACGATTCGCGAGGATCGCCTGGGCGGCTTGGCGATGGGTTCCAAGATCACCCTGCGAACCGCCGCCGGAGATCATTTCGACGCCAAGGTCACCGAGCTCCGTCCGCTCGGAGAATTTGCGGTCTGGCGCGCGGCGCGCGCGGTCGGCGACCACGACATCAATAGTTTTCTCCTGCGGGCCGATCCGATCGGCCCCACGCCCCGCCTCGAGCCGGGCATGACGGTCTGGATCGACGAGGGGCCAGTCGCGAAGGCTAACTGACAGAGGGTCGATCCGAACCAGCCAGCGACAAGAACGCGATCGCTAATGCGTCCCAACGAACCACATCATGATGCGAGCCGGAGCGTTGAAGGCGGCGAGGGCTTCGGAGAAGTCACGAACGTAAGCGCCGAGGAACGGCAGCCAGATCGGCAGGAACCAGACGCCGATCAAATAAAGGGCCACGCCCGTCGCAAGGAAGCCGCCCGCAATCTGCGCCGACAGCGCGCTGGCCAAGAGCAGCCTGTCGGGCTCGCGCATGGCGCCGGCCGCCTGCATCCGCTTCACGATCCATGTGTTCAGGAATGGCAGGCCGCGGATAAGGGAGGACGCGGCGAGGCAGAGATTGAGGGCGCTCGGGATAAGCGTCGAAAACAGCATGAGCCAGAGCCACCAGAATTCCGGATCGCCCGGCCGACCCTCAAGCCCTTCGAAGAGGGCCCCCAGCGGCAATATCCTGGCTTGCGGGCCTGCGCGCAGCACAGCGATATCGTCGAAGGTCTGGACCGCAAAGACGGTGACGAAGGCGAGAAGCGCGATGACGGGCGCGGCCAACGCGCGTGTCGACAAGCGCGTAGAAAAACGGACCTCGCCCGCCCGGCGCGAGGCCACGGCGGAGAAGTGCGCGGGTAAGGCTGATGGCGAACCAGTCAAAGGGCGCGTTGACGAGCGTCAAGATGACGAACACGAGTAGGAGGGGACCTATGCGAGGCCAAACCGCCGAAGAGGCAGAAGACCAGACGCTCACGAAAGCGGCTACGCTCGTCGTAGGGAAGAACAGCGCGAGAAAAGCGGCTTGATGCCGTGATTTGATGCTCCAGGCTGAAATAAAAAAGGTCGCAAAAGGCAAAAACAAACCAGCTAACGTTAAGGGGCCAGCCCCGCTCATCGTACTCCCTGCGGCGATCGAGAACGCGCGAGCCCCAGCGCTGGGGCTCGCGCTGACAGCGAAAGCGGCCGCGACTTCGACCGCGGCCGAGAACGCGCCGGCGCCAGGCCTGCCCGTAGCGACAGCGATGCCCACAGCCAAACCGAAAGCAACAGCGAAAGCCGCAAACCACATAACGACTGCGCTGGTGCTCTTCGCCTTCATGAACCGCCAAAACAGGAACGGGGTCGCGATGAGCAAAAATCCAAAAACAGCGCGCTTGAAGCTGCCCAGGGCGTCATCAACAGGCGCTTCCCAGAGCCCAATGGCGCGCTCAACGACGCCGACATGCCCTGACCAGGCCCAGACAGCGATGATCGTGACGATCGGATAGAGGAGCGCAAGCATGAGACACTTGTCGAACGCAGCCGCGTTCGTCCAGCCCCGGTTCTCGTGCGGGGGTCCTTCTCTCGCCGACATGGTCTTGCGGCTCCCCTGGATCGGATAGTCAAAGATCGCGGTTCGGCCGTCTAAGACGGTGGGGCGATCTAAGACCACAATTGGACCAATTGAGATCGCCGGGGGATGACCAAAATCGCTGCGCTTCAGAGCAAAAAAATCGGGGGGCTTCAGAGGAAATAAGTGTCGCTCTTTCCACACAGGATTGCCGAAAAACAGATCGATGCCGTCGAGCGCCTTGCTCAGCCACTCCCGATAGACCTTGGCCGGGGTTCCACCCGCGCTGAGCTCGACGAGCAACGCCTCATAATCCACGCGCTCAGGGGACCGTTGCGCTCCGTCCGCGCCGACCAGGATGTCCCAATAGCGCCACGCAAGCCACGCGAAGAGGCCGAATGCGATGGCGGCGACAACGCGGATAAACATCGGCAGCTCGCCGAACCAGCGCTCCAGCGGAAGCATCTTGTCGATGAACAGGACGAAGAGCCCGGCGACGATCGCAGCGATCGTCGCGCCAAACGGCTCCCGCCTTTTTGTAGCGGCTGGTCCAATTTCCGCTTTAACCAAGGCTTCGATGACGGCCGAGCCAAAGATTTGTGCGACAAGGTCATTGCGGTCCGCGAATTTGATTTCCGCATATCGACCGACCTCGCGCAGGCGCTTCAAATGTTCGGCCTGCTGAGGCGCCTGGTCCGTGAGGGCCCGTGATTTCGCCCCGTCAGCCGGAATCGGCGCCCGATCACGAGATCTTTGCGAAAATAGAGCGCAAGCCAGGACTCCCATTGCGTATAGGAAATGGCTTCGCCGGCATTGAGCGCTGCGCCAAGCGGCGGCAATCGGGTCTTCAGATCGGGATGGCGGCCCAGCAGTTCCTTCACGACATAGGGGTTCGGCGCCGATCCCGTCCTGTCGCCAACCAATTGAACGACCGCCTGGCACTGCTCGATATAGGCTTCAAGTTTCGCCAGCGTGTCTCCGCCGAGCGCCTTGAAATCCTCTTGGATCTTGACCTCGACGTTTGGCCGCGTCAGCGCGCGACGCAGCGCATCGCGATCGGCGCCGAACTCGTCCGAGACGCAGGAAATGAACAGTCTGACACTTTGGCCAGCCATCGCCTTGCGCCGCTCAAAATAATCCGAGGAATAACAAGCTTAGACAAATGTGCCACATTTCCGACAGGCGGCAACCCCGCGCGGCCGCACTGTCAGGCGTCGCCCTTCGGGCGAAGGCGATCCCTTTGTAAAAGGGAGGCATTCCGGTCGTCGGTCGCTTCTCGCGCATTTGGAAGTACGCCGGCTAAGTCTATGAATAAGCTACAGAACAACTCGATCGTAGAGGGTTTTGCTTGCTAAAAACCGAAATCCCTGTTAGTCTCACGGGCTAGATCGAGATCGCGCTTGGATCAGCGCGCATCCGTCAGAGGACGACATTCCGATGGGGACGGCAGCTGGAACGCCGGGATTGAACGATTACACGAGACAGAGGGGAGACGCGGCGGGAGATTTTTTTTGTTTGAATCGCCTGTAACCCATTGAAAAGTCTCGTTTCGAAAAAATAAACGCAAGTAAAAGAAAGCAAATTTACTTGCGCTTATTTTCGTTTATTTGCGTTTAATGGCGCTTATTTGCGTGCGTCCACGCCATCGGCGGGGCGCCTCGCTAATTCTTCGGGAAGTCGAGCCCCATGGCCCGATAGCGCTCGGGGTCGTCGAGCCATTTCTCCCGCACCTTGACGTGCAAAAAGAGATGCACGGGCGCGCCGTGGGCTTCAGCTGATGTCCTTGCGCGCGGCCGTGCCGATCGCCTTGATCGTGCGCCCGCCCTCGCCGAGCACGATCTTGCGATGGCTCTCGCGGGTGACGAAGATCGTCTGCTCGACGCGCGCCGAGCCGTCGGGCTTGTCCTTCCACTCCTCGGTCTCGACGGTCGCCTGATAGGGCAGTTCGTCGTGCAGCCGCTCGATCAGCTTCTCGCGGGTGATCTCGGCGGCGAGCGAGCGGATCGGCGCTTCCGCGATCTGGTCCTCCGGATAGAGCCAGGGACCCGCCGGAATGAGCGCGGCCAGGCGCTCGAGGAGCCGCGTCAGCCCGTCGCCGGTCGTGGCGCTGACCATGAAGGTCTCGTCGAAGGCGAGCGCCGCGTTGAGCCTGGCCGCGAGATCGAGCAGCTTCGGCCGCTCGACGAGGTCGATCTTGTTGAGGACAGCGAGCCTCGGCTTGCCGCGTCTCGCCGAGCGCGCTCAGGATCGCCTGCGTCTCCTCGGTCAGGCTCGCTTCATCGGCCTCCTTGCGGGCGTCGATCATGAGCATGAGCGCGTCGGCGTCGGCCGCGGCGCCCCAGGCGGAGGCGACCATCGCCCGGTCGAGCCGGCGCTTGGGCGCGAACAGGCCGGGCGTGTCGACGAACACGATCTGCGCCTCGCCTCGTGGTCAGGACGCCGCGCACCGTCGAGCGGGTGGTCTGCGCCTTGCGGGTGACGATCGAGACCTTCTCGCCGACCAGCGCGTTGATGAGGGTCGACTTGCCGGCGTTGGGCGCGCCGATGATGGCGACGAACCCGCATCGGGTCTCGCTCATGTCGCGCTCCAGCGGTCGAGAAAGGCCTGCGCCGCCGCCTGTTCCGCGGCCCGCTTCGAGCTCGCGGCGCCGACTTCCGGCTCGAAGCCTTCGAGCGCGACCCGCATGACGAAATGGGGCGCGTGCGCCGGGCCGCTGCGCTCGACCTCCTCATAGCGCGGCGGCGGCAAGCGCGCGCGACTGGGCCCATTCCTGCACCGCGGTCTTGGCGTCGCGGGCCGGCTCGGCGTCGGCGGTGATGCGCTCGCCCCAGCCGCTGAGGATGAGCGCCTCGGCGGCCTCAAAGCCGCCGTCGACGAACACCGCCCCGATCAGGGATTCGCAGACGTCGGCGAGGATCGCCTGCCTTCTTGCGGCCGCCTCCCCGCGCTTCGCCCAGGCCCAGCGCGACATGCGGGCCGACGTCCCAATGGGCGGCGATCTCGGCGCAGGTTTCGCGCCGCACGAGCTTGGCGAACCGCATCGACAGTTCGCCCTCGCTCGCCTTCGGAAAGGCCTGGTAGAGCCGGCTCGCGATCACGACGCCCAGCACCCGGTCGCCCAGGAATTCGAGCCGCTGATAGGATTGCGCCCTGCCCTGCCCGCTCGAGTTCTGCGCGGAAAGGTGGGTGAGCGCGAGCACGGCCAGCGCCGGATCGCGGAAGCGATAACCGAGCCGGGACTCCAACGCGGACAATTCGGCTCGCGCCTGTTTGTTCATTGACCAACCGATCGAGGAACGGCCGCGCCCTGGCGCCGCCAATGACAGGCAGGAACGGAAAGACGGCGCCCGCGCGACTATACCGCCTTCGGGTCGCTTGCGGGAGCCCGTTTGCGCAGGCGTCTAGCGCACGCGTTGGAAAATGCGGTCCCAGCGCACGGTCCATGGCCAGCGCCATACCTCCCACGCCGGCGTCCCCTCGTCGATCGAGAAGAAGATCACTTCGGCCCTGCCGATCAGGTTCTCGAACGGCACATAGCCGACGCCGCCCTGATCGCCGGAAAGCCTCGAATCGCTCGAATTGTCGCGATTGTCGCCCATCATGAAATAGTGGCCGGGCGGCACTTCGTAGACCTTGGTGTTGTCGAAGGTTCCGTCGTCGCCGTCGATCTGGATGATCTTGTGCTGAACCCCGCCCGGAAGCGTCTCCAGATATTGCGGGGCCTCCATCGGCTTGTTGAAATGGTTGACGGTCTGAAAAGGCGCGATCGGCTCGCGCGGGACCATCTCGCCATTGATGATGAGCCGCCCGTGGGTGACCTGGATCTTGTCGCCGGGCAGGCCGATCAGCCGCTTGATGTAGTCGGTCTGGCCGTCGCTCGGCAGTTTGAACACGATGATGTCGCCGCGCTTGGGCTCGGAGGCGAAGATGCGGCCGGGCATCGCCTGGGGGGCGAGGTCGAGGAAGCTCGGCAGCGAGAAATGCGAATAGCCGTAGGCGTATTTCGAGACGAACAGATAGTCGCCGACCAGCAGCGTCGGCACCAGCGAACCCGAGGGAATGTTGAACGGCTGGAACAGGACCGTGCGCACCACGAGCGCGATCAAAAGCGCTTCGATGATGACCTTGACGGTTTCCCACCAGCCCTCCTCCTTCTTGGCGGGCGTGACGGCGGCGTCGGCGGATTTCACGGTCGGTTCGATCATTCGGGTCAATACGCCCTTCCTCGTCTCATCCGCAGACTCGGCGCCGGCGGCCCGCGCCTCCTATACAAGGGCGGTCGGCTTGCGCCAAGCGCTGGCTGGTGACGCGTAAACTTGGCGCAAGAAAGGCCGATGCGCCTGCTTTACGGTATGAGAAGCAGGGAGCCCGGTCGTTTCGCGCTTCTCGAGCGCGATGTGGGCCTGCGGCGCCTCGGCCAGCGGCCAGCGCTGGCCGATCCGGATCTTGACGTCGCCGCTCTCCACCACGCGGAACAGGTCGCGCGCCATCTTCTCGGCCCGCGCGCGATCGGCCATGAAGGTGGTCAGCGTCGGCCGGGTGGCGAACAGCGAGCCTTTCTGCGCCAAAAGGCTGATGTTGAACGCTTCGACCGCTCCCGGAGGCGGAGCCGAAGCTCGCGAACACGCCAAACGGCCTCAGGCAGTCGAGCGACGCCGGGAAGGTCGCCTTGCCGACCCCGTCATAGACCACATGGCATTTCGCGCCCTTGGTGATCTCGGCCACCCGCTTGGCGAAATCCTCGTCGCGATAGAGGATCGTGTGCTTTGCGCCCGACTTCTTGGCGAGCGCGGCCTTTTCCGGCGTGCCGACGCAGCCGATCACCGTCGCGCCGAGCGCCTTGCCCCATTGGCACAGGATGAGCCCGACGCCGCCGGCCGCGGCATGGACCAGGATCGTGTCGCCCTCTTTGACGCGATAGGTCTGGCGCACCAGATATTGCGCCGTGAGGCCCTTGAGCATCATCGCCGCGGCCGTGTCGTAGGAAATCGATCGCGGCAGCTTGAACAGGAACCTGCGCTTCGATGTTGCGCTCCTGCGGCGTAGGCGCCGGGCGAGCCGGCATAGGCGACGCGGTCGCCCGGCTTCAATCCTTCGACCGACGGGCCGACCTCGACCACTTCGCCCGCGCCCTCGGAGCCCGGCGTGAACGGCGTATGGGCCGGCGGATAGAAACCGGTGCGGTGATAGATGTCGATGAAGTTGATCCCGATCGCGTGCTGGCGCAGCCTGACCTCGCCCTTGCCCGGCGGCGGCAGTTCGACCTCCTCAAGGCGCATGACTTCCGGACCGCCGGGCTGATCTATGCGGATGGCGCGCATCGTTTCCTCTAGATTCGCTTGCTGTCGTCTGATGCGCCGGCCGTCAGGCTTGCCAGCGCGAACGGCCGACCTTATAGCATCGCGCCGGTCCGGCAGAACCGGATTCCTCTACGAGCCCGCGCCCATCGTCTAGCGGTCCAGGACGTCGCCCTTTCACGGCGAAAACACGGGTTCGATTCCCGTTGGGCGCGCCAACGAAAGAGGCGCTGCTGGAGTTGGAGGAATGTTCAGCGTCGCGCGCTAATACCGGAAAGCTGACCCATCAGCGGCAGTCGACCATGTGCGGACCGACGGTGAAAAGCAGAAGCCCGACCGCGACCCCCTGTCCCTGGTCCGGCCTACCCTACGTCCCGGTCTATCGATCAACTAGTTCAGCGAGGCCGAGGAAACCGGCTCACGGCCGCGACCGGATTCGACATAGGCGCGCCAGCCGCCGAATTTGGTGATGTCCTTCGCGCCGGCGACGGCTTCCGCCTCAACAAGGAAGCCCTTGACACTCGAGCCGTCGTCGAGGCGGATCGTGCCGACGCCCAAGGGCGGCGGGATTTTCGCGACGAAGGCGCCGAAGCCGGCGGCGTCAAGCGTCCAGACCTCGACCGCGATCGCGGCTTCCGGTCCGATCGGCCACTCTGAGCAGCCCAGGCTTTGCCGGACGCGACCCGGCAAGCTCATAGAGACAATAGTCGGCGGTCGTCTTGGCTTCTCTGAGGAAAGCGGCCCCAAGATCGAGGAGCTCGCGGTTGAGTGGCAGTCCGGCAAGATGAGCGCCGACGACTGCGATTGCGATCTGGCCGTCCTTTGGCTGCGCAGGCGCGCGCGGGGCGGCAGACGCTGGCAACCCAGTCGCTCCCATCTGCGCGCCAGATCGAGCCTGAAGCGAAGCTGCGACGCTTGCAATGAGGCCATCGCGTCACCGCCGGGGCGATCAATGTTAGGCTCGACGGGAGACCGTCTCCGCGCATCCCCGATGGGCAGGCTATCGCCGCGAGATCAAGCAGGTTGACGAAATTCGTGTAGGCGCCGAGCTGCGAATTGAGGCGGATCGGATCGGCGTCGACCTCGGCGATCGTGTAGGGTCGGGGGATCGTCGGGACCACCATGAGATCGCAGTCGGTCCAAACCCGCAAGGTTTCGCGGCGCTTGTCGGCCAGCCATACAGCGCCTCAAAGGCGGCTACGGCGTCGAATTTTTTGGCCCCCTCGATGATCGCGCGGGTCACGGCAAGGAGAGCGGAGGGGTCGCGCTCAATGATCGTTTTCGTCGCCGCGTAGCGCTCGGCGACCCAGGGCCCTTCGTAAAGCAGCCGGGCTGTCTCGGCGAACGGTGCGAAATCGAATTCGATCACCCGAGCGCCAAGGACCTCTAGTTGGCCGAGGTCGCGCTTGAACGCCGCCGCGGCCTCGGCGTCGCCGAAGAACTCGCGCTGATCTGCCCGCGGCGCGCCAACTCTAAGGCCCATCGGCGGCCCGGAAAGCGCTGCCGCGGGAAAGGAGCGCGAATAAGCGTCGCGCGCGTCGATAGCCGCATCGCGGCCTGAAAAACGGCGAAGGCGTCGGCGACGTCGAGGGCAAAGATCGAGACGGTGTCGAGCGTGCGGCAGGCAGGGACCACGCCCGAGGTCGAGAGGGCGCCGAGAGAGGGTTTGAGGCCGACAATTCCGTTGAGCGCGGCCGGCACGCGCCCCGAGCCTGCCGTGTCGGTTCCGAGCGCGAAGGGCACGAGCCCGGACGCGACCGCCGTCGCCGAGCCCGAACTGGAGCCGCCAGGAATAAGGTCGGCGCGCAGGGCGTTGCGTGGGACGCCGTAGGGCGAGCGGACGCCGACGAGGCCGGTCGCGAACTGGTCGAGATTGGTCTTTCCGATAACGATCGCCCCGGCGCGCTCGAGCCGCTCGACGACGAAGGCCGAACGCTCAGGCGTATACGCGAAGGCGGGGCAAGCGGCGGTCGTCGGCAGGCCGGCGACATCGATATTGTCCTTGACCGCAAAGGGGACGCCGAAAAGCGGTTTGCCTTCACGCCCTTGCTGCTCTAGCGCCGCGGCCGCAGCCAGCACATCGGCCTCTGGGCGGAGCGTTATGAACAGCGCCGGGTCGGCGTGGCGCGCGATGCGCCCGTAGGTCTCCTTTATCGTCGCTGTCGGCGGTCTGCCGGCAGCATGGGCGGCAAGCAGCGTTGCGATCGTGTCTGCCATCTGTTCCTCAAGCTTTATTATGGCCATCCGCCTGCTTGTCGGGCGCAATGCAAGAGGCGGGCAAATCGATCCGGCGCCCGTTGCGGCTGCGCCGTCTGCCGAATTGAGGCTCGCCACGACTAACAATCAGGCGGCGGCGCCAAAGAATGAGGCTGAACCGCGCCGCACGCGCGTTGGCTTTCCGGGACGGCACGGTCTTTGCTGCCGTTAACTTGAGTAGCCGCAGACCTTGCCTGCGCGGCGCTGCCCGCCCGAGGATCACGATGACCGCACTGACGATTTCCCGACGTTCTCTCCTCAAGACGACCGCTTTCGGCCTGGCCGGCGCTTCCTTGAATCTGGGCGCCGCCAGTCGAGCGTTTGCGGCCAAGGACCTCACGGTCGGCGTTGTCTATGTCGGCGCGCGCGACGATTTCGGCTGGAACCAGGCGCATGCGGTTGCGGTCGAAGCCCTGAAACTGGTGCCGGGCGTGAAAGTGGTCGAGGAAGAGAACGTGCCCGAGACCGACGCGGTCTCGAAGTCAATGGAATCAATGATCAATCTTGACGGCGCCGGCCTCATCCTCGCGACCTCTTTCGGCTATTACAAACCTTTCGTGCTCGACCTGGCGAAAAGATATCCTGACGTTGAGTTTCGCCACGCGGCGCCGCTCTGGAACAAGGACACCGACCCGAAGAACGCCGGCTCCTATTTCGGCTATCTCAATCAGGCGCACTATGTCGACGGCGTCGCGGCGGGACTTTCGACCAAGACCAACAAGCTCGGCTTTGTCGCGGCGAAGCCGATTGCGAGCGTCCTGAGCAACATCAATTCGTTCATGCTGGGCGCGAGGAAGGTCAACCCCAAGGCAATCGTCCAGGTCATCTTCACAGGCGACTGGTCGATGCCGGTGCGCGAAGCGGAGTCCGCCAACGCCCTCGTCGACGCCGGGTGCGACGTCATCACTTGCCACGTTGATGGGCCGAAGGTCGTGATCGAGACAGCCGAGAAGCGCGGCGTCAAGAGTTGCGGCCACAACGCCAGCCAAGCGCCGCTCGCGCCCAAGGGCTTCATCACCGGCGCCGAGTACAAGTGGATTACGATCTACAAAGGCTACGCCGGCGACCTCGCCGACGGCAAGACGCTTCCGAACTTCACCGCCGGCGGCTACGAGGTCGATTTCGTGCAGAACACGCCGTTCGGCGCCGGCGCGACCGAGGAGGCCAAGGCCGCGGCGAAGGCGGCGATCACCGATATGAAAAACAAAGTTCCAATCTACGTCGGCCCTCTGAAGGACAACAAGACCGGCAAGGTCGTGATCGACAAGACCTACGGCAATCTCGACCCGTTCCTCGACAAGATGGATTACCTCCTGGAGGGGGTGGTGGGTTCGACCACCTAGGGATCGCCAGCGGAGACGGAAAGCCTCATGTCGGACGCGCCTGTTGCGACTGGCGCCTCCCGCGACCTGATCGGAGCCGGGTCGCGGAAGGCGGGTTCCGATTTCGCGCTGAAGGTTCGCGCCAATTCGGAATATATCGCCATCCCGCTGCTGGCGCTCGCGATCGCGGCGGTCTTGTTCGCAGTTTTTCTGTTGGCGATCGGAAAGTCGCCGGTCGACTTCATCTCCTACGTGTGGCGAGGCGGCTTCGGAACCTCGTTCTCGCTACAGAACACGTTACAGCGCTCGGCGCCGCTCATCCTGACTGCGCTCGCGGTGGCGATCCCCGCGCGCATTGGCCTCATTGTGATTGGCGGCGAAGGAGCCCTGGTGCTCGGCGGCTTCGCCGCGGCCGTGGTTGCGATCCCCATGATCGGCCGCGCGCCGCCCATCCCGACGCTCATCATCATGGCGCTCGTCGCCATGGCCGTCGGCGGCTTCTGGGTCGGGATCGCAGGCTTTCTGCGCTACGCGCGCGGCGTCAACGAAACAATCTCGTCGTTGCTGCTGACGTATATCGGCATCGCCATCATGAACTTTTTTGTCGAGGGCGCCCTGCGCGACCTCTCGGATCCCAACAAGCCTTCAACCAAGCCGCTCGGCAAGGATTACATGGTCGGAGTGATCCCCGGCACCGAAGTGCATTGGGGCATCGTCTTTGGCCTCGCGCTTTGCGTTGCGCTTTATTTCCTCCTCGAGCGGACCACGTTCGGCTTCGCGGCGCGGGTGACGGGCGGCAATTTCCGCGCCGCGCTCGCGCAAGGATTGCCGGTCGGGCGGCTGATCGTCGCTTGCTCGGCGATCGCCGGCGCCTGCGCGGGGCTGGCCGGTTTCTTCGAAGTGGCGGCGATTCAAGGCCGCGCCAACGCTTCGCTCGCCGCCGGTTATGGCTTTACCGGCATTCTTGTATCGTTCCTAGCGCGGCACAATCCGCTGGTCATTCCGCCGGTCGCCATCCTGTTTGGCGGTCTCGTCGCCGCCGGCGGGCTCATCCAGCGCCGCATGGGTCTGCCGGACGCAACCGTACAGGTTCTCGAGGGCTTGATCTTCGTCGTCCTGCTGACATCTGAAACGCTCTACGGGCGGTTCTCGATCTTCAAGCCGCCCGCGGCGAAGGATCGAACATGAGTGGCGACATCCTCACGGTCCTGATCGCCATGTTGGGCGGCGCGATCCGCGTCTCGACGCCTTTCATGTTCGTGGCGCTCGGCGAGTGCCTGACCGAGAAATCAGGGCGCGTGAACCTCGGCCTCGAAGGCACGCTGGTGCTTGGCGCCATGGTGGCTTACGCGGCATCTTATCATAGCGGCAATCCCTGGATCGGCGTTTTGGCCGCGGGCATAGCTGGCTCCGCGCTCGGCGCGATGCATGGATCGATCTGCGGCCTGCCGAAGGTCAACGACGTCGCCGTCGGCATCGCGATGATGTTATTCGGCGTCGGCGTCGCCTTCTTTTTCGGCAAGCCCTACATCCAGCCGACCGCGCCGCGCTTAAGCTCGATCTCGCTCGGCTTCTGGAGCGACAGCGCGAGCTTGAAGAGCGCCTTGCAGGTCAACCCGCTCTTCTTCATTGGCATCATCCTCGCGGCGATCATGGCCTGGGCCTTCCGCAACACGCGCTGGGGCCTGGTGGTGCGGACGGTGGGCGACAGCGCCGCGGCGGCGCGCGCCATGGGCATTTCCGTCAATATGGTGCGGCTCCTGACGACAACGGTTGGCGGGTTTCTCGCCGGCGTCGGCGGCGCGTTCCTGTCGCTCTCCTATCCGGGCTCCTGGAACCAGGGCCTCTCCTCGGGCCAGGGCCTGATGGCGGTGGCGCTCGTCATCTTCGCCCGCTGGGATCCGCTGCGCTGCATCGCTGCGGCGCTTCTGTTCGGCGCAGCCGGCGCGCTTGGGCCCTCGCTGCAGTCGATCGGGATCACCCAGGGCTATTACTTCTTCAACGCCGCCCCCTACATCCTCACGCTCGCCATCATGATCGCGACTTCGAGCGCCAAGCATTCGGCGCGCGACATGCCCGGCGAATTGTCGATGGCGAAATAGGCGGCGGGCGGACCTCGCGCGACAGGAGCGGCGATGAACGGCCTCGGCGGTCTCAACAAGTCCCCAAACGGCGTCGTTGTCGGCGTCGTGCAATTGCAATTGCCTGTCGTCCTCACGCCCGCGGATCTCGCCGCGCAGACGAAGAAGATCGTGGCGACGGTCGGTAAGGCGCGCCGCAACATGGCGACCATGGACCTCGTCGTCTTCCCTGAATATTCTCTGCACGGCCTGTCGATGGACATGAATCCGGAGATCATGTGCTCGCTCAATGGGCCGGAAATCGCCGCGTTCAAACAAGCTTGCCGCGACAACCGCATCTGGGGCTGCTTCTCCATCATGGAGTTCAACCCGCACGGCAACCCTTACAATTCCGGCGTCATTGTCGACGACATGGGAGCGCTCAAGCTCTACTATCGTAAGATGCATCCCTGGACCCCGGTCGAGCCGTGGGAGCCGGGCGACATCGGCATCCCCGTCTGCGACGGTCCGAAGGGCGCAAAGCTCGCGCTCATCATCTGCCACGACGGCATGTTCCCCGAGATGGCGCGCGAATGCGCCTACAAGGGCGCCGAAATCATGATCCGCACGGCGGGCTATACGGCGCCGATCCGCGCCGCCTGGCGCTTCACCAACCAGGCCAACAGCTTCCAGAACCTGATGGCGACCGCCAACGTCTGCATGTGCGGCTCGGACGGCGACTTCAACTCGATGGGCGAAGGCATGATCGTCAATTTCGACGGCTCGATCCTCGCCGAGGGAACGACGGGACGGCCCGACGAGATCATCACCGCGGAACTCAGGCCAGACCTCATTCGCGAGGCGCGCAAGCACTGGGCGGTCGAGAACAACATCTATCAACTCGGCCATCGCGGCCTGACGGCGGTCGCGGGGGGCGCGGGCGATTGTCCCTACACTTTCATGCACGACCTCGTCGCCGGCCGCTATCGCCTGCCTTGGGAGGAAGAGGTCGTCCACAAGGACGGAACCGCCTACGGCTTCCCGAAACCATCCCGTCGCTACGGCGACAAGCTGTCGCAAGCCGCAGAGTAACGAATGCCCACTTTGGAAGCCGATCCCTATCCCTGGCCCTATAACGGCGACTGGCGGCCCGACAACACCGCGATCATCGTCATCGACATGCAGACGGATTTTTGCGGCAAGGGCGGCTATGTCGACTCGATGGGCTACGACCTCTCCCTGACGCAGGCGCCGATCGGACCGATCAAGGCGCTGCTCGCGGCGGCGCGGGCGAAGGGCTATCATATCTTCCACACCCGCGAGGGACACCGGCCGGATCTCGCCGACCTGCCTGAGAACAAGCGCTGGCGCTCGCAGCGGATCGGCGCCGGCATCGGCGACAAGGGGCCTTGCGGCCGCATCCTCGTCCGCGGCGAGCCGGGCTGGGACATCATCGACGAATTGAAGCCGTTGGCTGGAGAGCCGATTATTGACAAGCCGGGCAAGGGCTCGTTCTGCGCGACCGATCTCGAGCTCATGATGCGCACGCGCGGCATCGACAATCTCGTGCTGACCGGGATCACCACCGACGTTTGCGTGCATACGACGATGCGGGAAGCCAACGACCGCGGCTTCGAATGCCTTTTGCTCGAGGATTGCTGCGCGGCGACCGACTACGGCAACCACCTCGCGGCGCTGAAGATGGTCAAGATGCAGGGCGGCGTGTTCGGCGCCGTCGCCACCTCGAAGGCCTTCGTTGAAGCGCTACCATGACTGAGCCTGATCATCCCGCCCGCGCCCCGTCGCTCGAGACGATCGGCATGTCGAAGTCGTTCGGCGCGCTCAAAGCGCTGCAGGACGTTTCGATCAAGGTTCCCGCGGGTTCGTTCCATGCGCTGCTCGGGGAAAACGGCGCCGGCAAGTCGACGCTCGTCAAGTGCATCATGGGCTTTTATTCCGCCGACCGGGGGCAGCTCCTGCTCAATGGCGAGCCGGTCGCCGTCCGCAATCCGCGCGACGCGCAGGCGCACGGCGTCGGCATGGTCTACCAGCACTTCACGCTGGTTCCCGCCTTGACCGCGGCGGAGAACCTCGTCGCCAGTCGGGCCGACGCGCCGGCGGTCATCGAATGGCGCAAGGAGATGAAGGCGTTCGAAGCGTTTCTTGAGCGGATGCCGTTTCGCGTGCCGCTCGACAAGCCGGTGTCGTCGATGGCGGCCGGCGAGAAGCAGAAGCTCGAAATCCTGAAGCTCCTCTATCTTGATCAGCGATTCCTGATCCTGGACGAACCGACCTCGGTGTTGACTCCGGGTGAAGCCGACGAGATCCTCGGCCTGCTGCGTGACATGGCGCATCGCGAACACAATCACAGTCATGATGATCAGCCATAAATTTCGCGAGGTCGAGGCGTTCTGCGACGACTTCACGGTGCTGCGGCGCGGCGCCCGGGTCGGAGGCGGTAAGGTCGGCGCCGTCTCGACGCGCGAGATGGCGGCGATGATGATCGGCGACGCCGTCGTGCGCCCCTCCGCTGCGCGCACCAATGCGCCCAAGAGCGGCGTGACGCTCGAAATCGCCGGGCTCTTCGCCGAGAACGACGAGGGCCGCGAGGCCGTCGCCGGTCTCGATCTCAAGATCCAGGCGGGTGAGATCGTCGGCATCGCCGGCGTATCCGGCAACGGTCAAAGCGAGCTTGTCGAGGCGCTGTCGGGGCAGCGCCCCATCAAGCTTGGCCAGGTCCTCATCCGCGACCAGGACTTCGAGCCGAGACGCGACCATTTTGACCGCTTCAAGGTCTTCGGCCTGCCTGAGGAGCCGCTAAAAAACGCCACTGTCCCCACGATGTCGGTCGCCGAGAACATGGCGTTTCGCCGATTCGACAAAGCGCCGATGACGCGTCTCGGCTTCTGGCTGTCGCGCGAGCCGATGCGCGCCACCGCCCGCGACCTGATCGGCCGCTACAACGTCAAGACGCCGTCGACCGAGACGCAGATTCGCGATCTCTCCGGCGGCAATGTGCAACGCGCCATCCTCGCGCGCGAATTGTCAGGCGACGTCGACGTGCTCATCGTCGCCAACCCCTGCTTCGGCCTCGATTTCGCTTCGGTCGCCGACATTCGCGCGCAGATCATGGAGCAGCGCAATCGCGGCGCCGCCGTTCTCCTGGTGTCGGAGGACCTCGACGAGATCCTGGAACTCTCCGACCGAATCGCGGTCATGTCGGGCGGCAAGATAGCCTATATCACCGACGCAGCCACCGCCGATCGCACGACCATCGGGCGGCACATGGCCGGCCACTGATCGGCGAGTGATACCCTTGTGCGAAGCCTTCCTCGGCTGAACTCCGCCGCTAGAGTGCTTCAAACAGTCGCCGCATGATCGTTCCCGAATTCAACCCAGAGGCGGTTGTCGACGCCTTGGCGCCGCTGCTCGGCTTGACGCTGACCGCTGAATCGCGCGCCCAGACCATCATCCACTTGCGGATCGCGGCTCAACAGGCGGAATTGCTTCTCATCGCCAAAATCGGCGACGAGGACGAGCCGGCGCCGGTGTTCCGGCCGTGACTGGCGCCCTTCTCGATGGCTCGGCCGAAGCGATCGCCGCGGCGATCGCTCGGGGCGAGGCGAGCGCCCGCGAGGTAGCCCAGGCTGCGCTCGACCGGATCGCCGTGCGCAACAGCGCGCTTGGGGCATTCACGGACGTGACTGCCGCACGCGCTCTCAAGAAGGCGGAGGCGTTGGACGCGGCCCGCGCCAAGGGAGAGCCGCTCGGTCCGCTTGCCGGCGCGCCCTTTGCGGTCAAGAATCTGTTCGACGTCATGGGGCTGCCAACGCGCGCCGGCTCAAAGATCAACCGCGAGCGGGCGCCGGCGGTCAGGGACGCAACCCTCGTGGCGCGGCTCGAAGCGGCAGGCGCGGTTCTCCTCGGCGCGCTCAATATGGGCGAATACGCCTACGACTTCACCGGACAGAATGAGCACGACGGCCCTTCCCGCAATCCGCACGATCTCTCCCGCATGACCGGGGGCTCGTCGGGAGGCTCCGGAGCGGCTGTCGCCGGCGGGCTTGCCGCCTTCGCGCTCGGCTCCGACACCAATGGTTCGATTCGTGTGCCGAGCTCCTTCTGCGGCGATCTTCGGCCTGAAGCCGACCTATGGGCGCCTGTCGAGGGCAGGAACCTTTCCCTTCGTCGCGAGCCTCGATCATGTCGGGCCAATTGCCCGTTCGGTCGGCGATCTGGCGCTCGCCTATGACGCCATGCTTGGCATGGATGGACGGGACCCGGCGCAGGCGGACGTGTCACCCGACGCTCGTGGCGGCGTCGCTCGACTCCGATGTTTCGGACTTGCGCATCGCCAGATTCGGCGGGTATTTCGCCAAGGACGCCGATCCCGCGCGCCTTCGCCGCTGTAGATAAGGTGGCGCGCGGCCTCAAGGTCGATCGCGTGGTCGAACTTGCGGAGCGCGGAGCGCGCGCGCGCGGCGGCCTATCTCATCACGATGGTCGAGGGCGCCGCGCTCCACCTCGAGCGGCTGAAGGCGCGCGCCGCGGACTTCGACCCCGACGTCCGCGACCGGTTGATCGCCGGCGCGATGCTGCCGGGAGCCTGGATCGCTGAGGCCCAGAAATTTCGGCGCATGTTTCGCGCCCACGCGCTCGCTCTCTTCCGTGACGTCGACGTATTGCTTGCCCCGGCGACACCATGCGCCGCGCCCAAGCTGGGCGAGAAGACGTTCCTCCTTGGCGGCAAGGAGACGCTGCTTCGGCCGAACATCGGCGTGTTCACGCAGCCGATCTCGTTCATCGGCCTGCCCGTTGCGGCCGTCCCGGTCTGGAGCGACGGAGAGAGGATGCCGATCGGCGTGCAGGTCATCGCCCCGCCGTGGCGTGAGGACTTGGCGCTGCGCGTCGCCCGGGCGCTTGAGCGCGACGGCGTCGTTAGCGCGCCGGTCGCTAGATTTGCCTGATCGGACCAGGCGGCCGCCGTTGGAAAACGGCAAAGCCCGCCAATAAGGCCCAGCCGCCGATGGGGGAACCCACGCCCGATGAGGCGCCGCAGCCCGCTGCCCTTGCGGACGCGTTTTGAACGTCCGCTTCGGGATTGTTCTACCGCCGTTGAGCCCTTTGCCGCGCAAAAACCTCGTGGCCCTGACGATCCAGAATGCGCACCCCGATGGTCTGAGGCGGCCACTTTATATTCGCCGCGGCGATGATGGCGGCGGGGGTGTCCGCAACTTCGATCTGCTTTTCCATCAAATTCGTCGGGCCGCGATCGACCGTCCCGCAAACAAACTGGATCCGAAAGGTCGACGGCTGTTCCGAAGCGATCGTCGCCGGCTCGCCGATTGCGGCAAGATCCGGCTGAGGCGAATGCGGACGCGGCGCCGTGGTCGCCGCTCACAGGCGTTCGGCGGGCGACAACCAAGGCCACTCGCCTCCAGTCTCGCGCCGTTTCAAGACTGTTGGCTTCACGCTCCCGACGCCGAGCCTCCGCATAAGCTTCAGCGCCGAACTCAGCCCATGAGCGCGCCCGCGACGGCCTGGATTCGCTCGATCCTTTCCAGTTGCCAAAGCAACCATGCAAGCATATCCGCCCCCTTGGTCTCGACGCTGGAGCGTGGCTCGGGATGCGTGTCCTAGCGACAGCGCGTTGCTTACCCAACGGTTTGATTGATATTCGGCCAATCGCATTGACAGAAAATTAACGGCGGCCAACCGGAAGTCGGCGCTTCGCGCCGAACGAAGCCATGTTCCGCTTGGTCATCGACCCGCATGAACATCCGGACCGGGCGCGAAACTGTTGGCTCGGCAATCAAACTTCGATAGTCATGCGCGGCCACCGGGGACGCGGCGAATCTTCCCGCTGCTCCGGGCCGAGTGGTCCAATTCCTGCAGCCTGGCGACGGGTGTCGGAAGGCGATAGGCGCACGAACGGGACTGACGGGACGAGACCCACAGTCCGAGGAGGGGGTTCCCGGAATGAGCGTCGCCGTCGCCAATCTCTTCAACGACAAGCGGGAGAACATTCGGGGCAAAGTCATTGCGGTCTACGCCCTTTTGTTCGCCTCGAACGCCGCCGCATGGCTGTGGGCGATCGCCGCCTTCCACAACTATCCCGTCCTCCTTGGCACGGCGGCGCTCGCTTACAGTTTCGGGCTCCGGCACGCCTTCGACGCCGACCACATCGCGGCGATCGACAACGTCACCCGCAAGCTCATGCAGGAAGGCCGTCGCCCGGTCGGAGTCGGCCTGTTTTTCTCGCTCGGACACTCGACAATCGTCGTCGCCCTGACGATCGCGATCGCCGTCGCGACGACCGAATTGCAAGGTCGTTTCGACGCGTTCAAGAGCTTCGGCGCCGTTGCGGGCACGCTGGTGTCGGCGTTGTTCCTGTTCGCCATCGCGATCGCCAACATCATCGTCCTCGTCTCGGTGTGGCGGACGTTCCAAGCCGTGAAGAGCGGCGGGCGGTTCGTCGAGGAGGACCTCGACCTCATGCTCGCCAATCGCGGCCTGCTCGGGCGCCTGTTCCGCCGTTTCTTTCGCCTGATCGAGCGCAGCTGGCAGATGTATCCGCTCGGCATCCTGTTCGGCCTCGGCTTCGACACCGCGACCGAGGTGGGGCTGCTCGGCGTCTCCGCCACTCAGGCGTCGCAGGGCCTTTCGATCTGGTCGATCCTGGTCTTTCCGGCGCTCTTCACCGCCGGCATGACCTTGATCGACACGACCGACAGCATCCTCATGCTCGGCGCCTATGGCTGGGCCTTCATCAAGCCGATCCGCAAGCTCTATTACAACCTCACCATCACCGCCGTGTCGGTCCTGGTCGCGGTGATCGTCGGCGGCCTCGAGACGCTCAATCTGATCGGCGATCAACTGGGCCTCACGGACGGGGGCGGGTTCTGGGGCGCGGTCGGCTCGCTCAACGACAATTTCGGCATGCTCGGCTACGTGATCGTCGGCGTGTTCTTGGCCGCCTGGGCGATCTCCTATGTCGTCTACCGGGTCAAGGGCTACGACGAGATCGAGGTCTCCGTAGGCTAGGCGCGCCGACCCAAGCGATGGCGCCCGCGCCTAACGGCTCGGCCATGCGGGCGCAATAAACGCAACTAAGCGCAAGTAAACGCAAATAAACGAACAAATAAAAATGCTTTCTTTTACTTACGTTTATTTTTTCGAATCGAGACTTTTCAATGGGTTATGGCCGACATAAGTAAAAAAAATTCCGCCCCTCCCCGCCGCTCCAGCCTCTGTGTCAGACCTATCCACCCATCGCTCTCTCAAGAGCCCGGGCTTCGCCGGCCGCTTGATCCGGCGACAGGAAAAGATATAGCATGGATCTGGTTTTCAGAAAAGCAAATGTCGACTCTGACGCTGGCTCCTTGTCGGCCAGACCCCTAAGCGTCACGCCCTCCACAGCCGGCAACGCCCGGGATCGCAATCATAGCTTCCGCTTGCGAACTCTGAACCGCCCCGGCTCGATTGGACTAGCGTCGAGAGAACTCGGTGGATCTCGGCCGCTGACCTCTCGCTGCCGGGTTAACCAATCTTCTAAACAATTGATTAAAAGGCCCCGCATTAGCGTCCGCGACGCATACACGTCTTGAGAGGACGCAGATGGGTCTGATTGCCGCACTCGTCGTGATCCCCGCGCTCGCCATGCTTTGCTTTATGCTCAGCCGTCGAGAAGGCGACAAGGGATGGCGCGACCAAGCCGAGGGCCTGCGGGAGCGATTGGAGCGACAAGGGTTTCCGCGCGCTTGATGCGCAGTTCGCGGGCCGCGAGCCAGACGAAGCCGGTCCGCCCTGCCCTTTTGCCATCGCTGAACTAAGCGCGCGGCCTGTTGGAACTGTCGCCGCCGAAAAGGTGCATACGGCGGGGGGAAGCCGGTCCATCGGGACGCTCTCAAGTTCGACCGGGTGGCGGACGACCTCCGGATTGCCCGGCAGAGAAATCCCGGCGACCGCCGAAAGTCACTCAGTTCTGCACTCGACTTTTGCACACTTGAGACCCTTGAACTTCCGGGCCTGGCGCAATCGTGCAAAAATCTTGAGTTATGCAAGCCTATGGGACGGTAACGCTTTGGACCACCGGGTCCCAGACCGCATGATCGGGTTTCTCATCGCTGGGACCGAGGTTGTAGCGGCCATCAGCCCGGTAAGTTAGGACACGCCGGTCAGGCAGATACAATGACCACTGCTCGTCGTGATTGCCTTCGTAGGGCCATGTCGCAAGGGCCGACCCAAGGTCGAACGTAAACGTCGTCGAGCGACTGTCGGTGTCGAGCGCGACAGAGAGCAACTTTTGGCCATCCAACAGATGCGCGGCAGCCTCGATCTGATCTTGAGCGCTTTCATCATCCGCCACCAGCTCCCCGGGCGCGATGACGCGCCAGTGGCAGCAGAAAACGAAGAGGTTCCATTCCCCGACTGGTTTGACAAGTCGCCGCGCCGCCAATTGCCTCACCCTGGCGGAGGATGAAGTCGACGCGTGTGGCTCGCGAGCTAGGAGGCTTGGCGCTCCGAACTGGAAGGATAGGATGCTGCCGTGTACGCGCTCGACGCACCAACAAGGCAGGCCGATCAGCGGCCTGAAGGCGGTAGTGATGGCGTCGTCCATGCGGCGGATCACCGGATGCTAATTTTGAGCGGCCTAACTCCAAATTCTAACTTTTCCGCGTAGCGTCGTTTGGGCAAATTTCTTGAGATTTGCACGCCATACTCGCCTTCTATCGCCAGGTGGAGGTCGCCTTGCCTAAAAAGCTTAACCGGGACGAGAAGCAGGCTAGAATGGTCGGTGCGCTTGCAACGTTCGTGCGGCAATACACTCGTAAGGCCCAACCCGGAGTCGAGCCCAACGACCGGCGCTATGACCGTAGTTTTGAGACGGCTGTAAAACGCATGCCCCCTGACGAATTAGATCGGCTGCTTCGCGAGGATGGAGACTAAGGCTAGAGTAGTTGCAGAAATTTTGAGTTTTGCACGCCACGACGGGAAAGCCTCGAAAGGTTAGAGGGTACTATCGTGAGTTAAATCGACGCTGCGGTGCGGGCACTCCGTAAAAACGCTCTCGCTGACCTTCTAGAGAGACCAGACTTTTGAAAAATGCCCTTCTAGCTTGCGACGATCCACCCGTTTCATAGCGTTGCTTCGCCCACGCAATTTGCTGGTTCAACAACTCAAGGGGATATTTCAATATGGTAGGATCGGACGGGGCCTTCGCGTTGCGTTTGACCATGCTCGCGCCATTTGTCTTTCTTTGAGCCTAGAGCTCTGAGTTGAGGTTTGTGCATCCATATTCGTCGTGAGAAAAGAAAAGGAGCTTTGTTTCCTTTGGAGTCACAACATAACAATCCCACAAAAACAACACCGCCACTGTAACGAAGGAAACCGCGTCTTCGATCTCGCCAGCCTCAAACATCTGCGCCGGGGCCTCACTCAAGGGCCTCATATCCCCGTACGACTTTCTGAGCCGGTCGAAGATGTGCATGCGTTCGCCGGACGGCCACACGCCCCAGTCGTTGAACCAAACCATTGACTCTGGCGCTCCACGAAAAGCTTCCATGCGCAAGCGGACCAAATTCACCCGCGCACCGGCGTCCTTCGGGATGGAAAATTCGATGGAGAAGGCTTGGCGGTCGGGAAGCCCGCCTTCGCTCAAATTGATTTCATGCCGACGGCACCAAGCTTCGGCTTCTAGTCTAGAAAGTATCCGCATACGGTAGAGCGTCTCAAACGGCGCTAAATTTTACGTTTGGGCCGTGCAGCAAAAATCTTGAGTTTCGCAAAAAATGATCGCTGGGCCTAAGCCCGTGGCCACCATACGCCGCGTAAGGTGACATCCCCTAACGTTGGGAAAATGTGGCCAGCATCAAGGGTGGAGACGTCAATGTTCTCTGTGACCTCGATTGGCGCTCCGAGAGGCCGATCAGGAAAGGCAGTGCGGACAAGGTGTAACGCATCGTCAAGAGTCCATGCCGTGACCCCACACCCCAGGTTTAACGGGTCCGGCCGTGCGAGGCGGGCGAACTTCAGCCAGTATCGAGTCATCGCTCCGCTTTCTCGCTGTGCTCATGCATAAATCTTGAGATTTGACTAACGAACCGCGGTTAGGGTCGTCTTTGATATTGCGTACATAAATCTTTGGATTTCGCACGCCATACTGCATCATGACCGATAGAACAGATGAAGTTGCCGCCCGCCTTCGCGCGATGTGGTTTGAGAGTGTCGCCGAGATTGCAGACATTGACCTGCAGAGTCGCAAATGGCTCGACATGAATAATACAAACCCACACTGGTCCTATATCGAGTTTTGCTGCAAATACCCTGCTTCGGACCAATTAACGAGCGCATGTGCGCGCGGGTGGCTGACAACGCGCCAATTCAAAATACTCAGTGATCTTCGCTGCACGATCATGGCTCACTCGGCTCCGGGAGGTGACGACCACGACAGCGCTGCGGTTTTAGCCGATCCTGAATGGCTCAAAGTTGTCGCGTGCGCGCAACGGGCGAGGGAAGAACTGCTCTCTACCGTCACCAATGAAGTGGACCGTGACGCGCTATCCGGTGGGGAAACCGGTGCATAAATCGTGATTTTGCAACGGTCGTTACTCGAAGCGCATCAACTCCTGAAAAATTGGTGGAGCTCAACAAGCCGACCCCCTGAGCCCGCGCCCTATTCCGGCGCCGGCGTCAGGGGATTGACGGGCGCGAGGCTCGCCCCGCGGTCCTCGACGGGCTCGCCAACGGCGCCCCGCCGCGACGCCAGAAGAACGAGGAGGAAAGCAGATGGATGAGAGTTGCCCCTACGCATATGCTTCGAGCATGACTCTCTATCCGAAGATACAACTCTCCCGCCTTCGTGAGATCGGCTGGAAGCTCTGGGACCCAATCGGACTGGCGTATAACGGAGGCTCGCCCGATGAGGGGTGCGCAGACGAATACGATCGCTACCTGCTGCACGTCGTCAGCATGATCTCTCGCGGTAACTTAAAGGATGAAGCGGCCGCCTACCTCACCAACATAGCATCCAATCACATGGGCGTGTCGGTCGTGAGCGCACAAGCCGCAGCGGCGACGTCCCACGCAATCGCTGACTACCTCACGTCCCTCCCAGACGGCCCAAGGACCGTCCGCTGAGAACGTTTATAGGTTCGCGACCTAGCTATGCTGCCAACAATCTAAATCAGTACACGAGCGTCGGCCCGGCCCATACACTGTCACCCCCGCGAAAGCGGGGTCCAGGCTCGCCGCAAAAAGCTTTCCGCTTGCGGCTTCTGGATGCCCGGGTTCGCGGGCATGACATCGCGAGGAGCAATTCTGCTTCCTATTCCGGCGCCGGCGTCAGGGGATTGACGGGCGCGAGGCTCGCCCCGCGGTCCTCGACGGGCTCGCCGGCGACGCCGCGACGCGCCGCCGATTTGGGGTAGGGTGCGGCGATGACACATCCTCTCTTTTCCTTAATCCGCACACTCGAAGAAATGAGGCTCTGGTTTCGGATCGAAAAAGTCCAGCCTGACGCGCTGATGATCACCGTCACTTTGGTAGGAGAGAGGGTGGAAATCAGTATCTTCGAGGATGGGCATCTCGAATATTCGCGCTTCCGGGGCGACGAAAGCGTCGAAGACGACAACAATCAACTCCTCGCGCTACTCCGGAAAGATGCGAGTGGAGATGTGCAGAAATCTTGATTTATGCACATTCGCCCGTCAGGTCGTCTCGTTGACGCTGCATCGGCGCCGGTTAACATATGCCTTCCGTCGCCCTTTCCTTCAGGATAGCCGCCATGCGCGCACTGTCTCCTTCGTCGATCCGGCCACCATTGGCGAGGTACAGTCATGGGTTTGCCGTGCCGGCAAATTACCGGCTGGTGATCACCGCAGGGCAACTCGGCATCGGAGTCGATGATAAGATTGCCGAAGACAGTGAAGCCCAAGCCGAGCTTTGCTTTGCCAACATTGCAGCGATCTTGGCTGAGGACGCAATGGAACTGAAGGACATCGTCCGGCTGAGTGTCTACGTGACGGGCCGCGAACACATGGATGGCTACAGGCGCGCTCGTGACCGGCATTTTCCCGGAACGCCGCCGTCCACAACCCTGATCGTGGTGGCCGGTTTGGTCCGGCCGGAATTCGTCATCGAGATCGAAGCTATTGCGGCTGCCCTCTAGCGTCAGGCCTAGGATGCCCCCGCCGCACTGTCCTCGATCTCTCAAAAGCCCCCGGATTTTCGGACGGAAAACGCTGTTCCGAATGTGTTGAGTTTTGCATCAGGCCCCTCGACCCTGCGGCCGGCGCAACGGATCGGCCGGACACGGCGCCCGGCCGACCAGTTTTGCAGCGAAAATCAGGCGATCAGATCAGCCCATTTTCCCCCGTCCGGAGGGAGCGCCTTCGTCTTGTAAAGGCCGCCGTCCAGATCAACGTGGAGCTCGGCCCAGGGGCCTTTGCCTTTTCGCGCGAGGACCTCGAAATGTTCTGGCTTCCGACGCGGCTCTCCCTTGGCGATCCAGCCCGCGGCTTCCGCGGCTCTCAAGGCGAGAGTCGGATCCGCCTCGCGGTGATGAGGATGCCGGGGGTGATGGCCCGGACCGTGGTGCGGTTTCTTGTGTTCGATCACGACAGGCTTGCGCCCTGGCGTCGAGATCTCAATCACTTTGATCTCGGAAGGCCGCCTTTCGCCCTTCAAGGCGAGTGCGAGGCCTTCGCTCAACGGAAACGCCTCTGCCCCTTTTGGGCCGAGGTCGGCGAGATGGACCTTGCCTTCCGCTTCGATCGTGAAGCGATGGGCGAAGACGTTCATCACGACGCCCGAAAGGGCGACGATGTCATGGTGCGGCATGCATTTCTCCTAAGGGCGCCCAACCGCGGGCGCAAAGCCGCATATAGGGCGCGTTCTCTGTTCCGCCAGACAGCCGACGGTCGAGCGGACGGCGGAGCCCGCTGAGACGCTCTACACTGTCGGAATAGTCGGAGACAGGGGCGCTACGCTCACTCCGATGAGCGCAGATTGGCGAGCAGCGTATCGCGCAGATCGAGCTCGCGCTCGATGCGCCGGCGCCCTTCGTCCTTCAGTTCGCCCGCGCGATAAAGATTGTTGACGAGGTTTCGTTCCGCCTCGATCAGCGCGAGTTCGAGGTCATCGCTGAGCTCGGCGAGCTTTCTGCGCTTGTCGTCGCCATCCTTGCGATACTCGACGTCTGTCAGCCGGTTGCGCTGATGCGCGCGGATCGGTCCGACGACAGGCTCGGGAAGCTTGCGGCTCTCCGCGACCGCCTCGAGCCGTTCGATCGCCGCCTCGATCGCGCGTCTACGGACCTTGAACTCTTCCTCGCGTTCGGCCCGGCGCTCGAGATGCCCGGCATTCGCGAGACCGAGCTTGCGGACCACCCATGGCAGCGTGAGGCCCTCGCCGACGAGCGTGACGAAGATGACGCAGAAGGTCAGAATCAAGATCAGATCGCGATCCGGAAATGGGCTCCCGTCGGCGATCGTGAAGGGGATCGCAAGCGCGGCGGCGAGCGAGACGATGCCGCGAATGCCGGTGAACGCCAAGAGGAACGGGTGCTGCCACGGCGGGTAAGGATCGCGGCGCCGGATCGCGGGGAAGGCCCAACGCGGCAGGTACGTCGCCGGATACATCCAGATGAAGCGCGCCACGATGACGACCACGCAGACGACGACAGCCGCCAAGGCGATTTGTGAAATCGTATAGTGGCGAATGGAAGGGAGGAGCGTGCGCGCCTGCAGGCCGGTGATGAGGAACACCATGCCCTCGATCAGATAGGTCAGGAAGTCCCAGAACACGGCGCCCGGGAGCCGCGTCGCCGCGGGGATGAGCCGCAGGCCGTTCCAGCTGACGTAGAGTCCGGTCGCCAATGTGGCGAGGACGCCGGAGCCGCCAAGCTGCTCGGGCGGCCAATAGGCCAGGAACGGCGTCAGGATCGAGAGCATGATCTCGATGCCGGGATCGCGGACCCAGCGGCGCAGGCGAAGCATGAGCCAGCCGACGCCAATGCCCCAGACAATCTCGCCTGCGACGATGGCCAGAAAGCTGCCGCCGGCCGCGACGAACGAAAACGATCCCGCGCTCACCGCCATGACCGCGAAGCGATAAAGGACGAGCGCCGTCGCGTCGTTCGCCAGGCCTTCGCCCTCGAGAACGACCACGAGGCGCCTCGGAAGCTGCATGCGTTGCGCGATCGCGAGCGGCGCGACCGCATCGGGAGGCGACACGATGGCGCCCAAGACAAAGCCGACCGCCCAGGGAAAGCCGAGCAGCCAATGGGTCGCCGCCGCGACGGCGATCGTGGTGAACACGACACAGCCGATCGCCAGAAGCGCGATCGGCCGCAGGTTGAAGCGGAACTCCTTCCAGCTCATCTTCACCGCGTCCCAATAGATGACCGGCGGCAGCACGAGCAGCAGGACAAGATCGGGCGCGAGCTGCAGGCTCGGCAGCCCTGGGATCAGGGCGAGCCCGACGCCTGTGATCACCAGGAGAATGGCGGGCGGGATCTGCAATCGTTTCGCGACGAGGCCGACGACGGATATGACGGCCAAAAGCAGGATCAGAATTTGAAACGTCTCGGTCATCGTCGAAAAGGCTCCCCGCGCGGCGCGTTGTCATCGGGAACGACGGTCGGCTATGCAAGTGTTAATCGGCATGAGGCGAGGCCGCCAAGCAGCCAAGCCGCCTCCGCGGACCGCAGAGTGCGGCCCGTGGCGGCCGGGCTTGAAAAAACGGGCCACAGAGCGCAACCCTTAAAAGCGATTTCGCGCGCCAATTTTACTCAGCGTTCGGCGCAAATAGGCGAGACCGATGGCCGATTCCTTCTCCCCTGCGCAGGTGCCTCGCTATCAAGAGACGTTTCCTGAGCTGACGGCGCAGGAAATCGACCGATTGCGGCGCTACGGGGCGGTACGCAAATATTCGGACGGCGAGAAGCTGTTCGAAGCCGGAAAGATCAGCCCCGGCATGTTCGTCGTGCTCAAGGGCCAGGTGGCGATCACTCAGCGCGACGGCTTGGGCCATGTGACGCCGATCGCCGAGCAGGGCGTGGGTCAGTTCCTCGCAGACGTCGGCCAGCTTTCCACGCGCGCGACGCTGGTCGACGGAACGGCGGAGGGCGACGTCGAGACTTTGCTGATCCCGACCGAGGGCCTGCGCGCGCTCCTGGTCGCCGAGGCCGATCTCGGCGAGCGCATCATGCGCGCGCTCATTCTTCGGCGGGTGGCCTTGCTCAAAGGCGGGGCCGCCGGCGCTGTGCTGATCGGCGCGCCGGACGCCGCCGACGTGATCCGGCTTCAGGGCTTTCTCACCAGGAACGGCTATCCGCACCATCTGCTCGATCCGGCCACGGACCTCGAGGCCAAGGAGGTGATCGGCCGCTATGCCGACATCGCCGGCGGATTGCCGTCTGGTGGTCTGTCCGGACGGCTCGGTGCTCGGCAATCCGACGGAGCACGCCCTGTCGCGCCAAATCGGCCTGACCGTCGCGTCTCGATCGAACTTCATCTATGACGTCGCCGTGGTCGGCGCAGGGCCCGCGGGGCTCTCGACCGCGGTCTACGGCTGTTCGGAAGGCCTGTCGGTCGCGGTTCTCGACGCGCGGGCTTTCGGCGGTCAGGCGGGCGCCAGCGCCAGGATCGAAAACTACTTCGGCTTTCCAACGGGAATAGCCGGCCAGGCGCTCACCGCCCGGGCCTTCATTCAGGCGCAGAAATTCGGCGCCGACATCATGATCCCGGTCGCCGTCAAGACGCTCGATTGCTCGCGCCTGAACGGCGTCTTCGTTCTGGAGACGGACGAGGGCGAGCGCATCCAGGCGCGGACCGTCGTCGTCGCCAGCGGCGCGCGCTACCGCCATCCGACGATCGCCGATATCGCCCGATTCGAGGGCCGCGGGGTCTGGTATTGGGCGTCGCAGATCGAAGCGCGTCTGTGCGCCGGCGAAGAGGTCATCGTGGTCGGCGGCGGCAATTCCGCCGGTCAGGGCGCGGTGTTTCTGTCCGCCCACGCCTCGAAAGTGCGCATGATGGTCAGAGGGCCTGGCCTTGCCGAAAGCATGTCGCGCTATCTGATCGATCGCATCGCCGCCACCTCGAACATCGAGCTGATGACGGAGACCGAGATCGTCGCCCTCAGCGGCGCGGCCAGCGGCAACCTCGAGCGGGTGCGGTGGCGGGACCATCGCGACCGGGCGTGAGACGGACGCTGCGATCCGCAACGTTTTTCTGTTTGTCGGCGCCGATCCGGCGACTGAATGGCTGCAGGGTTGCGTGGCTCTGGACAAGGCGGGCTTCGTCACCACCGGGGTTGGAGCGGCCGAAGGGGTCCCTGCCCCGTCGCAGCTTCAATCGTCAGTGCCCGGCGTGTTCGCGGTCGGCGACGTGCGCTCAGGGTCGGTCAAGCGGGTCGGCGGGGCGATCGGCGAAGGCGCCCAGGTGGTCGCGGCCATTCATAAGTTTCTCTCCCATGCTCCAGGCCCACACCTCTAAAAGATCGGGCGAACCGCAATGTCGAAAACCTGCACGCATCTGAACGCCATTCGCGAAGTGACCCCGAGCGCGCTCGGCTGCGAGGAATGCCTCAAGACCGGCGACGTCTGGCTTCATTTGCGGCTCTGTCGCACATGCGGCCATGTCGGATGTTGCGACGAGTCCCCGAACAAGCACGCGACCAAGCATTTTCACGCCACCCGCCATCCAATCATCGAGGGCTACGATCCGCCGGAAGGCTGGGGATGGTGTTATGTCGACGAAGTGATGTTCGATCTCTCCGACCGCAAGACGCCGCATAACGGTCCGATCCCGCGCTACTATTAGAAGGCTCAGACGTCAGTGTCGAGGCGGCGCCACGCTCAGGCGCGGCGCCTTGCGAGCGGCGTCGCTGCTTCCGCCACGACCGCCGGGGCCCGTGCGGGGGCGCAATCAGATAGCGGATCTCGACCGGCGCCCTCAAAAAGTGAGCCGCGTTATCTTCGATCATCTCGTCGGCTTTGGTGACGCGCGATTCCCGATATCTGAGCTCGAGCACGGAATGGATGAGGTAGGTCTCGATCATCTTGCCCTCCTCGCCGGGGTCCTCGAACATATGCCAGGCGTAGCCGCCGTCCCGCCTGCGCTCCAGGCTGAT
Source organism: uncultured Alphaproteobacteria bacterium (assembly GCA_963756955.1). Classification (GTDB taxonomy): domain Bacteria; phylum Pseudomonadota; class Alphaproteobacteria; order Rhizobiales; family Beijerinckiaceae; genus Roseiarcus. Next base: position 385,067 of record CAVWPU010000005.1, read on the forward strand.
GTCCTGCATCACGGCGAGGAAGGCCGCGTTGTCCTTCGGGTCGATCCGATATTCGGCGATCGCGAGGATCGGGCCCCGATCGTCGGCGACCCGATTGAGGAAGCAAGGCGACCCGCCAGCGCATCGACGGCGTCAGATCCTGCGCCTCGTTCGTTTGCAGCTTCCACGGCCATGTGAGCGCGAGACCAATCAGCGTCCCAACGCCGGCGCAATAGAGGGCGAAAGGCACGCCCTTCGCCGTTGCGACCTCGCCCCACACGGCGCTGCCAAGCGTAAGCGCGCCGAAGTAGACAGTGAGGAAAATCGCCAGACCCCGGCCGCGCACCCATTCTGGCAACGCGACCTGCGCCGAGACAAAAAACGTCGTCAGCGCGACGATCGACGCCGCGCCGTAGATGAAGCTCGCGACGAGCGCGAGTATGGGCTCGCGCGCCGCGGCGAGGAGACAGAGCGAGGCGACGGTTCCGATCGCGCCAAGCGCGGCCTGCCCGTTCGCGCCGAGCCGTTTCTTCAGCCAGCTGAGCGCGAACGTCGCGACGATCGAGCCGACGCCGATAGCGGCCATGAGCTGGCCGTAGACCTCCGCGCCGCCGCCGCCCTGGCTGCGCGCCACCAGCGGCAGCAAGGCGAGATAGGCGCTGGCGAAGGGAAAGAAGGCGATGGCGCGGATGAGCGTCGCATCCATTTCGCGGCTGTAGCGAACATAGCGCACGCCGGTCGTCATCGCGCTGATCAGGCGTTCGGCCGGCAGCGTTTCCTTTGGCCTTGGCGGCGCCCGCCACCAGATCAACGCCGCAAGCAGCGCCAGGACTGCCGCCGCAGCAGCACCAGAAGGGAACGGCGATGCTGAGCTTGGCGATCGCATATCCGGCGATCGCCGGACCGACCGCCCTCGCGATATTATAGCCCGCGGTGTCGACCGCGATCGCGCTGTCGAGATCGGTCCTTCGCACGAGGAGCGTTGTTGATGAGCAGCCATGCCGGCGCCGCGAGCGCGCCGCTCGCGCCCATCAGGAACGATGTCGCGAGCAGCGAGGTCGGGCCCGCCAACCCGGCCGACACGGCGGCCGCGAACGCGACCGAAATCGCCACGGCGATGGTTTGCGTGAGGATCAGGAGCCGGCGCGGGTCGACGACGTCGGTCAGCGCGCCCGCCGGCAAGGTCAGGAGAAAGAGCGGCAGGGTGGTCGCGACCTGGACGGCGGAGACCAGCCTCGGGCTCGGGTTGAGGCTGGTCATCATCCAGGCCGAGCCCGTGTCGAACATCGCCAAACCGACGCTCGACAGCGAGGTCGCGATGAGGATGACCATGAAAGCGGGATTGCGGATGAGGCCCGAGGGCGGCTCGGCGCTCGATGACGTGTGCGTGATCGACGTTCAGTTCGGTGGTCAAGTCATCCGCCCGACATCCGGACGCGGTCCGGTCCCTAGGATTTGCGTGCCCGCATTGCGCGGCTTTGGCAAGCGGATGCTTGTGAGCCCGCTTACAGGTGTTCCCTGAGGAACGCGCCCGCATGCGCGAGCGCGCGGCGGCCGGGCTCGAGACGCGCGTTCCAGAGCGGCCACGCGTGGATCATGTGCGGCCAGATTTCGAGCGTCGCGGAGACGTCGGCCGCGCCCGCGGCGGCGGCGAAGCGGACGGCGTCGTCGAGCAAGGTCTCGGCCGAGCCGATTTGGATGAGGGTCGGCGGCAGCCCCTTGAGATCCGCGTAGAGCGGCGAAAGGCGCGGGTCCTTCCGGTCCATGTCCGCCGGCGCGAAGGCCTCGGCCAGCTCCTCCAGATATCCTTTCTGAATGAGCGGATCGACGGCGCTTTTGCTCGCGAGCGTCGCCCCCGACATCGTCGAGATCGACCCACGGCGACAGGAGCCAGAGCGCTCCAGGCAGATCCTCGCCCGCGCGCTTGAGCTCGCCGACCAGAGCGAGCGTCAAATTCGCGCCCGCGCTGTCGCCGCCGACCGCGATCTGTGTTCGCCGCATAGCCCGTCGCGGCGCAGGCGCCGCCAGACGGCGAGCGCGTCGTCGCGCGCCGCCGGAAACGGATGCTCGGGCGCGAGGCGGTACGCGGGCGCCAAGGTGCGCAAGCCCCCTGCCCGTCCGGCCTCGGTCACCAGCCGGCGGTGGCTGACGATCGAGCCCGAGCAATAGCCGCCGCCATGAAAATAGATCAGCACGCGGGAGGCGTCGGCGCCCGGGACGATCGACCATTCGGCCTTGACCCCGTCGAGATCGACCGGCTCGAGCTTGACGTCGTCCGCGACCGGCCAGACGGCGCCGACCTCCTCGATCCGCCGCCGCCGCTCCTCCCAGCCGACCGGCCGCGGCTTGGCGCTGAGGAGCGCGCGGACGGCGTCGATTTCGGTTTGAGCCACGGTGACCTCCTTGCTAGCCGCTAGGTATCGTATGTCGACGCGTCATGCCCGAGCGGGCATCAACTGGCCGCCCGTTGCGCTGCATCCGCTTCAGCGCAGCTCGCAACGCAGCGCCGTGCCGCTCGGCCAGGATCGGCAGCAGCGCCCGGAACATGAGGCCCGCGACCCGTTCGTTGCCCGCTTCGGTGAAGTGGACGATGTCGAGATAGAGGTCGTCGTCCCATACGCCGTCGACGCCGGCGGCCATGTCGATCAGCGGCGCGCCCTCCTCGCGGGCGATGCGTTTGACCATGCGGTTGTGCGCTTCGTTGGCGGCGATGATGTCGTCGATCGGCTTGAACACCGCGCCGTAGAAATCCTTGACCTCGCGCGGGCTCGCTTCGTTGACCGCCATGGTCGCATCGGCGAGCGCGATATCCACGCCATTGTCGCGAGCCAGCGCGATCAGCTTGCGATATTCGTCGGCGTATCGGCTCTTCATCAGTTCTGCATCGGACATCGGCGCGAGCGGCGCCGCTTTCGCCTGCGCTGCGTTCCGATCGCGCCAATCGTGCGCGGCGCGCTCGATCGTCAGCACGGCGCGGCCGATCAGCGCCGAAGCCCGGGGCCTGACGCCAGGCTCGTTCGGCTCCGGCGACGCGCCTCAGGCCAAACGGGTAAAAGCCGTTCATCCCGTGCGTGCTGACGATGAGATCAGGCTTGAGGGGCAGGATGTCGCGGCGCATGCGCTCGAGATTGTTTTCGAGCGTGTAGGCCTCGGTGCCGGCGTTGATGACCTCGATTTTGCGGCCGCATGAGGCGTGCTGATCGAACAGATCCTGCAGCAGCTCGGGCCAGGGCTTCTCGCCATCGCGCAAGGTCGGCCCGAAGGTCTGCGACTCGCCGAGCGCGACGATGCGGAATGCGTCGCCCTTGTCGCGCGCCATGTCCGGCCCGCGGAAGCCGAGATTGTTGATGTGGATCGTGGTGTCGAACATGCGCCCCGAGCTGCCGGGAACAAGCACGAAAGGCAGCTTCTTTTGCGGGTCCGGCGCATCGATCGCCGCGCGGATCCCGTCCTCGCGGATCCATTCGTTGAGATAATAGAACCACCAGGTCGCGAAAGCGGTCGGATTGGCGTGCGCGGCGCGATAGGAATAGGTGGGCGCAGCGACTGTGGCGACCAGCGGCAATCCGGTCGAGCGGCGGTAGAGAGCGTCGGCGCACCGGCAGCGCGAGCGCAAACAGAAGGAACGCGCGCGCCGCCACAGCGCGCCGCGCCGGTCGTATGTAGGCGCACCGTCTCCGCGAGCGCAAAGACGAGAACCGCCGTCGCGACGAGCAGCGAATAGAACGCGTAGGGCTTGTCGGCCATGAAGGCGTTGCGAGCGAGAACGCCTGCGCCGATCGCCGCAAGGCCAAGCGCCACAGCGAGCAGCCCGCGCCAACGACGCGGTTCGCGTTGCGGCGCGACGTTCGCCACGGCTCTGCGCCGCGCGGCGCCATAATAGGGGCGCGCCGCCAGGATCGGCCGCTCGAACCCGGCAAAGAACAGCGTCGACAAGCGCGAGGATCGCGAGCACGTAGATGGCGAGTTGCAGGGCGAGCGGCGTCGAAGCCGAGCAGCGGCTTCAGCGCCATGATGAGGATCAGGTGGAAGAGATAGGCCGAGTACGAGATGCGGCCGAGATAGAAGCTCGCGCCCCTGACGACGCGGTTGCGGAAAAGGCCCTCCGACATGCCAGACGGCGCCGACCGCGATCATGCCGAACGCCGCCGAGACGTAAGGAAACGCGAGCTGAGCCCACGAATCGCCTTCGACAGCCAGGATCGCGACACCAAGCTCGAGCGGGAATCGCAACCGCAAGCAGCGCGAGCAGCGCACCAAGCCGCCATCGGCCTGAGCTTGCGTCAAGGCGCGATCGGCGAGCGGCGCTCGAGCGCGAGATAGAGCAGGAAGCCCCAGACGATCGAGTCGATGCGAAAGAGCGTGACGCGGCGGACGTTCAAGTCCCAGTCGTGCGGCGAGACCGCGAGCCGCAGCGCCGCCGACGACGACAATGACGAGAATGGCGAAGATGAGCTCGAGGCGCCTGTCGCCTCGCCCGAGCAGCCGCGCGACAAGAAACAGCGCGGGAGCGAACAAGAGATAGAACCATTCCTCGACCGCGAGACTCCAGGCGACGGGATAGAAATCGATATGGTTGGCGGAGGAGAAGAGGTTCTCGACATAGAAGAGATAGCGCAGGAAATCGGCGCGTCATCAGGTTGCCGGTCAGGAGCGCAATGGCGACGAGCGCGACGACATAGGGCGGGATGGTGCGCATCCAGCGCCGGACGAGAAACACGCCGAGATTGCGCCACGGCTTGTCCACCACCCAGTCGACGATCTGAGGCGCGAGCACGAAGCCGCTCAGCACGAAGAAGACCTCGACGCCGGCGATCGCGAAGGCTTCGGCGAACGGCTGAAAGGGCGCGTTGGCGGTCAGATAGTGAGGGATCGCGACCGCGAACGCCGCCGCTCCGCGCAGGAAATCAAGCGAGGCGCTGCGCTTCATTTCGACGGGGCATAGACGAACAGGGCGTTGACGGTTTGTCCGGCGAGCGCGAACAGAACGACGAACGCCGCGAGACAGACGAGCGCCGCGGTCGCCCAAGGCCCTTTGAGGAACCGGAGGCCAAATTCAACCATTCCGTTCGCATCTCCCGGAAAACCAGCGCTCCGGCGTTCAGCCGGTCATGAGCCTCTTCCGCTGAGCCGCCTATTCCATCCCGACCGCCGTGTCATCCGCGATGATCGACAAAGGGAAGCGCGATGGCGGCAAAGGACGCTCGGCGCCTTGCGGATTGTCGAACCGGACGTTCCCTGAACCTATCCGTGCGGCAGGAAATCGCGCTGTCAGCGTTCAAGAGAGCGCCAGCAAGCAGCCTTCATAGGGCTTGAGAGCGCGGAGCGGCGACGAGGAGCATCCAGAATAGTCCGCGCTTTACGCCGCAGGCCCTGCACGCCAGGCAGGGAGCTTCTACTGAGCCGGCGACCCGGTCGACCCGACCAGCGGTCCGAGCGGCTTGAGAATAAACTTCACAATGTCTCTCACCGGAGTCGAGGGCTGCCTTCCCTTAGCGTGCGTATCCCGCAAGACGGCCGCCGCCTGCCTTTCGCCATCGCTCGCGAGCTCAAAATCCCGCTGATAGAGATCACGGATCCACGACTCGCTTGGATCCACCGCCGCATCCTTGGCGACCTCGAGCCACATCAAACCCCGCGCGCGCTGATGCGGCACGCCGTCACCCCTGAACAGCATATCGCCCGAGCACCGCCTGCGAAGGAGCATGGCTCTTTTGAGCCGCCACCGCCAGCCAGCGAACGGCGGCGATGTTGTCCTTGGCGAGGCCTCCGTTCCCGCCGATGTACATCTGAGCGAGATTATATTGCGCGTTCGGGTCGCCGAAAATCGTCGCCGCATATTGGAACAATTCATGTGCGCGCTGCGGGTCCGGCCGCACGTCGCTGTTCGGCGATGCCATTCAGGCAATAGACGCCGACCGCGACGAACGCGTTGGAGATCGCGCTCAGGTTCCGCCTGTCCGGCTGGTCCTCGTCGTAATCTTCGACCAGCTGGTTGAAGTAATGGTAGGCCTTCAAATCATCGCGCGCCACGCCCTGGCCGTCCGCATACATCTCGCCGAGTTTCCAGCGCGCGAGATCCTGCCCGCCCTCGGCGGCGTAAGTGAGAGCGGCGACCGACGCATCGGCGTCGCCCGCTTTCAAGTCGGCGAGGCCCGCGCGCAGCGCCTGACTAGGATCGGTGAAGTTTTTCGGGATCTTCTCTGACGGGTCGGACGTCGAGCCGTCAAAAGCAAAAGCTGGGGCCGAACCCGAGCGTCATCGACCCGATGATTGCGAAAGCGAAGCGGCGGCGCAACGGCGCCCTGTCAACCGCTATCTTCGCATACGCAACCACGCGCATATCAATCCCAGGTCGCCATCCGGCCGCGCCGCGGTTCCTTGACGGCGCTCACGACACGGACACTTTCGTCTTCAACTGATTTCAAAGTGCTGGCGGTTTATGGCGCAATCGCGGCGCCTTCCAGCCGGAATCCGACTCGCGAAGAGTTGCATCGGAGCATGTTGCGCAAAAGCAACAATTTGGCGCGTCGAGCGCCGCGTTCAGACGCGCTCCAGACGCTCGCGCGCGCCGGTAAGCTTAACGAGCCGTGCCTGAAACGTCTCACGTCGCTCCTGATGTTCGGCGATGATGTCCTCGGGCGCCCGGGCGACGAAGTCGTCGTTGCCGAGTTTCGCCTCGACCTTGGCGATTTCGAGCTTCTCCTTCGCGATCTCCTTGTCGAGACGCGCCTTCTCCGCCGCAAGGTCGACGACGCCGGCGAGCGGCAGCGCCACCGTCTCGCCGCGCACGACCAGGAGCAGCGCGCCCGGCGGCGCCGCCTCGGCGGTTTCGATCGAGCCGACGCGGGCGAGCCGTCCGATGCTGTCGCTCCAGGCGCGCGCGCTTGCTGCCGCCCGCTCGCTCGGAGCAACGAGAATGAGCGGCGTCTGCGTCGAGGGCGGCGACGCCCATTTCCGACCTCACCGACCGGACCTCGGCGATGAGATCGACGACCCAGCCGATTTCGGCTTCGACCGCCTCGTCGACCTCGAAGCCTTGGGCGGGCCAGGGCCCGAGCGCCAGAGGCCCCACGCGCTCCGGGGCCGGCCTCGGCCTGTGATCGCCCAAAGCTCCTCGGTGAGGAACGGCATGAAGGGATGCAGGATGGCGTAGATCGTGTCGAGCACGTGGGCGATCGTCGCCTGCGTCTCGGCCTTGGCCGCCGCGTCTCCGGCGCCCTGCAGCACCGGCTTCGCCAGTTCGAGATGCCAGTCGCAGAAGACGCTCCAGACGAACCGATAAGCCGCGTTGGCGGCGTCGTTGAAGCGATAGGCTTCGATCGCGCCGGCCGTTTCCGCCGCCGCCTTGGCGGCCTCGCCGAGGATCCAGCGGTTGAGCGGTTCGCGCGCGGCGGAGGGATCGAAACCCTCGACGCGGAGGCAGCCGTTCATCTCGGCGAAGCGCGCGGCGTTCCAAAGCTTGGTCGCGAAGTTGCGGTAGCCTTCGATCCGCGATTCGCTGAGCTTGATGTCCCGGCCCTGCGCCGCCATGGCCGCAAGCGTGAAGCGCAGCGCGTCGGCGCCGAACCGGTTGATGAGGTCGATCGGGTCGATGACGTTGCCCTTCGACTTCGACATCTTCGCCCCCTTCTCGTCGCGCACGAGGGCGTGGATGTAGACGTCGTGGAACGGGACCTCCTCCATGAAATGGAGGCCCATCATCATCATCCGCGCGACCCAGAAGAAGATGATGTCGAAGCCGGTGACGAGCGCGTCGGTCGGGTAGAAGCGCTTGAGCTCCGGCGTCTCTTCGGGCCAGCCGAGCGTCGAGAAGGGCCACAGAGCCGAGGAGAACCAGGTGTCGAGCACGTCCTCGTCGCGCGTGAACATGTCGGCGAGCCGAGCGGGATCGCTCGCCAGCGCCTGCGCTTCGGCTTCGGTCAAAGCGCCGCGCTCAACGCCGTCGGCGAGCGCCGCGGCGAAGGCAGCGTCTTCCGTCTCCTCGACAAAGACGGCGCCCCAGGGCGCGTACCAGGCCGGGATCTGATGTCCCCACCAGAGCTGGCGCGAGACGCACCACGGCTGGATGTTCTCGAGCCAGTCGAAATAGGTCTTCTCCCAGGTCTTCGGCACGAACTGGGTCTTGCCCTCGCGGACCGCGGCGATCGCGGGCTCGGCGAGCGTCTTGGCGTCGACATACCATTGGTCGGTGAGCCAGGGCTCGATGACCACGTTCGAACGGTCGCCGTGCGGCACCGCGTGCGCGTGCGGTTCGATCTTGGCCAGAAGGCCGGCGAGCGCCATCATCTCGACGATCCGGCTCCGCGCGACGAAGCGGTCCTGGCCGTCGACGGCGGCGATGAGCCGCGCATGATCGTTGTCGCTCTCGAGGCCCTCGAAGAAATCGACATTGCCCTTGAGCGTCACTTGCCCCTGCGCGTCGAGGATATTGATCGCTCGCACGCCCTCGGCCTCGTGCCGCTTGCCGACCTCGAAATCGTTGAAGTCGTGCGCCGGCGTGATCTTGACCGCGCCCGCGCCTTTTTCGGGGTCGGAATATTCGTCGGCGACAATCGCGATCAGGCGGCCGACCAGCGGCAGGCGAACATGCTTGCCGATCAAGATGCTGATAGCGCGGGTCGTCCGGATGCACCGCGACCGCGGTGTCGCCCAGCATCGTCTCGGGCCGCGTGGTGGCGACGGTTATCCGTTCGCCTGTCTCTTCGCCCTCGGCGTCCACCACCGGATATTCGAAGTAATAGAGGTGCCCGTTGGGGTTCTTGGCCAGGACCTTGGCGAGCGCCGCCGCGTCGAGCGGCGCGCCGTCGTCCCGCGACCATTTGAACGAGCCCTTGGTCTCGACCTGCACGACCTCGAGATCCGAGATCGCGGTCTGAAACTTGGGGTCCCAGTTGACGAGCCGCTTGTCCTTGTAAATGAGCCCCTCGCGATAGAGCTGGACGAACACCTTGGCGACCGCGCGCGACAGGCCCTCGTCGAGCGTGAAGCGCTCGCGGCTCCAGTCGCAGGAGGCGCCGAGGCGCTTGAGCTGGGCCACGATCGCGCCGCCCAATTCCGCCTTCCACGCCCAGACCCGCTCGACGAACGCCTTGCGTCCCATGGCGCGGCGGTCCGGCTCCTGCCGCTCCATGAGCTGGCGCTCGACCACCATTTGCGTGGCGATGCCGGCGTGATCGACGCCCGGCTGCCACAGCACGTCGCGGCCGTTCATGCGCCAATAGCGGCAGAGAATATCCTGAAGCGTGTTGTTGAGCGCATGGCCCATATGCAGGTTGCCGGTGACGTTCGGCGGCGGAATGACGACGCAGAACGGCTGCGCCTCCGCCCGGTCGGGCCGGCCGGCCCGGAAGGCGCCCGTTTCCTCCCAAAGCGCGGAGGCGCGGCCTTCCGCCGCGGCGAAGTCAAAGGATTTGTCCATCATGGAATTCTGGTCTGCGATGCTGTCGGAGACGCTCCTGAGATCCGGCAGCGGCCTTCCGAGCGGAGCGAAATGGCTACGGACGCCGCAGGCGCAAGCGCCACCGGCGTTATAAATGCGTCGTCGCGGTCGAAGTCAACGCGGCGAGGGGAGCGGACAGCCTATTTCCGCCCGCGCGCGATCCGCTCGATTTCCGCCCGCACCAGCCGCTCGACGATGGCCGGAAGGTTGTCGTCCAGCCACTGTCTTGAGCATCGGCCGCAGCATGTCGCGCACCATGCTGTCGGCAAGCTCGGCGCTGCGGACGTCGAGACTGGCCGACAAGGCCCCGAACGACAACGCCACCGCCTCGTCCGCCTCCGGCAGACAGCAACGGTCTCAGCGTTACGCTGGGCCGCGTCCTCGGCCGGAGCGGGAGATTCGGCCTCGACCGCCTGCGGCCGGCGCCAAACGACCGTTGGCGCGTTCGCGTCCGGCCGCTGGGGCAGCCTCGGAGGCGTCGCCGCGCGGCGCGGCCGGAGCGTCTTTGGAATAGACGATTTGCGGCGCCGGCTGGGCAGCTGCCGCTTGGGCGCCGCTTCCTTGCGCGGGGTCGTCGGCGATGATGTTGCGGATCGAGGCGAGAATCTCCTCCATCGACGGCTCGTGGGCCCGCTGCGCGCGGTGAATCGCCTCGAGCTCGCCATCGCTGGAATTCGAATTGATTGCGCTCATGCAGACCGCCTTGCTCCAATCCAAGGAGCTTTGTCCTTATGCACCAATCGCGAGGCCGGATTCAGGCAGCGTTGGATCGACCGTCGAGTCGGGAGGCCGATTCAATGTACGATAGGCGCTCGGAGCCGCCATCGGCAAGCGGCTCAAGCCAAAAGACCTTACTGTCCGCTCGGCGTCCTGAGCCCGATCCACTTGTTCTTCACCTGATCGAAATGCACCCGCGGATCGTACTCCGCGACCGCAAGTCCGAGGGTCGGGATGTTGAGCCGGCCGATCGCCGACAACAGCTGGTACGAAATCGACGACCTGGTCGTGTTCGGCCTGAACCAGCGTCGTTCGCGCCTGCAACAAAGCCTGTTGGGCGTTGAGCACGTCGAGCGTCGTCCGCTGCCCGACCTTCGCCTCTTCGCGCACGCCGGTCAGCGCCACTTCGTTGGCGGAGACCGACGCGCGGGCGGCGCGCACCACGCCCACCGCAGCCTCGTTCAGCCCCCAGGCGGCGACGACGGCCTGGCGGACCTGGTTGCGCAAGGAATCGGTCTGGATTTCCTGCTGCGACAGGCTCTCCTTCGCCTGACGGGTCGAAGCGTATTCTGCGCCGCCCTGATAGATCGGGATGTTGATCTGTCCCATGATCTGACCGTTCAGCACGTGCAACCCGGGCGTCCCGTTTAAGTCGTACTGATTGGTGAGCGAGGCGGAGAGCCCGATACGTCGGATAAAGCGCGCCCTCCGCGATCTTCACCTGCAATTGCGCCGCGTCGACGCCATGCAGGGACGCGCTGATCGACGGATGCTCGACTTGCGAGATCGATATCGCCTCGGGCAACGTTTTCGGTATCGGCCTCACGAGCGGCTTCACCGGCGCAAGGCTGGTCGGCTGGTCGCCGATGAATTGACGGTAGCGCGCCACCGCGGCCTGCAAGGTCGCCACAGCGCTGAGCGCGGTGCCCTGGCCCTGAGACAGGCTCGCCTCCGCTTGCGCCACGTCGGTGCGCGTCACTTCGCCGACGGTGAAGCGGTCGCGCGTCTCGCGCAGCTGCTCTTTCAACACATCGACGTTGTTGTTGTCGAGGCCGAGGATGGCCGTGTCCTCCAGCACGTCCATGTAGGCGGTGAGAGCCCGAAAGAAGGGTGTTCTGCTCGGTGTTGCGCAATTGCTCCCGGGCGCCGAAGACTTGCGACTCGGCCTGACGGATCGAATTGAGCGTCTGGTTCCCGTTGAAGACGGTCTCGTCGACCGAGAGGCCGTACCCTCGCGGTTTGGAGATGAAGTTTGCTGTCCCCGTCGAGGTAAAGCCCGAGCCCGACGAGTCCGGAATGATCTCATTGGCTCGCGAGCGCGCGATGCCGATACTCCCCTGAGCCGCGATTGTCGGCAGATACCCGGCATTCGCCTTCGGCACGCCTTCGTCCGCCACCCGTACCGCGGCGCGCTGCGTGTTGATGTCGGGGCTGGTCAAATAGGCCTTGATGAGCGCGCCGCCGATCGTTTCCGCCCGGCTCGCGCCAGCGCCGATTGCCGCCAGACCGCACGTCGCCAGCAACGCTGCCCGCAAAAGCTTCCAGCGGCTTTCGACCGCGCGATACGGCGCGCCGCTCCTGAAATGCGCCCGAGCCCCAAATCATCCCCGCCTCATGCGCCCGCGCCGCTTCGTAAAAGGAAACGGCAGATCCCTCGCGGTCGCTTAACTTGCATGTCCGACGCGAAAATCAAAGACGCGAGCGCGACACGAACCAGACACCGCCACCACCCGCTTGCTCGCGGAAGCGGCCACGACCAAACATCATAGGCGCAAGAGAGCGTCTTCGCGCTACGGAAGCTGCATCGGTCCAGCGCAACAACGCCAATTTTTCCGCCAAGCGTCGCAAACATGAGACACCTGAAACCGGTTGCATCCTCTTTGTGAAGTCTTGCTGGACGTTTAGAAGACGAAGCTCAGCGCCGGCGCTAAAACCGTCCAAAAGGTCGGCCTTGGTCTCGAACAGCGCCCTCCGGCTAATCGCCCCGCCGTTCTTTTCATAAACAACCGCCTGAGATTGCCCGGACGATGCGTCGATGCCAACGAGACGTCCAGGATCGGCGAGCAGCGCGATGAGACTATGCGGGAAGACCCCGAACGCCCCCTCGACAACGATAAGATCGAAAGGCCCAAGATCGGCCGCGCCGCTGTCGAGCGGCCCGACAACCACGGTCGCGTTCACGCGACTGTGAAGCGCGGCCTTGGCTTGCCTCCGCTGCGCCCGGGTCGGATTCCAAAAGGACGACCTTCGCGCCCATGGCGGCGAGAATGGCCGCGCCATAGCCGGAGCCGCCCCCGACATCGAGCGCGCGGTCGTCGGGAACGACGGTCGACCGCCTGAAGCATCCGCGCCAAGACCATGGGCGCCAGCAGCCGCCGGACCTTCGCTCCACGCGCGGGCAGTTCGCGATCGAGATAGGCGAGCGACTCGTGTTCAGGAGCGACGAAACGCTGGCGCGCCACCTCTAGGAATGCCGCGAGAACAGCCTTATCGACCACGCCGGCAGTGCGCAGTTGGCTGTTGACCATGTGCAGACGCCGGTCAAGCATCGTTTCAGCGGAAATGTGCGCCCCCATGGCTCAGACCCGCGAGATGGGACGGATCGCCGCCCCGAATGAAAATCGATTGGAGGCCTCGCCCGGAATCGAACCGGGGTGCAAGGATTTGCAGTCCTCTGCGTAGCCACTCCGCCACGAGGCCGACGATGAAGCCAGGCAGCATCGCGAGGCGCGGCTATACCAAGGATTCACTGCCGCTCGCAAGGCGCTTCCTCGGCTTCGGCAGCCTTTCGGTCAGCCCTCGCGCCAACGGGGAATGACGCAAGAGCGGGAGGCCGAGAAAATAGGCCGCCGTCGCGATCAGGCCCCAGCCGACCCAGGGCTGAGGCGACAATTTCTCGGCGATCGCTGTGCGCCGCCAGCACGAACCACGCGACCGTCATCGCGATCGTCAGGCCGCGCAACCGGACAACCCGCAACGGATGGATGAAGACGATCGGGGTGAACATGAGCGCCGCCGCGCCAAGCAGGATGAGGGCGCTGACCACCCATGGCGGGCGGAGGACGAATAGATAGAGGACGACGATGTTCCAAGTCGCAGGAAAGCCGCGAAACCACAGGTCGTCGGTCTTCATGCGGGTGTCGGCGAAATAGAGCGCCGAGGCGATGGTGACGATCAGTCCGATCCAGAACGAGGCCTCGGTCGGCATGAGGTCCGAGCGCCAGAGCGCGACCACCGGCACGAGCACATAGGTGAGGAAATCGATCACCAGATCGAGAACCGCGCCGTCGATCGCCGCCGCCGTCACCTGCACCCGCGGCCGCGCGCGCCAGCGTGCCGTCGATTCCGTCGATGAAAAAAGCAAGCCCAAGCCAGGCGAAGCAGGCGGCGAAATTGCGCTCGATCGCCGCGTAAAGCGCGAGCACCGCGACTGCCCCGCCGGAGGCGGTGAAGAGATGGACGGAGAACCCCGCCGCGCTCGCGACGTCAACGGGCCGCTTTTCGATCGACATGCCCTGCCCTGTCCGCCTCATGTGCGCCGGATTTGCAGCGCCACGCGCGCCGGCTTGACCTTCCGGCTTCGCCTTATCAAAGTTGCGCGGCGCCGTCTCCCCGCTCGCAAGCGAGCGGGCGCGGGCGTAGAAGGAAGCGCCGGGAGAAAGATCATGACCAACGGCGATGCGCCTGCCGGAGCGTCTGTCGGATGTCCTGATCGCCGGGGCCGGCCTCGCCGGGCTTACCGCGGCTTTCGGTCTGGCGCAGGCCGGCTTCGACGTCGTCTGCTGCGGCGCCGACTGAGCGAACGGGGCGAGGACGCACGGTCGCCCTGCTCGACCAATCCGTCGCCTTCCTCGATTCTCTGGGCCTGTGGAGAGCTGTGCAGGCCGAGGCGGCGCCGCTGCGCGCTCTGCGTCTCATCGACGACACTGGAGGGTTCTTTCCGCCCCGTCCGGTCGAGTTCCACGCGGCGGAAATCGGCCTCGACGCCTTCGGGTGGAACATCGAAAACGACCGGATGGCCGAGGCGCTCGCGGCCGCGGTCGCCGGGGCGCCCGACGTCGAGCGCGTCGCAGCCGGGGTCGAAGCTTACGAATTCTCCGCCGAAGCCGTCCAGGCGCAGCTCGAAGGACGGGCGGGTGATCTCGGCCCGGCTTGTCGATCGGCGCCGACGGCCGGGATTCGCAGGCGCGACGCGCCGCCGGCCTCGCGGCGCGCCTCCATCGCTATCCGCAAACCGCGCTGACGGCGCATCTCGCCCATCGTCTGCCGCATGACGACTTCTCGACCGAGTTCCATACCCGCGGCGGCCCATTCACTCTGGTTCCGCTTGCCCGCCGCGGCGAACGCGCCCAACCGCTCAAGCCTCGTCTGGGTGATGGGGCAAGAGGACGCGCGCCGGCGTGCAGGCGCTCGACGACGAAGCGCTTGCGCGGGAGATCGAGCGTCAGGCGCAATCGCTGCTCGGCGCCATGCGGATCGAAGGCGAGCGCGGGCTCTTTCCCATGATTCGGCAGACCGTGCCGAAGATCGTAGGAGAACGGCTGGCGCTCGTCGGCGACGCGGCGCATGTCCTGCCGCCGATCGGCGCGCAAGGGCTCAATCTCGGCTTGCGCGACGTCGAGGCGATCATCGCCTGCGCGGTCGAAGCGCGCGCGCGAGGGGCGCGACATTGGCGGGGCGGAGACCTTGCGCGCCTACGAGCGCGCGCGGCGCGCCGACATCGCGCTCAGGACTGGCGCGGTCGACGGCCTCAACCGGGCGTTGCTCACCCGCTTTGCGCCGATCGATTTCGCGCGCGGCGCGGGCTTGGCGCGCTCTCCGCGGTCGGGCCGTTGCGCCGCCTCGTGATGCGGGCGGGGATCGGGCCTCGCTGAGGGGAAATCGCCCTAATCTGAACTCATTGAGGGTCGAGGGCGTTTGTCGCGAGATCGCCAGAGGCGGACGCCCCTCCACTATTGAAACGCTTTCCCTCAAGAGAAGCCGGCAATGTCGTCGACGACCGCCGAAGCTCCGATTCCCTCTCAAACGGTCATCGCCCGTCCCCGCGATGAACGGCGCGTCAGCCTGCTCACCCTCTGCCTTCTGGCCCTGGGGATCGGGATCCTGACCGGCGTCGGCGCGGTCGTGCTCCGGTCGCTCATCGGCCTGATCCACAATTTCATGATCAACGGCGTCTTCAAGATCCCCTACGACGCCAACATCCTCGAAGGGGCGAGCCGGTGGGGAAACTGGGTCATCCTGTCGCCGATCCTCGGCGGCCTCGTCGTCGTCTATCTGGTCGATCGCTTCGCGCCGGAGGCCAAGGGCCACGGCGTCCCCGAGGTGATGGACGCGGTTTTCTATAAGCGCGGCGACATCCGCGGCGTGGTCGCGGTCATCAAGTCGCTCGCTTCGGCGCTCTCGATCGGCTCCGGCGCTTCGGTCGGCCGGGAGGGGCCGATCATCCAGATCGGCGCGGCGCTGGGATCGTCGTTTTCGAAGGCGATCGGCCTCTCGACCGGGCAGAAGATCACCCTGCTCTCCGCGGGCGCCGGCGCAGGCATCGCGGCCACCTTCAACACGCCGCTCGGCGGCGTCCTGTTCGCAATCGAGATCCTGCTGCCGGAGGTCTCCAACCGCACCTTTCTGCCGGTGGTCGTCGCGACCGGCGCGGCCACCCTGATCGGCCGTATTCTCATCGGTCCCAGTCCGGCCTTCACCGTCCCCGAGATCCTCTTTCCTTCCGCCAGTTCCTTCGGGGTCGAGGAGGCGATCGCTTATGTCGTGCTCGGCGCGTTATGCGGCGTCGCCTCGTGGGCCTTCATCCGGCTTCTCGTGTTCATGGAGGACGGCTTTCCCAAGATACCCGGCGGCAAGTACGTACAGAACATCATCGGCATGACGCTGATCGGCCTCATGATGGTCGGCCTCACGCAACGTTTTCGGCCATTCCTATGTCGACGGCGTCGGCTATGGCGTGATCCAGTCGATCCTCGACAAGGACATGACGGCGACCAACCTCCTGGTTCTGCTGTTCGTGCTCAAGCTTCTGGCGACCACGATCAGCCTCGGCTGCGGGGCGTCCGGCGGCATCTTCTCGCCCTCGCTCTATCTCGGCGCGACGCTTGGCGCGGCCTTCGCCTCCCTCGCGGTTCTCGTCCTGCCCAACGCAGGCCTGACCGCGCCGTCCGCCGCGATTGTCGGCATGGCGGCGATGGTCGGCGCGGGAACGGGCGGCGTCATGACCGCCATCATCATGGTGTTCGAGATGACGCGCGACTACGCGATCATCGTGCCGGTGATCGTCGCCGTCGCGGTCGCCGCCGGCGTGAGGCGGGCGCTGATCCCCGAGACGATCTACACCATCAAGCTGCGCCACCGCGGCCACCGCATCCCGAAGGAGCGGCACGTCAATCTGTACCTCGTCCAGCAGGCGCAGGACATCATGGAGCGGCGTTTCATCCTCGCGAAGGCAGGCTCAACTCTGCGCGAATGCATGGGCTGGGAGGACGTGGACGATCTGCGCGCCATCATCGTCGAGCAGCGAGGGCAGAATCGTCGGCCTGATCCCGCCGCGCTCCGGCCTTTGGCGCGAAAGCGCGAACAATCCCGAACCGTCTGGTGGACGATTTCGTCGAGAAGCGCGCCGTCGTCTGCCGCGACGAGGATCTGCTGAGCCTGGTGCTGGCGCGCCTCAAGCGCCACCGCGCGGGCGCGGCGATCGTCTTCAAAGGCGAGCACCGGCCGCGCGCCGCCGATGTCGTCGGCGTGATCACCAAGCGCGCCATCGCCGACGCGGTGATCAGCAACTTCAGCGATTGAGCCGAGACGCGTCAGCGGCTCGCCTCCGCAGGACCTCGTCGATGTAAAGCGCGAGGAGCTTCCGCGCTTCGCCGATCAGCGCCGCCGCCCGCTCGTCTTCCGTCGACGCGAGCGCCGGGACCATCTTCATGACCTGGTTCACGATGATCGCCGCGGCGGCCGCCTCATCCTGGCCGAGCGCCGGATTGCCGGCGCTGAGGATCGCGGCGAGCCGTCCGCGCAGGGCGTCGCCAAGCGGTTTCCGGCGCTCGACAATGCTCGGCGACCACGCCCGAGAGCGCGATCGCCGCGTCCCGATCGGTTGCCTGCGCAAGCTTATGGTCGATCAAGAGGTCAGCGAGCTCGCGGGCCGAACATCCTGGCGCGCGCGCTTCGACCTGCGCGAACGATGCCGCCGCCCGCTCGGCGAAGCGGTTGAAGAGCGCCTCGGCCAGCGCCTCCTTGGAGGGAAAGAACTGGTAGAGCGAGCCGATCGCCGCGCCCGCGCGGCTCGCGATCTCGGTCATGGTCGTGGCCTCATAGCCCTTCTCCGCGAAGAGCTCGGCGCCGGCGTCCATGAGCGCCGCGACCCGCTGCTTTCCCCGCTCGCGCTTCGGCTCTTTGGCGAGTGTCTGAATCTCGGTTGACATTTATGAGGGACACTCATATTGAAGATTTACGAGTATTCCTCATAAATAACCCCCGCGCAAGTCGCGCTGCCTTCGGAGTCCCGCCAATGATCGCACTCGACCCAAAGACGACCGCGCTCGTGCTGATCGACCTGCAAAACGGCATCCTCGGCCGCCCGCTCGCTCCCATCTCCGCCGACGGAACTGCTCGCGCGCGGCAAGGCGCTGGCGGCAAAGTTTCGCGCCGCAGGGGCGCCGGTCGTGCTGGTGAACGTCAAGCCGCCGCTTGCACGGGCCGGAACGCCAGGTCGACGAGCCCTCTGCGCTGCCCAAAGCCCTGCCCGACGGGTTTCGCCGATCTCGCGCCCGGCCTTGCTGAGCCCGGCGACCTCCTCATCACCAAGTCGACCTGGGGCGCGTTCTTCCGCACCGACCTCGACGCCGAACTGCGAAAGCGCGGCGTGCGGACGATCGTTCTCGGCGGCGTCGCCACGCATATCGGCGTCGACACGACGGCGCGGCAAGCCTGGGAGCTCGGCTACGAGCTGGTCATCGCGCGCGATCGTGACCACCAGCATGGCCGTCGAGCCCCACGAGGCGACGATGCGTTATATCTTCCCCCGGATCGCACGGGTGACGGACAGCGACGCCCTCGCCTTCTCGCCGGCATGAGCGTCCGACCGCTGACCCTCAACGCCCGGCCGGCCGCGCTGCACTGGGCCGCGCTGATCGGCGGCGACGCTCGCCTTCGTCGCGTCTGTTCCGGCTCGCCGGCCTGCCCGCGGCTCTGTTGCTCGGCGCGATCGGCCGGCGCAATTCTGGTCGCGTCATTCGAGGGGCGCGTCCACATCCCGCCCCGATCGTTCATCCTGGCGCAAGGTGTGATCGGCTGCCTCATCGCCAAGGCGATCGGCGCCGCGTCGATGGGGACGATGCTCAAGCAATGGCCGATCTTCCTGATCGGGATCGGCGCGGTGATGGCGTTCGCCGCCGGGCTCGGCGTGCTCCTCGCCCGCTGGAAAGTGCTGCCGGGAACGACGGCGATCTGGGGCTCCTCTCCCGGCGCGGCGACCGCCATGGTGCTGATGGCGGAAGCGTTCGGCGCGCGACATCCGGCTGGTCGCGGTCATGCAATATCTGCGCGTCGCCTTCGTCGGGCTGATCGCGTCGATCGTCGCGCGGGAATGGGCCGCGCCAGGCGCCGCGGCGCCGCTCCCGCCAGACTGGTTTCCAGCCCTCGCGCCCGGGCCTTTCCTCGCGACGCTGGCGATCGCCGTCGGCGGCGCCATCGATCGGGGTGAAGTCCAAGATCCCCGCCGGCCCTTTGCTCGTGACGCTTGTGATCGCTGCCGCGCTTGAGGCGACCCACGTCGTCGACGATCACGCTGCCGCCCTGGCTTCTCGCGGCCTGCTACGCCGTCGTCGGCTGGTCGATCGGCTTCCGCTTCACGCGGCCGATGGTCGCCTATGCGGCGCGCCAATTGCCGCGCATCGTCGCCTCGATCTTCACGCTGATGGCGCTCTGCGGCGGTCTCGCCTACGCCCTGCATGTTGTGGTTGGAACGGACCCGCTGACCGCCTATCTCGCCACCAGTCCGGGCGGCGCCGATTCGGTGGCGATCATCGCCGCGTCATCCAAGGTCGACCTGCCCTTCGTCATGACGATGCAGATCGGGCGCGCGATTGTGGCGATCCTCATCGGCCCCGCGCTCGCCCGTTTCCTCGTCCGCTGGGCTGGCGCGACGCTGACCGCCTCGACGAGCTCCCTCGAACAACAGCGAGCCCATGATGTCGAGCCTCCCCTGGTATATCTATCTGCTGCAATTCCTCGCCGGACATGTTTCTGGCGAATGGCGTCCCGCATTTCGTTCAGGGGATCAGCGGCAATTGGTTTCAGACCCCGTTCGCCTCGCCGCCGGGCGTTGGCGAATCCTCGCCTGTCGTCAACGTGCTGTGGGGGTTTCTTAATCTCGCTGTAGGCTTCGCGCTTTTGTTCGAGTTCGCGCCCAAAGGCGCTGACGTCATTCTCGAATGGACGTGTTTCGGTCTGGGCGCGCTCGTCATGGCTCTCTTTTGCGCCTGGCATTTTGGCCGGGTGCGGGCGCACAGTTAGCCGTGACCGGGCGGACCCACGGTCGACGCCCGGATCTCCGCCCGTGGCGGCCACGTTCAGTCTGCCGAGATAATAGGCCCAGCCTCTTGGCATGGCCGTCGCGCTCATAAGCGTTGGGAAGTCCGGTATGGCTCATGCGCACAAGCGTGCCGCCGTCCCGCTCGAACAGGTCGATCTCGACCAGACTTGAGCCGGGCGGCACATTCTCGTCGTCGTCCCAGCCGAAGCTGTAGGCGAGCCGATGGACCGGCACGACCTCGCGGAATTCGCCGCGCGCGGTGCGGCCAGGCCGCCCGGCGATATCCTTGACCAGATAAAGCCCGCCCGGATGGGCGTCCGTGTCCGCTTCGGCGCCCATCCAGCTCAGGATCTTTTGCGGATCGGTCAGAAAGGCGAAGACCGTCGCGGGCGGGGCCGCGATCTGGGTCTCGCGCCGGACGATGAGCGATTCATCCATGGCCTTCTCCTCGAGTCAAACTCAGTCTCGCATCATAGACGGACAGCCCACCGTCAAATCGACACGCGCCGAAGCGCATCGGATTGAATGAGAGGGTGGATATGGGCGTCTCAGACGTAAAGATCAACCATTTGGTTGAATGACTGTTCGACTTCGCCAAGCGAATGGCGAAGCGGAAGCGCAGATGACAACGAGGCGTTGTCCAGCCGATGATCCATCCATGCAGCTCTCTTCAACCCTCGCCTGGCTGGTCGATGCGGCCGCCGAAACGCCCAGTCCCGAGCTTTTTCTGGCGACGCTCGGCGGGCGCCTGGTCGAGGACGGGCGCCGCTCGCCGGCGGGGCGCTCATGCTTGCCTCGCCCCATCCCCTTGATCGCCCGGCGCGCCTGGCTGTGGCGGGCCGAGAGCGGCGAGGTGATCGAGGCGCTGGGATTCGTGGCCGGAGCTTTCTCGGGAGCGGACAGCCAGCCGGGCGAAGCTGGCCGGCGCTGGCTTGCCGGCCTCGCGGCTGGCCCGTCTGCATGAAGATGCTGTCGGGCCGACGCCGGACGGGCCAAGGCTCGCCTGGATCGGGCCGCGCCCGTTCACCCTCGACGAGGCCGAGCGCCTTCGCGAGGCCGCGCGCTTCGCCGCGGCGCCGCTTGCCGCGCTCACCGCGCGCGCCACGCTGACCGCGGCGCTCGAAGCCTATCTCGGCCGCCGCAGCGCCGCGCGGGTGCATCGCGGGTCCGTTGCGGCGGGGAGGTCGGCGAGACGATCGAGGCGGCGCTGCTGTTCGCCGATCTGCGCGGCTTCACCGCGCTCTCCGAGAGCAGCCCGCCCTCCGAGGTCATCTCGGCCCTCGACGCCTGGTTCGACCGCATCGCCGGCGCGGTGCACGCCTTCGGCGGCGAAGTGCTCAAATTCATCGGCGACGGAATGCTGGCGATCTTTCCGGTCGTCGGCGGGTCGCCGCGCAACGCTTGCGACGCTGCGCTCAGGGCGGTCGCCGCGGCCCGGGCTGGAATGGCGCATCTCGACGAGGCGCGACGGAAAGAGGGCCTTGCGCCGCTGCCGTTCGGCGTCGCGCTGCATCTCGGCGAGATGCTGTGGGGCGACATCGGCGCCGCCGACCGGCTGGATTTCACCGCGATCGGCCCCGCCGTCAATCTGGTCAGCCGGCTCGAAGGGCTGTGCCGGCCGCTCGACCGGACCGTCCTCATCTCGGGCGCCTTCGCCGCCGAGACATCGACGCCGCTGATCCCGCTCGGTGCGCACGCTTTGCGCGGGATCGTCGCCCCGTGCGCTGTGTTCACTGTGGCGGAGTGATTGAGCGGATTTCCCTCTCCCTCGGGGCCGGGGGTGAGGGTCTCACAGCACGACGACGGGCGTCCCCTTCGCGACCCGCCCGTAGAGGTCGATCACGTCGGAATCGAGCATCCGGATGCATCCGGAGGACACCGCCTTGCCGATCGAGTTGGGCTCGTTGGTGCCATGGATGCGGAACAGCGTGTCCTTTTTGCCTTGAAACAGATAGAGAGCCCGCGCGCCGAGCGGGTTTTCCATGCCGCCTTCCATGTGCCGCGGCAGGCCCGGTTGCCGATCGATCATTTCGGGCGGGGGCGTCCATCCCGGCCAGAACGACTTTCGGCCAATCTCGGCTTCGCCCTTCCAGGCGAAGCCCTGGCGCCCGACGCCAATCCCGTATTGCAGCGCCCGCCCGCCGCCCTCCGAGAGATAGAGCTTCCGTTCGCGGGTGTTGATCGTCAGCGTGCCCGCCGGCTGGCCCGTCGGGTCGTTGACCTCCTTGCGGGTCGTGTGGGTCATGTCGACGTCGTTGTCATACCCGCCTGGGGTCGAATAGTTCGGGTCCGCGTCCGGCGGCAGAAAGGTCTGGGGGTTGGGGGCCGGCGGCGAACCCGGCAAGCTTAACGGAAAATTGAACAGGGATTGGGCCGACCCCTCGGTCGTCAACGCCATCCACGCAACGCCAATCAGGATGAGACTTCGCGCGCCACGCATCAATTGACCCCGCTCCAACAGGCTTACATCGCACTTTTCCGGAAATCTAAGTCGGATCGGTGGTTTCGTAAAGCATCGCAATGGCTGCAAACACCGCATTGCCCAATGGCGGCGAGCGGCGCAATACTCCCTTGGGGCATTGGCGAGGAACGACCCATGACGCTTCGGCTGCGTGCAGCGATTTTGACTGCTTGTCTCGGCTTCTGCGGCGCCGCGGGCGCGCAACAGCCGAACCCGCTCGATGTCATCCCCGACAAGATGCCCTTCAACATTCCCTATGGCGCGCCGATTTCGCTCGCTCGCGCTCAAGCCGCGGTCGCCGCCGCCACAGCGGAGGCCGAGAAACACGGCTGGGCGCTCAATGTCGCCGTCGTCGACTCGGGAGCCAATCTCGTCGCCTTCGGACGCATGGATGGCGCGCAACTCGGCTCGATCGCCGTCTCCGAGCACAAGGCCCGCACGGCCGCGAAATTCCGCCGCGCGACCAAGGTTTTTGAAGAGGCCGTTCAGAAGGGCAACAATTACGCGCTCGGGATAGACGACGTCATCGTCGTGCGTGGCGGCATCCCCTTGGTCGAGGACGGCAAGCTGATCGGCGCGATCGGCTGTTCAGGCGGCATGGGCTCGCAGGATGAGGTCGCGTGCACGGCCGGCGCGGGTACGGTCAATAAATAGCGCGGCTAGCGCCCCGCGCGCCGCGCGGCGCAACCGTTGGTTAGGCTTGACGTGTGAAACTCGCCGCAGACGAGCAGGATGGCTCCAGGGAGATTCGCGCATGATCGTCGCCACCACCGAGAATGTCGCCGGCCATCGCACGGTCCAGACGCTTGGACAATGCTTCGGCGTCGTCGTGCGCAGCCGCGGGCTCGGCGGCAACATCATGGCCGGGCTGCGAACCATCGTCGGCGGGGAGATCCACGAATATACGCGCCTTCTCGAGGAGGCGCGCCGCCATGCCCTCGATCGGCTGGTCGAGAACGCAACCGCGATGGGCGCGAACGCCATCGTGATGATGCGCTACGACAGCGCCGAAATCGGCCAGACGATGAGCGAGATCGTCGCCTACGGCACCGCGGCGGTCATCGAACCCGTTCCATGATCGCGTTGGGCTTGCCCGTCGGCTTCGGTCTTGCGCTCCTGCTGATCTGGTTCGTCTTCCGCAAGGGCGGCTACAAGCGCCGCCCGCTCGATGCGCCGCCTGGACCGGATTGGCGCTTTACCGGCGAGCGCTTCCTCGATCCGCCGTCTGGCGAGATGCTGGAAGTCTGGTCGCGCCCGAGGACCGGCGAGCGCGCCTATGTGCGGGCGCGGACGGGCTAGGGGCGCTCCGCCTTACGACAAGGTCGTCATGTTGTTATTGATCGTCCCATTTGGGTTTTCTTGAAACGGGCCGTTTGGCCGCTGAACCCCAACTTTTCCGCTATTGGATTTCCTTGGATTTCCTTGGATTCTCTCGTCCGAATCGAGACTTATCAATGGGTTACACGGGATTTTCAGCGGAGCTATTTTCGCGTCGCCTCTCCCTGGCGCCGAGAGGGCGCTGCAACCGGAGCGTGTGGTCGAGGCCATTTGGAGGGGCAGGAGTGTTCACCGAGGTAAGTCTAGCGCAATTTCTGATTTTCTGCAATCAAGCTGTACTCTTTTTTCACGAGCCTTCGCCGCGCGGTTGCATCAGGGATGGCGTTGATTGAGCGAAGCCAGAAATTTGTCCGCGATTGGTCGCCAGCGATCGGGATAAAGCCTCAGCAAGTGACCGTCGCCCGAAACGCCGTGGAGCAGCTCGAAGTCAGCGTGTCCGCCACCCGACACAAACGCCTGATAATATTCGCGGACGAGCGCTTCGGCGTAAAGTTGGTCGTTGTCCGCGTACAGCCAGAGTTGCGGAACCTTGTCGCCCGCGCCACGTCCAGCATCCGCGTAGTAGGACGTCGTCGCCGGGCCGTAAGGGTACCAGCCGCCGGAAAAAGCGTCCCAGAGGTGACGCCGCCATTTTTAAGCGTCGCGGTCATGTAAAGCCGGTCAGGACCGTCAAAGGCGTATCGGAAGGTGCGGAACCCGGTCAGGGTCAACACGCCGTTAACGATCGTTGCTTCGTCCCGCCACCACCCTCGGCTCGCTCCATAAAACGCCGAGTCGGATTGCGCGAAAACCACGTTGGCGCGACCATCCGCTGTGACGCGCTCGACGACGAGGATGTGCCTGTCGTCGTGCCAAGTCCCAATCCACGCGCCCTCATAGCGGGCAATCTCGGGCGGCACATCAGCAGCGGGCGGCTGCATGTCGAACTTATCCGGCAACGGAACGATCGTCTCTGGATCGACTGTGAGCGGCTCGGCCCTCGCGCCGCACATGATCATCAGGAAGACCAGGGAAAAGATCGTGCTGATTAGACGCATATTCCGCTCGGAACTCCCGAACCTGATGCGAGCTCAACGGCTCGCGGCTAAACAAGCAGTTTGGCCATCGGATAACCGGAGCCCGTGCCGAACGCTCCGGTCGCAGGCGCGCCGCCAGTTGAATGGACTGCGGTTAGCCGGCGTTCCGATAAGCCTCGACGTCGTAACCCTCGGTTTCGCGCGTTTCCGGCGCCTGGGAACAATCATGTCGCCAACGGCGTTTCGGAAACAGCTGGCAGCCCATGGAATCGCTGATGAAAGTCCCCTCAAAAGGCCGAACTGCTCTGGTGGTCGAGGATGACTGGTTTGTGCGGGAAGATATTGCCGCCCAGTTTCGCGAGGAAGGCTGGCAGGTGCTGGAAGCTGAGACTGGGGCTGAGGTGCTGGAATTGCTTCGGGAAGGTCGGAGCATCGACATTTTAGTGACCGACATAACGTTGGCCGATTCAATAACGGGTTGGGACGTGGCGGAAGCTGTACGGCGTCGGCATCCCAAAGTTCCGGTCATTTATGCTTCCGGGGGACGCGATATCAATTCCCGCCGGGTTTTGGACAGTGCGTCCGTGAGCAAGCCTTTTAGCGCGCACGACCTTCTTTCCGCCGGGAGCCGGCTGCTCCATCGGGCGCTCACAAGCGTAGAAGAATCGTTGCGGGCGGGGACTATCCTGCCAGTATAGCTGGACCGGACCCTAAACCACACGCGCCCCGCCCACCGATCGAACGAACCGATCAAAATTCGGCTCGGTGGCGGGCCCGAGCTCAGTGGCCCAGTCTGGCATTCGTCTCCCCTATCGAGCGAAAACGACCTTCCGTGGTCACCGCCCCGCCTCCATCAGCCGCGCGGCGTAGCGCGCCATCTGGTCGACCTCGATGTTGACCGTGTCCCCTGCCCGGCGATCGCCCCAGGTCGTCACTTTCAGCGTGTGCGGGATCAGGAGCGCCTCGAACGTGTCGCCTTCGACCGCGTTCACGGTCAGCGACGTGCCGTCGAGCGCGACCGAGCCTTTGACGGCGATGAACTTCGAAAGGTCCTTGGGCGCGCGAAAGCGGAAATGCGCCATGCCGTCGAAATCGCGCCGCGTGAGGATCTCGGCGGTCCCATCGACATGCCCGCTCACCATGTGGCCGCCGAGTTCATCGCCGAACTCGAAGCGACCGCTCGAGGTTGACCCGTCCCCCCGCCCGCCATTGCCCGAGGCTCGTCACCGCCAGCGTCTCCGCGCCGACGTCGAAAGCAAGC
This sequence comes from uncultured Alphaproteobacteria bacterium, assembly GCA_963756955.1. GTDB lineage: Bacteria > Pseudomonadota > Alphaproteobacteria > Rhizobiales > Beijerinckiaceae > Roseiarcus. The sequence continues at coordinate 410,822 of CAVWPU010000005.1, forward strand.
GCCGAGCCTTCCCCCCACGGCTCGACGCCAACCACGGTGAGGCATGGGCCCGAATTGGCGATCGAGGCGCCAAGGGCAATCGTTTTTGCCTCGTAGGCGCTCGCGATCCTGAGCCGAGTCAGCATGCCTAATGGCGTTATATCAATGATTTGCCCGACATCGCTAACAATCCCAGTGAACATCCGAAGCCTCGTTCGCGCACGCTGGCGGCGAGCGTATCCCCTATTGCCCGCCGACACGCCGGCCGTGTTTCCGGCGGGATCGGGTCCAAAATTTACGTGGATCACGCGGAAAGCTCAACACATTGGTGAGGAACTCCGCGTCAGATACCATATTAGAAGAACCTCTTGTCGCAGCGGTCGTCGCGTCATTCAAATCATGGCAACCCAGCCCAACCTCACCTCATCTCGCGCACGGCCGGATTCGCGCTCTCGATTGTACTGGCTCGACATTGATGTGAACTTCAACGACATCATGCGCCAGCAGCGGATCATATCGAACGATCAGATCGCTCGTCTGCCGCCCGGATCCTTCCAATATTCTGTTCTGAACGGGGTAGGAACGGTTGCGAACGCGCTTTCCGTCGGCGAGAACGCGACGACTTTCAATCGTTTCGAGGTCGATGTTGCAGCGTTCGTACAAACGAACGAGAATTTCGCGCCTGCCGAACTGAATCGGTCGGCGAAGATGATTTGGAACGACGTGGACGCTGAGGCGCCGCGGCTCGAAATTTACGTTCAGCCCAAGATGCTGCGGCATCTGGTCGAGCTCTACGTGACGCAAAAGGATCGACACGGTCATCATGTCGATGAAGATTGCAGTGACGCGGCAACCGGTTGGCGACGGCGGGTTGGGTTCCGAACTCTTACCGGTTCTTGATACGGATGAGCGACTTTATTTCCGACGAACTCAGTGCGAATTGTTGTCGGTGCACGCCTCCCTCGCCCATGAGCGCGGTGGCCGAGGTCCTAATCATTGACTGAGCGCCCCACGTCGCGCGACCTCGTCCGCTCCCACAGCCTTATCGTGTCCGGCCCGTAGGCCAAGGTTTCGAGCGGCTCATATCGCGATCTGTCCAGGAGCGCCGCGCGGGCTTGCGCGTCGAGCGCCGGCACGCCCGGCCGGCCGAGCGGCTTGTCGGCGGTGATGAGCGCGACCTCGTCGGCGAGCCCGAGCGCAATGAGCCGGGCCGCGACCTTGGGTCCCCCCTCGCTGAACACGCGGGTGATCCCGCGCGTGGCGAGCGCGCGCAAGGCCTGATGGAGATCGACATGGCCCTCGTCGTCGAGGGGGACGCGCTCGATCATCACCCCAAGGCCCTCCAGCCGCCGGGCCGTTTCGTTCGGCGCTTCGGCGCCCGCGATGACGAGGGTCGGAACCTAGGCCTCGTTTCTTGGTTTGACTGTTTTTTCATTTTGCGCATTACTGCGTTTACTGAATAAAAGCGGATTTAAATAAAATTCTTTAACCTTACCACCAATTTGAACGACCACTTTCCCTACAACCCTCATCCCAAGAGCAAAACCAATAAATTTCTTGATTTCCAGGTTATAATATTACCAGCATCCAAACTACGGGTACACCGTGCACCGAAAAGCTACCGTCATTGGTCCATTCTCGCGGCTCCCTCGCTCCAGTTGACTAGACTCTACTGTACAATCTCCACAGCCTCAGCTGCCGAACCGCCCGGCTGCTATTGAACTTAGCCCAGCAGTGTTCCTGCGTTACAGGCTTCAGCGTTAGCCAGCTGCAGGTTACGAAAT
>CAVWPU010000006.1:0-313306 GCA_963756955.1 uncultured Alphaproteobacteria bacterium
TCGCCGGATATTTGTCCGAGCCCAACTTCCTTTTCGGCACATGGCCGGCGCTCCTGTATTACCTTTTCATCCTTCTCTCGACCCTGCGGCTTGATTTCGCGCTCTCGCCGTTCACAGGCGCCGTCGCCGCCGTCGAGGTCTTCGCCCTCGCCTTCTTCACGCTGCATCGCGGCTGGCAAGCCGAGGAGCCGCGCCTGACGTTCGACTATCATGCGGCCGCAGCGCCCTCCTTATCGCGGCGGGCGTGTTGGCCGGATATGTCGGCGTGACAATCAAGAGCCAATTCCGACGCGGATCGCCACGGCGTCGGCGCGCGACGAAGTGACGAACCTGTTCGGCCAGCACGTCTCGCCGCGCGTGGTCGAGCGGCTGCTCGCGATCGGCGCGGCCGAACTCGGTGGATGCGCCGCGTTTGCGTGATGTTCCTCGACATCCGCAGCTTCACCTCAGCCGCGCGCGCCCGAACGCCGGCGGAGACGTGGCGCGGCTCGACGATTTTTCGAGATAATGGTGGAAATCATCGACCGCCACAATGGCATCGTGAACAAGTTCTTTGGCGACGGCCTCCTCGCCATGTTCGGCGCGCCGTTCGACGATCCTATCGCGGCGGCGGACGCCGTCGCCTCGGCACACGCGATGCTCGTGGCATCGAACGAGCAAGTCGGTCATGCCTGGCCGATCCGCTTCGGTATCGGCATCCATATCGGTCAGACGGTCACCGGAACGGTCGGCTCGCATCGGCGCAAGGAATATACGGTGATCGGCGACACGGTGAACCTCGCCTCACGCCTCGAGAGCCTCAACAAGGAGGTCGGTTCTCAACTCATCGTCTCAGACGCCGTGCGCGAGGCGGCGCGCGACGCGATCGGCGACGCTTCGCCGCTCGGCGCGGTCCCGGTGCGCGGCTATGCGGAGCCCGTCACGGTCTGGCGGCTGGCTTAGAGCGGCGCGCGATGCCGCCAATTGTAGCCGCGCTCGCTGAGCGCGGCGGACGCGGTCAGCGACCGCGTCTACAGACGGCGCCGACGCGGGCGCGATCGCGTCTCAGGTCAGCGCCATCGCTCCCGGCCCCGCAATCGCGCCTGGCGGACACTTGCCGAGGATGATCATGCCGAGCACTTCGTCCTTGGTGACGTCCTTGATGCGGCCGGTGCCGACGACCTGGCCGTTCTTCATCACCGTCGACGCGGTCGGCGAGATCGAACACGTCGTGGATGTCGTGGCTGATCAGGAAGATGCCGATGCCCTCGGCCTTGAGCTGCTTGATCGAGGTCGCCGACCTGCGCGGTCTCCTGCGGCCCAAGCGCCGCGGTCGGCTCGTCCATGATGAGGATGCGGGCATTGAAATGGATCGCGCGGGCGATGGCGACCGACTGGCGCTGGCCGCCCGAAAGCGATTTCACCGGCTCCTTGAAGCGGCGGAAATTGGGGTTGAGGCGGCCCATCACCTTGCGCGCCTCCGCTTCCATCGCGGCGTCGTCGAGCGTGCCCCAGCGCGGTGAGCAATCTCGCGGCCAAGAAAGAGATTCGACGCGGCGTCGACATTGTCGGCGAGCGCCAGCGTCTGATAGATCGTCTCGATGCCATAGGCCTTGGCGTCGCGCGGATTGTTGATCATCGCTTCCTCGCCGTTGATCAGGATCTGCGCCGCTGTCGCGCTTATAGGCGCCGGAGAGGACCTTGATCAGCGTCGATTTGCCGGCGCCATTGTGGCCGAGCAGGCCGACCACTTCGCCGGGATACAGATCGATCGAAGCGTGGTCGACGGCCTTGACGCCGCCGAAGGCGATCGAAATGTCGCTGCATCTCGACGAGCGGCGTTTGCGGCGTTCGGCGTCCATCGTCTCAGCCCTCTGGCTTCGGCGGCGATAGAACGTGTCGAGCCAGACCGCGACGACCAGCACCGACGCCGACGACCATCTGCTGCAGGGCCGCAGTCGAAGCCGAGCAGCACCATGCCCGATTGCAGCGACTGCATGACCAGCGCGCCGATCATGCGCGCCGTAGATCGTGCCGACGCCGCCGGCGAGCGAGGTGCCGCCGATGACCGCGGCGGCGATCACATAAAGCTCGTCGAACTTGCCGAGCGCATTGGTCGCCGAGTCGAGCCGCGCCGAGTCGATGCAGGCCGGCGATCGCCGCGAGCGCGCCCATCAGCGAGAACACCATGAACGTGATCTTGCCGCGTGTTGATGCCGGCGAGTTCGGCCGCTTCCGGATTGCCGCCGATCGCGTAGACGTAGCGGCCGAACCGCGTGCGCGTGGCGAGGAACGTCATGACGATGCCGACGCACGAGCGCGATCAGCACCGGAATCGCATAGCCGGTGCGAGATGAGCAGCCCGCCTTCGGGCACGGGAATATTGTTGCTCCGCCGCATAGGCCGCGGCGACGCGCTCGGGCCAGTGATAGGCGTTGACGATCGAGGTCGCGCCGAGCGCGATGAAGCAGCCGACGACCGCGATGACATATTCCGCCCACATCGGCCGCAGCGGGAAATGGAACCGCGCGCGCCGCTGCCGGCCGGCGATAGAGGCCGAACACGATGCCGACGCAGGCAGATCGCCGCGACGATCCAGCTCGCCGTCGCGCCGATCGAGCCATGCGGGCCGCCGCCCATCAGCGCGAAGCGGTCGTCGAGCGGCGCGATGGTCTGGCCGGCCGTCACCCACCAGGCCGCGCCGCGCCAGAACAATTGGCCGCCGAGCGTGACGATGAAGGCGGGAATGCCGAGATAGGCGACGAGCGAGCCGTGAAAGGCGCCGATCGCCGCGCCGAACGCGAGCGCGATGACGACAGCGAGGATCCAGATCGCCGGATTGTCGAGGCCGAGATAGAGCGGCAGGAATATGGACCTGCGCCACGCCGATGATCGTCGACGACGAAGCCGAGGATCGATCCGACCGAAAGGTCGATATGGCGCATGACGATGATGAGCACCATGCCGGTCGCCATGACCGCGATCGACGACGTCTGGACCTCAAATTCCAAATTGCGCGGCGTCAGGAACAGGCCCTCGCCGTCTGAGACCAGCGTATAGATGTGAAAGCCGATCCAGATCAGCGCCAGCGCGCCGATCATGCCGAGCATGCGCGTGTCGACTTCGGTGCGCTCTGAGCAACCGCCGAATGGCCGGCTCGTTCGGAGCCGCGCTGGTCGCGCTCGGCGCTGCAGAGGTCATGCGCCCTCCCGATCCGATTGCGTGACGCCGCCGCCGACATCGGCGAGGCGGCGTCGCAACAGAAAACCGCGCCGCCCTGCGAGGACGGCGCGGCTCCTTTTGTTTCACTGCGATCGCGAGCAGGGTCAACTCAGCCGCAGAACTTCGACCGTGCCGGGCTTCACGCCGGCGCAGACTTCCGCCTTGGTGATCCAGCCCTTGTCGACGATCACGTTGAGGTTGTCCTTGGTGACGGGAGCGGCGTCAGCAGGATGCCGTTGACCTTGACGCCCTTGGCGCCGCCGGTGAACGGCTTGACGTCGGCAATGTCGGTCATCTTCTTGCCGTCGGCGAGCGCGACCGCCGCTTCGCCGGCGATCTTGCCGAGATCGCGGCGTCCTTCCAGATCGACACGGTCTGCGTGCCGAGCGCGATGCGGTTGATCGCCGCGTGGTCGCCGTCCTGGCCGGACACCGGCACCGAGCCGGCCATGCCCTGCGCCGTGAGCGCCGCGACGACGCCGCCGGCCATGCCGTCGTTCTCGGAGACGACCGCGTCGACCTTGTTGTTGTTCTTGGTGAGGATCTGCTCCATGTTCTTCTGCGCGTTGTCCGGCTTCCAGCCGTCGGTGTAGGACTTCGCCGACGTTCTTGATCTTGCCCGCGTTCATCGCCGGCTCGAGCACTTCGGTGATGCCCGAGAACAGGAAGTCCGCGTTCGGGTCGCCCTTGTCGCCCTTGATGAAGGCGTAGTTGCCGGCCGGCTTGGCCGCCAGGATCGCCTTGGCCATCATGCGGCCGACGCCGACGTTGTCGAAGGTGATGTAGAGCGCGTTCGGGCTCTCGATCAGCGCGGTCATAGGCGATGACCGGGATGCCTTCGTCGCTGCGCCTTCTTGACCGCCGGCAGGATCGCCTCGGAGTCCATCGGCGAGAATGATCAGGACGTTGGCGCCCTTGCGAGATCAGGCTTTCGACGTCGGTCAGCTGCTTGGTCGGCGACGCCTGCGCGTCGGCCGAGATATATTTGGCGCCGTGCGCGTCGAGCGCCTTCTTGATCGCGGCTTCGTCGGTCTTCCAGCGCTCTTCCTGGAAGTTCGACCACGAGACGCCGACGGTCATGTCTTTGGCGCATCGCGGCGAACGAGGTCAGACGCTGGCGGACGCCAGCAGGGCCGCCCCGATCGCCAAGCTTTTCAATGATTTCATGTATTTCCTCCCTGGACGGCGCGGACTCCGCGGCCGCGCCGAAATACGCGCGCCTCCGAGCAAAGCCGGACCATCTCCGCGGGCGGCACTGCGTCGCGGCGCGCTGACACTGTCAATGCGCCGAAACGGCCAATAATTCGGTTCTTGCGGCGCTCAGCTCCTCGACATGAGAATCGAGCTTGAGTCTCGCGGATGCGCGCCGGTCGGCCGACGGCCGTTCGAACGAGAGCAGAGGGAGGACCATGAAGCGGGTGTTGGGCGCATCGATCGCTGTGTGCGCGGCCTGCCGCCCTGGCGCGATGCGCCGGCGCCTGGCGGCAAGCTGGGACGAGCGCGTCTTCCCGCCGGCTCGCATCTCGATTTCGATGCGATCGCCGCGGCCGGGCCGTCGGCGCTGCCCGCGCCTCATCGAGCGCGGCCGCGTGCTGTTCAAGGCGAAATTCACCACCGTCGACGGCGCCGGACGGCCGAAGGCGACGCAGGCGATCATCCCGACCAAGCGCAAGAACGGCGTCAATCCGCCGTTCAGCCGCACGAGCGGCCCGGATTCGAATTCCTGTTTCGGCTGCCACAACGATCCCGATCATCGGCGGCTCGGGCGACGACGTCGCCAACGTGTTCGTGTCGGAAGGGTTCGAGAGCGCGCAGTTCGACTCCATCGACCCCTCCTTCTCGAGCGAGCGGCACACGATCGCGCTGATGGGCGCAGGGCTCGTCGAGCTGCTGGCGCGCGAGATGACCGCGGACCTGCAGGCGATCCGCGCCGCGGCGATTGCGGAGGCCTGCGCGAGCGGCAAGGACGCGCGCGCCGATCTCGTGACCAAGGGCGTGCGGTTCGGCTCGATCGTCGCCCATCCCGACGGCATCGTCGATCTCGACGCGATCGACGGCGTCGATTCCGATCTGATCGTCGGCCGTTCAGCCGCAAGGGCGTGTTCACCTCGCTGCGCCAGTTCACCATCAACGCGCTCAACATCCATCACGGCATGGAGGCGGTCGAGCGGTTCGGCGTGCGCTGGACCGGCAGCCACGACTTCGCCGAAAGCGGCGTGCCCGACGCGATCACCGCCGGCGACGTCTCGGCGCTGGTCGCGTTCCAGGCGACGCTTGCCGCCGCCGACCGTCAAAGCCGATCTGCCCGACGATTGGCGGCAAGCGGCCAAGGACGGCGCCGAGACGTTCAACGACGATCGGCTGCGCCTCGTGCCACATGCAGACGTTGCCGCTGAAGTCGCTCGTCTTCACCGATCCCGCGCCCTATGACATGGCGGGCACGTTGCGCGTCGGGCGAAGTGAAGGCGCCGATCCGCATCGATCTTGGCGCCCTGCCCTTCGCCAAGACGCTGCAGAAGAACGACAAGGGCGAGTGGCTGATCCCGCTCTACAGCGATCTCAAGCGCCATCTGATCGTCGATGAGACGGTCAATGCGCTCGGCAACGAATTGCAGGCGCAGCGCTTCGTCGAGCGCGACGTGTTCCTGACGCCGCGGCTGTGGGGCGTCGGCTCGACCGCGCCTTATGGCCACAACGGCTCGATTTCCGCATGCTCGACGAAATCATCGCGGCGCATGGCGGCGACGCGCGGTTTGCGCGCGACGCCTATCATGGCGCTCGACCCGACGAAGCGCGACGCCGTCATCGCCTTCCTGCGCTCGCTCGTCATCAAGGCGCAGTGATGCGGAGTCGTCGTTCTCCATCCTCGCGCTGCTCGTCGGCCTCGCGGCGGCGCGGCGCCGCGCGAGGACCGGCAAAAGCCGCTCGGCGACGTGCCGCTCATGCATGAGGAGGCCGAAGCCGCCGGCCTGCACAGCGTCTACGACGGTCCGTGGGAGTTCTTCGTCGGCGGCGGCGGCGCGGCGTTCGATTGCGACGGCTCGGGCTTTCCCTCGGTGTTCCTGGCGGGCGGCAAGAATCCGGCGCGGCTGTTCGTCAACAAATCGCAAGGCCGGCGGCGCCGCTCAAGTTCGAGGAGAAGGCGCTCGACATCGGCGCCGATCCGAAGCTGCTCACCAACGTCATCGGCGCCTATCCGCTCGACATCGACGGCGACGGCCACATGGATCTGTTCGTGCTCAGGGTCGGCGGCAATCTCCTGCTGAAGGGCGGCCCGGACTGCACGTTCACGCTCGCCAACCACGAATGGAATTTCGACGGCGATTCCGGCTGGACGACGTCGTTCGCCGCCGAATGGGAGCCGGGGCAGAAATTCCCGACGCTGGCGATCGGCCACTATGTCGATCGCGACGCGCCGGGCTCGCCGTGGGGCACATGCGCGGAGAATTCGCTCTATCGCCCTCAGCCCGGCGACAAGCCCGACTATTCGGTGCGCACGCCGCTCGCGCCCGGCTTCTGCGCGCTCTCGATGCTGTTCACCGACTGGAACAAGTCGGGCACGCCGTCGCTCCGCGTCTCCAACGACCGGCAATATTACCGCGGCGGCGAAGAGCAGATGTGGCGCATCGAGCCGGGCAAGACGCCGAGGCTCTACTCGCGCGCCGACGGCTGGCGGCATCTGTCGATCTACGGCATGGGCATCGCCGAGGGCGATCTCGACGGCTCGGGCTACCCGGAATATTTCCTCACCTCGATGGGCGACGAGAAGCTGCAGAAGCTCGATCCCGACGAGGGCGGCCGCGGCGAAGCGCCCGTCTATCGCGACATCGCCGGCGAAGTCGGCGCGACCGCGCATATCCCCTATGCCGGCGGCGACAAGCGGCCTTCGACCGCCTGGCACGCCGAATTCGCCGACTTCAACAACGACGGCCTGCTCGACATCTTCGTCTCCAAAGGCAATCTCGAGCAGATGCCGGACTTCGCCGCCTACGATCCGAGCAATCTCCTGCTCGGCCAATGGAACGGCAAGTTCGCCGAAGCCGGCGACGAAGCGGGAATCGCCTGCAACGCCAAGGGCCGCGGCGCGCTGATCGCCGACTTCAACCTCGACGGGCGGCTCGACATCCTGCAGATCAATCGCGGCTCGAACGCTCGCTCTACCGCAATCTGGGCGCCAAAAACGGCGACGGTCCGCCGCTGCCGATGGGCAATTGGAGCGAGATCCGCCTCATCGAACCCAACCCCAACCGCAACGCGGTCGGAGCGCGGATTACGATCCGGACCGGAACCCGCAGCCAGACGCGCTTCGTCGACGTCGGCGGCGGCGACGCCTCCGGCCATGCGGGCTTCATCCATGTCGGCCTTGGCACGGCCGAGCGAGCGGAAATCCGGGTGCAATGGCCCGACGGCGACCAGAGCCCTTCCTACCGCGTGTTCGCCAACCAGTTCGTGGTCGTCGACCGCACGAAGCCGCAGGCCGCGTACTGGTATCCGGGACGCTAGAAAGCGGACGCCGCCCGCGCTCGGACTTCAGCTCGCCATCACCTCGTTCACTTGCATGATCGCTTCGATCTTCGTGTAATTCGGGATGTCGCCCACGATCTCCGCGCCATGCTTGGCGAGCGCCTTCTGAAGGTCCTCGACGGAGTTGAACTTGAGATAAGCGATGGCGAGATAGGGCGGCTTGCCGCCAGCAGGGTCGGACAGGCCCTTGTCGAATTCGCAGCTCACCATGCCTTCCGACTTCCATCGGGAGACGACGAGCTTGTGATGATCATTGAAATAATAGTCGTAATTGAACGTCTCGCCGTCTTTCGCGGGATAGAGAACCGTCAGTCGAATCATCGTTTCCTCCTTGATGTTGAATTCCCGGGCTGTCAGGCGACTGTCCGTCTCTGCAAGCCCTTCGCCAGAGCCTAACCCGTTCGCGCCGAGAGGCGCGACTATTGTTTTGCGCAGACGAGCACCGCCTTCGCCCCGCCCTCGCAACTTGCGCCCGTCGTTCCATCGATGCGCATCGCAGCGCCGCCTGCGCAATAAGCGCTCGCCATGATCTCGCCCGCTCCGCACGAGGCCTGACCGGAATCGCTGACCACTCTGAAACCGGCGCCGGCTCCGGGCTGACCTTGCGGGCCAGGAGGTCCCGCAGGGCCTTGAGGACCGGGCGGCCCCATCTGCCCCGGCGCGCCGGCGACGCCCGGGGCGCCGAGCGGTCCAGGCGGCCCTGAAGGCCCAGCGCGCCCTGTCGGTCCTTGCGGACCGGCTGCGCCAGCAACTCCGGCGTCGCCCTTCGGACCGGGAGGTCCAACGGCGCCCATGTCGCCCTTCGGCCCAGTCTCTCCCTGGGCGCCCCTAGGCCCGGGCGGACCGGCTGGCCCCGCCGGCCCATTCGCGCCGGCTGCCCCAACTTCACCTTTCGGGCCAGCGTCGCCGGCGGCGCCCTTCGGTCCGGGAGGTCCAGCGGGTCCAATAGGGCCGATCGCGCCAGTCTCGCCCTTTGGCCCTGCGTCGCCCGCGGCGCCCTTCGGCCCAACGGGTCCGGCTGGTCCGACCGCGCCGACTTCACCCTTAGGCCCAGCTGCGCCAGCCTCGCCCTTAGGCCCGGGTGGTCCTTCAGGCCCGCGAGGGCCGACCGCGCCGACGCCGCCAGCTTCGCCTCTCGGCCCAACGGGTCCGGCTGGTCCTGCCGGCCCAATCTGGCCCGAATCGCCTTTGGCTCCCTGCGCCCCAGCCACCCCCTCGGGTCCCGGCTCTCCCTTCGGTCCCTGCAATCCGGGCGGTCCGGCGGCGCCAAGATCGCCTTTCGGCCCCGGCGGCCCGTCAGGGCCGGGCGGCCCCGGCGGTCCCGCTGGGCCGGCTGGGCCGGGTTCCCCTTTCGGCCCCGGCGGCCCGTCAGCGCCCACATCGCCTTTCGGCCCTTGCGGCCCGATGGCGCCGACTGCGCCGGGTTCGCCCTTCGGGCCGGCGGGGCCGGCGGGACCCTGCTGTCCCTGTTGCCCCGGCTGGCCTTGATCGCCCCTGTCGCCCTTGGAGCACCCGGAACCCGCGAGCAGCACAGCGATGACAGCGACGGCGACAATTGAGCGCATTCGACTTTCCCCCCAGGTGAGGCGCTTTCCAACGTCCTCATACACGATGTCAGCGCCGTATTGCCTTCGGCATCGGCAGACGATAGCCGAGGCGCCCCGCGCCGCGCCAGAGCCGGCGCTCTACTTGGCTTTAGAAAGAACATAACGCCGAGCCTCCTCTGAGAGGCGCGCCCATTCCTCTGCGCTTGCCGGAGCGATGGTCACCCATTCCTTTTTGACGCGGCCAGGGCCAGTTGAAAAAGGTTCGCCGATTTTTGCCTCAACCAGCGCTTTGACGCGCTCAGCCGGAAGCTTGATGAGGAGACGTCCATGCGAAAGCGATGCGAAGATCTTGCCATTCGCCTTCAAAGCGTTCGAGCCGAACCCTCGGCCTCGCGACGGGCTGGATGGCGCCCCGTAATGTTTGGCGAGGGCCCGGAAGAGTTCGCCGGCGGACGGTATTGGATCGTTCATTGTCTCACAGCCTCCGAGGCGCCGATCGCGAGGCGAGGATCGCAATTTCATCGCGGCTTGGCGAGATCAGCCAAAGACCCGTCGCCAGCTGGCCCTCGCCCGCCCGCCATCCGCGCGCCTCAATCGTAAGGCCGATCGCGACGCTCTCAGAGTCGAGGCGAAACCCATGCATCGTCGCGCGTTCCTTGCCGGCCTCGCAGCCACGGCTGCATCTATTCGCGCGCAAGCGGCGGCTCCCTCCGCCGCGGCGCGACTGGGCCTCGCCGAGAAGCGCCTTGTCGAGATCGAGGCGCGCGAGGGCGGCAGGCTCGGCGTCTTCGTGCGCGACACGGGGACTGGCGCAACGATCGAGCATCGCGCCGACGAACAGTTCCCGATGTGCAGCACGTTCAAGCTTCTGACTGCAGCCGCGGCGCTCAAGCGGGTGGACGAGGGCGCCGAGCGCCTCGACCGAAGGATCGCATACGGGCCGAGCGATCTGCTCGAATACGCGCCGATCGCCAAGGCGCATGTCAATGAGGGCGCCATGACGCTCGCCGATCTCTGCGCCGCGGCGATCGACTGGAGCGACAACACCGCCGGCAATCTGGTCCTGCAGACGATCGGCGGCCCCGCGGGGTTCACGCGTTTCGCGCGCTCGCTCGGCGACGACAGTGACGCGGCTCGACCGCAACGAGCCGACGCTCAATGAATCGCTGCCTGGCGACCCGCGCGACACGACGAGCCCGCGCGCGATGGCCGCGGACTATGCAAAAGGTGCTGCTGGGCGATGCGCTGTCGGACGCGTCGCGCCGCCAGCTCCAGACGTGGCTGATCAACGACAAGGTCGGCGACAAACGGCTGCGCGCCGGGCTGCCGGCTTCCTGGCGGATCGGCGACAAGACCGGCACCGGCGAGCGCGGATCGACGAATGCGGTCGCGATCCTCTGGCCGCCCGACCGCGCGCCGCTCATCGCCACGGTCTACTACACGGAGTCTTCCGCGCCGATGGATGCGCGCAACGCGATCCATAAGGAGATCGGCGGCCTGATCGCGGAGACGTTCTCGTGAAAAAAGGGCCGGCGCGAAGCCGGCCCTTGTCGACTTGCCTCTGTCGAAGCTCAGCTGCCGCCGCCGACGCAGGTGTCGGCGGTCTTCGGCGTGCAGACGTCGAGGCCGGTATAGGTCGGGTCCTCCGGCGCCGGCTTGCCGTCCTTCATGTCTTTCAGGAAATACATCGCCTTGTATCCCATCTCGAACGGCCGCTGGCCGACCTGACCGGAGGAGAGGCCCTTCTTCATCAGATCGATCTGGACCGGGAGCGTATCGGCGACGACGAGCGCAAGCGCGCCGGAGGCGATCTTGTCCTTGTACTTCTCGGCCGTCTTCGCATAAGCGTCCGGCAGGAACTGCGGGAAACCGCCAGTCGGCGTGAAGGCGTCGAGGTCCGGATACTTGTTGAGGATATCCTCCATCTGCTGGTTGGCGACGGCGAAGTCGTCGTTCGTGTAAAGCGGGCAGCCGTCAGCTTCCTTCCAGCCATTCTGACCTGTCAGGCGGGCGCCGGGCGACTCGGCGCTCTTCGTCCCCGACAACGTGTCGCGAATGCCCTGCATGCGCTCATTATGGTTGGCCGCCGCTGCGCCGCCGGACTGGATGCAGATCGTGCCGCCTTTGGGCTTGATCGCCGCGACGAGCTTCGCGATGTTGACGCCGATGTCATAGTTGTGGGTGCCGACGTAAGCCGCGCGCAAACCCTTGTCCTGTGGCAACAGGTCGGAGTCCCAGGTCAGAACCGGGATCTTCGCTGCGCCCGCGCCCTGCAGCGCATTGGCCATGGCCGGCGCGTTCGCCGGAGAAACGGCGATGCCGTCGACTTTCTTGGTGATGAGGTCAGCCACGATCTGCGCTTCCTCGTCGCCGCCGCCGTGTTCGCCGGGTCCGATGTAGAGGCACTTGACGGCGCCGTCGAGCTCCTTCTCCGCTTTCTTGCATCCGGCGAGCGCCTGGTCGAAGAAGGGGTTGTTGGTGTTCTTCGGCACGAGCGCGAAAGTGTAGGCGTCGGCGGCTCGCGCCGAGGCCGAGACCGCAAGCAACGCCCCGGCGGCGACAGCGCCGGTCAACACTATTTTCAACATTCGTTTTCCTCCCATTTTGAATACGGCCCTACGGGCCATTCATACGCGGCCCCACAACGGGGTCAGTCGCGTTTCGATCCTCGAAGCTTTCCGAGGTAAACCGCTCCGATCAGGAACAAGCCAACGAACGTGCCCTGCCAATTGGAATCGACGCCCTCCATCAGCAGCGAATTGCGGATGACAAAGATCAGCGCCGCGCCAATGAACGCGCCGTAGGCGCTGGCCTCGCCGCCCATCAAGTTCGCGCCGCCGATCACCGCAGCCGAAATCGCGAGAAGCTCGTAGGTTGCGCCAAGGGCGTTGATCGCCGAGCCCGCCCAGCCAACGGAGAGAATGGCCGCGAAAGCCGCCGCTAAACCGGAGAAGACATAGACCTGAACCTTGACGCGATTGACCGGCACGCCCGTCAAGAGGGCGGCCTGTTCATTGCCGCCGATCGCCAGAACGTGGCGACCCCAGCTCGTCATCTTGTAAACGACCGCCAGGATGAACGTGAACAGGATGAGGAAAAGGAGCGGGGAGCTCAGCTCGAACTTCGGCGTAATGTGCCACGAGCCGCTGCCCAGCGCCTTGAAGGCCGGTCCGCCAGGGCCGAACTTGTAGATCATGCGGTTTCCCGACAAGCACCACCGCGACCGACCGCGCGATCGCCAGCATGCCGAGCGTCGTGACGAAGGGGGAAAGGCCAAGATAGGCGATGATGATTCCGTTGATCAGCCCCACGACGCCGCCCGCGAACAGGCCGACAATCACAGCCGCCCAGGCGGGATAGCCAGCTTCGAGTATGAGGCCGCACGAGACTGCGGTCAGACCCATGATCGAGCCGACCGAGAGGTCGATGCCGCCCGTCGCGATCACCGCAGTCATGCCCAACGCTATGATGCCGATGAAGGAGAAATTGCGCGTGGTGTTGTAGAAGTTATCGGCGGTGGCGAATGACGCGGGCTGCAGCCAGCTCATCACGACGCAGATGATGATGAGCGCGACCGTCACCCAGAACGCTTGCGAACCCGTGAAGCGTTGCCAGAAATTGTGCTGCTGGATGTCCAGCACCGATTCGATCGAGACATTGGCTTGTTGTGGCGGCGGCTTGGCGGCGTCGGTCGACATTGGCGCCCCTCAAGCCGTGTGGATGGCGCCGGTGATCAAGCCGGTCACTTCTTCCGGGCTCGTCGCCGCGATCGGTTTGTCGGCGACCTTGTTGCCGCGCCGCATCACCATCACCCGATCGCAGACGGCGAACACGTCGGGCATGCGATGGCTGATGAGGATGATCGCCATGCCGGCGTCCTTCAACCGACGTATCAGGTCAAGCACTTCAGCTACCTGCCGAACCGAGATCGCAGCGGTCGGCTCGTCCATCAACACGAGCCGCGCTTTCGACAGCCGTGTGCGGGCGATGGCGACCGCCTGGCGCTGTCCGCCCGACATCTGGCGCACGAGATCGCGCGGCCGCGTCTCTGACTTGAGCTCACCGAACAATTCGCCGGCGCGCTTGGCCATCGCCTTGTGGTCGAGCCAACGAAACGGACCCACGCCCCGCTTGATTTCGCGTCCGAGGAAAACATTGGCCGCCGCCGAGAGATTGTTGCAGAGCGCCAGGTCCTGATAGACGACCTCGACCCCCTTCTCCCGCGCCTCGACGGGCTTGTGAAAGTGAACCGTCTCGCCGCCGAGGCGGATCTCGCCATGGGTTGGGGGAAAATTGCCGGCGATGACCTTGACCAAGGTCGACTTGCCAGCGCCGTTGTCGCCCATGAGTCCGAGCACTTCGCCGGCTTCGAGCGCCATATCGACTTCGTTCAGCGCATGAATCGCGCCGAAGTGCTTCGACACAGCGTTCAGTTCAAGGATCGGCAAACCTTGCTTCCTCCGCGCGCACGCTCCGACTTGTATCCGCCGCGCACGCGACGTTCGTCGGTTGATCGTCCTGAGATCGTAGCTATTATTGAGTTTGTCGTGGCGCGCAAGCGAAAAGGCGCCTGCGCCAGCGTCGCCTCGGGTCAGCCTTGAGCGGGCGCAGCCGGCGCTTCTTCGACGCGATGGCGCAGCCAGATCATGCCGCCTTCCAACGTCTCGCAGCCGATCAGTCGCAGCGATTGTCCAGCGCCCGGGCGTTCGCCCTCTGCGCCATGATAGTCGATGATGGTTTCCCTACCGGCCATGCCATCGACCGCCGGGTGAATGAGGGTGCTGAACTCGTCGATCAGACGATGCTTGAAAAACGCCCCGTTGATCCTGCCGCCGCCCTCAAGCAGGAGCTTTTTGACGCCAAACACAGCGGCCAATTGCTCCATCGCGCCGGGGAGGTCCTCGCCTTTCGGACCCGCGAAAATATAGGACGCCCCATCCTCGCGGAGTTCGGCCAGGTAAGTGTCCGAGACTTGCTCGCCGAGCACCGCGACGACGTGATCGCCCCCGACATTGTCCTGGCCATAGTGGACGCGGCCGGAGGGATCGATGGCGACGGCCAGGTTCCTGCCGTTCCTTTTGCCCAGGTGAGGCTCGCGCGCCAGCGGCGAGGCGACTGCAACGGCGCGTTCGCGCCCCTTGGCCATTTCCGCCATGGTTTTACGGCCGACGATCCATCCCTCCGCCTCAAAGCGGTCGTGAATGGCTTCGTAGTGCCGGCGCAGCGCCTCTACCGACACGCCTGCGGCGGGCCGGGTGAAGCGGCTCGGATGGAGACCGCCGTCGAGAGACGTTCCCATATGGCAGATGATGGTGGGGCGCATCAGGCAGCCGGTCCTTTCGATTTCATGCCGCGCTGCAATTTCCGCCCTTTACCGCCACATCGCCCGCATGCGCGCCTGAAGATCGACCCGCGGGCCGTCGGCCGCCGCGCGCGGCGGGACGGGCGCGGCTTCGGGCCAGGTCTGCCGGTCGAAGTGCTTCAGAAGCGGCGGCGGGATGAAGCGGGTGCGGGCCGCGTAAACGCTGCGGTCGCCATTCTTCGGCTGGCCATGGACATAGAAGCGCTGCGGCACGACGAGCGCGAGCTCGTCCTTCGCTCGGGTCATCGCGACATAGAGCAGACGGCGCTCCTCCTCGATCTCTTCGGATGAGCCGGTCGCGAGATCGGAGGGAATGCAGCCGTCGACGCAGTTCAAGACGAACACCGAGCGCCATTCCTGGCCCTTGGCCGAATGGATGGTCGAGAGGATGAGATAGTCCTCATCCCTCAGCGGCGGTCCCGCTTCGTCGCTGGTCGCGTCGGGCGGATCGAGCGCAAGCTCGCTCAAGAACCGCTCGCGCGAGGGAAACGCGCGGCGATGCGCTCGAGCGCCTCGAGATCGCCCATGCGGACGCGCGCGTCGTCGTAGCGGGTCTCCATGAGCGGGCCGAGCCAGGCGACGGCGTCGGCGATTTCCGCCGGCCACGGCGCGGCGCGCGACGCAAGCCTGCGCATGAGATCGGCGAAGGCGGGAAAGCCGTCCCGCGCTCTCGCCGGCGTCGACAAGCGCCGCCATCGTCGCAAAGCCGTCGTCGGCCGCCGCCGCGGCGACGATGGTCTCGGCGATCTTCGGCCCGACGCCGGGCAGGAGCTGGGCGACGCGAAAGCCCGCGACGCGATCGCGCGGATTTTCGGCGAAGCGCAGGAGCGCGACCGCGTCCTTGACATGCGCGGCGTCGAGAAACTTCAAGCCGCCGTATTTGACGAACGGGACGTTGCGGCGGGTGAGTTCGAGCTCGAGCGCGGCGCTGTGGTGGGAGGCGCGAAACAGCACCGCTTGAGCTTTCAAGCGCAGCGCCCGCCTCGCGATTGGCGAGCACGCGGGTCGTGACAAAGCGGGCCTGGTCGGCGTCGTCGGCGACCGTGACCAGCTGAGGAAGGGCGCCGTGCGGCCGATCGGTGCGAAGCGTCTTGGCGAAGCGTTCCGGCGCGAGCGCAATGACCGCGTTGGCGGCGGCGAGGACGGCGCCGCTCGAACGATAGTTGCTGCTCGAGCGTCACCACATGCGCTGGCGGATCGAACGCGCGGGGAAAATCGAGGATGTTGCGCACCGTCGCGGCGCGGAAGGAATAGATCGACTGCGCATCGTCGCCGACCACGGTCAGGCCGCGCCCATCAGGCCTCAAGCGCAGCACGATCTCGCCCTGCAGAGCGTTGGTGTCCTGGTATTCGTCGACCAGGAGATGATCGAAGCGCGCGGCGATCTCGGCCGCGATCGCCGGCTCGGTCAGCATCTGGGCGAAATAGAGCAGAAGGTCGTCGTAATCGAGCACGTTCTGGCGCTGCTTCATCTCGACATAAGACGCGAACAGCCCGCGCAGCGCGTCCTCGTGCGCCGCGACCCAGGGAAACCATTTGCCGAGCGTCGCCTTGAGATCGCCTTGCGCGTTGACGACGCGCGAATAGATCGTCAGGCACGTCGCCTTGGTCGGGAAACGCAGCTTCACATCGCCGACGCCCAGTTCATGGCGCGCCCAATTCATGAGATCGGCTGAATCTTCGCGGTCGTGAATGGTGAATTGCGGATCGAGCCCGAGGCGCGTCGCGTATTCGCGCAGAAGCCGCGCGCCAATGGCGTGAAACGTCCCCGCATAGGCTGGCGTTGAAGCCGCGGCCGCCTCAGGCGCAAGACGCCGCGCGAGCAGGCGTTCGACTCGCCGGCCAAGCTCGGCCGCAGCGCGGCGCGAAAAGGTGGCGAGCATGATGCGCTTCGGATCGGCCCCCGCGAGGATGAGCGCCGCCACCCGATGCGCCAGCATCGCCGTCTTGCCCGAGCCCGCGCCGGCGATGACGAGCAGCGGCCCGGAGCCTTTCGGATCGCCGATCCCATGCTCGACCGCGAGCTGTTGCTCGGGATTGAGATCGACGGCCGGGCTTGAGCGAATCAAAGCGAGCGACATGGGGCGACGCAACCATGTTTCGCGCTTTGTTCGCAAGCGTCGCGCGCGACCGCTGTCGCCGAAGCAGCACGGTTCCAGTCGTTAAACGATTCAGTTCCGAGGGTAGAAACGCAGCAACGGGCGGCCTAGCCGCATTTCGCTGGAGCATGGTAAGCGGCGATGGGACGAGAGGAACGGGCAATGCCAGGAGCAGAATCGCACTACGTCCACCGGACCGCCTGGCTGCGGGCGGCGGTTCTCGGCGCGAATGACGGGATCATTTCGACCGCGAGCCTCATCATGGGCGTCGCAGCGGCCACATCCGGGCGGCCCGAAATCCTGACCGCGGCGGTCGCGGGATGGGTGGCGGGCGCAATGTCGATGGCGGCGGGCGAATATGTGTCGGTCAGCTCGCAAGCCGATTCCGAAGCCGCGGATCTGGCTCGCGAGCAGCGCGCGCTTCGTGAGCAGCCGTCCGTAGAGAAGCGCGAGCTCGCTCACATCTACGAAGATCGTGGCGTGCAGCCGGCGCTCGCGCGACAGGTGGCCGATCAGCTGATGGCCAAGGACGCGCTTGGCGCCCACGCGCGCGACGAACTCGGCTTGAGCGAGGGCGGCGAGCCGAAGCCAATCCAGGCCGCCTTCGCGTCCGCCGTCGCGTTCTCGCTCGGGGCGGCGTTGCCGACGCTCACGGCGTTTCTGGCGCCGCCCGCCGACATTGTTAAAGCTGTCCCTGCCGCCGCATTGGTTTTTCTGTCCGTGCTCGGCGCGCTCGGCGCCTGGGCAGGCGGCGCGCCGATCGTGACGCCCGCGCTCAGGGTCTGCTTCTGGGGCGCGCTCGCGATGGCGGTCACAGCCGGAATCGGCGCCTTGATCGGCAAGGCCGTTTAGCTGCGCTGACAGCGGTGACGAGTCAGCCTGCCTTTTTTGTCTGATGCGGAAACAAATGCCGCTTGGCCTCATCGTCGAACTCTTGCTTGAAGGCGTGCTTCTCCTTCAATTTGTTGACGCGAGCGACAGCCGGGCGCGCGTTGATCTCGTCAACGAGCCGCTTCACATTGGTCATCTTGGACCAGGTCTCCGCGCCGAGGAGGTAAGGCGCCGCGGAGCTCCAACCCCAAATCGACATGTCGACGATCGAATAGACGTCGCCGAGCATATATTTCCGCCCGGCCAGCCGATCGTCGAGAATCTTCCAATGCCGGTGCGTTTCGAAATTGTATCTGTTAATCGCATATTCGATCTTCTCCGGGGCGGCGGCATTGAAGTGAAAGGCCTGGCCCGAATACGGACCAACCCCACTTGAAACGAAGAACAGCCACGAGAAGAGTTCGCCCCGCGCCTTGGGCGTATTTTCGGGGAGGAAGCGCCCTGTTTTCTCAGCGAGATAAAGCAAGATGGCGCTCGAATCGAAGATGGTTGCATCGCCATCGACGATCGACGGCGTCTTAGCGTTCGGATTGATGGCGAGGTAGCTCGGCGAGTGCTGTTCGCCCTTGCGCGTGTCGATCGGAACAGACTCGTATTCGAGGCCAGATTCTTCGAGAAATAAAGCGACCTTCGCCGGGTTTGGCGAGGGGTGATAATAGAACTTGATCATGAGATCGCTCCGAGAACCATGCGGTCACGCCCCGCGCGACGGCAGCGTAAGCATCTCGCACCCCAATGTCACTCGGCTCTAACGACGGCTGAGTCTTTCAGCGCTGCCCATCGTTGCTTCGGGCAAGACCTGCGGTTGCGAAATCGGCAATCCTCGTGCGCGGCCTCTCTCTCTCCCGAGCCCCGACCGCGGGCGCCGCGACAGACCGGCGCGACCCGGAGGTGCGCCTAGCTCACCGTCTCGGCGCTGTAGCGGGCGATAAGGCCGTTGCGAATGACCGTGCGATAGACCGCGAAGAAGAACATGCAGGCCAGCACAAGATAGACGAGCGCGAGCGCGCCGCCGATCGCCAGGCGATCCCAAGGGGCGCCCTGTCCGGCGACGACCGAGCGCATGCCTTCAAACACGTAGGACGGCGGCAGGATCAACGCGATCGCCTGCATCCATACGGGCAAGACCGTCACCGGGATAGAAAACGCCCGCGAACGGCGAGATCAGCATCGGGATCGGCCAGATGAGCCATTCGGAGGCGGGCCCGAGCCTCAGCACCAAAGCCGCGGCGGCGACGCCGAGCGCGATGCCGGTGACGAACAGCACCATGAGGAAAGGCGCGATCGCGATCCCGTAAGAGAAAAATGACAGTCCGAAGGCGATCTGCGCAAGCACGAGCATGGCGACCAGGCTCAGTCCGCTGGTGATGATCGCGACGATCAGGAGCCCGATCGAGATATTCGGAGGTGCGCAAGCGGAGAGGCGAAGAAGTTGAGGAAATTTCGCGTCCAGACGTCCTCGAACAACGTCATCGTCAGTTGCTGCATCACGCGGGTCAGGAAATCCCACAGGAGCACCGCGCCGAGCAGCGCCGGCACGAAGTTGAAGTCCGCATGCGAGACCGAATTGAGGTAGCGGGTGAGAAAGCCCCAGACCAGGATATCGATCGCGACAAAGATGAAGATGGGAAAGATGCGCTGCGGGCTGCCGCGATAGAGGTAGAACATCCGCAACACGATCGCGCCGATGCGAGAGGCGTTCATCGCCCGCCCCCGTCGGGCAGCGCCTCTTGCGCGACATTGACGAACAGATCGTCGAGGCTCGCCGCGCCGTGTTCTTCGGGCAGCGTCTTCGGATCGCCCTCGAGCACAATGCGGCCGTGCGACAGGAACAGCACGCGATCGCAGACCGCCTGGACCTCGTACATGTTGTGGCTCGTCCACAAGACGCCGCAGATGCCCGTTGTCGACGAATTTGGCGATGCCGGCGCGAATGTCGCGCGCGTTCGACGGGTCGATCGAGGCGGTCGGCTCGTCGAGCAGAAGCAGCCGCGGGCGAGTTGAGCATCGCCTTGGCGAGAGAAAGGCGCGTCTGCTCGCCGGACGACAGAACGCCCGCCTTGGCTGCGCCGGTAGCGCCGGAGATCGTAGACGTCGAGCAGCTTCTCGATTCGCGCCGAGAGATCTCGACGGCGTAGAGCATGCCGAACACGCGCAGGTTCTGCTCGACGGTGAGATTGCCGGGCAGCGGCGCGTAGACGGCGGCGAAGTTGGTGCAGGACAGCGCCTTGCTGCGGTCGGCTGGCGAGGTCGACGCCCTCGATCTCGATCCGCCCGGCGGTCGGCTCGAGAACGCCCAGGATCATATTGATCGTCGTCGTCTTGCCCGCGCCGTTCGGCCCGAGCAGGCCGACGATCTCGCCCGGCGCGACATGGAAGCTGACGCCCTTCACCGCCCGCACGTCGCCGAACGACTTTTCCAGGCGCTCGACCTTAAGGACGCAGGGAACCGGCGGAATCATCGCGGCCGTCGTATCAGGCGGCCCGGCGGGCGCGTCAAGCCACGCCGGAAACAGCGCCGCGGTTGACGCGGTCCACCTATGAGCCTCACGGCTGCCCGCTGCCTCCGGCCGAGCCATAGACCTGGCCGGTCGCAAAGCTCGCATCCGACATCGCGAGCTGGACGTAAATGGACCCCAGCTCCGCCGGCTGGCCGGGCCGGCCAAGCGGCGTCTGGCCGCCGAACTTCTCCAGCTTGTCCTGCGTCGCGCCGCCGCTGACCTGCAAGCGGCGTCCAGATCGGGCCGGGAGCGACCCCGTTCACGCGAATGCCCTTCGAAGCCAGCTGCTTCGCCAGCGACTTCACATAGTTCATCGTCGCGGCCTTGGTCTGGGCGTAGTCGTAAAGGTCGGGCGAAGGATCATAGGCCTGCTCGGAAGCCGTGCCGATGATGGCCGAGCCCGGGCGGCATATGCGGCAGCGCCGCCTTGATGATCCAGAACGGCGCGTAGATGTTGGTCTTCATCGTCGCGTCGAAATCCTCGGTGGAAAGATCGAGGATCGAGGCGCGGGTCTGCTGCCGTCCCGCGTTGCTGACGAGGATATCGAGGCCGCCGAGACCGTCCACAGCTTCGGCGACCAGGCGCTTGCAGAAAGCTTCGTCCCGAAGATCGCCGGGGATCGACAAGGCCGTTCGGCCCTCGGCTTTCATGAGCTCGATCACCTCGCGCGCGTCCTCCTCTTCGGCCGGCAGATAATTGATCGCGACGTCCGCGCCCTCGCGCGCGAAAGCGATCGCGGCGGCGCGGCCCATGCCGGAATCGCCGCCGGTGATCAGCGCCTTGCGGCCGGCGAGCCGACCCGAGCCGCGATAGGACGTCTCGCCGTGGTCGGGGCGCGGATCCATCTGGCTCGCAAGCCCCGGCCAGGGCTGCTGCTGCCTGCGAAACGGCGGCTTGGGATATTTGGTTCGCGGATCTTGCAGCCCTTCAGGAGGCCGGCGTCTCGTCTTGCTTCGAAAGCGGCGCGTCCTTGGAACTCTGCGCAAAGGCCGGCGCGGCGGCGGCCACGAGGCCGAGGCTTCCCGCGCCGACGATGGCGCGGCGGGAATAGGGAAAGCGTTCGTCTGAACTCATGTGCGATCTCCACGGTTGCCGGGAGAACGCCCACTCCCTCGGTTTGTTGCGGCACGCGTTCAGTCGACGGCGTTAACCGGCCAGCGGGCTCTCAAGAAGATCGAGCGTGAACAGCTCCTGCGGCCTGCCGACGCCGCGCAGCGCAAAGCGCCCGACGGAAGCGAAGCGCGGCTCGCTGCTCGGCGCAGGATTCCGCGAACGCCGACGAGAGGAGGATCGGCTGGTCCACCGACCGGCACATCGCCGCGATCCGGCTCACCTCGTTGACCGCCGGTCCGACGACGGTGAAATCGAGCCGCTCCTTGCTGCCGATGTTGCCGTAGAAGACCTCGCCGAAATGGAGGCCGAGATACATTTCGGTCGCGGGCAAGCCTTTCTCGAACCGGCGCGCGTTCAAGGCGGCGACCGCCTCTCGCGCGGCGCCTGCGGCGTCGAGCGCGGCCGCGCAGGCGCGACTGCGTTCCTCGGCTGGAAAGATCGCAAGCACGCCGTCGCCGATCAGCTTCAGGACGTCGCCGGAATGCTCGTGGATCGACGAGACGATGGCCTCGGCATAGTCGTTGAGGAGCGGAATGATCTCCTCAGGCGGAGAGGTGTCGGAGATGCGCGTGTAGTTGCGCAAGTCGCTGAACCACAAGCACCGTGTTGATCCGGTCGGCGACGCCCCGCTCGATGCGGCCGCGCAGCACCCGCCGGCCGGCGTCGCGTCCGAGATAGGTCTCGACCAGCGTCTCGGCGATGCGCGCAAGAGACGCCGCTTTGATCGCAAGCCCGAGGAAGGGCGAGAGCCGCTTCAAGCGCGCCGAGCTCATCGTCGGTGAACCCATCGGCTCGATCCGTCGTCCAATAGGAATAGACGCAATCCATCTCGCCGATCACGCCGTCTTCGGCGAAGCGGTTGATGATCGCCACGTAGTCCGTGAACTTCGCCTCGCGAAACTCGGCGAAGGAAGGGAATTCAGCTTCGGTCTCGGCGGTCACACGCAGGCGCAACACCGAATTCGCCGCTGTTCAAGAGCCGGTAAAGCGGGCTCGTCCGCCAGCGATCCGGCGGCTTCTCCCTTCAGCCGTTCGCCCATATTCGGTCAGCGTCGCTTCCGGCTTTTCGTGCTCCCAGCGAAACGCCCGCCCCTCGTGAATGGGGTGGAGCGTGTCGATGAGCATCATCACGCGCGCGAGCGGCAATCCGCCCGCGACCGCGCGGCTGCAAAAGCCCTCGACGAGGGCGGTCTCGCTCCGTCCCTCAAGCCCCGCTTTCGCGAGCCAGGTCGCGAGCTTGGCGATCTCGGCTTCGGTCATGGGTGGATCATAAAACGGCGGAGACCGACAAGCCAATGCGCGGCGTGCAGACGCTTGCTTCTCGCCGGCTTCGGGCCATATCGGTCGCTCGTCCGGACGCGCGCATTTGCGCCGACTGCGAGGCTGCCCGGCTCGTTGTTTCCGGTTGACAAGTATACAATTCTACTGGACTAAACCAGCCTCACTTGGAGGAATTCCATGTCGCCTTCGCCTTAACGAAACCGCGCCCGACTTCACCGCCGAAACCACGCAGGGCAAGATCAGCTTCCACGAGTGGATCGGCGACAAGTGGGCGATCCTGTTCTCGCACCCCAAGGACTTCACCCCGGTCTGCACGACCGAGCTCGGCTACATGGCCAAGATCGAGCCCGAGTTCACCAAGCGCAGCGCCAAGCTCATCGGCCTGAGCATCGACCCGAGCGAAGCTCATGGGCGCTGGCTCGCCGACATCGAGGAGACGCAGGGCGCGAAGGTCAACTACCCGATCATCGCCGACCACGATCTCAAGGTCGCCAAGCTCTACAACATGCTGCCGGCCGAAGAGCCGGGCACGTCGGAGGGGCGCACGGCGGCGACGAACCAGGCCGTGCGCACGGTCTACGTCATCGGCCCCGACAAGAAGATCAAGCTCCTGCTCGCCTATCCGATGACCACCGGCCGCAACTTCGACGAGATCCTGCGTGTGCTCGATTCCATGCAGCTCACGGCCAAGCACAAGGTCGCGACGCCGGTGAACTGGAAGCATGGCGACGACGTCATCATTGCGGGCTCGGTCAGCGACGACGACGCAAAGAAGCTGTTCCCGGAAGGCTGGCGTTCGCCCAAGCCCTACATCCGGATCGTCAAGCAGCCGGCCTGACCTTCTGGGACTTCCTAGCTAGAATGACGTTCTCACTGCATCGAGAACCGCTCGACGCAGTCGTGAATTCATGCGAGAAGTTTGATCGTCGAGATAAGCGGCAGCAGATCGCGCGATCTCGCTTCCTCCGGAGGAGGGCTTCGATGATCTTCCGGCAATTGTTCGACAGCGTCTCGAGCACCTACAGCTACGTCCTCGCCAGCCGGCGGGGCGGCGAAGCGCTTATCATCGATCCGGTGCTGGAGAAGGTCGACCGTTACCTCAAGCTGATGGAGGAACTCGATCTCAAGCTCGTGAAGGCGGTCGACACCCATCTGCACGCCGACCACATCACCGGCTTGGGCGCGCTGCGCGACCGCACCCACTGCATCACGGTCATGGGCGAGCAGAGCAAGGTCGACGTCGTGTCGATGCGGATCGCCGACGGCGACAAGCTCGGCGTCGAAGGCTTGAGCCTCGACGTGCTCTATACGCCCGGCCATACCGACGATTCCTACAGCTTCCATTTCGGCGATCGGGTGTTCACCGGCGACACCCTGCTCATCCGCGGCACCGGCCGCACCGATTTCCAGAACGGCGACGCGCGCGCGCAATACGAGAGCCTGCAGCGCCTCATGCGACTGCCGGAAGAGACGCTCGTCTTTCCCGCGCATGATTACAAAGGCGACACGGTCAGCACCATCGGCGAGGAAAAGCGGTTCAATCCGCGCCTCCAGGTTCGCGACGCCGACGATTATGCGAAGCTGATGGACGAGCCTGCATCTGCCCAATCCGAAAATGATGGACGTCGCCGTCCCCGCCAACATCCATCAGGGCCTGCATCAGGAGGATGTGGCGCGCAAAGGCTGGGCCGTTTCGGCTGAACAGGCGAGAGGGCTCGCTCGGGCGCCCGGACGTAGCGCTGATCGACTTGCGCGAGAAACCTGAACGCGAACGCACCGGCGCCATTCCGGGTTCGCTGCACGCGCCCTATGGCGAACTTCAGGAGCAATATCGGCGAGGGCGGCCTCATTCATGAGCTCGCGCGGTCAGGCAAGACGATCGTCTTCTACTGCGCATTCGGCGAACGCTCGGCGATGGCGGTGCAGGCAGCCCAGGATCAGGGCCTGGCCTCCGCCCGGCACATCGAGGGCGGCATGTCGGCCTGGACGAAGGCCGGCGGCGCGACGCATTGACGTTGTCCGAGGCTTGCGCCTAGCCTTGGGGCAATGCCTTCTCGACAACAAGGCGTCGGCGCGCTGGGGGAGTCTGCCATGCCGAAGGTCAAGGTCAACGACATCACGATCAACTATGAAACCCAAGGCTCCGGCGAGCCGCTTATCCTCATCCCCTATCTCGCCGCCGACCACGCCTGCTACGCCTTCCAAGTCCCCGAATATGCCAAGCATTTCACCTGCATTTCGCTTGATCCGCGCGGCGCCGGCGAGACCGACAAGCCGGACGGACCCTACTCGACCGAATTGTTCGCCGACGACGTCGCCGCCTTCATGCGCGCGATCGGCGTCGAGAAAGCGCATGTGAGCGGCCTGTCGCTCGGCGGCGCGGTTGGCCTGTGGCTCGCCAGCAAATATCCCGAGCGCGTCAAGTCGCTGTCGCTCCATTCCTGCTGGCCGAAGAGCGACCCGTTTCTGAGGGCGGTCGCGGCGAACTGGCAAATCATCGCCAAGGGCCTCGGCAGCGTTCAGGAGATGATGATCCAGGGGATCTTTCCCTTCTGCTTCACGCCGGAGCTCTACGCGGCCAGGCCAGACTATATCGAGCAAATTGCGGCCTTCGTGCGCAGCCGGCCAAAACAGCCCGTCGACGCCTTCCTTCGTCAGTCGGAGGCGTTCATCGGCCATGACGCGCTGGGCCAGCTCGGCAAGATCACAGCGCCGACGCAAGTCACTTTCGGCAGACAGGATATTGTGACGTCGACGCGCTTCGTCGAACCCTTCCGGAGCGGCATCAAGAAGAGCGAGCTCGTGATCTTCGAAATGTGCGCCCACGCTCCGATCTGCGAGAACGTGAGCAAGTTCAACGAGGACACGCTTGCCTTCCTCAAGCGGCATATCGGCTAGGGCGGGATGATGTCGGGGGATCACCGCCCGCCTCGGCGTCACCGTTTTCAGCATATCAGTGTTGTCGCGCTCGCAATCGCTTGCGTCCCCTCGTTTGCTGCGGCGGACGACGATGCAGCGCCTAAGGTCGAACAGCCGAACAATTCCTTCTATGGGCTCGACACCAAGAATTTGTTTGGCTTCCTCGAGGGAGCAGACGTTGGCGAGAAAGGGGACAGGTCGCTCGAGTTCGAGACCACTGGATCCTTTGGCGAGGCTCAGGGCCTCTACCGTTCGGCCGAACAGGAATTCATTTTCGAAAACACACTGACCGATTCGCTCGGGCTGGAGCTCGGAGCGCATGTGCTCGGCCAGGATATCCGCCACGTGTCCGAATTGCCCGACTTCGTAGGCGTCAGTT
The DNA here is from genome assembly GCA_963756955.1 of uncultured Alphaproteobacteria bacterium. Classification (GTDB taxonomy): domain Bacteria; phylum Pseudomonadota; class Alphaproteobacteria; order Rhizobiales; family Beijerinckiaceae; genus Roseiarcus. The sequence goes on from CAVWPU010000006.1 coordinate 25,818, forward strand.
TCGCGGGCGCCTCGGCGGAGCTGCGATACGTGGCCATGCACCGCACCGCCGACCTCCCGATCCAAATTACGCTGACGGTGCAGCCGGAGTATAACTTGATCGCCGACGGCGGCCAGCAAATCGCCGATTTCAGTGCGACCTTTCGCGCCATTGCGGACATCATATCGGGAGATCGGCGCCTCTATGGCGCAGTCAATGTCGTCTACGCGCCGGATGGTTCGCGGCTTTCGGGTCGGTTGTGGCAGGACACGGCCCTTCTTTCTGCTTCGGGGGCGGTCTCTTATCGTCTCACGCCGCCTCTGATGTTCGGCGCGGAAGCGGACTATGAGCGAGCCTACAGCGGTCTCGTTCCGCGCGGATTCGAAGGGCAGGCCGTCTATTTCGGCCCGACGTTCCACTACCAGATCAACGAAAAGGTCGACCTGTCGGCCGCTTTCCTCGTCCAGGCGCCGGCAGGCCGGGTCGACTTCGATGAATTCCCGCGCCAGCTCGCCAAGCTGAGGCTCGAAGTGGATTTCTGAAACAGGGAGGAGACTACGGCTTCCGCTGACTTCACCAAGTTTTAGCCCAGCCCCGGTTCTGTGGGGCGATTAGGGAAGGAGGCGCCTTGTCGGAAGACGTAATCCTGTAGCGTTCAACAAGGATGAACGCCTGCGAAAGGCGGCATCACGCGGCCGGCACAAAACTCTCACTGGATCGACACGCTGCAGTCCGCATGAAAAACCATTCCGGCCTTGTCGGGGTCGTGCGTAATGGACACCTTCACGAACTCACCGCGGAGGGGGAAGGAATTGTCGTGCAGGGCGCGGGCTATAACCCACCACGGGGTGTCGTCCCGGATAAGAATTCGTTAGTGCCGCCTCCGGCGCGGTGTCTTTTAAGACCGCCTTGAGGGTATCCAATGCGCGGGTTTGGCAAACCCCGGTGCGATACATTTGCAGCTGAATTGTCAAGGCGTGGGCAGCCAGGATCAGCGCAAGCGCCGAGACGGGGACCGCGACGAACCATCGCCGCTCCCACAGTAGGGCGAGCGCAATCGCAACTGTGATGGAGCCCGCGTAAGTGTATTGGGTCTCGTATTTCGAGATGGGGAGCACCGGAAGAAGCGTGGCATAGAACGCGACGAGATAGATGAGCGCCCATTTTGGGCCGGCGCGCCAGAGGATGAGCCCGATCAAAACAAGATGCGGTACGATCAGCCTCGCCACCAGACGCACGTCCCAGAACGGAAAGGACTGTATTTCGACCATTCCGGGTGCAAACGGAAAACCGAAATAGGCAAGGAGGTTCTCTAGGATCTGAGAACTGTCTCCGAAGCGATAGCCACCCTCTGCTGACACGCTCATCCGGAGAATTCGAGGTGCGCGGAGCCCGAGGTAAACGAAGATCAACCCACCGGTAAGGGCGGCAAGGATCGCGACTTTCCGCCGGTCGATTCTCTGCGGTCTATGAACAGCACCAAAGCGCCGCAGAGCGGAATCGAGAGCGCCGTTTCTTTTGCAGCCGAGCGCGATCGCGAAGACCGCAACGGCTAAAACCAGATAGAGTTGATGACCTCCACGCCAGTATTGAACCGCGCACAAGACGTAAGCTGCGCCCCAAAACGCAAACTGAATGTCAAACCCGGCGGCGACCCATGCGGCGGAAAAGGCGAAACCGGGCATCAGCATGAGCAGAATGGCGGCGGCGAGCGCGCGGTCCGGCCTGAAGAGAGCAACCGTACGATAAACCAGACACGCGGTAGCGACTGCCAGTAAAACGTCAGTAAAATGGGCTGAGAAGGGTTGGAGAGGAAGCCTGAGCGATGTCGAAATGAATATCGTGCCAAGCAACCTGAAGAAAGGGGATGTGGTGATGCTCCCGAGGCCAAAGGACCATGGGTTGTCATTCCGCGCAATTCGGTTTTGCCAGTCAAGTTCGTCGTGGCTATAGAACCCGGGAATTGAGATGATCAGAAGATTTGCAAAGATGCCGATCGCGACTATGGTTAGAGTGTCCTGCCATCGCCGGTCCCAGTGGGCAATATTTTGAGGATCGAGGTTCTCGCTTTCGCTCGCAACAAGAGTACGATTAAACACACGGCCTCCGTTTCTAAAGAGGAAAATACCCAACTCCCACAATCTGTGGCGTCGCCCATCGCCGGGCTCCGTCGACAACCGCCGCGAGTGCAAACCGACGGCGAGGCAGATCAAGCGCAACAAAAATCACGCACTATCTGGGAGAGCAGGTTTTCCTCGCGCTCGCCCCGACGCGCTCGCACGACGGCCGATTTCCCCGGTCAGGCGACGCCACTGCCAACCACGGCGTCCTGCGCGCGCAACTCGTGGACCAAAACCCGCTCATTCTCTGAATAGTCGATTGGCGTCGACACCAGATGCACGCCGCCTCCTGCGAAGGCCGCTTCGAGCGCGGGCGCGAGCCCATCGGCGCTCTCCACCCGGCTGCCTTTCGCGCCATAGGCCTTTGCATAAGCGACGAAGTCCGGATCGCCGAAGGTCATGCCGTAATCCGGAAACCCATCCACCGCCTGCTTCCAGCGGATCATGCCGTAGGCGTTGTCCTCAAGCACCAGCACAACGAGATTGAGCTTGAGGCGCACCGCCGTCTCTAGCTCCTGCGAGTTCATCATGAAGCCGCCGTCGCCGCACACGGCGAGCACGCGTCGTTCGGGGTTGAGGCACGCGGCCATGATCGCCGAAGGCAGGCCGGCGCCCATGGTGGCGAGCGCATTGTCGAGCAGCAGCGTGTTGGCGACATGGGTGCGGTAGTTGCGCGCAAACCAGATCTTGTACATGCCGTTGTCGAGGCAGACGATCCCGTCCTCCGGCATCACCTGGCGCACATCGTGGACGATCCGCTGCGGCGTCGGAGGGTAGCGGCTTTCCTCCGCGCGGTCGGCGATATGGGCGAGAATCTGTTCGCGCAGGGGAAGCAGCGCCTGCGCTCTCGGCAGCTTGCGTTCGAGCCGGTCGGCCAGCAGCGTGAGGCTCGGCCCGACATCGCCGATGAGCTCGGCTTGCGGAAAGAACACCTCCTCGACCGTCGCCGGAAGATAGCCGACATGCAGCACCGTCGGCCCCTTCGGCCCCATGAAGAACGGCGGCTTCTCCACCGTGTCGTGGCCGATGGCGATGATCAGATCGGCGCGATCGATCGCGCGATGGATATAGTCGCGCTCCGACAGCGCCGCCGTGCCCATATAGAGGTGCGACTCGCCGGTCACGGCGCCCTTGCCCATCTGCGTGTTGAAGAACGGGATCTGCACCCGCCTCACGAACTCCGACAGCGCATCCGAAAGCCGCGGCCGGCTCGCGGCGGCGCCCAGCATGATCAGCGGCCGCTCGGCGTTGAGGATGAGCTTCGCCGCCCGATCGAGCGCGGCGCTGGACGCGATCGGCAAATCGATCGGATGGGGCGGGATCGTCGCCATGTCGGGCGCCGCCGCATGCGCGATGTCTTCGGGCAGTTCGAGATGAACCGGGCCCGGCCGCTCCTGCTGCGCGACGCGGAACGCCTCGCGCACCATTGTGGGAATGGTCCCGGCGCTGACGATCTGATCGGTCATCTTGGTGAGCGGCGTCATGGCGGCGACGGTGTCGATGATCTGAAAGCCCGCCTGCTTGCGGCTCAAAACGCCCTTCTGCCCGGTGATCATCACCATCGGCATCGCGCCAAGCAGCGCGTAGGCCGCGCCGGTTGTCAGATTGAGCGCGCCGGGGCCGAGCGTCGTGATGCAGACCCCAGGCTTGCCGGTCAGCCGCCCATGCGTCGCCGCCATGAAAGCCGCCGCCTGCTCGTGACGCGTCAGCACCAGCTCGATCCTGGAGCGGCGCAACGCTTCGACCACGTCGAGATTTTCTTCGCCCGGAACGCCGAAGATCCGCTCGCACGCCCTCGTTCTCGAGGGCGCGGACGAAGAGTTCGGCGCCGTTCATCGGATGCGCTCCCTATGACGTGATCACTCAAGCGCACGCTGGCGCATTCTCGCCCTGTCCACAACCGGTTTCGCGGAGGCCCCGGAGCGGTTCGCCTGCCACGTATCAATCGGCGCCGCTATGGCCTGCGGCCGCTCGAGAATGGATTAAGGCGTCTCCATGGCGCCTGTGGCGGCTCGTGCTGATGTTCGATTGCTCGTCGCGTCCGCGCTTCCGCTGCGGCGGATTTCGAAATAGCAACGCGCCGACTCGAGGCCGATCGTCTCAAACAATGACCCGAAGCGGTCCTTGCGGATCAAGTCGATATTCTCTGGGACGGGGCGCCATAGCCATTCGGCGAGGGTGTCGGCCTCGATGCGACGCGGCGGCCCGAACTCGGCAAGAAACGCCCAGTCTCGTCCTGGCAAAGCGATCACATTGAAACCGGCAGGCTCAAACAAAACTCTGGCGCCGGCCAGCGACCACGAAACGATATGACCCCGGTTATGAGGATCCAAATACCCAGGGTCGGTCGTTTCGACGAACGCGGGTTGCGAGGAGTTGAAGAAGTAGATCGCGCCGGGATTCGATTTCGCCGCGAGTTGCCCCAAAAGCTCGGCGAGAACCGTCGGCGTGAGATGCTCGATGACCTCGATGCATATTCCGGCGTCGAACGAGCCTTCGAGATCGCCAACGGAGCCGAAGTGAAAGTTCGGGCTTTGAGTGCATTGGTGCGGCGGTGGAGGGAAGAGCTCAACGCCATGCACGCGCTCGGCCAAGCTCGGAACGAGTTCAGCAAGCGCGTCCAGCAAAAATCCTGGGCCGCTGCCGATGTCCAACGCGCGTCGCACCGGGGCGCGCGCCATTCGGAGCGTTTCGGCCATCCTCACGACGCCCGCCCCAAAGGAGCGCTCGCGCGCCGCGGGAAGCTCGTGCTCCCAATAGGAGACACGGTAGTTGCCGACGTCGCCAAAGTCGACGGCCGCCAGAAAATCTGGGTGGGCGAATAAGGATTCGCACGTCAGACATTTGAAATAGGCGACGCCATCGACGTCGCGGTAATGAGCGGCCTCACTCTGGCAGATTGGACACTGCATGACCAGGACTCCGCGAGCAACGCCCTGTTTTGGACTTGGGCGCGCACGCTCGCGCATTCCCGCTTGGTCAGCAACCGCCTCGTGAAACAACGGGGCGACTGTGGAGCGAGCGTCCTATCCTTGAGCAGCGCTTTTCGGCTAGGGTTTCATTGCTTCGCAATCTGAAGGGGAGCACGATGGCCCAAACCGTCGCCGATCAGATGGTCGAAGTTCTCGCCGCGGCGGGCGTGCAGCGCGTCTACGGCGTCGTTGGCGACAGTCTCAATGGCTTCACCGACGCCATGCGCCGGCACGGCGGGATGCAATGGCTGCACGTGCGCCACGAAGAAGTGGCCGCCTTCGCCGCCGGCGCCGACGCGCATGTCACAGGGAACCTCGCGGTCTGCGCCGGGAGCTGCGGACCCGGCAATCTGCATCTCATCAACGGCCTCTTCGACTGCCAGCGCACCCGCGTGCCGGTGGTGGCCATCGCGGCGCAAATCCCCTCCGCCGAAATCGGCTCCAGCTTCTTCCAGGAGACGCATCCCGAGCGCCTGTTCCAGGAATGTTCGAGCTATTGCGAACTCGTATCGAGTCCCGAGCAGATGCCGCGCGTGCTCGAGATCGCTGTGCGCCGTTCGATCCTCGAGCGTTGCGTGAGCGTCGTCGTCGTCCCCGGCGACATCGCGCTCAAGCCGGCCGTTGCGGCGCCGGCGCCAAAGCTCGCCGGACTGGCGCCGGCCGAGCCGGTCATCACGCCGTCCGACAAGGCGCTCGGCGACCTCGCGGAATTCATCGATTCGGCCGAGCGCGTCACGCTTCTTTGCGGCAGCGGCTGCGAGGGCGCGCACGATGAACTGATGCAATTTGCGGAAGCGGCGAAGGCGCCGATCGTTCACGCCATGGGCGGCAAGGACCACGTCGAGTGGGATAATCCTTACGACGTCGGCATGACCGGCCTGATCGGCTTCTCGTCCGGCTATCACGCGATGGAATCCTGCGACGCGCTCTTGATGCTTGGCACGGATTTTCCCTATCGCCCATTCTATCCAAAGGACGCGCGCATCGCTCAGGTCGATATCCGTCCGCAGGCGATCGGGCGCCGCGTTCCGGTGGACCTCGGAATTGTCGGTCAGGTCGGGCCGACGCTCAGCGCGCTTATGCCCCGCATCAAGGTCAAGAGCGACCGGCGTCATCTGGACTCGGCGCGGAAGCACTATGCCGAGGCCCGCAAGAGCCTCGACGAGCTCGCGACCGGGCGGCCGGGCGGCCTCTTGCATCCGCAGCACCTCATGCGCGTCATCAACGAGAAGGCGGCGGACGACGCCATCTTCACGCCCGACGTCGGCCTGCCGATCGTCTGGGCCGCGCGCTATCTCGCGATGAACGGCAAGCGCCGCCTCATCGGCTCGTACTGGCACGGCTCGATGGCCAATGCGATGCCGCAAGCCATCGGCGCGCAAGCCGCCTCGCCCGGCCGGCAGGTGATCTCGCTCTCCGGCGACGGCGGCTTCACGATGCTCATGGGCGATCTTCTGAGCCTCACCCAACTCAAGCTGCCGGTGAAGATCTTTGTCTTCAACAATGGCTCGCTCGGATTTGTCGCGCTCGAACAGAAATCGACCGGCTTCCTCAATTACGGCACCGAGCTCGTCAATCCGAATTTCGCGCAGATGGCCGAAGCGATCGGCATCAAGGGCATTCGCATCGAGGACCCTAAGGACGTCGACGCTGGTGTCGCGGAAGCGCTGGCTCATTCCGGCCCGGTCGTGGTCGACGCGGTGGTGGCGCGTGAGGAGCTCGCCATGCCGCCGGCTATCACCGTCGAGATGGCGAAGGGCTTCTCGCTCTACATGCTGAAGGCGATTTTGAGCGGGCGAGGCGACGAGATCGTCGAGCTGGCGCGCACGAACTTACGGCGATAGGCGCAGTCGCGCTGCTGCGCTGCTACTGGCTTCGCCGCAGACGTTGCTGGCCGGCTCTACTCTTTCCTATGCAACGCGAACCGTCCTGTTCGACCTTCTTGTTCTCGTCTTGGTTATGGCGCTACGCGACCGGCGAGATAATCCTCGGAGCCAGTCATGAGCGATTCTTCTGACGTCTTTGCTTTCCCCGAGACGTTGCGCGTTCTCGTCACGGCAGGCGCATCGGGGATCGGGCGCGCTAGCGCCGACCTGCTCATCGCGCGTGGCGCACAGGTGCATATCTGCGACGTCTCCGACGCCTTCCTCGCCGACTATCGCGCTGCTCATCCTGACGCCAGCATCACAAAGGCGGACGTCGCCTCGGAAGCGGACGTCGCGCGTCTGTTCGACGACGTCCAAGCTTCGCTCGGCGGTCTCGACGCGCTCATCAACAACGCCGGAATCGCCGGGCCAACCGGCGGCGTCGAGGAAATCAAGCCGGAGGATTGGCGCCGCACCATCGACGTTTGCCTCACCGGGCAGTTTCTTTGCGCGCATTTCGCCGTGCCGATGCTGAAGGCCGCTGGCGGCGGCTCGATCATCAATCTGTCCTCCGCCGCGGGACGGTTTGGCTACGCGTTCCGAACACCCTATTCGGCGGCCAAGTTTGGCGTCATCGGGTTCACCCAGAGCCTGGCCAAGGAGTTGGGCCCCGCTAACATTCGCGTGAACGCAATTCTGCCGGGCATCGTCGAGGGACCGCGGATCACTGGGGTCATCGCCGCGCGCGCCAAGCAAACGGGCGTCACTTATGCGGAGATGGAAAAGACCTATCTCGACCGGGTATCGATGCGCAAAATGGTGACGGCGGGCGACGTCGCCGCGACAATCGCGTATCTGCTGTCTCCAGCGGGGCGGAACATATCCGGGCAATCGATCGGCGTGGACGCCAATGTCGAGACCTTGTGATCGATAGGCATGGCGCGTGGAGAGGACAGCATGACAAGAGTGACGGTCGTCGGTTCGGGCTTTGTCGGCCGCGCATGGGCGATCAGTTTCGCCCGCGCCGGCAACGAGGTCGCCCTTTGGGATCAGGACAAGGAGGCGCCCAGCAAGGCTCTGGCCTATATCGAGAAGCTCTTGCCTGAACTCGAGGCGAACGATCTTCTGAACGGCGCCTCGGCGAACGAGGTCGCAACGCAAATCCGCCCGGCGACGACGCTCGAGTCAGCGCTTGAAGGAACGGTCCACGTTCAGGAAAACACGCCGGAGAATGTCGAGGTGAAGCGGGCCGTGTTCGCGCGGCTCGACGCTGCGGCGCCGGCCGACGCGGTCCTCGCGAGCTCGACCTCCGCGATTCTGCCTTCGGCCTTCACCGAAAACCTGAAAGGTCGGGCACGCTGCCTCGTCGTCCATCCCATCAATCCGCCCTATCTTATTCCCGCCGCCGAAGTGGTGCCGGCGCCATGGACGGACTTAGGGGTTGTCGAGCGCACGGCGAGGTTTCTGCGTTCCGCGGGACATGCGCCAATCGTCATGAAGCGCGAGCTCGACGGGTTCGTCATGAACCGGATGCAGGGCGCGCTGCTCGAAGAGGCCTTCCGGCTCGTCGAGCAGGGCTATGCGGGGGTCGAGGACGTCGATATCGGGATTCGCGAAGGCCTCGCCTTGCGCTGGTCCTTCATGGGGCCGTTCGAGACCATAGAACTCAACGCGCCCGGCGGGGTGCGCGACTACGCCGACCGCTATGAAGGCATCTACGCGAACATCTTTCCGTCTACGCAATGGCGCGCTGATTGGAAGGGACCCGTCATGGAGAAAGTCGAGTTGGAGCGGCGGGGACGCTTAGCCGCCGACAAACTCGGAGAACGACAGGCCTGGCGAGATCGCCGCCTGATCGCGCTCGCGGCGCATAAGCGCTGGGCGGACAAGACCATCGGCGAATAACGAACGGCATAGAGGAAGCACGCTCATATGGCTCAGTCGAACAAGGTCATCATCACCTGCGCTGTGACGGGGGCGATCCACACGCCGTCCATGTCGCCCTATCTTCCGGTCACCGCCGACCAGATCGCCGAGGCTGCGATTGGCGCGGCGGAAGCGGGCGCGGCGATCGTCCACCTGCACGCGCGCGACGAGCAGACCGGCCGTCCCGATCAGACTCCGGAAGCCTTCGCGCGCTTTCTGCCGCGCATCAAGCAGTCCACAAAGGCCGTGATCAATCTCACCACCGGCGGCGCGCCGTTCATGACGGTGCAGGAACGCGTGAAGCCGGCGGAGACGTTCAAGCCGGAGGTGGCGTCGCTCAACATGGGCTCGATGAACTTCGGGCTTTTCCCGATGCTCAACCGCTTCAAGACTTTCAAACACGATTGGGAGCAGCAGGCGCTCGAGAACTCACGCGATCTCGTGTTCCGCAACACATACAAAGACATCGAATTCGTCCTGCGCACGCTGGCCGATTCCGGGACGCGCTTCGAGTTCGAGTGTTACGACACATCGCATCTCTACAACCTCAGTCATTTCCTCGAGCGTAGCCTCGTCAAGCCGCCGCTCTTCGTCCAGACCGTGTTCGGCATCCTCGGCGGAATCGGTCCGCACCCCGAGGACGTCATGCACATGAAGCGCACCGCTGACCGTCTGTTCGGCGCGCAGTACAGATGGTCCGTGCTCGGCGCAGGACGCAATCAGCTCGCCATCGCCGCACAGGCGGCTGCGATGGGCGGCAACGTCCGCGTCGGGCTTGAAGAATTCGCTGTGGTCTGGCCCGGGCAAACTCGCGACGAGCAACGCGGAACAGGTGCGCGCGGCGCGCCAGATCATCGAAGGGCTTGGGCTCTCCGTCGCTAGCCCCGATGAAGCGCGCGAAATTCTCGAGCTCAAGGGCGGGGACCGCGTCGCGTTCTGATTGCTTGGGCCGCTTCAAGCGGGTGGTTGAAGGCGACGGCGCAAGTCGGCGGGAATGCGCGCTGGGCGACCCTCGCGAATGGAGGCGACCAACACTTCAGCGGCGACAAGCGCCTTGTCGCCGCGCACGACGCGTTGGTGAAACGTGATCGAGGCGCCGCGTACGGCGCCTGCGCTGGTCTCGACGACCAGAAGATCGTCCATGATCGCTGGCCCCAGAAACTCGATTTTCAGCGAGCGCACGACGAACACGAGGCCCGAGTTCTCGGCAAGATCCCGATGCGCAAATCCGCGCCGGCGCAGCCATTCGGTGCGGCCGCGTTCGAGGAAGCGCAGATAGGACGCATGATAAACGCGGCCCGAAAAATCGGTGTCCTCGTAGTAGACGCGAACCCAGAGCGCGTCTGCCGGAAGATGCGACAAAGTCTTGACTCCTGCGAGAGGGGAGAGAAGAGGCGCTTCCGCGGGCCCGCCGTCAACGCCGTTCTCTTCAGGGTCCGCGCCGAAACCGCGCCCACGCGAAGGTCCGGGATGGAGAAAAACGATGCCGACAAGCCTGCTCGAGAATTTGCCCGATGCTCTCGCCAACGTGAAGACGCGACCGCTGTTTGTAATGCGCCTCGCTTCCCGCATGCAGGTCATCGGCGCCACGCCCGGGTTCGTCCGCCGGGTCGGCGCGGTCTCTGGGGGCGTTTTTGAGGGCGACCGGCTCTCGGGCGAAGTGCTCGACAGCGGCAATGACTGGCAGACGGTCCGCAGCGACAGCGCCGTCACTTTGGACGTCCGTCTGGTCCTCAAGACTGACGACGAAGCGATGATCGGCATGACCTATCGCGGCATCCGCCACGGCTCCCCCGACATCCTCGCGCGGATCGACCGCGGCGAGACCGTGGACCCGGCGACCTATTATTTTCGTATTGCGCCGTTCTTCGAGACCGCGGCGGCAAAATACGATTGGCTCAATCGCCTCATTGCGGTGGGGATCGGCCATCGCACCGCCGAAGGACCGATCTACAGCCTGTTTGAGCTCCTATGAGCTGACATCGATCGATGGAGATTTGCTAACCCGTCGCCCGCGGCGCTAAGAGAGCGCACCTGTCCCCGAAATGCGCGGAGAACCCATGGCTGACAAAGCTGATATTGGCGTTATGGGGTTGGCCGTCATGGGCGCGAATCTGGCGCGAAACGCCGCGCATAACGGGTTCGGCGTTGCAGTCTTCAATCGCAATCACGAGCGAACCGACGCGCTGATCGCCGAGCATGGCAAAGAAGGCCATTTTTTCCCGGCCAAAGAGCTGCCCGAGTTTATCGCGAGCATCGCGAAGCCCCGCCCGATCCTTATCATGGTCAAGGCCGGCAAGCCGGTCGACGAGGTGATCGACGAGCTCATGCCTCATCTCGAGGAAGGCGACATCATCATCGACGGCGGCAACTCGCTCTTTACTGACACCGCGCGACGTTACAAAACCTGCGAAGACAAGAAGATCCGCTTTGTCGGCATGGGCGTCTCCGGCGGCGAGGAAGGCGCGCTCGAAGGGCCGAGCATGATGCCGGGCGGCGACCGCGAAGCCTGGGATCGCATCGCGCCGATGCTGACCAAGATGGCGGCCCAGGTCGATGGCGTGCCGTGCTGCACCTACATCGGCCCGCAGGGCGCGGGCCACTACGTCAAGATGGTGCACAACGGCATCGAATATGCCGACATGCAGCTCATCGCCGAAGCCTACGATCTCATGAAAAGCGTGTACGGCCTCGACGCTTCCGCCATGGCGGATATTTTCCAGACCTGGAAAGAGGGCGACCTCGACAGCTACCTCATCGAGATCACCGCCGCTGTCCTGCGCAAGAACGACGCAGGCACGGGCAAGCCGCTGGTCGACGTCATCGTCGATGAAGCGGAGCAGAAGGGGACCGGACGCTGGACCGCGCAGAACGCGCTCGAGCTTGGCGTGCCTCTGACCGGGATCACCGAGGCCGTCTTCGCCCGCGTCCTCTCCGCCAACCGCGGAATACGCCTGGAGTTGGACAAGAAGATTCCGCATCCGGCGGTTCAGACGCGCAAGCCCGAAAAAGCCGAGATCGACGCCATCCGCGACGCGCTCTACGCCTCGAAAATTGTCGCCTACGCTCAAGGGTTCGAGCAGATGTCAGTGGCCTCGGGGCAGTTCCACTATGACCTCAAACTCGGCGACATGGCGACCATCTGGCGCGGCGGATGCATCATCCGCGCTCGCTTTCTCGATCGCATCAAGGAAGCCTATGATCGAAATCCGAAGCTCGCGAACCTCCTGCTCGACGATTATTTCCGCGAGGGCGTCGTGAGGACGGAAGGCGCCTGGCGCCGCGTCCTTGCCTTAGCGATCGCCAACGGCGTCCCGACGCCGGCCTTCTCTTCGTCGCTCGCCTATTACGACGGGCTGAGACGCGCGCGGGGTCCAACGAACCTGTTGCAGGGCCTCCGCGACTATTTCGGCGCGCACACCTATCGCCGCCTCGACAGGGAAGGCAGTTTCCACACCCGGTGGGGTCAAGACGGGAGCGAGGTCAAGATCGAGAGCTGAAGCGGCTTTGGCGCGCTTTTGGTTCGTTTCGCCTCACGCATCTTTGACTTCGGCGAGCGATAGGGCGCGGATTCGTCTTGGAAGCATCATTGTGAGTCTCTATTGCCTATCGCCAGAGCGCCGGCCCGTTCCTCACGTTGATTTCGGAGATTTGCGATGACGTCGTTCAAGAATTGCTCTCGCCGCGGCGTTCGTCCTGGGCATTACGCCCGCCCTCGCCCAAAACCCGCCAGTCGCATCCGCGCGCGCAACCATCCAGACGGTCAGCGCCGACGGCTCGACCTTGGCCGTGCATACCCGCGCTGGCGAGGATCAGACGGTTCACCTCAATGCCAAAACACGTTTCATCCTCGTCGTTCCCGCCGCGCTTACCGACGTCAAGCCCGGGTCATTCATCGGCGTCGCCGCTCTGCCGGGCGACGGAAACGAGCTCAAGGCCATGGAAGTGCACATCTTTCCCGAGGCGATGCGCGGCACGGGCGAGGGCTACCGCCCCTTCGATCTCGGGCCGAAAAGCTCGATGACCAACGGCAACATCTCCGCCCGCGTCGACGCGACGACGGGCCCCAAGCTCACCGTGACCTACAAGGGCGGCGAGCAGACCATCGTCGTCGACCCGAAGACGCCGATCGTCGGGTTCGAGCCGGGCGCGCAGACGGATCTCAAGCCCGGCGCGGCGATCATCGCGCGGGGGCCGAAACAAGACGGACGGCTCGATCGACGCCGGCTTCGTCCTGGTCGGCAAGGACGGGCTCGTCCCGCCCATGTGATCGGCCTCGGCCGGACGCGGCAAACGCTCGGGAATTTGCTCGGATAAGCCGCCCGTGCTAGGCGGTTGAGCGATTCTTCTGCGGGGCAACCAATTGATCAGGGCGTCGTCGAGTTCAACCAAGGCCAAGCCGGATTCGCGCGCGCCTGATTCGTTGTTTACCTTCGTTCTCGTCAAGCCGACGCACTACGACGACGACGGCTATCCGATCCAGTGGTTCCGCTCGGCGTTGCCGTCCAACACGCTCGCCTGCATGAACAGTCTGGCCGAGGACGCCAGCAAGCGCGAGGTTCTGGGCCGCGGGGTCCGGATCGAGGTCGACACCTACGACGAGACCAATCGCCGCGTGTTCCCGAGCCGGATCATCCGCGACCTCAAACGCCGGGGCGGGCGGGCGCTGATCGGCATCGTCGGGGTGCAGTCGAACCAATTTCCCCGCGCCGTAGATATCGCGCGTCAGTTTCGTGCGGCTGGCTATCAGGTCTGTCTCGGCGGCTTCCACGTCTCCGGCTGCCTCGCCATGCTGCCCGAGCTTCCGGCGGAGATCGTCGAGGCGCAGGCGCTCGGCATCTCGATGTTCGCCGGCGAATCCGAGGAGCACCGGCTCGATGAGGTGCTGCTCGACGCCTGGAACGGCGAGCTAAAGCCGCTCTACAATTTCATGGACCAGCTGCCCTCGCTCGTTGGCGAGCCGGCGCCGATCCTGCCGCGCAAGCATGTCGAGCGCACGTCCGGGACCTATTCGAGCATCGATCTCGGTCGCGGCTGCCCCTATCAGTGCTCGTTCTGCACGATCATCAACGTGCAAGGGCGCAAGAGCCGCTTTCGCTCGCCCGACGATCTCGAACAGATCATCCGCGCCAATTACGCGCAGGGCATCGACCGCTTCTTCATCACCGACGACAATTTCGCCCGCAACAGCGACTGGGAAATTCTGCTCGACCGCGTGATCGAGCTGAAGAAGGACAGACATCCACGTCGGCTTCACCATCCAGGTCGACACGCTCTGCCACAAGATCCCGAACTTCATCGAGAAGGCCACGCAAGCCGGCGTCAAACGCGTGTTCATCGGGCTTGAGAACATCAATCCCGAAAACCTCATCACCGCCAAGAAGCGGCAGAACAAGATCACCGAATATCGCGTCATGCTGCAGAAATGGCGCTCGCACGGCGCCATCACTTTCGCCGGCTACATCCTCGGCTTTCCCGCCGACACGAAGGAATCGATCCTGCGCGACGTCGAGATCATCAAGCGCGAACTGCCGCTCGACATTCTCGAATTCTTCTTCCTCACGCCGTTGCCGGGCTCGGAGGATCACAAGAAGCTGCTCGCCAAGGGCGTCTGGATGGACCCCGACATCAACAAATACGACCTCAACCACCGCGTCTCGCATCATTCGAAAATGAGCGACCAGGAGTGGGAGGACGCCTATCGGGCCGCCTGGAATTCGTTTTATACGCTCGACCATATCGGCACCATCCTCAAGCGCGCGGCCGCGATCAAGAACGGGCGGCCGAAGCAGATCCTGAGCACGATGCTTTGGTTCAAACTGATGATCGACCATGAGGGCGTCCATCCGCTCGAAGGCGGCGCCTTCCGGCTGAAGTTCCGCCGCGACCGGCGCAGCAGCCTGCCCATCGAATCGCGCTTTGTCTTCTATCCGCGATACGGATTCGAGATCGTCAGCAAGGCGTGGAAATACTACAAGCTTCTTCCTGAAAACGCGCAAAGTCCTCAAGGCGACGCTCGAGGCGCCCGACCGCTGGACCTACAGCGATCTCGCGATCGAGGCGCCAAAGTCGGACGAATTCGAGCAGCTGTCGCTCTATCACGCGACCAGCGGCGGCGAGGCGGCGCTCGCCCGCAAGGCGCTTGGCGACAGCATTCGCGAATTCGGCGGCCTCCCGGTCATCGCGATACCCGCGACAGCGGCGGAATGATCTGAGGCGATGGTCGAAGCCGCACAGGTCAGAGCTGCCCGCGCCCTGATTGGCTGGTCGCAGGCGAAGCTGGCCGAGACGGCCGGCGTGCCTGTGTCAACGATCAATGCGTTCGAGGCCGGCGCGCCCGATCGCGTCGCGAACGAGGCGGTCGACAAGGTGCGCGCCGCGCTCGAGGCCGCCGGCGTCGTCTTCCTCCCCAAGGATGACGGCGGCGGCATAGGGGTCCGGCTGCGCGAGGCGCCTCGAGGGCGAATATATCGGCTGGAACGACCTCAACGCCTCGAACGACGAGTGATCCGACGTTTCGGTGATTGATCTTTCCGCCGAACGGCGGAAGAGTGCGATTAGCGAGTCCGTTTTGAGCGATTTCAACGGCTTAAGGCGAGATTAGCGAGTCTTCCTCCCTCCAGACGCCGCGAGCGGGAGTTAGCGTCCGCGGGATAGAAGCCAGGATCAGCTTTCGGAAAAACCATACCACGCCTTGGCCGGTCTGGCAAGGAATTGTCATTTTTTCTCTTGCCGCACCATCGGACCCCCTCGCAACCGGGCGGACTCTGGATGTTCTCCAGACGGGTTCAAGCCTCCAGCGATGCGCCCAGTTGGTCGAGAAGGCCCTCTGTTCCACGCTCGCGCGAGCCGGCGTCGTCATAGCCGTCGAGAAACGCGCCCTGCTCGCAAATCTTGAGCTTCGTGCGTCCCGCGCCTGCGGGCTCGATCTCGAGCGTCGCAAGGGAGACGGAAATCTTCCGCTCATCGATATGCATCTCGTAGGTGTAGACGATCCGCTCTCGCGGAACGATGTCGTGGTAGATCGCGTCGAACGTCGTCGTCACGCCGCCTTCGAACGCGCCCTTCGCGCGCTCGCGGCCGCCGACCCGGACATCCATCGTAGCGCTCGATCGGCCGCCACCCTTCCGGTCCATAGAACCAGCGGCTCTTGGCGACTTCGTCCGATAGCGCTTTATAAACTTGCTCGGCCGTCGCGTCGTAGGTGCGCTCGATATGGAAGGCGTCGTGGACCACCGAACGATCGCCGCCGCTCGCTCTGAATGCGCGCGATTTCCGCCTCGAGCTTGTCGAGCGTCTGGCGCCAGCCCTCGGGCGCGCCCTTGAGCATCGCCTCGACCTGCGCCATGTCGGCGGCCGTATAGGTCTGCACCACTTCCATCAGCGTGCCGTCATGAACGGGGCTGAACTTGACCTCGTGTGACCACGCTGAACAGCGTGCCGCCGCTGCTTGGGTCGATCACGTGATGGTCGATCGTCAGGCGCTCCGGCGGCCGCGACCTCGGTGAACGTTCCCTTGGTCCAATGCTCCAACCCTTCCGGCGAGCGCATGCAGACTTCGAACCGGCCGCCGACCCGCATCTCGACCGTCGCTTCTGGAACCGAATAGCCGTTCGGGCAGAACCATCGTTTGACGTGGTCCGCCGAGCTCCAGGCCTTGAACACCGTTTCGCGCGGCGCCGGGAAGACGCGCGAAACGCGCAACGGGGCCGGCTGAATCTGGCGGCTTGTCTTATCGATCGTGTTCATCGCTCTTGTCCTTCGCTTTCCAGAGTTTTGAGATAGTCGCCAAGCCGGTCGAGGCGGCGCTCCCACTCGAGACGCCGCTCGGTGATCCAGCGCTCGGCTTCCGCGAGCGCGGCTGGATTGATGCTGCAGGTCCGCACACGCCCCGACTTTTGCGAGACGACGAGCCCCGAGGTCTCCAGGACCGCCAAATGCTGCATCACCGCCGGCAGCGACATGACGAGCGGGCGCTTGAGCTCGCTGACCGACGCGGGGCCCTGCGCAAGCCGCGCCACGATCGCCCGGCGGGTTGGATCGGCGAGCGCCTGGAACGCCTGGTCGAGTGGGGCTTCATAGTTAAGCATAGACTTAAGTATCAGGGCGCAAATAGGAAAGCAAGTGCTTTAGTATCGTTCCTGAGCCGTGTTTATGCCGGGGCCTCAGCGGGCTTCGATCACGCAGATGTGACCGCGCCTGCTCAGGCCAAATCCAGTCGCCGCTTTCTCTGACCGGGTCGGCCCTAGACCCGGCCGACGGCCGCTATTATTCCGGATGGGGTCTCAACGCGCTAACGTCGTCCCGCTCGGACCCGAGCGTCGATGGCGCCACGCACAGCGTCGTCCGAGGCCGTTCTTGAATTTAAACGCAAGAGGATTGCCGGTTCGTCGCCGCGATCGCGAGCGCCGCCGACTGCATGGAGCCGCATGAATGAGCAGTTCGTCCGAATATATTCCGCCGAAAGTGTGGGCCTGGAACAAGCCAAGCGGCGGCCAGTTCGCGAACATCAACCGCCCGATCGCGGGCGCCACCCATGAGAAAGAGCTGCCGGTCGGCCGCCATCCCCTTCAGCTCTATTCGCTGGCGACGCCGAACGGGCAGAAGGTCACGATCATGCTCGAGGAGCTGCTGGCGCTCGGTCATAAGGGGGCCGAATACGACGCGTGGCTGATCAGGATCAACGAGGGTCACCAATTCGGCAGCGGCTTCGTCGCGATCAATCCAAACTCGAAGATCCCCGCCTTAATGGACCGCAGCGTCCCGAAGCCGATCCGGCTCTTCGAGTCCGGCGCGATCCTGCTCTATCTCGCCGAGAAGTTCGGCGCCTTCTTGCCCACCGAGCCCGCGGAGCGCGCCGAGTGCTTCTCCTGGCTGTTCTGGCAAATGGGCTCGGCGCCCTATCTCGGCGGCGGACTGGGGCACTTCTACGCCTACGCGCCGATCAAGATCGAATACGCCATCGATCGCTTCGCAATGGAGACGAAGCGTCTGCTCGACGTGCTCGACCGGCGTCTTGCGGAGAGCGAATATGTGGCGGGCGCCCATTACACCATCGCTGACATCGCCATCTGGCCCTGGTACGGCGGCCTGGTGAGAACCAACAGTTACGGCGCGGCCGAGTTTCTGAGCGTTCAGGACTACAAGAACGTCTTGCGCTGGGCCGATGCAATCGCCGCGCGACCGGCGGTGAAGCGTGGGCGCATCGTGAACAAGGTCAACGGCGATCCCGCGGAGCAATTGCACGAGCGTCATGACGCCAGCGATTTTGACCTCAAAACCCAGGACAAGCTCGCGCCCCAAACGCCCGCCGCCTGATCCGACTTTCCCGCCGTCTCGCGATTCCAGCGGCTGAGCTGCGCCGGCTAGGCTCGGCTGCGCGCCGCGCGCTCGTGCGCAGGTAGGCTCGTTAAGAAAGAGGGAGGCGGCGCATTCGGATCGTCATGTCAACCGTCGCCTTCGCGCTTCTCTGGTGTGCGAGCCTGCGCGCCGCAGCCGTGAGTCGCGCTATCGGCAGCGCGTTCTGGGTCGGATTGCTGGCGACCGCCGGCTCGCTCGCCGGCATGAGCCTCTCGGACGCCCTGCTCGCGCGTTACGAGACGGGCGCATCCGGCATCGCCCCGATGGCCGGGCCCGAAAAAACGCGACCGCCAGTGTGAGAAAAGCGGCCATAGCGACGGAAATTGGCGCGACTCCGACGGACGGCGCGCCAGCCTGATGACCCGCTTCAACATCCACGGGCTGGGGTTCACTCTCTTTCTCGCCCTGCTCACGGCGTTGCCGGCCCTGTCGATCGACATGGCGCTGCCGAGCCTGGCGCTGATCCAGGCCGATTTTCATGCGCCGCAGACGGAAGCGGCGGCTGCGATCGCCATCTTCATCGCGGGCTTCTCGAGCGCGCCTATCGTGGCCGGTCCGCTTGCCGACCGGTTCGGCCGCCGGGCGATCATGGTGATCGGCGTCGCGCTGTTCACGCTCTGCGCCGCGGGGGCGGCGCTCGCGCCCTCGATTCACGCCCTCCTCGCCTTTCGCCTGGTGCAAGGGGCCAGCGCTGGAGCGATTGGCATCCTGCCGCGGGCGATCATCCGCGACCTGTTCGAGGGCCGAGAGGCCCGCCTGCAGCTGTCTGCGGTTTCGGTCGTGTTCGGCGTGGCGCCTCTCATCGCGCCGGCGCTCGGCGGCGCGATCTTAGCCTTCGGCTCCTGGCGCTTGATTTTTGTCGTGCTGACGGGTGTCGGTGTTCTCACAACGATCGCCGCCCTCACCCTGTTCGACGAAACGCATGCGTCCGAAAACCGCCGGAACCTAAGACCCGCGACGATTTTCGCTGGATATCGGCGTGCATTGACCAGTCCGGCCTGTGCCGGATTTTCGCTGCTGGGTGGCCTCTTGTTTGCTGGCCTCTTTGCCTACGTCAACGTTTCGCCGCTCCTTTTCATGCAGGGCTATGGCGTGTCGAAAACCGTGTTTGCAGGCTTGTTCGCGATTGCCGGATCGGGAGTGATGGTCGGTTCGACCCTCAACGCCTGGTTGCTCAACCGGGGCGTCCGGGCGAAGAGGGTTCTCGACGTGGGACTTGCGCTCGATTGCGCGACGGCGCTCGCGCTGCTGGCCGTCGGCCTCGCAGGCGTGGGGTCGGCGCTCATCGTCGCCGCCTTGGTGATGGTCTTCATTTCCGCGTTCGGCCTCGTATTTCCGAATGCGGTTCACGAGGCCATTCATCCGCATGCCGGAGATTGCTGGCCTCGCCTCCGCCGTGGTTACGACGACGCAAATGCTGTTCGGAGCCCTTGGCGGGCTCGCCTCAGCCGCGCTCTATCGCGACGCTTCGCCCACCGCCCTTGGCGCGATCATGAGCGTCTCGGCTGTGGTGGGCGCTGCGCTCTATGCCTTTTGGCTGCGAGCCAAGGTCGCGGGATAAAGGCCTTAGCCCTGCCCTTCCGCCATGTTTGACGGGCTGGAAAGCAAAAAACTGGGTCTGCAGACGCAATTTGCATGCAGATATCTCTGGAAATGTCGCTGTTCGTGACTAAATAAAACGCTTCTGAGGGCCGCGCCCTGAGGCCGCGAGCCGCTCTTCCCACCGTTTCGAGTCCGAAAATGTACAACGCTAAACCGAACACGATTGACCTTGCGATCTCCGAAGGCGGGATGGGGTACACGACCTATTTCGCCGACCAGGAGCCAATCGATGGGAAGCTGACCGTCGTCGACCTGACGGAAGGATCTTGCCGTTGGCCGACTGGCAATCCGCGCGATCTCAGCACGTTCCGGTACTGCGGCGCAGCCGCGCATAATGGCCCCTATTGTGACAGCCACGCGCGGCTTGCTTACATGCCGCGTCTGCCGCGGGCCGCCTAAAAACCTCACCCCCGCTTCAACGCCACGCCTGATCCGGCTGCGGGCGGATGAGGCAGGCTGCTTTGCGCCTTGGCGAGCGCTTCGAGCGCGGCCTTGGTCTCGAAGCTCCATGCGACGGCGCGGGCGCTCCCGTTGCTCTGCGCGATTGAGATCAGCAGTTGCTCCGACGCGGCGAGCCGCTCGCCGCCTGGCGCGGTCATGTCGAGCCAAACTCGCATGCGCTTGTCGTCGTGCTCGAGCAACTGACAGGAGACGGCCAGCGCGTCGCCCTCTTTCGCTTCCTTGAAATAGTGCAGCATCATTTGCAGGGTGAACAAGGTTTGGCCGGTCCGCTTGCGCGCCGCCGCGTCAAGGCCGACCCGGTCCATGAGCGCGTCGACCGAGCGGCTGAACACGATCGCGTAGGCCGCGTCGTTCATGTGGCCGTTGTAGTCGACCCAGTCGCTGACGACGGTCGTCTCAAGCACCGGAAGCGCGGAGGCGTGCCGCATGGAGTTCCTCCCGAAACATGCTTCCCATCTGGCCGGACTGGCTCCGGCATGCGTCGACAAGCAATATTTTTGCGCTCAACGCGCTGAATTCGACAAGGGACCTCGTCGCGTCAGACAGCGGGCTCTGACGTTCCGGAGCCGCCTCCCGTTTAGGCCTCGCGGTAGTCTTCGAGCCTGCCGATCGCCGGCGGCCGGGTCTTGCGCAGCGACGCGCCGACTGCTTCGACCCGCCGCAGCACCCGCAGCATGTTCTTCGACGACATTTTCTCGAGGTCGCGCTCGGAAAAGCCGCGCCGCACCAGTTCCGCGAACAGGTGCGGAAAGCGGCTCACGTCCTCGAGCCCGACCGGCGAAGCCCCGCCGAAATAGTCGGAGCCCACGCCGACATGGTCGAGGCCGGCCGTCTCGACCAGGCGCACGATGTGGTCGGCGACCTGCTCGAGGCTCGCCTTCGGCGCCGAGCCGTGCTTGGTCTCGAGGTCGGCCAACTGGGCCTTGGGATCGGCGGCGAGCGGCGCCTTGCCATAGCCGTCGCGCGAACGGCGCAGCCAGTCGCGCAACGGCCTGCGACACGAAGCCGGGCACGAAAGTCGCCATGACCAGGCCGCCATTGGCCTTGAGGCGCTTGAGAACGTCGTCAGGCGTGTTGCGCGGATGGTCGCAGAGCGAAAAGGCGTTGGAATGCGACAAGCGCCACCGGCGCTTCGGTCACGTCGAGCACCCGGCGCATCGCGTCATGAGACGTGTGCGCGAGATCGATCACGATGCCCGAGGCGGTTGAGCTCGCCGATAATCGCGCGCCCGAAGGCGTTGAGGCCGCCGTTGCGCGGCGCGTCGGTGGCGGAATCGACCCAGTCGAGGGTTTCGTTGTGGCAAAGCGTCATCAGCCGCACGCCCGCGGCATGCCAGATGCGCAGCGGGCTCAGCGAATTCTCGAGCCCCACGCCGCCCTCGACCGCGATGAAGGAGGCGATCTTGCCCTGCGACTTTGCCCGGGCGTAGTCGGCCGCCTGGCGCGCCGGCAGGAACACGTCGGGATGCGCCTCTTCGATGCGGCGGATGAGGTCGATCTGCTCGAGCGCGGTGCGCGCCGGATGGGGCGCGTTGGTCGGCTGAAACGCGGCCCAGAACTGCGCCCCCACCATGCCTTCGCGCAGTCGCGGAATGTCGGTGTCCGTGCGCTCGTGAACCCGGTTCAGATCGTAGGCGAGGACGTCGCCTCGCGCCGCCCTGTCGACCCGGATCACCCAAGGGAGATCATTGTGCCCGTCGATCAGCGGCGCGCGCTTGAGCACATCTCGCGCCACCGCGAGCGCATTGTCCGCCGTCACGGGTCCGTCTGCCATTGCGCTGCTCCCTTGGGCTCATTCCACCGGCACGGCGACGAAGCGAACCTCGCCCTCGCCGTTGGAGACGAGCAACAGAGCCGGCTTCTTCGAGTCCGCCTTCGCGGCCTCGATCGCCTTGGCGACGTCGCCCGGATGTTCGACCGCCTGATGATTGACCTCCTCGACCACATCGCCCGGCGTGCAGGCCCCTTTCCGCCGCGGCCGAGCCGGGATCGACGGCGGTCACGACCACGCCCTTGACGCTGTCTTTGATCTTGAAGGTCTTGCGCGCCTCGTCGCCGAGCGCGGAAAACTCCATGCCCAAGCGCCTTGGTGACGGCGTCCGGTCTTCAGCGAGTCGTCCTTTTCGGTGGTGAGCGCCGCGGTCTTCTTTTCTCCGTCCTCGAGACGCCCCAGCGTCACCGTCTTGGTGACTTCCTTGCCGTTGCGCACGACCACGACCTCGACTTGCCTGCCGACCGCCATCGAAGCCACGAGGCGCGGAAGATCGCGCGATTCCTTGACGTCCTTGCCGTCGAACTTGACGATCACGTCGCCCGCCATCAGGCCAGCCGGCTTTGCCGGGCCCTTCTCGTCCACGCCGGCGACCAGCGCGCCGCGCGCCGATCCGAGATTGAGGCTGTCGGCGATGGTGTCGTCGACCGGCTGGATCCGCACGCCAAGCCATCCGCGCCGGGTCTCGTGGAACTGCTCGCAGCTGCCCGATCACCGGCTGGACGGTCGCCGAGGGGGTGGCGAAGCCGATGCCGATCGAGCCGCCCGAAGGCGAAAGGATCGCGGTGTTGATGCCGATCACCTCGCCCTGCAGATTGAACAGCGGGCCGCCCGAATTGCCCTTGTTGATCGAGGCGTCGGTCTGCAGGAAGTCGTCATACGGGCCGCTGTCGATGTTGCGGTTGCGGGCGGAAATGATGCCGGCGGTCACGGTTTCGCCGAGGCCGAACGGATTGCCGACCGCCATCACGCCGTCGCCGACGCGCATCTTGTCGCTGTCGCCGAACTTGACCGTCTTGAGCGGCTTGTCGCTCTCGACCTTCAAGACCGCGACGTCCACCTTCGCATCCTTGCCGACCACGGTGGCCTTGAGCTTGCGGCCGTCGGTGAAGATGACGACGATGTCGTTGGCGTCCCCGACCACGTGATTATTGGTGATGACGATGCCGCTCGGATCGATGACGAAGCCGGAGCCCAAGGATTGCGCGCGGCGGGCGCGCGGCTGCGGGTTGATGCCGTGATTCTTGAAGAACTCCTCGAACATCTCGTCGAAGGGCGTGCCCTTGGGCAAATCTGGAGCGGCGACTCTCTTTGTCTTCGACCGTCTGGGTGGCCGAAATATTGACGACCGCCTCGGCGACCTGGTCGACGAGGTCGGCGAGATTGCTCGGCCGCGCCTGCGGCGCGCCGCGGGGCTCAACGGCGCAAGGCGAGCGGAGCGGCGAGAAGGACCGAAAGGACCGCGAGCGCGCCCGCCGATTTTGCTCCGCGGCGAGGCCCCGTCGAAATTCGCAACCCGTCGTTCAGCATGGGGTCTCTCCTCAGATTCGTCGATCAGTCTGGCTTAAAACGGCTGCTCTGGCGAGGCTTGTCCCCTGGGGCTCGCAGTCCGCGAGGCCATCGCGCATCTCAGTCCGCCTTCGCTGACGGCGCGGCGTTTGCCGTCGGCGCGGGCGGCGCCGCAGCCTCGGGAGCGGGGTTCGGCGTCGAGAAGTACCGGAAGAAGTCCGACTTCGGACTGATGAGCGCCCGCGTCCGCCCGTTGGCGAAGCTATTCTCATAGGCCTGCATCGAGCGGTAGAAGCCGAAAAAATCGGGGTCCGCGCCATAGGCCTCGGCGAAGATGCGGTTGCGCTCGCCGTCGCCCTCGCCGCGGATCTGGTCGGACTGCTGCTGAGCCGTGGCGGTGATGACGGTGACCTTCCGGTCGGCCTCCGCCTTGATCTGCTGGCTCTGCTGCGACCCTTGCGCGCGATAGGAGGCGGCGCGCTGTTGCCGTTCGGTCTGCATGCGACGGAACACCGCCTCCGAGTTCTCCGCCGGCAAGTCCGCGCGCTTGATGCGCACGTCGACGACGTCGAGGCCGAAGCGCTTCGCGCCCACGATCATCTGATCGCGGATGTCGGCCATCAGCGCGTCGCGCTTGTCGCGCACGATATCGGTGATCGACGCCCCCGACAGACTGCGGCGCAGCGCCGAATTCAGCATGCCGCCGAGTTGCGCGTCGGCGCCGCGGGTGTCGGAGACCGATTGATAAAACAGCAGCGGATCGGCGATGTGGTAGCGCACGAAGGCGTCGACCTCGAGGCGCTGATTGTCGGACACCAGCACCTCCTGCCGCTCGTTGTCGAGCGCGAGAATGCGCTTATCGATATAGACGACCGTATCGACGAACGGCCATTTGAAATAGAGGCCGGGCGCGTCGATGAGGTCGCGCACGGGCTGGCCGAACCGCAAGATCAGCGCTTGTTCGGTCGGGTTGACGATAAACGTCGCCATCGAGACGAGGATGATGGCGACAACCGCGATCGCGGCGAGGACGACGCCGTTCAGGGACCGGATCATTTGGCGCCCGCTCCCGTCTTGGGCTGCAACGGGTCGAGCGCGATATAGGGCACGGGCGGGCTCGCGGAGTTCGAATCGACGATGGTCTTGTCCATCGGGCCAAGCACCCGCTCCATCGTCTCGAGATACATGCGCTCGCGCGTTACGGCCGGCGCCTTCTTGTACTGCTGGTAAATCTGGTTGTAGCGGGCGGTCTGGCCCTTGGCCTCGAGGATCGTCTGCTCGCGATAGGCCTGGGCCTCGGCGACAATGCGGGCCGCCCCGCCCTCGGCCTCTGGAACAACTTTGTTGGCGTAGGTCTCAGCCTCGTTGACGGCGCGCTGCTGGTCTTGCTGCGCCGCGGTGACGTCGCGATAGGCGGAAAGGACCTCGCTCGGAGCGTCGACGGACTGCAGCTGAACCTGCTTCACGAGCACGCCAGCCCGATACGAGTTGAGCAGGTCCTGCATCCGCTTCTGCACGTCGGCCTCGACCGACGCCCGGTCGGTGGTGAGAATGCCGTCGATGGTCTTCAGGCCGACGACCTCGCGCATGATGCTCTCGGCCACCGCTTTGACCGTCTCGCGCGGGTTGAGAATGTTGAAGACGTAGTCTTCCGGCTTGGCCGGATCGATCTGCCAGTTCACCCGAAAGTGAACGTCGACGATATTCTTGTCGCCGGTCAGCATCTGGCTCTCTTCGGGAATATCGGTGCTGCCGCCGAGACTGCGATAGCCCACTTCGGTGATCTGCTGATCCCAGACCGGAACTTTAATCACCGACCCGATCGGCCAGGGCCAATTGGTGTTCAACCCGGCGGCTGTTTTGCCGGTGTAACGGCCAAAGACAAGGTTGATGCCGACTTCGTTGGGTTGGACCGTATAGAACGTTCCCCAGGCGAACCACAGCAAGAGGGCTGCGAGAAGCAGCAACAGCGCGCCTCGGCCGCCAAACCCTTTGCCGCCCTGCGCTTGGGTCCGCCGGGCGTCAGTTTGCCGAGAGCCTCCTGGACGCGGCGGATGATATCCTCGAGATCGCTCGGCGGCTGAGAGCCAACCGGCCCTTGGCCCCATGGGCCACGCCCGGGCGAGCGCCAGGGGCCCCCGCCTTGATTGTTCCAGGACATCCAAACCTCTTGTCGGC
Source organism: uncultured Alphaproteobacteria bacterium (assembly GCA_963756955.1). Lineage (GTDB taxonomy): Bacteria > Pseudomonadota > Alphaproteobacteria > Rhizobiales > Beijerinckiaceae > Roseiarcus. Next base: position 51,562 of record CAVWPU010000006.1, read on the forward strand.
CGCTGGCCGATGAACCGGGGCTTATATAGGTAACTGTGGCAAACCGGCAACGGATGAAACGGCTCGCCTCAGCCGGGGGACGCCGCCTCCCCGTCGCGACCGACCGCTCCGGGCGCCGCCAGCCGCGGCACGAGCGGGGTAATTCTGAGCGCGGCGATCCGATTGCGCTGCTTGCGCAGCACTTCGAAGCGGAATCCGTGGAAACTGAAGGTCTGACGCGACTCTGGAATGGAGCGCGCTTCGTGAATCACAAGGCCAGCCACCGTCGCGGCTTCGTCGTCGGGCAGATTCCAGCCCATCGCGCGATTGAGCTCCCGGATGGTGGCCGAGCCATCGACGATGACCGAGCCGTCGCGCTGTTTGCGCACGCCCTGGACCGCGACGTCGTGCTCATCACGAATATCGCCGACGATCTCCTCGATAATGTCTTCAAGCGTGATCAGCCCCTGCACGACGCCATACTCGTCAACGACAAGAGCGGAGTGGGTCTTTCTGCGCAGAAACTCCTGAAGCTGGTCACGCAACGTGGTCGATTCGGGGATGAACCACGGCTCGAGGGTGAGATCAGCAAGATTAAGTTTGCTGGCGTCTCCGCCCGCCGCGACATACGCCCTGAGCAGGTCCTTAGCGTGCAGGATGCCGATAATGTTGTCCGGCTCCCCGCGCCAAAGCGGCATTCTTGTATAGGGAGAAGCGATGACCTCCCGCACAAGCTCTTCAGGCGGCAGGTCGGCGTCGATGAGCCGCATCTTGGTGCGGTGGACCATGACGTCCGAGACCGGGATCTCAGACAGCTCCAGAAGACCGCCGAACATGTCGCGCTCGTCGCGCTCGACTTCGCCGTCGCGATGCAGGATGTCGACCGCGCCCTTGAGTTCCTCGTGGCCAGAAACGCCGGGGTCGCCCTCGCCGAGCGAGACGCCGCATAGGCGCAGGACGCCGCGCACCAGGATCTCGACCGCGCTCACGATCGGACCGAAAACGGTCACGAAGAAGGAAACCAGCGGCGCGATGAGGAGCGAAACGCGATCCGGATAGGCGATCGCGATGGTCTTCGGCATCACCTCGCCGAAAACGACAATCAGCGCGGTCATGATTGCGGTCGCGGCCCACACGCCGCGCTCGCCGAAGGCCTTAAGCAGGACGCTCGTCGCGATCGCCGAAGAGCCGATGGTGACGAGTTGCCCTCCGAGCAGCATTGCGCTGATGAGACGTCCGCGAGCGCCGATGAGACGCGTGACCAACTTCGCCCGCTTATCGCCCGCCGTTTCGAGCGCATGCATGCGGGCGCGAGAGGCCGCGGTCAGGGCGGTCTCGGCGCCGGCGAAGAACGCCGCGGCGATGACGCTAAGAACGATAACGAGAATGTCGAGGGGGTACGACATCGAGGAATTCTAGCACGCCCGCCATCGGCCGTAATGCGCTTCGCGGGGCTTCAGCTCGAAGGCGCCAGTTCGCGCGCCAGGAAAGCCTGGACGCTCCCTTCGTCAACGTCGCGGGCGACGAAGCTCTCGCCGATGCCTCTGACGAGGATGAAGGTCAGTTTGCCGCGCTCGACCTTCTTGTCCTGGCGCATCGCGGCCAAGAGGCTTCTCCGGGTCCGCCTCGAACCCGGGAATCGTCTGAATGCGAGTCGGAAGGCCGACAGCCTTCAAATGCGCTTCGACTCGCGCCGGCGTCTTGCCCGGAGCACAAACCGAGGTCACGAGAGAAGCGGAACGCCAAGGCCATCCCGATGGCGACACCTTCGCCGTGCACGAGCCGCGCCGGATCATAGTGGGTCAGATTCTCCAAAGCGTGGCCAAAAGTATGCCCGAGATTGAGCAGCGCGCGCTCTCCTTGCTCCGTTTCGTCAGCGACGACGACACGCGCCTTGGCCGCGCAGCTGATCGCGATCGCGTCGAGCGCGAGATGGTCCGCCCGCGAATACATCGCGCCAATTTGCTTCCAAAAACTCGAAAAAGCCGCGGTCGCCAATGAGCCCGTACTTGACCACCTCCGCGAAGCCGGCGCGAAAATCGCGCTCGCTCAAGCGTATCGAGACAGTCGGTGTCGGCCAGCACGAGCGACGGTTGATGAAAGGCGCCGACAAGGTTTTTTCCGTGCCGCGAATTGATTCCAGTCTTGCCGCCGACGCTGGAGTCGACCTGAGCCAGCAGCGTCGTCGGGATCTGCACGAGTCGCACCCCGCGGCGCAGCGTCGCGGCGCAGAACCCGGCAAGGTCGCCGATGACGCCCCCGCCGAGCGCGATGACAATGTCTTTCCGCTCGATACGCGCCTCGATCAGCGCGTCGGCGACGCGAGCGAACTCGGCATACGACTTCGTGCCTTCCCCGGGCGGGCAGACGATCGACGTGGAGCGCAAACCCGCTTGATTCGAGGCTTGCCGCGAGCCGGTCAAGATAGAGCGGCGCCACTTGCGCATCGGTCACCACCGCGCAATTGACGCCCGGAGCGATCTCGGCGATTTCGGCGCCCGCCTCGTCGAGAAGACCCGACCCGATCAGAATCGAATAGGCGCGCGCGCCGAGCGCGACCTCCACGCGGCGCCGCGGCTCGGCCGGCGCCCCAATCTCTTTGCTGAGCGTGAGGTGGAGGCGCGCGAGAATGGCGTCAACGACCGAGTCATGAGCGGCGTCGACCAGATTCGATGGTGAGATCGGCAAGCGCATAGGTCGGCGACCGCTCTTCCAGCAATTGACGCAGCGTTTGTTCTGGGTCGGCGGTCTTCAAAAGCGGCCGATTGGACTTTTTGCGCACCCGGGCGAACAAAACGTCAAAACTCGGCTTCAACCAGATCGAGAGGCCGTGGGGAGCGATATTCTCGCGCGTGGTCGCATTCATGAACGCGCCGCCGCCGGTCGCCAGCACCAGCGGTCCGCTATTGAGCAGGCGAGCGATCACCTTGCGCTCGCCTTCGCGAAAATAAGCCTCGCCGAACCGCTCGAAAATCTCCGAAATCGTCAGTTGGGCGCCCGCTTCGATCTCCGCGTCGGCGTCGACGAACGGCAGTCCGAGCTTGGCCGCTAGCCGTTTGCCGACCGAAGTTTTTCCCGCCCCCATCATGCCGACAAGAACAACCGAGCGCCCGTTGAGCGCCGCCGCCACTTGCCCGGCGTCGATGGATTGGCCCTGACCTATGAACATCTTACCTAGCCCACACGTGCGTTCGAGCCGTCCCATACAAGAGGCCGGCGGGCGAATGCGAGGCCGTCGCGGCGGCTTCGCGATCCGTCTGCAAACCGTCTTGCGCGGCGCGCCTGTTCTTGCAACGATGTCAGTCCACACCACAGCGGGTCCGCAGTGGTCGACGACGCCGACACAAAGACACAGGCGCGGGTATAACTGAGAAAATCGCGTCCGAGGGACGCGCTCGGGTCTAGGGAGTCGACCGCCTCGCGAACGGAACGCGCGCAGCGCCTCAGTGCGCCGCGTGACGCTAGAGGGAGGCCGATATGAGCGCAGCCAATCACGAGAACCGCGTGGCCGGTCCCCGTCTGGTGTCGATCGTCGGGCCGTTTCAGAGCGGAAAAACCAGCCTTCTGGAAGGAATATTGGCGCGCGGCGGCGCCGTGGCGCGGCAAGGGTCCGTTCGCGAAGGCACGACTGTAGGAGATTCGAGCTCGGAGGCGCGCAGCCACGCGATGAGCGTCGAGCCCAACGTCGCCAGCATCGACTATTTCGGGGACCGACTCACCTTCTTCGATTCTCCCGGTTCGATCGAATTCATCCATGACATGCGCTACGCCTTGCCCGTTTGCGACGCCGCCGTCGTCGTATGCGAGGCCGACCCCCGCAAGGTCCCAGCGCTACAGGTTATTCTGCGCGAACTGGAAGACCTGGGGTTGCCGCGCATCCTCTTCCTCAACAAAATCGATCAGGCGAACGGGGGATTGCGCGAAACGCTTGAGATGCTTCAACCGGCCTCGCGCACGCCGCTGCTGCTGCGCCAAATTCCGGTCTGGGAGGATGGCGTCGCCACCGGATTTGTCGATCTCGCGCTCGAGCGGGCCTTCGTCTATCGGGAAGCCGCGCCGTCCAGCGTCATCGAGATGCCGGCGGGAGTGCTCCCGGAGGAGAAGCAGGCGCGCTATCTGATGCTCGAGAAGCTCGCCGATTATGACGACGCGCTGATGGAGCAATTGATCAGCGACATCGATCCGCCGAAGGACCTTGTCTTTGACGATCTGGCCCGCGAACTGCGCGACGGACAGGTCGTGCCGGTGCTCCTGGGTTCAGCGATCGGCGGCCACGGCGTCACCAGGCTCCTCAAGGCGCTGAGGCACGAGTCGCCAGGCGTCTCCCATACGCGCAAGCGGCTTGGCATTGAGGACAAAGGGCCAGCTCTGGCGCAGGTGGTGCGCACGATCCACACCGCGCACGGAGGCAAGCTATCACTGGCGCGGGTGCTGCGTGGTTCTTTTGCCGACGGGGCGACTGTCATCAACTCGCGCGGCGTCGAGGAGCGGATCGGCGGATTGGCCCGCCTCATGGGCGCCATGTCGTCGAAACTGACGCGCGCCGAAGAGGGCGACACCGTCGCTTTCGCGCGGCTGGAAGACCTTGCGACCGGCGATCGCATTGCTGACGGGCGAACCGCTCCGTCGCTCGGCGCGACGGCTGGCGCTCCGCCGGCAACGCAGGGAATCGCCATCCGCGTCAAGGATCGAAAGGACGAGGTCAGGCTCGCGAGCGCCTTGGCCAAACTTTGTGAAGAGGATCGCGCGCTGTCTTATGTCCAAGACGCCGAGATGTCTGAATTGAAGTTGCTCGGTCAGGGCGAAATGCACTTGCGCGTGACCGCCGAGCGGCTCGCCGACCGCTTCGGCGTAACCATCCAATCGCACAAACCGTCGGTCGCCTACCGGGAATCGATTCGCGACGCTGTCACGGTGCGAGGACGGCACAAGAAACAATCGGGCGGCCATGGCCAATTCGGCGACGTCGTCGTCGAGGTCGCCCCACGCGTCCGCGGCGAGGGTTTCGCCTTCGCCGAGCGGGTGCATGGCGGATCCGTGCCAAGGCAGTATTTTTCTTCCGTCGAAGCCGGCGCACGCGACGCAATGATGCGCGGACCGCTTGGATTTCCGGTGGTCGACGTCTCGGTAACCTTGGTCGATGGCTCCTACCACACGGTCAATTCCTCCGACATGGCCTTCCGCGCGGCGGCGAAGCTCGCTTTGGACGAGGCCCTGGTCAAAGCGCGTCCGATGCTGCTGGAGCCAATCCTCTCGGTGACCCTCTACGTGCCTACCGACGCGCTCGCGCGGGCGAGCGCGCTGGTCAGCGCACGGCGCGGTCAGATCCTAGGCTTCGAGGCCCGGGAAGGCTGGGCGGGCTGGGAAGCGCTGCGAGCGCTGATCCCGGAGGCTGAAATTGGCGATCTCATTGTCGAATTGCGCTCCGCGACCTCCGGCGTCGGGCGCGTTCGAGACCAAATTCGATCATTTGGCCGAGCTTTCCGGGCGCGCGGCCGATCAGGTCGTCGCCGCGCGCCAGAAGGCGCACGCCTAAACTTTTGGCGAGCGCTGAGCGCGTTTCGCGGTATACAGTGCGCGCGCCTTCGCCTAAAATGGTGGGCGCGCCTGTCGAGAGGACGTGGATGAGCGAAGCCACCAGGGAAGCCGACCGTTTGGCGACGGTATTCGGCGGGTCGGGATTTCTCGGGCGCTATATCGTAAGGGCGCTGGTCCACGAGGGATGGCGTGTCCGGGTGGCGGTGCGGCGGCCCGATCTCGCCTCTTTCCTGCAGCCGATCGGCGGCGTGGGACAGATCCAGCCGGTGCAAGCCAATCTTCGCTTCCCGGACTCGATCGCCGCGGCGGTCGAGGGCGCAACCGCGGTCGTCAACGCCACCGGCGTGACGGCGGAGACCGGGGCGCAGACCTACACGGCCGTGCACGTCGAGGGCGCGTCGGCGCTGGCGCGCGCCGCATTGGCCGCGCGCGTTCCAGCCTATGTGCATATTTCGGGAATCGGCGCGGACCCGAACTCCGCATCGCCCTATATCGCGAGCAAGGGGCTCGGCGAGAAAGCGACGCGTGAGACATTTCCCGACGCGGTCGTCATGCGTCCCTCGGTGGTTTTTGGGCCAGAGGATGGCTTCTTCAACCGCTTCGGCGCGCTGGCTTGCTACATGCCTGTTTTGCCCCTGATGGGCGGCGGCGAAAGTCGTCTGCAGCCGGTTTATGTCGGCGATGTCGCACGGGCGGTCGCTGCGGCGCTCTCCGGTTTGGCTAAGCCTGGCACGGTGTACGAGCTCGGCGGTCCGAGAACGATGACGTTGCGCGAAGCGGCCGAGTTGACACTCGGCGCCATTGATCGCCGCCGTCTGCTTATCGGCCTTCCCCTGGCTCCGTCGCGATGGATGGCGTCCTCGACACAGTTCGCGTCCAAGGCGACATTTGGGCTTTTTCCCAAATTGCTGACGACGACCCGCGATCAGGTCGATTTGCTTGCCTCCGACAACGTCGTCTCCGCGGAAGCCGAGGCCGAGGGACGCGTTCTGAGTTCTCTCGGCGTCCTGCCGCAAGCGGCCGAGGCGATCATTCCGTCCTATCTCACGCGCTTTCGACGGACCGGCCAATATGAGGTTCTACGTTCGGATTGAGCGTTCGGCCACGTCTTTGGGGCGCGGGAAGCGCCGAACGAATGGAAGCGAAAACACTGCTGGTTTGCTATTGATGCTGGCCCCCGTTTCGGGGCATGAAGGCGAGGCGAACGCCGGGGCATTTCGAGTTGGGGACATTCGGTGATCAAGTCTGAGCTCGTGCAGCGCATGGCCGCTCGCAACCCGCATCTTTATCAGCGTGACATCGAGAACATCATCGACGCCATACTCGGCGAAATCACAAACGCTCTCGCTCGCGGCGAACGTGTCGAGTTGCGCGGCTTCGGCGCGTTCTCGACCAAGCAGCGCCAGGCCCGCACCGGTCGCAATCCGCGCACTGGCGACAAAGTTCCGGTGACCGAGAAACTGGCGCCGTTCTTCAAGACCGGCAAAGAAATGCGCGAGCGTCTCAATCGCTCGGCTGAGCGATCTGAGGTCGTTCGAACAATTGCTGTCGCTTGCCTGGCCAAGCGGATGAGGCTTTCATGGTTCGCTTCATAAAAGTCGTGATTCTCGTTCTCTGCGCCGTGGTCCTCCTCGGTTTCGCCTTCGCCAATCGCGATTTCGTGACCGTCTCGTTCGACCCATTCTCCACCACCGAAAATGCGGCGCTCTCGATCGATGCGCCGCTGTTTGCGGTGGTGACTGTCGCGGCCATGCTCGGCGTCGTCGCGGGCGCGCTGGCGACCTGGTTCTCGCAGGGGCGCCATCGGCGAGCCTCGCGCCAAAGGCGGATCGAGGCGGAGAAATGGCGCTCGCAGGCTCAGGCGCTTAAGACGGCTCAGCCCGCGCTGCCGAGCGACAGGTGATCGCCCTGAGTTAGCGGTCGAGATTTATCGACCGCTCGCAGGCGCGATACGATTCATCGGGTCGATCATCCCCCGCCGCTGCCGCCATGTCGGCTGCGCGCCCGGAAACGGCAGCGGCGAAGCTTCGTAAACGCCGCGCGCAATCGCTCGTGCGACACATTCCGCGCCCAACATCCCAATCTCCGTCAAATCCCGAATGTCTGGAACTGCGCTGGCCCGCGCTGTGGCCGCGGCGAAGACGACGTCGTTATCCATCGGCGCATGGGCTGGACGCAGCGCAAGCGCGCAACCGTCCTGAGCCATGGTCGCTACACGTTTGAGCTGCGTTGTCGTCAACGCCGCGTCGGTGACGACAACCATAAGGTCGGTGCTGGATGGCGTGTCGGACTTGAGGCGGAGCGACAAGTGGTCGTCAATCGCTTTTGGGCCGAAGCCGACGCCGCCGAATTCCGCCGTCGCGTTCGTAAGGCGCAGCCCAGAAATATGGACTTTCGCCTCGCGTCGCCCGGCCGACCGAATTGACGACGACGAGCGCCCCCACTTGAAAGCCGCTCGAGGTCACCGCGCTGGCGGAGCCTAAGCCCCCCTTCAAATTGTAGGTGGTCGCGCCAAATCCCGCGCCGGCGGTTCCAAGTGCGAAATCAGCGGCGGCGTTCGACGCCGCCTCGAGGCCCAAATCCCAGTACGGCGGCTTGCGTCCCCACGATTTATCCCCTCCGTTGAGGAGATCGAACAGGCTCGCGCCCGGCACGATCGGCACGCGCGTCCCACGATGCTCGAAGCCGCGACCGATCTCGACGAGGTAGGCCATCACGCCGCCCGCCGCGTCGAGGCCGAAAGCCGATCCGCCGGACAGAACAAAACCGTCGACCCGCTCGATGGTCATTTCCGGCTCTAGCAAGGCGGTGTCGCGGAGCGCGGGCGCGCCGCCATTCAAAGCGATTGACGCGACCGCGGGCTCCTCGAACAGAACCACGGTGACGCCGGTCGCGACCCGCTCGTCCTCGGCCGACCCGACGAGTACGCCCGCGATGTCAGTGATCAGATTGCGGGCCATCGGCAAGGCTTCACGGTTGGGTCATGGATCGTCGAAAGGCTGCGTCGACTCGTATCAGCGGCGCCAATGAAGCGAAAGGCTTGCGGCCGCCTCGGCCCCGGGAGGCTTCGCATAGGCTCGGGCAAGGTTGATCCGCGAGCCTGAGACGTTCAGAGCAAGGAGCGTCGCCTGAAGTGTGGGACGAACTGGACGAACCGCTCGGTCTTGACTCCGGCGCCGCAGCCGCGCTTCCGGTTCGGCGTAAGCGTCCGACCAAAGGAGCAGCGATCGGCGCCACGCTTCTGGCGATCGTTGTCGGCGTCCTTACGCTTCCGCGACCAGACTTATCCCTCAATGGTGAACCGTTCGCGGTGGCGAAAGTTGAAGTGGCGCCCGCGCCGCGCAAGCCGGACGCCCCAGACGTAACGGCAAGCATACGCCAAACCCCTGCGCCGACGGCGGCCCCTGCCGCGCAAGCCGAAGCGCCAAGCGAGGTCAAGGTCACGCGAGGCAGCGGCGGACCGCCGAAGCCGCTCATCATCGATGTGGCGCAGGCGCTCGGCGTCAAGCTCGCGCCCGCTCCCGACCCTCGCCTCATCGAAAAGTCGAGCTACGGCCTCTTGCCGCGCATCGGGGCCGACGGCGCGCGCCCGATTGATGTTTACGCAAGGGCGGCCATCTCGGCCCCCGGTCCAGCGGCGGGCGGTCCTCGCATTGCCTTTGTGGTTGGTGGACTTGGTCTCGCCGCTGAGGGCGTAGGGAGCGCAATCACTGAGCTGCCCGGCGCGATCACGCTTGCGTTTGCGCCCACCCAGACGGCGGTCGAGGAGCAAGCGGCGCAGGCTCGGGCAGCAGGGCACGAGACGGTCCTCGAGGCTCAGATAAAGGAGTCTTCGGATGCAACTGGCGACTTAGGACCGCATGTCCTGCGGACGTCCGCGTCCGACGCCGAGAACCTCGATGCGCTCCGCTGGCAAATGGGTCGCTTCACCGGCTATGTTGCGGTGACCAACGATTCTGGCGGCAAGTTCACGGCGGATCAGCAAAATATGGCGCCCATTCTTAAGGAGATCGCCGCTCGGGGCGTCGGCTATCTCGACGGTCCTTCGGCGCGGGGCGGCGCACTCGATGGCGCTGCGACGCTGGCAATGCCTTCCGCACGGGACGACGTCGTGATCGACGCCAATGCGGCGCCGGAGGCTATTGACGCCGCGCTGGCTCGGCTTGTCGCGCTCGCACGTCAGCACGGTTCGGCGATCGGTGTCGCCTCCGCTACGCCAATCAGCGTCGAACACCTGGCGCGGTGGGCGAATGGACTCGATGCGAAGGGTGTCGCATTGGTCCCGCTCTCCGCCCTCATGTCGGAAACCGCGGGGCTGTCCACTCAATCGAACCTGTCCGTCCGCCGATGAGGGGACGACAATATCGGCCATGCGTCGGCGTCGCGCTTGTCAATCTCAACGGCCATGCGTTCATTGGACATCGCAAGCGCAAGCGCGGCTCTGAAGTCTTGGACCCTCACTCGTGGCAAATGCCGCAGGGGGGGATCGATGAGGGCGAACAACCGCTCGAAGCCGCGAAGCGCGAGCTTTGGGAAGAGACCAACGTTCGTTCGACTGAACTGATTGCGGAACTGCCAGAATGGCTCAACTACGATTTGCCGGAAGACGCTCGAGGACGGTGGAGCGGCCGGTATCGCGGGCAGACGCAAAAGTGGTTTCTGTTCCGGTTTGTCGGCGAGGAGAAGGAGATCGACGTCCATCATCCGGCCGGCGGCGCTCACGACGCGGAATTTGACAATTGGCGTTGGGAGCCTCTGGAGCGTCTCCCGGAGCTTGTCGTGCCATTCAAGCGCGAAGTCTACGAGGCCGTAGCGGCCGCATTTTCGCCGCTCGCGCGTCCCGCGGAATCGTGAACGAGACGCCGCGTCTTACTTGCCCGCTCTCACCGAGGCGACCGAAACCGCCATCTCCTCGTCCATCTTCTTGCGCAGACGGTGATCCGAGAGATCGATGTCGCCTTGGGCGAGGTCTGCCTTAAGCGCGGCTTCGACGTCGTCGTCGCTCTTTCCGATCTGCGCGCCGACGAAGTCACTTGCGTATTTCTCGGCGTCCGCGCCGGAGAGCCCCTTCTTCTCGGCGACCCAGAGCGCGACCGCCTTGTTGCGGCGCGCCACGGCCTTGAAACGCAGGTCCTCGTCGTGGGCGAACTGTTTTTCGAACGTGTTCTCACGATCTTGAAATGCGTCGGACATGCACCCCTCCGTCATCTGGCGAACCACTCGCGAGCCATCTCAGCCAGCGACGCCATGACCTCCCGGCTTCGACTAACCGGACGATGGGGCGGCCTTATGACGGTTTCCGGACAGGCGCGCAATCGGCGCTATCCCGGACTGAGCCTGACGGACTACAACCCGAAGCCTGTCCTTGCCGCCAGGATGAGCGCTTGCTCCGCGCCGTTGCAGTAGGGCGTCGCGGCGCCATGCCCCCAGACCGGCCCCGGCCATGCCGGATCGCCAATGACCCTCGCCACAACGTGCAGATGAAGCTGACGGACGATATTGCCGAGAGCGGCGACATTGATCTTGTAGGCCTGCGCGTGACTCTTCAGGAACCGCGAAGCGCGGCCCGCTTCGTCCATCAGTTGCATCTGGTCCGCGAGTTCAAGGTCGCTCAGTTCGACCAGGCCTTCCCGCTGGGGCACAAGGATAAGCCATGGCCAGCGGACGTCGTTCATCAACAGCACGCGACACAGCGGCCAGTCGCCAACGACAAACGTGTCGCGCGCGAGCCGATCGTCGAGCTCGAAGGTCATGAAGTCCAGGCGCGCCCATGGGCGCCGTGCGGCAGGCCGAGCTTGGCCGCGATCGTCTCGGCGACGTCGGCAAGGCTTGAGCGCGCTCCAATTGGACCCGCAGCAGCGCCGGCGCCAAAGGCGAGGATGGGCACGTGCTCGCGGGTATGATCGAAGCCACGGAAGGTCGGGTCGTTTCCGTGGTCGGCGGTGATGACGCAGAAGTCGGTAGGGCGCATCGCCGCTTCGATGGCGCCAAGCCGTCGATCGAAGGCTTCGAGACAGGCGGCATAACCAGGGACGTCGCGGCGATGGCCCCATTCGGTGTCGAAATCGACTAGATTGACGAAGATCAGGCCGCCCTCCGGCGCCGTCTGCAAGCGCCTCGATGAGAAGGTCGACATTGCCGTCGTTGCTCTTGCCCTTGCGCTCGTCGCCGGTGTCGCGGTGGGCGAAAATGTCGCCGATCTTGCCGATCGAGACGATCCGCGCGGCCAGCGCGGGCGGCCCGCTGCAAGATATTGCCGTCCGGCGGCGGCATCGCGAAATCCTTGCGATTGGCCGTGCGGGCGAAGTCCTTGGCGCTCGCGCCGAGGAACGGACGCGCGATCACGCGCCCGATATTCAGCGGATCGCAAAGCCGGCGCGCGATCCGGCAAAGATCATAGAGCCGCTCGAGTCCGAAGGCTTGCTCGTGCGCGGCGATCTGGAGCACCGAGTCGGCGGAGGTGTAGCAGATCGGGTTTCAACGTCCGCAGGTGCTCCTCGCCATAATCGTCGATCACCGCCGTGCCGGAGGCGTGGCGGTTGGCGAGAATTCCCGTGAGCTTGCCTTCGCGCGATCAGCGCCTCGGTCAGCGCCGCCGGAAAGGCGGGAATGGTCTCCGGGAAATAGCCCCAGTCGAAGTCGACCGGCGTGCCGGCGAGCTCCCAATGGCCGGAGGGCGTATCCTTGCCGCGCGAAGTCTCGATTCCGTAGCCCCATTGGCCGCGCGGCTCGGGAAGCGCGAAGCCCGGGCGGAGCGCGGCCGGTCGAGGCCTTCATGGCGTGGCCAAGCCCCAGCGCCTCGAGCCGCGGCAATTTCAGCGGTCCGCGCCTCAAGCCCTCGCGGTCGCCCCGCCCGTCGGCGCAGGCTTCGGCGATATGGCCGAGCGTATCGGCGCCCTCGTCGCCATAAGCCTTAGCGTCCTCGGCGCCGCCGCAGCCGACCGAGTCGAGGACGATGAGGATCGCGCGGGTCACTACCCTCCTCTCCAACGGGAGAGGGGTCGGAGGTTAGGGTTTGCGCGCGAAACGCGCCCCGCGCCGCCGGTGCGGGCCCTCATCCGGCCCGTCGGGCCACCTTCTCCCTGAGGGAGAAGGGGAGCACAGCGTGGTTCGCGGAGCGATCACTCACTGGTTCACGACCGCGTCGAGCGTCGCCTCATTGGCGAAGGCGGCGGCGAACAGGGCGCGCGTATAGTCGTTCTGCGGCGCGCTGAAGACCGCCCGCGCGTCGCCGCTCTCGACCACCTTGCCGCGCCGCATCACGATGATCTCGCTCGCCAGCGCCCGCACGACCCTCAGATCATGCGAAATGAAGAGATAGGCGAGGTTGCGGCGGCGCTGCAGTTCGCGCAAGAGATCGACGATCTGCGCCTGGATCGACATGTCCAAGGCCGATGTCGGCTCGTCGAGCACGACGAAGCGCGGATCGAGCGCCATCGCGCGCGCAATCGCGATGCGCTGGCGCTGGCCGCCGGAGAATTCGTGCGGATAGCGGTCGAGCGTCGAGGGGTCGAGCCCGGTGTCGGCGAGCGCGCGTTCGACGACGCGGCGCCGCTCGGCGGCGTTCAGTTTCGTCCCCTGCGCGATCAGCCCTTCCTCGACGATCTCGGCCACCGACATGCGCGGCGACAGCGAACCGTACGGGTCCTGGAAGACGATCTGCATCTCGCGCCGGAGCGGCCGCATCGCCTTTGACGTCAGGCCGTCGATCGCGCGTCCGCAATAGACGATCGGACCTTCCGACCGGATGAGCCGCAGAATCGCGAGCCCCAGCGTGGTCTTGCCGGAGCCGGATTCGCCGACGACGCCGACGGTCTGCCCTTCGCGGATCGCGAGCGAAACGCCGTCGACCGCTTTCACGTGCGCGACGGTGCGGCGCAGAAACCCTTTCCGGATCGGAAACCAGACGCGCAGATTGTCCGTGCTCGCGATCATCGGCGCCGAAGGATCGGCGGGCGGCGGATCGCCCTTGGGCTCGGCGGCGAGAAGCGCGCGCGTATAGGGATGGCGCGGATTGGCGAACACGCTCGCGGTGTCCCCGGCCTCGACGATTTTTCCCTGGCGCATGACGATCACGTCGTCGGCGATGCGCCGGACGACGTTGAGATCATGGGTGATGAACAGCATCGCCATGCCGAGCTTGGTCTGCAGGTCTTTCAGGAGCTTGAGGATCTGCGCCTGCACGGTGACGTCGAGCGCCGTCGTCGGCTCGTCGGCGATCAGGAGATCGGGACGGTTGGCGAGCGCCATGGCGATCATTACCCGCTGGCGCTGTCCGCCGGAGAGCTGATGCGGATAGGCGCCGAGCCTCTGGGCCGGATCGACGATGCCGACTTCCGTCAGAAGCTCGACGATGCGCGCTGGCGTGACGGCCGCGCGGCCAGTGATGGAGGGCGATGATCTCGCCGATCTGCCGCTCGATCGTATGCAGCGGATTGAGCGACGTCATCGGCTCCTGGAACACCATGGTGACGGCGTGGCCGCGCATGGCGCGCAATTCGTCATTCGACATTTTGAGCACGTCGCGGCCGCGGAAAAAGATCTCGCCGCTTGGATAGCTCGCGGCGGGCTGCGGCAAGAGACGGACGATCGCCTGGGCGGTGACGGTCTTGCCGGAGCCCGAATTCGCCGACCAGCGCCAGCGTGCGGCCCTTTTCAAGTCGAAAGGAGACGCGATCGACAACTGTGCGGCGCTCGCCGCTCTGCGCGAAGGCGATCGAGAGCTCGCGCACATCGAGAAGCGGTGCGGCCTCGCTCACAAGAACGTCTTTCGCGGATCGAAAGCGTCGCGCACCGCCTCGCCGATGAAAATGAGGAGCGAGAGCATCAGCGCCGTCACGACGAAGGCGGAAAGCCCGATCCAGGGCGCCGACAGGTTGGATTTGCCCTGCAGCAGGAGTTCGCCGAGCGAAGGCGAGCCGGGCGGCATGCCGAAGCCTAGGAAATCGAGCGAGGTCAGCGTGCTGATCGAGGAATTGACGATGAAGGGCAGGAAGGTCAGCGTCGCCACCATGGCGTTCGGCAGCACGTGCTTGACGATGATCTTGGCGTTGGAGAGGCCGAGCGCGCGGGCGGCGTTGACATATTCGAAATTGCGCGCCCGCAGGAACTCGGCCCGGACCAGGTGAACGAGGCTCACCCAGGAGAACAGGAGCAGGATCGTCAGAAGGACGAAGAAGCTCGGCGCGAGGATCGCCGACAGGATGATGAGAATGTAGAGATGCGGCAGCGACGACCAGATCTCGATCACCCGCTGCATCGTAAGATCGAGCCAGCCGCCGAAATAGCCCTGCACCGCGCCGGCGAAGACGCCGATCACCGACGAGACGCCGGCAAGCGTCAGTCCGAACAGAATCGAGATGCGGAAGCCGTAGATGAGGCGGGCGACGATGTCGTGCCCGTCCTGATCGGAGCCGAGCCAGAGCGGCTCAAGCCGGCTGCAGGGACGCGGGACCGCTCGCAGCGTCTTTGACATTCTGCTTCTCGAGCGCGGCGCGGCATTGGGCGTCGGTCAGCATCCAGGTCGGCGGCGTCGGCAGCGGCGTCGGCGGGTTGAGAATCGTGGTCGAATTGGCGAAGCGGATCGGCGGCCAGATCATCCAGCCATGCGCCTTGATCTCGTCGGCGATGAAGGGGTCGCGAAAATCCGCGCGCGCCTGGAAGCCGCCGAATTTGTCCTCGGGGTAGTCGAAGAGAACGGGAAAAAGGATCTCGCCCTTGTAGGAGGCGATCAGGGGCCGGTCGTTGGCGATGAACTCGGCGAACAACGAAGCGACGAACAGGACCAAAAAGATCCAGAACGACCAGGCGCCGCGCCTGTGGCGGCGGAAATTGTCGAGCCGGCGCCGGTTCATCGGCGAGAGCCAAGGGCGGCGCTCGAGGCTCGCGCGGGCCTTGGCCTGCTCCAGGCCGGGCCGCTCCCCGCCGTCATGGCCGGGCTCGACCCGCCATCCACGACAGGGAGAGCTTCGAGGTCCGTCATACAGACACCGTCACCGCGGTTGGCTTTCGGTCACCCGCAGTCGCGTGGTTGGCCGGGTCGAGCCCGGCCAGGACGCATTTGCCGGAGCGCCAGTCCAACTCACACCTCTCGCGTTTCGAAATCGATGCGAGGATCGATCCAGGTGTAGGTGAGGTCGGAAATCAGGTTCACCACGAGCCCGATGAGCGCGAAAATATAGAGGTTGGCGAGCACGACCGGATAGTCGCGCTGAATGAGCGAATCGTAGGAGAGATAGCCGAGGCCGTCGAGCGAGAACACCTGTTCGATCAGAAGGGAGCCGGTGAAGAAGGCGCCGATGAACGCGCCGGGAAATCCGGCGATGACGATCAGCATCGCGTTGCGGAACACATGGCCATAAAGCACGCGCCGCTCAGTCAGGCCCTTCATGCGCGCGGTCTGCACGTAGGATTTCTTGATCTCGTCGAGGAAGGAATTTTTCGTCAGCAGCGTCGAGGTCGCGAACGAGCCGAGGACGAGCGCCGTCACCGGCAGCGCGATGTGCCAGAGATAGTCGAGGATTTTTTGCGGCCAGCTGAGGTCGGCGAAATTGTCGGACGTCAGGCCGCGCAGCGGGAAGATCTGCCAGAACGACCCGCCGCAGAACAGCACGACCAGCAAGACCGCGAACAGAAAGCTCGGGATCGCATAGCCGAAGATCACGAGCGCGGACGTGATCGTGTCGAAGCGGGAGCCGTCCTTGACCGCCTTTCGCACGCCAAGCGGAATCGAGATCGCGTAGGAGAGGACGGTCATCCACAGGCCGAGCGACATCGAGACCGGCAGCTTCTCCTTGATCAGTTCCAGCACCGGCACGTCGCGATAATAGCTCTTGCCGAAATTGAAGGTCGAATAGTCGCGCACCAGAATCCAGAATCGCTCGAGCGCCGGCTTGTCGAAGCCGTATTGCTTCTCGAGCTCCTTGATGAATTTCGGATCGAGGCCCTGGGAGCCGCGGTAGCGCGACGTGATGTCGCCCCCCGCCTGCGCGGCCCCGGCCCCGATCTGGCCGCCGCCGCCGCCGAACCCAGCCGTCGAACTCTGGTCTGTTCCCTGCAGCTGGGCGATCACACGCTCGACCGGGCCGCCCGGCACGAATTGCACGATCGCGAAAGAGACCGCCATGATTCCGAGAATTGTCGGGATCATCAGCAAAAGCCGGCGGAGGATGTAGGCGAGCATGCCTCAGCCGGCCTGCGGGCGAAGCGGCAAGCGGCTGTCAGAGGCCAATGGTCTTGGCCTTCGCTTCGTCCCACCACCACGTTCCCGGCGCGCCGGTGCTGAGTCTCGGCTGACGATCGGGACGCGAAAACGCGTCCCAATAGGCGACCCAGGACGTATCGCGATACCACATCGGCACCCAATAATGGCCGGCGCGCAAGGTCCGGTCGAGCGCCCGGCAAGCGGTGTTGAGTTCCTCGCGCGATTTCGCTGAGGCGATCGTCTCGATCAGCGCGTCGACCACCGGATCGGCGACGCCGGCGAGATTGCGCGAACCGTTCTGGGCCGCGGCCGCTGACGAGAAGACGACCCGCAAGGAGAAGCCTGGCGTCGTCGATCCGGAATTGTTCTCGACCACGACGTCGTAGTCGAAGGCTTCGGTGCGGCTTTTCAGCTGGGCGGGGTCGACGATACGCAGATTGGCCTGAATGCCAAGTTTGTTGAGATTCTGGATGAAAGGCATCGTATGCGGCTGCATAGCGCCGTTCGAATCGAGGAATTCGATGGTCAGCGGCTTGCCGCTCGGCAGCATGAGCGTCCCGCCGTCGCGCTTGCAGCCCGCCGATAGCAAGAGATCGTAGGCGCGCTTGAGCAGCGTCCGGTCGGCGCCCGATCCGTCGCTGACGGGGGGCGTATAGGGATCGTCGAAAACGGCGGGCGCGAGCTTGTCGCGGAACGGCTCGAGGAGCTTCAGTTCGTCCGGCCCCGGCTTGCCCTTCGCCTCCATGTCGGTATTGGGGAAAAAGGAGATGGTCCGTTTGTAGGACGAATACATCACGTTCGTATTCGTCCATTCGAAGTCGAAGCAGAGGCCGATCGCCTCGCGAACGCGGGGATCCTTGAACTGGTCGCGGCGCGTGTTGAGGTACCAGCCCTGGAAGGTGGACGGCGCGCCGTTATGCAGGGTCTCCTTCTTCACCCGGCCGTCCTTGGCGGCGGGGAAGTCGTAAGCCGTCGCCCAGAAGCGCGAGGTGTACTCCTCGTGATAGTTGATCGCCCCGGCCTTGAACGCCTCGAACGCGACCTGTCGCTCGCGATAATATTCGAACCGCAGGCGGTCGAAATTGTTCTGGCCAAGGTTGACCGGCAGCTTCGCTCCCCAATAACCGGGGTCGCGCGCATATTCGATGAACCGGCCCTGCTCGAACGCCTTGACCTTGTAGGCGCCGGAGCCGAGCGGCGGGTCGAGCGTCGCGGCGGTGAAATCGCGCCCCTTCCACCACGCCGCCGAGAATACGGGCATGCCGACAACGATCAGATGCGCATCGCGGCTGCGGCCCTGGATGAAGCGCACATGCGCGACCTCGTCGCCTTCGGCATCGGCCTTCTCCACCTCCTTCAGGAGCTGGGCGTAGAGCGGATGGCCCTTCTCTTTCAGCACGTTGAGCGAAAAGGCGACATCGGCCGCGGTGACCTTCGAACCGTCAAAGAACCGCGCCTCGGGCCGCAGTCGGAAGCGGTAGTCCAGCTTGTCGGCGGAGACGCGCACGGATTGCGCGAGCAAGCCGTAGACGGAATCGGGTTCATCGCCATTGGCGGTCATCAGCGTGTCGAAGGTGGCCGACATGCCGGCTGCGCCATTGCCCTTCAAGGAATAGATATTGAGCGTGTCGAAGGTGTCGAAGTTCTGGTTGCCGCTCGTTCCGGTGATCTGCAGGGACAGGAGGCCGCCGGTCGGCGCATTCGGATTGACATAGGAAAAATGCGGGAAGTCCGGCGGCAGCGCGAGATCGCCGAACGACGACAGGCCGTGGGTTTCGACGGAATCGTCGGCGAAGGCGGCGAACGGGCGGGAAACCAGCGCCGCCAGCGCGCCGCCGGCGCCGGCCTGCAACGCCGCCCTGCGGGTCAAGCTCATCGTCATCGAATCGTCCGCCTCGTGGGTCGTTGTGGCGATGTACCGCGCCTGAATGCTCTTCGCTAGCGAGCGCGGCGAAAACGAGGCGTCGGCGGCACGCCCAGCCTGAAAGAGGGGTTAAACTTCGTCCATGGAGCGCCGAACTTGGCGCCGGCCTCGTGGCCGTCTTACATCGGGCTATGGAGATTCGGAACCTAAGAACGCTTCGGCCGGCGGACCCTGTCGCGCCCGCGAGCGCGCCGGGGCGGCTTCGGATCGACCTCGCCGCGCTTCGCCGACAACTGGCGCGCGCTTGCCCGCCGCGCCGCGCCCGGGCGATGCGCCGCCGTCGTCAAGGCCAATGCTTACGGGATCGGCGTCTCCGAAGCTGCGCCGGCGCTGTGGGCTGCAGGCGCGCGCGTCTTCTTCGTCGCCCATTTCAGCGAGGGGATCGCGGCGCGGCGCGCGCTGCCGGCTGAGGCTGCGATCTACGTGCTCAACGGCCTCGAGAGCGGGGCCGAGCCGGCGGATTATGCAGAGCACGGGCTTGCGCCTGCGATCGGCGGCGGAAGACGAGCTTGAACGATGGTCCGGCTTCGCCGCGCGCCGTGGCAGGCCCTCGCCTTGCGCGATCCATCTCGACACCGGCATGAACCGGCTCGGCTTCCACTCCCTGGCTCGCCTCCAGGCGGCGATGGAGACGCATGGGCCATCGAGCGGGGCCGATCTTGCTGATGAGCCATTTCGTCTCATCGGAGATCCCGGAGCGATCCCCTGAACGGAGCGCAGATCGAACGGTTCGAGGCCGCCCGCGCCGCTTTTCCCCACCTTCCCGCCTCGCTCGCCAACTCGTCGGGCATGTTCCTCGAACCCTCGCCGATCTACGACCTGGCGCGGCCGGGCTATGCGCTCTATGGCGGCAATCCGACGCCGGGCGCCCGAACCCGATGCGCCCCGTCGTGACCCTGACCGCGGCCATCCAGCAGATCCGCACGATCGAAGCGGGCGCAAGCTGCGGCTACAACGCCCAATGGACGGCCAAGCGGCCGACCCGGCTCGCGACCCTGCTGATCGGCTACGCCGACGGCCTGCCGCGCGGCGCCGGCGCGACGGACGCAAGACCCGGCGCCGAAGTCGCGATCGCCGGGCGCCGGGCGCCGCTGGTCGGGCGGGTGTCGATGGACCTCGCCATCGTCGACGTCACCGACCTGCCCGAGGATTGCGTTCGCGTGGGCGATCCGGTCGAGCTCTTTGGTCCGACGATCGACCTCGACGACTTCGCCTCGCGCAGCGGCACGATCGGCTACCACCTGCTGACCAGCCTCGGGCCCCGCTACCGGCGAGAGCACCTCCGCTAGCGGACGGCCGCCTTGGTCCAAAGCCGCCCTCGCCGCCTGATCGTCAAAAACCTACGCGAAATAAGCGCAACTAAACGCTCTTAAACGCAAATAAACGTAAGCAAATTTGCTTTCTTTTGCTTGCGTTTATTTTTCGGAATCGTGACTTTTCAATGGGTTATGGTCAATGAAAACAAAAAATTTCTCCTCCGCGTCTCGCCCTCTCCAACCTTCGTCCTGTCCACTCGGCGAGACCCCCTGCGACACGCAGGCTTCCGATCCGGCCACAAACGAGATATAGCGGAATTTCTGTCTTTCGTAAAGTAAATGTCGACTTGTCCATTTTTCCGGAGCAACGCCGAAGCGGTGTCGTTAATTGGCGGGAGAGCGCCCGCCGAACGCCAGATGGCGGCCAAGGAAAAATATGAGGTAATCCATGAACGACCGGCTGTTCCCCGCTCGCCCGATCCTTGCCGTCTCGGCGGCGGTGTTTCGAGGCGGCCGGGCGCTCATCATCCGCCGGGCGCGAGCGCCGCTGCCTCGGCCATTTCTCTCTCCCCGGCGGCGGCGGTCGAGGTCGGCGAGACGCTCGCCGCCGCGCTCGCGCGCGAACTTATGGAAGAAGTCGGAATCGAAGCCGAAATCCTCGCCTTCAACCGGCATGTGGAGGCGATTTTCCACGAAGGGGACCGAATACGAACGCATTTCGTCATCGCTTCGTTCGTCGCCCGCTGGACGCGCGGCGAGCCGCGCCTGAGCGACGAAGTCGACGAGGTCCAATGGGTCGACCCCGCCGGCCCCCTGCCCTCGCCGACAACGCCGGAACTGGCCGACGTTCTGGCGCGCGCGGCGCGCATCCAAGCGCAGCATGCGTGACGAGCGCCGAGATCGAGAGATCCCAATCAGGCAGGCGTCAAAAGACGGAATGGTCGCCGCGCTCGGACGTGACGTCGCCCCTGATCAGGCGCGCGTAGAAATCGAATAGCGTCTCGGTTCCAGCCGAGGGCGTCGCGGCAGCGTCGTAACGGCCGCTGCGCCGGGTCCCAAACGAGCATGGACTCCGAGGCGTAATAGCGGCCGATGCGCGCCAGTTCCGCTTTTTCAGCCAAACGGGGAACCAGCCGACCGAGGCCGCCGAGCACGCTCACGATGGTATCGAGAAGCGCCAGAGGCACATGCCTGAACCGCGGCTCCCGCCCGAGCAAGGCGAACAGACGCTCGCCCTGCTGCTTCGGCGTGATGGCGTCTCCAGGGCCGCCGATCGGCAGCACGCGATTGTAACGACTTTTGTCGTCCAGGCATTCAGCGAGAAAGCAGCCGAGATCGTCGTCGCTGATCGGCTTGCACGCGGTCAGGGCGCCATCGCCAAAGACGACGAAGGGCCTGCCGCGCTTCACGCGATCGACTTGCCCGGACAGCGACTTGAAAAGGGCGGTGGGCCTGACAATGGAATAGGTCAGGCCAGACGCGATGAGGACGTTCTCGAACGCCAGCTTGGCGTGTTGAAAGGCCAAACGGGGCTTCTGAACGCAGATCGCGGACAAGAGCACCATGTGCGTAGCGCCTGCTTTCCGTGATGCGGCCAGCGCATCCACATGAGCCTGATAGTCGATCGCCCAGGCGTCCTTCGGCACGCCGGTTCGTGAGGCCAGACAGGAGACCAACGCATCAAACCGCTCGCCGCAAAAGCCATCTCTGGCGAGCGAGACTGGGTCGGTGACATCGCCGAAGCGGAGTGTGCTGCCCTGAAGCAGCTTCGCGCTGTCATCCGGAGCGAGCCGGCCCTCGACGCCTGCCCGGGGTCGCACAAGACACACGACGTCATGGCCGCGCCGCACCAGCGCGCGCACCGTCGCGCGACCCATGGTGCCCGTGGCGCCAAGCACCAGCACGCGTTTGGCCTGGGCAGGGTGTATGGCCGCTGCCGGTGTCGCAGCATCAATCATCGCTGGCAAGGTCCGCCAAGATCAACCCGATAGGAGGCGCTGTCACGCGAACTTGAATCAAGGGTCGAGCCCGGTCGGTTAATTGTTTTGTTGGCTCTCGGCCAAACGCTCGACTTTGAACGCGCGAAGATCCGGCAAGAGAAAATCCGCCTCGGCGAAGTCGTCTTCCTCCGTATACTGGCTAGGCGTAATAACGACCCGAAGCCCTGCCGATTTCGCGGCAAGCAAACCATTGCGCGAATCCTCGAAGGCGACGCAGTCCTTCGGCTCGACGCCAAGCCGCTCCAGCGCGATGTTATAAATGTCAGGAGCGGGTTTCTTGCGCCTCGCCTCGTCGCCCGCGGCTACAACATCGAACACTGCACGAGCGGGTACGCCCCAGCATGCGATGCAAAGCGCGTCGACGTTCAGAAGGTTCGTGGTTGTCGCCACGGCGAGCTTGAACTTTTGCGTCCTGGCGAATTCGATGAGGTCTCGGACGCCTGGGCGCAAGACAATGCCTCCACTTGCAACGATTTCGCTGTAAACTTTCGTCTTTTGGTCATGCAAAGCCGCGATTGTCTCATCGGACATGGCCTGCACCGACCCGGCTCGCTCGACAAAGGCTCGGATCCGCTCCTTCCCACCGGTGACCTTAAGGAGTTCGCCATAGAGTGGCGGATCCCAATGCCAATCGAGCCCGGCGGCAGCGAATGTCGCGTTGAAAGCGCGTCTGTGCGCCTCCTCCGTCTCGGCGAGCGTGCCGTCAACATCGAAGATGAAGGCCGCGATGGTCATCGCCCAGCGACGCTCCGCGCCATCATGCAGTCCGGGAAATCTTCGAAATGGTCGAACACATTCATCGGCTCGAACGCCTCGACGGACTCCCGAAGATGCCCGCCGGAGAACAGCGCGAAGGGGATTTTTGCGCGAAAGGCGGCTTCGGCGTCGATTTCGCAGTTGTGATGTCCGGGTCTCTCTTCTCCAGCTGACCAACGTCGGACACTCAACTCGGGTCCACCCCTCGTGCGAATTGATACTTCAATCCTATGGACATCCTGTCTTTACCATTGCGACTGGGAGGTTGAGGAGTCAAACTGCGCTCGGCGACTGAACGGCGCGGCATAGGCTCGCCTACGAAACGGTCCGACGCCGACGAGCCTCCCAAAGCGCCGAGCCTCGACGAGGACAACGCCAGTCCCCATATCTCGCGCTGTCCCCGTTTCCGGAAACTGGCGCGGTCCGTGCATGGCGCTTTGCGCGCTCGTGTTCTAGAACCCCGTCGGGCGAACTGTCTTCAAGCGATTTTGGTTCATGAGCGGCGTCAACGACATCCGATCGAACTTCCTCCAGTTCTTCGCCAAGAACGGGCATAGCGTCGTGCCGTCGAGCTCGCTCGTGCCGCGCAACGATCCGACGCTCATGTTCACGAACGCCGGGATGGTGCAGTTCAAGAACGTCTTCACCGGCGTCGAGAAGCGGCCCTATAACCGCGCGACGACCTCGCAAAAATGCGTGCGCGCCGGCGGCAAGCACAACGACCTCGACAATGTCGGCTATACGGCGCGCCACCACACGTTCTTCGAAATGCTGGGCAACTTCTCGTTCGGCGATTATTTCAAGGACTATGCGATCGAATATCGCGTGGGGCCTGCTGACGCGCGACTTGGGGCTGCCCGCGGACAAGCTCACCATCACCGTCTATTACGACGATGACGAAGCCTTCAACCTGTGGCGGAAGATTCCGGGCCTGCCCGAAGAGCGCATCATCCGCATCGCGACAAGCGACAATTTCTGGGCGATGGGCGACACGGGCCCCTGCGGCCCGTGCTCCGAGATCTTCTACGATCACGGCGACCATATTCCGGGCGGTCCGCCCGGCATCGCCTGACGCGGACGGCGACCGCTTCATCGAGATCTGGAATCTCGTGTTCATGCAGTTCGAGACCCTGCCGGGCGGCGAGCGGGTCAACCTGCCGCGCCCGTCGATCGACACCGGCATGGGCCTCGAGCGCATCGCCGCGGTGCTCCAGGGCGTGCACGACAATTACGACATCGACCTGTTTCGCGCGCTGATCCGCGCCAGCTCAGACCTGACCGGCGTCGACGCCGATGGACCCCAGCGCGCCTCGCACCGCGTGATCGCCGACCATCTCCGCGCATCCGCCTTCCTGGTCGCGGACGGCGTGCTGCCGTCGAACGAGGGGCGCGGTTACGTGCTCCGCCGCATCATGCGCCGGGCGATGCGCCATGCCCAGATTCTCGGCGCGCGCGATCCCTTGATGTGGAGGCTCGTTCCGGCGCTGACCCGCGAGATGGGCCAGGCCTATCCTGAGCTGATCCGCGCGGAGTCGCTGATCTCCGAGACGCTGAAGCTCGAAGAGACGCGCTTTCGCTCGGCGCTCGCGCGTGGCCTCGCCATCCTCGAGGATGAGACGCGCACGCTTGGGGACGGCGGCGTTCTGAACGGCGAGACGGCGTTCCGGCTCTACGACACCTATGGCTTTCCGCTCGATCTGACGCAGGACGCCTTGCGCGCCCGCGGCCTTGGCGTCGACACGGACGGGTTCAACGCCGCGATGGAGCGCCAGCGCGCCGAGGCGCGCCGCGCCTGGTCCGGCTCGGGGGAAGCGGCGACCGAAACGATCTGGTACGGCCTTCGCGAGCGGGTGGGCGCGACCGAGTTTCTCGGCTACGAAACCGAGACCGCCGAGGGCGTGATCGGCGCGATCGTCAAGGACGGCGTCGAGGTTGCGAAGCTCAACGCGGGCGAGCGCGGATCGCTGATCCTCAACCAGACGCCGTTCTACGGCGAGTCCGGCGGCCAGGTCGGCGACGTCGGCGAAATCAGCGCGTCCGGATTCCGCGCCGAAGTCACGGACACGCGCAAGAAACTTGGCGACCTCGTTCGTCCACGACGTGACGATCGTCGAGGGCGCGGCCAGCATAGGCCTGGCGGTCGAGCTCAAGGTCAATCACGCCGCGCGCACGGCGACGCGCGCCAACCATTCGGCGACCCACATTCTGCACGAAGCCTTGCGCATCGTGCTCGGCGATCATGTGGCGCAGAAGGGCTCGCTGGTCTCGCCCGAGCGGCTGCGCTTCGACATCGCTCACCCCAAGCCGATCACGCGCGCCGAGCTCGAAAAAGTCGAGGACATCGCCAATCACGTTGTCTTGGAAAACGCCGAGGTGACGACGCGGCTCATGGGCCTTGACGATGCCCGCGCGTCCGGCGCCCGCGCTCTGTTCGGCGAGAAATATGGCGACGAGGTGCGCGTCGTCAGCATGGGCGAAATCGACGACGGCCACGACCACGAGCGGACCTATTCGATCGAGCTGTGCGGCGGGACGCATGTCCACCGCACCGGGGACATTGGGCTCATCACCATCGTCGGCGAGAGCGCGGTCGCGGCTGGCGTTAGGCGCATCGAAGCCAAGACGCGCGACGAAGCGCGCAAGTGGCTCGAAGCCGACGCGCGCGGCTACGCGGATCTCACGGCATTGTTGCGCGCGCCTGCTGGCGAGGCCGCGCAGCGGCTGGAAGCGCTGATCGAAGATCGACGCAAGCTTGAGCGCGAGCTTGCCGACGCCAAGCGCAAGCTGGCGATGGGCGGGGGAGCGGCGACAGAAACCAACGCGGCGCGCGACGTCGCGGGCGTCAAGCTTTACGCCCGCGCGGTGAGCGGAATCGACATGAAGGATCTGAAGTCGCTTGCCGACGAGGCCAAGCAGAGCGTGGGCTCCGGCGTGGTTGCGATCGCGGCGGCGAGCGACGACGGCAAGGCGAGCATCGTCGTCGCCGTCACGCCCGATCTCACGAGCCGCTTCAACGCGGTCGAGCTGGTGCGCCTCGGCTCAGCCGCGCTCGGCGGCAAGGGCGGCGGCGGGCGCCCGGACATGGCGCAGGCCGGGGGGCCTGACGGCGCCAAGACGCACGAAGCGCTCGCGGCGGTCGAAGAGGGCGTGCGCCGGGCGGCGGGGGCGTAGGCCAGCGCAGCATGGCGGCTGCCATCGCGCCCGATGCTTATTCGAGGTCTCGGCGGATGGCGGCGATGGCTAGTCGCAGCCGAGGCAGTTCATCGCGAACGACGTTCCAGACGAGCGACGGCGACAGCGACGCATATTGGTGACGGATCACGGTCGCCAATATCGCGGACACCGATCCAGCGGATATCGGCATACTTCTCCTTGGACGCCTCCGGGATCGCGCGACTCGCTTCGGAGATGATCGGAGTGCGCGTTCAACAATGTACTGAGCGCGCCAATCTCCAGCAAACTGCTCGAACGTCAAAGCTGTGGTTTCTTCAGCGATGCGATCCATGGCGACGACCATATCGTCGAGTGCAATGCGAGGATCGCGAGCCATCAAAAGACCTGTATGGCCTCTCGCTCAATTTGCTCTTTCAATCGCGGATGGAGGCCATCGCGCGTCATCAGGTCGACGTGAGCCTCGAGGCGCGTCTCCAGGATCGTCTTGATATCGATGAGATCAAACGCGTTGAACCGGTCCGCCCGCTCCGGTTCAATAAAGATGTCGACGTCGCTATCGGTGCGGGCTGCGCCGCGGGCGATTGACCCGAAGAGATAGAGCGATCGGACGCCGCGCGCTCTAATTTCCGGCAAACAGCCCCGCAGTTCAGCCAGAACCTGATCTTTGTTCAACGAATTGTCCTACGCCATCGCCTTTTTCAGATTCTGGTCGATCTTGTCGAGGAAGCCTTCGGTCGAAAGCCACTTCTGGTCGGGGCCGACGAGGAGGGCGAGATCCTTGGTCATGAAGCCGGCCTCGACCGTGTCGATGCAGACCTTCTCGAGCGTGCCCGCGAATTTGGCCAGCGCCTCGTTGCTGTCGAGCTTGGCCCGATGCGCGAGGCCCCGCGTCCAGGCGAAGATCGAGGCGATCGAGTTGGTCGAGGTCTCCTTGCCCTTCTGGTGTTCGCGGTAATGGCGCGTGACCGTGCCATGCGCGGCCTCCGCTTCGACGGTCTGCCCGTCGGGCGTCATCAGGACGCTGGTCATGAGGCCAAGCGACCCGAACCCCTGCGCGACCGTGTCGGACTGCACGTCGCCGTCGTAGTTCTTGCAGGCCCAAACGTAGCCGCCTGACCACTTGAGCGAGGCCGCGACCATGTCGTCGATCAGGCGGTGCTCATAGGTGATGCCGAGCGCCTGGAACCGACTCTTGAATTCGTCGTCGTACACCTCTTGGAAAATATCCTTGAAGCGGCCGTCGTAGACCTTCAGAATCGTGTTCTTGGTCGAGAGGTAGACGGGATACTTGCGCAGCAATCCATAGTTCAGCGAAGCGCGGGCGAAATCGCGGATCGAATCGTCGAGATTGTACATCGACAGCGAAATGCCGGCGCCCGGGAACTTGAACACTTCCTTCTCGATCACCGTCCCGTCCTCGCCCTCGAACTTGATGGTGAGGCGGCCTTTTCCCGGCACTTTGAAATCGGTCGCGCGGTACTGGTCGCCATAGGCGTGACGGCCGATGACGATCGGCTGGGTCCAGCTCGGCACGAGACGCGGCACATTCTTGCAGATGATCGGCTCGCGGAAGATCACGCCCCCTAAGATGTTGCGGATGGTCCCGTTCGGGCTTCGCCACATTTCCTTCAGATGGAACTCTTTGACCCGCGCCTCGTCGGGCGTGATGGTCGCGCATTTGACGCCGACGCCGACCGCCTTGATCGCCTCCGCCGCGTCGATCGTGACCTGGTCGTTGGTGGCGTCGCGATTCTCGACCGAGAGGTCGTAGTACTTGAGGTCGATGTCCAGATAGGGATGAATGAGCTTGTCGCGAATCAGCTGCCAGATGATGCGCGTCATTTCGTCGCCATCGAGCTCGATAACCGGATTCGCAACTTTGATCTTGGACATCTTAAGAGGGACTCTCGTTGACGGGAGACGCGTGACGTGCGGGCGACGCGCCCCTATAGCATCGGCGCCTTAGGGGGCAAAGGCATGCATGACGCGTGCCGCAGACGGGCTTTGAAGGGCGGCGCCGCGGCTAAGGCGATCGCGCTGGCCGCGCTCGTGTTTTGCCTGAGCGCAGAGGCGGCTCGCGCTGACGCCGGCGCCGAGATCCGACAACGCGCTCGCGACCTTGTGCGGGATCGTCGAGGCGTCCGCCAGAGCGGAGGGGCTGCCGGCCGACTTCTTCACCAAGCTCATCTGGCGGGAGAGCTCGTTCCGGCCGAACGCGGTGAGCCCCGCGGGCGCACAAGGGGTCGCCCAGTTCATGCCGGGGACGGCGAACGAGCGCGGGCTCATCGATCCGTTCGATCCCGCGTCCGCAATCCCGGCCTCGGCGAGATTCTCTGAACGAACTCAAACTCCGCTTCGGCAATCTGGGACTGGCGGCGGCCGCTTATAACGCGGGTCCCAATGCGGCTGCCCGCTGGATTGCCAAAAAGGGGTCGCTTCCGTTCGAAACGGAGGATTACGTGCTCGCGGTCACGGGCCATGCCGCCGACGAGTGGCGGAGCGACAAGCCGCCCGCCGAGCCCGCGCCAGACAAAAGTCCGTCCTGCCTGAGCCTCGTCGCCACGCTCCGCGTGACAGCGCCTTCCTCCGTCGTCTCTGGCTGGTTTGCGCCCTGGGGCGTGCAGATCGCCGCCAGCTTCTCGAAAGGCTCGGCTTTGCGAGCCTTCGCGCGAACCCGACATGAATATGCGAGCGTGATCGGAGACATGCAGCCGTTCGTGCTTGGCTCCGTCCTGCGCAGCCGCGGCTGGCGGCCGTTCTACCGCGTCCGATTGCCGGCTCAGACCGGTGGTGAGGCCAGGCGACTCTGCGATCGGATCCAGGCCGTCGGCGGCGCCTGCGCGGTGCTGAGAAGCTGACGGCCCCGCGACAAGAGGGAGGACAAAACGCAAAACTCCCGCATCTGTCCATTGACCTAAAGTCTGGCGTTGTTCAGCGCGGCGAAAGGGTGCACTCTCCCAACCCGTGCGACCCGGAGACCCCACCGATGGGCGGGCGCGATTAGGGAGGGATCGATGCTTGGATTGATGCAACGCTATCCGTTGTTGATCTCCTCGCTCATCGCGCATGCCGCGCGTCATCGGGGCGGAGCCGAAGTCGTCTCGAACCTCGGCGGCCCGACTTTCCATCGAACCACTTATGCGGAGGTCGAGCGGCGCAGCCGGCGGCTGGCGCGTGCGCTCGGCAAGCTCGGCGTCGTCCTGGGCGATCGCGTGGCGACGCTCGCCTGGAACGATTTCCGTCACCTCGAACTCTACTATGGCGTCTCCGGCATGGGCGCGGTCTGCCACACGGTGAACCCGCGCCTGTCGGCGGACGACATTGCCTTCATCATGACCGACGCTCAGGATCTGCATTCTGTTCGCCGATCCGTCCTTCGCCGCGCTCATTGCCGAGATCGCGCCGGCCATCAGCTCCTGCGTTCGCGCCGTGGTGCTTCTGACCGATGCGGCGGGCATGGAGGATGTCGCGCTCGCCCGGGCATGCGCCTCTATTGCTACGAGACGCTGCTGGCGGAGGCCGACGAGGATTATGCGTGGCCGGAGTTCGATGAAAACACGGCGAGCGCGCTTTGCTACACTTCGGGCACGACGGGGCGGCCGAAGGGCGTGCTCTACAGTCATCGCGCGACGATGCTGCACACCTACGCCGGCAATTCCGCCGAGACTTTCGGCATTCGGTCGGTCGACCGCGTCTTGCCCGCCGCGTCGATGTATCACGCCTGCGCGTGGGGCATTGCCCTATTGCGCGACCATGGTCGGCGCGCCGCTCATTCTGCCGGGCCGGCATCTCGACGGCGCTTCGCTCTTACAGGATGCTGGAGAGCGAGCGCGTGACGATGACGGCGGGCGTGCCGACCATCTGGCTCGGATTGCTCGCGCATCTGCGCGGCTCGAACGAACGGCTCACGCACCTGAAGCGCATGACTGGTCGCGGGCTCCGCTTTGCCGCGCCTCCTGATCGAGGAATTCGCGCCGATGGGCGTCAATGTCGAACAGGGCTGGGGCATGACCGAGACGAGCCCGATCGTCACCTACAATTCGCCGACGCCCGCGACGGCTGACGCTCACCGGCGAAGACGCGGTTCGCCAGCAACTGAAGCAGGGCCGCGCCGCCTGCGGCACGGACGTGAAGATCGTCGACGCGGAGGGGCGCGAACTGCCGTGGGACGGCAAGGCGTTCGGCGACTTCCTGGTGCGCGGCCACTGGGTGTGCCGCGAATATCTCAATCGCGGCGCGGAGGGCGCGGCGGATTCCGAGGGCTGGTTGCGGACCGGCGACGTCTGCACCATCGACCCCGACGGCTGCGCCGAGATCGTCGATCGCTCCAAGGACGTCATCAAGTCGGGCGGCGAGTGGATCAGTTCGATCGCGCTCGAAAATATCGCCGTCTCGCATCCCGCCGTCGCCGAGGCGGCGATCATCGCCGCTCGCCACCCAAAATGGCAGGAGCGTCCGTTGCTGCTCGTCGTGCCCCGCGCGGGAATGCAAATCGACAAGGAGGAACTGCTCGGCCATGTTCGCCGGCAAGGTCGCGAAGTGGTGGCTTCCCGACGATGTGCTCACGCTCGAGGAGCTGCCGCATACCGCGACCGGCAAGCTCAACAAGCTCGCCCTGCGCGCGCGCTACCAGGACCACTTGATGGCAGAACGCGAGTATCGCAAGCCTAGCCAGGAGGTTAGCGCCTTCCCGCGCCCGACGCGGCCGAGGGTTTCGAACTCCTCATCCGTGAGCTTGATCGCCGCCGCGCCGACATTCTCCTCGAGATGCGCGACCTTGCCGGTGCCGGGGATCGGCAGCATGACCGGGCTGCGCTTCAAGCAGCCAGGCGAGCGCGATCTGGCCCGGGCGTCGCCTTGTGCTTATGCGCGATCGCGTCCAGCGCCGAGCCGGGCTTGGCCGACGCGCCAGCGTCGAGCGGCGCCCAGGGGATGAAGCCGATGCTGTGCTTCTCGCAATAGTCGAGCGCCGCCTCGCTGTTGCGGTCGATGAAATTGTAGCGGTTCTGCACCGTGGCGACCGGGAAGACCTTCTGGGCCGCCTCGATGTCGGCGACGCTGACTTCCGACAGACCGGCGCAGCGGATGACCTTGTCCTTGATCAGCGTGGCGATGGCGTCGAACTGCTCCTTGGCCGGCACCTTCGAATCGATGCGATGCAATTGCCAGAAGTCGATGATCTCGACGCCGAGCCGCCAGCGGCTCGTATGCGCCTGCTGGATCAGATATTCCGGCCGGCCAAGCGGAATCCAGATGTTCGGCCCGGTGCGCGTGAGGCCGCCCTTGGTCGCGATATGGATCTTGCCGTAAGGAGCAAGCGCTTCCTTGATCAGCTCCTCGGAAAAATTGGGGCCGTAGGAATCGGCGGTGTCGATGAAATCGACGCCGAGGTCGGGCAGCCGGCGCAACGTCTTCAACGCTTCGTCGCGATGCGGCGTCGGACCCCAGATCCCCTTGCCGACGATGCGCATCGCGCCGTAGCCGAGGCGGTTGACGTCAAAGGCGCCGCCAATGCGAAAGCGGCCGGATTCAGCGGCGTTGGTCATGGGTTCTCTCCGAGAATTTTGTCTAAAGCGCCTTCAGGGCCAGCTGGCCAGCGGGGGCATCGAGGACAAGATCGAAGCGACGTTGCCGCCGGTCTTCAGGCCGAAGATCGTGCCGCGATCATAGAGCAAATTGAATTCAACGTAACGTCCGCGGCGCGCCAATTGCCGCTCGCGCTCGGCCTCGCTCCAAGGCTTCTCGGCGTTGCGCCGGACAATGTCGCTATAGATCGCGATGAAAGCTCTCGCCCACGTCGCGCACGAAGGCGAAATCGGCGTCGAAAGCGGAATTGCCCGCGTCGCCCGCGCTGTTGAGATAGTCGAAGAAGATGCCGCCGATGCCGCGCGGCTCGTTGCGATGCTTGAGATAGAAATACTCGTCGCACCAGATCTTGAAGCGCTCGGCGTCCGCGACGCCCGCGATGGCGCTCGCAGGCGCCGCGCATGGCGGCGTGAAAGGCGATCGCGTCCGGATCGTCTGGCTTGCGGCGCTCGTCGAGCGTCGGCGTGAGATCCGCGCCGCCGCCAAACCATGTCTTGGTCGTGCGCACGAGCCGCGTGTTCATATGCACGGTCGGCACATGCGGGCTCCAGGGATGGGCGATCACCGAGACGCCCGCGGCCCAGAAGCGCGGGTCCTTGTCGGCGCCGGGAATTTGCGACGCGAATTCCGGTTGAAAGGCGCCGTGGACGACGGAAGAATGCACGCCCATCTTCTCGAACAGGCGCCCGCGCAGCATCGCCATGCGCCCGCCGCCGCCGGGCGCGCCGCTCGCGTCGGTTCGCTCCCAGGGTTCGAGCACGAAGCGCCCCGGCGGACGATCCGCGCCGACGCCCGCGAACTCGCGCTCGAGCGCCTCCATCGCGGCGATGATCCGCTGCTGCAGCGTCTCGAACCAGTCGCGCACGGCAGCGAAACGCGGGTCTTCGGTCGAAGCTGATGGAATCGTTCATGGCGCGTTGGCTACCGCGCACCCGGGCGACCAGGCGCTCGACATGCTCGATAGGCGTTTCGGGCACGATGCCATGGCCAAGATTGAAAATATGGGCGCGGCCCTTGAAGCCGTTCAGCACCCGCTCGATTTGCTCGTCGAGGCGGCGTCCGCCGGCGACCAGCGCTAAGGGATCGAGATTGCCCTGAAGCGCGAGCCGGTCTGGCAGAGCGGCGATGGCGGCTTTCGGGTCAGCCGCCGTGTCGAGGCCGATCGCATCGATGTCGGCGAGCGCCCCGAATTTGCCGATCTGCCCCCCCGCGCCGCGCGGAAAGGCGATGAGACGCGCGTTCGGGGTCTCGGCGCGCACCTTGGCGGCGATCGCTGCGATCGGCGCGAGACACCAGCGGTCAAATTCGGCTGGCGGCAGAACGCCCGCCCAGGAATCGAAGATCTGCGCCGCCTCCGCGCCGGCCGCGAACTGACGGCGAAGATATTCGGCCGAAGCGTCGACGAGCCGGTCGATCAGGCGCGCGAACAGATCGGGATGGCGGTAGGCGAAGAGCCGCGCCGGCCCCTGGTCCGGCGTGCCGCGCCCGGCGATCATGTAGCTCGCCACCGTCCATGGCGCGCCGCAGAAGCCGATCAGCGCTGTCTCTTTCGGCAAGTCAGCCTTGAGGCGGCCCAGAGTTTCGAACACTGGCGCGAGCCGGTCCCAGTCGGGCTCATCTCGAAGCTTAGCGAGGCCTTCCGCGTCGCCGATCGGATCGAGACGCGGGCCTTCGCCGCTTTCGAACGAGACGCGCTGGCCCAGGGCGTCGGGAATGACGAGAATGTCGGAGAACAGGATCGCGGCGTCGAAGCCGAAGCGACGGATCGGCTGCAACGTCGCTTCGACCGCGAGGCGAGAATCGTAGCAAAAATCGAGAAACGTCGGCGCCTTCGTCCGAAGCGCCCGGTATTCGGGCAGGTAGCGGCCGGCCTGGCGCATGAGCCAGATCGGCGGCGTCTTTTGCCGCTCGCCCGCAAGCGCCGCGAGAAAAGGCTTGGCCACGCTTGCCTTGGACTCCGAACGGGCCCCTATTCCGCCGCCCGTTTCATCTCCGGATACACGCAATGGGCGTCCTCGCTCGCATGGGCGTGGAACAGCGGGATCACGCGCGATTCCTCGAACTTAAGGCCAAGCGTCTTCCACACGTCGACCAAAGCCTCGACCAGATCAGCGACCTGGGCTTCGCTATGGGCGGGCGTCGGGGTCACGCGCAGGCGCTCCGTCCCTCTGGAGACAGTCGGATAGTTGATCGGCTGAATGTAGATCGCGTGCCGCTCGAGCAGGAGTTCGCTCGCCGCGCGGCATTGCCGGGCGTCTCCGACCAGCACCGGCACGATATGCGAAGGATTGTCCATGACCGGCAGACCGGCGGCGCGCAAAGCGTGCTTGACCAGCTTCGCCATGTGCTGGTGACGGTCGCGCTCTGCGGTCGAGCGCTTCAGATGTTTGACCGCGGCGGCCGCGCTCGCCGCGACGCTCGGCGGCAGGGTCGAAGTAAAGATGAACTGGGGCGCGAAGCTTCTGACCGCGTCGACAATCGCCTCGCTCGCCGCGATATAGCCGCCGAGCGAACCGAACCCCTTGGCCAGCGTGCCTTCGATGATGTCGATGCGCGCCGCGAGCCCTTCGCGCTCGCTCAAGCCTCCGCCGCGCGGGCCATAAAGGCCCACCGCATGCACCTCATCGATATAGGTCAGCGCGTTATATTTTTCGGCGAGCGCCACGATCTCGGCGATCGGCGCGATGTCGCCGTCCATCGAATAAAGGCTCTCGAACACGATCATCTTCGCGCGGTCGCGCGGCACAGCGGCGAGCCGTTCCTCGAGATGACCAACGTCGTTGTGCCGCCAGACCTGCTTCTCGCAGCCGGAGCGCCTGACGCCCTCGATCATTGAATTGTGATTGAGCGCGTCGGAAAGGATAAGGCAGTTCGGCAGGAGGCTGGCGATGGTCGAAATCGACGCCAGGTTCGAGATCCACCCGGAGGTGAAGACAAGCGCCGCCGGCTTGCCATGGAGGTCGGCAAGCTCGGTCTCGAGCTCGACGATCGGATTGTGGGTGCCGGAAATGTTGCGGGTTCCGCCCGCCCCTGCCCCGTGCGCGCAGACCGCCTTGACCGAGGCTTCGATCACGTCGGGGTGGCCGCCCATGCTCAGATAATCGTTCGAGCACCAGACGGTGACTTCGCGCGGCCGGTCTTCCTCGCCTTCCGGGCGCCATTGAGCGATCGGGAACCGGCGTGCGTCACGTTCGAGATTGGCGAAGGTGCGGTAGCGCCCTTCCGCCTTGAGCCGTGCGATCGCCTCCTCGAAGCTCCGCTGATAGTTCATCGCCTGTCCTTCTCGGCCCGACCTTTTAGACCAGCGCCGCTTTCCTCTTCGCTAAACGCCGCGCGAAAACTTGTCCAGTATTTCCAGCTTGTCGGCTGTGACGGCGGCTCACAAACGCCACTAAAAAGGCGGCAAAATGGCGACGGGGACAAAGGCCTCATTTCCTATTGCCGATGATATAAGCTCTCGTCGCGCGAAAGCATCGAGTTCAGTGCGCCCGGCCGATGGTGAACTCGACCGCGTCGCGCAAAGCGCGCTTCCACGGGGAAGCATCGAACAGCTCAAGCGAGTCGCGCGCCATCGCGCCATAATGCCGGGCGCGTTCGATGGTGTCCTCGAGCGCGCGATGCTTTTTCATCGTCGCCAGCGCGAATTCGAGATCGCCGTCGCCGACCTCGCCCTTTTCCAATGTCCGGCGCCAGAACTCCCGCTCGTGGCTTTCCCCGCGCCGGAACGACAGCACCACAGGCAGGGTGATCTTGCCCTCGCGGAAGTCATCGCCCACATTCTTGCCGAGCTTGGCCGAGGAGCCGCCATAGTCGAGCGCGTCGTCGATGAGCTGAAAGGCGATGCCAAGATTGGCGCCATAGCCCTGGCAGGCGGCGATCTCCGCCTTGGAGCGGCCGGCAAGAATGGGCCCGACCTCGCAGGCGGCGGCGAACAAGGCGGCGGTCTTGGCGCGGATGACCGCGAGATAGGCGTCCTCGGTGGTCTCGGTGTCCTTGGCGGCCGAGAGTTGCATCACTTCGCCCTCGGCGATCACCACGGCGGCGCCGGACAAGACCTCGAGACAATGCAACGAGCCGACCTCGACCATCATCCTGAAAGCCTGGCCGAGCAGAAAATCCCCAACGAGGACGCTCGCCTCATTGCCCCAAAGCACCCGCGCGGCCGCCTTGCCGCGGCGCAAGTCGCTCTCGTCGACGACGTCATCGTGCAGAAGGGTCGCGGTGTGCATGAATTCGACCGCGGCGGCGAGCTTGATGTGGCCTTCCCCCGAATAGCCGCAAAGGCCGGCCGTCGCGAGGGTGAGGATCGGACGCATGCGTTTGCCGCCTGAGGCGATCAGGTGATTGGCGACCTCGGGGATCATCGTCACCTCGGATCCGGTGCGCGACACAATCACCTGATTGACCCTGGCCATATCGCCAGCGACGAGCGTCGTCAGCGGCTCGATCAGGCGATCGGCCGATTTATCTTCGAGTGGAACGACAATTCCCACGCACGCATTCCCTTGCCAGAGGCTGCCCTTGCCAGATGACGCGCCGCGACCATAAAGACGGCCCACCCACGCGGCAAGTGAGCCCGAAATCGAGGCCTATTTTGGTCGAAATCCTGCGCACCAACGATCTCGTGCTCATCAGCGTCATCGAATCGATCCTGAAGGCTGAGCGCGTCGCCTATTTCGTCGCCGACCAGCACATGGCCGCCGTCGAGGGCTCGCTCGGCTTCCTGCCGCGGCGGATTCTGGTCGACGGGGAAGAGGAAGGGCGGGTTCGCCGCCTCCTGGTCGAAGCGGGGCTGGGCAAAGAATTGCGCGATGCCTGACTTTGCGGCGGAGCTCGGGAGCGCCACGACAGCCGACGGGCTGACCGAGGATTGGTGGCTTGGCGGCCGGCTCACGCTTGTCCAGCCGAAGCGCGGCCATCGGGTGGGGACGGACGCCGCCCTGCTCATTGCGGCGGCGGCCGCGAAAGAGGGCCGGATCGTCGACGTCGGCGCGGGGGTCGGCGCGGTTGGCCTCGCGCTGGCCAAAAGCTCCGCGCTCGCGTCCGTCGATCTTGTCGAGATCGATGCTGAGCTGGCCGCGCTCGCCGAGCACAATGCGGCGCGCAACGGGCTTGAGGCGCGCGCCCGCGTCCTGCGGCTCGACGTGCTCAGCGCGAGGGAGCGCCGCGAGGCGGGGCTCACGGAGCAGGCCAATTGCGTCGTCACCAACCCGCCGTTCTTCGACGCTCGCGCGGTCCGCGCCTCTCCCGACGAGAGGCAAGGCGCGCGCGCATGTCTTGGCCGGGGCGGACGCGGGCGCGACGCTTGCCGACTGGATTCAGGCTTCGCTCGCGATGCTCGCGCCGGGCGGGCGGTTTGTGATGATCCACCGGCCCGACGCGCTTGACCGCGATCCTGTCTGCGATCGGAAGCCGGCTGGGCGCGCTGGCCCTTCTGCCGGTCCATCCGACAATCGGCGCGGGCGCGCATCGCCTGCTCGTCGCGGGCGTCAAAGGCTCCAAGGCGCCGCTGCGCATCGCGCCGGGGCTCATCCTGCACGGGGCCGACGGCCAGCTGACGGCTGAGGCGGACGCCATCCATCGCGGCGAGGGGCTCATCGACTGGGCCGGGTAGGCTTCGGACACGACCTCCGCCAGGTTTCAGGCCTGGTAGGGGCGGGCATCAGGGACATCCATCATGATTATCGATCTCAAGGGACGGACAGCGGTGGTGACGGGATCGACGGCCGGCATCGGCCGGGCAATCGCGGAAGGGCTCGCGCGCGCTGGCGCGGCGGTCGTCATCAACGGCCGTGGCGAGGAGCGGGTCGCGGCGGCGCTGAGGGACATGCGCGTGCTCTTTCCGGCCGCCGACATCAAAGGCTTTGCGGCGGATCTCGCGACAGAAAAGGGCGCAGCCGCATTCACAAACCAAGCGGCCGACGCCGATATTCTCGTCAACAATATGGGCACGGCGAAGCCCAAGCCCTTTCTCGAACTGACCGACGGCGACTGGCGGGATCTGTTCGAAATCAATGTGATGAGCGGGGTCCGAATGACCCGCCATTATCTGCCGGCGATGACCAAGCGCGGCTGGGGGCGCGTGGTGTTCATCAGCAGCAAGTCCGCGCTGGCCATCCCGAAAGAGATGATCGACTACGGCATGACGAAGACCGCGCAGCTCGCGATCGCCAGAGGCGTCGCGGAGTCGGTCGCCGGAACAGGCGTCACCGTCAACTCAGTCTTGCCCGGCCCGACGAACTCTGAAATCCTGTCAAACTGGATGAAGGCGAACGCCGAAGCCGAGGGCATTACCCAAGCGCAGGCCGAGCAGAGTTTCCTGAAGACGATGCGACCGACGTCGCTCTTGGGCCGTTTCACGACGACCGACGAGGTCGCAAACATGGTCGTCTATCTCTGCTCGGAACAGGCGTCAGGCACGACCGGCGCCGCGCTCCGTGTCGACGGCGGCGTGCTCAGGCAGATCGTTTGAGCCGTGTCGTCGCAGCACGCGAACGCAGCCGAAACTGAGCAGACCGACACAAAAGCGAACTCTAATCATCGACGTGAACGGGA
The DNA here is from genome assembly GCA_963756955.1 of uncultured Alphaproteobacteria bacterium. Taxonomy (GTDB): domain Bacteria; phylum Pseudomonadota; class Alphaproteobacteria; order Rhizobiales; family Beijerinckiaceae; genus Roseiarcus. The sequence goes on from CAVWPU010000006.1 coordinate 89,533, forward strand.
GCGACCCGATGGCCATTCAATTCATGAGCATCGTCCCGATCCTGCGCATCTTCGACATCGCCAAGGCCGACGAGTTCTATCAGGGCTTTCTGGGCTTCAAGGTCGATTGGGATCACCGCTTCGACGACAACGCGCCGCTCTACCGCCAGGTGTCACGCGGCGACTTGGTCTTGCACTTAAGCGAGCATCATGGAGATGGCAGTCCGGGCGCGCGCCTTCGCGTCATGATGCGTGGCGTGGAAGAATTCCATCGCGAAATTAGCGGCAAGAACTACCGTTACATGCGGCCGGGTCTTGAACGGACGCCATGGGGGACGCTGGAAACGGGCGCCGTCGACCCGTTCGGAAATCTGATCCGCTTTTGCGAGCCGATCGAACAATCTTGAGGCTTGCCCTCGCTTCAGGCTTGCCCTCGCAGGCTGAGTTTTGCCGCCGGCGACCGCGGTCGCGCGATAGGCGACCCAAGTTTCGGCTGGGCAAAAATTCGGGCGGGCTTCGGGGCGTCCCGATCGGAGGTTTCGTCCAACGCCTCGTCCCGAGGCGCCAGAATGGGCAGCTCAGGGCGCTTCGAGTTCCACGCAAAGCGCAAGACGTTTGCAATCCATGAGATCAATTGCCCGTTCTTTCGCGCAAAACGCTATTCGTCTTTTAGCGGCCGCGCCCACCTCGAAACTCGGGGTGGAGCGGCCGCGTTGACCCAGTGGTCGAGGCTCCGTCTCTGCAGCGATCGGGAACCATCGCGAAGCTCGCTCGTTTCATGCAGGCTCATCGGCGAGTGGCCGCCGTCATGCGAATGCAAAATGGAGATGGCAAAAACAGGCTGCCGATTGGCGGCGCAATTGCGGCGCATAACGGGCGAGAGTTAGGCGACCGCAGCTCGAATCCCGCTCATTCTCCAGCCGCATAATAATTATTCGGCTCCCTCCCCTCGCGAACCTCAATGAGCTTCCCATATGCGGCGTTCCGGCGTGCAGACGGCGCCCTTAATAAAGGACGAGGATGGCATGCGTGTCTCAATGCCTCACGGTTCGCCGGAGCGAAACACCGGATCTCCGCGCGCTCTATCAGTCGGTTCGCGACGCGAGCGCGAGGCTTGGCGCGCCTTTGTCCGACGCCGACGCCACTGTCCAGTCGATGCCCGACGCGAGCCCAACGAAATGGCATCTGGCGCATACGACGTGGTTTTTCGAGAAGATGATTCTTGAACAGAATGTCCCCGGATATCGCGCGTTCGATCCTCAATTCAATTTCCTCTTCAATTCGTATTACGAGAGCATTGGCGCGCGTCAGCCCCGTCCCAGACGCGGCATGATCACGCGTCCGGCTCTCGAGACGATCACCGCGTACCGCGACCACGTTGATCGCGCGATGGAGCTCGCTCATGAAGGATGATCTTGCGCCCGCCGTCGCCGAGCTGATCGAACTCGGCTGTAATCACGAACAGCAGCATCAGGAACTGCTGCTCACCGATATCCTGCACCTGTTTGCGCAGAACCCTCTGCGTCCTGCTTACAAGGACCCGGGCCCATTGGCCGTCGGCAAGACTGACAATGCGCCCGCCGGCTATCGGACAGTTCGATGGCGGCATGGTGGAGATCGGACACGGCGGCGGCGGCTTCGCCTTCGATTGCGAAGGGCCGCGCCATCGGGTGCTGCTCGAACCCTATGAACTCGCGAATCGCCTCGTCACCAATGCCGAATGGATGGCGTTCATCGCCGACGGCGGCTATCGAAATCCCCTGCTTTGGCTCTCCGCCGGATGGGCGACGGTGCTGGCGGAAGGGTGGACCGCGCCGCTGTATTGGGAGGAGCGCGACGACGGCTATTGGTCGATGACGCTGCGCGGGGCGCAGCCCGTCGATCCCGACGCGCCCGTGACCCATGTGAGCTATTACGAGGCTGACGCCTTCGCGACCTGGGCTGGCAGGAGATTGCCGACCGAGTTCGAGTGGGAACATGCCGCGCTTGGCCAGCCGCTGCGCGGCAACTTCGTCGAGTCCGGGCGCCTGCGCCCGGCCCCCGCGCAAGTGGAGCAGCCCGGCCTGCGCCAGATCTATGGCGATGTCTGGGAGTGGACGCGCAGCGCCGTTCTCGCCTTATCCGCGTTTCAAGCCGGCGGAGGGCGCCGTCGGCGAATACAACGGCAAGTTCATGTCCGGGCAATTCGTCTGCGCGGCGGCTCGTGCGCCACCCCGGCCGACCACATGCGGCCGAGCTACCGCAATTTCTTTCCCCCCGACGCACGATGGCAGTTCTCGGGGCTGCGGCTAGCGGGAGACGCTTGAGATGCTCGACCTCGTCGAATCGAAACTCAGCCAGCACGAAGCGTTTCGCGCCGATGTGCTGGCCGGCCTCTCGCAAGACGCGCAAGACGCTGCCAAGCCGATGGCTCTACGACCAGCGCGGCTCGGAGCTGTTTGAGGAGATCACGCGCCTCGACGAATATTATCTGACGCGGACCGAGACGGCGATTCTTCGCCGCCATGCCGAGGAGATGGCGGCTCTCTGCGGCGAAGGCGCCGTGCTGCTCGAATACGGCGCCGGAGCGGCGATCAAGTCCGAAATCCTCATCGACGCGCTTCATGCGCCGCGCATGTACGCGCCAATCGATATCGCCGCGGATTTTCTCGGCGAGACGGTCGAGCGGTTTCGCGATCGGTTTCCTGACCTGCCGACACGGCCGATCATCGCGGATTTCACGGCCGACTTCGACATTCCGGCCGATGTTCCGGCGCGTCCGCGGGCTGCGTTTTTTCCCGGGAGCACGCTCGGCAATCTCTTGCCCTCGGACGCCTGCGCTCTGCTTCGCCGGATGCGCGAGCATGTGGGATCGAGCGGCAAGGCGATCATCGGCGTCGACCTGCGCAAGGACATCGAGACCCTGATCGCGGCTTATGACGACAAGCAGGGCGTGACGGCGGAATTCAATCTCAATCTTCTCGTCCGCATCAATCGCGAACTCAGAGGCGATTTTGCGCTCGACGGGTTTGCGCATGAGGCGCGATGGAACGAGCGCGAGTCCGCGATCGAGATGCACATCGTCAGCCTCAGGCCTCAGGTTGTCTCCGTGGCCGGGTCGCGTTTCGCATTTGCGGAAGGCGAAACCATCCACACCGAAACCTGCAGGAAATTTGATGTCGCGGGCTTCGCGCTATGCCGCGCAACGATCGGGCTGGCGGGTGCACAAGCTGTGGAGCGATTCCGCCGGGCTTTTCGCGGTGTTCGGGCTCAGCGCCGACTAATCCCGCGCCAGCCTGGCGGCTACAATTAGGATTACCACTTCTCCTTGAACGGCCGCGCCTCGACTTCGAAACTCCAGGCGGACCGGTCCTGTTTGACGAGATCGGCGGCGATCGCTGCGACGCCGACAGGATCGATGTAAAAATCGTCGGGGCGGTCGCCGAATCCGCGCGCGCGTCACCGGCCCGCCGACCACGCCGTCGACGACGATCAGCGCGACATGGATGCCCGCAGGCCAGAGATGGCGGCCCATGGATTCCGCGAGCGCGCGCTGCGCCATCTTGCTTTGGGCGAAAGCCGCCGCGCCGGCTGCGCCCCGCCGCGAGGCGGTCGCGCCGACGACGATGATCGCCCCTTGCACCCTTACGGCGCATGGCGGGAATCGCCTGCTGGCCGGTGAGAAATAGGCCAAGCGTGTTGACGCGCCAGGAGCGCTCGAGATCCTCCGCCTTGACCTCCTCGACATTGCCCCAGACGCCGGAGCCCGCGTTATAGATCAGCGCATCCACGTCGCCGAGATCGGCGCGCGCAGCGGCGAACGCCGACTCGACTGAGGCGGCTTCGGCGACATCGCACGCATAGGACTTTGCGAGCGGAAGTTCGCCCGCGAGCTTGGCCGTAAGCTCAGTGCGCCGCGCCATCAGCGCGATGGCATATCCGTCCGCGGCGAAAGCGCCGCGCGATCGCCTCGCCATTGCCGGGGCCAACGCCGACCACCGCGCATACTGGGACGCTCGTTTCCGTCCGCCATCGCCACCTCCTCGCGCCAGGCCCGGCGCTGTGAAAGTCGCGCATGGCCCTCCATCTTGCGCCGTGGACCCTCGCCGCGCAACGATGGTCCGCTTTTTGGCGGATTGCCGGCGCTTGACGGCTCCCGGAGAACGCGTCAACTGAGGATCAACCTGCCGGCGGTCCGCCAGGACGAAACATTGAGGAAGCGCGAGGAGAGCCGATGGCCGTTCAACCGTGGGTGAAGTCCTATCCGCCGCGGCGTGCGCTGGGACGCGCCGATCGAGCTTTCGTCCGTGCAGAGCATGCTGGAGAATGCGGCCAACCGGTTCGGCCCGCGGCCCGCGCTCGACTTCATGAACAAGCGCACAAGCTATGCCGAACTGGAAGCGCTCGCGAACCGCGCCGCGGCGGGGTTTCAGAAGCTCGGCGTCGGACCGGGCGTGCATGTCGGGCTCTTCCTTCCGAACACGCCTCACTATGTCATCGCGTTTTTTGGCGTGCTCAAGGCGGGCGGCGCGGTCGTCAACTATTCGCCCCTCGATGCGCTGCCGACGCTCCAATTGAAGGTAGAGGACAGCGAGACGGACATCCTCGTCAGTCTCGACGTCGCCTCGCTTTATCCGCAGGCCGAAAAGCTGCTCGCTTCCACCCGCCTCAAAACGCTGATCGTCGGCGAATTCGCGGAGATGACGCCCATGCCCGGTCCGGTCAAGGGGCAGATGGCCGCCGCCGGAATGATCGCGGACGTCAAACACGACGAACGACACGTCGCTTTCCGGGACCTGATCGACAACGACGGCAATTATCACGTCCATCCGCTCGGCGCGCTCACCGACGAACTTGCCGTCATTCAATATACAGGCGGCACCACCGGCTCCCCCAAGGGCGCGATGCTGACGCACGCCAATCTGACGGCGGCCTGCTCGCTCTATACCGAAGTGATGACTCGCGGCGAGCAGGGCTTACGCGTCGGCGAGGAACGGGTCTTATGTATCCTGCCGCTCTTCCACATCTATTCGCTGACCGTCGTCATGCTGCTGGGCTTTAAATTGGGCGCGGAGCTCGTCCTTCATCCGCGCTTCGATCCCGCAGCAGCCGTTAAGGACATCGTTGAAAAGAAAATCACCGTCTACATGGGCGTGCCGACGATGCATGTCGCCATCCTCAGCGTACCTGGTCTCGAAAAGATGGATTTTTCGTCGCTGCGCTTGTGTGGCTCAGGCGGCGCGCCGCTGCCGCTCGCGGTGCAGGAGCGGTTCGAAAGCATCATCGGCTGCCAGTTGAATGAGGGCTGGGGGATGACGGAAACTGCGCCCGCCGGAACGTTCAATCCGCGCGAAGGAGCAAGAAGGCCCGGGTCCTGCGGCCTTCCCTATCCCGGCACGGAGATGAAGTTCATCGATGTCGCTGAGCCGGAGCGCGAGGTGAAGCTCGGCGAGCGCGGCGAAATCTGCGTCAAGGGCCCGAACGTTATGAAGGCTTACTGGAAGAAGCCGGAAGAGACCGCGAACGCGATGACGGCGGATGGATTCTTCCGCACCGGGGACGTCGGCTACATGGACGAGGACGGTTTCGTCTTTATCGTCGACCGCACCAAGGACATGCTGCTGTGCGGCGGATTCAATGTCTATCCGCGCAACATCGAAGAGGCGATCTATCAGCACCCGTCGGTCGAGGAAGTGAGCGTCATCGGAATTCCGGATGACTATCGCGGCGAGACGCCGAAGGCCTTCGTCAAGTTGAAGGCCGGGGCGCCGCCGCTGACGCTGGACGAGATGAAGGCGTATCTGAAGGACCGCCTCGGCAAGCACGAAATGATCGGCGCCATGGAGATCCGCGACGCCCTGCCCAAAACGCCGGTCGGCAAGATCTCGAAGAAGGAGCTTCGCGAGGCCGAAGCGCGCGCACATGCCGAGGCGTGAGACCGCCGAGAGTGACGCAACCGCCAAGATGCGCTTGAAGGGTCGTCGCCATTGCGAGACGCAGCGAGTGGCTGATGATGCCGTACGATCCTGGATCGCTTCGGTCGCGCTCGCGATGACGACGCCGCGGATGTATACTGACCCAAGGGCCTATCCTGGAGAGCGACCGATGAAGATCGCGAAACGGGGCACTTCCTTGGCCGTTCGGCTTCCTGTGGGCATGGCGGCGGCGATGCGGCTCAAAGGCGACGAAGTTGACGTGTATATTGCAGGCTCGCGCGAGTTCGGCATTGCGCCGAAACCAAGCCTAAAGGATCTTTTGAGCCGGCTACGCGCCTATCGCGGTCGGCCGCCACGAGACTTCAAGTTCAATCGGGAGGAAGCAAATGCCCGGTAGTCCCGTTTTGTGCAAGCGGGAGGCGAGACGCCAAATCGAAGCGCGGTTCGATTGGATGCGGGCTCGAGCGCTTGACCGCCGCGTTGGATAATGCTGATCGAAACGCCAGCTTCAGGAGAACCTGATGAAGATCACGAAATGGGGCAACAGCCTCGGCATCCGCCTTCCCCTAGCCGTGGTGAAGGCATTGGGAGTCAAGGAGGGCGATCAGGTTGACATTCGCTTATCCGGCGAGCGCGCGTTTGTTGTCTTGCGTGAACCAAGGCCGACAGACGCGCCGTCTGCCCCCTTTCAGGTTCCATTGCGAAGAAACTGATCACGAATAGACGGAAGGCCGCAGCCGATCGGGCTCTCCTGATGAAGCCAGCCGAAAGCCCCTCCGCGCTCCGGGTTCAAGCCGTGCTCGGGGACCGTTACCAGGTGCTCGAGTTCGACGCCAGCACGCGCACTGCCGCTGACGCTGCCGCCGCGATCGGCTGTGAGGTTGCGCAGATCGCCAAGTCGCTGATCTTCCGCGGGGGAACGAGCGGGCGCGCTGTCTTGATCATCGCGTCGGGCGCCGATCGCGTCGATGAGAAGAAGGCCGCCGCAGCGATTGGCGAGCCGATCGCCCGCGCCGACGCCGATTTCGTGCGCGAGGCGACGGGCTTCGCCATCGGCGGCGTGCCTCCGGTCGGCCACAAGACCAAGCCGATCGTCATCGTCGAGGAATCGCTCTTCAATTTCGATGAAATCTGGGCGGCCGCCGGCACGCCCAACGCGGTCTTTCGCTTGACGCCGTCGGACCTGATCGAACTGACAGGCGGACGCACCGTGGCGGTCGCGCGCAAGTAAGAGGCTGAAAGTGGCTGCTAAGGGAAACGCGGCGGGAAAGATCAGAATTGGCGTCGGCGGCTGGACCTATGAGCCGTGGCGGGGCGGAGCGTTCTTTCCCAAAGGTTTGACGCAGGCGCGCGAGCTACAATATGCAGGCTCGAAACTGACCTCGATCGAGATCAACGGCACCTATTACGGCTCACAGAAGCCGGCGAGCTTTACGAAATGGCATGACGAGACCCCCGAGGATTTCATGTTCTCGGTCAAGGGGCCGCGCTTCGCCACCAACCGCCGTGTTCTCGCCGAAGCCGGCAAATCGATCGAACGCTTCTTCAAGACCGGCGTGACGGAACTCAAGGCGAAGCTCGGGCCGGTCAACTGGCAGTTCGCGACCACCAAGCGCTTCGACGCCGAGGACTTCGCCGGGTTCCTGAAGCTCCTGCCGAAATCCGTCGATGGCCTCGCCATCCGCCACGTGGTCGAGGTCCGGCACGAGAGCTTCAAACATCCCGACTTCATCGCGCTGGCGCGCGAGCACGGGGTCGCGGTTGTGATCGCCGGCGACGCCGACTATCCGCAGATCGCCGACGTGACCGCGCCCTTCGTCTATGCGCGCATCATGGGAACGACCGAAACGGAAGAGCGCGGATATTCCGCCGCTGCGCTCGATCAATGGGCGAACCGCGCGAAGACCTGGGCCGCGGGCGGCTCGCCGAAAGATCTCGCGACGGTGGCGCCGGCGCTGAAATCCGACGGCGCCGGGCGCGATGTCTTTCTCTATGTCATCAGCGGCCACAAGGAGCGCAACCCCGCGGCCGCGATGGCGCTGATCGAGCGGGTCGGTTGACTGCTCAGCTCTTGAAGAAGGCGAGAAGATCCGCGTTGATCGTCTCGGCATGGGTGGTCGGCATGCCGTGCGGATAGTCTTTGTATGTCTTCAACGTGCCATGCTTGAGCAGCTTCGCCGATAGCGGGCCGGCGGCGACATAGGGCACGATCTGATCGTCCTCGCTGTGTATAACCAAGACCGGCACATTGATCTTCTTCAAATCCTCGGTGAAGTCGGTCTGAGAGAAGGCGACGATGCCGTCGTAATGCGCCTTGGCGCCGCCCATCATGCCCTGGCGCCACCAGTTCCAAACCACAGGCTCAATCGTTTTCACGCCCGGGCGATTGAAGCCGTAGAAGGGGCCTGCGGGGAGGTCGTAATAGAATTTCGCCCGGTTCGCCGCGAGCTGCGCCTGCAGGTCGTCGAACACGCTTTTGGGCAAGCCATTGGGGTTCGTCTCAGTCTTCACCATAAGCGGCGGCACCGCGCTGATGATCGCCGCCTTCACGACGCCCTTTTCGCCGCGCCGCGCCAGATAGCGCACGACTTCACCCCCGCCCGTCGAGTGCCCGACATGGATCGCGTCTTTGAGATCGAGATGATCGGTGACCGCCGTCAGGTCGTCCGAATAATGATCGAGATCATGTCCATCGGCCGTCTGGCTCGACCGGCCATGGCCGCGCCGGTCATGGGCGATGACGCGATAGCCGTGGGCAAGGAAGAACAGCATCTGGGCGTCCCAGTCGTCCGCCGACAATGGCCAGCCATGGCTGAACACGATCGGTTGGCCGCTGCCCCAGTCCTTGTAGAAAATCTCGAGCCCGTCCTTCGTGGTGACTGTCGGCATGAATCGCCTCCCGCGCCAATCTGGAAGCCAAGAGTTCCAGTCATGGGACGCTATCGGATGCGGCGCGCAAAGGCGACCGACAAAACGACAGCGACAGCCTCATTCGCGTTAGGGGAAGGAGGGGCGCGATCAGACGCCCCCGGCATTTCGGCCCATCTCGGCGCCGCAAAAGAACGCGCCGCCAACACCACGCACGAGCGCCCGAATACCACCGGTAATGGCGAAGCCCATGGCGCCAAGACCATACCGCTCGAGCGGCGCAAGCTGCGCATGAAGGTCGTAAATCCTAAGCCGCATCGCCAGCGGCACATTCCCTCGATGCAGGTTCGGCGAGCCCAGCATGCACGTGTCTCCAAAGCGATTTGTTTCTAATCAGGGAAATAGAGCTCGGCTCTGACCGCAGTATGACGGGCTCCGGGCCTCAACACGATACGACTGCGGCGCGCTTTGGTTTCGCGGTGGCGCTATCGATCAGCGATCCGGATTCTGCGATGGGCGGGCCTCCGCGCAGGGGAGGCGCGACAATGGGCCATTTGGCCGCGGCGCCGGCCCGAGAGTCAGTGGAGGCCAGACACGTAATGAGCCAGCGCTTTCATCTCCTCGTCGCCGAGCGGATACACAATCTCCGCCATACTCGCGGCGCCGGTCGCCGTTCGAGCGCCGGATTTGAAATCGCGCAGCGCTTTATAAACATAGTCCTCACGCTGGCCCGCGAGCCGCCCGATGTTGTCCACCCCCTCAAGGTGGTCGCCATGACAATTCGCGCAGCGGATACCCGCCACTATTTTGCTGCCGAGTTCGGTCTCCTTGGGCGAGGAATCTGACGCCGGCGGGTTGGGCGCCGGGAGCGAAGCAAAATACGCCGACACGTTGCGCAAGTCGTCGTCGCTAAGCTGTTGCGCCATCGCGTTCATCGTCTCGTTCTTGCGTATGCCCTTGCGGAAGTAGACGAGTTGAAATTGCAAATAAAGGTCCGGCTCGCCGGCCAGGTTCGGGATGTTCTTGTCGGCGGCAAGCCCGTCCGCGGTTGCGATACCGTCGGCGCCATGACACGCGAAGCAACCTAAAGCTTCCGCCCTGGATTTGCCGACGTCCGGTTTTCCCTCTGCGGCCATTGTGACGACGGGAACGGTCAGACTGAACGCTACGATAAGCCACGTCGAGATTCGCATCGTTGTAAAATTCTCACAATCTCTGTGGATAGAAACAAACTCGCCCTGGCGTGTTAATTCGCCAGGGCGAGGATTGATCCCAACTGGGGACGACGACTTATTCCTTGCCGTCGTACCAGATTCGATAGATCGCGCCGGCCTGATCGTCGGAGACCACCAGCGAGCCGTCCATCGGGTTGATCGCCACGTCAGCCGGGCGACCCCAGTACTTGTTGTCCTTGATCCAGCCCCAGGCGAACGGCTCCTGCGTGACCTTCTTGCCGTCCGGATCGGCCTGGATGCGGACGATCTGGGCCCCAGTGTGCGTGAACTGGTTCCAGCCGCCGTGCTCAGCGAGGAAGATGTTGTTCCTGTACTCAGCCGGGAACATGTTCCCGGTGTAGAACTTCATCCCAAGGGGCGCCATGTGCGGCCCGATGTTAAGAGCCGGAGGCGTGAACTCGCTGCACTTGTGCCCCATGGCGTATTTCGGATCCGGAATGTCACCCTGGTGGCAATAGGGATAGCCGAAGTGCTCGCCATACTTGGTCAGGTGGTTGAGCTTGTCGGACGGGATGTTGTCGCCCATCCAGTCGCGCGCGTTCTCGGACCACCAGAGCTGGCCGCTGCGGGGATCGACGTCGCCGCCGACGCTGTTGCGCTGGCCGAGCGCAACCACCTCCGACAGACCCTCATCCGGGTTGACATGACGATACTGCGCGGTGCCCGACGGAATCATGCAGACATTGCAGGGCGGGCCGACCGGAATGTAGAACCAGCCCGGGGCCTGCGGATCGGCGACCATGTATTTCCAGCCATGCGAGGTGTAGGGCGGGAAATCGCTGTAGACGACCTCGCCCTTCGGGTTGTCGAGATTGTTGGCGATATCCTTGTAGCGATAGATCTTGTCGATGTCGGTAACGTAGAGGTTGCCGTTGTAGAACCCGATGCCGGTCGGCTGTCGCAGTCCCTTGATGATGGTCTTCGCTTCCCACTTATCGCCTTGCTTCTTGAGCGCGAATACGTGGTCGGTCCAGCAGCCGGCGTAGAGCGTGCCGTCGTTGCCGAACACCATTTGGCGGGCGCAATCGAGCTGGTCGGCCAAGACTTCGATATGGAAGCCAGGCTGCAGCTTGATGTTCTCTTTGACGAGCTTCACCAGTTCGTCATGCGGCGTCGGCAGCGGCTGCCCCGGATAGGGATGGGTGCCGTGCTGCTGCGCCGTCTCGTCGGCCATGAACCAGTCCGCGGGCGGGTGGTTCCAGTAATCAGCGCTGTTGCCGTTGTACTTGATGAGCGCATCGTCGGCCCGCGCTGGGACGCTTGACGCCGCGCCCCACAGCCCGACCACGCTGACGGCGCCCACCAGCGCCGGCAGTAACCTGAATCTTCTATCAAACCTCATAGTTTCCTCCTTACACACTCGTTTCTGCAGCTTCACTGACGAACCACCGCCGCGCCCTTCTTCAGCCTCGCGCATCAGCAAGGGACGCCCGGGCAAAGGCGGCGTGGGAGAGCCCTACAACCTTACGCTGGCCCAACGTGTCTGACAACGTGATATTTTCCCGGAGCGCTCGCAATCCTTTCCCGCCGAAGCGGGGGCCTAACCCGGCGGCTGCAGCGGAATGAACGGATTGATCACGTCGTCGCGCTCGACCAGCCGCTGCGTCTCCAGCATGGCCTGGAACGGGCCACCCGACCGGCTGACCGTCGCCGCCACCAATGCATAACTGTTCAGCGCCGATCCCGACCATATGTGGGTGATGCGAATATGCACCGTGCCATTGGGGATATCGACGATCTTGTCATCGGCGAGCTTAACTTCGACGCCAGGACCGGCGGCCTGGGCCACCAGCTTTGCATAGGCTGCATCGACCTCGCCCGGGTCTGCCTTTTGCGCCCACGCGACACAGGATTCCGGATCGAGCCGCGTCGCCAGCACGAACCGCCCAGCGGGATCGGGCACCGCCCAGGCTTGGCCCGAGCCAGGCACGCCGCCGCCGGCGAATGAGGTCAGCTTGCCGTCTTTGTTCGGTTTGCCAGCGAACACTGCGAGCGCTTGGGGATTGGTGATCGGTGACAGATTCTGGCTGTCCGCCCAGTCCCACACCGATGTGAGATGACCGAACTTGCCTATGCAAACATCACTGAACAGCTTGACAAAGTTCGTAGCGGACTCATCGGCCCGCGCCGGCTGCCCAACCAGTGCGAGCGCGGCGGCTGCGGCGCATGCAAGTCGCTTCATGGACATTCCCTCTTGGCAAGCCGCAGTCGTAGCGCGATTTGGCGGACTTGAATAGCGGACTTTGAAGAAACGTTAGGCCCACTCGCCCTTGCGGAACACCGGCGTGCGGCCGCCGTTCGCATCGAGGCCATCGATGTCGATTTTGTCTGAGCCGATCATCCAGTCGATATGGATCATGCTCTTGTTGCCCCCTCGCGCCGCGATCTCGTCGGGACTGAGCTTCGCGCCATCGACGAAGCATTTCGTGTAGCACTGCCCAAGCGCGATGTGGCAGGCGGCGTTCTCGTCGAACAGCGTGTTGAAGAACAGAAGCCCGCTCTTCGAGATCGGCGAGGAATGCGGCACGAGCGCCACCTCGCCGAGACGGCGCGCGCCCTCGTCGCTGTCGAGCACTTTGTTCAACACATCCTCGCCCCGCGCAGCCTTCGCGTCCACGATCCGGCCAGCCTCGAAGCGCACCGCGATGTTGTCGATCAGCGTGCCCTGGTAGGAGAGCGGCTTGGTGCTCGCGACATGGCCGTCGACCCGGCGCGCATGGGGCGTCGTGAAGACCTCCTCGGTCGGAATGTTCGGGTTGCAGGTGATCCCGTTCTTCGCCGTCGCGGCGCCGCCTTGCCAGTCGTGGCCGTCGGCAAGCCCGATGGTGAGATCCGTGCCGGGACCGGAATAATGGAGGGCGTGAAATTTCTTTGTGTTCAGCCATTCCGTCCGACGACCAAGCGCCGAATTGTGCGACGCCCACGCCGCGACCGGATCCATGTTGTCGACTCGTGAGGCGGAAAAAATCGCCTCCGCCAGCTTGCCTGCGGCGACTTCGTCCTCGTCTCCCGGAAAGACCCGCTTCGCCCAGGACACCGTCGGATAGGCGACAATGTTCCAGTTGATGTCAAAACCCGTGATCTTCTCGAGCGCCGGCTGGTAGGCGATCGAATTGGCCTTGTTGGCGCGGGCGACTTTGGCGGGATCTTCCTGCGAAAGGAGCATCGGATCATCGCCGACGATGGCGAGCCGCGCAGTGTTGGCGGCGAAAGCTTTTCCGACACCCTCATAGAGCCAGCCCGGCGCGCGGTCGAAGCTCGCGTCATGGGCGAAACGGTATCGCGAAAGGGTGATCTCTTCGTCGGAGAGGATCGGCGTCACCAGGCCCGCGCCGGCCTTGTAAGCCTCGGCCACGATCCGCCGCGCCAGCGGTAACGCCGAGACAGGCGCCGTCAGGAAAAGGTCCTGCCCGGGTCGCAGCCGCAATCCGACCTTGACCGCCGTCTCGGCCAGCCGATCGAGCTTGGCCGGGTCGATCGAGGGGAAATTGCGCTGATGGGTGGTCATGGGTGGCTCCGCTGAATGCTGGTCGTTCTGACAAGGCGCCAGGATTATAGGACGACGCCGAGGCGGCGAGAAGGCAAAGGAGCACTCGACGCGCTCGATCTGGACGCCACGCTCGACAAGCGAGGTGACGCAAGGCGGCCTATATCAAGCGCCACGCCTAACTCCAGGAGAACACTATGGCTCGCGTCTTCATCACCGGCTCGTCCGACGGTCTCGGCCTGATGGTCGGCGAGGTTCTCGCCGACCAGGGCCACGGGATCGTCCTGCATGCGCGCTGGCGACGAGCGACGATGCCAAGGCGAAGACGACCGGCGGCTATTTCTACCACTTGCAGCCCCGCGAGCCGAACCGCGAGGCGCGGCAGACCTCGGTGCAGGACAGGCTCATCGACATTTGCCGCGAGATTTCCGGGGTCGACCTGCCGGGAGCTTAAAACGGCATTGCCGGGCGGACCGCGCCGCGCTCGAATCCCCGTTTCGCGTTCCGGGACGAATTAGGCCGGGTTTACGGCGTGCAGGAACTTCACGAGCTGATCGCTGACCTCGACAGAGGCTTCGTGTTGCACCCAATGACCCACATTGTCGAGTTCGAGCGCGTCAACGAGACCGGGAAGACCGGCGCGCAATTGGTTCGTTGTGAGCGGATAGAGCTCTTTCAAGCCGTCCGCCTTCCCCCAGATGAAAAAGGAAGGTTGAGAAATCTTCGCGCCCTTGAAAGCGGCGGACAGATAGAAATATTCTTCAGCGGAGCGATAGTAGTTCAGGCCGCCGCGAAAGCCCGTGCGCTCGAATTCCGCAACGTTGTGACTAACGTAATCCGGCGCCGCCCATGACGGCAAGGGCCCGGGGGCCGGACGATGAAGGCCGCGAGCAGGATCGATCGGACTCCAACGCGTGTCCGCTGGAGCGGAACCCGACGCCCAATAGAGAACGCCCGGAATGCTGACGGCGGCGTCGGCCCAAATTTGATCGGCCTCCGGTCGGATCTGTTCGAACATGTAGAAATCGTTTTGATGACCCAATTTCCGCATTCGCTCGAAGATGCTGACCTCCCCGCGCGGCACGTAAGGCACACTCAGACAGAACACCGCTTTAAATCGATCAGGACGCATTAGCGCAGCGTTCCACGAATGCGTTGCGCCCCAGTCATGCCCCACGAGGACGGCGCTAGAGATTTTCAGCGCATCGAGCAGACCAACCAGGTCGCCCGCCGTTTGCAGGGGCGTGTACAAGGTCGCATCCGCGGGCGCTGAGCTCCGTCCATAGCCGCGCATATCGAGAGCAATGGCTCGATATCCAGCTGAAGCGACGGCTTTCATCTGCCGTCGCCACGTGTAGGAAGTATCCGGAAACCCGTGGCAGAAAAGAACCGCTGGCCCTTCCCCTTGCTCGGTTACGTACAAAGAGACGCCATTCGTCGCGACGTCATAGGCCTTGAGGCCGGCGTGACGGCCCCCATCCTCCTCTTTGGCCATTCGACCCTCCAATAGCTCGCAACAAGGAACCGCGGACCGCCGTTAAAATGATAGAGCCTGGTCCGTCGAGCGGGTTGCATCAGCGCATGCGGGCGTTTCCTGGATGGTGCGTGCCGCTGAAGCTGTTTGACATAAGTTCGTCGTACAGTCGGTCAGTCTCTTCCGCCTGGCTCCTCGAGAATTCCCCTCCGACCGCGCCCCGGGTCGGCTGGTGCTTGACGCCATTCTGAATCGGCCAATCGCCGCTATGGACCGGCACGCGATTATCCTGGGCAATCGCCTGCTGCGCCGGACATGAAAGCGCGCCAGCCAGTGCGGCGACAATGATCGTTTTGCGTGACATCGCGGGATTCCTCGGTCTGTGCGCGCGGCAATTACACCAATGATTTAGGCGCGACGAACGAAAGTTTGAATAAGGGAAAATGCTGCGGCCCGCTCGACCCCGCGCGAGCTTCCGGCCATTGTGGCGGGATCCGAGCGAAGCTGCTACGGCGCCCAGAGCTTCGCCCAGGAGCCATGAGCTTGGTGAACACCATCGACGGTCCCGACGCAATCCGGCCCGACCTCACATATTCGGCATGGAGAGAAACGCCCGCGACCTCTAGGTCTGCAGCGCGGGTTGGAGATCGTTGGCGCCGCGGCGGCGCGGAATAGGAACCGGAACGGCGCTCATGAGCGCCTTCGTATAGTCCTGGACCGGGTTTTCGAACACCTGTCGCCGGCTCCCATATTCCACGAACTCGCCGCCGCGCATCACCGCGACGGCGTGGCTCATGCGTTCGATCACGGCCATATCGTGCGAGATGAAGAGATAGGCGAGGCCCATCTCCTCTTGCACTTCGAGAAGCAGGTCGAGCACCTGGCCGCGCACCGACACGTCAAGCGCCGACACGCTTTCGTCCGACACGATGACGAGCGGTTCGAGCGCCAGCGCTCGCGCGATGCAGATGCGCTGGCGCTGTCCGCCCGAGAACTCGTGCGGGTAGCGGCTCGCATGATCGGGCGAGAGGTGGACGCGCCTGAGCAGCATCGCGACGCGCTCACGCCGCTCGGCGGCGGTTCCGATTCCGTGGATTGTCAACGGCTCCGCGATTGCCGCGCCGACCGACATGCGCGGATCGAGAGAGGCGTAAGGGTCTTGAAAAATCATCTGCGCCTTGCGGCGCACGGGTTTCATTTCCGCAGAAGACAGACCCGCGATCGACACGCCATCGATGACGACCTCGCCCGCGAAAGGAATGAGGCCGAGCACGGCTTTTCCCGTCGTCGACTTGCCCGAGCCGCTCTCGCCGACGAGGCCAAGCGTGCGTCCCGGATGCAGCTCAAAGCTCACGCCCTTGACCGTCGGCGCCGACGCTTCGCTTCGGCCGAACCAGCGGGCTGCGCGGCCATAAGTCACGCTGAGACCGTGAACGAAGAGAACGGGGTCGCGAGAGAGCGCGATGGGCGATGCGGAACTCACGCGCGGCGGGCCGTCCGTTCCGGCGAAAGCGCCGAGGACGAGGCACGGCGTCGAGCAACTGGCGCGTATAGGCGTCACGCGGACGCTCGAAAATGTCGAGGGTCGCGCCCTGCTCAACCACGCGCCCCGACTTCATGACCGCGACCCGATCGGCCATTTCGGCGACCACGCCCATATCGTGAGTGATCAGCAGGATGGCTGCGCCGAAATCGGCGCGAAGCTCCCGCATGAGCTTGAGGATCTGGGCTTGCACAGTGACATCAAGCGCGGTCGTCGGCTCGTCGGCGATCAGCACCTTGGGCCGGCACGACAGCGCCATCGCGATCATCACCCGCTGCCTCATGCCGCCCGACAGCTCATGCGGGTACTGGCGCAAACGCCGCGCAGGCTCGGTGATGTGCACAGCTTCGAGCATGGCGAGCGCGCGGGCCTCGCGCCCCTCTCGGGTCGGCGCCGTCATGCGTCGCGGATGGCCTCCGTGAGCTGCGCCCCAACGGTCATGACCGGATTGAGCGAGGTCATCGGCTCCTGGAAGATCATCGCGATCTCGCCTCCGCGCACGCGCCGCATCGCCCGTTCGCTCAAAGTCGTCAGTTCGCGTTCGGCAAGGCGAATCGAGCCTGACCGCGGCTTCAGCGACAGCGAGAGCAGGCGCATGATGGAGAGCGCCGTCAGCGACTTGCCCGATCCCGATTCACCCGCCAGGCATAAAGTCTCGCCGGGGTGAAGCGTGAAGCTCACGTCTTCAAGCACCGGACGCAAGCCTTCGGGCGTGCGCGCGTCGACGGAGAGATTCCGAACGGCGAGAATGGGCTCCGTCATCTAGGCGAATACGATCCGGGGAAAGTAGAAGGAAACAA
The DNA here is from genome assembly GCA_963756955.1 of uncultured Alphaproteobacteria bacterium. Lineage (GTDB taxonomy): Bacteria > Pseudomonadota > Alphaproteobacteria > Rhizobiales > Beijerinckiaceae > Roseiarcus. Next base: position 106,834 of record CAVWPU010000006.1, read on the forward strand.
TCCAGTTCGGCTGATCGACGACTTCGCTGATCCGCAAATCTCCGCAGACCGAGAGAAGCAGATAGGCGTCGATGGGATTGAGGCCATGCTCGGCCGCGAGCAGGTCGATCATGCGTGAAACGGCTTCCTTTGTGGCCGTCATCAGATCCGGCCCGAGGCCGGTGGTCGCCTCGTAACCCGCGCCATCGAGATGCCGCGTAACAGGACCGGGCAGTTGAAAAGCGCGGACTTTTCAGATTGGCGCCCTTGACCAGATCGAGCGTCAGCTCAACGTCCATCTGGCTCTCGATGGCGGTGCCGCACACCTCTCCGTCGCCCTGCGCGGCGTGCGTGTCCCCGATCGAGAAAAGTCCGCCTTCGACCTCGACCGGCAGATAGAGCGTCGTTCCCTCTGCGAGATCGCGGATGTCCAGGTTGCCGCCAACCGCGCGCGGCGGCACGACGGAATGCTGGCCAGGCTCCGCTGGCGCGAGGCCGACTTCTCCGGCGAAAGCCTTCAGGGGCACCTTGCCCCTTCGGGACCATAAAGGGCCGGCGCCATCGTTGAGGGATCGTAGGTCCAAAGGTGGAGCGCGGGATCAGGAAACTGATCGGCCAACAGGCCGAAACCTGGAATGTTGGCTGTCCAGCCGAAGCCTGAGGGGATGAATTTTCGGAAGGTGATCTTGAGCGCGTCGCCCGGTTGCGCCCCCTCGACATAGACAGGCCCGCTGACGGGGTTGACGCGGGCGAAGTCGAGCGTCGCCACGTCGGCAGAGGTCGGAGTCGCGTTTGAAGTGCCCGTCGCTCGCGTCCAGGCACTCGAAGTGGATCGTCTCGCCGGGCTTGCACCTCAGCGCCGGCGCGAAGTCGCGGCTCCAGGCGAAGTTGTGGTTCTTGCGGTGGATCGTATGGTTGCAGGCGACGCACATGAGGATGTCCTTCGAGTCGCGCCGCGAGGACGTCGCCGTGACTCGGCGAGGCGGTGGCGAGCGAATGTCGAATGCGCAAAACGCGGGCCTCGTCCCACGGCGTCAGGATTTCCCTGAGCCGAGGACGAGGCCGCGCAGATCATTTCTTGATGTAGATCGCCTCGTAGTCGATGATCCGAGTCGGATCGATGTAGATTTCGTCCGCTCCGCCCATGCGCTTCGACTTCGCGACGACGCGCCGCTCGTTGAACACGGGCGCCCAAGGCGCCTGTTGCGACTGGATGTCGGTGAAGATCTGCGCCCAGGTCTTAAACCGCTCATCCTTCTGCTCTGGCTTCGACATGGCGTCCGCTTTTGTCCCGCGATCCTCGAAGCTCTTGTCGCAGAACCATGACCAGTTCCATCCGCCGGTCACCGCCCCGCCACAACCAAGAATCGGCCCGTAAAAGTCAGATGGATCCGGGAAGTCGGCGATCCAGCCCATGCCGCCAGACCACGTCAGCGCGGCCTGATCCTTGTTGCCGCCCGCCGCGATGACCTCCGGCTGCGCGAGCGCCTTGATCTCCGCCTTGATGCCGATGGCCGCCAGATCCTGCTGGATCGCCTGAGCGATGCGCGGATTGGGATCCGTGTTCATCGCATAGAGCGTCGTTTCAAAGCCATCCTTGAGGCCGGCCTCTTCCATGAGTTTCTTCGCGCCCTCGACGTCGTAAGGATAGCCTTTGTAGGCCTTGTCGTAGCCAGGCATCAGCGGCGGCAGCACCTGGCTGGCCGGTGTGGCGCGGCCGTTGATGATGCGCACGATGCGATCCTTGTTGATCGCCATGTTGATGGCCTTGCGGACGCGAACGTCATCCATCGGCTTCTTGGTGGTGTTGATCGTGAGGTAGCTCGTCTCGAACTGCTCGCGGTCGACGATCATGTCCTTGGCGTCGGGAGAATTCTTGATCTCCAGATATTTAGCCGGCGGGATTCCATCGCCCGCGATGTCGACTTCGCCCTTCTGAAGCCTGAGAGTCGCAACGAGCGGCTCCTGGCCGATTTCGACTTTGAAGCCGTCGAGATTCGGGCGGGTACGGAAATAGTCGACGTTGCGCGAGAACACGAGACGCTGGCCGGGCACCCATTCGTCAAGCTTGAAAGCGCCCGATCCGACCGGCTTCTTGCCGAAGTCTGCGCCCTCCGCCTCGACGACTTCCTTCGGCACCGCGGAAGAGAAATTGAGCGCAAGCACGTTCAGGAAGGTCGCGTCGGGCTGGCTCAGCGTAAACTTGACGGTCGACTCGTCGGGCGTCTTCGATGCCGGAGATGGTGGTCGCCGAGCCGTCCGCCATCTTATCCTGGCCGACGATGGAGTGATAAAAGCCGCCGCCGGGGCCTTGGGTCTTGGGATTCACGGCGCGCTCGATCGAGTATTTGATGTCCGCGGCCGTGACTTTACGGCCGTTCGTGAACTTGGCGTTGGGGTTGAGCTTGAAGGTGTAGACAAGTCCGTCTGGCGATATGGTCCAGCTGTCGGCAAGTAAAGGAACGATCTCCGTCGTGCCGAACTTGTAGTCCACGAGGCGCGAGAACAGGCCGTTGATCATCGACCAATTTTGCCAGTCGTAACCGATCGCGGGGTCGAGCGTCGCCATGTCGTCCTTATAGGTGACGACGATTGTCCCGCCTTGATTGGGCGTGTCCTCGGCGCGGGCGAAAGTCGCCAGAGCCCGCGCTGAGCGCAAGCGCCATAGCGGCGCTCCTAAGCAATTTCCTTTTCATCACCCTCTCCCTTCGTAGTTGAACTCACTGGACGCGGATTCTCGGATCAAGCAGCGGCGCTATAAGATCGGCGAGCAGATTGCCGAGCACGATCGCGAGCGAAGAGACGAGCGTCACGCCCATGATGATCGGCACGTCTGCCTGCTGGATCCCTGCCAGGCGAGTTGTCCGATGCCGGGCCAGCCGTAGACGGCCTCGACCACGACAACGCCGCCCATGAACTGACCGATGTCGATCCCGATCATCGCGACGATGGGAAGAAGCGCGTTCGGCAAGGCGTGCCGTAGGACGACGCGCGAACCGCTCAGACCTTTGGCGCGCGCTGTGCGCACATAGTCCTGATTGAGGACGTCAATCATCGCCGAACGCACCATCCGCGCGTACCATCCGGCGCCCAGCAGGCCAAGCGTCAGCGCCGGCAGAACGACATGGGCTGGCGTGCCGTAGCCGCTCATCGGAAACCAGCCAAGGACGTGCGGCGAAGACGTAAAGCAGCAACAGCGCGACCACGAACTGCGGCGACGACACGCCGACGAACGCGAACATCATCACAGCGCGATCGACGAATCCGTTGCGCCGCAACGCTGCGATGACGCCGAACGTGAGCCCGAGCGCGACCTCGATGAAAGATGCCGCAGGCCATCAGCACGAGCGGTCGCGGGAATGCGCGCGATGATGAGCGTCGCGACTTCGCTGCGCTGAATATAGGAGCGTCCAAGGTCGCCTCGGACGAGGCCCGTCAGAGTAGCGCCAGAACTGCAAAGGCAATGGCAGATCAAGGCCGAGCTGATGGCGAACGTTCGCGATCATCTGCGCGTTGGCGCTGCGCCCCGCGACAGCGCCGCCGGATCGGCCGGAAGATAATGCAGCAAGCAGAAAGGTGATGATCGCAACGCCCAGCAGCACGGCGACCGCCTGGATAACCCGCCGAGCCAGCAGCGTCGCCATCAGCCGCGTCCTCGCTGGGTCGGGTCAAGCAGGTCGCGCAAAGCGTCGCCGACGAGATTGAAGGAAAGCGCGGTTGCGAGAATGATCGCGCCGGGAATGAACACAAGCCACGGCGCAGCCTGAAAGTAGCTCTGGCTCTCGTAGATGATGTTGCCCCAAGAGGGCTGCGGCGGCTGCACGCCGACGCCGAGGAAGGAGAGGGTCGCCTCGAGCAGCACCGTCGTCGCGACGCCAAGCGTTCCCCACACGATCGCGCTCGGCAGCAGATGCGGAGCGATGTGGCGAAAAAGGATGCGCATATTCCCGGCGCCGAGCGAACGTTCGGCCAGGATGAAGTCGCGCTCCACGAGCCCGCGCGTCTCGGTATAGATGATGCGCGCCACCTGCACCCAGTTGACGAGCGCGATCACCAGCGCGACGATCCAGAGGCTGGGCCTCAGCAACGCCGCGAGGACAATAGCAAGCAGAAGCGCTGGAAAAGCCATCATCAGATCCGTGAAGCGCATCAGAGCGTTCCCGACAAACCCGCTCACATAGCCCGCGACGACGCCGACGATCATCCCGATCGTCACCGCGACGCCGTTCGCAAGCAGTCCGATGACGAGCGAGGTGCGCGCGCCGAAGAGGAGCCGCGACAGGAGATCGCGGCCGAGCGTGTCCGTGCCCAGCCAGTACTTCGAGCCCGGCGGCAACGGCGCGCCCTCCAAGGATAGGCCGTCAAACGGTTGCGCGTCGGGCGAGAAGGGCGCGAGCCAAGGCGCGCCAATCGCGGCAAAGACGACGGCGGCGATCAAGAGCACCGCCACGCACGTCGCCGGTTGACGGGCGATTTCTGACGAGCGCGCGCTTCATCCCGCTTGTCTCCGCGGGCTCGCGAGAATGGACGCTGCAGTTTGCTCCAGGGTGCGCCGCGTTTGCATGGCTTCGCGACGCAGCCGGCCATAGGCCTCGTTCTCGTCGCACCCATCCGCGGCCATGAAGGTTTGCACGGCCGCGTGCACCAGCGGCCGCATTCGCACACGCTCTTCGAGCTTCTCCATGCGCTCGTTAAGGTGTCGGGCCTCCGCATGCCGTCGCGTCGCCATCACGAGCGCAGGATAGACAGCGGAAGCAATGACGGGCTTGGCGATGAGGGCGTCAGCGCCTTGATCGAGCGCCCAGGCGATGCGGCCGGGCGCCTCGGAGGCAAGCAATGCGACAAGGGGAACCGGCTTTTCAGAAGGCGTCCACGGCAGAAGTCCGTCCCATCCTTCGTCGGCGTCGACAAGAACGATGTTGACGTCCTCAACTGCGCGCAAAGGGCGCCAGCGCGCGTCGGCGCGAAACCCAAGCAGAGCGCACTGGCGCACGAGACGATCGGTCGTATCGCTCGGACGATGCAGGATAACGGCTCTCTGACCGAGGAAGCTCAACGTCGCCTTCATGACACGATCCTGAGCTGCGGCGGCGCGCTCGATGGCTGAACGCCGGCTCGTCGGCGAATGAGGTAGGGATCGGCGACAGCGGCCGGTCGGGACTGAAGAATGACGAAGTCGGCGCCCGAGATCCGCCCGAGCAAAAACGGCAGGTCGGCGTGATTGGTGGCTGGATCGACGAGCAACGGTCCCAGGGGACTCGGCGCCTCGAGGCCGGTCAGGGCAGCGCGGACTTTGATCGGATCGTCGGTTCCGCAGCGCGTCACGGCCTCGACGCAGAGCCGAACCGTCGCATAGCTGGTTGCGAAATAGCTGGACACCCGTCGCTCGGAGCCGAAGCCCGCCGCAACTTGCGCTTTGAGAGCCTGGTTCGCGACACTGTCGACGCTGTCGAAGTAGGATGCGGTCGCCAGATGACCGTCCGCCACGCCGAGCCCAATCTCAGGTAGTTCGCATTCGGTCAGATCGCAGCTCACCACCGGACAGCGCTCCGGCCGGAAAGCGGGATCGCGGCGACCGAGCTCCCGCATCGCCCTTAGAAAAGCGTGGTTCGAGGGACCGAGCATGTTGCTGAGAATGAAGTCCGGTCGGCGTGCAGCGACCTCCGCGACAATGCGCTCGACGCCGGTGTCGCCGATGGGCAAGCACCGCTCGCCCACAATCGCGCCCCCCGCTTCCGTCACGATCTCGCGCGCGAGGCGGTTCATTTCCCAGCCCCAGATATAGTTCGCTCCGGCCAGATAGACGCGCCGCCCATAGGCCGGCAGCATGTGCTCGAACAGCGGCAGCAGATGCTGATTTGGACACGCGCCCGTATAGATAACGTTGGGGTTGGCCTCGAAGCCTTCATAGGGGCAGACGTACCAAAGCTGCGCGTCGTGCTTCTCGACGACGGGGATGACGTCCTTGCGCGCTTGCGACGTTACGGTGCCAATCACGTGGCGGCACCCGTCCTCTTGCAGCATCTTCCGCGCCAGTTCGATATAAAGCTCGCTGGAGCCGGCAGGATCTCCGAAGACCGGCTCGATCGAGACCGAGCTTGCCTCTCGCAGTTCCTCAATCGCCGTCATCGCGCCGTCACGGCAGTCTCGCCCGAGAACTCCGTAATCGCCCGTGGTCGAGAAGAGGATGCCGAGACGCAAAGACGTCATATCGCCTCAACGAAAACGCCCCACGGCGCAGCCCCGTAAGGAACTGCGCCGCGGGGCGCAAATGCCCAAAGCCCATTTCGGGCTAAATAATCGCCGATTAGCCCAAACTAGCCGGCAACCATTAGCATTACAGCTTCAAGACGAGAGTCAAGGCGCGGGGCGCCTAATCAGCGTGCGGTGAGCGCAACTCTTTGCGGCATGGCGACGCCATCGTCTCCGTCTTAGGCAACGTCCTGAGCGCTCGGCTCGCGCGAACCAGACGACACCGGGAGAGGCAAAACCTACCGCTCCTTGAGCTGGAAGCGCTGGATCTTGCCAGTCGCGGTTTTCGGCAATTCTTTCCAAAACTTCACGGAGCGAGGATATTTATACGGCGCGATTGTCGCCTTGACATGGTCCTGAAGCCGTTTGGCGCAAGCGGCGTCGCCTACAATCCCGGGTTGGAGGACGACATGGGCCTCGACGATTTGGCCTCGTTCCGTATCTGAGGCGCCAACGACGCCGCATTCGAGCACGTCGGGATGCGCGAGCAGGACTGCTTCGACCTCTGGGCCGGCGATGTTGTATCCACCAGATAGGATGATGTCGTCGGTCCGCGCTTTAAAATGGAAGCGGCCTTCATCATCGCGGACAAAGGAATCGCCGGTCAGATTCCATCCGCCGCGGACATAGACCGTCTGGCGCGAGCCGCCGAGATAGCGGCAACCGGTCGGCCCCCTAACCGCTAGCCGGCCGACGACGCCGTTTGGGACCTCGTTCATGTCTTCATCGACAATCTTGGCCTCGTATCCGCCCACCGCCCGTCCGGTCGAACCCGGCTCTAAATCGCCGATTCGGTTGGTCACAAAAATATGCAGCATCTCGGTCGATCCGATACCGTCCAAGACCGGCGCCCCGGTCTTGCGGGTCCACTCCTCACAGATTCCCGCGGGAAGCGTCTCTCCGGCGGAGACGGCGATGCGCAAAGAGGAAATGTCGGCGCCGGCCTTTTTCGTCGCCAGTATGGCGCGGTAGGCGGTCGGTGAGGTGAAGCAGATTGTGGCTTTGTGGGCCGCTATCATCTCCATCATGTTGGCGGGCGACACATTCTCGAACAACGCGACCGACGCTCCAAACCGCAGCGGAAACACGGCAAGTCCGCCAAGCCCAAATGTGAAGGCGAGAGGAGGCGACCCGATGAAGACGTCGTCGGGCCGCACGCCGAGGACTTCGCGCGCGTAACCGTCGGCGATGATGAGCAAATCGCGATGGAAATGCATCGTCGCCTTAGCTTCGCCCGTCGTCCCTGAGGTGAAAGCGAGCAGGACGACATCGTCGCGGCCGGTCTTGGCCGCTTCAAACACCGAGGGCTTCGAGAGCGCGGCGCGGTCGAGCTCGGCGTCATGGCCGTCCGTGCCGTCAAAGCAAACAACCCGCTTGAGAAAGCGGCTATCGCGGGCGCAGGCTTGAAGCTCGTCGGCGATCCGGTGATCGCAGAGCGCGAGCGCAATCTCCGCCTTGTCGACCATCTTGCCGAGCTCGCCCGCGCGCAACATCGGCATCGAATTGACGGCGACGGCGCCGGCCTTGGTCACGCCAATCCAAGCAGCCGCGAAGGCAGGATTGTTGCCGGACCGCAGCAGCACACGCGCGCCGGGAACAACGCCGTAGTCTTCGACGAGCGCACGGGCGATGCGGTTGGACCATTCCGAAAGTTGGCGATAGGTCCGTCTCCGCTTGTCTCCGACGAGGGCGATCCGGTCGCCCATGCCGCGCTCAACGATGCGGTCCGTGAGCTCGACTCCGACGTTTAGGTATTCCGGATACTGAAACTCGGGCCGGTCAAGAAGAAGATCCGGCCACTGGTCGGCCGGCGGAAGCCGATCACGGGTAAAAGTGTCCACGTGAGCGGACGGCCCGAGATCGGCGCGTCCCGTAACCCGACGCGGCGAGAGTGTCGGTTGATTTTGCTGGGCGTTGGTCGCCATCGACGCCTCCGGTCGGCGTTCGGCTTGCTCAGCCAACTCGCTTCATATTTCGATACCTTGGGCGTCGGACAGAGCGCTTTCGTTGCGGCTTGAATTGCGCCGGACGGAGCGCTTGACGATGTCCAGCTCTAGCATCAGCCCCGTCCGCGTGTCCCCAGGAATCTCCGAGAACAGAGCCTTCATCCATTGTTCGTTCGCCTTCGCCATGACGCCAAACATGGAGGCGCCAGCTTTGGTCATTCGCACATTCATCACTCGGCGGTCGTCCGAAGACGGTTCACGAACCACGAATCCCTGCTCGACGAGTTTGTCGACAAGGCCCGTGATGTTGCCGTTGGTCACCATCATGCGCTGGGACAGTTCGCCGAGCCGGAGACCGTTCGGCTGCCGCTCGAGCTGCGCCAGAAGGTCGAATTGCGGGAGCGTGATATTGAACGACTGGCGCAGGTTCCGGCGGATCTCCGCGGAGATGAGCGTCGTTGCGGAGAGGAGCCTTAGCCACAGGCGCAACTCCGATTTGTGGGAGTTCTGTCGGCCCGCCAGGACGCTTTCAGCGTCGATGACTTCAGCGGCGTCATTCATATTTCGCTCCGTTGGGCCCCATCGCTTTAATCCTAAAACAATCGATCGGCAAGGGCTCCTGCGAGGAGTGTAATCAAGGAGCTCCGAAAGGAGCCACTCCGCAGGGCCCAAACGCTAGATTTGCCCATCAGACTGCGGCTTGACAATGTCTTTTAACTATGAACTATTTAAGATTGAATTAATGGAGCCGCCTATGCGCGTTGTCTGCATCGGAGGAGGCCCGGCTGGCCTCTATTTCGGCTTGCTCATGAAAAAGCTTCACCCAGCCCATGACATCGAGGTGGTGGAGCGCAACCGTCCCTACGACACGTTCGGCTGGGGTGTCGTATTCTCCGATGCGACGATGGAAGCGATGGAGATCTGGGATCCGCAAACAGCGGCCGAGGTTCAGAGCGCCTTCAATCATTGGGACGATATTGAACTCCTTTTTAAAGGCCGGCGTATTCGCACGACGGGTCACGGCTTCGTCGGCATCGGGCGCAAAAAGCTTCTCAACATTCTGCAGTCCCGTTGCGAGGAGCTTGGCGTCAAACTTACCTTCGAACGCGACATTCATTCCGACCTCGAATTCCCCGACGCCGATCTCATAATCGCTTCAGACGGCGTCTTCTCCAGGGTGCGGGATCGGTACAAGGAGGCGTTCCAGCCTGACTTCGTCGTGCGACCCAATCGTTATATCTGGCTCGGCACGAACAAGGCGTTCGACGCCTTCACCTTCGATTTTCGCAAGACCGATCACGGCTGGTTCCAGGCGCATATTTACAAGTTCGACGATAAGACCTCGACCTTCATCGTCGAAACCACCGAACAGACGTACAAGGCACACGGCCTCGACAAGCTCGGCCAGGAAGATTCGATAGATTTTTGCGAGAAGCTGTTCGCCGAGACGCTCGACGGCGCAAAGCTTATGACCAACGCGCTACACCAACGCGGTTCGCAATGGCTGAACTTCCACCGCCTCGTCTGTGCGCGTTGGAGCCATTTCAATGGCCGCTCGCATGTCGTGCTGATGGGCGACGCCGCGCACACCGCGCATTTCGCCATTGGTTCGGGAACGAAACTCGCCATTGACGACGCGATTGAGCTTGCGCGCCAGTTCAAAGAGCTCGGCCACGATAAGGAGAAGATGCCCTCGGCCCTCGCGGCCTACGAAGAGGTCCGCCGGGTGGACGTCGCGCGAATCCAGAACGCGGCGCGCAACGCCATGGAATGGTTCGAGGTGGTGGGAGAACGCTATGCGGACGCGCTGGAGCCGGAGCAGTTCATGTATTCCATGCTGACCCGCTCGCAGCGGATCAGCCACGAGAACCTGCGGCTTCGCGACAAGGCGTGGCTGGAGAGCTACGAGCGCTGGTTCGCCGAGAGGGCGGACCTCGATGTCGAGAAGGACAAGCGCCCGGCGCCGCCAGTGTTCACGCCGTTCCACGCGCGCGGGGTCACGCTGGTCAATCGCGTCGTCGTGTCGCCGATGGCGATGTATTCCGCAGTCGACGGTCTGCCGGGGGACTTCCATCTGGTGCATCTGGGCTCGCGGGCGCTCGGCGGCGCGGGACTCGTCTTCGGCGAAATGACCTGCGTCTCTCCCGATGCGCGCATCACGCCAGGCTGCCTGGGTTTGTGGAACGATGCGCAGACGGCGGCCTGGAAGCGAATCGTCGATTTCATTCATACTAACTCAGCCGCCAAGGTGGGGATTCAGCTCGGGCACGCCGGCCCCAAGGGGGCGACCAAGGTCGCTTGGGAGGGCATCGATCAGCCGATCGACAACGGCTGGCCGCTCATCTCGGCTTCCACGATTCCGTATCTGCCCCACAGCCAGACGCCGAAGGCGATGGACCGGGACGACATGAACCGGGTAAAAGCTGATTTCGTCGCGGCGACGCGGCGCGCGGCCGATGCTGGCGCTGATTGGCTCGAATTCCACGCGGCCCACGGCTACCTGATGTCGGCCTTCCTCTCGCCGCTCACCAACATCCGCAATGACGAATACGGCGGCGAGCATGTCGACCGCGCGCGCTATCCGCTCGAAGTGTTCCGCGCCATGCGCGAGATCTGGCCAGCCGACAAGCCGATGTCGGTCCGCCTCTCCTGTCACGATTGGGTCGAGACTGGGAATACGCCTGACGACGCCGCGATCTTCGCCGCCCTGTTCAAGCAAGCCGGGGCCGATCTCATCGACTGTTCCTCTGGCCAGGTGTCAAGAGAGGAAAGGCCAGTATATGGGCGGCTGTTTCAGACGCCGTTTGCGGATAAGATTCGCAACGAGGTTGGCATCGGCACGATCGCGGTCGGCGCCATCTCGGATGCGGACCAGGCCAATTCCGTCTTGGCCGCTGGCCGAGCTGATCTCTGCGCCGTCGCTAGACCCCATCTCGCAGACCCCGCCTGGGCTCTGCACGAGGCGGCCAAGATGGGCGTGACGAACATTCCCTGGCCGAAGCAATATTGGTCCGGCAAGGCGCAATATGAGACCAATCTCGCGCGCGCCGCGCAGGGTTCAGCTAAGTAAGATAGGGATGGCGGGTGACACGGACCTCTCGGGCCGTCATGCGCTGGTCACTGGCGCGGGCGGCGGCATCGGAAGAGCCATCGCGCGCGCGCTCGCCGAACGCGGCGCGCGGATCACTCTCGCCGGGCGACAGCGACCACCGCTTGTCGCGGTGGCTTCATTCCTGCCCGAGGGCAGCGCACAAGCGCTCGATGGCTTCGACGTAACGGACGAGGCGGCGATCGCGAGTGGGCTCAAGAATGCGCGAGCCGCGTTCGGCCCGGTCGACATTCTGGTCAACAACGCCGGCGAGGCGCCGAGCGCGCCTTTCGCGAAGATGGACCCCGCATTCTGGACGCATGTGATCGCGACGGACCTCACCAGCGTCTATCTGGTTACGCACGCCGTACTGCCGGATTTGAAGGCGAGCGGCCCAAGAGCGCGGATCGTCAATATCGCTTCCACCGCCGGCCTACGGGGCTACGCCTACGCCTCAGCCTATGTCGCGGCGAAGCATGGCGTGATCGGCCTGACCCGGTCGCTGGCGCTGGAGCTTGCCGGGACAGGCATGACCGTGAACGCCGTCTGTCCCACCTTCACGGAAACGCCGCTGCTCAAAACGGCAATCCGGAATGTCATGACGAAGACAGGTCGGTCGGAGGCTGAGGCTCGCGCCGAGCTTATCAAGGGCATTCCGCTAGGCCGGCTGGCGCGGCCGGAGGATGTCGCGAACGGTGTTCTGTGGCTCGTCTCCGAAGCGGCTGGCTTCGTGACAGGCGAAGCGCTTTCAATTTCCGGCGGAGAGGTCATGCGATGACGGACGAGTATCATTCCGCGATGCGCGGCGCTCTGCGGCCTTTCAAGCACTACAAAGCGCAGCATTTCCTCTGGGAGACGGACGCAAACGGCCGCGTCGCGACCATCCGCCTCAACCGTCCCGACAAGAAAAATCCGCTGACCTTCGAGAGCTACGCCGAGTTGCGCGACCTGTTTCGCGACCTGGTCTACGCCTCCGACGTACGAACGATCGTTCTTGTCGGGTCGGGCGGAAATTTCTGCTCGGGCGGCGACGTGTTCGAGATCATCGAACCCCTGACGCGCATGAAGATGAACGACCTCGTCGCCTTCACCCGCATGACGGGCGACCTCGTGAAAGCCATGCGGAAAAGCCCGCAGCAGATCATCGCCGCGATTGACGGCGTCTGCGCCGGCGCCGGCGCGATTCTGGCGATGGCGTCCGACCTGCGCTACGCGACTCCGCAAGCCAAGACCGCGTTTTTGTTCACGCGGGTCGGCCTTGCGGGCGCCGATATGGGCGCCTGCGGAATTCTGCCGCGCATCATCGGTCAGGGACGAGCGGCCGAGTTGCTTTATACCGGCCGCTCGCTTTCCGCCGAGGAGGGCTTCGCTTGGGGCTTCTACAATGCCTTGCATCCGACAGAGACGCTGGAGGCCAAGGCGCGGGAGATGGCGGCTTGGCTGGCCGAAGGGCCATGGTTCGCGCATGGAATGACCAAGACGATGTTCAACCAGGAATGGTCGATGGGTATCGACGAGATGATCGAGTCGGAAGCCCAGGCGCAGGCGATCTGCATGGCGACCGGCGATTTCCGCCGCGCCTTCGAAGCCTTCGCCGCTAAACGCAAGCCGACCTTTGCGGGAGACTGAGCCCGTGTCCGCCTCCGCGTCAGATCGCGGTCCGACACGGGAGCATCTCGACTGGCCATTCTTCGGGCCCGAACATCGCGATTACGCCAAGCGGCTCGACCGCTTCGCCGCCTCTGGCGCGCTATCCGATGTCGACCATCATGACGTTGACGCATCCTGCCGAAGCCTCGCGGCCGCGCTTGGCCAGGCTGGTCTTCTTGACGCTTGCGTAGCGGCGGTCGACGGCGACGCCTCGACGATCGATTCGCGCAAAGCCTGCCTCGCCCGCGAAACGCTCGCCTTTCACGACGGGCTCGCCGATTTCGCCTTCGCGATGCAGGGGCTTGGCTCCGGGGCGATCGCCATCGCCGGTTCGTCGGAGCTTCGCCGCGCGTTCTTGCCTAGGGTGCGCTCGGGCCAATGGCTCGCGGCCTTCGCCCTTTCCGAGAAAGAGGCGGGCTCCGATGTGGCTTCCATGGCCTGTTCAGCCGAACGTCGCGGCGACGAATTCGTGCTGAACGGCGAGAAAACTTGGATCTCAAACGGCGGAGTAGCCGACGTCTATTGTGTCTTTGCACGAACTGGCGAGGCGCCTGGTGCGCGTGGGCTCTCGGCCTTCGTCACGCTGCCAGGAGATCCTGGTTTCTTGGTTGCTGAGCGGATCGCGGTGATCGCACCCCATCCGTTGGCAACTTTGCGGTTCGACAACTGTCGCGTGCCCGTTAACCGGATGCTTGGAGCTCCAGGGGAGGGCTTCAAAGTGGCGATGCGGACGCTTGATATCTTCCGCGCCTCTGTGGCCGCGGCGGCGCTGGGTTTCGCGCGCCGCGCGCTGCACGAAGCCGTCCACCACGCGCGTACGCGCAAGATGTTCGGGGGAACTTTAGGTGACCTGCAACTGACGCAAGCGGCGATCGGTGAGATGGCGACCGGCGTCGACGCCGCCGCATTGTTGACTTATCGCGCCGCTTGGCGCCGCGACGTTCAGGGCCAGCCGACCACTAAGGAGGCTGCAATGGCCAAGATGACCGCGACCGAGACGGCCCAAGAGGTGATTGACCGCGCCGTCCAGATGTTTGGAGGTCGCGGCGTGCGCTCGGGCGAAATCGTGGAATCGCTCTATCGCGAGATCCGCGCGCTTCGGATCTACGAAGGGGCCACGGAAGTGCAGAAGCTCATCGTTGCGCGCGAAACGTTCAAGACCGCGTGAGGCCTAAACTCATGGAGACAAACACCAATGCATACGACCTTGCAGCCTGACGGTTGGGCCAAGCCGAAGGGCTATGCAAATGGAGTTGCGGCCAATGGACGCCAAGTTTTCGTGGCAGGCCAGATCGGCTGGAACGGACAGTGCGTGTTTGAGGCGCAGGATTTTGTCGGACAGTTCCGACAAGCGCTGGCGAACGTTGTCGCAGTTCTTGCAGAGGCAGGCGCGAAGCCCGAGCACGTGACGACGATGACGTGGTTCATTATCGACAAGACCGCTTATCTTCGGGACGCAAAGGCGGTCGGCCAGGTATGGCGCGAGATGATGGGCCGCAATTACCCCGCCATGACGGTCGTCCAGGTTGTCGCGCTGATCGAGGACGCGGCGCAGATTGAAATTCAAGCGCAGGCCGCTGTCCCCGACTGAACCGAGAGATCAGCCCGCCAACATTTTCGCGAGCATAAATCCTGAACCCGCGCCCGTGCCGGCGCCCGGCCAGGTCGAAGCGCCGCAAAGGTACAGGTTGCGCACGGGCGTCCGATAGCGCGACCAGCCTGCGACAGGACGCAGGAAGAAGTTCTGATCGAGGTGATGGCTGCCGGAGAGGCTGTCGCCCCCAATCAGATTCGGGTTCTCTTGCTCGAGATCGAGCGGAGAAAACACCGCCCGGCCAAGCACCCGGCTTTTCAGGGCCGGCGCATAAGATTCGAGGATGTCCATTACGCGCTCTGCATAGGGTTCACGGGCTTCGTCCCACCTATGCGCGGTAATGGTCCCTCCGGCGTCGCCCTTAATCTCCGCTGGTAGAACGCGGACCTGAACCCACAGCACGTGCTTGCCAGCAGGCGCGCGGGAGGGATCGATCGCAGTCGGCTGGCCGACGACCAACACCGGCTCGGCGGGCAGGAGTCCGGCCGACGCCTCGGCATAGACTCGAGCCATCATCTCAAGGTCTGGCGCAATATGCACATAGGCGAACTCCCGCAAAGCCCTCCCGGCGCGCCAGTCTGGGAGGGCGTCCAGCGCAAGGTGAATCATCATCGTGCCCGGGCCGGCCCGAAAGTTCTTCAGCGCCCCCCTGAAGGGGGCCGGCGCCGCGTCGGGCGGCGGCAATCGCTCGAAGACAATCTTTGGATGAACGTTGGCGATGATCGTTTTGGCCTCAAGTTTACGGCCGCTCCGCAATGTCACGCCCGACACTGCGTCGTTGGCGACGTCGATCTTCGAGGCGCCGTCTCCAAGAAGGAGTTCGCCGCCCTTCGCCTTCAGCGCCCCGACCATCGCCTTGACGATTGTATCCGCGCCGCCCTGTCCGATCACCATGCCGAGGCTCTGGTTGGCCATCGATTCGAGATAAGGGAACAGCGCGCCTCCCGCCACGTCTGGCGCGAAATCCAGATGCAGGCCCCAAGCGGCCATCATCGCTTTGATCTTCGGATGTTCGAAACGCGCATCGAGAAAGTCGCGCGGAGACGCGAGCAGCATCTTCAAGGTATCGACCAACCAGTTCGTTCCCCGGGCTCGCCACGCCTTCCAGACGACTTTCGCCGCCGCGATGGAGGGCATGGGTGAACCCAAGAGAGCGAAGATGTGAGGCGCGTCATTTCCGAACTGTCCAAGCAAATCCTGCCAGGCTCTCGCGTCGGCGAGCGAGAGAGCGGAAATCCCAGCAAGCGTCTTCTCGAGCGTTCGGCTCACGCCGAGATACGTTCCGTCGCGAAACACGGTCGCGAAGCAATTCTCCGCCGGCGCGAAAGCGAGGCCGTGCGCTAGCAGCGTATCCTTGTGGGTCGCAAAAAAAGCTGAGCCCGCGAACATCGAAAGATTCATCGCACAGAGGTCGTGCCGGAAGCCTGGAATGGTCAGCTCGCGCGTCTTGACGGCGCCGCCCGGTCCGTCCTTCGCTTCGACGACGGCGACGCGCTTACCCTTCTCCGCAAGGTGGACAGCCGCCGCCAAGCCATTGTGCCCCGCCCCGATGACAATTACGTCGTAGGCCATTTGAGTTCGATCCTCATTCCATGCATTTCCAAGCAATTGTGCGGACGGGCGACGGAGGGCGAAGGACGCCTCCGCAAGCCAGCGGTCACATCATCGGCTTCGCCAAAACAAGGACGTTGGCGTAGTTCGGAAGTGTTCACAATATGACCGGCTATCCAAGCTCCTTGGTATTTTGGCGCCGTCTTCCCTGCAGATTGTTGCAAGCTCATATTTCTATAGCCTAAGCTTGCTGCCGGTGGGCGGGCGCGAACCCACGACCCGTTCGAGGCGTCGCGACAGGAGGATTTTCATGAGTTCAAACACGGCGCTGACCAACCTTGCCTCAGCGCTCCTAACAGGATCGGTCAAGGTCGTAGACCTCTCCGCCCCGCTCGGCCCCAACACCCCAGTCCTGTATCTCCCGCCGAACATCGGCAAGAATACACCAGCAGTAAAGGTCCATTCGATTTCGAAATATGATGCGGACGGTCCCTTTTGGGCGTGGAACTGGCTCGAACTGGGCGAGCATACCGGAACCCATTTCGATGCGCCCCGGCACTGGATCAGCGGCAAGGATTATCCGGATGGGACGACCGACACGATCCCGGTGAAGAACTTTGTGGCGCCCGGTCAACGTAATCGATCGCTCCAAGGAGTCGGCTGCGAACTCGGACTATCTTTTGACGCCGGACAGCATCAAGGAATGGGAGAAGGAGCACGGCGACATCGAGTCCGGGACGTGGGTGCTGCTGCGCACTGACTGGTACAAGCGCAATGGCAGCGCGGATACCTTCCTCAACGCCGACGACAAGGGACCGCACTCTCCCGGTCCGACGGCCGAGGCGATTTCCTATCTCGTGTCCAAGGGCGTCATCGGGTGGGGCCAGGAGACGGTCGGCACGGACGCCGGATCGGCGGGAGGCATGGATCCGCCCTTTCCGGCGCACACGCTCATGCACAAGGCTAATCGCTATGGCCTCGCGAGCCTGTGCCAGCTCGACCAGCTTCCGCCCAAGGGCGCGGTGCTGATCGCGGCGCCGCTCAAGTTCGTGGACGGGACCGGGTCCCCGGTGCGCGCGCTGGCTCTTGTTCCCGCCTGAGCGGATGGCGAACGCCGACTACGTGATTGTGGGCGGCGGGATCAATAGCCTCGTCGCCTCCGCCATGCTTGGCAAGAAGGGCCGGAAGGTTCTGCTTCTTGAACGCAGCGGCCGCGTCGGCGGCTGCTTGCGTACGGAGGACCATCACCGCGCCGGGCTTCATCCATGACGTGATGGCGACGACGCTCGTTCTATTTCTGACTTCGCCCGCCTACGGCGTGATCGGCAAGGACCTCGAGGCCCGCGGTTTCGAGGTCGCCCATTCCGACCTTCCAACCGGTGTTCTCCGGCCCGACGGGTCGCACGTGCTGTTCTCGCGCGACCGCGACTCGCAACGTCGCGACCTTCGAGGCATTCGCAAAAGGAGACGGCGAGGCCTTCGCGCGCGAGATGCAGCGGATGGGGGCTGACGCGCCTTTCCTGTTCGCCCTGCTTGGCGGACGCTTGTGGTCGCACCAGACGGCGCTGCTGTTGGCGCGCGAGGCCTGGAAGCGGGGTCCTCGCGCGCTCGCGGCGTGGTTTGGCGAGGCGCTGCGCCCCGCCCGGAATTACCTGGAATCGACCTATGCTTCTGACGCCCTTCACGCTCTCTGGGCGCCCTGGGGTCTGCACTGCGGCCTCAATCCGGAGAGCGCCTATTCCGCGCAGATGGTCAAGCTCATTGCGTTCGCCGTCGAGATGGCGGGCTGTCCAATCGCGATTGGGGGCGCGACGACTCTCGTCAGCGCCTTCGAGCGGCTGATCGTAGACAATGGCGGATGCATCCAGTGCGGCGCGGACATCGACCGAATCGAGACAGCCGCGGACGGGCGCGCGCGAGCCGTGCTGCTAACCTCCGGAGAGCGGATCGAAGCGTCGCAAGGAATCATCTGCTCGATGACCCCGACACAGCTTTATGGACGGCTGCTGCGCGATCACCCCGCTTCGGCCAAGGCGTCAAGAGTCGCTCAAGCACTATCGCTACGGCAAAGGCGACATGCAGATCCATTACGCGCTTGACGCGCCGCCTCAATGGAAGGGCGGCGACGAACTCGGCAAAGTCGCGCTGCTCCACGTCACGCCCGGTCTTGATGGCGTTTCGCGCGCCGCCAACGAATGCGAGCGCGGCCTCCTGCCCGCGGAGCCCACGATCTGCGTCGGTCAGCCGACGGCGCTCGATCCGTCGCGAGCGCCAGAGGGAAAGGCGATCCTCTGGCTGCAATTGCCGGAAGCGCCGCGCCACATCAAGGGCGACGCGAAGGGCGAGATCGCCGCGCCCGCAGACGGACGCTGGACCCCGGAGATTCGCGAGACCTATGCCGACCGGGTCGAGGCGCTATTTTCCCGGCACATCGAGAATTTTTCCTCCCTGGTCATCGCTCGCAAGGCCTATTCGCCAGCAGATCTCGAAGCGCTGAATCTCAATCTGGTCGGAGGCGATCCGTATGGAGGCTATTGTGGCCTCGACCAGTTCTTCTTGTGGCGCCCCTACGCTGGCTCGACCAATCATAACACGCCTGTTCCCGGCCTTTACCAGATTGGGGCCTCCACGCATCCCGGGCCAGGGCTCGGCGGCGGCTCCGGTTTTCTTCTCGCCAATGCGCTGAAATGACCGATCAGACCTCCATCAAGGGGTCCTCCTTCGAGGACCAGTTCTGGCTGCACGGCGGGCGTCTCAGCCTCCGCCCGATCGCTCGGACAGATCGGCCTGCAGCAGTTTGCGCCCTACCTCATCAACAGCGATTTCGCTGAGCTGGATGACGCATCTCGCCTCTGCGCTCAAGGAGCACGACATGACGACGACTCAAGATGCGGGCGCTCGCGGTGCTCAGCATCTCCTCGCCTATCACGATCAATGAGCTCTCGCACTTTGCCCTCACCGAACAATCTACGATGAGCCGGACCCTCGACGCGCTCGAGGAGCAGACGTTCATCGTCCGCAAACCTCGGCCTGAGGACCTGCGGGTGCGCGACGTCGAAATCACGCAGGCCGGACGGGACGCTTTCGCGAAGGTCTGGCCAATGATGTACGATCTGCTCCTCAAGATGTTCGACGGGGTCGACAACGAGGAGTACAAAGCCTTCACGGCGTACGATGCACAAGATGATGCTGAACATCCGCAAACATGGGATCTGACTGCGGTCCACGCTACACGATGAGGTTCCGCCTAGAGCGTCGCGACCGTCTTCAACACGCCGTCCAACGCAACGCCGCTCTCATCGGCAAGCGCGGCTCGCTTGAGGCGCTCGAGCCAGGCCGCCCCATCCTCGCGGGAGGCGAGCTTCGGCACGGCAGCGATCACGCGATCAAATTTCGACAGCCCGCGCGCGTGGGTGTCCGAATAGCCTTTGACCAACCGCCGGCAGGCCAGAGCCTCGACGCCTAGCTCGTAGCGCGCCTCCAAAGCTTCGACTGCGACTTTCAGCCAAGCCTCTTGATGGGCGGTTTCGCGAGCGTGGCGAAGCGTGTTGCGGCGGCGCGGGCCGAGGCTCGCCGCCGCAGCGAGCATGAGATAGCCGGTGACCGTATTCGTCCGGATCCGGCGGCCGCGATCAATGACCTTCCTCAAGCGAGCAACGAGTGTGGGGCGGCCCTCGATCCACTCCCCTAAACCCCTCGGCAGCGAGCCGCAAAGTTCTTCCACGCGGGGATGAAAATACTCGGTCGTCATCACGATCGTATCCGACGCGGCGCCGCACTTCCTTTCGGACGCGCTCCTGCCGCGAGGCGCGGATCTTGAGGTCGGCGACGCGCGGAACATCGTCATAGGCCATCGCGGTCGCGATATATTTGGCCGCAGCGACAGTGAAGGCGAACCCCTTCTCCTCGCCGCCCTGCGCCCGATCGCGCTCGGCGAGCGCGCCAAGCCGATCGAGATATTCAAGCGCATAGGCGGGATCGAGATAGTCGACCAGTTTGCGCGCTCCGGCCGTGATCATCGGCTGTGTGTCGGCGGGAAACCCGCGGATGCGCTCGCCGATCCGGTCGAGATCGGCGTCGCCGGTTCTTTCTGGCCATTTCGCGAAGCGCTTCTCAGGAAAGCGCTGAATGGCCTCGAGCGGATTAACGTTCGTCTGATCGAAGGCGGCTTCGAAAGCGCGCCAGGCTCGCCTCTACGCCCGACGCCGCCGGCGCGGATCGCCTCCTCGAAGGCCGCGCGCGCAAACGGCAGGGTTCCGGACGCTGCGAGCGCGCCGAACATCGTCGCGGAAATGACGCTGCCCTTTGCCTTCGCCATCGCCTCCATGTCGAAGGCGATGACTCGTTTGGCGGCGAATTCCGTGGCGAGCGATACGACAGCCGGGATCGGCGACGCCATCGCCGGGCGCCTGTTTCTCGACCACAGCGAGCGCGCGATGGGTCGACGCGATCAGCGTCGTGCGGTCGGGCGTGACGAGGCCGCGAAGCACCGAGCGCCCGGCCTCCATAAGCTCCGACGCCATCACGATGTCGACGTCGCCAGGCGTCGGCATCAGAGCAAAGACCGGCTGCATGCCGTCCTTTGGCGGCGCCATCTCAATGTAATAGATCGTGGCGCCGGTGCGCTGCGCGACGCCGGGCACGGACGTCGACTGCGCCGCCCAGCCTTGCGCTTCCGCAAGCGCGACGATCCAGTCCGCGAGCACGCCGCCGCCCTGCCCGCCCATCGCGAGAATGGCCAGGGAAATGCGCTCGGCTGAGCGTCCGGGCGAGCGGCTCGCGCGCTCTGGACTCACGCCGTGTCTCCCAAGAGGCGAGCCTGTCCTCGCGCTCTGCGCGCTTCGAACCAGCCGATCACCTTGGCGCGAAGCGCCGCGATGCGGCGGTCCAATCCGGTCGGGTTGTGAAGAATCTCCGCGCGGTAGAACGACGGGCACAGAGCCGCCGCCTCGGCAACCTCGCCACAATTGCCGCAGCCGACGCAGTTCTCGTCGATCGCGGCGACCGGATCGTCCTTCAGGGGATCGTCGGTCTGCTTGACCGACAGCGAGGGGCAGCCGGAGAGGCGGATGCAGGCGTGATCGCCGGTGCAGATGTCCTCGTCGACGCCGAACTTTTCGCGCACCACACGCTCGCCCGCCTTGATCGCGTTGTTCAGGAGCGGACGGACGCGACGCTGCTTGTTCAGCATGCATTCGGACGAGGCGACGATGATCTTCGGGCCCTTCGGCTCTGGTCGTCAGCGCCTCGCGCAGCGTGTCGCGCATTTTCGCGACATCATAGGTGCGATCGATCTGGCGCACCCATTGCGCCCCGACGCCGCGCACCGCGTCGACAATGCTGTTGTTCGTCTTGCGTCGCGGATTGACAGCCCGCGAGGAGGGAATGTCCTGGCCGCCGGTCGCAGCCGAATAGAAATTGTCGACGATCAGCGTCACGCCGTCATGCTTGTTGAACACCGCATTGCCGATCGACGAGGTCAGCCCGTTGTGCCAGAAGCCGCCGTCGCCGAGCACTGAGATCGAGCGCTTGCCAGCTGGCACGTTGAAGGCCGAGGCCGAAGCGGGCCCCAGTCCGTAGCCCATCGTCGTCGCGCCGATATTGAACGGCGGCAGGATCGAGAACAGATGGCAGCCGATGTCGGCGGAGACGTGATGCTGGCCGAGTTCCTGCTCGACGAGCTTCATCGCCGCGAAGATCGGCCGCTCGGGACAGCCGATGCAGAAGCCCGGCGGCCGCGGCGGCACGACTTCGGCGAGCGCCTTCACGCGGGGATCGGCGAGCATCGGAGCAGGATCGGGCAGCGGCGGCTCGTTGCCGAGCAGCTCGCGAGCGTAGGTCGCGAGAAATTCGCGCAAGCCCGTTCGTCAGCACCGGCGCGGTATATTCGCCGCCCATCGGCAGCACGTCCTTGCCGGAGACCTTCGTCTGGATGTCGCGCCGGCGCAGGATCGTGTTGAGGTCGCGCTCGATATAGTCGGGCGCGCCCTCCTCGACCACCAGCACCGCCTTCTTGTCCGCGGCAGAACGTCGATGAGTTCGTCCTCGATCAGCGGATAGGCGACGTTGAGCACGTAGAGCGGCACGGCGCAGCTCGCCATAGCGCGTCGGCGAGGCCGAGATATTGCAGCGCGCGCATCGTCGTGTTGTACATGCCGCCGAGCATGACGACGCCGACGTCGCCCTTCGCGGGGCCGAAGGTCTCGTTGAGCTTGCGCGACTTGACGAATTCGATCGCGGCCGGCATGCGGCGCTCGAGCTTCTCCTTTTCGTGCAGGAACGAAGCCGGCGGCAGCACGATGCGGTTGACGTCGCGCACCGGATTTTCGAGCGCCTCGCGCAAGCGTGAATTTCGGCTTCTGGTTGTCCTTGCAGACGAAACTGGCCGTGGACGTGGCAGGTGCGGATGCGCACTTCCAGCATCACCGGCGTGTTCGACGCCTCCGACAGCTCGAAGCCCTCTTCGACCATGCGCACCAGGGTCGGCAGGTTGGGCCGCGGATCGAGCAGCCAGATCTGCGACTTCAGCGCAAAGGCGTGGCTGCGCTCCTGCATGATCGAGGAGCCTTCGCCGTAATCCTCGCCGATGATGATCATCGCGCCGCCGGTCACGCCTCCCGAAGAGAGATTGGAAAGCGCGTCGGCGGCGACATTGGTGCCCGCGGTCGACTTCCAGGTGACCGCGCCGCGCATCGGATACATGACCGACGCCGAAAGCGTCGCCGCGGCCGTCGCCTCGGAAGCCGAAGTTTCGAAATGCACGCCGAGGTCGTCGAGCACGTCTTTGGCGTCGGCGAGCACGTCCATCAGATGCGAGATCGGCGAGCCCTGATAGCCGCCGACATAGGATACGCCGGACTGCAGCAGCGCCTTCGTGATCGCGAGAATGCCTTCGCCGCGAAAGATTTCGCCATCGCCTAGTTTCAGGTCCTCGACTTCGCGAGCAAAAGAGCGTTCCGCCATCGCGCGCCTCCTTGCCAATTGGTGCCAACAGGAGTTTTGATCGGCCGCTACGAAGGAGCGGCGCGACATCTGCATTAGCATATTTTTCGGCAAAATCTGCTGTCAATGGCCTCCGCATGGGAAGCCGGTCACGTCGTGGGCGACGCTAAGCGCGCCACAAATTGAGGCAGAGGCGCCGCAAATGCGGTCTGCTCTGCGGCGCATTCGGCGATTGACTCTCCACGTCACTCTGAACACACTATCTATGAATTTGCATGTAAATCACTGCGCAGGATTGACGGGCCCATAAAGAATTGTCTGGATTGCTCGGGCAGTGAAGAGCGGCCCATCGAACGCTTTGGTTGAGGGTTCCATGGCTTATAGGATTGGCTGCTGCGCGGCGGATTCGGTACCGGGAGGGTCAAGATGTTCAACGTGAACCGGCGTCAAGCGCTCGCGCTGGGCGGAGCGGGAATTCTTTCGGAGCTTTTATTCCCGGCGACTGGGGCGCTGGCGCAGACCTCCGACAGGTTGACGATCGCGTTCAACGTCAATCTTCCTTCGTTCGATCCGACGGTGGGGCCCTCAGCAGTCAATCCCAGTATTCAAGCGATCTACCGCGCCATCTTCGATCAACCGGTTGGCCAGAAGCCCGACCTTTCTTTCACGCCCGGCCTGCTCACAGCTTGGGGATGGAACGACGACAAATCGAAAGTCTGGATGGACGTCCGCGAGGGCGTGGTCTGGCACGATGGGTCGCCCTTTACGCCGGAAGACGTTGTCTGGTCTCTTGAACGGGCGGGCGATCCGAAAACGGGCAATCCGATACAGTTCGTCTGGGGCACGATCGACAATTTCAAGATCGATGGCCATCGCGTCACTGCGGACGTCAAACAGTTCGATCCCGTCCTCTTCAAGTGGATGGCCTTCCTAACCGGCTATATCCTGCCGAAGGGCTACTTCGCCAAGGTTGGAGCGGACGGTTTCGAAAAGAAGCCGGTCGGCGCCGGCCCCTACATGGTGGACGAGTATCAGGGCAATTCCTTCCTGCGCCTCAAGCGCAACGACAAGTACTGGGGTCCGAAGGGCGCCTTCGAGACGGTGATCTTCAAGTTCGTCCCTGATCCGACGAGCCGGGTTGCGGAGATCGAGAGCGGCTCGGCCGACGTGACCCTCGAGGTCCCGTTCGAGGAATTCGACCGGCTGAAGTCAAAGCCAGGTCTCGCAGGGGTGTGCGAGCCGATCTCAGACATTGGCATGATCTTCATCAGCAACAACAACAAGGAGATGGAGGACGAGAACGTCCGGCTCGGAGCTATCCACGCCATCGACAAGGACGTGATCGCCAAGCGGCTTCTGCACGGCTACGCCACGCCGATCGCAACTCTTCAGGCCCCAAGCTACATCGCCTTCAATCCGGAAGTGAAAGATCACTACGATCCGGAGCTTGCGAAGAAGCTCCTCGCCAAGAGCGGATATTCGCCCGAGAAGCCGGTGAAGTTCACAATCCAGACGACTCGCGGCTTTAAGCCCAAGGATTACGAGATGGTCCAAGCGATCGTCGGCATGTGGCGAAAAGTCGGCATCGCGGCGGACATCGAGGTTTACGAAATCGCCAAACACTATGAATTGCGGGCTGCACACAAGCTCGCGCCGATGGCCTTCTACAACTGGGGCAACGCGATCGGCGATCCAACGACATCCACGGGTTTTGCGATGTATTCAAAGTCGCCCCATTCGGCGTGGAAGGCTCAGGACGTCGACGACTTGATCAATCCGCTATGGGCGGAGAAGGACGAGGACAAGCGGATTGCCGGCTGGAAGAAAGTCGACGAATACGTTCATGAGAAGGGCTATGTGAT
This sequence comes from uncultured Alphaproteobacteria bacterium, assembly GCA_963756955.1. Taxonomy (GTDB): domain Bacteria; phylum Pseudomonadota; class Alphaproteobacteria; order Rhizobiales; family Beijerinckiaceae; genus Roseiarcus. Next base: position 131,698 of record CAVWPU010000006.1, read on the forward strand.
CCCGCTCGTGCAGTATTTCCAGCCGATCCTCTACAAGTCTTCCCTCAAGGTGACGCCGAACGGCACCGGCGCGCTGCAACCGACTTTGGTGTCGAAGGCGTGAAACCAGCGACGGGCGCGAGACTCGATTTCGCGCTTCCGCGCCTTTTGCCGCGACGAATGATGTCCACCGCCGCCTACCGCTTGGCTATGGCGGCCATCACGCTGGTCGGCGTCGCCACCATCATCTTCGTTCTGTTGCGCGTCGTTCCCGGCGATCCTATCGCTATGATGATTTCCCCAGGCGCTTCGCCCGCAGACATTGCGACGCTGCGCGCACATTATGGCCTCGACGCCAGCCTGCCGGTTCAGTTCGTGGTCTGGGCGAAGAACCTGCTTCGCGGTGATTTCGGAACCTCGATTTCTCTGCATCGCGACGTGCTATCGATCCTAGCGGAGCGCCTTCCCGCGACGCTCGAACTCGCGTTCGCCGCCCTCGTCTTCGCAGTGCTGCTCGGGGGCGCAATGGCGATCTTTGCCGTCCTGGTGAGCGATAGCCCGGTCTCTCTGCTCGTCGACACCGTGAACGGCCTTCTTCTCGCCGTCCCCGATTTCATATGGGCCTTCATTCTCGTGCTCCTGTTCGGAGTCTTCGTGCCCGTCCTTCCTCTCTCCGGTCGCATTGACCCGAGCATCGACACGAATTTCGTCACGCCCTTCTATCTGATCGAGAGCCTGCTCACGCTTCGCTTCGCGGTCTTCTTCGATGTCTTGCGGCACATGATCATGCCGACGCTGGCGCTTGGCATTCCGCTCGCCGCAGTCATTGCTCGGGTCCTCAAGGAATCGCTGCGCGAGGCGATGGTGCAGGACTATGTGCTTCTCGCAAGGCTCAAGGGCATGTCCAACCTGCGACTCATCCTGCAGGAAGCGCTGCGCAATGCGATCGCGCCGACGCTCGCCCTGACCGGAGTTCAGTTCACCTTCCTCATCGGCGGCACAGTCATTGTCGAGCGCATCTTCTCCTATCCCGGCATTGGCAATATGGCGATCGACGCTGTGGTCAACCGCGATCTTCCGCTCATCCAGGGGCTGACGCTTGTTTTCGGCGTGCTGTTCATCATCGTAAACATGGGAGTCGATCTCATGGTGATGCAGACCAATCCGAGGCTCGGTCGTGGCTGAAGCCATCGTCGGCGCCGGCCAAGTCGACGCCGCCCATGGACGCTTCGATACGCTTCGCGCCTGCCTTGCCGATCCCAAGGCGGTGATTGGCGGCGGGTTCGTCCTCTTCCTGCTGGTCCTGGCGATCTTTGCGCCCTGGCTCGCGCCAAGGGATCCGCTGGAGCAGGATGTGATCCTTGGCGCCACGCCGCCGGGTTGGATGACAGGCGCGGAGCCCGGACATTGGCTGGGCACCGACGATCTCGGCCGCGACATTCTTTCACGGGTGATCTACGGCTCGCGCATCGCTCTCACAGTCGCTTTCGTTGCAGCAAGCCTTGCCGCTTTGCTCGGATCGGCGCTTGGTCTTCTCGCAGGTTGGCGCCGCGGTTGGATTGACGCGGTCATCTCACGCGCGGTGGAGATCTGGATGGCCTTTCCGCCCGTCCTGCTCTCCATCCTTATGGTGGCGGTTGTCGGCGCAGGCGTGGGTTCGGTCATCGCGGCAATCGCCATTATCGACTGGACGCGATTTTGCCGGGTCATACGCGCCGAGACGATCAACCAAGCGAGCAGCGACTACGTGACGGCCGCCCGCGCCGTGGGGTTCTCGCGCACGCGCATCCTAATTCGCGAAATCTTTCCCAATGTCCTGCCAACGCTCATAGCGCTCATCAGCCTCGAGATGGGCATCGCCGTCATCGTCGAGGCGATCTTGTCCTTCGTAGGCCTCTCCGTTTCGTCGGACACGCCGACCTGGGGAGGCATGATCGCGCAGGGACGGCAGCTCATCCACCAGGGCGCCTGGATTCTCACCGCGCCGCTCGTGATGCTGTTCCTCACCGTGCTCGCCTTCAACCTGCTCGGCGAGGGCCTGCGCCGCGCGCTTGATCCGGTGCTGCGCCGGTGAGGGAGCCGATTCTTTCCGTGCATGGCCTTGGCGCCGTTTCGGACCGCGACCATGCGCCAATCCTTCACGACGTCTCTCTGACCGTCAATCGAGGCGAGACGCGCGGCCTTGTGGGGGAAAGCGGGGCTGGCAAGTCGACAATCGGCAAGGCCATTCTCGGCATTCTCCCGAGCGCCGTGAGGCTCACCACCGGCACGATCCGCTTTGAGGGACGGGATCTCTTGACGATGCCGAGAGCCTCGCTACGGAGGCTCGTCGGCGAGGAGATTGCGCTCATTCCCCAGGATCCGTTGACAGCGCTCAATCCCGGGCGGCGGATCGAAGCCCAGCTTACGGATGGCCTCCGCTTGTGGCGCAGGCTGGACACAAGCGCAGCGCGCAAGATCGCGCTGAACCTCCTGGAAGAGGTCCAAATTCGCGATCCGGAGCGCGTGCTCCGGTGCTATCCGCATGAACTCTCTGGAGGGATGCGCCAACGCGTCCTCATCGCAGCCGCGTTCGCGCTTGAGCCCAAGCTGATCGTCGCCGATGAGCCGACGACGGCGCTCGACGTGACCGTGCAGAAGCGGATCTTGCGTCTCGTACGCGCGATGCAGAGCGCGCACGGCACGGCAGTCCTCTTCGTGACGCACGACCTCGGCGTCGTCGCTCAGATCTGTGACAATGTCACACTTCTGTTCGGTGGCCGTATCGTGGAGGAGGGACGGACCGCCGACATGTTCGAACGGCCGCGACACGCCTACACGCGAGCGCTTCTCGACGCTTGCCCGCGCTACGACCGACCAAAGGCGGCGCTCCGGCCCGTGCCGGCTGAAGTGATCGCGCGCCTGCGCGCCGAGGCCGCGCTATGAGTCGCGATCTTCTCGTCGCCCGCGACGTTCACGTTTCCTTCGGACGCGAGCGGAGCCTGTTCGGCGCCGCGGCGTCGCGCGTCGATGTCCTGAGAGGGGTCAGCCTCCGAATCGCGCGCCACGAAACAATTGGCATCGTGGGCGAAATCCGGTTCGGGCAAGACGACACTCGGGCGGGTCCTGCTCCGTCTCGTCGACGTGACGTCGGGGCGCGTGGAATTCGACGGACAGGATATAACCCGAGCGCCTGAAGCGGCGATGCGTCCGTTACGCCGGCGGATGCAGCCGATTTTTCAAGATCCGCTGGCGTGCCTCAATCCGCGCCGCACGATTCTTCGCATCGTAACGGAGCCGATGCTGTTCCACGGAGTGGCGGCCGGACGATCAGAAGCGGAAGCCAAGGCGCGCGCGATCTTCGATCGGTTCAGCTTGCCCGCAGCCTGCCTCGACCGCTACCCGCACGAACTCTCGGGCGGCCAGCGCCAACGCGTCGGCATCGCGCGCGCCGCGCTGCTCGCGCCCGATTTTCTCCTTGCCGACGAGATCGTCTCGGGGCTCGACGTCTCAACCCAGGCGCAGGCGCTGAACCTCATCGGCGGCCTGTCCCGTGATCTCGGCCTTGCCATGGCCTTCATCAGCCATGACCTCTCGGTGATCCGGGCCGTGTGCGACCGCGTCTATGTGCTTCGCCTCGGCGTCATTGTCGAGGAAGGCCCATGCGACAGCGTGTTCGCCTCGCCAAAGCATGACTACACGCGCGCGCTCATCGATGCGATCCCTCTTCCGACCGTCAGTCCAGACTGGCTTCGACGAAGCGCAGCTGCGGAGGTCGCGGCGTAACAAGGCGGCGCAACCAGCGCCGCAGGCAGAAGGAGAAGGCCATGCGAAAGAGCGTCTTGTGCACGATGACGGCGACGCTCGCCGTGACTCTAGGGTTGGGCGCTGCTCACGCGGACGGGCTGCCGGGAATGCGAGGGCATGACCACACGGGAATCACAGTGCCCGACATGAAGCAGGCCGTCGACTTCTTCGTCGACGTGCTCGGCTGCAAGAAGGCGATGTCGTTCGGGCCTTTCTCGGATTCGAAGGGCACGTTCATGAAGGACGCCCTTGACGTCAATCCGCGCGCAGTCATCACGCAGGTTACGATGGTCCGGTGCGGCTACGGTTCGAACATCGAGCTCTTCAGCTACCAGTCGCCGGATCAACAGGTCGTCCAGCCGAAGAACAGCGACATCGGCGGATATCATATCGCCTTCTATGTCGACGACATCAGGGAGGCGGACAAGTATCTGCGCTCGAAGGGCGTATGGACCCTGTTCGGTCCGGTTCCGGTCACGGAAGGCCCTGCAGCCGGCCAGGCCATCGTCTATTTCAAGGCGCCCTGGGGACTCCAGTTGGAGGCGATCTCCTACCCGAAAGGCATGGCCTACGAGAAGGACGCGGCGACGGTTCTTTGGTCGCCGAAGGACCCGGCCAAGTAGGCTGACCTATTTAGCTTTTCTGGTATGTGATTTTGCACACCATGGCTGCGAGGCCGGCCGAGCGATCCGTTTGGGTTTTCTTGGCGCGCCGCCATTTCAATACGAAAACCCTACTTTACGACCATTGGAATTCCTTGGATTTCCTTGGATTCTCTCGTGCGAAACGAGCCTTATCAATGGCTTACACAGGATTTTCGCTTGGAAAATTTTTCCTCTCGCTTCCTCCCCTTCAGTTGGCGTCGCGGCGATGCGAAACCACCGAAGTTGGAAGGCGAAGGGGCAGGATTGTTCATGGACCCAGTCTATCTCGAATTCTGATTTTCTGCAAGATATTTCCTGCATTTCCTCCGAGCCGTACCCTGCCCGTCTGAATGAGGTCGCTCGCTTTAGGCCTTTGAGGTTTGCCGCCGGCGGCGCCGAGGGCAAGCACGCCGCTCAAGCGCTCGAGACGCTGGCGACGGCGTCGACCCCCGCCCGCTCCCCATCTCACGCCCCGCGAGCGTGCTCGCCAGCGTCCAGGATCCACGTCCGGTCGGCGAAGGCGACATAGATGCGCTCCTGCCCCAGCGCCGCGCCGAGTTCGGCGGCGAGTTCGTTGAGCATCGCCTCGATCGCGGCGTCCGGCAGGTGGCCGAGATAGGCGTGCACCGCCTCGCCCGTGAACAGGGCGACCGGTTCGCGGTCCGACCCGACCGTGCCGTCCTCCCGCGGCCAGGCGTAGGTCACCTCGGCGCGGGTGAACATGCCCGAAAGCGCGGGCTCGCCCGCTTCGACCCGGCGCCTCATCCAGGCTCGCGCGGTGCGCACCGCTTCGGAGACGTCAAACACCCGCCCCTCCGCGTCCCAGCCCTCGCGCAAGCCCACGCTGATCCGAAAATCCCGCCGCGGCCCGTCCGAGCCGTCGACGACGACGTAGTCCTCGGGTTTCGGCGAGCGCGTCTCGGGCATGTCGGGCTCTTCGGTTTGCTATGGCGATGGGCGCAATGATTGCGCGCCAACCGGCTCATTATAGCATCAACGCCCGGTTAGTTTCTGATGACGGTCCTCCTTAAGCGCTTGCCGTCAGGCCGGGTTGACCCGGCCATCCACGCAGCGCCGCTTCAAGAAGAGGCTGACATTGCCACAAACCTTAGCAACGAAATGCAGAACGCCGGATGGTCTGGTGGCTTGCTTCCAATCGTTCGTCGCGCCAAACTTCGTGGATAGCCGGGTCAAGCCCGGCCATGATGCCGTCTCTGTCGTTAAAGGCCGTTCCTAGTTCGACGCGCGATCTGTCAGCATCCCGCTTCGTCAATCTCTATCGGCTGAGAACGATGTGCGTCGCGTGCTCGGTGGCCTGATGTTCGGTGACGCGGTAGCCGAGCGCCGGCAGGTCGATTCCGGCGAAGATCGCTTCGCCCTGCCCGAGCAGGACCGGGGACAAAGCGATATGCAGTTCGTCGATCAGACCAGCGCGAAGATATTGACGCACCGTCTCGACGCCGCCGCCAATCTTCACGTCGCGGCCCTTGGCGGCGAGCCTCGCCTGCTCCAGCGCCGCCTCGATACCGTCGGTCACGAAGATGAAGGTGGTGCCGCCCTCCATCTCGATCGGATCGCGAGGATGGTGCGTCAGCACGAAGGTCGGCGCGTGATAGGGCGGATTGTCGCCCCACCAGCCCTTCCAGTCGGGCCCGCCCCAATTATCGCCGGCCGGCCCGAACATATTGCGGCCGAGGATGAACGCGCCGAACCCTTCCATTGAACGATGGGCATAGGCCTGATCGACGCCGTCCGAGCCGCCGTCCTTACCGATCATTGTTCGGAACATACGCGTGCCGAACATCCACGCGTGCAGTTCCCGCCCGCGCTTGCCGAGCGGATTTTCGAGACTTTGCTCAGGCCCTGCTCCGAAACCGTCGAGCGAGATCGTAAAGCCTGCAACGCGCACTTTCGTCATGACGAACCCTTCCATCTCTTTCGGGATCGAGAATTGAGGCGATATGGATCGTCTACCTCGACCATGACGATGGGCGGCGACCTGCTGCGCGTCAGTCGCGCGACACAGACAGCCCCGCGAGAAGCGGCGCGTACGCGGCGAGCCTGCGGGATATGAACTCGGTGAAGAGCCGCACGCGCTTCGTCTTGCGTGTCTCCCCCTGTGTGAGAAGCCAGAGCGTTCCGTACATGTGCAGGTCGGCGCCCGGCGCCCTCGCCAGTAGGGGGTCGGCGTCGCCAACGAAGCACGGCAGCGTCGTCATCCCGAGCCCTTGCCGTACAGCCGCGATCTGCGCCTCGCCGTCCGTGGTCCTGAATGGAATCCCCGTGGCGCGAACCTCGCGGGCCCAATCCGGGATTCCATCACTGCTTATGACGATCCACCGGATGGGATCGGGCGCGCCCGCGCGCCACGCGGCTAGTCGATCGCGGGACATGTAGACGCCGCCGAACAGCTCCGGTCCCTTCAGCCCATGAAGATTGAGCGGCAGGGTTTTGCGGTCGTAGACGACGCGGATCGCGACGTCGGCCTCTCGGTTGGTCAGATTCGCCAGCTCGCCGGACGACAGGATCTCCATCTCGATGTCCGGATGCAGACGCGCGAAATCGGCGAAGTCCGGCATGAGCAGGTGTGTCGCGAGGGTCGGCGCCAATGTCACCCGCAGAAGCCCGCGCACGCTCTGGTCGCGCCCGAAGACGCGCGTCTCCAGCTGGTGCGACGACGCTTCCATCTGGTCCGCGAACTCGAGGACCTCCTCGCCCGAAGCCGTCAGGCGGTAGCCCGAAGGCAGCTTTTCGAACATGTGCACCCCGAGGCGTTCCTCGAGCTGGGCGATGCGTCGCAGCACGGTCGAGTGATTCACCCCGAGGCGCTCGGCGGCGGCCCGCACCGAGCCTCCGCGCGCGACGGCAAGAAAGTAGCGAACGTCATCCCAGTCGATCATGGTGCAATCCGGCGCCGCCGTGGTGCGCCTTTCCAGAGTCCGTATCTACCGCATCGTCCGGCAGTACGGGCGGTCATCTTAGCGTATGCCGACAAGCGCGGCCCGATTCCCAAGGGCAGGCGCCGATCATCGCCGGCTGGCGTCAGCCGCCCAGCCGGATCGATTTCGCACCACCGCTGTGCGCGCTTCCGCACTCAACGCCTGACGCCGGCAGACCCATCTCCATGGTCTCGGAGGCTCACCGAAGAACGGAGCCTCAAAGGAGAAGTCATGGGAAAGCTTGAAGGTAAAGTTGCCGTCATCACAGGTGGAACGAGCGGCATGGCGCTGGCGAGCGCCAAGCTTTTCGTTGAAGAAGGGGCCTATGTTTTCATCACGGGCCGAAGGCAGGAGGCGCTCGACGAGGCCGTCAAGCTGATTGGCCGGAACGTGACCGGCGTGCGCGGCGACGCGGCCAATCTCGACGACCTCGATCGTCTGTTCGACACGGTCAAGCGGGAAAAGGGCAGGATCGACGTCCTGTATGCGAGCGCCGGCATGGGCGAAGCCGTCCCACTCGGCGAGATTACCGAGCAGCATTTCGATGCGACCTTCGGCCTGAATACGCGCGGCACGCTGTTCACGGTGCAGAAGGCGTTGCCGCTGTTCAACGACGGCGGATCGATCTTCATGACCGGGTCGGTTGCTTCGCTGAAAGGTTTTCCCGGTTACAGCGTGTATGCGGCGAGCAAGGCGGCGTTGCACGCATTCGCACGCGGGTGGCTCAACGAACTGAAGGGCCGGAATATCCGGGTGAACGTGCTGCACCCGGGGCCGATCGCCACGCCGATGCAGGACCAGGTTCTCACCGAGGAGGCGAAGCAGATGTTCGAATCCCTGATCCCGCGGGGAACGATGGGTCGTCCTGAGGAAATTGCGGCGGCCGCGCTGTTTCTGGCTTCAGACGATTCGAGCTTCGTGAATGGGGTGGAGTTGTCGGTCGACGGCGGCTTCTCGGCCATCTGAATTCGCGCCGATGAGATCGGACACAAGCCGACGTAAGGAAAACGGAGAGATTCGATGAGCACGCAAGAGAATGTTCAGATTGTGAAGAATTTCTTCGCAGCCATGGGCGGCGCCAATAAGCAGGATCTGCTGGCGTTGGTTGCGGAAGATATCGAGTGGATCATTCCGGGCGAGGACTGGCCGCTGGCCGGCACGCACCGCGGGCGCGCGGAATTGGCGGCTGTGCTTCAGAAGGCGTCCGAAGAGGTGGAAACGACATACCCGAAGCCGCCCGAATTCGTCGCGCAGGGAGACCGGGTTCTGGTCGTCGGCGTCGCTACGGGGAAAATCAAAGCCACGAATAAGTCGTTCAAGGACGACTGGGTCTTCGACATCACCGTTCGAGATCGCAAGGTGACGAAGATCCGGGAGTATATCGACACGCAAGCGCTGGCGCGGGCCTCGCAGATGGACGCTGGCGGATAACGCTCCATCTGCGGATCGGCGCCTCTCGCACGCCGCGCGCTCATCGAATGCCAAATGCAACGGAGATCCCGATGTACGACGAATCCAAGCTATCCGAGTTGATCCGGTTCGCACGAGTCGATGCGGGCTCCACCGTCATCGACGTTTACCCCGGCGACGGCGACTGGACCCGTCTCTTCTCCGACATCGTGGGACCCGAAGGACGGGTCTACAGCTTCGTGCCGGCCGAAGTCGCCCACTTCAAGAACGATCCGGTCGGCCGCATGCGGGCGCTTGCGAAGGAGCCGGGCCGAGAGAACGTCGAAGCCGTCTCGGCGGACCTCGTGGCGATGCCGGAGGTCACGCAGCCAGCGGATGTCCTGTGGCTGCACCTGTTCTACCACGATCTCCACACCGCGCTGATCCAGGCCAGGGGCGCGACGGCGGCCCACTTCAATCGAGCCGTCTACGAGCGGCTGAAGCCCGGTGGGTCCTACGTCATCGTAGACCACGCCGCCGCCGTCGGGGCGGGCACGAGCGACGCCCAGTCGCTGCATCGGATCGAGCCTGCATCCGTTCGCGAGGAGGTGGAGGCGGCCGGCTTCGTACTGGACGCGGAAAGCGCCATGCTCGCGAACAAGGACGATCCGCATTCCGTCAAGGTGTTCGATCCCTCGATCAAGGGCGAGACCGATCGCTTCGCCTATCGGTTCGTGAGGCGCTGACAGTCAGTCACCCGCTCACTCCCACTCGATCGTGCCCGGCGGCTTGCTGGTCACGTCGTAGACGACGCGATTGACGCCCTTGACCTCGTTGATGATGCGGGTCGCGGCGCGGCCGAGGAAGGTCATGTCGAAGGGATAGAAGTCGGCGGTCATGCCGTCGACCGAGGTCACCGCGCGCAGCGCGCAGACGGAATCGTAGGTGCGCCCGTCGCCCATCACGCCGACTGTCTGCACCGGCAGCAGGACCGCGAACGCCTGCCAGATCTTGTCGTAGAGGCCCGCTTTGCGGATCTCGTCGAGAAAGATGGCGTCGGCCTTGCGCAGAATGTCGAGCTTCTCGCGGGTGATGGCGCCGGGGCAGCGGACGGCGAGGCCTGGTCCTGGAAAGGGATGACGGCCGACGAACGTTTCCGGCAGCCCAAGCTCGCGGCCGAGCACGCGCACCTCGTCCTTGAACAATTCGCGCAAAGGCTCGACGAGCTTCATGCGCATGCGCTCGGGCAAGCCGCCGACATTGTGGTGGCTCTTGATCGTCACCGACGGGCCGCCGGAAAACGACACGCTTTCGATCACGTCGGGATAGAGCGTGCCCTGCGCCAGAAACTCGACCGGCCCTTTGCCATCGCTCGCGATGCGGCGCGCCTCCGCCTCGAACGCGTCGATGAACAGCCTGCCGATCGTCTTGCGCTTGGCCTCGGGATCGTCGACGCCTGCGAGCGCCTCGATGAACTCTTGCGCAGCGTCGACATGGACGAGCGGAATGTTGAAATGGCCGCGAAAGAGACCCACCACTTCGTCCGCTTCGCCCTGGCGCATGAGACCGTGGTCGACGAACACGCAGGTGAGCTGGTCGCCGATCGCCTCGTGGATGAGCACGGCCGCGACCGCCGAATCGACGCCGCCCGACAGGCCGCAGATGACCCGCGCCTTGCCGACCTTCGCGCGAATGCGGGCGATCTCCTCGTCGCGGAAGGCGGCCATCGTCCAGTCGCCCTTGAGGCCGGCGACCTTGAACAGGAAATTGGCGAGGAGCTTCGCGCCATCGGGCGTGTGAACCACCTCGGGATGGAACATGGTCGTGTAGTAGCGGCGCTTTTCGTCGGCCGCGACCGCGTAAGGCGCGTTCTCCGACACGGCATAGACCCGGAAGCCCTCAGGCAGGCGCGTCACGCGATCGCCATGGCTCATCCACACCGGATAGCGGCCGCCCGTTCTGCCACACGCCGTCGAACAGGGCGCAGGCTTCGAGGATTTCGACGTCCGCCCGGCCGAATTCGGCCGCGTGGCCGCCCTCGACCTTGCCGCCGAGCTGCTCGCATAAGGTCTGCTGGCCGTAGCAGATGGCGAGGATCGGAACGCCGCTTGCGAAAACTTCCGCGGGCGCGCGCGGGCTGCCCGGCTTCGGGGACCGACGCCGGGCCGCCGGACAGGATCACCGCCTTGGGCTTCAGCCGCGCGAACGCTTCGCCCGCTTTCGAGAACGGGTGGATTTCGCAATAGACGCCAGCCTCGCGCACCCGCCGCGCGATCAGCTGCGTGACTTGCGAGCCGAAGTCGACGATGAGGACGAAGTCATGGGCCATGCGGCCTCATGTGGCGGAAGAGGCCGGCAAGCGCAACCCGGCGCTCACGCCCGCGAGCAGTCTAAAGCGCCGCGGCCGCGTCCTTGAGGCGCTTCGACATCTCCGCGCGCGCCGCGACCGAAAACGACCATCCGCGGGTTACGGCCGTATGGCCGCCGTCAATCACGATATCCTGGCCGTTGATGAACCCCGAGCCGTCGCCCGCAAGAAAAACCGCCGCGTGCGCGATATCCTCGGGCATTCCGGCGCGGGGAATCGGCTGGATCTTGGCGAAGGCTTCTTTCACCACCCCAGCGACCTGATCTGCCTTGGAACCCTCCAAGCCCGCATTTTTCCCAAAAATGCCGGTCACGATCGCGCCGGGCGAGATGCTGTTGACCCGGACGCCCTTCTCACCCAGTTCGGCTGCAGCCGAGCGCGTCAACGCGCTCACCGCGCCCTTCGACGCGCTGTAGATGTGGCCCGAAACACCGCCCCGATGCCCGGCCATGCTGCTGACGTTCACGATGCTGCCGGAGTGCTGCTTAAGCATGATCGGCGCGGCGTGCTTGATTCCAAGAAAGACGCCTTTGACGTTGACCGCCAAGACGTGATCGATGGTCGGCGCATCGACCTCGGTGATGCTGACCATCGGCGAGGGAATTCCGGCGTTGTTGACAAGGCAATCGAGACGACCAAACCATTCGAGCGTTCGATCGACCATCGCCTTGACGTCGGCCTCGTTGGCGACGTCTGCGCGGACGAAACGGACGCCAATGCTCTTTTCGAGCGCGCGGCCCTCTTCCTCGCGTCGCCCCGCGATCACGACTTTCGCGCCTTCCGAGACAAATGCCTTGGCGATGCCTTCGCCGATGCCGCTCGTGCCGCCCGTCACGATAGCGATCTTTCCGTCCAACGCGCCCATGTCAGCCTCCAAATCCGGATGATCGCCTTACCCCGTTAGCCGGACTGTGTCGCGGCGATGAGCGCTTCGAGCGATTCTGTGAGCCGCCGCGCGCAAACCGCGTCGGCCAGAAGTTCGCCCGCCGTGACCGCCTTTCCGGTTAGCGAAATCGCCACGAAGGCTTCGGGGATGAGACGCGCGGCCATCGTGGACAGGATCTCGCGCAAGGACGCCTGCGCGTGAAACGCCCGGGGCGACGTATTGATGAGCGCGGTCGGCTTGCCGGCGAAGGTCTCGCTCGCCACCAGCCAGTCGAGCGCGTTCTTGAGCGTGCCCGGAAGCCCATGGGCGTATTCCGGGGCGGCGATGACGAGCGCGTCGCTCGCATCGACGAGCGCGCGAAGCGTCTCGACGGGCTCGGGCTTCGCCTTGTCCTCGCTGTCGTCGTCAGGGTTGAACGGCGGCAGGTTGGCGAGGTCGCGGTAGAGAAGCAGTTTGACGCCTTCGGGCGCGAGCTGGGCCAAGGCCTGCAACGCCGCCGTGTTCGTTGACGCCCGGCGGAGGCTTCCAGAGATGGCGAGTACGCGCATGGGTTTGGTCGGGGACGGGAAATCGCTCAACGAGTCGCCGACCATCGGTTTAAAGCTCAGCCGACCCGGTCGAGGCTCACTCCTCGTCGCCGGGCCACACGATCGAGCGCTGCATGATCTCGGCGTGCTCGAAGGGACGCCGCGTCGGAAAGACGTTTAGGGGCAAGCCGGTCTCGCTTGCTGCTTCAAGCCGCGCGTCTTCATACGCGGCCTCCAGCGCCTCATCGACTTGGGATTTCAGTCCCGGATTTTTTCGCAGCTGCCGCTCGGCGCGTCGCCGTTGCTCTCGAATAGTCAAAGTCCACGAGCGGCTTCGCATGGAGGGCTGCTGGTCCCACTTGAGCAGATGGAGCATGAGCACGCGGAAAGCGCTCTCCAATTTGTCATATTGCTCCTCGCCCACGTCGTCGATCTCCTCCGCTATGGCTGCGGCGTCGATTTCCGAGAGCCGGCCGGCGCGCAGAAGCTCAGCCTGGCGCAGCGCCCAGGAATAAAGATCGGCTTCCTTCGCGGCCGGCCGCTTCGTCTCGTCAGGGACCGCGTTCCTGGTCATCGCCTTGCTTCTCTCGAAAGGCCTCAGCTCAGGGCGACGTTCAGCGCGCTTTCCGGCAGTTCCTGGCCAAAGCAGCGCTGGTAGAACTCAGCGACCAGGGTCCGCTCGAGCTCGTCGCATTTGTTGAGGAAGGTCAGGCGGAAAGCGAACCCGATGTCCTTGAAGATCTCCGCGTTCTCCGCCCAGGTGATGACGGTGCGCGGGCTCATCACCGTCGACAGATCGCCGTTGACGAAGGCGTTGCGCGTCAGATCGGCGACCCGAACCATCTTGTTGACGGTGTCGCGTCCGTCCTTGCGCGCCCGGTGCGCGGGCGACTTGGCGAGCACGATATCGACTTCCTTGTCGTGCGGCAGATAGTTGAGCGTCGCGACGATCGACCAGCGGTCCATCTGGCCCTGATTGATCTGCTGCGTGCCATGGTAGAGGCCCGACGTGTCGCCGAGGCCGACCGTATTGGCGGTCGCAAACAGGCGAAACGCCGGATGCGGCCGAATGACGCGCCGCTGATCGAGCAGGGTCAGGCGACCTGAAACCTCGAGCACCCGCTGGATGACGAACATCACGTCGGGACGGCCGGCGTCATACTCGTCGAAGCAGAGAGCGATGTTGTTCTGGATCGCCCAAGGCAGCATTCCGTCGCGGAACTCGGTCACCTGCTTGCCGTCCTTGAGCACGATCGCGTCTTTGCCGACGAGATCGATGCGGGAGACGTGGCTGTCGAGGTTGATGCGCACACAAGGCCAGTTCAGGCGGGCGGCGGTCTGCTCGATGTGAGTCGATTTGCCCGTGCCGTGATAGCCGGTGATCATCACCCGGCGATTGTAGGCGAAGCCCGCGAGAATCGCGAGCGTCGTGTCCCGGTCGAACAGATAGTCCGGATCGAGATCCGGCACATGTTCGTCGCTCTGCGAATAGGCCGCGAACCTCCATATCGGAATCGATGCCGAAAGCCTTTCGCACCGATACGCGGGTGTCGGGCAAACCGGGCGCAGGTTCGGATACCACCATGGCTTGTACTGAATTCATAGGTCCTCCACGCTCCTCCGCGCGTGGAAGAGAGCGTCCTTCTCATACTCGAATTCCCGGCGCGCGCCAAAAAGCGTGCGCTCGCAGCAACATCCTAACCGCCAGGATGGCGCGCTGTTCCGCGGGCGCCAAACCGCCATCTAGACGAGCTTATTGGCGCGCAGAAAATTGTAGGCCTGGATGATCTCGCGCAATCTCTCTTCCGACGAACGATCGCCGCCGTTCGCGTCCGGATGATGGCGTTTGACCAGTTCCTTATATCGCGCCTTGATCTTGGCCGGAGTCGCGTCGCCGCCAAGTTCGAGCGTCAACAACGCTTTGATCGCCAAGAGCGTTGTATCGCGGCGGCGGCTCGGTCTGCGGCGGCTTGCCTTTCGCTCCGCGTCGCCGCGCCGCGCGGGCCTCGGCAAAAACAGATTCATCGACCGGCTGGCCGGCCGCGGCCGCCCGAGCGCCCATCTTCCAGGTCGGACGATGGCCGACCGCGTCGGCTTGACGAAACTTCGCCATCGAGGCGTCGTCCATGCCGCGAAAGTAGTCGTACGAGGCGTTGTATTCCCGCACATGATCGCGGCAAAAGCTGAAATACTCGCCCTCGCGCTCGCGGCCCTTCGGCGCGCGGAATACCCCCTCGGCCGCGCAGCCGGGAAAAGAGCACGGGGTCGTCGGGCGCCTTTTCCGGCGCGCGCTCGGCCGGCTTGACCCGGATACGGTCGAACAGACGAGAGTTCAAATCCATGCCATGACCTTTATGACCGCCGACGCTGTCGGGCAAGTCCCAAACGCTTCGACGCCAGCAAAAGCCGCGCCAATCGGCGCATCAGCGGATCGGGATATTCGGTGCCGCAGTCCAGCGTAAGATATGTAGGGTCGCGATCTGCTTAACGGGAGTGCTCAACGGTGATCATGCAAGAGAGAATTGTCACGCGTTTGACGGCGGCGCTCGATCCCATTCTCTCTCGACGTCGTCGACGAGTCCGACCGTCATGCGGGACATGCGGGCGCGCGCGAAGGCGGGGGCACGCATTATCGCGTCAGCGTGGTGTCGGCCCGATTCGAACGTCAAGAGCCGCGTCGAGCGGCACCGTCTGGTTTACGGCCTTTTGACGGCGGAATTCGCCGATGGGCTGCACGCGCTGGCGCTCGTCGCCAAGGCGCCGGGCGAGCCATGACGGCGGACAGCCGCTCCGATTCGTTCGGGCCCTACGCGTTCACGCTTGAGCCCGCCGAAGCCGAAGCCGCCGCGGCGCGCGCTGGGCTGCGCACGGCGCTCAAGGGCGGATTGCTCGCGAGCCACGTGGCGCCGCTGACCGCGTTCGCGCTTGTCATGGCCTTCGCGTCCGTGCTGGCGCTGACCGGCCTCATCAGCCGCCGCGCCGGCGAGGCGACGATCATCCTGGCCGCCGCCGCCTTCATGATCCAGCGCCTCGTGAGCCATTGGCGCGATTCGGCGCGCCCGCCAGCGACGGCCGGGCTGCGATCGCGCGGCTTCGATCGGCAGGCGCGCGTGACGGCGACGTTCGGCGACGAAACGCTGTCGTTCGATGTCGATGGGCGCACGCTGCGTCTCCGTTACGCCGATTGCGAACAAGCGGAAGACGCCGGCGGTCTCATTTACGTATGGCCGCGCGACGGCGCGCCGATCGTCGTGCCGACGCGCGCGCTCGCCGACGCCGACGAGGCGGCGCGCCTCGTTTCCCGCCTCTCGGGTCGGATCGGGAGAGAGGCCGACGGCTCTGCCGGAAGGCGCGTTGCAGGTTGAGCCGCCGGCTATTGCGCTGGAATCGGCGCGCGTCCGGCTGCAGTGTCGGCGGGATTCCGCCGCGTCGGCGGAGTCGGCGGCGTATGCAGCGACGCCAAATGCACGTCGTCGCGGCGCGGCGGCAGCGGCGACCGCGGGAGCCGCCTGGTCGGAATCGGGCGCAGCGGTCGCGACGGCGGGAGCGCGGGCTCCTGGCCGCCGAGATGCAGCCACTTCTGGACGTTCTTGGCGCCGCCGGTCGACCCCGCCGAGCACCTCCGGATTGTTTGCTCGGCGCCGAGGCGGCGGCGACCGTCGTCGGAGCGGACTGCGGCGCCGCGGCCTCGACGGGCGCTGGCGGCCAGCGCTCGCGGCCCGCTTCTTGTCCGCGTCGGCCGCGGCGACCTTGACCACGGCCGGACGCGGGTTTCGCCGATCGTTCAGGACGATCTCTTGCGGTCCGCTCGCCAGCGCCTCCGGGTCGCTCACGTCCTTGTAGCCGGTGAAAGCCGGATTTTGCCCGCCGTCAGCATAGACCAGGCGGATCGGCTTGACGCCGGACGCGGCCAGCTCGGCGACTTTGGCCTCGTCCGTTGTTCTCCTTCTCGGCGACCTGCGCCTCAACGCTCTCATCGCGCTTGAGCGCAGGGCACGGTTCGCTGCCTTTAACCTCGTCTTTCGTGGTCGCGTCGAAGACATAGTGCTTGCCGCAGACCAGGACGGACGGTTCGTTCTTGGTGACCTCGAAATGGTCGGAGCCGTCTTTAAGGTTTTTCCAGAAATCGATGTTGGGATCGAGCCGGAACTTGGCCATGTTCTCGGCCGTCATGTGGAACGGATAGGACTGGAGCTGGATCTCGCGCTGGCCGCCTGCGAACGAATCGCGGGCGATCGCGTAAATGTCCGCGACCTGCTCGTCGGTCATCGAGAAGCAGCCGGCGGACGAACAGACGCCGTGCACCATCACATTGCCGCCGGTGCGCCCATAGGCCCGATCATAGGCGTTGGGGTAGCCGACGTTGAACGCCAGATAATAGTGGGAGTTGGGGTTCATCTGCCCCGGCGCGATCGTGTAGAAGCCTTCCGGCACCTGCATGTCGCCTTCGCGCTTCTTCGGGCCGAGCTGTCCCGACCAGCGGCACATCGGGTAGGTCTTGAGCAGCGCATATTCGCCGTTCGACTTCATTTTCCAGATTTCGAGCTCGGCCTCCTTCTTGTAGGTCCGGATGAGCGTCGGCGAGGACGGCGTGGTGTCGAGCGTCTCCATCTTCGGCGAGCGTGGCGCTGGAAATCGGCTGCTGAGAGCGCGCCGAGCTCTGGTCGAGATAGGAATCGTCGCAGCCGGCGATCAAGGCGCAGGCTGCAACGGTCAGTCCAACGGCGGTCCCGCGCCGGATGATGGAGTTCATCGATCTCCCCGCATTCGACCCGAACTCTTAAGCGCGCCGGCGCCAAAAGTCCACCCGGCCATCAAGACGCAGCCGTCCTTACCACTCGTTAACGGATTGTCTTCCCGCCCGAAATTGCGGCTCGAAATCAACGCAATAGGGTTAAATTGCGGGACGGCCGAGCCGCCCGGCCCGCTGCGCCGTCACCAGCGGTCGGAAAGCGGCGCGGAATCGAAGATCTCGGCCAGGCGCGCGCGAGTCGCCGCGTCGTCGTCCCTTCCGGCAGCGCCTGGCGCGGGAAAAACCGGGCTTCGCGCGATTTCCCAATCGGGCGCGCGTTCGCCCAGGACGCGGAAGCTTCGGACCACGTAGACGGCGACGTGGTCGCGCCGCGACGTTTGGGTGTTGAAGAACAGCCCGTGCAGGACCGGCGGCCCTTCGATCGCGATGCGCGCTTCCTCCTCGAGTTCGCGCGTCAGCGACTCGACGCAGGTTTCGCCGACCTCCACCCCGCCGCCGGGAAAATGCCAGCCGGAAACGTAGCCGTGCCTCACCAGCATGACTTCGTCGTCGGCGCCGATCACGATCGCGCGCACGCCAAGCGTCATCGGCCGCGCGACGAGGAAGCTCAAGTGCAACAATCGCGACCTCAGCCTTTCTGCGAATCGATGCGGCCATATTGCGGATGCTCCGAGACCCTGGCTAAACGCAGGGTTGTCTTTCCGTTCAAGCAATCTTATTGCCGCCCGGTCAATGGCCGAGGTCGCTCGCCTTGGCGCGCCGGCAGACGGGCGCTCGACGATGAGCTTCACCATCGCGCATATCACCGACCCGCACCTGAGCCCGGCGCCCATGCCGGGCTTCGCGGATCTGCGGCTCAAGCGGGTCATGGGCTTCATCAACTGGAAGCGGGGCCGCGAGCGGCTGCAACGACATGGCGCTGCTCAAGCGCCTGGTCGAGGACCTGCGCGCGCAGCGCCCCGATCATGTCGCGGTCACCGGAGATCTGGTCAATATCGGCATGGCGGCCGAGTTCCAGCGCGCGGCGCTGTGGATGGAGACGTTGGGCGAGCCGTCCGACGTCAGCTTCGTGCCCGGCAATCACGACGCCTATGTGCGCGCGTCGATGCCGCTGCTTGCGAGGCGACGTTCGCGCCGCTGGGCGACGGGCGACGGCGCGCAAGCGAAGCAAGGCGACCTACCCCTACCTTCGCGTCCGCGGCGAGATCGCGATCATCGGCCTGAGCTCAGCGGTGCCGACCGGGCCCTTGATGGCGACGGGCAGGCTCGGCAAAACACAGGTCGAGGCGTTCGCCGAACTCTTGCGCGAGACCGGCGCCAAGGGCCTCGCGCGGGTCGTGCTCATCCACCACCCGCCGATGGCTCGGGGCGCGCCGCCGCTGCGCGGTCTCTCAGACGCGGTCGCGTTCGAGCGCGTCGTGCGCGACTTCGGCGCCGAGGCGATCCTGCACGGCCATATCCACCGGCAGGCTGTCCGCTCGCTTCCCTCGCGCGCCGCGCGCACGGTGGGCGGCGCGGTTCCGGTCCTCAGCGCCCCGTCGGCCGCCGCGGCCGCGAGTCACCCGCGCTATCGCGCCGCCTATCATCTGGTGCGGCTCGAGCGCGAGGGCGAGCGCTGGCGGGTCGGCGCGCGCGTCCGGGGGCTCGCGCCGGAAAGCGCGGCGATCGGCGAACGCGAGGCGCTCGGGGTCTAACGGCCGCTTGGTCGACCTGCGGCGGCCCATGCGTTCACCGCGCGGGCGCGAAGTGTGCGTTTCTGCTTCCGATGCCCTCTTTTCAGTTGGTTAGGCTCTCTTTTCTGCAACTCGCGATTCGGTCGCGCGCGACGAGGGCTGCAACCAGCGTATGGTTTCGCTCCTTATATACATTTTTAACCAGTTATACAATCTCGCCATGGCCCGCCCATCCTTGGCCGCCACGGGAGGGCCCAGCCAAGCCGCCGAAGGACGGCCACGTTTGCCCAGCCCCCGACCGATCGGCTGGGGAGTCGTCCGGACCGATCGTGGACTTCGCGACCAAATAGCGGCAGGCTGCCGCGCGGCCCGACCCGAATCAAATCAGGCGCCGCTCTTTCCTGAAGGGGGGATTTTCGATGTCTGAAGCCACCAACTCCGCGGTCGAGGCCAAGGAAAAAAGCCGTGCGGTCGCCCTCGTCATCGCCATTCTCGCGCTTCTGTTGGCGCTCGCCGAAGCGGGCGCAAAGAACGCTCAGCACCTATCGACCGAAAAAAACATCGAATCCTCCGACCTCTTCAATTTCTATCAGGCCAAGCGCATTCGCTCGACGGTCGTGGAAACGGCCGCGGCCACGCTCGAAGCGCAAAAAAGCGCGGTGACCGACCCCAAAGCGCTAGAGGCGTTCGAGAAGCAGATCGCGGACTTCAAGGCGACCATCGCGCGATACGAAAAGGACCCGAAAAAGCCCGAGGACAGCATGGAGGCGATCCAGGATCGCGCCAAGGAGGCCTCGGAAGCTCGAGAATTGGCCAATCGCCGGCTCGGACATTATGAGCTTGGCAGCGGTCTGACCCAGATCGCCATCGTGCTGGCGTCGGCCGCGATCATCACGGAGATCACGGCGCTGGTGTGGCTCAGCGTCGGATTGGGCGCGATCGGCGCGGCGCTCCTCGCTTTCGGCTTTTTCGCCCCGACGGTGTTGACGTTCATCGGCTAGGGCGATGATGAACATGCCGCCTGACTGGATACGGCCTCAAGGCAGCGAACGCACGGATTATCGGGCTGCGGTCCTCGAACTAAGCCTATCTCTGGGCGCTCCGCTTTGTACTGAGCCGCGGGAGCGGTAAGCTCGAGTGCGCGCGAAAATCTCCAGTCTCGACTTGATACCCAAGTCAGCCGTCGCCAGTGTGTGCGGGTTCGATTGAAAAACGCAGGCCAATCCCAGGAAGGAACAGATTCCGTGTGACCGGCTCGCCCAAGATCGTTCTCGTCGAAGACGAGGCATTCCAACGGGAGGTGATCGCGGAGTGCTTGGCGCAGCATGGCCTGCGACCGACGGCGCTTTCGTGCGGAGCTGAATTGAAGCGGCTCGCTCAACATGCGATGCCGGACGTCGCATTGTTGGACGTGAATTTGAACGAGCCGGAAGACGGCTTCGCGCTGGCGCGTTGGCTGCGCAGCCGGTCGGACCGGATTGGCATTCTTATGCTCACAGTGGCCGGAGATACGATCGATCGCGTTGTCGGGCTTGAATCCGGGGCCGACGACTATGTCGTCAAACCATTCGAAGCGCGCGAGCTGGTGGCGCGCGTGAAGGCGCTCCTGCGTCGCACCGGGCGGGCTCCGCAGCCCCCGCGTCTGAACGAAGTGCGGATCGGAATGGCGGTGCTCGACCTCCAGCGGCGCTTGCTCCTGCTCGCCGACGGCGCAGAGGCGAAATTGAGCGCGAGCGAGTTCGAGCTGCTGCGTCTGTTCGTCGAAAATCCGAATCGCCCGCTCACCCGTGACTGGCTGCTGGAAACCGCCGCTCATCGTGACCCCCAGGCGTTCGACCGCGCCATCGACCATCGCGTCATGCGTCTCCGGCGAAAGCTCGAGCGCGACCCAAGTCATCCCGAGGCCATCCGCAGCGTTCGCGGGATCGGATACATGTTCGTGCCCTCAAGCGACTGAGCGCATCGCCTCCAGCGTGTCTGCGAACAGCTTGTCCATGCCAACAGCGGCGCGGCGGGCGCCCGCAAGGTCGTGGCCCTTGGCCGCTGCTTCGACGCGCGCCGCCTGCTCAGCCATGAGCGTCGCTCCCGCGACACGAGCGGCGCCCCTCAGCCGGTGTGCGAAGGCCGCGACCTGCTTAGCCTCGCGCGCCGCATGCAGCGCCGCGATATCGCGCTTGACGCTATCGGCGAAGTTCTGGACGCGCCCGGCGAGCTTCCCAGCATCGGACCCAAACAGCGCGCGCAACCCCTGCGGATCGAAAAGCGGGCCGTTGGGCGTATCGCCCGGCGCGGGTATCGCGACCCGATTTGGCGCCCAGCGCCCGAGCGTGCGGGCTAGCGCTTCGATCGAAACCGGCTTCGTCAAGAAGCCGTCCATGCCGGCGGCATAGCACCGTGCGTCCTTGCCCTTCATTGCGTCCGCCGTCACCGCGACAAGCGCGGTGCGCGGGAGCCGACGTTTGGCCTCCTCGTGCCGGATCGCCTTCGCCAGACTGAATCCGTCCAGCGCCGGCATGTGCAGGTCGAGCAGGATAACGTCGTGCGGCGCTTTTCTCCACTTTGCTAGCGCGGTCGCGCCGTCCTCCGCGGTTTCGGCCGACAGGCCGAGAAGTTCAAGCTGACGCAGGATCACCTCGCGGTTGATAGGATGATCGTCGACGACCAGCAACCGCGCGCGCGGTCGCCCAAGGCGCGAACGCGGGCGAAAGCCGATCCCCCTCGACGTCAGCGGGCCCAGCTGTTGGCCCCGCTTCGCTGAAGCGCAGATGGACCGTGAACCGAGCGCCCTCGCCGGGCGCGGTCTCCACCTCGACGTCGCCGCCCATCAGTTGGGCGAGCCGGCGGACGATCGAGAGGCCGAGACCCGTGCCGCCAAAACGCCGCGTCGTCGAAGTATCGGCCTGCATGAACGGCTCGAACAAGCGTGCTCGCGCCGTTTCATCCATGCCGATCCCACTGTCGGTCACCGTCAGAGACACAAGGACCGTCCCATCGCCTTGGGCGCGGCTTATCGCGTGGACCCGCACGAAGCCGTGGTCAGTGAACTTGATGGCGTTGCCGACCAAGTTGAACAGGATCTGGCGCACCCGCGTCGGGTCCCCGATGACTCGATCGGGCCGGACGCTGGACGGTTCGGCGGACAGCTTTAGATGCTTCCGTCGCGCCTGCGGCATCATTGTCTTGACCGTGGCTGCGACCAGTTCGCTCAAACTGAACGGAGCCGCCTCGATGTCCATTCGCCCCGCATCGATCTTTGAGAAGTCGAGGACATCGTCGATGATGCGAAGCAGACCCTGAGCGCTTTGCCGCATTGTTGCGACGTCGCGCGCTTGCGCCGGCTCGAGGCCGGAACGCTCCAGAACCTCCATCATCCCGAGCACGCCATTCATCGGAGTGCGGATCTCGTGGCTCATCGCCGCAAGGAAAGTCGCCTTCGCCCGACTGGCGGCTTCAGCCTCCGCGCGCGCCGCCTCGGCCACGTCACGCTCGCGCTCGGCCGCCTTGCGCGCCGCCTGCAGCTCTTCGAACAGCCGCACGTTCTCGATTGCAATCACGGCCTGGTGGGCGAACGTCGAGACCGTTTCGATTTCTCGCTGGGTGTACGGTTCCACTCGCTCACGGGCGAGCCCGATGACCCCGATCGGCATGCCTTCGCGAAGCAGGGGCACGCCGATCATACAGCGGACTTTCCCCACCCGCGCATCGTTCTTCCTGGTGTATCGCGGGTCGCTCCAGGCGTCGGTGATTTGCACCGTGCGGCGCTCCAACGCCGCCCAACCGACGATCGTGCCTGGCCCTGGCCGGATGACTTGCCGCCGCTCGGTCCGCTCGTAAGCCGGCAGCAGGCCATCGCCGACCGCAAAACGATACGCGCCGTCCTGGTAGCGGTAGAGACCTGCCATATCGGCTCGGCACAGCGTCTTTGCATTGCTGAGCACGGTCAGCAGCACGCTGGTGAGGTCGAATGCCGAGCCGCTGATGACGCGAAGGATCTCGCTCATCGCCGTCCTGTAGGCGAGCGCTTCCTGCAGTTCGCGCCGGATTTCAGCTTCAGAGGCGAGCGCGGAGGGGGTGACGTCGGCGGAATCCGCCCGATCGGCGTCGGTCAAGGTTCCGACCTCCTGGTTTGGTTCTTTATGGCAGGTCTCTGTCGCGTCTGCGTCTCGCCGTTCGAATGGTTTTGTCGCGTCTGTCGCGCGAAGTGACGCTCTTGTCTCTCAAGATATCGGCGGATCGCTAACACTGCGGCAAGGGATGGCGCGACAAACGCGACACGAACGACCGATCTGCGCGATCATAGCGCGACACAACTCTGTCAGTCTCCCATTTCTAACGCAGGCCTGCGGATAAGCCCGCCTGCGGCGAAAGATACGATCAAAGGAGGCGACCATGGTCGACGAGACCAAGCTGAACGCATTCATCGGCAAAATTCTGGGCGATCTCGGCGGCGCTTTCAGCGTGCCCGATGGTGCGCATGGGCGACAAGCTCGGCCTCTACAAGGCGCTTAACGAGCAGGGCGCCATGACGCCCGCCGAGCTGGCGGCGAAGACGAAGGTCGCCGAACGTTACGCGCGCGAGTGGCTGTCGCACCAGGCAGCGTCCGGCTATCTCGATTACGACCCGGCCAGCGGCAAGTTCGCCCTGCCGCCGGAACAAGCGATGGTGTTCGCGAACGTCGACAGCCCCGTCTATCTGCAAGGCGGCTTTCGATCTCGCGGTGGCGATGATGGAGAACCAGCCCAAAGTCGAGGCCGCGTTTCGCTCAGGCAAAGGCGTCGGCTGGGGCGATCAGGCGCAGTGCCTGTTTTGCACCGTCGGGCGTTTCTTCCGTCCCGGCTACCACAACCATCTCGTCGCGTCCTGGCTGCCGGCGCTGGACGGCGTCGCCGCGAAACTCGAAAGCGGCGCGAAAGTGGCCGACGTTGGCTGCGGTTACGGATTCTCGACCATCATCATGGCGAAAGCCTTCCCGAAATCGACCTTCGTCGGCTACGACTTTCACCCCGATTCGGTGGCGCAGGCGCGGATCCATGCCGAGCAGCATGGAGCGACCGCGAACACGAAGTTCGAAGTCGCCATGGCGAGCGATTTTCCCGGCAAAGACCTGGACCTGGTGACCTGCTTCGACTGCCTGCATGACATGGGCGATCCGGTCGGCGCCGCGCGCCACGTGCGCGAGACGCTGAAGCCCGACGGGAGCTGGATGATCGTCGAGCCCGCGGCCCGGCGATCGATTGGAGGACAATCTCAATCCGGTGAGCCGAATGTTCTATGCCGCCTCGACCATGATCTGCATCCCGACCTCGCTCGACCAGCCGGTCGGGACGGCGCTCGGGGCGCAGGCAGGCTACGCCAAGCTGTCGTCAGCAATCACGCAAGGCGGATTTGGCAAGGTGCGCACGGCGACGGAGACGCCGTTCAACATGGTGCTCGAGGCGCGGCCTTGAGCACCGGCTCAGACGTTCGAAGTCAAGGCGCCCGGCAAGGCCGCGCGCAGACGCGAAGGCGCGGCGGGGACGAGCTTCTTCACCGCGGCCGAAGCAGCGATCTGGCCGCGGTTGACGAAGGCTTCGTGATTGCGCTCGATCTCGTCGAGGTCGTAGAGATAGTTGACCATGATCCCGAAGGACTCGGCGAGCCCCTTCGGCGACAGGTCGCCCTCCCAGTCGATGCGCTCGAGCCGCGCGCCGTTGCCGAGATGAAAGCGGGCGACCGGGTCCAGGACCCGGCCGTCGGGACGGCGCGCTTTCAGGAAATAATGGGCGGCCAGCGGCTCGAGCGCGGCGCGCAGCCGCGGCGCGACGCCGGCGCGGTCGGCCAATTGTCCTCGGCCGCCAATTGGAGCGCGGCGATCTTCAAGGGCGCGATCGCCGGATCCTCGGTCGTCTCGAGCCAGGCGCGGAATCCCGGAACCGGCGACAGGGTGACGAAGCTCTCGATCGCCGGCAGCTCGCGGCGGATCTCCTCGACCACCTGCTTGATGAGGAAATTGCCGAAATTGACGCCCGGCCAGGCCCTGCTGGCAATTGGAGATCGAGTAGAACGCCGCCACGCGCGCCTTATCCGGCGACGAGCTGCGCGCGCTTTTCCGCGAGCAACGGCGCAATCGCCGCCGGCGGAGTGAGGGTCAGCGCGACTTCGACGAAGATCAGCGGCTCGTCGACCAGCCTCGGATGGAAGAAGGCGTAGCATCGCCGGTCGGCCGGATCGATGCGCCGCCTGAGCTCGTCCCAATCGCCGATCTCGTGCACCGCCTCGTAGCGGATGATCTTTTCGAGAAGCGCCGCCGGCGAGGACCAGTCGATGCGTCGCAACACCAGAAACCCCCGATTGAACCACGAACCGAACAGATGCAGAAAATCGCGATCGACGATGGCGAGCGACGGGTTCTGCTTCATGAGCTGGAGCAGGTCCGCGCGCATCGCGACCAGCGCGGCGGTGCCGCCGGGCGCGCGATTGAGCCGCCGGAACAGCTCGTGGCGACGCGGCTCGGAGGCGTAGTGGATTTCGCTCGCCGCGGCTTCGTCGCCGTCTGACGCCGAACTTGGCGATCGCGTCCCGCACCCGCTCGCGATCGGGCCCGAACTCGTCAGCAAGCGCGCGGAAGAACGCGGCATGGTCGGAGGGATCGAGCGCGCGATAGCGCCCGAGGACTTCGGCGGCGAGCGCGACCCCCGACGCCTCGCCCCGCCCTCGACCAAAGCCCGGCAGTCCTCGACCAATTGATTCGACGCGGTTTGTCCGCATCCTTCGGCCAAGGCTTGATCTTGAGCATGGAGCGGCCGCGATCGGCGATCGAGGTCAGAAGATCGTAGAAAAAAGCGTTGCTCATGATTTTCCGTCGGCCTTCAAGCGCTGGGCCCGTGATCGGATGAGACGTATTGTCGTGCGACGCCGCTAAGCAAATCAAGTCCGCGTTCGGAATGAAAGCGCGCCGACGCTCATCACGAATGATCACGACGGCGGCAGCGGCGGAGACTCGCGGGCGCAATTCAAAACGGCGGCGCGCCGATCCAGTGAGCCCAAAGGTCGCGCAGACGCGTCGACCCAGGCCCAGTAGACGCCGACCCCGAGCAGAAGCGCGAACGTGATCGACCCCAGAAGCATCAGAAACAGGCTCAACGCGTCGCCAAGCCGCCGGCGCAATCCCGCGCCGGGGCCGCGCGGTCGGCTGATCTGCCGGCGCCAAACGGCGTCGCTCGCGGCAGCCGGGCGGAAAGGCAAGGCGCGCGCGCGCGGCCTGGCGATCGGCCAGGCGGCTGGCCCGTTGCCTCCGTCGGCTGCGGCCGAGGTTGCGGCTGCCTCGGCGGCGCCGCCAGTCGGCGGCCAGCGCGCGTTCGCGCTCGACCAGACGGCGCGCGACATAATCGGCCACGGCGGCGACGATGGCGTCGACCGATTGGCTTTCGGCGATCAGCATGCGGCCGTGGCGCGTGTCCTGATAAAATCGATAGGTGCGCTTGTCGTGCGCCATGTCGACAAAGGCGATCATGTCGAGGAACAGGCGCGGATGCTCGCTCTGCGTCAGCGCCATATCGAACAGGTCGACGCCATGCGGCGCCTGGTCGATGACCGGCTCCAGCGCGCTTTCGAGCGCCTGTCAGACGGACGATTTCGAGCTCGCGCAAATCCGCGATCGCCTCGGCGCGCTCGGCGTTCTCGACCCGCGCCTGCCGGATCGAGGCTGCGAGGTCCGGCTGGACCGGAACATGCTCGAGGCTTGTCGTCCATCGACTGAGATTGTGTCTGCGCTTTCGGCGCGAAGGTAGCGAGAATCCGCCGGACCGCAAGCGTCCGAGGCGCCGGGTTTGTTTTGGAGGCGCAGCGCGACCCGCGCCATTGATCATCGGAATGGAGATTGCCGATAAATTCGGCGCGGCTGATCGCGGCCGTCCGCGATGAAAGTGACGAGCGATGAGCGCCGCCGATCTTTTGGACTTTTCCCCCGAGGTCGCCGAGGCGCGCTCGGCCAAAAGGCCGATCGTCGCGCTCGAATCGACGATCATCACGCATGGCATGCCCTACCCGCGCAACGTCGAGACGGCGCGATCCGTCGAGGAGGCGGTGCGCGAGATGGGGGCCGTTCCCGCGACGATCGCGGTCATCGACGGGCGCCTGAGAGTGGGCCTTTCGAGCGAGGAGATCGAGCGGCTCGGCCAGCTCAGCGGCGGCGTGGTGAAGGCCTCGCGGCGCGATCTGGCGCTGGTCGCGGCGCGCAAGGGCTCGGCGGGCACGACGGTCGCGGCGACGATGTTTATCGCCGGGCTCGCGGGCATCGAAATCTTCGCCACCGGCGGCATCGGCGGCGTGCATCGCGGCGCCGAGGAGACGTTCGACATTTCCGCCGATCTGGTCGAGCTTTCGCGCACCCGCGTCGCGGTCGTGTGCGCCGGCGCGAAGTCGATCCTCGATATCGGGAAGACGCTCGAATTCCTCGAAACCCAGGGGGTCGCGGTCGTCGGCTACCGCACCGACGAGTTCCCCGCCTTCTATCTCCCGCTCGTCCGGCTTCAAACTCGAACATCGCTGCGACGGGCTGCACGATCTCGCCCGCATGATCCGCCTTCAGCGCGACATCGGCCCCGGCGGGCTCCTGATCGCCAATCCCGATCCCTCATGATCACGCGCTCGAAGAGGCGGCGATCGAGGCGCGCATCGCCGAAGCTGTGGCCGAAGCCAAAGCGCAAGGCGTGGGCAAGAAGGAGGCGACGCCGTTCCTCCTCAAGCGCGTGGTCGAACTCACCGGCGGGCAAAGCCTCGCGGCCAATATCGCGCTCATCAAGAACAACGCCATGCTCGCCGCGCAGGCGGCGGCGGAGCTCATGAAGCTGTAAGGGTGCTCCTCGTTGGCGCAAGCGCAAAGGCCTTCTTATGCACGCTCACTTCGTTCTCGCGCACCCGGAACCGCAGTCTTTCAACGCGCATCTCGTCAACGCAGGGTCGGCGGCGTTGAAGGCCGAAGGTTGGACCGTTTCTGTGTCCGATCTCTACGCCATGGGTTTTGACCCTTGCGAACGCCCGGAGCACTATCTCGCGCGAGCGGACGTGGCGCGCTTCGACACGCAGGTCGAGCAGCGCCACGCCTCGGAAACCGGCGGCCTGCCGGAAGTTGTCGCGGCGGAGCTGTCGCTGATGGACCGCGCAGACCTGCTTGTCCTGCAATATCCGATGTGGTGGCACTTGCCGCCTGCCATGCTGAAAGGCTGGTTCGACCGAGTGCTCGCCTATGGCGCTGTCTACACGAGCAAAAAGCGCTTCGAGAACGGTCGCTTCGCGGGCAAGCGCGCGATGTTGTCGGTTACGGTCGGCACCGACCGCAGCACCTACGAGCACGATGGCCGCAGCGGCGACATTGATCTCCTGCTGTGGCCAGTGAACTTCACGCTGGCGTTTGTGGGGTACGAGATCCTTGCGCCATACATCGCTTACGGGGTCGAAGCCGGACTGCGCTACTCCGACCCGACCGCGATCGAAGAGCGGCTCAAGGCGATCGTCGCCAACTTTCGCGGGACCCTGCCACGATTCTCGGAGCGGGAGCCGGTGCTCTTCAACCGCATGGAAGAATGGGGGCCGGACGGCCGCATCGTTCCGGGCGCGCCAGTCCACTCGCCTTTCATCCGGCGAACAAGGCGACTAGCCTTGGAGTGACACGGACGGCGATCGGCGGAAGGGCTGATCTCGCGGCTCGGATCAGTTTGAGAGGCCTAACTCTGTTGGATCAGCCTGCTATCGCGCGTGCCAGCGAAGCTCGTAGACCTGCAATTCGTCAGCCTCGCCTCAATCCGTGGCCGGGACCGAATGGTGTTCGTGCACGATCATCCACCGCCCGTCGATCTTCCTCAGGCAAATCGTCAGACGAAAATCGAGCGGCTCCGGCATTCCGTCAGCTCCCGGCCCCTCGCAGCGCATGCTCGCAAAAGCGAACGCGACCTCGGCGCCTGCAGCGACATCCATATCCTGAATCTCAAAGCGGACCGGACCGCTGGACCAGGAAAAGAACACGTCCCAGGTCTTCCGGTAGGCGTCGAGCCCAACGCTCTTGAACGGCGGCGGAACATCGAACATCACGAGATCTTCGGTGTGGCTCCTGAGAATTCCAGCGTAGTCTCTCCGCCTCACGGAATCCGCCCAAGCTTCGATCAAATCGCGCACGGCGGCTTCGTCGTCCGAGACGTTTTGCTTCTCAGCCATTGTGTGCTCCCATCAGGCTCGATCGTTGGCGCATGGCGCCGCGGGAGCCGCGTGATCAACATTGGCGCCCGCTCTCGTCTTCGTGGTTCGCATTCTATTGGCGTCGGAGGGGCTTGCCGTGCAGAAAGAAGAAGGAGATTGTCAAAATTCCGAGCCGTCACTCGGTGGACGAGACGGTCGACAAGCTCAAGACCATTCTCAAATCGAAGGGCGTGACGTTGTTCGCGCTCGTCGACCACAGCGGCGAAGCCGAGAAGGTGGGCCTGAAAATGCCGCCCACCAAGCTTTTGATCTTCGGCAATCCGAAGGCCGGCACGCCGCTAATGCTGGCGGCTCCGAGCGCGGCGCTCGACCTTCCACTGAAGATTCTGATCGCGGAAGAGTCAGACGGAAAGGCTTGGATCTCATACAATAGCGCTGACTATCTGAAAGAGCGGCACGGCTTGCCGGAAAATCTTGTGCCCAATATCGCGGTCGTTCAGGCATTGGCGGCCGCGGCTGGAGAGTAGCAGCCCTGGCCTTCCGTCATTTCGATGAAGTGTCCTTGTCGTCTTTGGCCGGAGGCGTGGCGCTCTCAGGGAAAGCAAAGCCGTTGTTCTTGAAAGCCAAGCCCGTGTCGTTGAGCCTCGGAACGCCGCTGTGGCAGAAGCTGCAAGGCCGCCCAGTCTGCCTCGCAAAACTAGGAGTGGCTTCCGCTTTCGGCGTGGGAAAGATCAACGCCCAGGCGATGGGCGCCGCGACCAGAGCGCCTCCCAGCGCGATGGACTTGAACTTGCGAAAACGAGGATCGGCGGAGGAGTGCATGGCGCGCCTTGCGAAAAGATCTCTTTAATAGCTGACATCGCCGAAATCGATTTTGCCAGCGACGTCCCTTTTAAGCTCGGGTAGCGACCATTACACCCATCGCCAACCAAAGCGCTCGCACGCCGCGCGCCGGGTCCCGCGTCCTCCTGATCGGCGACGTGATGACCGACGTCCTCGTTCGTCCCGAAGGACCGCTCGCGCGCGGCTCGGACCGGCGCGCGTCGATCACGCTTCAGCCTGGCGGGTCGGCGGCCAATCAGGCGGCGTGGCTGGCCTCCTTCGGCGTCAGCGTCGACTTCGTCGCCCGCGTCGGCGCCGCTGACCTCGAAAACGAGACTGCGCGTTTCAGGGCGACCGGCGTTACGCCGCATCTCGTCGGCGATCCAAGCCATGAAACCGGGCGGCTGATCGCGCTCATCGACCCGGACGGCGAACGCAGTTTCCTCACCGATCGCGGCGCCAACGAAGCGCTCGAACCGCGCGACATCCCCGACGCGCTGATCGAGGACGCGGCGCTGATCCATCTCTCGGGCTATTCGTTCTTCGCCCCTTCGCCGCGCGCAGCCGTTCTCGAGGTCATGAGGCGCGCGGGCGACAAGCCTGTCAGCGTCGATCCAGCGTCGGCGGAATTCTTGCGCGAGGTCGGCGCCGACAATTCCTCGCCTGGACGCAGGGCGCGGCAATCCTGTTCCCCAACGAAGAGGAAGCCGCGGTTCTCGCCGGCTCGACCGATCCCGAAACCCAATGCGCGCTTCTCGCGGCGCATTATCCGCTGGTCGTCGTCAAGCGCGGCGCGGCCGGCGCCGAAGCGGCTGCGGGCGCGAGGCGCTGGCGCGCGGAGGCGCCGAAGATCGAGGCGGTCGACACCACCGGCGCTGGCGACGCGTTCGTCGCCGCTTTTCTAGCCGCGCGGCTGTCCGACGCGGACATTCCGACGGCGCTCGGGCACGCCGCGGCAGCCGGCGCCAACGCTTCGACAATCGTCGGCGGAAGGCCGGAAGGCGCGCAGTCGTCGATTTGAGCAAGTCCTGGGCGTCGAAAACCGCGCCTCCACATATCAGCCAGGCAAACATACGCGGTGTGCGCGGCGTCACATTGTATTTGTCTGTAATTGATCATCTGGGGACTCAAGCCAAGGGGGAAACCATGCGCAACCGTGCCATTCGGTCGTTCATCATGGGCGCAGTGCTGCCGCTCGGCCTGATGGCTCTGAGCGACGGCGGCCGCGCGGAAATCGTGGCCGTGCCGGCGATCCCCGGAGGCTTGGATGGCGGCGACGGCGGGAACGGGCCAAGCCCGGACGGAGACGGAGAACCGGGCAATCCCGGAGGCCCCGCGAATGCGGACGCGGGGTTCACCGTCCCCAACGGCGACCCCCTGAACAGCGCTACCGCGACCGGCGGGGCCGGCGGGCGTGGAGGCGACTCCGGTCCGCCTCACGGATTTGGCAACGCCGGCAATGGCGGAGCGGGAGGCGCGGCGAATGCGTTCGCCGGCGCCAGCGGCTCGAACGCCGCTGAAGTGGAGGCGCAAGCGCAAGGCGGCAGCGGCGGCAGCGGCGGCCAAGGCAACGACCTCGGCGACGGAGGCAAGGGCGGCGACGCGCAGGCGAAAACCAGCCTCACGCCCGCGGGCTCGAATGGCGTGACGGCCTCAACAACGGCGACCGGCGGCGCGGGTGGCAGCGGAGGGGGCTTCCTCGGCAGCGGCGACGGCGGGAATGGTGGAGGGGCGACCATTTCCGCGACCGTCACGTCTCAACAGGCCCCCGTGTTCTCCGAGGCGATCGGAACCGGCGGCGGCGGCGGCGGCGGCGACTTCGCCGGCGCGGGCGGCGGCGCTTCCGTTCAGAACCAGGTCCAAACGAATTCAGGCGACATCATTGCGCATTCGTTAGGGACAGGCGGCGACGGCGCAGACGCGCAATCTCAAGGGGGCGACGGCGGCGCCGCGACCGCGAGCCTCATAGCGAAATCCATGAGCGGCAATGTTGCGGCCATAGTCGGCGCGACAGGCGGCGCCGGGGGGCCGACCGACTTTGTCGCCGACACTGGGCTCGGCGGCGGCGCGGGGGGCGGCGCGATCGCCAGCGGCACGGGCGCTTCCATGACCGGGGCGGTGACCGTCAGCGTATCGGCGTTCGGCGGCGCCGGCGGCCAGACCAACGGAGAGAGCAACGACATCGCGGGCGCGGGCGGCGCGGGCCAGGCCACAGCGCAGGACAATACGGGGAATGGCTCTCTCAACGTCGTCGCGGGGGCGACCGGCGGGGCAGGCGGCGACGCCATGACCGGCGGCGCGGATCAGGCCGGCGCGGGAGGAATGGCGACCGCGACGGCCACAGGCGCGTCTTCGGGCGCCGGCTTCGCGACAGTCTCGGCTTTCGCGACCGGGGGGAAAGGCGGATCCGCCTCCATAGGCCTACCTCAGAGCGTGGGTGGCGCTGGCGGCGCGGCCAGCGCCACCACGACGGGCTCATCGATGGGCGGCGACGTCGTCTCGACCGCGACAGCCACTGGGGGCGACGGCGGGGATGGCTTCGGGCCAAACACGAAGGGCGGCGACGCCGATGCGATGAGCACGGCGACATCCACAGGGGCCGCGATGGTCACGGCCACTTCGACCGCGACCGGCGGAAACGGCGGAGAGTCGGACAGCGGTCCGGGAGCGGGCGGTTCGGCGGACACGCACAGCAAGAGCCAGAACGGCG
Source organism: uncultured Alphaproteobacteria bacterium (assembly GCA_963756955.1). Classification (GTDB taxonomy): domain Bacteria; phylum Pseudomonadota; class Alphaproteobacteria; order Rhizobiales; family Beijerinckiaceae; genus Roseiarcus. The sequence goes on from CAVWPU010000006.1 coordinate 164,348, forward strand.
GCGGGACTGTTCAAGCCTCGGCGCATTCCCCGGGCGGGGGGCCAGCGAGCGCAATCTCGATCGCGGCAATCGGGCCCGACGCTCCGCCGCCGCTCGAAATCTCCAAAGGCAAGTCGGAGTCCGTGGCCGTCTTGACGGGCGTCGGGGGCGCCGGCGCGATGGCGATCGGCTACGGTGGGGAGGGTGAAAGCCTCGTCTATGAAACCACAGCCGATTTCATTTTCACGACCTCCAGATCCGAGCATCTCTCCTTGACGCTGCTCGGCTCGGTCGCCGGCGGGGACGGCTTTGACCGTCTCGACCTGAGGGTTTCGGCGGATGGCGACACAGACAGGCCTTCCCTAGACTTTGAATTCGAGTCGCTTCGAAGCGCCGAAAGATTTTTCCTCGACAACACGATCGATCTTGGGCTGGAAGGCGCGGGTCCGCAGCACGTCGACATCGCGTTGCTTCTCACCGCCAGCAATCCGGGAGACGGCTTCGGGTTCAGCTATAATGTGACCGTGCCGGAAGCGCCGACCTGGGTTTTGATGAGCGTCGGATTCGCAGGGATAGGCTTCGCCGGCCTTCGTCGCGCCCGGCTTTCGACAATCGGCTGAAACCTCCCCGCGCGCCTAACTTGCTCTTTTCCTGGCCCGGGGCCGCGACGCCGGCAATCGTTGGCGGAAGGCCAAGGGCGTTCAGCGTTCATCTCGGCCGATAGATACCATCGCTTCTTATGATAGACTTGCGTCGATTGCGCTCTATACCTATCTTCGCTTCAACACGGTTCCCGATCAAAAGAATTTGCTGCGCTTCTTCAGTCACAAGTCTGGTAGAGCGGCAGTATTTCGGAAACCAAATCGATCTTAAGTTCGACCAGGAGGGCTTCACATGTCCATTCGTCCCGTCAAGCGCGTCAGCCAGTCCGTTCCGACCATGGAGGGCGCGGGCGTCAAGCTGCGCCGCGCCTTCGGCTTCGGCGACACGTCCGATTTCGATCCGTTCCTCATGATGGACGATTTCCGCGGCGATCGGCCCGAGGATTATCTCGCCGGCTTCCCGTGGCATCCCCATCGCGGCATCGAGACGATCACCTATGTGCTCGCGGGCGAGGTCGATCATGGCGACAGCCTCGGCAATCGCGGCAAGCTCGGCTCGGGCGACGTCCAGTGGATGACCGCCGGCAGCGGCATCCTGCATCAGGAAATGCCGACCGGCGACGCCAAGGGCCGCATGCACGGCTTCCAGCTCTGGGCGAACCTGCCCGCGCATCTCAAGATGACGAAGCCGCGCTACCAGGACGTTCCGGCGACCGAGATCCCCGAGGTGATCGACGACGACGGCACGCGCGTGCGCGTCATCTGCGGCGAGTTCTGGGGCAAGCGCGGTCCGGTCGACGGCGTCGCCGCCGAGCCGCGCTATCTCGACGTCACCGTGCCGGCGGGCAAGAAGAAGCGCCTCAAGGTCGAGGATTTCCGCCAGGCCTTCGCCTATATCTTCGAGGGCTCGGCCGATTTCGCCGACTCGTCCGAGCCCTTCGGCGTATTGCGCGAAGCCGAGGTCGACGGCGAAGAGGTTCTGCTGCGCGACAAGGTCGGCAACCGCTCGCTCGTCGTGTTCGGCGCGGGCGACGAGGTCGTCGTTCAGGCGGGCGACGAGGGCGTGCGCTTCCTCCTCGTCTCCGGCCGGCCGCTTGCGCGAGCCGATCGCCTGGCACGGGCCGATCGTCATGAACACGCAGGCTGAGATCCGTCAGGCGCTGAGCGATTTGCGCAGCGGCGCGTTCATCAAGAACTAAAGAGAACCGGCTCGAGTCGCGGGTTGCGGGGCTCGTGTCGGACCCTTCAAACATGGGCCCCCAGGGCGGAACCCAGCTTTAATCTTCGCGTTTTATGATCGTGATCGGGCGACTGCGCCCGGCGGAGCCAGCGGATATGGCCAATTCAACGATCACAACGCAGTGCTGCATCGCCGGCGGCGGCCCCGCCGGGATGATGCTCGGATTCCTGCTGGCGCGCGCCGGCGTTGAAGTCGTGGTGCTGGAGAAGCACGCCGATTTCTTCCGCGATTTCCGCGGCGACACGGTTCATCCCTCGACGCTCGAGTTGATGTTCGAACTCGGCCTGATCGACGAATTTCTCGAAGCTGCCGCATCAGGAAGTCGAAACGCTGTCCGCGCAGATCGGCGCCGAACACATTCAGATGGTCGATTTTCGCCACCTGCCGACCCACTGCAAATTCGTGGCGCTGATGCCGCAATGGGACTTCCTCAACTTCCTCGCCGAGCGCGGCAAGCGGTACCCGACGTTCGACCTGCGCATGCAGGCCGACGCGACCGATCTGATCGAAGAGAACGGGCGCATCGCGGGCTTGATCGCCAAGACGCCGGACGGGGAGCTGACGATACGGGCTGACCTGGTGGTCGGCTGCGACGGACGCCATTCGATCGTGCGCGAGAAGGCTGGACTCAAGAGCGACGACTACGGGGCGCCGATGGACGTGCTGTGGTTTCGCGTGTCTCACAAGGACGGCGACAGCGTGGACACGTTCGGCCATATCGAAGCCGGCAAGCTGATGGTCATGTTCGATCGCGGCGATTACTGGCAATGCGCCTATGTCATTCCGAAAGGCGGGATCGAGCGTGTGAAGTCGGAAGGCCTCGAAGCGTTTCACGCGCGCGGTCGTCGAAATGTCGCCGTTCCTCTCCGATCGCGTCGGCGAACTGAAAACCTGGGACGACATCAAGCTGCTCAGCGTCACCGTCGATCGGCTGAAAAAATGGTGGCGGCCTGGACTCATTTGTATTGGCGATGCGGCGCATGCGATGTCGCCGATCGGCGGCGTTGGCGTCAACATGGCGGTGCAGGACGCGGTCGCCGCAGCCAACCGGCTTGCCGGCCCGCTCCGCGCCGGTCGGGTGACGGACGAGGATCTTCAGGCGATCGAGGAGCGGCGCACTCTGCCCATGCGGTTCACCCAGGGGCTGCAGCTTGCCATTCAGCGGCGGATCATCAGCCCCGTTTTGCAAACCCATGAGCGGCCGAAGCCGCCGCCGTTCCTCAAACTCTTTAGCGTCTTTCCGATTCTGCGCCGCATTCCAGCGCGATTGATTGGGCTCGGCATTCGTCCCGAACACGTGCGAACGCCCGAAGCAGCGCCCGTCAAACGGACTCCCGCCGTCTCCCGTCAGCGCGAGAGCGCCTCGGCGTAAACGCCAAGCGTATCGCGCGTCATGCGCTCAAGCGAGTAGGCGTCGGCGATCTTCGCCCGCGACCGGCGCCGAATGGCCTCGCGCGCAGAGGCGCCCAGCGTCAGCGCGGCGTGAATCGCCTCAGCGAGCGCCGCGGGTTGCACGGACGGCTGGCCGCCGGCGCGCGCGATAATTGGCGACCTTGTCGCGATTGCCGCAGACGGCGGATGAGCACCAGCGGCGATGGTTATTCTTACCGCGATCATAGAAGACCATCGTACACGTCGGATTGGCGCAGTGCTTCAGGCGCTGCGCTTCGTAATTGGAGACGAAACGGGCGAAGTCGGCGGCGATCGTCGCCACGACGCTCGCCGGCGCTCCGATCGGGGCCTCCTCCAAAGCGTAGCCTTCTCCGCGCCGCGTTAATCGACGAACGAAATGCGCCTCGGAAAGCCCGGCATTGACGAAATCAAGCGTCTCCGGCGAGAGCGATTGGCCCGCCGCTAGCTGATCGAACGCCGGACGCAACGCATCGCGCAGTTTCGACGCGGCGGCGGCCTCCCGGGCGGGATCGCGGGGCTGCTCAACCGAGGCATTCGCAAGCCAGCGTTCGAACGCGGCAGGCTCCGCCAAAAAATCCAGCCGGGTCGTCCCGCCATCCGGGGAGAGGGTCGAGTTCAAGAGATCGATCCAGACGGCGCCGCCAAGGAACGGCATTCCATCTCGGAAATCCGAGCGTCGCTGGTCGATTTTCAACGCCGTGTCCTCGTAGATAGGGATCGCGTTTCCGAAACGTAACCATCAAAAATTATCTTGACAAGTGTCGGCATATGACACTAGTAATAATCACTTTCACAAGTTACACACCCCGTCCTCACGACCCGCCACCTACTCAACGCCGCAGCGGCGCCCGCCAAGCCGGCGGCCGAGCACAAGACGCCCTTGGCTCAAATCCATCGCAAGGAACGCCGCCATGATCGAAAATCCGACGAACTACCGCTACCGCACCGTGAACGACCACAAAGTGTTCTACCGGGAGGCGGGCGATCCAACGTCGCCCACGATCCTGCTGTTGCATGGATTTCCGACCTCCAGCTTCATGTTCCGCGACCTGATCCCGAGGCTGGCCGGCAAATTTCATGTCGTCGCCCCCGACTACATCGGCTTCGGCCAGTCAGACGCGCCCCCTGCCAAGGAGTTTGCTTACACTTTCGACAATCTGGCCGCGCATGTGAGTGGGCTCGTCGATCAGTTGGGGCTCGAATCCTACATGCTTTATATGCAGGATTACGGCGGTCCTGTCGGCTTCCGCTTGTTCACGGCGCGTCCTGCAGCCGTCACGGGTTTCGTGATCCAAAACACCAACGCCTATCTCGAAGGCGTCGGCGACATGCCCAAGCAAGTGTTCCTGCCGCTATGGGAGAAACGCGACGAGAAGACGGAGGCGCTCGCCCGCAGCTTCCTGACGCCGCAAACTACGCAGTTCCAGTACACGGTCGGCGCGAAGAAACCCGAGGCGATCAGCCCCGACAATTGGACCCACGATCAAGCGCTGCTCGATCGTCCCGGCACGGACGCCTACCAGATCGATCTGCTCGCCGACTACAAGTCCAACGTCGCGGCTTATGACGCCTGGCACGCCGCTTTCCGCGCCAATAAGCCCAAGACGCTCATCCTGTGGGGCAGGCACGATCCGTTCTTCATCGAAGCTGGGGCGAAGGCCTATCTGAAGGATCTGCCCCACGCCAAGCTCGTCTGGCTCGACGCTGGCCATTTCGTTCTCGACGAGAACGCGGCCCGAGTTGCGACCGAGATCGTCGCCGAGTTCGCCTCCAACTGAGCGGCTTCCTCAAACGAACGAGGCGCAACGACATGCGCCTCCTGCCTTACTCATTTCCATTTCAGGAGTCGGACATGTCCAAAACCATTCTCGTGACCGGCGCCAGCGAGGGCATAGGCCTGGAGATCGCTCGTCAGGCGGTCGCGCGCGGCGACAAGGTGATGATGGTCGCTCGCGACCAAACCAGGCTTGAACGCTGCGCGGATGGCATGCGCGGGGCGGACGCCGCTGAGACTTGCGCAGTGGATCTCACGGATACGCAGGCGCTCGATCGCTTTATCGCCGACCTCGACGCACGCGGCTATGTGCCCGACGTCCTCATCAACAACGCTGGCCAGGGCCTGTCCGGCGCTTTCGTCGACGCCGATGCGGCGCGCATCGACGAGATGCTTCGCCTCAACATATTGGCTCTGACAAGGCTCAGCCACTGGGCGGCGCGGGGTATGAAAGCGCGCCGCCGCGGCGCGATCGTCAATCTATCGGCGGCGGTCGCGACCCGCCCGACGCCCTATTTCGGCGCTTACGCCGCCAGCAAGGCCTATGTCACCAACCTCAGCCAGGCGATGCACAGCGAATTGAAGGCGCACGGGGTAAGCGTCTCGGCGATCCATCCGCCCGCGGTCCGAACAAGTTTCGCCGACCCCTCAAAGGCCGACCTTCGTTCGACACTGGTCTTGAAACTGTTCCCGACCGTGGGGCCGGCGACCGTCGCGCGGGCGAGCCTCAAAGCCGCCGACCGAGGGCGTCGTTTCGTGACCGTCGGGCCGGTCGCGGGCATCGTGCTCGCGACCGCTGCGATCATGCCGCGCCGCCTCGACCTCGCCTTCATGACCCTTCTGTTCAAAGGCAAGCGGATCGGGCGCACGGCCTGAGCAACCAAGTGAAAGGACAACCACCATGACCGGTGCGACAGATCTCGTGCGCAGCTTCTACACGAAGCTCAAGGAGGGGGACGCCGCTGGGGCGCTCGGCCTGATGGCCCCCGATATCGAGTGGCTTACGATGTGGCGCTACAAGGTCGAGGGCCGCGGCCCCGAGCGCGTCGCCGAGGGCGTTTTCAAGCCCCTGATGGCGGAGTGGTCGAGTTTCGCGCTCGAACCCAGCGACTTCATCGCCGACGGAGACACGGTGGTGTCACTCGGTCATTTCAATGCGGTGCATCGCGCGACGGGCAAGCGGACCGAGGCCGGATACGCGCACGTGTGGACCGTCAGAAACGACAGGATTGCGCGATTCCGTCAGTATATCGACACGTTGTCCATCGCGGAGGCGAGCCGGCCATGACCCGCGTGCAATCGTCAAGGGCGCCAGCCGACGCATGGGGCGCGACATCGCAATCAGAGCGGCCAAAGACTTCGGCGCCCTCACGCTTGTGAAAAGGCATGTCGCCGAAGCCGTTTAAATTCCCCGTCAGCGCGAGAGCGCCTCGGCGTAAACGCCAAGCGTATCGCGCGTCATGCGCTCGAGCGAGTAGGCGTCGGCGATCTTCGCCCGCGAGCGGCGCCGGATGGCCTCGCGCGCGGAGGCGCCCAGCGTCAGCGCGGCGTGAATCGCCTCAGCGAGCGCGGCGGGTTCGCGGGGCGGAACAAGCCACCCGGTGCGCGACTCGGCGTCCGCATGCGGCGGCGCGGCGATAATCTCGCGCGCCGGTCCGACATCGGAGATGATGGTGAGCGCTCCGATCGCAGCGGCTTCGATCGCGGCGCGCGTCACGCCGTCGGGCTCAGCGGCGGGAAAGACGACCACTGCCGCGCCAATGAACGCAGCCGGCGGATCCGCAGCCGCGCCAACGCGCACGAGCATGGATTGGACGCCGCATTTGACCGCGAGCGCATCAAGCTCGCGCGCGAACACGGGCTTCGCGGCTTCGCCGGCCAGCACGAAACGGACGTCGTCAAAACCCCGGCCCTTGATCAGGGCCGCCGCTTCGATGAGCGTCTGCTGGCCCCGGCCGGGCGCGAGGCGCGATGGCGCCAGGACCACGCGTTCATGCGGCGCGACGCCCCAGCTCGAGCGAATGTCGGCGACACGGCGCCCGCTCACGCGCTCGGGCTGAAGCTTGGAGAGATCCATTCCCGGCCGGACGACCCTGAGGCGCTTTGGAACCGAGGGGAAGAGCGTTTCCGCGCGCCCGGCGGCGAATTCGGACGCGGCGATGACATAATCGCCCTCGGCAACCGCGGTCTCGAAGCTGGTGCGCGGGCGGGTGCGGCCGCCATCGCCCGGAATTGAGGTGACAAGCGGACGTTTCGCCTTGCGGCAAGCCTTGACCGCGGCCCAGGCCGCCCAGCGCGAGCGCGCATGCACGAGGTCGATCCGCTCCGAAGCGATGATGCGCTGAAGGCGGCGCATGTTGAGCGCCATGGCGAGCGGGTTCTTGGTCGCCGCCGGAAAGCGGACGAAGAGCCCGCCGATCGCCTGCAATTCGGCGGCCAGCTCGCTGGAATCGCTCGCGACCAGAGCGCGCGCGCCGGTCTCCGCCAGCGCCGCGGTGACGGCGAGCGTCGCACGTTCGTCGCCGCCCGCGTGCACCGGCTGGACGATCTGCAGGATCGTCCGGCCGGCGAGCGGCGCGTTCGCCCCGCGCCCAAAGGGGGAAAGCGCGTCGACGCTCACGGGGGCCCGCGCCTGGAACACGAGAGTGTGACGCGCAGACGGTTGACTTGCGGCTGAGGCTCGGCCAATTGCGCTCCGCCCTGCGCGTCCAAGCCGAGCTTCATCCCGGCGCGGTCCGCACGTGGCGTCATCAGCAGCGAGCTTAGTGTGTCGGACGGACAGCCGCAGGTCTTCATCGTCGGAAACGCCCCGAATCAACGGCGTATCGCCTTTCGACGCCGCGCGCCAGTGCGCAACGAAGGCCCAGGCGTCGTTTGGCTCAGCGGTTACCGCTCCGACATGGACTCGACCAAGGCGACAGCGCTCGACGCCGAAGCGGAGCGGCGCGGTCTGGGCCTCCTCAGGTTCGATTATTCCGGCCATGGGCGGTCCGACGGGCGGCTCGAGGACGGCACGATTTCACGCTGGCTCGAGGAGACGCTCGCGCTTTTGCGGGCCGAGAGCGAGGGACCGCAAATTCTGGTCGGCTCCTCGATGGGCGGTTATCTGGCGCTGCTCGCCGCCCGGGCGCTCAACGAGGCGGGCGAGAGGGAGCGCGTCAAGGGCCTCATTCTCATCGCGCCCGCGGTCGACTTCACCGAAGCCCTCATCTGGGCCAAGGCGCCGGACGAGGCGCGCCGCGCGATCATGGAGCAAGGGATTTGGCGAAGGCCGTCGGCCTATTCGAGCGAGCCCGATTGCTTCACCCGCGACCTCATCGAGGACGGGCGCAAGCACCTTCTGCTCGGCGGCATGATTCGCACCCGCGCCCCAACCGCTGTGCTGCAAGGCATGCGAGACGAAGACGTGCCGTTTGCGCATGCGCTTGCGCTGATGCAGCGCTTCGGCGGCGATCCCGCGACGCTGACCCTGGTCAAGGACGGCGATCACCGCCTGTCGCGTCCGCAGGATCTGCAGCTGATGTTCGAGGCGCTCGAACGGATGGCGTGACCTTGGGGGTAAGATCACTCCCACGTCGCGCCGAAGCGATGCAGGTTCGCGCCGTGGACCTTGAGCCAGACTTCGGCGCGGTCGGTTCCGGGGTGCAGGCGGCGCGTGAGCTTCCAGAACAACGGCGAATGATTCATGTGCACCATATGCGCCACCTCATGCGCGGCGAGATAGTCGAGCACGAACGGCGGCGCGAGAATCAGGCGCCAGGAGAAATTGAGGCCGCCGGTCGATGAGCACGAGCCCCAGCGGCTCACCGTGTCGCGCAGCACGATGCGGCGCGGCTTGACGCCGAGCTGCTTGGAATGCCGAGCGACCGCGGCCTCGAGATCCTTGCGCGCCTCGCGCTTGAGGAAATCGGTGACGCGACGGGCCACATGCGGCCGCTCGCCGGACACGCAGATGAGCGGTCCGCGCTCGCTCGATTCGATCCAGACGCCGCCGCGCTCGCCCGGCCGATGCACGATGCGATGATCGACGCCGCGCAACGGCGTCACCGCGCGCGGCTCGAACGCGACCGGCTCAGGCAGGCGCGCGAGCCGCGTGCCGATCCATGCGGCGTGACGCTCGGCGAATTCGCGCGCCGCCTTGAGCGATGAGCGCGACGGCATCGTCAGCACGACGTCGCGCGTGGCCGTGCGAACCCTCAACGTGAAGCGGCGCGACGTGGCGACTCGCTTCAGCGCGACGCGATAAGTCTCGCCGTCATGCGCGATGTCGAAATGCGCCGCCTGCTCCGGCGCCCGGCGTTGGAAAAGACGCAGCATCCCGCCAATCCCCAGCGAATGTCTCAAGGCGAAGGCCGGCGGCCCGCGCGGCCGGCAAGCCCCTTTCACCGACGGCGAATCCTAGTCCAGGCCCAGCCCTGAGTCGCCAGAGTTTTTGTGAGGAAAATGCGCGGCTCTAGCCCAATCGCACGCTTGGGGTTGCAGCCGGCTTCAACTGGAGCGGGAAGCCGGCGGCGACGAAGATCACGGCGTCGCAGGCGGCGCCGATTTCCCGGTTCGCCCGGCCCTGCCAGTCGCGAAATTCGCGGCCGAGCTTGTTGTCCGGCACAATCCCCATGCCGACCTCGTTGGATACGAGGATCGCTGGGCCCGGCGAGCGCGCCGACCGCGCTCGGCGAGAGCCGCGATGGCGGGTCCCGGATCCCGGCCCGCCAGCATGAGGTTGCTGAGCCAAAGCGTCAGGCAATCGACGACCACCACCCTGCCCGCCCGGGCCTCGCGTCGCGAGAGCTGCGGCGACTTCCAGCGGCTCCTCCAGCGTCGTCCAGCCTTGACCCCGGTCGGCCCGGTGGCGGGCGATGCGCGCGGCCATTTCCTCGTCTCCCGCCGTCGCGGTCGCCAGATAGAGCCGCTCGGGGCTATTGGCCTCCGCCAGGGTTTGCGCATAGGCGCTTTTTCCCGAGCGCGCGCCGCCGAGGATCAGCAGCGCTGCGGGCGAGCTTCTGAGGTTCATTCCCCCCGGTCATCGCGTTTTCCGGCCGCGCCGATCTGTGCGGCAAGCCCGCTTGGAGCGCTTCCTTCGGCCGAACCGCCTTTGCTTTCGGGCAAGCCATTCGGCTTTTTGCCTGGCGCGCAAACCAGAAAGCGCTCGTTGGGCATCCACCAGACTTCGTCTGGATGATGTTTCTCCACCTCGGTCCAGTCGAAACCGCAGGACGAGTGGTTCATCCAGATCACGCGATGCGCGTGTTGTAAGACCAGGGGAGGGAGAAAGCCGCCCGTGAAAGAATCGCCGATGATGAAGATCGTCGGGCCCGGCCGCTCGGACGTCTCGACGAATTCTCCAAATGGATCGGAAGACTGGAGGACTTTCTTACCGTGCGGCAGGACGAGGTCTTCCGCTTTCTCGGAAACGGCGTCGCCGACCCCGAACATCCGCGCCAGGTCGCCTCCCTTTCGTTCATTCATCGGACCGAGCGCGGAGGCTGGTTCGATCCGCCAGTCCGGGTGAGAATCCGCCTCGACGATGGCGTTATATCCAGCGAGCGCGCCGCGAAATGTCCAGTGCGTGTCGTGCATGTAGAACACCGGACCCTCCGGCGCGCGCTTTCTTGACCGCCGGCCTGAGATCGACGGCCGGCACGCCCTTCGCCGCCAGATTTGCGAGCATGAGGTCGTATTCGGTCGGCTTGCCGGTATTTTGCGCCCAGCGCGGCAGGTCCTCCTGGTAGATTGTCGCCCCATTCGGCGGCGGGGCGACCAGGAAACGGATTCCGCGCGCCTGAAGCGCCTCGTTCATACGCGCGAGCATATCGGCCGTATCGGCCAGTCTTCGGTCGCGTACGAGCAGCCCGGCGCTTTGACGCACCGTCTCTTCGCCGAGATAGAACATCCGGCCGTCGCGGCCGATCAGCACGGAATCGTTGCCCAGCCCGAGCAGCGGACGGGTCACATCCTTGTGTGCGCGGATCAGCGCCTGACGAAGACCGAAATGGTCTCGGAGATAGGCGTCGATCGACCTCGGAAGGATCAACCAATCCTCCCCGCTGGCCGGCGCTTGCGGCGCTGGCGTGAGGTAGCGCCCCTCCTTCAGAATCGCCTCTGGACCGTCCGGCCTGACGATCCCAACGACAAGCGGCGTCGCGAGAAGCCCGAACGCGAGAAGCGCGAGATAGCGGCGATAGCGACGCAGCATGCCGGATCAGGACCGCATGCGGTTCCGCCGGCTGCGGGCGCAACGCCAACTGGGTCGGGACAAGTCAGGATTCACGGGGTTGGACTCTTATCCGCTGTCTTGGAGGTTCGGAAGCGGCAATCTCAAACTCCTCGCGCTTCAGCGCCGCTCTTGCGTCTCTGTGTTGGCGCCCGAGGCGCAAATGAGAGCGCGCTCAACGGGCGCCCACCACACCTCGTCCGGCCGATACTTATCGATCAATGACCAGTCAAAGCTGCACGCTGAATCATCGTAGTGGACCCAAATCGCGCGTCCTACGTGCTGAGCGAGCATCGGCGGAAAGAAACTGGCGGTGAAGAAATCGCCGACCACCAGGATCGTCGGGCCAGGCTTGCCGGTCGTGATCATGTGCGTCGGCATGACGTCGTGCGACAGGTTTTCGTCCTTGCCGACCGCTGGGAGGGCGAGCGGCTCAGTTGTTTCGGCTACGTCGTCTTCCACGCCAAGCATGCGTGCGAGGTCGCCGCCCTTGCGTTCCTGTAGCGGCCCGAGCGCGCTCCCCGGATCGACGCGCCACTCTGGATGAAGTCGGCTTCGACGATTGCGTTGAAGCCGGCAATCGCGCCGCGCGCGGTCCAATGGGAGTCATGCAGCAGGTAGGCTTTGCCCTCCGAGGCTGTTGTTCTCAGCGTCGGCCGCAAATCGACTGTCTTGATTCCCCGCTCCGCGAGGTCCTCTAAAAAAAGATCGTGCTCCGTCTTCCGGCCATGCGCTTGCGCCCAGTTCGGGAGATCGTCTTCATAGATGGACGACGTGCTCGGAAGGACAACCACAAAAAAAGCTATTCCTCGTTTCTGCAGCGCGTCGCGCATCGCAGCGAGCTGGTTTGCCGAATCCGCGACCTTCCGGTCTCGGAACACGAGGCCGGCGCTCTGTCGCACCATCTCCGAGCCGAGATAGAACATGCGCCCGTCGCGGCCGATCAGAACGTCCCCGCCGCCTTGACTGAGCATGGGCTTGGTCAGATCCTTGTGGGCGCGGATCAGCGCCTGCCGAAGTCCGAAATGATCGCGCAAGTAAGCGTCGATCTGCCTCGGGAGCCCAAGCCAGGCTGCGCTCGACCACGGCATTTGCGGCGCCGGCGCGAGGAACCGCCCCTCCTTGAGGATCGCCGCCGGACTGTCCGGCCGGATCAGTCCCACAACCAAGGGCGTCACGAGAAGCAGGAATGTCAGGACGGCGAAATGCCGGCGCCAGCGCAGAAGCATGTCCGGTCAGGGCTTCTCGAGCGAACAGACTTTTGCGTTCATTGCGCTTCGGTCGAGAAATCGATCGGAATGGCGCCAGGATCGCAGAGAAGAAAACGCTCGGTTGGGGCCCACCAAACCTCATCCGGCCGGAACCGATCGATCAGCTTCCAGTCGAAACCGGCACTGATGATGATGGATCCAAACGGCGCGCCCGCCATGCTGTGTGAGCATCAACGGAAAATAGCCCTGAGTGAACGAGTCGCCAATGATCATGATCGTCGGACCTGGCCTATCCGTGGCGACGACATGGTCGGGCATGATGCCGGGAGAAATGGCCTCGTCGGTTCGTGAGGGCGCAAGTCGGAGCGTCTTGGCTTGTTCATGGACGTCGTCCTGAACGCCAAGGATCCGCGCGACGTCGCCGCCCTTGCGCTCTTCGAGCGGTCCCGTCACGGTTGCCGGGTCGAGACGCCACTCTGGGTGCCCGTCGGCTTCGACGATTGCGTTGAACCCGGCAAGCGTCCCGCGCGGGGTCCAATGGGCGTCATAGAGGAGATAGGCTTCTTCGCCCCCCGCCCGAAGACCTTTCAGAGCCGGCCTCAGGTCGACCGTCTTGACGTCGTATTTCTTCAGATCCTCGAACAGGAGATCGTATTCCGTCTTTCTGCCATCGTCCTGGGCCCAGGCTGGAAGATCATCCTGGTAAATGGTGGACGAATTGGGCGGGATCGCCACCAGGAGACGAGCGCCGCGTTTCGCCAGCGCATCGCGCATCTCCCCGATCAGGCGCGCCGTTTGCGCCACGCGCACATCTCGGAGAACGAGGCCCGCGCTTTGGCGCACCATTTCGTCGCCTTCGTAGAACATGCGCCCGCTGCGGCCGGTCAGGATGATTGTGTTGGGCTTCAGCACCACCGGCCGGGTGAGATCCCTGTGCAGGTTGATCATCGCATGCCGGAGACCGAAATGGTCCTTGAGATAAGAGTCGATCTGTTTGGGAACCGTGAGCCAATCGGCGCCGCTATCGCCTAGTTTCGGCGTCGGCGCCGGATTGCGCCCCTCCTTCAGGATCAACGCGTCGCCGTCCGGCTGAATGAGCCCAGCCACGAGGGGCGTCGCCAACAGCAGGAACGCGGCAATGGAAAAAAATCGACGATGCCAGCGCAGCATGCCAGACGAGGGCCGCGCAAAATCGAGTTCCTCGCGCCAGGGGCGGTCGTGTTGAAGCGATAACCAATTCACGAAGGGGCTTTTATCCGCTGTTCGCGAGGTTCGGAAGCGTCGATCTCGACCCCATTTCGATCTCAGCGCCTCAATCCCGCGAAAAATGGGAGCAGCCGCGATAGCGCGGGCTCCGCTCAGGCGCAGGCCCCGGAGCCGTCCTTAGTCCAGAGGATAGGCGGCCTCGACGACATAGGGTCCGCCGCCTAACCCCTCGCGGGCCGAATAGAGCACAAAGCGCTCGGCGGTGAACGGTTCTGCAATCAGGACGCCGCGCTCGGCCAGATAGTTGGCGACCGCCGCCTGGCGGCGCCGCGCAGCCGCGCCAGCGTCACATGCGGCGTATATTTGCGCGTCTCCGGCTCAACGCCGATCCGCCTCAGGCGCCGCTCCTGTTCCGCCTGCAGATCCATCAGCGCCGGATCCGGCTTCACCTTGGCGACGATCGCGCGCGGCTTGTCGCCGCCGAACCAGCTCAGTCCCTCGAAGCGTACGGGCGCCTTCGGGCGTCGGATCTCGCCAAGCGTCTCTTCGATGTCGCGCGCCGTGCGCGCGTCGATGTCGCCGATGAATCGCAGCGTGATGTGATAGTCGTCGGGCTCGAGCCAGCGCGCGCCGGCGACGCCGCCGCGCATCAGCGCGAGCTGGCCAACGACAGCGTCGGGCAGTTCGAGGCCGGTGAACAGACGCGGCATCGGGCCCCTACCCGCGCTCCTTGGAGATGAACTGGCGGAAGCGCTCGGAGGTCGAGGCCGAGAACAGCTCGCGCGGCGGTCCCTCCGCCTCGACCAGCCCCTGATGCAGGAACATCACCCGCGTCGAGACGTCGCGCGCGAAGCTCATCTCGTGGGTCACGACCAGCATCGTCCGCCCTTCCTCGGCGAGCGCGCGCATCACGCGGAGCACTTCGCCCACGAGTTCCGGATCGAGCGCCGAGGTCGGTTCGTCGAACAGCATCACCTTCGGCCGCATGGCGAGCGCGCGGGCGATCGCCGCGCGCTGCTGCTGACCTCCCGAGAGATGCGACGGATAGTAGTTCTCACGCTCGGACATGCCGACTTTCGCCAGCAGCGCGCGGGCTTCCTCGATGCATTCGGCGCGCGGCCGCTTCTGCACGTACACCGGCGCCTCGATCAGGTTCTCGAGCACCGTCAGATGCGACCACAGATTGAAGCTCTGGAACACCATGGCGAGCTCGGAGCGCATGCGGTCGACCTGGCGCCTGTCGGCGGGCTCGGCCCGCCCGTCGCGCCGCTGGCGCATTTTGATGGTCTCGCCCGCGACCGTCACCACGCCTTTGTCCGGCGTCTCGAGCAGATTGATGCAGCGCAGAAACGTGCTCTTGCCCGAGCCGGACGAACCGAGGATCGAGATCACGTCGCCGTCGTTCGCTTTCAGCGACACGCCCCGCAGCACTTCGAGCTGCCCGAAGCTCTTGTGCATCGCGTCGACGGTGATCGCGGGCGTCGCCAGCGGACATGGCGCTTCCTTCAGCTTGGCCGGGGCCTGAGATGCGGCGACAGGCGCCGCTCGAGCGCCAGGAAGCCCGCGCCGATGATATAATTGACGACGAAATAGATCGCGCCGGCAAGGATGAGCGGCAGATAGGTCACGAGCGTGTCGTTGCGGATCTTCAGCGCGACGCTCATCACGTCCCATAACGTGACGAGCGAGACGAGCGCGGTCGACTTCACCATGGAAATCATCTCGGTCGAATAGGCCGGAAGCGCGTGCCTGACCGCGATCGGAAAAAAGATCCGGCGAAACATGAGGAACCTCGACATGCCGCAGGCCCGCGCCGCCTCGACCTGACCATGCGGCACGGCAAGAAGCGCGCCGCGAAAGATCTCGGACTGATAGGCGGCGGTGCAAAGCGCGAGCGCCAGCACGGCGCAGTTGAACGCGGAACGCAGGAAGCCCCATGCGAAGCTCGCGCGCACGGCCGGCAAGGAAGCCAGGCCATAATAGACGACAAAGAGCTGGATCAGGAGCGGCGTGCCGCGAAAGACCATGACATAGGCGCGCGCGAACCATTCGAGCGGCTTGACCCCGCTCACTCGCATCCAGGTCACGCCGGCGGCGATCAGCGCGCCCAGAACGACGGACAGGAACCAGACGGAGAGCGTAAGCGGCAGAGCGGCAAGGAGACGGACAAAGGTTTGCGAGATGAAATCAAAGTCCATTCGCCCGCCTCAACTCGTCGCCCGGCGCATGCCGCGGGTGGCGCGCGTCTCCGCGACATCGAAGAAGCGGGTCGTCGCAATCGTCATCACGAGATAAAGCGCGGCGCCGCCGAGATAGAAGGCGAAGGGCCGATGGGTCGAGCCGGCGCCGACCTGACTGATCCGCATGAGCTCGGTCAAGCCGGTGACCGAGATCAGCGAGGAATCCTTGAGCGCCACCTGCCAGAGATTGCCAAGTCCGGGCAGAGCAAAGCGCAGAACCTGCGGCGCGATGATGCGGCGAAAGAGCAGCGCGCAATTCATGCCGACGCTGACGGCGGCCTCGAGCTCGCCCCGCGAGATCGCGAGATAGGCGGCCCGGAAGACCTCGGCCTGATACGCGCCCGAGATGACGCCGACGGCGAGCGCGCCGGCCGCGAAGGTCGGCACGCCCGACAAAGCCCTCGTAACCGAGAGCATGGGCCGCCGCCGTCAGGAGGCTCGACGTGCCGAAATAGACAAAATAGACGATGAGCAGTTCCGGCAGGCCGCGGAACAGGGCCGCGTAGGCCTGACCCACGCCGCCCGCCAGCAGTTTTCCCGAGAGCCGCGCCCAGGCGACAAGGCCGCCAATCACGGACCCGACGAGAAGACCGCAGGCGGAGACGAGGAGCGTCATCAGCGCGCCTTCGAGGAGCGCCAGACCCCAGCCGCCCTCGCCAAAACCGAAGATCGCGAGATTGCCCAGTCCGGCGCCCTCCGGTCGCGCGCTCTCTTAATGCAGGAGCGCGATCAAGAGCCTGGCGGGGGCGTCATGTCGACCTTGAACCATTGTTCCGAGAGCTTCTTCACCGTCCCGTCGGCGATCGCCTCGGTCAGCGCCTTGTCGAACTTGGCGGTCAGGTCCGTGTCGCTCTTGCGGATGCCGAGGCCAGTGCCTGCGCCGAACACGCCGCCGATGAATCTCGGCCCGACGATAGCGAGGTCCTTGGCGTCGGGCTTCGAGGCCGTCGCGACGACGGCGGGATAGTCGTCCAGCGATGCGTCGATGCGGCCCGACTTGAGGTCAAGATCGCGGTCGTCGATGGTCTTGTATTCCTTCACATCCGCGACGCCCTTCATATACTGGCTCGCGAAATTGGCGTGGGTCGTCGAGACCTGCACGCCGAGCGTCTTGCCCTTGAGCGCCGCCTGGACGCCCTTGATGGCGGCGTCGCCGCCGGCGGCGTCCTTGTCGAGATTGACGAGCGTGCCCGCAGCGGGCGCCTTCGCAAGCGGGCTATCCTTGGGCGCGAGAAAGGCGCCCGGCGACACCGCGTAGGACTTAGAGAAGTCGATCTCCTTCTTGCGCTCGTCGGTGATGGACATCCCGTCCATGATCACGTCGAACTTGCCAGCTTTCAGGCCCGGGATCATGCCGTCCCAATCCTGGGCGATGATCTTGCATTCGAGCCCCGCCCGTTTGCAGACGTCCATGATGAGGTCCGGCTCGAAGCCGACGATCTTGCCGCTCGAGTCCGTCAGATTCCAAGGGTCGTAGGCGCCTTCCATGCCGATGACGACAGTCTTCCACTCCTTGGCGAGCGCGGCAGGCGCAAGCGCCAAGCCCGCCGCGAGCGCGGCGCCGAGACCCAGCGCTGTCATGAATTTCGATGCCATCGGCCCAACTCCCTTGCTTCGCGCGCTTCATGACCTTGTCCAGCGCGTCCATCACAAGTCATACATCGCAGGCGCAGAAAGGGAAGCGCGCCTCACGCTGAAATTCGCGGCGCGTCGACGCTTTAGGCGTCAGATGGCCCGCAACTCCATCAGCGACGGACGCTGGAGCCCCGATCGACGACCAGGAACCGGCTGGCTGTTCTCAGCGGCGCGCGAAAAAATCGCGGGCGCGGCGCAGAGGAGCGCGAGCGCGCTGCCGCTGACGAGCAGGTCTGTCTGCGAGATGCTGGCGTCGAGACTGGCTGCGATGTCCGGAAGCAAACCGACGACCGCGAACGCGGTCGTTCCGATGGCGAATGTCGCCAGGAACAGCGCGAAAGTCTCTGGGCCTAACACGGCGAGATGCTGTCGCCCGCGCCACAGGCGGCCCTGCTTCTTAAGGCCGAGCCTCCAGCACCATGTTGAACGGCGTCTCCGCCGCACGACGCACCTCGCGGAACCCGCCCCCCTTGATGACCTCGGTGAGCCTCTTCTGCCCGGCTTGCGCGCCGAGGGCCGCGCCCACTTCCTGAGACAGCGACACCGGAATGCACGCCATCGCCGACAAAGCGTAGGCGATCCGGCCGACCGGGGTCAGATTGTCCTCCGTGGCATCGCCCGCGAGCGGCTCCATGAGCATCCAGACGCCATCCGGCTTCAACGACTGACGGACGTGGGTGGCGGCGCCGACGGGATCGCCGAGGTCGTGCAGCACATCAAAAAAAGTCACCAGATCGAGGTCCCGAGCCGGAAAGTTCTTCGCGCTCGCGACTTCGAAGCGAACATTGTCGAGCCCCTCCCTCAGGCGCGCTTCGTCTCTCGCGTGGTCGATCGAGGGCTCGTGAAAGTCGTAGCCTACGAAGGTCGACTTCGG
Source organism: uncultured Alphaproteobacteria bacterium (assembly GCA_963756955.1). GTDB lineage: Bacteria > Pseudomonadota > Alphaproteobacteria > Rhizobiales > Beijerinckiaceae > Roseiarcus. The sequence continues at coordinate 182,733 of CAVWPU010000006.1, forward strand.
GAACGCCTTCGCCATGATCATGGTCGAGTGCCCCGTGCCGCAGCCGACATCAGCGACTGCCGCGCCGGCCTCGAGCTTGGCCTTCACGCCATCGAGCGCCGGCAGCCACTTCTGTAGGATGTTCGCCACGTAGCGCGGCCGCAGCATGGCGCCGACCGCACAGAACAGGCAGCCCGCGTGCTCGCCCCATTCGATGCCGCCGCCAGACAGGAACGCCTGTTCGACCTTCGGCTGCGTTGGGTAGATTGCGCAAACGGCTTCGATCGTGCCGCCGATGTAGACGGGACTGTCCTCCCTGGCGAGGGCCATCGCCTGCTCGGGCGGAAGCTCGAAAGTCTTGCCGGACGGCTCATACGTCAGGTAGCCGGAGGCCGCATTTTGCGCGAGCCATTCGCGCGCGTAGCGTTCCGAAATCCCGGCTTTTTCCGCAAGCGCCGCGCTGGTGATCGGCCCGGCGCCGTCCATCGCCTTGTAAAGGCCGAGCCGGACGCCGGTTCTCACGAGCGGCACGCTGACCGCAGCGCCGATATCGCCGACAACCTTCATCATGAACTGTCGGAGTTTGTCCGGATCGGCCATGGCGTGATCTCCCTCCCGCACGTTTGCCGCGCAGTCCCGCCTCTGGAGGGCGGAGATCCACGTTCGTTGCGCGACGAGGCAAGAAAGTCAAAGCGCGCGCTTCTGAGAACGCGTGCATCGTCCTCCGCGCCTCGCTACAGCAAACGTAGCCCGCGGTAGCCGGCTATAAGGATAACGAGCGCCGCAGCGCGGCTCGCGCCCCCCGAAGTCCGGTCTCCTTTACGCCGCCGCTTTGATCGAAGCGCCGACCTTGTCGATGATCTCGCCGATGTCGTTCTCGCTCACGATGAGCGGCGGGGTGAGTTCGATCGTATCGCCGGCCGGCCGGATCATCACGCCCGCGTCAAAGAACGCGTGATCGAGCGCGCGACGGACACGCTCGCCGGGGCTGCCCTGAACCGGCGCCAGATCAATGGCGCCGGTCAGACCGACGCAGCGGATGTCGAGGACATTGGGGAGGCCTTTGAGGCCCATGATGGCGTCATACCATTTGGCCTCGATCGCCTTGGCGCGCTCGAACAGCCGCTCGTCGCGATAAAGGTCAAGCGTCGCCAGCGCCGCGGCGCAAGCGAGCGGATGGCCTGAATAGGTGTAGCCGTGGAAAAGCTCAATGACGCTCTCCGGCCCATTCATGAAGGCGTCGTAGATCGGCTTGCGCGCGATCACCCCGCCCATCGGCACGGAGCCGGACGTCACCCCCTTGGCGAAGGTGATCAGGTCGGGCTGAACGCCATAACGCTCGGCGGCGAACGGCGTTCCGAGACGGCCAAAGCCGGTGATGACCTCATCGAAAATGAGCAGAATGCCGTATTTGTCGCAGATCTCGCGCAACCGCTTAAGATAGCCCTTGGGCGCCGGGAGAACCCCGGTCGAGCCCGCCATCGGCTCGACAATCACCGCGGCGATGGTCGACGCGTCGTGCAGCGCGACGATGCCCTCGAGCGCGTCGGCCAAATGCGCGCCCCATTCCGGCTCGCCCTTGGTGAAGGCCTGATGCTCGCGATTGTAGGTGGTGGGCAGATGGTCGACTCCGGCCAGCAGCGAACCGAAGTGCTTGCGGTTGTTGACCATGCCGCCGACCGAAATGCCGCCGAAGCCGACGCCATGGTACCCGCGCTCACGACCGATGAGGCGCGTGCGCGAGCCCTGCCCGCGCACGTTGTGATAGGCAAGCGCGATCTTGAGCGCCGTGTCACAGGCCTCGGAGCCGGAATTGCAATAGAACACGTGATCGAGATCGCCCGGCGCGAGTTCGGCGATGCGCGACGCCAGCTGGAACGCCAGAGGATGGCCGAACGAGAAGCTCGGCGAGAAATCAAGCTCGGCCGCCTGATGCTGAATCGCGGCCACGATCGAGGGCCGGTTGTGGCCGGCGTTGCAGCACCATAGGCCCGCCGTGCCGTCGAGGATCGCGCGCCCCTCGGGCGTGTAATAGTGCATGTCCTTGGCGCGCGAGATGAGCCGCGGCCTCTTCTTGAAGGCGCGATTGGCCGTGAACGGCATCCAGATACGCGCTCAAATCGTTCGGAACCTCCGCGCGCTGGGCGGGCGGCTTCACGGCGGTGGCGGTCGTCATCGGGCAGTCTCCTTGGGCGCGATCTTTGGCGCGGACAATGGCGACGGCGCCCCGGTTTGTCCAGTTTTCCGTGACCGACCGCCCATTATTCTGAGCAAGCGCCGCTCCAGGTCGTCCCAATAGACAGGCGCGCGCCCCCGATTCGGGAGCGTTCGGGTGTTCCCGATTCGTTTCCAGTCCGGCGTGACAAATCCTGACAAAATCGCTATTGCCAGTTGCAACGTTTGGTTGTATTAACCATGTTATACAACCTGAGGGAACATCCGATGACGGTGCTGGAACAGACAAGGTTCTGCCCCCATCGGCTCAGGGACGCAGGGGAAGCGGCTTTTTAACCAGGTTGAACTGCCAGAGAAGTAACGGAGGGCGTGGATATGTGGACCGATGCGGCGATCGAGACTCTGAGGAAAATGGCGCTCGAAGGAAGAAGCGCGAGCAGCATCGCTGCGGCGCTCGGCGCGCCGTCGCGCAACGCTGTGATCGGCAAGGCGAACAGGATCGGCGTCAAACTGACCGGAAACATCCATTGCTTGGCGCCCCGTGCGCCACGGTCCGTCACCGAGCGGCCGCGTCGTCCGGCGATCGCGCGCACCGATTCCCTATGGAAGCGCGCTTCCGTGCCCGCCCTGCAGCGCGAGCGGAAGCCAGCATGGGTTTTCGCCGAAGCCCAGGTCGGAGAGATGTTGAAGGTCGGGCTCGAGGAGATCAACGAAAGCGCCTGCCGCTGGCCGATTGGCGACCCGACGACCGAGGAATTCGCCTATTGCGGCATTCAGTCCGCGAAGGGCCGCTCTTATTGCGCCGGCCATTGCCGGATGGCCTATAAGCCGCCGAATTCGCGGGTCTGGGACGGTCAGCGTTACGTGGCCATCGAGTCGGTGGCGGTGGCGGCCGCCTAACGCCGCGACCAGCGGCGGGATTTCAAAGAGACGGGTGGGGGTGCGCGCCCGCGCGAGCAGGGAAGCCTTTCGCGCGGGCGCGATCTTTTTTGTCCCTCCGCGCCCGCCGTTTCCTTCTTGGGGATTTGGTCGATGGGCGTTTTTCGGGGAGTTCAGCGATGTCGAACGCGTCCTTAACCAGTCGCCCGCTGGGAACCGCCATGGTCGGCGGCGCGATCGCCATGGCGATTCTCGACCTTTTGGTGCGGAAAAAAATCCTCACCGTCGACGACGTTCAGGGCGCCCTCACGACAGCCCAGAGCTCGCTCATCGGTTCCCCCGCCGTCTCGGGTTCTCTCGAAGGCGCGCGAATCATCGGCGAGATCAAAGACCTGTTCGCTCGGGGAGACCGCGCCCAGCGCACCGAGCGCCACCGTTAGCCAGACCTTAGATCGAGCAGCCGCGGATTTCGCGAAAAGCGCCGCCTGAAAGGGTATGGGCGCAACGACAAATCCAAACAGGTTTTCGACTAAAACGAGGCCGTGGCGGACCTAGCGGCCCGCCAGAAGTGCGCGCGCCGCCCATTGACTTTTACTGGCCGCCTGCGAGATTCAACGCATGTAGGCAGTAAGCCGCATCAAAATTAGCGCACTTATTTGACGCCACGGAGGATCGCCACAGAGAGGGAGCATGGGCGACAATCAAACTAAGGAAGAGGATCTGGAGAGAGCCCGACCTGGAACGGAAGGGACGGGTATTTTCGGAGTGCCCGCTCCGGAAACCAGAGAGGCGGATGCAATCCGCAAGGTTATCGTGCCCTATATCGATTATCCCCTGTCTGTCCGGCTCGGACGCAACTGCATCGCCTTCAAGTGGGTGCCTCGGATATTGTCTCCGAATGACGTGAAGTGTGAAAGCCAGGGACACCTCTGCGTTAAAACCTGCGCCCATGATGTTTGTTTGTGCGTGAACGGGACGTGTCAGTAACGAGATGCGCATCCTCGGCTATATCCTGAGCGCAGCAATAATTGCTGCCGTCGTGGCGGGCGCGTTCTATTCCACACAGGCATTTTGGCTCTCCCCCTTCATCAACACAACGACGAAGCAAATTGATCCAAAGTCGCTGGGGCCTTTGATTATTGTCCTTCCGGCGGCGGTATCGGCCGTCGTGGTGGGTTTGCTCAGCGGGGTCGCATCGCTTCTTGCCCAGAAAGAGCAGCGCGCGGCAGCGCTTGCTGTCCAAAGCGAGCAACGCGCGGCGGCGCTTGCTGTCCAAAATAGGCAAGCGGCGGCGAATGACGCGCTGGAGACGAAAAAAGGCGAAATCATTGAGGCCTTAGATAAAAAGCGCGGCGATTTAACTTTGGACCTCGAAGCAACCAAATCCAGATACATGAGGGAGCTGGAGGACCACAAAGATCAGATTGCGATCCGGCGGGCCGCTCTGGATGAGGCGCTAGATCGGATGAAGGAGGCTCGCGATACAGCGGCGCAATACCGTTTCGCTGTCGGGAACTTGCGGCATGGCAGCCTATTCCGCTGTCGAGGCTCGACCGCTCAAACCGAAGCTTGAAAGTTATCGGGACCAGATGAGGGAGAATGCCGCGCTCCACGCGGCATGGGTCGAGTTCGTTGATATCGGTCACTACCTTGATGAGAGAGCTGACGGGGAGCCGGCAGACGGTCAACGTGAGCTATGGAACGAGCCGTCTCAGCGATACAACAATGATCCGATTGGAGTCGTCTTTGCGAAAAACGCCGAGCTGGTCTCAATTTTAATCGGAGACGAGATCAAACAAATCCGTACTGCTTATCTCTCGGCCGGCGCAGCCAACAACCCTGCGCCGTAGTGAGTCGGTCGCTCGGATAGCGGACCGACACATCCATCCACCGCCATGATCGGCGGCGCGATCGCCCGCTTCTCGACCGTTTGCCGCCGGGTTTCGACGACGATAACCGCACGAGGCCGGACCCACACGCGCTCATTCGACCTGCGGCGCGAGCCGGGCTTTCAGGCGCGGCGTCAGCCAGTCGAGAAAGACGCGCAGCTTGAGCGGCATCGGCCTACGCTCCTTAAAGAGGATGTGGACCGGCAATGGGTCTTTCTCGAAGTCCTCGAGCACGAGGACGAGGGCGCCCGAGCGCCTGGCCGCCTCCATCTTGTAAGACATCACGCGGGTGACGCCTGCCCCCGCGACTGCCGCCACGACGGCCGCTTCGGACGTGCTGACGGTGAGTTTCGAGCGGATCGGCGCCGCCATTTCCTGTCCGCCCTCCATGAACGCCCAAAAGCGCGGAACGCCGGTTTCGTCGACCGTGACGCAATCGTGTCGAACGAGATCGGCAGGGGTGAGCGGCCGGCCGCGCGCGGCGAGGTAGTCCGGACTGGCGCAGGCGACCACCCGCACCGACCCGACGCGCGTCGCGATCAAGCTGCTATCGGAGAGCGGGCCGATGCGGATCGACACATCGATGCTGTTCTCGACCGGATTCACGATGCGATCCGTCAGCAAAAGTCGTAAGCCGATATCCGGGTAGGCCTTCTGGAATTCGCACGAGAGCGGCAGGAGGTGGAGGTGCCCGATGCCCCAAGGCGAGGTGATCGTCATGTCGCCGGTTGGGGCGCGATATTCGCCGGACGCTTCCCGTTCGGCGTCGTCGACCTGCTCGAGAATGCGCCTGCACGCCTCGACATAGGAGCGTCCGGCGTCGGTGAGCGACAGGCGCCGGGAGGAGCGGTGAAAGAGCTGCGTCCTCAGCCGCGCCTCAAGCTCAGACAATTTGCGGCTGACGGTCGGGACCGGCATTCCGAGTTTCCGCGACGCCGCCGACAGGCTGCCAGCCTCGGCGATGCTGACCGATAGCGACATCAGCTCGACGCGGTCCATGGGGCGCGGTCTCTTTCGAACTTTGAAAAGTTCTGTTTCAAACATACGGGCTGCACAGACGATCGGCAATCCGTCATCTCTCGCCTGAGCCTTCGGGCGACAGGAGCCGATCATGACGCCGCCAGCAGCCGCGAGCGGAGCGCGCCAGGGCGCCATTCCGGTCGTTCACTACCGCACCGCCAAGGTCGACGGGGTCGACGTGTTCTACCGCGAGGCGGGGCCTCAGGATGCGCCGGTCGTGCTGCTGCTGCACGGCTTTCCGACTTCGTCCCACATGTTCCGCAACCTGATCCCGGCGCTCGCCGATCGCTACCACGTCATCGCGCCCGACTATCCAGGCTTTGGCGAAAGCGCGGCGCCCGACCACAAGACGTTCGCCTACACATTCGCCCATTATGCGGACATTGTTGACGGGCTTCTGGCGCAGCTCGGCGTCGGCGGCTACGCCATCTACCTCATGGATTACGGCGCGCCGGTCGGCTATCGGCTGGCGCTCAAACATCCCGACCGCGTAACGGCGCTCATCGTTCAGAACGGCAACGCCTACGAGGAAGGGCTCAAGGCTTTCTGGGACCCGATCAAGGCCTATTGGGCTGACGGATCTGACGCGCATCGGGAAGCGCTCTCCTTCCTCGTCGCGCCGGAGACGACGAAGTTTCAGTATGTCGACGGCGTGGCCGACGTTTCCCGCATCGATCCCGACAACTGGGGCCACGATCAACGACTGCTCGATCGCCCCGGAAACAAGGATATCCAGCTCGACCTCTTCCTCGACTATGGAACGAACGTTCCCCTCTATCCAAAATTCCAGGCGTTCTTTCGCGAGAAGAAGCCGCCGACGCTGATTGTCTGGGGCAAGAACGACAAGATCTTTCCCGCCGACGGCGCGACGCCCTATCTGCGCGACCTGCCGGACGCCGAGTTGCATCTCCTCGACACCGGGCATTTCGCGCTCGAGGACAAGGCTGACGTGATGATCCCCTTGATCCGGGATTTTCTCGGCCGCAAGCTTGTTTCGCGATGAGCCGGCCGCCCGTCATCGTCTCGATGCGGCATAGACAAATACGAAGGCCTAACTGGAGAGGCGCGCGAGTTCTTTCCAGCGCGAGTGGAGGAGAGGGATGACCGCCAGCCATTCGTCGGGTTTGTCGAGGCGCGCCTTCTGCCTCTGCTGCATCGCCTCCGGTGGTTTCGCCGCGACGGGCGGCTTAAGCCCCCGACAGGCTTTCGCCGAGGCGCGCGGCCTCGTCAGCCTCATCAAGGATAGCGCCGCGGTCTCGCCGATCGTCACCCATAGGCTGCGCAACAACATCAGCGTGCTTGAAGGGTCCGGCGGAAACGTCGCCGTCCTGACCGGCCCGGACGGCAAGGTGCTTGTCGATGCCGGCATCGGCGTCTCACGCCCTCAAATGACCAAGGCGCTCGCCGATCTCGGCGCCGAGCCGGTCACGCACTTGATCAACACCCACTGGCACTTCGACCATACCGACGGCAATGCATGGCTGAATTCTGTCGGCGCCAAGATCATTGCGCAAGAAAACACCCTCGGGTTTCTCTCGCACGTCCAGCGCGTCGAGGACTGGGACTACAACTTTGTTTCCCCGCCACCGAACGGACTGCCGACGGAGGTGTTCGCGAGCGAGCGCGCGCTCAGCCTCAACGGCCAATCGATCAACCTGAAGCACTATAGCCCCGCCCATACTGACAGCGACATTTCCGTCACGTTTGCCGAAGCGGACGTCGTGCACGTCGCAGACACCTTTTGGAACGGCGTCTATCCGTTCATCGACTATTCGACCGGCGGCAGCATCGACGGCATGATCGCCGCGTCGGACGCCAATCTCGCGGCGACGACCGACACAACGATCATCATCCCAGGACATGGACAGCCCGTCAGCAACAAGGCCGAGCTCCAGCAATTCCGCGACATGCTGGTCAGCGTTCGGGAGAAGGTCGCAGCGCTCAAGAGGCAGGGCCGATCGCGAGATGAAGCGGTCGCAGCGAAACCGACCGCCGCCTTCGACGCCAAGTTCGGTGACTGGGTGATCGACCCCGCCTTTTTTACGAGGCTGGTGTACGAGGGGGTGTGACCATCGTCAGGGATCGTTGTGTGAGTCGCTCGCGCAGGAGGAGAACGGGAGGTCAGTTGCATGGACAAGGTCGGCAACGAGATTTCAGGGTACTCATACGGAGAGGCCGAGGTCGGTCGGTCGACGGTCACCGTGGAGCAACTCGACGAATTGAAAGTCAGCTGCGGATTTGAGCCGGAGGACGAGCACTACCTGCAACTGGCTGGCGCAGTGCTCGCCGATCAGACCAAGGCGATCGTCGATCACTGGCGCAGCGGCATCATCGCCGGCATCCCACACCTCGCCCGGCACTCTCGGACGCCTGAAGGAGAGGCGATTCCGGACTATCTCGCCAAAAGCAATTTGCGCTTCCGGCAATGGATTATCGACACCTGTCTTCGGCCCTACGATCAGGACTGGATCGACTACCAGCAGGAAATCGCGTTGCGGCATACGTCGGCGAAGAAGAATACGGTGGATGGAGTGCGGTCGAACTCCGCACGTGCCGCTGCGTGACATCATCGCGTTCATCGCGATCATGAACCGGACCATCAAGTCCTATCTGGCTGCGAAAGGACACTCCAGCGAAGACGTCGATAAGATGCACGCCGCTTGGTGCAAATCAATCCAGCTCCAGCTCTCGCTTTGGATCGGGCCGTACTCGGACACGAGACAGACGCCGATGGAATGGTGAGGCCGCGACGCGTGCCGCCCATCTTCTGTTATCGACCGTATTCTGATCAGGGGGCCTTGCGATGAACAGGCTTGAAGGAAAGGTCGCCGTCATCACCGGCGCCAATAGCGGCATCGGTCTTGCAACGGCAAAGCTCTTCGCTGCGGAGGGCGCTCGCGTGTTTCTCGCCGGTCGTCGCGAGCCGGAGCTTGACGCCGCGGTCGCCGAGGTCGGGCGCAACGCGCGCGGCGTCCAATGCGACGTTTCGAATCTCGGGGACCTCGACAGGCTCTTTGCGGTCGTGAGAGAGGAGGCCGGCGCGATCGACGTTCTCTTCGCGAATGCGGGCGGCGGCGAGTTTGCCGCGCTTGGAGAGATCACCGAAGACCATTTCGACAGAACCTTCGACGTCAACGTCAAAGGCACTCTTTTCACCGTTCAGAAGGCCCTGCCCCTTCTCAAGGACGGCGGCTCCATCATCCTGACCGGCTCGACGGCCGGAGCGACGGGAACTCCGGCGTTCAGCGTCTACAGCGCCAGCAAGGCGGCGATCCGCAATTTCGCCCGCAGCTGGATTCTCGACCTGGCGCCGCGCAAGCTCCGGGTCAACGTGCTCTCCCCCGGAGCGACATCGACGCCCGGATGGCATGCCCTCTCAACGTCGGAAGACGCGCACAAGGCGATGATCGGGTTCGTGGAATCGACGACGCCGCTCGGAAGGTTGGGCGATCCCGATGAGATTGCACGCGCGGCGCTCTTTCTCGCTTCGGACGAAAGCAGTTTCGTCACCGGTAGCGAACTGTTCGTCGATGGCGGCTCCGCTCAGATCTAGACCGATAGGAAACGGCGGCGCGTCACCCCCTGCCCCAAACCGGCACGCCCGTCCCTAACCTTCAGTAACCTCCCAGCAACCTTAAGCCCCGATAAACGAATCGGTTCGCATTGTTCGCTTTTTGTTAAGCAGCAGCGCGGGAACGTGAACTCAAAGCACGGGCGCAGGCTTCGCGTATGGGTCGTTCGCGTATCGGATGGGCTCTTTCGGTCGCCGCGCCCTGGTGCGTGGCCTTCGCGGTCCTTGTCTCGATCACCGCCGAAGCCGAACAGGAGCCGCTCCAATTCACGAGCGCCTTCGCTCGCAGCCAATTGATCAGCGCTTCCGGCGGCCTCGACCGGGCGATCATCGCCCGGCCCCTGCGCACAGTGGACGAAGACGGCGCGCCGCTGCCGATCGTCCAGGCGCGCTACGCGGTCGGCGATCCGCGAGACTTTGTGGCCCAGTCCGACGAGAGCGAGCCGAACGGGGCGCTCAAGTCATCGAGGCAGGCGTTCCCCGCCGTCGATCGCAGCGCCAAGAGCGATCCGGGCTTCAACGTCAGGCGCAACTCGACGGTCGGCGAAGGCAGGCCGAGCCCTATGCGTACAAGTCCTGGCCGCACGAGCTTGAAGATCCGCACGACGACGAATTCGATCCGGGCCATACGATGAGCCCGCCGCTGCCAGGGGACGGGGACGAGCCGGAGCCCGCGACGCTCAGTTTCGATGACGGCGCGACCCCGGCGGCGCCGCTCGAATTCGCGCTCAACTCCTCATCGCCGACGTCGAGCGACGGCGTGGTGGTCGTCGTCGAGACGGATGGCTCCGGGCTGACGACGGTTCCGCAGCTCTCCGTGGCGGACGGCAAGCCGAACTACGCCACGCTCATCGATCCGAAGGACAGCGTGCGCCAGATGCGCTGCCTCGCCGAAGCGATCTATTTCGAATCGCGCAGCGAGCCGGAGGAAGGCCAGGCGGCCGTGGCGCAGGTTGTGCTGAACCGGGTGCGCAGCGGCATCTACCCGACCACCGTCTGCGGCGTCGTCTATCAGGACCGCAACCGGCCATTCGCCTGCCAGTTCACTTTCGCCTGCGAGGGCAAGTCGCTCCGCATCGAAGAGCCCGGCCCTTGGGCGGTCGCGACCCGGATCGCCCAGGACGTGGTGACCGGCGCGAACTACAATTCCAAGGTCGGCGAGGCGGTCAATTACCACGCGAATTACGTCGCGCCCTTCTGGGTCGGCTATTTGAAACGGGTCGACCGCATCGGCGCCCACATCTTCTACGCCATGCGCGACGGCGTGAACTGGGCGCCCGGCGCGCTCAATGGACACGGCGATCACCCGCCGGTCGCCAATTGACCGGCGCGCTTACCGAGCCGCCTCGTGCTGCTCCGGCCTGCCAAGCGCAGTCTCGAGCTCGGTCAACTGAACGTCGTTTCCGCATTCTTTGAGCAGTTCGGGAAAATGATCCTGGGTCGCCTTCGATAGCACCCAACCGAGCGGGGCCTTGAGCGTCGGCGGCTCTCCAGGCTTCTCCGTACACATGGCCAGATGAGCGAAATACGGATTGTCAGCTTTCGCCTTGACGAACTCCGAATCGTCGAGGCTGAAATCCTTCCCCTGGTCGAGCGTGGCTGCGACCTGGGTCTGGGGCGATTGCGCCGACGACGAAGCCCCGTCCGCCGCCTTTGGCGCGTCGGGAAACTCTGAGCAAATCTCGACGGCGAGCTCGGCCGCAGCGCGGTTTCCATGCGCCTCACGCACCTTGGTGACGCCCTGCACGGGCGCGAGAAACTCGTTGAACCAAGCGTTCTCGAACTGATCGGGATCGACCGACAGGTAGTTCGGAGCGCCATGCCTTGACGAACGCTCCTCGCGCACGGCCACGCTCACCAGGCATTTGTCGGCGCTCTTGGGCTCTTTGATGCGCACGAGCGTGCGCTTTGGCTCTAGGCTCGGATCGCTGCTGATCAAGAGGAAAACGAGCTTGACCCCCGGCTTCTCATCTTTCAGCGCCGCCTTCGCGGCGCGCGCGAGTTCGAGCGCCGAGAGCGCGCCGTAATTCTCGAAATATCCCCCGTCGATCACCGAGCCGTTCCCATTTCCGAGATCGCCGGCCGGCGACACATAACTGAAGCGGGCGCTGTTATGCGCCGCGGTGCTCGCGCGGACGTCGTTTCCCAGCACGTGCAGCGCGTCCAGGCTGTCGAGGAACACGTTGCGATCGATTCGAACGTGGCCTGTGATGAGCCGGTTGCCGGTCTCCTCGTGCGTGGCGTTGAGCAGAAGGATCGGTCGCCAGGGCGGCGCCGGGCCGCCGTTCGCGATTGCGGCGTCTGAGTAGGAAACGAGATTCAGGAACGGTCGCGTCAACAGATCATTGCTTGCCTGCTCGAAACTCTGCTCGAGCGCCACGGCGCGATCGGCCTGCCCTAAATCCGGAAGAAAGCTCGACGGCGTGTCCTCAAAAATCCAACTCGCAAGCGCAGGCGCCAGGAAATCCTCCTTGAGAAAATCCGTCGCGTGTGCGCATCCCTTGTCCTCCACTCCGCAGTTGCTCTCGTCGCGTCGCACAAGCGCCGCCTCAAACGCCGCAGCGCCGACGCTGCCCCCGGACACCCCGCTTATGGCGAACAAATAGGGCCGCACCCCGCCTTCGGTCGCGAAATCCGTCTCGAGTTTCTCGAGGATCGTCGTTGTCCAGTAGGCGGCGCGGATGCCGCCCCCAGCGGTCGCCACGATGAACATCGGAATTGCTGCGTCTCCATGCGCCCTGGCATAGGCCGGCTTCGCCTGTTCGTACCAGGCGCGCGCCGCGGCGGCGGCGGTCGGTCTGGCAGTCGGGCGTCAGTTTCGCGACGCAATCGCCGCCATCACAGAGCCGCACCCGATGGAACGGATGCAGCCACGCGTTGAGCGCGGCGAGGCCAATCACGAATGCAATCGCATAGGCGCCGACGACCCCAGGCCTCGCGGTTTCGCCGTACCATCCCCTGCGGGTGGTCCACACAATTGCGAACTCGCAGAAGTTTACGAGGGCGAGAATTGCGCCGAAGGCGAAATAGACGACCACCATCGAGCCCAGGAATTGGCCGACGCTCGTCGGGCTGATCCAAATCGCCGCAGCGACCACCCAAGCGATCCCGAACAAGCCGAGCGTGAAGGCCTCGATCTCCTTTCTTTCTCGCTCATCGTCCTGCGTTCGCATCTCGACGCTCGCATCGGGGTCAAGCAGCGCTCGATTCCGCAACCAACTTATGACAGCGAGGAAGGCCACAGCTGAAAGGCTGATGGCGATGGTTCCGAGAAGAAAGCCTTGAGGATCCGGAAGAAAGTAGGCTGCGATCGCAAGGCAGCCAAGCAGCGCAATCTCTCCGCTGATCGCGATGCGCCCGACGCGGCGGGCCAAGATTTTCGTGTCCGGCGATGCGTACGCCTTGGCCCGAATGGAGCGCTTGACATCTTCCGCCCAGATGAAGGCGGCGGCCAGCGCGATAGCGACGGGCGCGCTCCAGGCAAGCAATCGCAGAAGACTGGAATTGTCCCAGGCGGAAAATGGAAGCGCCAAAGCCGCCAGCGAAAGATTGATCGCAGCAAAGAGATGGGCGCACACGCCGAGGAGGCGCGGCGGCCAAAAGAGCCACGGATTGTCTCCTGTGATGAAGCGCCTCTGTGAGCTATCGCCTGGAACTTGCGAGCGCTGCGAGGGGAGGACGCCAAGCCCGCCGCGTTCGAGCGCGCCGTGGATTCCGAGCCTTGCCGTATGCCACGTGTTGGCGGCCCAGTAGACAAGGGCAATGAACAGAAAAAAGATTTGCCAGCCATAGGTCTCGCCGAGCAGGCTCACGCCAAGCTCACGACCCTGGTCATTGAAGAACAGCACATAGCCGGCAACCGCGAGGAGCACGAGAGGCCGCCACATGGCGGCCGCGGCCTTGAGCAAGGCGTCGACGCCAGATACAAATTTGAGCAAAAGCGCGCAGAAGGCGATGGCGCCGGCCCAAACGCCGATCCCGAGCAAGCCCCGTTGGAACCATCCCCCAAGGCAACGTTGGATCGAGGCCGCCACCGCCTGTCCGGTCTGATTGTCCTCAGCGGGGCGCCAGAGGAGCAGCGCCTCCCCGCACAAGCAAACAAAGCCCAGAATCAGCAGCATCCGCATGACGCGCCAGAACAGAGTTTCGGCTTGCTTCTGCGACGGCAAATTCGGCATGCCACCCTCCCGCGCCGGAATTGTTTCAGCCGAGTCTGACTGACGCCTGTTCCCTGCTCGTCATCCACGCTGCTAGCTACCGAGAATGGGAACCGGCGCTGTGATCGCGGTCACATGGTGCTCACGCACGAATATTCGGGTTGCGGGTGAAAACAGCGCCGAGCCGACCGGCGGCTCCTGCGCTCCGTTGGCGAGCAATCATCTGCGCGCCCGTCAAAGCAGGGTGAGAGCGGCTCGATCCGCGGCCCTGTCGCGATTGGGCCAAAGCGGCTTCAGCGCTTAGCCGCTGAAGCTCTCGTTTCTCACCTGCAGATCGCTCAGGCCGGATGCGCGCCAGTCTTGATGATCGTCCCGACATGCGCCCCGCGAAGCGCTGCGGTCAGACGGCCGGGAACCAGGCCATTCACGATTTGCACCCGCTCGATGTGACGCGCAGTCGCCATGATCTCGAGCAGCGCCCGATCGAATGGCAACGGCCCCTTATGCTTTGCGAGGTCGGCCGCGCTCGTCTCGCGCAGCAGCTTCGCCTTCTCCCCGCTGGGACCCTTTGGGTCGGAATCGTACACCCCATCCACATCTTCGACGATCGTGAGGCCCGCGGCCCCGAGCGCGTCAGCGAGCAAAAACGCGCCCGCATCGGCGCGATGGGCTGGGATGCGCGATCCCGGGAACTCGTGGTGGTGATAGGGGGGAAAGGCGCTGCCCACGACCGCGCGAGCGGCGGAAAGGTGGATCGCGAGCTGGTTCGCGATTGTGGCGTGCTCGATATAGGAAACGCCTTCCGGCGCAAGAAGCGACGCGAGAATGTGGCCATTCTGACCGGCTTCGCTCGCGGCGAGCGGCGCGAGAGAGCCGACAGGAAGGCCGAGGTCGAGGGCGACGCTATAGAGGTGACGAGCGCGGACGCCGGCGCCCGTCAGGATGAGCAAGCGATGCTCCTTCATCACCTCACGGAGTTCGTTCACGATCGGAAGGATCGCGTCCGCGCCGCGATCCATGATCGAGCGGCCGCCAATCTTCACGACCTGCACCCAGGGTAAGAGCCGGATCGGACGCCCGCCCGCGACAGGGCGGGTCAGATCGGAATCGAGGAGGGTCTGGCGCGCCAGCGGCGAGGCGACATGCTTGGCCGTTTTGGTGGGTTCGGACATGGGCGTGGCCTCACTTCGCGGTGATGATGGTGCCCACATGCTCGCCGGCGAGCGCGCGGGTCAGATTGCCTGCAACGAGGCCGTTCACGACCTGCACCTCGTGGATGTGGCGCGCTGCCTTGAGGAGGTCGAGCATCGGAAACTCGAGGATCGAATCGTGCAAGCCTCGCGCCTTCATCTCGTCGACCGTGATCTTCGGGATGAACTTCGCGTTCTTCGACGTTTTCGGGTTCGCCGTGTAGAGGCCGTTTTCGTCCTTGACGAAAATCATCGCCTTGCAGCCGAACTGCTCAGCGACAAGGAAGCAGCCGGCGTCGGTGCGATAGGGCGGAATGACCCCCTCGGCGGCGACGGGCGTCCAGAGGCCGTAAGGCGGCATGCCGCTGAACACGACCGCGTTCACCTCCGCGAGGTAAAGCGGCACCGCCGAGAGGCCTGCGCCGCTGACGACAGAGATGCCGTGTTTCGCCAGAAGCTGCCCCAACATCTCCGCGTTCTGATCGGCGACCGAGGCCCCCAGTTGCGAGAGCACGCCAGCGGGCAGGCTCAAGCCCGCCGCGATCGAGTAGAGATGCCGTGCGCGTGTGCCTGCGCCCGTCCCGATCAGCAACTTGTGCGTCTTGCGAGCGGTGAGGATCTCCTCCACCAGCGGGTAGACCGCCGCGCGGCCGCGGTCGATCACGCTCTGGCCGCCAATCTTGATCACGTTCGCGTCGGGCAAGATTCTGTAATCCGCCGCCGCCTCCAGCTTCGCTTGAAGCTCGGGATCGGTGAGCGATCTCTCCATCAGGAGGGCCTCGAGGTCCGAAGTCGTGGTGGTCATGGGATCTTCCCGAGCTGTAGGTTTTGGGTGGCAAACTTGGAGAAAGCGTTCGCTATATTCTGCCTAGCTTATCGAATTTGCACATAGAAAATGCAAGCCATTGATCGACACCCGTTTTCCAATCGCGCTCGCGATATCGCTTCTGCGTATTCGGCAGTCGGACAAGCTGGCGGGACAGGGTATGTCGCCCTCATGGGCTTGGTTGGCTTCGCCTCGGGAACAATCAAGCCAACGGCGCTCGCCCTTAATATCCTGGTGTCCGCGATCGGATGTGTGCGCTTCTGGCGCTTGGGACTCATCAGTTGGCGAACGGCCTACCCATTCGCTGTCCTCGGCCTACCGTTCTCGTTGCTCGGCGGCGCATTGCATCTTCCGCCCTCGATGTACCAACCAACCGTTGGCGTATTGCTGCTCATTGCGGGATTGTTGATTGCGCGCGCCGCAGTCGCGACCGCGGTTCCTGATCGAACGGAGCCAAAGGCGCCGCCATTTCTAATGTCATTGACTCTGGGCGGAGTGTTTGGACTTGTGTCTGGCGCGACGGGCGTCGGCGGCGGAATCTTTCTTGCGCCCCTTGTGCTGGCGCTTGGCTGGGCGACGATGCGGCAGACCGCGGCGATATCGGTTGTTTTCAATCTCGTGAATTCGGCCGCAGGCCTCGTTGGAGCGTGGACGACTTTGCCGCTGCTCCCTACGCGGCTGCCAATATGGCTCGCCTGCGTGGGCCTCGGTGGACTTCTCGGCTCGTGGATGGGCGCGCGCCACCTAGACCCGAGAGCTTTGCGGCTGCTGCTGGCCGTCTTGCTGCCTGGCGCCGCGGCTCTGATCGCCGCGTCGTTCTAGGCCGATGCCTGGACGCGGCTTGAGCACCGTCGTCGGGGTGAACGAGGATCACGTGCTCGGCGCATTATTCGACATGACGCACGCCCGACCTGCGCGTGAATACGCCTACGGCCACAGCGATGTACGTTTGCGTTCAACCCCCATAAAAACGCTAAGCCGTTGGTAATCAAGCCGCCGCACCATGCCCGCACACCGGCGATTTGACCACGCACTGATCAGACTTCCGTCGCCGCGCGAGGCTTGCTTGAACAAAACCCCAACGATCCTGCGCCAGATGGAGAAAGGGAACGGCTTCACGGCAGGGTTCGACTATCTTCGGATCGGACTGGCGATCGCCGTGCTCGTTTGGCACAGCTTCATTCTGAGCGCCGGGTCGGGCGTCCTCTATCGCGCCGCGTGGAGCGGGCCGTTTCGCTTCCTCCTCGCCATGATCCTCCCCATGTTCTTCGCCTTGTCGGGGTTTCTCGTCGCCGGCAGCCTTGAGCGAACCCGCATCCACCAGTTCGTCGCGCTGCGTGCGCTACGGCTCATCCCCGCTCTCGCTGTCGAGGTCGCGCTCTCCGCCCTGCTCCTGGGCGCATTCTTCACCACCCTGCCGCTCTCGCTTTATCTGACCAGTCCGGAACTCATCAGCTATTTCGGCAACATCGTCGGGTTCGTGCATTTCACCCTGCCGGGCGTCTTCGAGCACAATCCTGCCCCGGACGTCGTCAATTCCCAGCTGTGGACCATTCCCTTCGAGCTCGAGTGCTACGTCGTGCTGATCGTCGTGGCGACGGTCCTGCGCGACCGACGCGCCTTTGTCGCGCTCATCGCGCTGGTCTCGCTCGTTGCGACAGCCCTGGCCTTTTGTCTTGATCCTGTCAGTCCGTTTCAGCCCATTCCCGGGCGAGCGCTGGTCGTCTCGTTCCTGACCGGGGTCTGCCTCCATCTTTATCGCGACAAGATCCCGTGTGCGCCAGCTTTTGGCGCGCTCGCGGCGCTCGCGGCGGCAGGGCTGCTGCAGTGTCCAAACACCTGCTACCTCGCGGCTTTCCCGGTCGCCTATCTGACTGTCTGGCTAGGGCTCATGCGGCCGCCGAAAATCCCTTTTGGCGACCTGTCCTACGGCGTCTACCTCTTCCACTTTCCCATCGAGCAATCGATCATGCAGCTCTTTCCCGGCATCGGAAGCTGGCAGCGCCTTGCTTTACTGGCGCTGCCGTCGACCGTTCTGTGCGCGTGGCTGTCGTGGAGCCTGATCGAGCATCCCATCCTCGCCCGCAAGAAAGACGTTCTGGCCGCGGTCGATCGCGCCTTTGCGGCCCTCGCTCGTCGCGCGCCTCTCGCTCTGGCGGCCAGCGAGAGGCGATGACTGTGAGGAAGTTCGCGCTAGCTCGCCGCGGCGAGCGCTTTTGGCAGGAGAACGCGGACGACAAGTCCCCCTGAGCCGGGAGACGCGTTGGCGAGCGAAATCTGGCCGCCATGGGCGAGCACGATGTCGCGGGCGATCGACAAACCAAGCCCTGTTCCCCCCGTTTCGCGGTTGCGCGAGGATTCCAGCCTCTGAAACGGTTCGAAAGCCTGTTCGAACGAATCCGGCGGTATGCCCGGCCCGTCATCGGCGATCGTGACGACCCAATCGCTCGCGCGGTCGCTGAGCGACACATGCGCCGCGCCGCCGTAGCGCACGGCATTGTCGATCAGATTCGAGAACATCCGCCGGATCGCGGTTCGCTTGCCGAACGCCGTCACGTGGTTCGGCCCGTCATACTCGGCCTGCGCGCCGGCGTCGGAGGCTTCGTCGCACAGGCTGATGAGAATGGACGCGAGGTCAAACGGCGCCGAGGCGTCGGAGCTTGCGTGTCCCTCGGCAAAGCTGAGCGTCTCCGCCAGCATGTCTCGCATCGCGTCTATGTTGGCGAGCATCCCCTCGCGCAATTCGCCGTCTGCAATGAACTCGGCCTGAAGCTTGAGCCGCGTGAGCGGCGTGCGAAGATCGTGCGAAATGGCGGCGAGCGTATGGGTGCGCTCGTCCACGAAGCGCTTGAGGCGCTTCTGCATGGTCTCAAACGCGTTATGGATCGCCGCAAACTCGCGGATCGCGGGGCGCGGCGTTTCAATAATTTCGGGCGAGCGCCCGAGCGCGTCCGCCGCCGTCGCCAATTGAGAGAGAGGCGCAATCAGGCTGCGCGCGGTCAGAACCGCAATGGCGGCGATAAGAAGCGTGCCGACGAATATGGAGGCCAGCGACTGCGCCAGCCGTCTGCGCGCAGCCTTGCCGGTCGGCCCAATCGTCAGCCAGCGGCCATTGTGGAGATCGACGCCGATCAGGAACGTCGGGGGCAACAACAAGTCCTCTCCGGACCGCAGAGGTCCGCTCGGGAGCGTTGTGAAGGCGTCAGCCGGCACGACCGGAATGGGCTCGCCCGATGGCCCCATTCCGACGGCCTCGATAGACGGGGCCGCCGCGTCGCCGACCTCGTTCCGAACGGTGGCCAGCACCCTGTTCAGGGGCCACGGAGGGTCTCCCGGACGGAGACGAGATGGGGGCGCGTCGACGAACCGAACGGCGAGCGACTCGGCGTTCTCGAGATTTCCCAAAGCGCTCGCCAGCTCAGCCTCGCCAGACGTCGAATTCTTGATGATTTCGACGACCGCGCCGCTCAGCCAGCGAGCGCTATAGAACGGATGAAAGTTCGGCGGGTTCATGACGAAGACAAGCGTCACAAGAACCTGAATGGCGGCGACCGCCGCAAGAATCGCCGCGCCGATCCGGGCGGCCAGGCCAAGTCGCGCAATCGCGGGGCTCATCCCGCCGGCTGCCTTATCGCCTGAACCTGGCTCGTAAAGACATAGCCGCCGCTCCTGATGGTCTTGATGATCGCAGGTTCGCGCGGATCGGCCTCGATCTTTCGCCTGAGCCGGCTGATCTGCACGTCAATGCTGCGGTCGAACGCGGCGCTCGAACGCCCCTTCGCGAGATCGAGCAATTGGTCGCGCGTGAGCACGCGTTGGGGCCTGGCGACGAAGGCCAGGAGGAGGTCGAACTCGCCGCCCGTGACGTCGACGACCGTGCCGCTCTGGGAGCGCAAGACGCGTCCAGCCGGCTCCAGGCGCCAGCCGTTGAACTCGTAAGCAAGCGGCAGGTCGTCAGGGTCCGGCGCGGTCTTCGCCGCGCGCCGCAGGACGGCCTTGATCCTCGCGACCAGCTCGCGCGGGCTGAAGGGCTTCACGACATAGTCGTCCGCGCCGATCTCGAGGCCAATGACGCGGTCGACCTCCGAACCCATGGCGGTCAGCATGATGACCGGCGGACCGTTCAGCTCGCGCAGCTTTTGGCAAAGAACGAGCCCGCTCTCACCCGGCATCATGAGATCGAGCACGACGAGGTCGAAGCGGCCGACCTCGATCGCGTTCATCATCTCGCGCCCATTGGCCGCCTGGCTGACCCTGAAGCCGTGCTCGCCAAGGTACTTCCCCACGAGCGCGCGAAGCTCGCGATCGTCATCGACGACCAGGACGTGACAGGCGGCGCCTGCGCTCAAAGTTTACGCTCCAAACCGAACAAATTCCGGCCGCAATTAAGCGATGCCCAATGACGAGGCCAGCAGGAATTTGTAACCGAACATTTCCGGCGGCCCGCGCGCGGGCGCGTTCTGTCACATTGCGCAACAATAAGGATATTTGGCGGAAACACAGCGCGGCTAGTCCGGGCTCAGCAACAAAGCCTGAGCCTAAGAGATGAGCCATGCCATTCGGATATTCAGCCGTGACGCGCACCGCGGTTTTTGTCGTCGCGCTTTCGCGGCGCGGGTCTCTGCGCCCTTCGCGCGATGGACGCGAAGGCCGATCCGCCCCCGTCGGAAGACGAGCCAGCCGTGCGTGGAAGGGCGCGCCCTGTTCGCGGCGAAGCTCGCCTATCTCGAAGCGCGCATTGCTCCTGAACCGAGCCAGGAGGAAGCCTGGCGGACCTTCGCCAGCGCGATGCGAGCCTCAGCCGGAGACCTGGACCGCGCCTGCGCGGAGGAACCTCCCCGCCCTTCGCGCCGTCGATGCCGGAGAGCGGCTGGAACGGATGCAGAAGCATGCGGCCGCCATGCAAGCGATGTTCGGCGAGATGGCGAAAGCCTATGAGGCGGTCGCTCCCAGTCTGACCGACGAGCAACGCGACATCCTCTCGCGGAATATGGTCCCCTCCCACCCGCATCAAGGCGCATTTCGCCCCAGGGACATGGCCGCGAACTGTGGCCCAGCCGAGGAGTTCGCCTCCCTGGGCGCCGCCGCCGCGCTGATCGCCTCGCCCTGTCTGTCAGATCGAGAGAGGACGCGGTGTCGACATTTCTTCTCGCAAGCGACGTCAAGCGCAGGACCGCCGTAGTCGGCGGGCTGGCGCTGCTCGCGCTGGGCGTTTTCGCGGTGGGCGCGATCATCGGCGCATGGGCGGGCGTGGTCCGAGTTTGGCCAGTCCGCTATTCGATCCAGCTCATCGACGGGTTGCCGAAGCCCTTTGTGAACGAACCCGAATCGCCGCCCTTGGCGCTTGATTCCGCGGGACGGCTGATGAGCTACGCGGGCAAGATCGCGGTTCAATGTCCCAAACAGACCCAGAGGACCGCCGTGCTTTTGATCGCGGGGCAGTCCAACGCCGCAAACCACGCCGCGCAGCGCCACAGCACGCGTCACCCCGACCGTGTGCTCAACTTCATGGGCGGCCATTGCTATGTGGCGGCTTCTCCTTTGTTGGGCTCGACCGGATTTGCGGGCGAGTACTGGACCTTGATGGCGGACCAGCTCATCGACTCAGGGACGTTCGACACGGTGATCCTGACTCCCGTCGCGGTCGGCGCCTCGAATATCGCCCAATGGGGCAAAGGCGGCGCGCTCAACACGTCGATGACCCCGCTCGTGCAGGACCTCGCCACGCACTATCGCGTGACGCACGTCCTTTGGCACCAGGGCGAATCCGACTTCGCTCTCAAGACGGATCCGGCCCTCTACAAGGAACAGTTCCTGTCGTTCGTGGGGACCCTGCGCGCCAATGCGGTCGACGCGCCGGTGTTCGTCTCGACGGCGACGCGGTGCTTGACCGGTTGGTCCGAATCGAACCCGATCCGAACGGCGCAACAGGAGCTCGCCTCGGCCGGGCCCGGCTTCGCGCCGGGGGTCGACACGGACAAACTCCTGTCGCCTCAGGATCGCTTTGACGATTGCCACATGGCGGATTCCGGCGAGGTGAAGACGGCGAAAGCCTGGGCTGCGATTTTGGCGACGCGGCCTTGAGGCGATGCGAGCCTCGAAGGGAAGACGCGGCAAGCCGGCCCGTTTCCGAACCCGGCGCTGAAGTCGCGCATGCCCACGCATAGGGTCGCAGCTTAAGGTTCGCGTTAGGACAAGTGCCCACCTCGGGATTCGCGCTACAGGCCGCGACATGCGCGCGAGCTAAATATCGCACTGGGTACAACCCTAGGGTTGTTGCTTTTTCCGGGCGTGCAATTTTAGGTTCATTATTATTATCGATTGAACCGAATTCATCGCGGGAATGTCGCATCGGGGCGGGGGCTTCGGCGCAAAACGCAGTTTTGGAAAGCGTCAAAGAGGCAGCCTGCTTGCTCACCTCGCTATAGCGCGAACGGAGAAACCTGGTCCGGGTTAACTCCAAATTTTGGTAGGAATAAATGGCGTCACTGACCCCCATCGGCAGCTTTCAGGACGCTCAAGTCACCTTGGGAATTTTGATAACGAAAAGCTGAAGGATGACGCGGAATGGCAGACGTTGTCTTTTTCAACGGAAGGGACTGATCAAGATCACTGTATGCAGACATTTGGCTGAGCGACGGGACCCCAGCCGGGACTTATGCGGTTGGTGGGACACAGAACACCGGCATAGAAGGAACGAAGGGCGGTTTAGAGCCAACGGGCATCACCCCTTTCCAAGGCGGAGTTCTGTTCACCGGTTACGTCTCCGGGACTATACCCGATCGTGGCCTTTGGTTTTCGAACGGCACGGCCGCGGGAACCTATGAAATCGGGGGAGCTATAATTCCGGCGTCAAAGGCGCCGCTCAGGAAGGATTGGATGCATTCGGTATTACCGCATTTGGAAATAAAGCCCTGTTTTTTGGAGATGACGCGGACAATTTCGACGGCCTCTGGGTGACCAATGGAACAGCGTCGGGAACTTTTGAACTGGGCGGGTTAAAGAACGGCGGCATTGCGGGAACGTATTTCAACGGGCTGACCCCAGAGACCCTGACGCCGGCCGGAGACAATTTATTCTTTCTCGGCAGAGACACCGACGATTACGTCGGCCTGTGGGTCACGAACGGAACGACGACGGTCGAAATTGGCGGCTACGGCAACGCCGGCGTTTCGGGGCGCCGAGCGGTGGGCTGGACCCCCTGGCAATGCACTCGTTCGGCGCCGACGTCATCTTTACGTATGAAGGGTTGTGGGTTTCGGACGGCAGTGTCAAAGGAACGATCAACATTGCTCCGAACGTTTATGGCAACGACTTCACCAATTTCGGGTCCAAGGTTCTGTTTGAGGGAAACACGTCGGGCGCCAACTTCGCCCTTTGGATAACGGATGGAACCGCTGCGGGAACAACCGAAATCGGAGGGCCCGGGAACGCCGGAATTGTCGGCGCGGACCACGAAGCCATGGCTCCCGGGGGTTTCACACTCTTGGGCGACAAAGCTGTGTTCACCGCCTGAAGATTCTGACGGCTACAGCGAGATTTGGATCACCGACGGAACCCCCATAGGGACGACGGAGGTCGGCGGCCTGAAGGGCGCCGATATCTCCAGCGCCTGGAGATACGGGTTACAGCCGATCGATCTTGTGTCCATCGGCGCCGAGGTTCTTTTCACAGGTAACGACCAGAGCGGGGTGCGGACCCTATGGGTGACCAACGGAACGGCGACCGGAACAGTCGAGATCGGCGGCGTCAACAACGACGGCGTGCACGGGGCGCCAGCCGCAGGTCTGAATCCAACTTCATTCACGGCGAGCGGCGGGGAAGCGTATTTCGATCTCCTGATTCGACTGGAACGGAGCGCCTCTGGGAGAGTAACGGGACGGTCGCCGGAACCCATGTCGTGGCCGCCGGTCCAACGGGGCTCGTGACCGATCCGGGAGACTTGACGGCGGCCGACCTGGGCGCCGTCGTGAACGCCGACATCTTTTGGCAGAACACCGACGGCCAGGCCTCGATCTGGGACATCGGCCCGGAACAGCCTGAGTCGGCGGCGGGCCCGTGAGCCCCAATCCCGGGCCGGGTTGGAAGACCATCGGATCGGGCGACTTCAACGCCGACGGCTCGGCCGATATCCTGTGGCAGAACGCGAACGGGCAAGCCGCCATCTGGGAGATGAATGGGACCACCTTGATCGGCGGCGGGACCGTGACGCCCAATCCCGGGCCGAGCTGGACGGCGATCGGAACGGGCGACTTCAATCACGATGGCCATTCCGACATCCTGTGGCAGAACGCGGACGGACAAGCCGCGATCTGGGAGATGAACGGGAGCACCTTGATCGGCGGCGGGGCGGTGACCCCCAATCCCGGGCCGGGCTGGAAGGCGGTCGGGACGGGGGACTTCAATGACGACGGCAATTCCGACATCCTGTGGCAGAATGCCGACGGGCAGGCCGCCATCTGGGAGATGAACGGAAATACCTTGATCGGCGGCGGAACCGTGACGCCCAATCCCGGCCCGGGTTGGAAGGCGATCGGATCGGGCGACTTCAATGACGACGGCCATTCCGACATCGTGTGGCAGAATGCGAGCAGCGGCCAAGTCGCGATCTGGGAGATGAACGGGAACACCTTGATCGGCGGCGGGACTGTAAGCACGAATCCCGGGCCAAGCTGGCATGCGATCGGAACCGGCGGCGAAGGCTCTTCGGACATCCTGTTTCAAAGCACGAGCGGGCAAACCGCGATCTGGGATATGAGCGGGACCACCATCGTCGCCGGCGGGACGGTAGGCCCCAATCCCGGGCCGAGTTGGAAGGCTGTCGGGCTGGGCCTCTGACGAACTGATGTCATTCACAAAGCGAACGACATTTCCTTGCGCAAAGCAGAACCGAACGCTATCATCCTCGGCGATGACGAACTTGCTTGTGGTTAGAAACGCGCCTTGGCCGGCTCGCCTGGCTTTCTGGCGCGTTGAGCGCACAGCCGGCTCGGACGGGCCGCATACAACCTGAGGCCGGAGCCAGGAAATTTTTTCTGTTTGAATCGGCCGTAACCCATTGAAAAGTCCCGATTCCAAAAAATAAACGCAAGTAAAAGAAACTAAAAGAAAGCAATTTTATTTGCGTTTAATGGCGTTTACTTGCGTTTATTTGGGCGCGCTCGCGCGCCCGGTTGTATTTGGCGGGCCCGGTCAGGCGCCGAGCGCGCTCTCGGCCGGCGTGTAGGGCAGGCCGTGCGCCGCCGCGACCGGTTCGCAGGTGACCTTGCCGTCGTGCACATTGAGGCCGGCGCGCAGGTGCGGGTCGTCCTTGAGCGCCTGGCGCCAGCCCTTGTCGGCGAGCGCGAGCGCGAACGGCAGGGTCGCGTGGTTCAGCGCAAAGGTCGAGGTGCGCGCGACCGCGCCCGGCATGTTGGCCACGCAATAATGCACGATGCCGTCGACCACATAGGTCGGGTGCGAGTGGGTGGTCGGCTTCGAGGTCTCGCAGCAGCCGCCCTGGTCGATGGCGATGTCCACGATGACCGCGCCCGGGCGCATGGTCTTCAGCATGTCGCGGGTGATGAGCTTGGGCGCCGCCGCGCCGGGCAGGAGCACCGCGCCAATGACGAGATCGGCGCTCCTGCACGAGATCGGCGATCGAGGCGCGGGTCGAGTAGACCGTCCGCAGCGCCGAGCCGAACTCGGCCGAGAGCCGTTTCAGCGCCTCGTGCGAGCGGTCGACCACGGTGACGGACGCGCCCATGCCGACCGCGATCGTCGCGGCGTGGGTGCCCGACACGCCGCCGCCGAGCACGAGCACATTGGCCGCGGCCACGCCGGGCACGCCGCCGAGCAGCACGCCCGCGCCCGCCTTGCGCCTTCTCCAGAGAATGCGCCCCGACCTGCGGCGCCAGACGGCCGGCGACTTCCGACATCGGCGTCAAGAGCGGCAGGCCGCCGTATGGACTGGTCACGGTCTCATAGGCGATGCAGGTCGCGCCCGAGGCGATGAGGTCGCGCGTCTGCTCGAGATCGGGCGCAAGATGAAGGTAGGTGAACAGGATCTGCCCGCGTTTGAGCCGCTTGCGCTCCTCCGCCAGCGGCTCCTTGACCTTCACGATCATCTCGGCGGCGGCGAAGACCTCTGCGCCGGTCCCGACGATCTTCGCCCCGGCGCGGACGTATTCCTCGTCGGGAGACCCCGAACCCAGGCCCGCCGAAGCCTCGACGATCACTTCGTGTCCGTGATGGACGAGTTCGGCGACCGCGGCCGGCGTCATGCCGACCCGGAATTCATTGTCCTTGATTTCCTTGGGAACGCCGACGAGCATGGGCTTGGCCTCCGAAACCGCGCCGAAGAGCGCCTCAGGGAGGTTATTGCAGGAATTTCGCCGTCGGGACACTTGGCCGATGGCCTGCTTTCTCCTCAGGCTGGAGCCTTCCGGAGTTTTGGCTGCCCGCGCTCGCTTCTGTTATGATTGCAACTCGAAGCCGCGCTCGACTTTCGCGCGAGCTTTCCAGCGACGAAACGGGTCGCGGGAAGGGCCGGGACATCCGCAAGAGTTTTCAGGCGAGGGCAGAGCGCATGGGTTCGATCCGACGTCAGCTAAGCGCACTGTCCTTGGCGACGGCGGCTGCGCTTGCCTTGGGCGCGGCTGACGCTGGAACGCTCGACAAAATCCGCCAGGACAAGGCGTTCCGCATCGCCTTCCGCGACGACGCCCCGCCCTTCTCGTTCACCGACTCGATCGGCGAGCCGGCGGGCTTCATGGTCGATCTCTGCCGCTCGGTCGCCAAGCATATCGCCGAGCAACTCAATGTCAGCGACCTCAAGGTCGACTATGTGCTCGTGACCGCCGCCAACCGCTTTGAGGCGATCGAAAACGGCAAGGCGGATCTTCTCTGCGAGCCGACCTCGGTCACGCTCTCCCGCCGCGAGCACGTCGACTTCTCGATCACGACCTTCGTCGACGGGGCGAGCCTGCTTGTCGCCGGTGATGCTCCGGGCGACTTCGGCGGTCTCTCCGGCAAGAAGATTGGGGTTTTGGCCGGCACCACCACCGAACAAAGCTTGCGCGACACCTTGGCGAGCGCCGGTCTGACGGCGGAAATCGTACCTGCGAAAACGCATCAAGATGGGCTCGCCATGCTCGATAAGGGGGAGATCGTCGCCTATTTCGCCGATCGGGCGATCCTCTCGTACCTCGCCTCAAAGAGCAGCGATGCGAGCAAGCTGCGTCTGGCGGACAACTATTTCTCCCTCGAACCTTATGCGCTGGCGCTGGCGCATGGCGACGAAGACTTCCGCCTCGCGGTCGATCGGGCCTTAAGCCATATCTACCGCTCGGGTGAGATTTCGATCGTGTTCGCTCATGCATTCGGCAACCAGATGCAGCCGAGCGACACGTTGAAGACCCTTTATTTGGTTTCGGCTTTGCCCGATTGAGGCGACCTCGCGAGACGGACGGAGCGAACGTGACCGGGGCCAAGCCAGAGATCTCAGAGATGCCGTTCGAGGCCGCCCTCGCGGAGCTCGAAGAGATCGTCGATCAACTCGAAAAAGGCGCAGTGGCGCTGGATGAATCGATCCGGCTCTATGAACGGGGCGAGGCGCTGAAGAAGCGGTGCGATGAGCTGCTCAAGAACGCCGAAATGCGCATCGAGAAGATCACGCTCGCCGCCGATGGTGGGTTCAAGGGAATCGTTCCCCTCGACGACGACTGACCGCCGCCAAAGCCCGCCGCGGCGTAGTGAGCGGCACGGATTCGCTGAGCACGCGCGTCGCGAAACCGCCTGTTAACTCCTTTCCGCTCAACTCGTTGAATGTTCATTAATCCTGCCCACGCGGAAGCGGGGCGAACTCACCGAGCGCGGAGGCGATGCGGATCATAGCGTTTGTCGGTCTGAAAGGCGGCTCGGGGAAGAGCACCCTTGCATCGTCACTAGCCGCAGCGGCGCATGAAATGAACGAGAAAGTCTGTGTCATCGACATGGATTCGCAGGGCTCGCTCACGAACTGGGCCAGAAGGCGCGCCGTCAGCGATATCGAGGTCATCGCCTCCGGGGCGGCGCGCCTGCCGGCGCTGCTGGCCTCCCTCGAATGCAAGGGCGTGACGCTCGCCATCCTTGACACCCCCGGCGCGGAAGGCGCAGCGTCCTCAGCGGCCATGCAGGCCGCCGATCTGAACATCGTCCCTTCGCGCCCGAGCATGTTCGACTTGTGGTCCAGCGCTCGCACGCGCGCCGCGCTTGACGAAGTCGGGGCCAAGTTCGTGTTCCTGCTCAATCAATGCCCGCCCGCCCAGCAAACCGCTCGGGTCCAGGATGGCGTTGAAGCGCTTGAAGAAATGGGCGCGCTCATCTCCCCGCTCATCCTAACGCGCGTGGACTACCAGGAGGCGGTCCGCCACGGCAGGGGCGTAACCGAACTCAACCCCTGTGGCGCGGCGGCCGATGAGATGCGCGCGCTTTGGCAGTCCATCGGGCGCCGCCTGGCTTCCGCCAAACTCGGGCGCTCCGTTCGCGAGGCGGCGTAAGGTCGAAGCGGGTCTCGGCGCCACGACAGCCCCATTTCCGGGTGGAAGGCGCCGCGTAGGGTCTCGGCCTCGCGCGCCGAAACCGGGCTTGAGATCAGGAACGGATGCGCCGGGACTTTGTTCGCGCCCTTAATCAGCCGCCGCCGGCGTTCGACGGATGGCGCTCGCAAACGACAGGATCGCCGGCGCCCTCGTACCTCTTGAATGAGGCTCGCTCTACCCGCCGAGTTGGCTGCGGATCGTTTCCCCGCCGCGCTGAATGATGAGATCCCACAGCGGCGCGCGTTCCGCGCACGCTTTCTCCAAATCGCGCGTCGTTACGATCTTCCGGCCGTTGACCGCGACAACGACATCTCCCTTTTGCACGCCGACTTGCGCTGCAGTCGAATTGTCGCCGACCGCAGCAACCACAACCCCCTGAGCAGCGCCTTCAAGCGACAGTTCTTCGGCGACCGCGGGCGACATGTTCATGACCTGCGCCCCCTCGAACGGCGAACGGCTGCGGATGGTCAACGCGTCACGAGGCGGGACTTCCGGCGCTGCCGCGAGTTTGAGCGGGAGGGTCAGCAGGCGGCCGCTCCTCAGGATCGATAATTGAGCGGAGCCGCCAAGCGGCTTGACCGCGAGTCGAAAACCGACGCCCTCGGCGTCATCCACGCTTTGGTCGTCGACTGCGGTTATGAGGTCGCCCCGCTTGAGACCCGCATCGGCCGCCGGACCGACCGCAGCGACGGTCACCACCAGCGCGCCGGTCGGGCGATCGATGCCAAGATTGTCGGCGATATCCTTGGTCAGGCTCTGCAGCGTCGCCCCGAGCCAAGGCCGCTTCACGGACGCGCCGCCATGAAGCGCAGCCGCGACGACGCTCTTCACCATGTTGACGGGAATAGCGAAGCCGATCCCGATGCTGCCGCCGGAGCGCGAGTAGATCGCGGAATTGATCCCGACCAACTTGCCGTCGAGATCGACCAGAGCGCCGCCCGAGTTGCCCGGATTGATGGCTGCGTCCGTCTGGATGAAGAAGCCGTAGTCGCTAATCCCCACCTGCGTGCGCGCGAGCGCCGAAACGATGCCTTGGGTCACCGTTTGCCCGACGCCGAACGGATCACCCACGGCGATGACGAAATCGCCCACTTCGAGGGCGTCCGAATCGCCAAGTTCGAGCACCGGGAAATCTCCGCCCCCCTTGAGCCGGAGCACGGCCAGGTCAGTGCGCGGATCGCGCAGCACGATCTGGGCCTCAAATTCACGCCTGTCCGAGAGCGCGACCTTCACCTGGGTCATGCCTTCGATCACGTGATAGTTGGTGACGACCAGTCCCGAGGGGTCGACGATCACTCCCGATCCAAGCGCCTTCGACACTCTGGACTCGTCATTGCCGCCGAAGAATCGGCGAAAGATCGGATCGTCGAATAGCGGATTGCGTGGCGCCGTCTCGACCCGCGAGGCGTAGACGTTGACGACTGCGGGGGTGACTTTCTTCACCACCGGGGCAAAAGAGAGACGCACCTGGCCCGGATTCTGTGGCGCGACTTTCGGCGCTGTCTCGGCGAACGCGGCTCCCCATATGAGCGCCACGGCGAAAATGAGCGCCAGCCTAATCAAACCGAGCCTCCGATCTTTTTGCGGCCGCTGATATAGGCGCGCCCCACTCGCACTGCAAAGCGTTGACGACGCGGACGACGAAAACCCGGCCTGACCACCTGGCGAGCTAGGCCGCGGCCTCACCGAGGGACATGTTAGGCGGCAGAGGAGCTCCCCATGTCAGACCAATCCACCCCTTCCGTCTTGCTCGCCTTGTCGACCGGCGTTCGCCAGTCTCATCCGCGACGTCGCGCCGAGCCTCGTCTCCGTCCAATCCGGCCGCGCACGGTCGACTGGCTTTTCCTGGCGTCCAGGCCTCATCATCGCGGCGGAGAATGCGCTGACAGACGATGGCGAGCATTCGATCGTCGCTCATGACGGCGTCTCCAGCGCAGCTGACATCGTCGGCCGCGATCCATCGACCGACGTCGCCTTGTTGCGCATCACACGGACAGACCTACCGAAAGCGCCGCCCGCCGCCGCGGCGCCGACGGCGGGCGCGCTGGCGCTCGTCGCCGGCGCGCGAGAAGGCGCAGCGACCGTGGCGCTGGGCGTCGTGTCGTTTGTCGGTCCGCAATGGCGCAGCCTCCGTGGCGGCCTCATCGACACGCGCGTCGAACTTGACGCTGCGCTTGCCCGCTCGAGTGAAGGCGGCCTCGCGCTTGATGCTTCCGGTGCAAGCGTTGGGCATGGCGGTTTTTGGCCCGCGCCGACGCACGCTGGTCATTCCGATGGCGACGATCGACCGAGTGGGCCAACTGTTGGCGACAAAAGGCAGAATCGCGCGCGGCTATCTCGGCCTGGGCCTGCAGCCGGTCAAACTCGATGACGGGGGAACCGGGGCGATGGCGATCAGCGTGGACGCCAAAGGGCCGGGCGCCGCGGCGGGCGTTCGGCAGGGCGACATTATCGTGGCCTGGAACGGCGACCCGATCCGCGGCGTCCACCAGCTCGTGCGCGCGCTCGGACCCGAAAGCGTCGGCGCGAGCGTCAGGCTGACGCTGCGCCGGGCGGGCGAGCCGATCGAGAAGACGCTGACGATCGGCGAACGGCCGGAGAGCTCATGAGCAGTGAGCCGCCAATCGTGGTGGTCTCGGTCGAGATCGGCAAGCCTGACCTTGCCGATCGGCTGACGACGCTTCTGGCCGATGTTCCCGGCCTGAGGCTCGCGGCGCACGGAGAGCCTGCCGACGTGACGCTCGTCATTCCCGGCGAACCCGAGCCGGGGCCTGACGTCGCTCTAACGCCACGCGAGCTCGACGTGCTGGCGCTGATCGCCGAGGGTGAGTCCAACAAGGCGATCGCGCGGCGCCTCGCAATCTCGATTCACACGGTCAAGTTTCATATCGCGTCGCTGCTCGACAAACTCGACGCGCAGGGACGGGCCGAAGCAGTGGCGCAGGGAGCGCGTCTCGGCGCGATACGGCTTTAAGCGCAGTCCAAGGCCGTCACGCGCGCGCTAACACCCCCGGCAGAGGATCACGGGTTTTGGGGACGATCAGCCCTCGCTGGCGGCTTGGACCGGTCCCGAATCCTTGCCCTTGGCCTCGACATCGCGATCAACGAATTCGATCACCGCCATCGCGGCGTTGTCGCCAGGGCGAAATCCCGCTTTCATGATGCGCGTATAGCCGCCGTTGCGATCCTTGTAGCGGGGGCCCAGCACGTCAATCAGCTTCTTGACCAGATCAGCGTCGCGCAAGCGGGCAATCGCGATCCGGCGAGCGTGCAGATCGCCCTGCTTGCCCAGGGTCACCAGCTTTTCGACCACCGGACGAAGGTCCTTGGCCTTTGGCAGGGTGGTCATGATCTGCTCGTGCTTAATGAGCGCCTGCGCCATATTGGCGAACATCGCCTTGCGATGCTCGGCGGTGCGGCTGAAGCGCCGTTTGGCGTGTCCGTGATACATTTTGGCTGTCTCCTATTCGGGTCTGCGGCCGCCGTGCCAAGGAACGGCCGCTCTTTGTTTTTCTCTCGCGTTTAGGCGGGAGGACTAGCGGAAGTTCAGTAGTGCTCCTCGAACCGCTTGGCGAGATCTTCGATATTCTCCGGCGGCCAGCCCGTCACCTCCATGCCGAGATGAAGGCCCATCTGCGCCAGCACTTCCTTGATCTCGTTAAGCGACTTGCGGCCAAAGTTCGGCGTCCGCAGCATCTCCCCCTCGGTCTTCTGGATGAGATCGCCGATGTAGGTGATGTTGTCGTTCTTGAGGCAATTGGCGGAGCGGACGGAAAGCTCGAGTTCGTCGACCTTCTTGAGCAACGCCGGATTGAAGGCGAGCTCGGGGATCGCGTGCTGGGCCTCCTCTCGGCGCGGCTCTTCGAAATTGACGAACACCGCAAGCTGGTCTTGCAAGATCCGGGCAGCGTAAGCGAGCGCGTCCTCGGGCGACATCGCGCCGTTGGTCTCGATCGTCATCGTCAGCTTGTCCTTGTCGAGATCCTGGCCCTCGCGCGTGGCCTCCACTCGGTAGGAGACCTTCTTCACCGGCGAGAACATGCTGTCGATCGGCAAAAGCCCGATCGGCGAATCTTCCGCCCGGTTGCGGTCGGCGGGCACGTAGCCCTTGCCGGCCGTCACTGTGAATTCGATGCGCAGGTCCGCGCCCTCGTCGAGCGTACAGATGACGAGGTTCGGGTTGAGGATCTGGATGTCCCCGGTCGTTTGGATATCGCCGGCCGTGACGGCTCCCGGACCGCGGCGCTTAAGCACCAGGCGCTTGACGCCATCGCCCTGCATCTTAACCGCGATATCCTTGACGTTGAGGACGATGTCGACGACGTCCTCGCGCACGCCCGGGATGGACGAGAATTCGTGCAACACCCCGTCGATATGGATCGAGGTGATCGCGGCGCCCTGCAGCGACGACAGCAAAACCCGGCGCAGCGAGTTGCCAAGCGTCTGACCGAAGCCGCGCTCGAGCGGCTCGGCCACGACCGTCGCCACTTTGCGCGAGGCCTCGCTGAGAACGATATCGAGCTTCTTCGGCTTGATGAGTTCTTGCCAGTTTTTCTGGATCACGGGCTTAGCCTTCTCTTTCGACGACAAGCGGACTGAATCGAGCGTTGGTCGATGACGCTCCCAACCGCAAAGCGCGCCTTGAAACCGGTCGGCGCGCGAAACGAACCTAAACTCGGCGCCGCTTGCGCGGACGGCAACCGTTGTGGGGGATCGGCGTTACGTCGCGAATTGAGGTGACGTTGAAGCCAGCCGCCTGGATCGCCCGCAATGCCGATTCGCGGCCGGATCCCGGACCCGAGACCTCGACCTCAAGCGTGCGCATGCCGTGTTCGGAGGCTTTGCGCACGGCGTCCTCGGCCGCGGTCTGCGCCGCGAACGGGGTGGACTTGCGCGAGCCCTTGAATCCCATGGTGCCGGCGGAGGACCACGAAATGGTGTTGCCCTGCGCGTCAGTGATGGTGATCATCGTGTTGTTGAACGTCGAGTTCACGTGGGCGACGCCCGACACGATGTTCTTTCGTTCGCGGCGGCGGACGCGGGTCGCTTCTTTTGCCATCGGATTGTCCTTCAATCGCGCTTTGAACCGAGCGCGTCCTATTCGGAAATGAGTTGAGACGAAACGGCGATCACTTCTTCTTGCCGGCGATCGGCTTCGCCTTGCCCTTGCGGGTGCGGGCGTTGGTATGGGTGCGCTGGCCTCGCACCGGCAACTGCTTGCGATGGCGCAAGCCCCGGTACGCGCCCAGATCCATCAGCCGCTTGATGTTGATCGAGACCTCGCGACGAAGGTCGCCTTCGACCATATAGTCGCGGTCAATGGTCTCGCGAATCTGCAAAACCTCTGCATCCGTCAGCTGCGCGACTCGCCGCTCAGGCGGGATGTGCACCTTCTCGACGATCTCTTCGGCCTTCTTCCGCCCGATGCCGTGGATATACTGGAGCGCGATCACCACGCGCTTGTTGGTGGGAATATTAACGCCTGCAATACGAGCCATTCGCCCCAATCTCCATTTCGGCGACGCCTCGACGCACAAAGCCGAGAGCCGCGGGATCCGTCTCGACGTCCGGTGGAGCCCGGCCCTTGTCGAAAATCCATCAAACGCAAAAAGCCCCACGCGCGCGGACACGGCGCCGGGACCCAAAACGACTTCAGGATGCGCCGCATGTAGAGCGTTATTGGCGCTTGTCAAGGGAAAAGTGACGCCGCCTCCGTTTCTCCAGCTGAGATCGATGCTTGGACGCGGGCGGCTTTTATGAGCACCGCGCCGGTCGGCGCTTCAGGCTCTCAACTGTCATGCCTCCTCACCCGCCATCGGTTGGCCGCCACCAACGCCCAAACGGCCTCAACAAGGCCAAATGGCCAGGCGCCCTGCAAGAAGCCGTAGGCCGAGCCAAGCGCACACGCGCCTGCAAAGGCCAGACTGTACCACGCGTTCCGGTCCTCCAGCGCGTAGAACACCAGCATGGCCGTGACGGCCACGAGGCCGAATAGGGTCAGGGCGTCCATAGGCTCACGGCAAAGCGGACAAACGCCTCACTGTCCAGCTGGTCGAGAATCCGCTCAGACCGACAAGACGGCGGCGAGTTTCGATGGATTTCTGGCGGACCCCGCCTCGTCGGCTCTCGCAATGTCGCCCAATTCCCTCTATAGCCGCCCCCCAAGTAGACGGAAATCATCGGCGACCGGCGTTTCGCTCGCCTCAAAGGAGCCCCCCTCATGACAACTATTTTCTCCGCGCGCTCGCGCACGGCCGCCGCTGCATTGGCGCTCGGGCTTGGCGCGGCTTTGAGTTTCGCCCATCCGGCCCTGGCCGATTCGAAGGTTCTCGCCAAGGTCGACGGCCAGCCGATCACCGACGCGGACGTCGCCGACGCGATGACCGACATCGGCCCCGGCCTGCCGCAAAAGCTTGAAGGGGCGGCGCGGCAGAAATACGTGCTCGACTATCTCGTCGACCTCAAGCTCGCGGCCAAGAAGGCCGAGGCCGACAAGCTGACCTCCTCGCCTGAATTCGCGCGCAGGATGGCCTATTATCACGATAAGTTGGCGATGGAAGAACTGCTCGGCTCGGTCGGCAAGGCGGCGACGACCGAGGAGGCGGAGCGCAAGGCCTATGACGAGGCCGCCAAGGCCGAGCCGCCGCAACAAGAAATCCACGCTCGCCACATCCTGCTGCCAAGCGAGGACGAAGCGAAAAAGGCCCTGGCGCGAGTCAAAGGCGGCGAGGACTTCGCCAAGGTCGCCACCGAGCTATCCAAGGACCCGTCTGGCAATGGCGGCGATCTTGGCTGGTTCACCAAGGACCGGATGGTGCCGGAGTTTTCCGACGCCGCCTTCAAACTGAAGGAAGGCGAGATCTCGGAGCCGGTCAAAACGCAATTCGGCTGGCACATAATCAAGATCGAAGGCACGCGGACCAAGAGCTTCCCGCCCTTCGAGCAGGTCAAAGACCAAGCCGCCCGCTACGTCTCCCAGAAGGCGGAGCAGGACGCGATCCTCCAGCTCCACAACGCCGCCAAAATCGAGCTGTTCGACGCCGACGGCAAGCCGCTGCCGCCCGAGGCGCCGGCCGGCCGATCCGAGCAAGATGCCTCCCGCCGGCTCTGACAAAGCCAAAGACGCCCTGATCGGAAGGTTACTTCCTCGCGAGAAGCGGGCCCGCCCACTCTTTTCTGCTTCGGAAACGCTCATGGCCGCTCCCGCCCCGCTCTCGCCGCTGGCGCCAAAAACTTATCCCGCCCTGCCGCCAATCCCGGGCGTCCGCTTCGCGACAATCGCGGCGGGGGTCCGCTATTCTGGCCGGACCGATGTCATGATGGCTCTGTTCGACCAGCCCGCGGCGGTCGCGGGCGTGTTCACGCGCTCGAAGTGCCCTTCGGCGCCCGTCGACTGGTGCCGCGCGCATCTCGAACGGCGGCAAGGCGCGCGCGCTGATCGTCAACTCCGGCAACGCCAACGCCTTCACCGGCGGGGTCGGCGCGGCTGCGGTCGCTCAAGTCGCCGAGGCCGCCGCCAAGGCGGTCGGCGCAACGCCAAGCGAAATCTTCATGGCCTCGACCGGCGTCATCGGCGAGCCGCTCGAAGCGACGCGCATCACCAAGGTCATCGACGCGCTGATCGCCGACGCGCGCGAGGACGGGCTGCTCGACGCCGCGAAGGCGATCATGACCACCGACACCTATCCGAAGATCGCGACCGCCAGCGTCAAGGTCGGGGACGCCGAAGTCGTCATCAACGGCATCGCCAAGGGGGCGGGCATGATCGCGCCGGACATGGCGACGATGCTTGCCTACGTCTTCACCGACGCAGCCGATCGCGCCCGGCGCGCTGCAGGCGATGCTGTCGAAATCGGTGGAGCGCTCGTTCAACGCGATCACGGTCGACAGCGACACCTCGACCTCCGACACGCTTATGATCTTCGCCACCGGCGCGGCCAAGAGCGCGACGCCGATCGAAGACGCCGCCGATCCGCGCGCCGCCGAATTCCGGCGCGCGCTTGACGAGCTTCTGCGCAATCTTGCGCAACAGGTGGTGCGTGACGGCGAGGGCGCGCGCAAGTTCATCGACAGTGAAGGTTGAAGGCGCCGCCACTCGCAAGGCGGCCAAGCGCATCGCGTTCTCGATCGCCAATTCCCGCTGGTCAAGACCGCATGCGCTGGCGAGGACGCCAATTGGGGCCGCGTCGTCATGGCGGTCGGCAAGGCGGGCGAGAAGGCCGAGCGCGACAAGCTCGACATCTACTTCGGCAAGATCCGTGTCGCCCACGATGGCCTACGGGATCCGGACCTACGACGAAGCGGCGACCTCCGCCTATATGAAGCGGGACGCAATCGAGATCACCGCCAATCTCAACTTGGGCCGCGGGCGCGCGACCGTGTGGACCTGCGACCTCACTAAGGAATATATCGCGATCAACGGCGACTATCGCTCGTGAGGCTTGTGCTGGTCGTCGCGGCGGCGCTGATCGACGCCGACGGACGGGTGCTGATCGCGCAACGGCCCAAAGGCAAGGCGCTCGAGGGCCTGTGGGAATTTCCCGGCGGCAAGCTGGGCGCGGGCGAGACGCCCGAGGAGGCGCTGATCCGCGAACTCGCGGAAGAGCTTGGCATTAGCGTCAAGGCGGACTGCCTCGCGCCGCTCACCTTCGCGAGCCACGCCTACGACGACTTCCACCTCCTGATGCCGCTCTACGTCTGCCGGCGCTGGGAGGGCTTCGTTCAGCCGCTCGAGGGGCAGGCGCTGAAATGGGTCCGGCCGAAGGACCTGGCGATCTACCCGATGCCGCCGGCCGACGCGCCGTTGATCCCGCATCTCGAGGAGCTGCTGGGGTAGGTCCGGACAGACGCGACGCCGCCGTGCTTTTGCATTGAGCCCGATTCTCGGCAACGGGCTGCGACGCTTAGGGCGGTCGATCCGGGTTTGGGTCTTGTTGGGCGCCGTCCTTTTCGCCGCGAAAACCCCGATTGTGAGGGTTGGAAAAGCTTGGATTCCGGGGGACAGGGAGCGCTCCCCGGAAGCACGCGGCCGAGATTGGACGCGTACATCAAAAATAACCCGGAGCGCGTGAAGGCCAAGAAAATACGACATGACAGAAAAATTCACGAGCGGGATTATCTCACAAACGAATTTCTAGCGGTGGATTTTGAAGGCCAGGATTATTGAACAATGTCATTTTCCGAGAGGATCGAACCGGTAAGCCGACAATCGCGCGATAGGTGGCGAAGCTAGAGTGGCGCTCGCAGCGTCGCAGACGATTTTTGTTATCGAGGCCACGTCGCGTCTCGTGAATTTGCCCGGAGTGATTTTCCAGCGAGGAGCGTTAGCACCCGTCGCATTGCGCAGCCAATCATCGAAGCGCTGACGAGCGCGGCGGCAGCCATATTAAGGTGGACACGTTGCGACGGCCGAGCTGCCTTGCAGCGCGTTCCTGAGAGGCGTGCTGCACGACCCCAGTTCTAACGGAA
Organism: uncultured Alphaproteobacteria bacterium; assembly: GCA_963756955.1. Classification (GTDB taxonomy): domain Bacteria; phylum Pseudomonadota; class Alphaproteobacteria; order Rhizobiales; family Beijerinckiaceae; genus Roseiarcus. The sequence goes on from CAVWPU010000006.1 coordinate 220,447, forward strand.
CTCGAGATGACCGTGCCCGGAAAACACCCTCGGGTAACATTGCCAACAATCGGAACATCGGTCATATTTTGCCTGAATTGGTCAAGATTTGCGCGGCCAAGACTTTACGCCGCCAAGAATTCGTGAGCCCGGAACTTGCCTCGCGGATATTGGCCAGCGAAGCCAACGATGATTTGCAGCGGCGAACACGGACCGCTGCGGGGGGAACAAATGCGGAAGCTCATCGCGCCGGTGTCGGCGATCTTGATGTTGGGGGCGTCGGCGCTCGTCGGCGTCGCAAAGGAGGGGCCGCCGCCGCCCGATCCTTTCGCCTCCAACAACGGCATAGCCGTGCCCGACGGCGTGAACCCGCCCCCTTTCAGCGGCCCCTACGAATTCCGTAAGCTCAGCCACGATTATCCCTCGACGCCGCCCTCGCATTCCTGGCTCGACGCCCGTCCGAAAGGGCCAATCACCCTGGCCAACGCCGCCGACTACATGACGAAGCTCAAGGCCTATGTGGAGCCCACGCTGCGGAAAATGATCGAGGCGCCAGCCGACTGGGATCCCGCCGCCAGCGGCTGGTACGACATGCCGTGGATGGGCGAGGGCGGCGCGGAGAGCGGGCGCGACGCCATCCTCGGCTCATTTACCGGTCAGATCGTGCTCGCATCGAGCGAGGCGCACAAGAAGCTCAAGGTCGACACGCAGAACCATACGATCATCTACTACGACCCGATGGCCGCTTCGACCCTCGGCGACATCTGGAAAACCATCGGCAAGCCGAGCTACGCCGCCGCGAACTATCGCGAGGGCTCGATCGTCGTCAAAGCCGGCGGCATCGCCGCGACGCCCGATCAATGGCCCGATGTCGACGGCGCGGCGATCTGGCGCGTCTATCGCCCGGCGCCGGCGCAGGTCATCGACTGGTACAAGAAAAACCGTCCGACGACATACCCGTGGGCGCCGGTGGTGCAGGATCTGCGCGTGATGCAGTTCGACATCATCGTCAAGGACAGCGAAGCCTCGCCGGAAACGGGCTGGGTGTTCACGACGTTCGTCTACGACAAGTCCGCCCCCAAGGGGACCGGGCCGTGGGATCAGCTCATCCCCCTTGGCGCCACCTGGGGGAACGACCCGGAATACGATGGCTACTATACCGGCCACCCGCCCGGTCACGACGGCCTCACGCAATTCTGGCGCAATCCCAAGGCGCCGGAATATACGGCTGCGACCCTTGGCTGGGGCGGCCGCATGTCCGGCCCGATCGACATCGCCGAGCGCCATGGGGTCATCCTTTTGAAGCCGACCGCTACTCAGATCGCGCCCGGCACGCTCAAGAGCGATGCGGCTTGCCTTGGCCTTCCGCATACGACGGTGAGCGGGCCGTTTCGCGCGTCCGGCTGCTTAAGTTGCCACGGAACCTCGCAGTCCGGGCTCGGCGCGCGCATGTATCCCTCGCCGCTTGCGAGTGTGCACCTGCCGCTGGACGGCGACCCCTTCTGCCTCTACATGGCCGGCAGTCCCAGTTGGTCCGCCTGGTACCAAAACCGGTCGGGCCACGATCCGCAGCTCAGATCGTCGCCGCAGACGCCCTCGCCGATCGTCGCGAACGTGCTGCGGGCGATGGCCAGCCCCGCCGCCGCGGACGCCCCCATCCCCTTTGTCCGCTTCGCTGAGGACGCCCGGCCGGTCGATACGGCGGCGATCCGGCAGGCGCTCACCCAAGCGACGCAGGGTTTCGACTACGATATGTTGCTGATGTTCGCCATCGGGACGGCGGAGCAGGCGACGAGTGGCTTCACGCTTCTGCCGGAACGGCAGGCGGTGCATTGACTGCATTCTGCCCGTCTTGCGGCGCGCCTTATTCGGAGGGCGCCCGCTTCTGCGGGGCGTGCGGAACGAAGCGCCCCGATCGGGAAAGCGTGACCGCGCGGCTCGCTCACGGCGAGCGGCGCAACATGACGGTGCTGTTCGCCGATCTCGTCGAATCGACGCGTATGATCGACGGCCGCGATCCCGAAGAGCTGATGGACGGCCTCGCGGCCTACCGGATGGCGATCCGGGAGGCCGTCGAGCGCTTCGGGGGATTCATCCTCCATCACCTCGGCGACGGCGTTATCGTCTGCTTCGGCTATCCGATCGGCAACGAGACCGCGGCCGAGCGGGCGGTGCGGGCGGGCCTCGCGATCGTGGAGGCGGTGGCCAAGCTTTCCGCCGGGTCCGTGGCCTTGCGCGCGCGCGTCGGCGTCGCGACCGGCGTCATCGTGAGTCAGGCGAACCCAGCGACGGACCGCATCGAGGACAATTTCACCGGCGCGGCGCTCAATATCGCCGCCCGCCTGCAGGGCGCGGCCGAGCCGGGTCAGGTCGTGATGGCGCGGTCGACCGCCCAGCTTACCCAGGGCCTCTTCATCGCCCGCTCGCTTGGCCCCCAGACGCTCAAGGGCTTCGCCGAACCTGTCGAGGCTTTCGCCATCGAGGGCGTGCGCGAGACCCGATCCCGTTTCGAGCGGCGCCGCGAGGTCGCCAACGCTCCGCTCATCAACCGCTACGCCGAGCGCGAGCTTCTTCTGAAACTGTTCGGCGAGGCCGTCGCCGGGACCGGCCGCACGATCTACATCGTCGGCGAGCCGGGCATCGGCAAGTCTCGGCTCGCCCACATCCTCGGCGAGATCGCGGGCGACGCCGAGTTCAGGCAGTTCGGCCTGCAGTGCAACGCGGCGCTCGCCAATACCGCGCTTCATCCGCACATCGACCTCCTGCAAAAGCAGTGCGGCATCGCAGCCGAGGACGGCGCTGGCGCGCGGCTCGGCAAGCTCAAGGCCTTCCTCGCCGGACGGCGCACGTCGGACCCCGAGGCGCTGGCGCTTGCCGCGAGCCTGCTCTCGATCGAGTTCCCCGAGGCGCCTCCGGTCGCCATGCCGCCGCCCGAGCAGCGCGCCCGCACGCTCGGTGTGCTGCGCGAGCTCCTCCTGCTCGAAACGAAGGAAGCGCCGATCGTCCTCGTCTACGAAGACCTGCACTGGGCCGATCCGACCTCGCAGGACCTCGTGGCGCAACTCGTCGAGGCGAGCCGCTCGGCGCGGCTCCTGCTGATCGCGACGACCCGGCCCGGAGCGCGGCCGGAATGGGCGGGGGCCGACAATGTCACGGCGCTCCATCTCGACCGGCTGAGCGCCGAGGACTCCTCCCGTTTCGCCGAGGCGATCGGCCTCGAGGCCGGCCTCTCGCGCATCGACATCGACCGCATCGTCAAACGCACCGACGGCGTGCCGCTGTTCGTCGAGGAGATGACGCGGATGATGCTCGACGCGCCTGACCGGGCGCGCCGGGCGGACCTCCCCGAGAGCCTTTCGGACCTGCTCACCGAGCGCCTGGATCGCCTCGGGGACGCGCGGCGCTATCTGCAGGTGGGCGCAATCATCGGGCGCGAGTTCTCCGCCGCCCTGCTCGCCGCGGTCGTCGAGGAGGCGGTGGGCGACCTGCGCGAGCCGCTTGCCGCCCTGCTCGCCTCCGGGCTCGTGCAGCAGGGCGGCGACGGCGCGCTGATCTTCAAGCACGCGCTGATTCAGGACGCGGCCTATGCCTCGCTCCTCGTCCGGCCGCGCCGGGACCTGCATGCGCGCGTCGCCCAATGCCTGGTTACCGGGTTCGCCGAGCTTGGCGAGCGTGAGCCGGAAATGGTCGCCCGCCATCTGACCGCGGCGGCGAAGCCGCTGGAGGCGGCAGGCTGGTGGCTGCGCGCGGGGGGCGCGGCGATCGGCCGGGGCAGCCCGCAGGAAGCAGCGGCGGCGCTGCAGGCGGGACTGGACGCCCTTGCGGGGGAGCCGGACAATGAAGCGCGTCGCCGCGCGGAACTGGGGCTGCTCGCGGTGCTCGGCCCTGCGCACATGGTGATGCGTGGCCCAGGAAGTTCGGCCTTCGGCGCCGTCCAGCGGCGCGCCTACGACGCCTGCCGCTCCCTGCCCGACACGCCGAGCCTCTTCCGCATCACCTACGGGCTTGCGCTCTTCCATTGGGGACGCGCCGAGCTTTCGACCGCGCTTCCGCTCGCCGCCGCGCTCGACGAAGCGATGCGCGCCGATCCTGCGACCGAACACATTCTCGCAGCCGGCAATATGAATGGCATGATTCGCCTGCATCTTGGGGAGGCGGCCGTCGCGCGCGAGAGGCTGACCGAAACGGTCAGCCTCTATCGCCCGGAGCGCGACGCCGCCCTGTATCCGCACTATCTCATGGACTTCGGCGTATTTGGCCGGTTCTATCTCGCCATAGCGTGCGCGATGACTGGCGACGGCGAGGAGGGCGTCCGGCATGCGCGCAACTCAGCCGCCCTCGCCGAGACGCTGGGGCAGCCGCATTCGATTGGCTTCTCCATGCTCGCCAACTTCATCATCGCCATGCTGCGCGATGACCCGGCGACGGCGCGCGAATGGGCGGCGCGCTGCATGCCCTTCGCCGGCGCGCGAGGCTTTCCCGAGTTCGTCGCCTTCGCCGAGATTGCGCTTGGCTGGGCCGACATGCGGGAAGGCAAGGTCGAACAGGGCCTCGCGCAGTTCGAACGCGGAGTGGAAGCCTGGCACGCGACCGGCTTCGAGACCTGGCAGACCTGGTTTGGCGCCCTGCGCATGGAAGCGCTTGTGAGGCTCGGCCGGCGCGACGAGGCCCTCGCCGAGGGCGCGCGGCAGACCGAGCGCGCCGCCCGGAACGGCGAGCGCCTGTTCGAGGGCCATATCGCGCGCGCCAATATGCTTGTCCGCGGCGAACGTCCAGCTTAGGCGCGCGGGGACGTCCTGTTCTTCATTGTCGACCGCGCCAATGCACTGGTCAAAGCGGTCCGGCGGATCTTTGGCAACCTTGATCGAAAACCTTGCCGACGGCTCGCACGCCCTCTTTCATGGACCGCGCTGCATCGGCCGCTATGACCAGAACGGAGCGATCAGAGATGCGAAAAACGCCGCCTAAATCCGCTCGGCGGCGAGCCTCGTGGACGGCATAGAAAAACCTCCGCCTTGCCCACCCCCCCACAGCAGAACAAAACCAGAAGCGGACACATCAAGCGCTACCAAAACCGGACAACTTCATTCGCTATCGACAGGATCTGCCGCCTGGACCGTTCCCGCCTGGCCGGCTCCATCCAAAAGCAACGCTATGGGGACGCCGTCCAGGCCTTGTATTCGTCATCCGAGACGCTCGGCAGTTTCTTGATGAAGGCGACGATCGACCACAGGTCCTGATCGGACGCCCCGGCCAAGCCGAAGCTCGGCATGCCCGTGAACTTGATGCCGTTCTTGATCGCCCAGAAGAGTTGCGAAGCGGTGCGGTCTTTCGCCATGACCTTGAGATCGGCGGGGACCGGCTTCAGCCCCTCCGACCACTTGGCCCAATTGGCGTCCGGCGGCCCTCCGTGACAATTGACGCAGCCGATCGTCGAATAAGAGCGCGCGCCGGCCTTGACGGTCTCGGAATCGTCGAGGTTGGCCGGCGGCGTTTCCGTCCCGTGCGCGACGACTGAAGCGCCTCGCGCGCTCGCCAGCGCCCAGTCGATGATCGCCGGATTATCGGCGCTCTGAGCGACATTGTAGAAGCCGCCAAAGAAATAGATCGCCGCGCCAATGGCGGCGATGATCGCAAGCGCGCCGATGAGAGCAAGGAACCGCATCAGTTAGCCTCCAGCCCTGCCGATCGCCGCTATTTTGGCGCCCGGCGATCGCAAGTTTAAGCATCCGCCCGGGCGCGGCTGAGGGTCAAGCCCCGAACAGAGCGACGCCTTCGGCGACCGCCGCCTTTTCGAGCTCGCGATCGAGGGTCGCCAGGGGCAACCCTTCGCGCTTGGCGAGCTCCAGATAAGCGGCGTCGTATACGGTAAGCCTGCGCTTGCGAGCGAGCGCCATAAGGCCCGCGTCGTCGCCGGCAGGCTTCAATCGAACGGGCAACAAGCCAAGATCGCGCAGGAACGCCGCCGACATCGCTTCGTAATGCGGTTTCGCCGCTCGCTTACGAGAAGGGCGTTCCGGATCTCATAGTAGAAGAGACTTGGAGCAAGCGTCTCGACGCGCGTGACCGTGTCGAATGCGGCTTCTACGGTTGGATCGGATTTCTCGTCGAGGAACCACGCAACGAGCATCGACGCATCGATGACCAAGCTCAATATTTGTGCCCCTCGTGGCGGCTCGCCAGAAGTTCAGCAAGCGGCGCCTTGCCCGTTTTCTCCCGCAGCGCCTTGAGCCGTTCAATCGCCTCGGCGACCTCGGCCGCGCGCCCATCGGCCTCGGGGACAACCCGAGCGATCGTCTTGCCGTGCCGGGTGATACGGACTGTGCGGCCGCGCTCAACTTCGTCCAGAAGCTCGGCCCATTTGGCCTTGGCTTCAGAGGCTTGATATTCGAGAAGTTCTTTCATGATGTTGACCAGTCGATTTGACCGGTCCATATTAGCGCCGCTCGCGCTGAAGGACAATGGCCCGCGTCCGCTCCTGCAACCGCCGCTTAACCCTTCCACAGCATCGTCCTCCCCGTGCCAAAGCCCGCTCCCTCCCTCGAACTCGTCGGCCTCCCCGCCGCGCCCGACCTCGCAGCGGCGACGGCCGCGTGGCTTCGTCATCTCGCCCACGAGCGGCGCCTATCCGCTCACACGATCGAGGCTTACGGCCGCGACGCCAGGCAATATCTCTCTTTTCTCGGTAAGCGGTTCGGCGCGCCGCCCACGATCGGCGATTTTGCGGACTGCGCCCCAGCCGATCTGCGCGCTTTTCTAGCCTACCGGCGGACGGAAGGGGTCGAGGGCCGCTCGCTGCAGCGCGCGCTCTCCGCCTTGAAATCGCTCGCCCGCCATATCGCACGCGAAAGCGGCCAAACGGCCGCAGCCCTTGGCGCCTTACGCGCGCCCAAGTCCGGCCGTCGCCTGCCCCGGCCATTGACCGCTGCCGACGCCAAGGCCATGACCACAACGGCTTTGCGGGAAGGCGAAGAGCGCGAGCCCTGGGTGTTGGCGCGCGACGCCGCCGTGCTCGCGCTTTGCTACGGCGCGGGCCTGCGCATCTCCGAGGCGCTCTCCATCCGACGCGCCGACGCGCCGATCGGCGAAACCGAAACGGTCACGATCGTCGGCAAGGGCCAGAAGTCGCGCTCTACGCCCGTTATCCCGCCAGTCCGCAGGGCGATCGAGGACTATCTGGCGCTTTGCCCGTACGCTCTCAAGCCCGCGGGCCCGCTGTTCGTCGGCGCAAAGGGCGGCCCGCTATCGCCACGCGTCGTGCAATTGGCGATGGCTCGAATGCGCGGCGCGCTTGGCCTGCCCGAAACCGCGACGCCGCATGCGCTCCGCCACTCGTTCGCCACCCATCTTCTGGCTCGCGGGGGCGATTTGAGAACCATCCAGGACCTGCTCGGGCACGCCTCGCTGTCGACGACGCAGGTCTATACTGGAGTTGACAGCGCGCGCCTCCTCGCGGCTTACAGAAGCGCCCATCCACGGGCATAAAGACCGAGCCCGGCTATCGACGCACTCGCCCGCGGGCCTTAAGAAGGCGCGCAATATTCGCGAGGGTCGAAACTCCATGTCAGGCAAGCGCATTGTGTTTACAGGCGGAACCGGCAAAGCTGGCCGCCACGCCGTTCCGCATCTCGTCGCCCACGGCTATTCCGTCCTCAATGTCGATCTGAAGCCGCTCGACCTGCCGGGCGTGCCGACGCTGATCGCCGACCTCACCGACAGCGGCCAGGCGTTCAACGCTCTGACGACGCACCCGACCTTCGCCGGCTTCAACGATGGCCGGCCGCCGGGCCCGCCTGACGCGGTGGTCCATTTCGCCGCCATTCCGCGCGTCCTGATCGAGCCCGACAACGTCACCTTCACGACGAATGTCACCAGCACCTATAACGTCATCGAAGCCGCCATGAAGCTCGGCGTGCGCAAGGTCATCATCGCCTCGAGCGAGACCACCTACGGCGTCTGCTTCGCCGAGGGAGACAAGGACTTCCACTCCTTCCCGCTCGAGGAGGACTACGACGTCGATCCGATGGACTCGTACGGCCTGTCCAAAGTCTGCAACGAAAAGACCGCCCGCGCCTTCGCGATGCGCTACAAGGCGGACATCTACGCGCTCAGGATCGGCAATGTGATCGAGCCGCATGAATATGGCCCGTTCAAGGGCTATGCCGCCAATCCGGCGATGCGCAAGCGCAACGCCTGGAGCTATATTGACGCGCGCGACCTCGGCGAGATCGTGCGCCTGTGCCTGGAGAAGGACGGCCTCGGGTTCCAGGTGTTCAACGCGACCAACGACACGATCACGCTCAATATTCCGACCAAGGAAGCGCTGGCCAAGCTCTGTCCCAACACGCCGGTGACCCGGACGATGGGCGAATTCGAGGCGCCTTTGTCGAACCGCAAGATCCGCGAAGTGCTTGGCTTCAAGGAGGCGCATGATTGGCGGAAACACGTAGGCGGTTGAATCGGAACGCTGGAGCCAAGCTTTGGATTCGAGCGTGCCGCCTCGTGGTTCGTTGGCTTTTTCGTCAGAAAAGCCAGTCGTTTTCGCAATCTACGACCCACTCTGACCTAAGGGAGAAATCCCGACCCCAAGTTTGACCTTCTTGTCACGACCGCGATATATTCCCGTGATCGGTTGTATTCCGTACGATCATTCTCACCATCGTTTCGGAATAGGTCAGGGGACGCCGCCATGGCTACGGTTTGGGAAAAGCTGTTCAAGAACAGCCCGGCGCCCGCAAATGACTCGCGAGCCCTCGCCATACGGTATGAACCAGGAGAGGAGCCCGACCCTGTCAAATCCGGTTCCGTCATCACCAGCTTGGGCGCGCTCGCGTCGGGCGAGCAAGGCCGCAACGGCGAAGCGAAGTCGCTCAAGGTCGCGCGCACCTTCAATTCGATTGGCCGCCGTAACGAAGGGTTGCGCACTCATCTGGACGCCATCGAGTTCTCGTTCCGGAACATCGAAGCCATCCGCGCCCAATTCTACGATGTCCTGACGCCCATTGACCAGACGCTGATCGAGATCGAGCGAACGAAAGTCGCTCACCTCGAGGCTGAGCGGAAGTGCGAGGGTTTGACTGACGCGCACGAGCGTTTGCGGGCTGATCACGCTGCCCTGACGCTCGACCGCAACGCGCTCGCAGTCAGACACGAGGAAGCCTCGGAGCGCGTCAAAGACCTGGAGAAAGCGAACGCCGCGGCCGAAGCCGCCGCCTCGGAAGCCCGCGCCGCGCTGGCAGAGCGAAAGGCGAAGCTCGAACGCACCGAGCGGGAGCTCGAGGACAACAAGCGGCGCCTGCACACAGTGAGCGAACAATTGCCCTCGCTGAGGGCGGAGTTTGCCGCCAAGGAGAAGCGTCTTCAGGAGGTCGAACAGCACCGGGCGGCGCTGCAGGACCAGAATGCTCTCTTGTCGCAAGAGAATCGAACTCTGCGGACGAGGAGCGAGGAATTCGTGGCCAACGCCTCGAAACTGAGCCGGCAATTGAGCGACCTCGAGGGCCGACGCGACGACTTGGCCAAGCGCGTGGAGGAGCTCGAGGCGACGATTGCCCAGGAAACCGCGGCTCACGCGAAGCTCAAGGCCGCTCACCTCGACGCGGCCGAAGCGCATCGGCTGACCGCTTCGAACTTGCGGGAAGAGCTCAGCGCGATGACTTCGCGTTCTGAAGCCGCCGAGCGACTGTTGAGCGAGGCGCGCGAGAAGCTGCGCGAACGCGACGCCGAGATTCGGGGCTTCGAGCAGCGGGCGCTCGAAAGCTCGCTTGCCGCGAAGTCCAGAGATGCGACCCTCGCCGACGTTGAGAAGGATCTGGCGTCGGCGCGCGCCATGCACGCGGAAGTCGACGCCACGCGCGCGGCGCTCGAGCAGCGATCGGCCGAGCTCACCAAGGCCCTGGAATCGAAGAACTCCGCACTGCAGCGCGCCGAGCACAAGATTGTTATGGCTGAGGCTCGCATCGCCGAGCAGGACAGGGCGATGGACGCCGAGCGGCAGCAGTTTGAGGAAAGACTCGCCAAGCTGAAAGAACAGCTCGAGGCCGAGCAGGCCGCCCGTTCTTTCGCCGAAGGGGCGTTGCAAGCTGCGCGGCATGAGCGCGGCTCGCGCCGCCATGACGCCGAAGGCCACGGGGCTGCGGCGGCGAAAGATCCGCCAGCTCCGGCGAACGAAGCGGCGCGGGACAAAATCACGCGATTACGCGGGTAATCGCCGTCTCTCGGGTTGAATCGATCGGAGACCTGGTCCGCGCGTTCTGTTCGCTCGCATTCCGCCCAAGCGCCGCGCAGCCGGCTGGCAAAGCCCGCGGCGCTTCGCCTGAAGCATCGAGACTTAGCCGCTCATCAGAGGACGAGAGAGTCCGCAAAAGAGCAGAGAAGTCTCTGGAATGACTGAGCCGCGCAGTTTGGCGCGCGGCCGCGGCGAAGGGCCCAAGCGAAATCATATGGGCCCCGGCGCGCTTCGGCGGAACGGGGCCCTGTTTCGCTGCTCGCGAAACGTCTGTGATAGTGCAGATGATATCTCAGGTGAGGAACGCTTGGCCTTCGCGTCCCGGCGCTGCGAATGTTGGTCAATGATGTTTTTGAGCGCCCTCCACCCTCGCATAAAGGGCGGTTGATGGCGTTGTGACCCTGGTTGCCCGGGATCACATATCCTGACCCGGCGGAGTCATGGCTACCCCGTCTTTCTGCCGCCTTGGATGATCGGCGGCGTTGCGTCGCCTGCGCATTTGCGGTTCGGAGCGACGCGCTCAGACTGGCCCCCGAGGCGGCGGGTGTCAAATCACAAATCGCCGCCGCTCCGATCTTGGATATGGGAACGTATCGCCTGTCCGCTGGCGGCTTCGACCGCCGCGATTGCCGTCATGTTGACGATGCCGCGCGCCGTGACCGAGGGCGTCAGCACGTGCGCGGGCTTGGCGGGGCCAATGAGAATCGGCCCAACCGGCAGCGCGTCGGCGATGACCCGGGTCAGTTGCAACGCTGTGTTTCCCGCGTCGAGGTTCGGGAAGATCAGCACATTGGCTTCGCCCTCAAGCCGCGAGTTCGCGATCACGCGTTGACGGGCGGCGAGCGATAGCGCGGTGTCCGCCTGCATCTCGCCGTCGACTTCGAGGTCCGGCGCGCGCTCCTGCAACAGACGCAGCGCCTCGCGCATTTTCAGGGCTGACGGCGTGTCGGCGGAGCCGAAGTCGGAATGTGAGATCAGCGCGATCTTGGGCTCAAGGCCAAAGCGGCGCACATGCACGGCGCAGGCGACCGCCGTCTCGGCGATCTCTTCCGCGCTCGGGTCATAGCGTACGTGCGTGTCAGCTAAGAAGTATACGCCCGTAGAAGCGACGACGAGGGATAACGCGGAGAAATCTCTTGCCCCTGGCGCGAGCCCGACAATATCGCGAATATGATCGAGGCGCGACGTAAAGCGGCCTTCAAGGCCACAGATCAGCGCGTCCACTTCGCCGCGATGAAGGGCGAGCGCGCCGATTACGCTTGGCGAGGTGCGGACCACGGTGCGCGCGACGTCCGGCGTCACGCCCTTGCGGCCTGCGACTTTCAGATAGGTCGCGACATAGTCGCGATAGCGTGGATCGTCCTCTGGATTGATGATCTCGAAATCGTCGCCGGCTCTGATCGTCAGGCCGAAGCGCTTGATGCGGTCTCGCATGACATCGGGGCGGCCAATCAGCACGGGCTCAGCGATGCCCTCTTCCAACACCACCTGTGTCGCGCGCAGCACGCGCTCGTCCTCGCCTTCGGAATAGATGACCCGCTTGCGTGCGGCGCGAGCTTTGGCGAACAGCGGCTTCATGATGAAGCCGGAACGAAAGACGAAGCGGTTGAGCTGATCGGCGTAGGCGCCAAAATCGGCGATCGGCCGCCGGGCGACACCGCTTTCCATCGCCGCCCGCGCGACCGCAGGCGCAATCCGCAGCATCAGCCGCGGATCAAACGGGCTTGGAATGAGCGACGTCTTGCCAAACAGCGCCGATTCGCCGCCATAGGCCTGCGCCGCGACCTCCGAGGGCGTCTCGCGAGCCAGCGCCGCGATCGCCGCGACCGCCGCCTTCTTCATCGCTTCGTTGATCTCGCTCGCGCTGACGTCGAGGGCGCCACGAAAAATATAAGGAAAGCAAAGGACGTTGTTGACCTGATTCGGATAGTCGGAGCGGCCGGTGCAGATCATCGCGTCCGGTCGCGTCGCGAGGGCGAGTTCCGGCATGATCTCTGGCGTCGGATTGGCGAGCGCCATCACCAGAGGGTTGCTCGCCATCTGCTTGAGCATTTCGGGCTTCAGCACGCCGCCCGCCGAAAGGCCGAGGAAAATGTCAGCGCCGGAAATGGCGTCAGCGAGGATCCGCGCGCTGGTGTCGCGAGCGTAAACTTCCTTCCACCGATCCATCAGCCTGTTGCGGCCCTTGAAGACAACCCCCTCAATGTCGCAAACGATGATGTTCTCGCGGCTGGCGCCGAGCGAGACAAGAAGGTTGAGCGATGCGATCGCCGCTGCGCCAGCGCCCGAGCAGACGATCCTGACCTCTTTGAGTTGCTTGCCCGCGAGCTCGAGCGCGTTGACGACCGCTGCGGAAACGATAATCGCCGTGCCGTGCTGATCGTCGTGGAACACGGGGATGCCCATTCGGGCCTTCGCCTTCTCCTCGACCTCGAAACACTCCGGACCCTTGATGTCCTCGAGATTGATTCCCCCGAACGTCGGCTCGAGCGCGACAATGATGTCGACCAGCTTGTCGACGTTCAATTCCGCGACCTCAATATCGAAGACGTCGATGCCCGCGAATTTCTTGAACAGAACCGCTTTGCCTTCCATCACCGGCTTCGACGCCAGAGGACCGATGGCGCCGAGGCCCAATACCGCTGTGCCGTTGGTGAGGACTGCGACCAGATTCTGGCGCGCGGTGTAAATCCCTGCGCTGTGAGGATCGGCCGCTATCGCCTCGCACGGAAAGGCGACGCCGGGCGAATAGGCGAGCGCCAAATCGCGCTGATTGGCGAGCGGCTTGGTCGCCCTGATCTCAAGCTTGCCGGGCCGCGGCGCGCTGTGAAACGTCAGGGCGTCGGCCTTGAGATCGGCCTCGCCTTCCAAGGGCATCCGTGACTCCCATCGATTTCGTGGCCGGACTGTCGCCGCGTCCCGCTGTTCAGGACCACGGTGCGCGACCAGAATACTTCGCGAGTCCTCGCTCGCTGCGACTGTTCGTTCTCTAGACGCTCCCCGCCTATTGCTCGGCGGCTTGCTGGTCCGCCGGGTTCTGAGGCGTGGGCGGAACGCTGGGATCCGCCAGTTGCTGGGTCACCGCCTGCTCAATGGTCGGCTGCCGGGCGCCCGACGGCTGCTCACGAAGGAAGGCGTCCCACTGCTCTTTCGTGCCATAAAATACGTCGCGATCGACGGCGCCGTTGATGCCGGGCGTCTGCCCGTCAGACTGGTATTGCCAGAACGCCCAGGCGCGCGATCCATACTTGACCGCAGGATGATACTTGGTGGAGCGGACCCAGATTGGATAGTCGGAGAAGGCGCCGCCAGACAGGATGGCCTCGTAGAAGTCGACCGTCGTATAGATGATTGGCCGTTTGCCATAGTGGCGCTCCATCTCCTCCAGCATGACCTTCATATCGGCCGCGGCGCTTTCCTGGGTGAGATGGCGGTGGCAGGTTTTCGACGTCGGCGTCGCCTCGACGTCGAGGACTGGGGGCAGTGCGTCGTCCTCGACGGGCGCGTTCTGCTCGAAAAAGGCCATCTCCTCCATCGGCGGACGGCACCAATAGACGAAATGATAGGCGCCGTGCGCCACTCCAGCGGTTTTTGCGCCGGTCCAATTGGCCTGAAAGCGCTCATCCGCGCGATCGCCGCCCTCGGTCGCCTTGATCCAGGCGAATTTGACTCCGCTGCTCGCGACTGCGTTCCAATCGATGTCGCCTTGAAACTTGGAGACGTCGATCCCGTGGACCGGATAGTCATGTGGCTTGGGAAAACTTGTACGAACCATGCCCGAAGGAAGGTCGGCGACATCCACCGGACCGGCCCCGCCGCCGCAACCCGATAGAGCAGCCGCGAACGCGAAGGCAACGAGCGAGAATGGGCGGGAAAAGAAAACCTTGCCATCCGGCATCGTCAGTCCGTCCAAATCACTGCGCAAACCGTTGTCTCACCAGACGATCGACGAACGACTAGCGGTAAATTTAGAGCGATCCTCGTAACGCTTCGTTAATACGTATCGTTAACGCGCGCGCCACGCGAGCTGCGGCGTGGCCGGGCGCGGCCGGTTGAACCCCTTATGTCTTCCCGACCGGAGCTGTCAATGCGAGCCGCGCTCTGCGGGCTGGCGCTCGTCGGCCCGGGGCCGGTCGACGGGCGGCGCGATCCAACAAAGGAGAGACCCCCTCAGCCAGAGATTTATGCATCGCTTATATCTGGAGCCCTCTTTCCATCTCGAATGCTTACGCCTCCGAGCACATGTTTTTGTCGACGAGAGGACATGGAGCTCGATTATGCGCAATCTGTCGTGGGACGGAGTGAGAGCGGACGGAGATGAAGACCTGCCGCTTCGCGGCGTTGATCGATCGGATTCGTATGAAATCGATCCGCCGGCGCCGTTACAGATTTTCACCCGTATCGGCGTGTTGCTGCTGATTTCGCTCGGATTCGGGCTGGTGGCTGAGCTTCTGGCCCGACTGCCGCCGCATTGATCGGCGGCCATACAACGACTTCAGGCGATGGACCCGCCAGAAGACGGCCGGCCCTCGCGACAGCACGAGGCAAAACCAATGACCCAGCACGGTATCAGAGCTGCCAGCCCCGCCAACCATTCGTGCCTCTTCATCGGACAGGATCGAGCGGGACGCTGGGTCGTCAAGGACGCCCAAAGTCTTCGCGGCGGTTTGTTCGTGAACCGGACCGAGGCGATCCGGTTTGCAATGTATGAATGTCAGCGCCGCCCCCAATCCGTCATTATGCTGCCCGATGGGCTCGAACTCGATGGGCCGATCGATAAAGAACAGGGAAGCGACACGGCGACGCGGCGCGCCGCGTAACGACGGGATCGAGAAACAACGCGGCGTTACGAAGCTAGCGCAGCGCCGTATGGCTTGGGCTGGCGCGCGCCGCCGCGATCGGCTTTTGAGCGGCGGCGAGCCGCCTTCGAGCTCAAAGAGAAGCCGGCGTCGCTAAAAGAACTGGTGCGGCCAAGAGGACTCGAACCTCCACTCCGGTTAAAGAACTAGCACCTCAAGCTAGCGCGTCTACCAGTTCCGCCATGGCCGCACTTTCCGCTCAGCGTCAGGCGGCGCGAAGCGAAGGCGGTCGTCTAACAAATCGGTTTCGCGATGACAAGCGAAAGCGCCGGGCGCGACGGGGCGCACAACCGGGAGGTCCGGATTGCCGCGCCACCGTTCGCCCCACGCGCATCAATACCCCGAGGCCCACGGCGGCGGATCGTAATAGGGTCCAGCATAGGGACCTGGCGGTCCGACATAAGGGCCCTGTTGCTCGGCATAAAAGGGGCCCGGCGGCCCAGCATAGGGCCCAATCGGCTCCGGTCCAGGCTCGTAATAGCCATTGGTCTCCGGCCCCGCCTCGGCGCGCATCGACTCGCCTTCCTGAATCACGATGACCTGCGTGCCAACTGGGGCGCGGTTGTAGAGATCGATGATGTCATGATTGAACAGGCGGATGCAGCCGCTCGAAACTTTCTGGCCGATCGTCTCCGGTTCAATCGTGCCATGAAGGCGGAAGTAGGTGTCCTGGTTGCCGCGATAGAGATAGAGCGCGCGCGCGCCGAGCGGATTGTCGATGCCGCCGGGCAGGCCGGCCGTGTAATGCGCATAGATCGGCATGCGCCGAATCATGTCTGCCGTCGGCGTCCAGTGCGGCCATTCCGCTTTTCTGCCGATGACGGCGTTGCCGCGGAAATTGAGGGCCTCCTCACGGCCGACGCCTACGGTGTAGCGCATCGCCCGGCCGCCCGGCTCGACGAAATAGAGATGGCGTTCGCCGATCATGACGACGATCGTGCCCGGCCGATAGGGACTGGCGAAGGCGACCTGCCGGCGAAGCACGTCGGGATTGATCCGGCTCATGTCGAGCCCGGGGATTTCGTGGCCATGGTCATTGATCGGGCCGTATTCGGCTGGATTCCCGAAGCCGGACCCAAAGGGCATCCCGCCTTGGCTGGCGCAACCCCCGAGCAGAACGGCAATTCCCGCAAGGACGCCACGTCGGTCAACACGCACGCTCATTGTTCAGACACCCCGCAGCCCCGCCAAGGAGAATAAGTTGCGCCCCCCTCCGCAGCGGCGGTGGATGCAGACTCAGTGCGCCTACCCTACTCCGCCCCGCGCGCGAAGCGCAAAATGTCCGGAGCCGGCGTTTCCCCCTCGGCCGAAAAGTCCATGGATTCGATCCGCTCGCTCCGCCGCGCAACCCGCGCGCTCGCCGCGCCAACGCCAGCCAGATCCTCCTGCGCCTGACGGAAATGCGTCTCGAGCTTGCCCGCGCGTTCGACGAGCAGCCGAACATCGTTCATGAGCTTGCCGACCTCGGCCTGGATTTGATGCGCCTCGTCGCGCATGCGCGCGTCGCGCAGGATCGCTTGCGCCACGCTGATGGCCATCATCATGAGGGTCGGCGAGACGATGACGACGCGCGCCCGATGGGCCTTCTGCACCAGTTCGTCGAACTGATCGACAAGGTCGGAATAGATCGCTTCCGAGGGCACGAACATCAGCGCCACGTCCTGCGTCTCGCCGGGCAGAAGGTAGCGCTCGGCAATGTCCTTGACGTGCTTGCCGACATCCGCGCGCACCCGCGCATACGCCGCCTTGCGCGTCTCGTCGTCGCGCGCGGCGCGCAAGGCGGTAAAGCCTTCGAGCGGGAACTTGGCGTCGACGGCGAGCAGCCGGGCGTCGCCCGGCAGGCGGATGACGCAATCGGGGCGAGCGCGGTTGGAGAGGGTGAACTGGAACTCGTAAGCGCCGACGGGCAAGCCGTCGCGCACGATCGCCTCCATCCTGCCCTGACCAAAGGCGCCGCGGGACTGCTTGTTGGAGAGAATGTCCTTCAGCGACACGACTTCGCGGGTCATTTCGCTCATGCGCGACTGCGCCGCATCGATGACGGCGAGCCGCTCGTTGAGCTTGCCCAGACTTTCGCCGGTCGTCTGCGCTTGGGCGTCGAGCCCCGCGCCAAGGCGCGCTCCGACCGAATCGAGCCGCTCGGCAACGACGCGAGCGAGATCCGTCTGTCGCGACCCGAGCCACTCGGACATGCCCCCAATACGCCCGCCAAGCTCGGCGCTCGACTGGGCAAGGGCGGCGAAGCGCGCCTCGATCGCCTCCTGCCGTTCGTCGGCGATCTCCCGCTCGCGCCGTCGCGCGGCCCCTGCCCGCCACAGCGCGATCAGGCTCAGCGCGGCAAGCACAGCCAATAGCGCCAAAGCCGCGCCAAGCGCCTCGGGAAGAGAGATCGGGACGCCGGCGAGGACGGCGATGGGGTTGGAGGTCATTCGCGCCTCGCCGACATCCTCTCGGTCATGGCCGGGCTCGTCCGGCCATCCACGTCTCAGCCTCCCGCCGGACTCGGGGATCAACAAGCTTCGTGCAGTACGAGACGCGACCCAATCCGCTCCCCCTTTAGCACCCGCATCGCGCCAAACCGCGTGGATGGCCGGGTGAAGCCCGGCCATGACGATGGCCTCAAGCGAACTCAGCAAGGAACAAAGTAAGAACACGTTTGACCGCGCCTGTCCAGCCGATTATCAGTCCCGCGCTTCTCCCGCGAAAAGTCCCTTATGGCGCTCAAACCGATCATCATTTTGCCCGACCCTAAGCTGCGTCTCGTCAGCAAAACAATCGAGCGCGTGGACGGCGATTTGCGCCGCCTGATCGACGACATGATCGAAACCATGCATGACGCGCCGGGCGTTGGGCTCGCGGCCATCCAGGTCGCCGAGCCGATTCGCCTGTTGGTGGTCGACACGGCAAAGAAAGAAGAACCGCCCGACCCTCACGCATTCATCAATCCCGAGATCGTGTGGTCGTCCGAAGAGCGCTCGACTTATGAGGAGGGCTGTCTTTCCATTCCGGAATATTACGCCGAGGTCGAGCGGCCGGCGTCCGTTCGTGTGCGCGCGCTCGACCGCGAGGGGAAGGCGCGCGAGGTGCTGGCCGAAGGCCTGCTCGCCACCGTTTTGCAGCACGAGATCGACCATCTCGATGGCGTGCTCTTCATCGACCACATCTCGAAGCTCAAGCGCGACCGGGTGATCAAGAAATTCCAGAAGGCCGCCAAGCGCGCCGGCGACGGTTCGCACGTGTTGTGAGCGCGAAGAATAGGTTCAACTCTTAAGGAGACATGCTCATGCAACGCGTTGCGATTCTCGGTCTGGGCGTCATGGGAGGCGGCATGGCCGCCAATTGGCTCGCCAAGGGTTTTGAGGTTTCCGTCTGGAACCGCACGCGATCCAAGGCCGAGCCGCTGGCCGCCAAGGGCGCGAAGGTCGCCGCGACCCCTCGCGACGCCGCGCAAGGCGCGGACTTCATCTTCGCCATGGTGGCGGACGACGACGCCTCGCGCAGCGTCTGGCTGGGCGCAGATGGCGCGCTAGCCGGCGCGAAGAGCGGCGCGATTGGCGTCGAAATCGAGCACCTTGACCCCCGACTGGATTCGCGAGCTTGCCCGTGAGGCTCAAGCCAAGGGCGTCGGCTTTCTCGATGCGCCGGTCGGCGGCAGCCGTCCCGCAGCTGAGGCCGGCGAATTGAGGTTCTTCGTCGGCGGGGATCCGCAAACCTACGAAGCCGCGCGACCTGCGCTCGCAGCAGTCGGCAGCAAGATGGATCTGCTCGGGCCGATCGGCGCGGGCGCGACCTGGAAGCTCATCAACAACCAGCTCGCCGCCGGTCAGGTCGCCGCGCTCGCTGAAGCGCTCGCGGTCGCCAAGAAGGCTGGTTTCAAGGACGAGCAAATCTCTGATCTCATCCTCGGCGGCGCCCCGGCGAGCCCCATCGTCAAGCTCAAATTGCCGCGCATGCTCGCGCGCGATTTCGAGCCGGCGGATTTCGCGCTCAGTCTCATGCTAAAGGACGCGCGCTATGCGGCGGCGCTCGCGCAAGCCCTTGGGACGCCGGCCGGCATGATCGAGGGGGCTGTGAAGGCGTTCGCGCGCGCCGACGCCAAGGGGCTGGGCGCCAAGGACATGGCTGCCGTGGCGGGCTAAGACCGAGCGCGCCGCAGAAAATCCTTTTCGCCAATTCGCCGCGGGTCGAATTTCTCTACGACACAGGCCGAGCGAATTGGCCAATTATGGGCGTGGTGCGCTCGCCGCGATCGGGCTGATCGCTGTTCTCGAGAGCCAATCCGCCGGGCTGATCGGCGCCGAACGTTCGTGACGTGAGGGGCGCTAAATCCGGGAGCTGCACGCTCTATCTGTAGTCCTTTGGAAGTTGCGCCTCGACTTGGCGCATCGCAGCCGCCTGATCTTCGTCGAGCAGATAGCCGGCTGCGACCAGGTCGGCCGCCTTTTGGCGCGCCAGTCTCGATGTAGTTCGCGCGTCCGCCATAGCGGCGCGTCAGCTCCTCAACTGAAAAAGGCTCCCATCCAGAGAAATTGCCGCAGGTATCGCTGATCGAGGCGATTTCGACCGGCGGGAGCGCGATCGGCCGAGGAAGCCCGAGCGGCAGAGCGGCGTCGAGCATCGGAATGCCGCCGACGGGCATGCCGTTGGGCGCGGTCTCGGGCGCCCAGAGCGGCGTTCCTTCGAGCCGATTCACGCCCTCGAGATCGGTCGAGACAGGCTCAAGGCTAAAGGGCGCTTCGGGCGGGAAGCGCGCTTGGCGGCTTGCGTCCCGCTGATCGAAGCCGCTAGGCCCAGAATGAGCGGGCGAAGATACAACGCGTCTCTGACCTTGCTCAGCGAGATTGGCGCGCCGCCATTGCATTTCATGGTTCCAAAGACGATTTCCGGGAGGGCGCCGCTGCCCGAGGCGTGCGGGGCGGCTGTCGCATAGCGGTGCAACCCGGCGATGCGCAGGCGCTCGGGCGAAGATGCTGGCGCGCACCCGGTAGAAGTCGGTGAGCGAGATGACGTCGACCAGATCCGGGTCGCTTGCGGGTCGGGACAGGAGCTCATCGGGCATGAGCGGCGTGAGATCAGCTCGGGCATAAGGGAACTGCTCGGTCCGCCGCGAAGCCATTGATCGCCAACACGACCCCATTGCCGTTGCGGGTAAACGCCCCCTGATAGACGCCGCGGCCCGTCTCGGGATCGGCGTTGAAGCCTTCAGCGATGAAGCTGTTCACGAACCACGCCGCTTGGCTCACGCCGGCCAGAATGCGATGGCGGAAGATCGGCACGGAGGCGGCCCGCTTCGGAATGCGCCGCCGAGCCAGCGGCCAAAATCCCGGACGACAACTTCGCCGATCCCTTGCGCGCTCTGGGGCACGCCGGCGGCGAACCCCGTTTGCCATTGGATTGCGGCGACGGAGATCCGGTGGCTCGAGAAGAAAGCCGTCGCCGATGGCGCTCGCGACCGGATCGGCGCTCGAGCCGGTCACCCCGCGGGAATGCCGATCGCGCCAGGAAAAATGCTCCTCCCGCGATTTGGCGCTTCGACGACAACGGCGTCCGCCTCGGATGCGGCTTCCGGCGCAACAATATGGAAGTTGACCTGATAGGGAACGGTCGTCCGTCCGGCCGCAAGCTCTCTCAAGCCAGCAACTGGCTCCTCGGCCGAAACCTCGCCATGAATAGCGCCCTCGATATAGCGATAGGTCAGGCCAGCGTAGCTTCCGGCCGGCAGGACGCGAGCGATGTCGACACTGGTGATGGTTGAGGGATTCGCTCGAGCCGCGCCCACTGAACTCATCATCCCCGCTCCCGCCAAGAACGCGCCAAAAAGCATTCCATAGACTTTCATCGGCGGCTTGCCCCACGGCGGAATGTCGGCTACGGCCGCTGCGCCGGTCGCGCCCGAGCGGGTAAATTCGCAGTTCAGTAGGTTGACCGAGCGCGGCGTGGAATCAAGTCGAAGGCGCGAGATCGGGCGTGCCGACTCGCGCGCATAAGCGGGAGAGATGCGGTCAAAAATGATAGGTGAGGCCTGTCGAGAAGGCGACCGGGCGGGCATTGGTCTTGATCGTGCCGAGGATAGGGATCGGTCCCAGGGACGGAGCCGTGTTGACGCCCGTCGAGTTCCCCGTCGCCCCCACGAAGCCCTGCTTCGCATCGACAAAGACGCCCCAGTGCTGGTTGAGCATGTAATCGAAGCCGCCTTGGACGACGACGCCGAGCGCGGGTTGGTATGTTGAGCCGACGTAGTAGCCGTCTCGGGTCGCCAAAGAGAAGGTCGGCGCAATGCCTGCGCCAAGATAAGGCTGGAACCTGCCGAACTGAGTGAAACGATAGACGCCGGTTATCGGCACCGAGGCCGGCAAAAGTTTGTTGAGAACGGCGCCCGAGGGCGGCCCGGTCGGGGAGGATCCGTTAACGGTGACCGTAGCCCATAGCGGAAATCCGCTCGCGACCTCGAGTGACCAGTTCGGGGTAAAGGAATAGCCGCCTTGAAAGGACACGCCGGCGAAATTCGAATAGCTCGCGCCCAAACCGGGAATTTGGAGCTGAGGCCCGACACCAACCGGCACGGTTCCAATTCCAGGAACGATCATTCCGGCGATCGATTGCTGATAAAGGTTCGAGGAGCTCCGGTCGAGAACGCCCATGGCTCCGAGCCTGACGTACCACCCCGTGAAAGGATTGGGAGCGTCGGCCGCCGGTGTGGCCTGCGAGTTCGTCAGGTCGCCGGCGCGGACCGCGCCAAAAGAGGACGCGAACACCACGCAGGTGGAGACGCAAGCCCTGAACAGACTTGCCGGCCGCTTTGGGCCGGCCGTGATCTTGCTTCCCATCCGAATCGGCATGGGTTTTGCGCTCTCAAAAATACGAACGGCGCGAACCGATGATTCGCCGACAGTCTGAAATAGCCTGCAATTATGAAGGAAACGGGACCTTTGAAAAGTTCTGACTCCAGGGCAAGGCAAGCCCGCGGACGTGCTCGTGCATCAGCCTTCCGTCACAGCGGAGCGCCAATCCGCGCGCTCCCCGTTCATAGACCGATACTCGGCGGGCCATTTCAATCCGCTTCTCGCTACGCTAGCAATCTTGCGCCAGGTCGCTCCCCATGTCGATTGGGGTTCCGCACCGGCCGTGCTACCCAATGCGCCCCGAAGCGGGCGAAATTGGGGGGCGGACCGGGCCCGCCTTGAACCGCGGTGGGCGCAGCAGCAGGAGCTTCGGATCTTATGACCGCCGCGCATGGGGACAGCCATCCGCACCGCATCGTCGTCGTTGGCGGCGGAGCGGCGGGTCTCGAGCTTGTCACCGGTCTTGGCGATCGGCTGGGCAAGCGCGGACTTGCCGATATCGCCCTCATCGAGCGCAGCCGCACCCATCTGTGGAAGCCGCTGCTGCACTCGGTGGCGGCTGGCAGCATGGACCCTTCCGAGCATCAGCTCAATTATCTAGCCCAGGGGCACTGGCATCATTTCCGTTATCACTTCGGCGAAATGGTCGGCCTCGACCGCAGGGCGAAGATGGTGCGGCTCGGCGCGACCCGCGACGCGGAGGGCCGAGAGATCACGGCCCCGCGCGTCATTCCGTATGATACGCTGGTCGTCGCCATCGGCAGCGTCACCAACGATTTCGGGACGCCTGGCGCGGCGCAATTCGCCGTTCCGCTGGAGACCGCGGAACAGGCGGTGCGCTTTCACCACCGACTGGTGAACGCCGCCCTGCGCGCCCAGGCGCAGGGCGACCGATCGAGCCCGGCCAATTGCACGTCGCCATCATCGGCGCGGGCGCAACCGGCACCGAGCTGGCCGCGGAACTCTACCAGAGCGCACGCGAGATGGTGTCCTATGGCCTCGATCAGGTCGATCCGGACCGGGACATCCGGATCATTCTGATCGAGGGAGCGAGCCGAATTCTGCCCGCGCTGCCCGAACGAATCTCGACCGCCACGCTCAAGATCCTGACCGAGATGGGCGTCCACGTTCGCACAAATGCGCGCGTGTCCGCGGTGCGGGCAGACGGGATCGAGCTCGCGACCGGCGAATTCGTTCCCGCTGAACTCACCGTGTGGGCGGCCGGCGTGAAAGGGCCCGACGTGCTCGCCAATCTGGATGGGCTCGAAGTCAATCGCGCCAATCAGCTCGTGACCGACGCGACGCTGGCGACCACCCGCGATCCCGACATCTTCGCCATTGGCGATTGCGCGGCAGTCCCGCGCAGTCAGGGTTCGCAAGTCCCCCTGCCGCCCCGCGCTCAGGCCGCCCATCAGGAAGCCTCTCACCTCGCGAGACAGTTGAGGCGGCGCTTGCAGGGCGCACAAATGGAGCCGTTCGTCTACCGGGACTTCGGCTCGCTCGTATCGTTCGGGCGCATGGGCGCGGTCGGCAACCTGATGAACCTCTCCCTCGGCGGCAATCTCTTCGTCGAAGGCATTCTCGCCCGATGGGCCTATCGCTCCCTCTACAAAATGCACGAGCGGGCGCTGCATGGGGTGACAAAGACCGCGCTCGACACGCTGGCGCGCGGCCTCTCCCGCCGGGCGGAGCCCAAGGTCAAGCTCCACTAGCCAACCGGCCGGCTCGGACGCGGCTGCGCGCC
Source organism: uncultured Alphaproteobacteria bacterium (assembly GCA_963756955.1). Lineage (GTDB taxonomy): Bacteria > Pseudomonadota > Alphaproteobacteria > Rhizobiales > Beijerinckiaceae > Roseiarcus. The sequence continues at coordinate 244,099 of CAVWPU010000006.1, forward strand.
CAGGGATTCTGAGCCCCGCGACCATCGAATGAGCCGGAACCTTCGGTCGCGCGCGACGTTTCCCCGAGGGCCGGTTGCAAACCGGCATCCCTCAAAGTTCGAGATCGCAAGGAGTCAAAACCATGGGCCTTTTTTCCAAGGACATCGAATCGATGGACGATCTTTTCGTCCACCAGTTGCAGGACATCTATTATGCTGAGAACCGTATCGTCCGCGCATTGCCCGACATGATTTCGAAGGCGACATCGCCAGACCTGAAGTCGGCTTTCGAGGCCCATCTCGGGCAAACCAAAAACCACGTTAAGCGGGTGGAGCAAGTCTTTCAGATGCATGGGGTTGAGCCAAAACAGGTCGATTGCCCCGCCATCGACGGCATCCTTGAAGAAGCCGATGAAGTCGGCGGCGAGATTGCGGACAAGAACGTTCTGGACGCCGCCCTTATCGCCTCGGCGCAAGCGGTGGAGCACTACGAAATGACCCGCTACGGAACGCTGATCGCCTGGGCGAAGACGCTAGGCCGGGCGGATTGCGCCCAGGTCCTGCAGCAAAATCTCACCGAGGAGAGAGCCGCGGACGAGAAGCTGACCACGATTGCCGACAGGGGCGTCAATCGCGCTGCAGCCTGAACACTGGCTCAAAATAACGTTGGCGGTGGCGAGGCCGCCGCCAACGCCAGCTCAACGATAAAGGCGTGAACGCTATCGAAGCGAGAACGGCTGGCGTTCGTGGCGCCCCTCAGATCGCGTCGTTCTTTGGGGCGCGCCTCGGAAAGGCGCCTTGAGGGTCGGGGCGCAGTGTCGCGCCGGCCGTGACCCTATCGATTCACCTCTTTCCAGTTGCCGGCGTCGAAGCCGTAACGGTCGACAGCGACGACGGCCTTCGTAGCGACAGCGCGCCGGCCGGCGCAGCGCCACGCGTAGATCGTGTCGTGGCCGGTCGCGAACATCGGGATAGTGTCCGCATTCGGATTGGCGCGGCAAAACTCGGTTGCCCCGGGAAGCGACCGGCGCGTGTTCACCTTGCCGCAGTTCAAGTTGGCGCCGACGGCGCAGGCCAGAAGCTGTTCTCCAGCGCAGCGCACGAAGGCGCCTCGGCGCACAACATCGATGGGGAGGCCGAACGTCCGGGCGACATCTGCTTCGAGGTTCTTCGGAACCGGGACCGGAGCGCGCGGTCCAGCGCCGGCGGCGCAAGTGGCGGGGCCGTCGGCCGCCAAGGCAGGAAAGGCGCACAGGAGCGCGCCGAAAGCCCACGCGGCGACAATTGCGTATCGGGTCCGCTCATCGCATGCGCTCATCTCGGTTTCCTTGCTTTGCAAGCGCGGGAGACTGACCTTCCCCATAAGTCTTCGTCAATCGACCGCGCGATTCGAGCCCCAGGCTTTTCGATTGGCGCCTGAAACGTGTAAAGGCTTTGGATGCGTCACACCCATGGCAGGGGCGACGCCCTGGGAGGAAACAAATGAAGGCCAAATCCACCATCGCCGGTCTCACAGGCGAGCCGCATTTCGCGGCGCGGACTGATCGTGTCCGCCGGCGCCGCGGGCCTCGCCGCGGCCGCCCGCCCTTACGGCGCCTTTGCCGCGGGGCCGGATGCGACCCTCAAGGTCGGCTTCATCAGCCCGCGCACCGGCAAGCTCGGCGGATTCGGCGAGACCGACGGCTATATTCTCGAACTCGCCCGGAAGGCGCTCGCTTCCGGGCTCAAGGTCGGCGACAAGACCTATGGCGTCGAAATCCTCGATCGCGACACCCAGTCCGATCCCTCGCGCGCCGGTCAACTCGCGAAGACGCTGATCAATTCCGACAAGATCGACATGATGCTGGTCGTCTCGACCCCCGAGACGATCAATCCGGTCGCCGACGCATGCGAGGCGGCGGGGGTGCCCTGCATGTCGACGGTCATGCCGTGGGAGGCCTGGTATTTCGGGCGCGGCGCCAAGCCCGGCCAGCCCTCGCCGTTCAAGTGGACTTTTCATTTCGGCTTCGGCGGCGGCGAGTTCTTCAAGACCTATGTCTCGCAATGGAACTTGCTCGAGACCAACAAGAAAGTCGGCGTGCTTTATCCCAACGACGCCGACGGCAACGCGATCCGTGAGAATCTCGCCCCGGCTCTGGCCAAGGCCGGGCTTCACCATCATCGATCCCGGCCCTTACGAAGACGGCACGACCGACTATTCCGCCCAGATCGCGAAGTTCAAGGCGGAGAAATGCGAGATCTTCAACACGTTCCCGATCCCGCCCGACTTCGCCGCCTTTTGGCGCCAAGCCGCCCAGCAGGGCTACACCAAGATGGTCAAGATCGCCCAGATCGCCAAGACCGGGCTCTTCCCCTCCGAAGTGACGTCGCTCGGCAATCTTGGCTACAATCTTGCGGGCGCGGCCTACTGGCACAAGGCTTTCCCCTACAAGTCCTCGCTGACGGGAGTGAGCGGCGAGGAGCTTGCTGACGGCTACGAGAAGGTGTCCGGCAAAATGTGGACGCAGCAGCTGGGCGCGACGCTGGCGCTTGTTCGACGCTGGCGCAGCGGCGCTGACCGCGAGCGGCGATCCGTCGAACAAGGCGGCCCTCGCCAAGGCGATGTCCACGTTTGAAGACGGTCACGATCGACGGGCCGATCGACTTCAACAAGCGGACCCGTGCCCAACGTCTCGCCGGGCCCGATCATCGGCACGCAATGGGTCAAGGCGCCCGCCGGGTCGAAGTTCCCGCTCGAGTTTCCCGTGACCGAGAACGCGACCGACCCGAAGCGTCCCGATCCAGGCGAAACTCAGGCCGTTCAACAGCTGACGCGGCGCGGCGCGCGGATGCCCGGCGCGCGAGCCGACGGCCTTCTGCTTGAGGGCGGAGGGCCTGACGAAAAGCTTCGGCGCGCTCGTGGTGCTCGACGGGCGTCGACTTTTCCGTTCAGCGCCGGCGAGGCGGTCGGCGTCGTCGGGCCGAACGGCGCCGGAAAGACGACCTTGCTCAGCCTGCTGGTCGGCGCGCATGCGCCAACCAGCGGGCGGGTGCGCTTTCTCGGCGAGGACGTGACCCACAAGCCCGACAGCCGAACGATGCCGGCGGGGGCTCGCGCGCACGCACCAGATTCCGAGGCCCTTCAGCGGCATGACGGTCTTCGAGAACATCTTCACCGCCGCGGCGCACGGCGGCGGCCTCGAGCGCGAACGCGCCTATGAGGCGACGATCGAATCGCTGGCGCTGACCGGCATGACGTCCGTCGCCAACCGGCGCGCGGAGACGCTCGGGCTGATCGATCGAAAGCGGCTCGAGCTCGCCCGCGCGCTCGCGACCGGCCCCGCCGTTCTGCTGCTGGACGAAATCGGCGGCGGACTGACGGACGCCGAGGCGAATGAACTGGTCGACATCATCCTCGAATTGAAAGCCCGCGGGATCGCGATCGTCTGGATCGAGCACATCGTGCACATCCTGCTCAAGGTGGCCGAGCGGCTGGTCTGCATGGATGCGGGGCGGATCATCGCCGACGGGCAGCCGCAAAGCGTGATGGCCGATCCGCGGGTGATCGAGGCTTATCTCGGCGGAGGCGTGGTGTGACGCTTCTTTCCGTCGAAGGTCTCGAAGCCGGCTACGGCCAGCTCAAAGCCGTGCGCGGCGTCAGCCTGACGATCGACAAAGGGGAGACGGTCGCGCTCGTCGGCGCAAACGGCGCCGGCAAGACCACGCTTCTGCGCGCCATCGCCGGCGCGCATCGAATCGCGGCGGGCCGGGTCGTCTTCAAGGGCGAGGATATCAGCGCGACGCGCCTCTCACGCGCGCGCCGCGCTCGGCGTCGCGCTTGTTCCCGAAGGCCGGCGATTGTTCGCAAGGCTTACGGTCGAAGAGAATCTTGAGCTCGCGCGCTCCGCCGGCCGAACCGGCGCATGGACGCTCGACGCCGTCATGGAGGCCTTTCCCAACCTCAAGGACTCGCCGTCGCAGCCTCGCTGGCACATTGTCGGGCGGCGAGCAGCAGGCGACCGCGATCGGGCGCGCCTTGATGATGAACCCGGAAGTTCTGCTGCTCGACGAGGTTTCGCTGGGGCTGTCGCCGCTCGTGGTCGATCGCGCTTTACGTCCAGCTCGAGGCGTTGAAATCGTCGGGCGTCGCCATGCTGCTGGTCGAGCAGGACCTGAAGCGCGCCATGGCGACCGCAAGCCGCACCATCTGCATGCTCGAGGGCGCAATCGCCATCGAAGGGCCGACGCGAACGCTGAGCCGAGAGCAAGTCACCGAGGCGTATTTCGGTCTCAGGAAATCATCGCGCGCCGAGGCGCCGCAGCCTTGATTGTCCTCAACCAAATCATCCAGGGCGTTCTGCTTGGCGGCTATTACGCGCTCATCGCCTGCGGCCTGTCGTTCATGTTCGGCGTCATGGGCGTCATCAACCTCGCGCACGGCAGCCTCGCGGTGCTCGCGGCCTACGCGCTCTTCGTTCTGGCCGATCGTTTCGGTGTTCAGCCTTTTCTTGGCCTCGCGCTCGTGATTCCGCTCATGGCCTTAATCGGCTGGGCGCTGCAGCGCCTCGTGCTCGAGCGAAGCGCGCGCGGCGGATTGCTGGTGCCGGTGCTTTCGACCTTCGGGCTGTCGATCATTCTCGACAATCTTTTGTTTCAGGGCTTCGGCGCCGACACGCGCTCGCTTGCGCCCTACATCGGCGACCTCTCCTACGACAGCTGGACGCTCAGCGACGACATTTCGATCGGCAAGCTCGCGGCGCTGACCATGGCGGTTGCGATCGCGCTGCTCGGCGGGATTGAGACTTTCCTCAACCGAACTTTGATGGGGCGCGCCATCCGCGCCACCGCCGAGGATCCCGACACGGTCGGGCTGGTCGGCGTCAACGCGCGGCGCGTCAATGCGATCGCCGCCGCGATCGCGCTGGCGACGGTCGCGATCGCCGGCGCTTTTCTCGGCATGCGCGCGACGTTCGATCCTTATGCCGGCGCGCCGCAGCTCATCTTCGCCTTCGAGGCGTCGGTGATCGGCGGGGCGGGATCGCTGTGGGGCACGCTGGTCGGCGGCATCGTGCTCGGCGTCGCGCAAAGTCTCGGCGCGCTCGTCAATCCGCAAGGCTTCTTCATCGCCGGCCACCTGGCCTTCCTCGCCGTTCTGTTCGCGCGCCTGTTCTTCGGCGATCTCGGCCAGCGCGTCCGGACCGCGCTGACAGGGGGAGCGCGATCATGAGCGCGGGCGCGCGCGGTCGTCGAACGCTGGACGCCGGAGTCGCGCATCGCGGTCATCGCGGCCGCCGTCATTCTCGTCGTGCTCGCGATCGGGCCCGCGCATCTTCAGCGCCAACGCCGTCGACAAGCTCACGACCCTGTTCATCTATGTCATCCTGGCCCTGATGTGGAACGCGCTGGTCGGATTTTGCGGCCTCGTGTCGATCGGCCAGCAGGCGTTCTTTGGACTCGGCGCCTATGCCGCGATCCGTCTCGCCGACTTCGGCGTGAGCGTCTATCCGTCGCTTTTCCTCGGCGCGCTCATCGTCGGCGTCCTGTCCTGGCCGCTCTCGCTCCTCATGCTGAGACTCAAGGGCGGCGAATTCGCCATCGGCATGTGGGTGGTGTCGGAACTGGCGCATCTGCTCGTCAATCTCGACACGCTCGTGCGCGGCGAAACCGGCACGTCGCTGATCGAGCTCAACGCCTACGCAAACGACAGCCGCCGGGCGCTCACCTATTGGTGCGCGCTCGGCGCGATGGCCGGCCTGCTGGCGATCGTCTTCTGGCTGCTGCGCAGCCCGCTCGGCGCGGCGATCCAGGCGATCCGCGACAACGAGGAGGCGGCGGAATCGGTGGGCGTGCGGGTCGTGAGCGCCAAGCGGCTTGTGTTCACGCTCGCCGCCTTCGGCGCGGCGTTGGCTGGCGCTCTGTGGGTGGCGACGGCGCTCACCTTCCAGCCGAAAGCCTATTTCAGCCCGCTATGGACGGCGTACATGATCTTCATGGCGCTGGTCGGGGGATTGGGAACCTTCGAGGGCGCGATCCTCGGCGCGGTCATCTTCTTCGCCATCGAGACCTGGTTCGGCGACATGGGCGTCTGGTATCTGGTCGGCCTCGGCGCGACGGCGCTCATTTTCGCGCTCCTCTTTCCGCGCGGTATCTGGGGCTGGGTCGAAGACCGGACGTCACTGCGGCTTCTGCCGGTCGGATACCGCCTCCGCTTCGCGAACCCGGACGGGGCGCGCGCCCGAGCGATCAGCGAGGATCAGGGAGGGGGCTGACATGCTTCTGGGAAAGACGATCGTCATCACCGGAATTTCGTCCGGCATCGGCGCGCGCGTCGGCGAACTCGCCCAAGCGCTCGGCGCCGATATCATCGGCGTCGACATCAACGAGCCCGCGAGGCCGCTCGATGCTTTCATCAAGGCGGATATCGGCTCGGCGCAAGGGGTGGCCGAAATCGTGCAAACCCTGCCGCGGCGCTTTGATGCTTTGTGCAACGTCGCTGGCGTGTCTGGCATGATTGGCGCGGCGAAGACGCTGGCGATCAACTTTTATGGGCTGCGAGAACTGACCGAAGCGGTCGCGCCGCGTCTGCGCGAGGGCGGCGCCGTCGTCAATGTCGCCTCGATCGCGGGTTATGGCTGGCGCGCCAATGTCGAGCGCGCGAAGGAGTTCGTGGACGCGCCCGGGTTTCCCGATCTCGCCAAGCTTATTGAGGCGCACGCGGTTCCGGACGGCGAGGCCTATCCGCTGTCGAAGGAGCTCCTGCTCCTGTGGACGATGCGGGCGGCGCATCAGCCGCTATTCAAGGATCGTGGGGTGCGGGTCAACGCGGTGAGCCCCGGCCCGGTCGCCACGCCCATCCTCAAGGAATTTCGGCAGATCTTCGGCGATCCGCGCGTCGACGACGACATCGCGCGGGTCGGCCGCGCGGGCTCCGCGCCTGACATCGCGCCCGCGGTGCTCTTCCTCTGCTCGGACGCCGCGCGATGGATCAACGGCGCCAATCTGCCGGTCGACGGGGGCCTCGAAGCCTCGATCAACGCGACGGTGCTCGGATTTTAACCCTACCCGCCGGCTCGTCTTTATGGGTTTTGTATCCGCTTTTCGGATGGTTTGATATTTGCTGTCTCGCGTCGGTTCGCTCGTCTACCCAATCGCGGAGCCTCAAATGGATGGTGATGTCGGGGGTCGTCGCGCAACTTTGGCGCTCGACGGCCTCTGGGACTTCGAATTCGAAGGGCCTACGGCGCGGCTCGACGGTGAACACCACACGACCCGCCCACCCGGGGGCAACGCGGAGGGGACCGGACGTTATCGGCGCCGCGTCCAACTTCCGGCGGAGTGGGCGGGAAAGAGCATTGTTCTCGTCATGGAGGGGGTCTTCCACGAAGCGGCGGTCGTGGTCGATGACGTTGTCGTCGAGTTTCATGGCGACGGCTCGACTCCCATAGAGATCGACCTGACAAGCGCGCTTGCAGGCAAGACCGCGTTCGTGCTTGGCGTCGATGCGCGCATTCCCGACGACCGTGATGGCGGGCGCTTCAGCCAATCGCTCGCCGCCAAGCAGGACTTGGCGCAAGCCGGCGTCTGGAAGTCAGCGCGGCTCGAAGCGCGCAACCCAATCCACATCGCCAAAGCCGACGTGCAAACATCGTTTGATCTCAACACGGGCGTTGTGTCGGTGAGCGGCGAGTTATCGCGCGCCGCCAAGGCGACAACTCTGCAGCTCACGCTGTCGCGCGACGGCCAACAGGTCGCGCGCTCGGTCTATTATTTTCGATCGAGCCGATTCGACTCGCTCGTCGCCCTCCCGGGGGCCGCGCCTTGGTCGCCGGAATTGGCCAACCTCTACGATCTCGTCATCGAACTCATCGTTGGCGACGCGACCGTCGATGCGATCGAGAAAGCTATCGAATTTCGATGATTCGAGGCGCGACATGGCCCGCTTTTTCTGAACGGCCAGCCCTTTTCCATGTTCGGCGCTCTCGATCAGGACCGGTATCCCGAACCAGAGTAAACGGGCTATGCTGGCGCCGGCGCCGGCCAACCAAATGGGTGGGGAAAATGACAATGCGCAAGACAACCTTCGCGTCGATCGGCGTCGCCCTCATGCTGGCGCTCGCGCCTGCGCCAGCTTCAGCGCAGAGCAATCCGCCTCCGGGCGCTGCGTCCGCCGCCGCCATCCCAAGGACAGGAGCGGGCGCGGGGTCGAGCGCGGCGCGAACGCGGCACCGACACACCTTGAACCGGCAACGGGCGCGCGCGACCTCGGAACATGCGCGCCACGTGCGCAAGACCACGCACCATTAGTCTCGCCCGCCAGTCGTCGAGTTCAGTCCGGGGCGCATTCCGCGACGCTTCATGCTAGATGGGCCGCTTGGAATCGGGAGCCATTATGATCTCTGGACTGTTTGCGTTGGCGTTCGCGGCCGCCTTCACCGGCGCCTCGTTTTATGTCAACTGGGTCGAGCAGCCGGCCCGACTCAAGCTCGACGATGCAGCGCTGCTCAGCGAATGGGGTCCGAGCGACAGCCGCGGCGTCTCTTTTCTCATCGCTCTCGCTCTCGTGGCGGCGATTGCCGGCTTCGCCGCCTATTTCGAGACGCAGGACGTGCGCTGGGCGTTCGGCGCGGTCGTCATCATTGCAAGCTGGCTCTACGCCTTCTTCGTCATGTCGCCCCTCGACAACCAGATCCGCTCATTGCGTGGCGGCGAAGTGTCGGCGGCGCGCGCGCTCGTGCGCCAGTGGGGCATCGTCGAATCCGGCTTGACGGGAATTGGCGTCGTCGCCGTGCTGATCTTTCTGTGGGCGCATTGAACGGCGCGGGTTATGGGCCGCGCGGCGCGCGACATTGCCGAGAACTTACGTTTTTTCACCCGCCTGCCGGTGGGCGAACCGGGGTCACCAGCGCCGCTCGACATTGACCGCATCGCCTGGGCGGCGCCGGTGGCCGGCGTCGTGGTCGGCCTCGTTGGCGCGCTTGCCCTTGCCCTCGCCACGCTGCTCGGCCTGCCCCCGCTGCTTCGCGCAGGGTTGGCGACCGCCGCGCTCGTCGTCGCGACCGGGGCGCTGCACGAGGATGGCCTCGCCGACGTCGCCGATGGTTTCGGCGGCGGCGCGACGCGAGAGAGGAAGCTCGAGATCATGCGCGACAGCCGCGTCGGCGCCTATGGCGCGATCGCGATCGCGCTGGCGCTCATCTTGCGGGTCGGGGCGCTGGCAGCGGCGCTCGACGGCGGGTTCTGGCGCGCAAGCTTGAGCCTGATCCTCATCGCCGCGCTCTCCCGCGCCGCCGCGCTGACGCCGCTCGCGCTTCTGCCGCCAGCCCGCGCCGATGGCGCCGGCGCCGCGGCCGGCCGCCTCGACTCGAACGCGCTCGCCGCGGCCTGGGGCTCGGGTCTTGTTATCGCGGTTGCGCTCGGCCTCGTCGCGCTTGGCGTCGCCCATGCGCTCCTTGCTGCGCTCCTGAGCGGCGCCGGCGCCTTGCTCATGGTCGCGTTGGCGCGGCGGGCGATCGGCGGGCAGACCGGCGACGTCGCCGGCGCCGCGCAACAATTCGGCGAGATCGCCGCCTGGTGCGGGCTTCTCATCGGGCATACGGCCGCTTAAGTGAGGGCCGTGGCCCAATATCTCGACTTCCTGCATCAACGTCTGCCTCCTCGATCCGCTATCGGCCTTGTGCATCGGCTGCGGCCGCACGGGCGAAGAAATCACCGCCTGGTCGACGATGAGCGAGCCCGAGCGGCTCGCAATCATGGCCGAGCTCGGCCAGCGCCTGACTGACGGGCGATCGCGCGCGGCCCGTGGCGGACAGATCGCGGCGCGCGTTCGGCGGCGATGATGCGCTTCATCCTGCCCGTTGCGGCCGTTGCGGTCGGCGGCTGCGGCGCTGCTCATGACCCCACACGATGCGCGCCTGTTTGGGCTGAGCCACCAGCAGTTCGCCAGCGCCGCGATCGGCGTCTCGCTTCTCCTCTGGCTCGTGCTCTCCGGCTTGCGCTCGGCGCGGCCGAGCGACATCGCGCGCATCGCGAGCGCCGCGATGGTCTGGGGAGCGCTCTTCATCGCGGTGACCGGCTTCTACGCCTATCGCTTCGAGGCGTCCGAGATCTTTGGGCGCATCACGGGCGAGCTTCTTCCGTCGGAACCGCAGGTCGAGCGAGGCGGGCAAGTCGTCATCAACCGCCGCTTCAGCGGCGAATTCGCGATCGCCGGGCGGGTCAATAGCGCGCGCGTGACCTTCCTGTTCGACACCGGCGCGTCCTCGGTGGTGCTGACCGCCGAGGATGCGCGGCGAGCAGGCGTGGAGACGAGCCGCCTCGTCTTCGACGTTCCCGTCGCCACCGCCAATGGCGCGGCGATGGCGGCCGAAGTGCGGCTCGACCAGATCGCCGTCGGGCCGATCGTCATGCGCAACGTGCCCGCGATGGTGGCGCGCCGCGGCGCGCTGGACGAGAGCCTGCTCGGCATGAGCTTTCTCGAGCGGCTGAAGAGCTACACGGTCGAGCGCGACCGGCTGATTCTGGTGGCGAAGTGAGCCTCTATTCAGCCGCCGCGACGAAGCGCGGCTCGCGCTCCACGCGGGAGACGGCATGGCGCAGGACCTCGAGCCCGGCCCCGCGCTTCACGGCTTCGGTCGCGAGAACCTGCCGATAGGCGCGGGCGCCCGGCCGGCCGGTAAATAGGCCATGGAGGTGACGGGTGTAATCGTGCAGGCGCTCGCCCCGCTCCAGGCCGCGCGCGATGACGGCCATGAACGCTTCGATCGCCTCGAACCCGTCCGCGACCGGCGATGGCTCGCCAAACAGCTCCGGATCGACGCCGATCAACAGCTCCGGATTCTGGTAGGCCGCGCGGCCGAGCATGATTCCGTCGAGCTTCTCAAGATGCGGGCGCGCCGTCTCGAGGTCGGCAAGGCCGCCATTGAGGATGATCGGCCAGTCGGCATGGGCGCGCTTCAACGCATGCACGATCTCATAATCGAGCGGCGGGATCGATCGGTTATCCTTCGGGCTCAGCCCTTCGAGCAGCGCTTTGCGCGCATGGACGACAAGCGCCGTCGCGCCCGCCGCCTTCGCCGCTTCCGCGAAGGCGAACAGGGCCTCCCTAGGCTCCTGCTCGTCAACGCCGATGCGGCACTTGACCGTGACCGGAACGTCGACCGCCGCGACCATCGCGGCCACGCATTCGGCGACGAGGCTCGGCTCGCGCATGAGACAGGCGCCGAAGCGGCCGCTCTGCACCCGATCGGACGGACAGCCGCAATTGAGATTGATCTCGTCATAGCCGAACACGACGCCGATGCGCGCCGCTTCCGCGAGCCGCGCCGGGTCCGCCCCGCCGAGCTGCAGGGCGACGGGATGCTCGCTCGGATCGAAACCGATCAGCCGCTCGCGCGGGCCGAACACGACCGCATCCGCCGTCACCATCTCGGTATAAAGCCTTGCGCGGCGCGTGAGGATGCGATGGAACGCCCGGCAGCGCCGGTCGGTCCAGTCCATCATCGGGGCCACGCAAAAGCGCGCGCTATAGGGTCGAGACATGGCGCTCATATAGGGAAAGCGCGCGCAATTGTCGTCACCGGCTACGCGGTCGCGCCCCGCAGCGGGCGCTCGGGGAGGAAAAGCACCGTCAGGAAACCGAAGCCGGCGATGACGGCCCCCACGGTGAAGGCGCTGGCGAGCCCCGCCCGGTAAGCCTCCAGGACCAGCGCCCGCTGCGCCGCAGGGAGCCCGGCGATCTCAAGCACGCCGCCCGGAAGATGCCCCGAGCCGCCCATCAGCCCGACCAAGTGCACGGCAAGCACAGCGCCCGCCAACGCCGCCCCCAAGGCGCTTCCGAGCGAACGAAAGAACGCCGCAGCCGCCGTGGCGGCGCCCAGGTCGCGACGCGGCACGGCGTTCTGGATGGCGGTCGTCAGGTTCGGCATCACCAGGCCAATGCCGAGCCCCATCACCACCAGCACCGTCTCGACGGGCACGAGGCGAACCTCGTGTCGCACGATCCAGGCGAGCGCCGCATAGGCCAAGGCGGCCGCCAGCAACCCGAACACGGGGTAGATCTTGTAGCGCCCAGTCCTGGAGACCAAGCGCCCGCCAACGACAGAAGCGGCGATAACGCCGCCCATCATAGGCGCGAGCATCAGGCCGGCTTGTGTGGGACTTGCGTCCATCAGCAGCTGAAACATCAGCGGCAGGAAGACGATGGCGGCGAACAGCGCCATCGTGGCCAGCGCGATAACGGCGGCGCCCAGCACAAAGACGGAATTGCCGAACAATTCAGGAGGCAGGATCGGCTGGGCGGCCTGCCGCTCCACGAACGCCAGGACCACGAAAGACACGATGGCGACCGCGGCCAGTCCCAGCGCGGGCCCTGATGACCAGGCATAGGCGCCGCCGCCCCAACTGAGCAGCAAGAGGAGGCTGCAGGTCCCGGCGGTCATGAGAATCGCGCCCAGGAGATCCAACCGGGCATGGATTCCGGGAGGCCTCGGCCGAAGCCCAACGGCGATGAAGGCGAGCGCGGCGCCCCCGACCGGCAGATTGACGTAGAATATCCAGCGCCAGGAGGCATATTCGGTGATGATTCCGCCGAGCAGAGGTCCGGCCACCGAGCAGGCCGCGAAGACCGCCGCGAACATTCCCTGGTAGCGGCCGCGCTCGCGCGGCGAAACCAAGTCCCCAATCACCGTTTGCGCCAGCACGATCAGGCCGCCGGCGCCGAGGCCCTGCACCGCCCGGAACGCGATCAGCTGGCCCATGCTTGCGGCAAAGCCGCACAGAGCCGATCCGGCGAGGAAGATTGTGATCGAGGCGACGAAGGCGGGCTTGCGGCCATAAAGGTCGCTGAGCTTGCCGTAGAGCGGCGCCGAAACCGTGCTGGCGACGATGAAGCTCGTGACCACCCACGAAAGATGCTGCAGGCTGCCGAACTCGCCGGTGATGCGGGGCAGAGCGGTCGCCACGATGTTCTGATCGAGCGCCGCAAGCGTGAGCGCCAGCATGAGACCGCTGAGCGCCAGTCGCAGCTCGCGGGTCGACGTCTCCACATGGATCGCGCCAACAGTCGCCCGCACATCGCCGGTCGTCGCGCTGGAATCGGTGTTCGCCATTTTTGTGAACCGTGAACCTTTGGGCGCGCAACGACATGACCATTTCGGAGAACGGCGGCGCGCCGGCCGTTAACTCAACGACCCCTTTGCGACACCGACGCGTCGTTGTATGCGAGAGCAGTCTCGCGTACGATTAGTAGAGAATGCTCTCGCCTATGTCAATATCGCCCTCCGCCGACGCGCGCGCGCCCCAACGCCAGCGCGGTCGTCTGCGGGTGGCCGCGATCCTGGAGGCTGGGGCCGCGGCGTTCCGGGAAAAGGGCTATGACGCGGTCACGATGACGGAGATCGCCGCCCGCTCCGGGACGACTTTCGGCTCGCTCTATCGGTTTTTTCCCTCGAAAGAGGCCCTGGCGAACGCCCTCCTCGCTCAATATGCCGAGCGGGCCTTGGATCGGCTGGCGGAACTGGCCGAATTGGCGCCGACCCTGACGCCTGCGGCGCTCGCCGATGCTCTGGTCGATTTCATGATGAGATTGAAGGCGGAGCGAAGCTTCGCCGCGGCTTTGATGGAGGCCGGAGGGGGCGATGGCGAGAAGCGCGAGGCTTTCCGTGCGGCGCTTCGCGCGAATATAAGCCTGATTCTCACCCGCGCATTTCCCGACTGCGATCCACCGAAGGCGCAGGCGATGACCGCTATCGTCCTGCACATTCTCAAGGGACTGGCGACCGTCACGCCGGAAAAACTCGCCGATGCGCCGATGCTGCGATCAGAATTTCGAGATTTGCTGGGCCTCTATCTCGGCTCGCGCGAGGCAGGGACGCCCAGCGTATGAAGGAAAGGGAAAGAAACGGGGAACCGCCGTTCCGCCATAGGACCGTCAAGATGGCGCCCTTTCGTGCGGCTCCGTCCGAAAAGGTCGCCACGGTCGTCAGGCGCGGGGTGAGGGAAAGATGAGCCGGTCATTGCGCCATTTGGGTCCGTTCTGGCAGGCAAGCTCCGTAGCCTTGGCGGCCTTCATCGCTCTCGCCGTCTTGCAAGCGCCGGCGCGCGGAGACGAGATCGTGAAACACCCGACCTTCTATCGCACGGCAAAAGTCGATGGGCTCTCCATCTTCTACCGGGAGGCCGGGCCGGCCGATGCGCCGACCCTCCTTTTGCTGCACGGATTTCCTTCGTCATCGCGCATGTTCGAGCCGCTCTTCGCCCGGCTCTCCGACCGCTATCACCTAATCGCGCCCGACTATCCCGGATTTGGCCACAGCGATTGGCCGGACCCGAAAGCGTTCGCCTACACTTTCGACCACATCGCATCTGTCATGGATGACTTCGTCCAGGCGATCGGACTTGTCGCGCTACACGCTCTACATGCAGGATTACGGCGGCCCGGTCGGCTTTCGCCTCGCGCTCGCGCATCCAGAGCGGGTCGAAGGGCTGATCGTTCAGAATGCGGTCGCCCATAACGAAGGCCTGGGCGAAATTTGGAAGCCGCGCCGGGCCTTTTGGGCGAATCGCGCCGCCAACGAACGCGGGTTTCGCGCCAATTTCCTCTCTGCGGCCACGACGCGCACTCGCCATCTCGGCGACGACCCAAACCCGGAGCGCTATGACCCGGATCTTTGGACGGACGAACTCGCGTTCCTGACCAGACCGGGGCAGGCGGATATTCAGACTGACCTCTTCTACGACTACCGAACGAACGTCGAGGCCTATCCCAAATGGCAAGCCTGGATGCGCGAGAAGCAGCCGCGTCTGCTGGTGATCTGGGGCAAGCATGACCCCTCGTTCGATATCAGCGAGCCGGACCAGTATCGGAAGGAGGTGCCGGGCGCCGAGGTTCATATTCTCGACGCCGGCCACTTCGCGCTCGACACGAAGGCCGACGAGATCGCGGCGCTGGTGCGCGACTTCATGGGGGCGCAGAAATAGGCGGCGCCGTCGCGCAGCAATGGCTCTTATTGCGTTAGCTGTGGGTCTTGGGCTGAATATTGGCAAAGCCCGTCGTGGCCGGCCTTGTGCCGGCCATCCACGCGGCGCCGCCGCAAATCTCTTGGCCGCTTAGACTTCTGTCAGTTTAGAGGCTTACGAACAGGCCGGTCGACCCCGGGCCAGGACGGAAAGACAGGCTCTAAGATCCCACCCACAGCTAACGCTATAAGAGCCGCAACAATAGTTTGACATTTCCGAAAATTAGATCATAAGATTGTCATTCGCCGGAGTTTGCCTCGCGCCGGCACGTGACGGGCGCAGCGCCCCAAGGGCGGAGAGGTCGGGGGTTTGGAAAGGGAGAATTTTTTTTGTTTGAATCGGCCGTAACCCGTTGAAAAGTCTCGTTCTGAAAAAATAAACGTAAGCAAAAGAAAACAAATTTACTTACGTTTATTTGCGTTTACTGTCGTTTAAGTCGCTTTATTTGCGTGGCGTGGAAGGGCGGCGTTGCGTCGCAAGCGCCGCGTTCGCGCGTCCCGACGCGAAGGAGTTCCGCCGGCGGATCGTCAAGACGCGGATCTCATCCTGAGCGGCTTGCCTCCCCGTCAAGGACGGGATCGCTTGACGCTCGCCAGCCGCGAGACGTAGCCTAAACCGTATAGAGAAGCCGGCCGCAAGCCCGGCTCGATTGTCGGCGACGCCGGGAGGCGGATGTCGAAGGGGAAAACGTCCACCATCCGGGACGTCGCGTTGCGCGCCGGCGTATCGGTCGCGACAGCTTCGAACGTGGTCAATGGCGCCCGCCCCGTCGGAGAGGCAAGCCGACGCAGGGCGCTCGAAGCGATCGCAGCGCTCGACTATCGGCTCAACCGTGCGGCCGGCGAGCTCCGAAGCGCTCTGTGAGAGCGAGTGGCGATAACGCTTGCCTTCAGGAACGGAGGCGCGGTTGAAATTCGGCATTTATTACTCGTACTGGGAGCAGGAATGGAGCGCCGACTGCCTGAAATACGTTGAGAAAGTCGCCAAGCTCGGTTTCGACGTCATCGAAATCGCCGCTCATCACCTGAACAGCTATAGCCCGGCGCATATCGCCGAAGTCGGCCGCTCCGCCCGAGACAACGGCATCACGATCACGGCCGGCTTGGGTCCATCCGCGCAGAGAAATCTGTCTTCCGCCGATCCCGCGATCCGAAAAGCGGGACGGGCCTTTTTCGAGGAGACGCTGACCAACCTCGCCAAACTCGATATCCACGTCATCGGCGGCGCGCTCCATTCCTATTGGCCGATCGACTATTCGAAGCCTGTCGACAAGCCGGGAGACAGGGCGCGGGGCCTGGAGGGCATCTCGAGCCTCGCCGATTTCGCGGCCAATCTCGGCGTCAACCTCTGCCTTGAAGTGCTCAATCGCTTCGAGAACCATGTCCTCAACACCGCCGAAGAGGGCGTCGCCTTCGTCCGCGAGGTCGGCAAGCCCAACGTCAAGGTCATGCTCGATACGTTTCATATGAACATCGAGGAGGACAGCTTCGGCAAGGCGATCCGCACCGCCGGCCCGCTGCTCGGCCATTTCCATACTGGCGAGAACAATCGCCGCGTTCCCGGCAAAGGCGGGCTGCCCTGGCACGAAATCGGCACGGCGCTGCGCGAGATCGGCTACAGCGGCGCGGTCGTCATGGAGCCGTTCGTCAAGATGGGCGGCGGGGTCGGCAGCGACATCAGGGTTTGGCGCGATCTCAGCGACAACGCGGACGAAGCGCAGATGGACGAAGCCGCGCGACAAGCTTTGGCGTTCTCGCGTTTCGTGATCGGCGGCGAGCCGCGGCGCGACGGGGCGTCTAAGTGACCTTCATGCGTTGGGAATGTTGCGCGCGAGGGCTTCCAGAACCGCCATGCGGACGGCGACTCCCATCTCTACCTGCTCGCGAATGAGCGACTGCGCGCTGTCGGCGACCAGCGTGTCGATCTCGACGCCGCGGTTCATGGGGCCTGGATGCATGACGAGCGCGCCGGGCTTGGCGTAGCTGAGCTTCTCCTCGTCGAGCCCGAAATAGCGGAAGTATTCGCGCGCCGACGGGACGAAGGCGCCGCTCATGCGCTCGCGCTGCAGGCGCAACATCATGACGATATCGGCGTCCTTGAGGCCCGAGCGCATGTCATGGGCGACTTCGACGCCCATGCGCTCGACGCCCGCAGGGAGAAGCGTCGAGGGACCGACGACGCGCACATAGGCGCCGAGCTTGCCGAGCAGCAGAATGTTCGAGCGCGCCACGCGCGAGTGGAGGATGTCGCCGCAGATCGCGACCGTTAGGCCTTCGATACGGCCGAGATTGCGCCGGATCGTCAGCGCGTCGAGCAACGCCTGGGTCGGATGCTCATGAGCGCCGTCGCCGGCGTTCACCACCGAGCAATCGACCTTGCGGGCGAGCAGATGCACCGCGCCCGCCTGATGGTGCCGCACAACGAGAATGTCAGGCCGCATCGCGTTCAGGGTCATGGCGGTATCGATCAGCGTCTCGCCCTTTTTGACGCTCGACGCGCCGACCGCCATGTTCATCACGTCCGCGCCAAGGCGCTTGCCGGCAAGCTCAAACGACGATTGCGTGCGGGTCGACGCCTCGAAAAACAGATTGATCTGGGTGCGCCCCCGTAAGGTGGCGCGCTTCTTCTCGACCTGCCGCGAGATCGTCACCGCTTCGTCGGCAAGATCGAGCAACGCCACGATCTCCTCCCGCGACAGGTGCTCGACGCCGAGGAGGTGGCGCTGAGAGAAGACGGGCGGGGGCGGGACGGTCATTGTGCTGGATCGATTCTCGGACAACGAGAGGATTGCGCCAAAACGCTAAAGCCTGGCAAGCGTAGCCGGGTCGGGGTCGCCGGCAAAATATTTGTCCAGGCAGCGCTGGAACAGCTTTTCATCCGGCGCGGCGCGGCCGAACAGGGTCATGGACGAGCGGAACTTGATCTCGTCGATCGAGCCGAAGATGTCGCGCGCGCTCTTGCCCTCCACGTCGAGCGCAAGCCGCGCGCATTCCCTAAGCCTCGCGCCGAGGACGGGGTGAGCGAGATAGGCCTTCGCTTCGTCCAGCGAGGCGATGGCAAAGTGGATCGAGATGGGGCTCTGTCCGAGATCGGCGATCTGGGGAAAGATGAACCACATCCAGTGGCTCTGTTTTCGTCCAGCCTGCAGCTCCAGCCGCACTTGCTCGTACACCGGGGCCTGTGCGTCGATGAAGCGTTCGAGGTTGAACGTTTCCGCCATGCCCCCGCCTAGGAAGATCGCGGCGCGCCGTCGCGAGTGCTATGCGCGCCTGCGAGGATCAGCTCGCCTTGGGATAGTCCGCGCCGCGCGCCACCGCCTCGACCGAAGCGTGCTCTTTGCGTACGGCCTCGATCTCCGCCCCCATCGCTTCGTAAGCGAAGGCGCCAAGCGGCAAGCGCAGCGGCGGATCCTTCTTTTCAACCGCGGTGATGATCGCTTCGGATGCGCGGATCGGATCGCCCGGCTGATTTCCGCTGATAGCTCTGGATCTGGCGCCGCCGCCCGATCGCCGTCTCCGCGTAGGCGTCAACGGGCTTCTTTGGCGTCTTCAAAGAGCGGCCGGCCCAGTCGGTGCGGAACGGGCCCGGCTCGACGATGATGACCTTGATTCCGAACGGCGCGACTTCTTTCGACAGCGCCTCGGAGAGGCCTTCGACCGCGAACTTCGTCGCCGCATAATAGCCAGAGCCCGGAAAACCGATAAAGCCGCCGATCGACGAGATGTTGACGATCGCCCCCGACTTCTGGGCGCGCATGATCGGCAGCACAGTGCGCGTCATGGCGGCGAGGCCGAAGAAATTGGTGTCGAACATCGCGCGCACGTCGGAGTCGTCGCCTTCTTCGACCGCCGCGAGATAGCCGTAGCCGGCATTGTTGACGAGCACATCGATTCGGCCGAACCGAGCTTCGGTCGCCTTGACCGCAGCGTCGATCTGATCCTGCTTGTCGACGTCGAGGGCAAGCGCCAGGCCGCTCTTCTCATAGGCGGCGACGATATCGTCGACCTTGGCCTTGTCGCGCGCCGTCACGACGACACGATAGCCGCGCTTGAGGAGAATGACAGAGAGCTCCCGACCGAAGCCGGTCGAACAGCCGGTGATGAACCAAACGGGTTTGGCGTGAGCGCCCGCCATGACGGCCTCGCAAAGTTGGGAAAGGGAATGCGAAAGCTTCGCATGACGTCCCCCGAAAGTGCAACGCTTGCTGTATTGAAGAGGCGAGCCTATGTTCAATACACAATGAAGACCGAAGCCTCCATGCTGCAGATTCGAAACCGACGCGTCGTCGAGCTGGCGGCAAAATTGGCCGCCCTTCGCCACAGCACAAAGACCGAGGCCGTTCTCCACGCGCTGGAGAATGAGTTCGCGCGGATCGAGGACGAAAAATCGCTGGCGGAGCGGTTGAAGCCACTTCGGCAGCGGCTCGCGACAGTTCCGCGCACAGGTCTGAAGGCTGACAAGGACTTTTACGACGAGCTCAGCGGCGACCCGTGATTGTTGTCGATGCGTCCGCGATTGTCGCCATCCTTACCGGAGAGCCCGAGGACGAGTCCCTAATGACGGCGCTCGAAGGCAAGTCGCAGATCACGACGTCTCCGGTGGCGGTCTACGAAGCCACCCTGGGGGTTGCCCGTGTTCTCAAGCTCTCCGTCGAGGAGGCCGAGACGAGCGTCATGGAGTTCTTGCGCCTGGCCCGCGTCGTCGTTCAGCCGATCCAGCCCGAAACGGTGCATGTCGCCCTCCAAGCCTTCGCTCGCTACGGCAAGGGAAAAGGACATCCCGCGCGTCTCAACCTTGGCGACTGTTTCATCTACGCTCAGGCCAAGCTCGGCGGCGGGTCGCTTCTCTACAAAGGTGAAGATTTTTCGAAGACGGATATAGAGCGCGCGTCCTGAGCGGACGCTGCCTCTCGCCCGCGCCAATTTGACAGTCGGCCTAGGCGTCTCCATATCCCGCCGTCGAACGGCGGAAGGCAATCGGGACCGCGTCGTCGGCCGCTGAAGGAAACTTCCTGAATGAAAGTCGTGATCGTCGAGTCGCCCGCCAAGGCGAAGACCATCAACAAATATCTGGGCAAGGACTACGAGGTCTACGCCTCGTTCGGCCACGTGCGGGATCTGGCGGCGAAGGACGGCTCGGTCGACCCTGACGACGATTTCGCGATGCGCTGGGAAGTCGACGCGAAGTCTGCAAAGCGGCTGAGCGACATCGGCGGCGCGGTCAAGAACGCCGACCGCGTGATCCTAGCGACCGACCCGGACCGCGAAGGCGAGGCCATCTCGTGGCACATCCATGAAATCCTCAAGGGCAAGAAGCTGCTCAAGGACAAGCGCGTCGATCGCGTCGTGTTCAACGCGGTGACCAAGGACGCAGTCCAGGAGGCGATGCGCAATCCGCGCGAGATCGACGACGCCCTGGTCGACGCCTATCGGGCGCGCCGCGCGCTCGACTATCTGGTCGGCTTCAACCTGTCGCCGGTCCTGTGGCGAAAGCTGCCGGGCGCGCGCTCGGCGGGCCGGGTGCAGTCGGTCGCGTTGCGTATCGTCTGCGACCGAGAGCTCGAGATCGAAAAGTTCGTTGCGCGCGAATATTGGTCGATCGTCGCCCATTTGCAGACCGAAGCGAAGGCGCCCTTCACGGCCCGGCTGGTCGGCGCGGACGGCAAGAAGATCAGCCGGCTCGACATCGGCTCGGGCGCTGAGGCGGAAGCGTTCAAGAGCGCGCTGGAGACAGGCGCTCTTCTCCGTCGCCGCGATCGAATCGAAGCCGGTCAAGCGCCACCCCTATCCGCCCTTCACCACTTCGACCCTGCAGCAGGAGGCCTCGCGCAAGCTCGGCCTCGCGCCGGCGCGCACGATGCAGATTGCGCAGCGCCTTTACGAAGGCGTCGATGTCGGCGACGGCGCGGCCGGCCTCATCACCTATATGCGCACCGACGGCGTCGACCTCGCGCCCGAGGCGGTCGCGTCGGCCAGGCGGGTCATCGCCAAGGATTTCGGCGACAACTACGTGCCGTCGCGCCCCACGCAAATACACCGCCAAGGCTAAGAATGCGCAAGAAGCGCACGAAGCGATCCGTCCGACCGACATGACGAAGCGCCCGCGCGACGTCGCCCGTCATCTCGAACCCGAACAGGCGAAGCTCTACGAACTCATCTGGACGCGCACCATCGCCTGCCAGATGGAGAGCGCGGAGCTCGAGCGCACGACGGTCGATATTCTGGCTGAGGCGGGCGCGCGCAAGCTCGAGTTTCGCGCGACCGGCCAGGTGGTGCGCTTCGCCGGTTTCCTCGCTCTCTACCAGGAAGGGAAGGACGACGAGGAAGACGAAGAGTCGAGCCGTCTGCCCGCGATGCGCCAGGGCGAGAAACTCGCCAAGGAGCGCATCGACGCGACCCAGCATTTCACCGAGCCGCCGCCTCGCTACACGGAGGCGACGCTCGTCAAGCGGATGGAGGAGCTCGGCATCGGCCGCCCCTCGACCTACGCCTCGACCATTGCGGTCCTCAAGGATCGCGACTACGTGCGGATCGAGAAGAAGCGGCTCTATCCCGAGGACAAGGGAAGGATCGTCACAGCCTTCCTCGAGTCGTTTTTCGCCAAATACGTCGGCTACGATTTCACCGCCGATCTCGAAGAGAAGCTCGACAAGGTTTCGAACAGCGAGATCGACTGGAAGGCGCTGTTGCGCGATTTCTGGACACGACTTCTCCGGCGCCATCAGCGACATCAAAGACCTTGGCACGCGCCAGGTGCTCGACAGCCTGAACGAGCTTTTGGGCCCGCACATCTTTCCCTCTCGCGGAGAGGGGGTCGACCCACGCCTCTGCCCGCTCTGCAACGAAGGCCAGTTGTCGCTCAAGATCGGCAAATACGGCGCCTTCGTCGGCTGCTCGCGCTATCCCGAATGCAAGTACTCGCGCGTTCTGGCGGCGTCGGGCGCGGACGCGTCCGAGGGCGATCGGCCGGGCGTGCGGGTGCTTGGTCAGGACCCCTCGACCGGCGAAGAGATCACTCTGCGCAACGGGCGCTTTGGCGAGTACATCCAGCAGGGCGAGGGCGACAAGCCGAAGCGATCGTCGCTGCCCAAGGGCTTGAGCGCCGATGACGTGACGCTCGAAAAGGCGCTCAAGCTGCTTGCTCTGCCGCGCGAAGTGGCGCGCCATCCGACGAGCGGCGAGCCGATCCTTGCGGGGATCGGCCGCTACGGGACCTATGTCCAACACGGCAAAACCTACGCCAACCTCGGCCGTGACGACGACGTGCTCGAGATCGGGGGAAATCGGGCGATCGACCTCATCGTCGCGAAGGAAAGCGGCGCCGGCGGCTCCCGCTTCGGCGCCGGGACGGGGCGCGAACTGGGCGAGCATCCGGAGGGCGGCAAGGTCAGCGTAAAGGCGGGCCGGTTCGGCTCTTACGTCAATCATGGCAAGATCAACGCCACCATCGCCAAGGGAATTGATCCGGCCAGTCTTACCCTTGAGCAGGCGATCGAACTGCTTAGAGCTAAGGCCGCGGGCGGCAATGTGATCGGTCGTCTGGTCGGCGAGCACCCGGACGGCGGCCCGGTCACGGTGCGCGATGGGCGCTATGGCGCCTATGTCAATTGGGGCAAGGTCAACGCGACAATCTCGAAGGGAACCGCGCCGGATTCCATTACCCTTTCCGACGCTTTGGAGCTGATCGCTGAGCGCGAGGGCAAGCCCGTCGCTCGTCCGCGTGGCAGTCCGGCAAAAAAGGCGCCGGCGAGAGGCAAGGTCGCGCCAGCGAAATCATCGGTGAAGACAGCGGTCGCTGACGGCGCCGGAGCAAGAGCGAAAACCGCTGCGCCGAAACAGGCGGCTCCGAAAAAGGCAGCGGCGACGAAATCGAAAACCGCAGCCGGTAAGCGAAGCTAACTTGGGCCCTGTGGTTCATTCCGGCCGGCGGCAGGCGGCTTCGATGTTGTTGCCGTCAGGGTCGAGGACGAACGCCGCGTAATGATCCGGGTGGTAGTGAGGCCTTAACCCCGGAGGGCCATTGTCCCGTCCGCCGGCGGCCAAAGCAGCGCTGTAGAAGGAATTGACGTGGGCGCGCGTGGGAGCTGCAAACGCGACATGCGTCCCGCCTTTGGGCTTTGCGCCCCCGCCGATCCAGAAGAACGCTTTGTCGCCTTTGCCGAAGCCGGCGTGGGCGTCCGCCCCCGTTTGCTCCGCCGTCACTTCCATTACCAGCCCAATGCCGAGCGGCTCGAGGGCGGCGACGTAAAAAGGCTTGGACCGATCCAGATCAGAAACTGCAAACCCTATATGGTCAATCATGGCAACCCCCCTTTCGTGGCGCTGAGCCTTGACGGGACGCCTCATGGCGGCGGCGCAGGTTCATGCTATAAGGCGTTGGATCAGTCAGGGCGAGGGGCGGCCAAGCCAGCGCTTGTCGGAAGGGCCCGACAATGAATCCAATCGACGCGACGCAAGTCTACGCCGGGCATAGTGCGGAAGCGGCTTATAGCCGTTGGGCGCCGATCTACGACCTTGTCTTCGATCTGCCCTTCCACCCTGGCCGCGCCGCTGCGGCTCGGGCGGCTGCCGAGGCGGCGGGGCCCGGCGGCGAGATCCTTGTTGTCGGCGTCGGCACCGGGCTTGAACTGCCGCTTCTGCCCGGCAATGTCCTGGTGACGGGCATTGATATCTCGGCGCCCATGTTGCGCGCCGCACGCTCGCGCGTCGAGCGCAAGCGGCTGGCGCAAGTCAAAGGGCTCCACGTGATGGACGCCGCCGCGCTCGAATTTCCAGACGCCGCGTTCGATGTCGCGCTTGCGCCTTATGTGATGAGCGTGGTGCCAAGCCCGGAGCGAGCGCTCGCAGAGGCTTGGCGGGTCTTAAGGCCAGGCGGGACCCTGATCATTATGAATCACTTCGCCGCCTCAGGCGGGCTTCGCGCCGGCGTCGAGCGACGGATGGAAACGGCCGCCGCCTGGCTTGGGTGGCATCCCAACTTTGCCTATTCCGCTGTCGGAAACTGGATCGAGTCACGCGCTGACGCGCGCGTTGTCGAGCGCAGCGAGCTTCCGCCGATGAAGCTGTTCACGCTGCTCAGGATCGAGAAGACAGTCCGCTGAGCGCCGGCTTCGGCAAGCGCGAGGGGTGCGCTTGTTTCCTTTGCCTATCGAACTTACCTTGTATGCGGGGCGCGCCTTTTGCGGCCCCTTGAGAAATGGAACCCTTGCAAAATCAAAAAATACGCCGGCGCTCGATAAGCGCCGTTCATACCGCCGTGGAGGCGAGAGCCGCTGAGCTCCCAACCCGCGAGGAGCTGATCGCCTTTATCGGCGGAGCCCCCGCGCCCAACGGTGAACGAGCCCCCGCGCGGGTCACCAAACGCGATATCGCCCGCGCCTTCGGCGTGAAGGGCGAAGCGAAAGCGGGATTAAAACTCCTCATCAAGGACCTGCAGGCCGAAGGCGCTGTCGCTCATGGCCGTAAGGCGCTAACTGTCGAGGGCCGCCTGCCGTCGCTCGTTGTCGCCGATATTTCTGCGCGCGATCGCGACGGGGAGCTGATCGCGAAACCCGTGGAATGGACCGGCAATGACCCGGCGCCGCGCATTTTCGTGCGGCGTCCGAGTGTGAAACGCGATCGCGCGCCTGCCCCAGGCGTAGGGGCGCGCGTTCTGATGCGGGTCGACTTCGACCCCGGCGCCGGGTCCAAGGCCCCCGCTTATTCCGGCCGGGTGGTTAAGATCCTGGACAAAATGAGGGCGCGCGCCTTCGCCGTCTATCGCACCGCGGCGGATGGATCGGGACGCGCCGTCCCGGTCGACAAGAAGGCCGCGGGCCGTGAATTTATGGTGCCTGCGGGCATGGCCGGCGACGCCAAGGACGGCGATCTCGTCGCCATCGAGCCGTTGCGGGAGGGCCGTCTGGGACTGCCGCCCGCGCGCGTCGTCGAGACGATCGGTTCGGTCAAGTCCGAGCGCGCGGTGAGCCTCATCGCGCTCGAGACGCATCACATTCCGCATGTCTTTTCGCCCGCGACTCTGAAGGAGGCCGAAGACGCGCGGCCGGTTCGTCTCGTCGCTCCCCGCGAGGACTGGCGCGACCTGCCGCTCGTCACGATCGACCCGCCCGACGCCAAGGACCACGACGACGCCGTCCATGCTGTCCTCGATTCCGATCCCGAAAACTCAGGCGGCTTCGTCGTCACCGTCGCGATCGCCGACGTCGCCGCTTACGTCCAACCGGGCATGGCTATGGATCGCGAGGCGCTCGAGCGCGGCAACTCGGTCTATTTTCCCGACCGGGTCGTGCCGATGCTGCCGGAGCGTATCTCCAACGACCTGTGTTCGCTGCGCCCGCAGGAGGATCGGCCCGCGCTGGCTGTGCGCATGATCCTTGGCGCCGACGGGCGCAAGCGCTCGCACAAGTTTCACCGCATCATGATGCGCTCTGCGGCCAAGCTTTCTTACGAGCAGGCCCAGGCGGCGATCGACGGTCGAACGGACGAGACGACCGAGCCGCTTGTCGAGACCGTGCTCAAGCCGCTTTACGCCGCTTATGCGGTCGTCAGAATTGAGCGCGAGCGCCGCAATCCGCTCGATCTCGATCTGCCCGAGCGCAAGCTCGTTCTCGACTCGGAGGGGCGGCTCAAGGACGTACGCTGGCCGGAACGGCTCGATGCGCATCGGCTGATCGAGGAGTTCATGATCCTCGCCAATGTCGCCGCCGCGGAATCGCTCGAGGCCGCGCATTCGCCTCTGCTCTATCGCGCCCATGACGCGCCGAGCGAAGAGAAGTTGAATGATCTGATCGAGTTCCTGCGCACCATCGGCGTCAAGATGGCGAAGGGCGAACGCGTGCGCCCGTCGCATTTCAACGGGATCTTGAGTCGCGTCCGCGGCCAAGGGGTGGAGGCCCTGGTCAACGAAGTGGTTTTGCGCGCTCAGGCGCAAGCCGAATACAGCCACGAGAACTATGGCCATTTCGGCCTCAACCTGCGCCGCTACGCGCATTTCACCTCGCCCATCCGCCGCTATGCCGATCTCATCGTCCACCGCGCTTTGATCCGTGCGCTGAATCTCGGTCCCGGAGGCTTGAACGACATGCGCGCGGGAGAACTGGCGCAGATCGCGGAGCATATCTCGGGCGCCGAACGCCGCGCGATGGCGGCCGAACGGGAAACCGTAGACCGGGTGGTCGCGGCGCATCTCGCCGATCGCGTCGGCGCCATTTTCGCGGGCCGCATCGCTGGCGTCACGCGCGTCGGTCTGTTTGTGAAACTGAGCGAAACCGGAGCTGACGGCTTCGTGCCGGCCGCGACCTTGGGCGAGGATTATTTCCGCTTTGAGGAGGCCAACCGCGCGCTCGTGGGGACGCGGACCAAAGAAACGTTCCGGCTCGGCGGCTCGGTCAATGTTCGTCTGGTTGAGGCCGCGCCCTTCGCCGGCGCGCTCCGGTTCGAGATTGTGCGCGCCGGTTCCGAATCGGTTGTGCGAAGTCGAGGCGCTTCCGCGCCGCGGAGCGGTTTATAAGGGCAAACGTCGATGAACGACATGTCCCGCATTTGGCGTATTCCGACGCCCCCGCCAGACCGTTCGCTGCGCGAAGCGATAACGCGCGGCTTCATGGGACGCTGTCCGTCCTGCGGACGAGGCCGCCTGTTTCGCTCCTATCTCAAGGTCGTCAACGCCTGCGACATCTGCGGAGAAGAGTTCAGCGGTCACCGGGCGGACGACGCGCCGGCCTATATCACGCTGTTGATCGTCGCCCACATCGTCGGCGGCGGCGTCTTGCTGTCGGACGAAACCTGGCCGAATTCGTCGCTCGTCTGGGTTGCAGGATTCTGGCTCTTCGTCACCGTAGCGGCGAGCCTGCTGATCTTGCCCCGGGCGAAGGGCGCGATCGTCGGCCAGCAATGGGCGCTGGGCATGCACGGCTTCGGATCGCATCTCAGCGACAGAATGTGATCGAGACCGCCGCCTCCCCGCGCGCGCTGCGACCCCGCGACGCGGCGACGCTCATCGTGGTCGACCATTCAGACCGCGGAGCGGCGCGGGTGCTGATGGGCAGACGACATGCTGGACACCGGTTCATGCCGGGCAAGTACGTCTTCCCTGGCGGTCGGGTCGAGCCTGAGGACAGGCGCATGACCGCCGCGGGGGCGCTCGATGCGCATGTCGAGGAGAAGCTCAACGCACGGGTGTCCCGACCCTCGCCCAACTTCGCCCGCGCGCTGGCGCTGGCCGCGATCCGCGAGACCTTTGAGGAAACGGGTCTTGCGATCGGCGTCCCCGACTATGGCGAGCCCGAAAATCCGCCGCCCGGCGCCTGGACCCGCTTCGCGGCGACCGGCGTCCATCCGGCGCTTGACGCCATCGACTTCCTTGCCCGCGCGATCACCCCGCCGGGACGGCCCAGACGCTTCGACGCCCGCTTTCTTGTTATCGACGCGCGTTTTATCGCCAAACGCGTCGAGGGCGCGGTTCATCCGGAGGCGGAATTGGTCGAACTGGTCTGGACGCCGCTCGACGAAGCGCGGAGCCTTGATCTGCCTGCCATCACCCACATGGCGCTAAACGACCTTGCGCAAGCGCTCGAAGGCGGCCTCGACAAACGAAGACCACGGCCCTTCTATCGCGAGATCCGAGGAAAGCGCCTGCGCGAACACTTGTGAAGGGTTCTCGACGGGCCTCACGCAGCCAGGCGCGTGGGCCGCAATCGTCCGGCCAGCTCCATCAATGCGAGGTGATAGGCCCGAGCCGTGCGCTGCGAACGATTGTAGCGGGCCATCACGACGTCGAGCAGCTCGATCATGATCTCGCCGTCGACGTCCGCCAGATGATCGAGGGTGAGATTGCAGAGCCCGAGCTCGCCGACCAGCGTCTCGCGCAAGTCCTCGAACCCTTCCATGTCGCCGCTGATGAGCGCTCGCCAAACCCGAGCATGCAGGCGCGTGAGGCTGCGCGCCAACTCGCGGTCGTCGATGAGCTTGTAATAGGCGGCCACCAGCCGGTCGTAGATGACCGGCTCGGCCCATTGTTTGAGGCCGGAGAAGCCTTCGGATAGATCGGCCGACCCCATAACGGACACCTCGGCGACGAATTTCGCACCACGAATCAGGACGTTAGGTCCGTCGACGCGATGTCGACAGTGATCGGCGATGGTTAACGCCGAGTAAATCGCCCGGAGGCGCATTGTCCACAGAAATTGAGCGGCCGGATGCGCGCTCCCCTTGACGCAGCAGAAATGCTCGTGCGCGCAGCTCACCTGTCGGCGGCGAACTCAGCCGGTCGTGTCTCGCGCGCAAGCGCATCGAGCACAGCGTTGATCATGCCGCTCTCCTCGGCGCCGAAGAAGGCGGCCGCGACGTCAACATACTCCGTCACCACCACCCGCGCCGGTACGTCGGGGCGGTTGCGCAATTCGTAGAACGCTGCACGCAGAATGGCGCGCATGAGCGCTTCCACCCGGCGCAGCGGCCAGCCTTTGGCGAGCGTGTCGTCGAGGCCGCGGTCAATCGGCAATTGGTCGCCCAGCACGCCGGACACCACGCTCGCGAAAAAACGCCGGATCGGCGGCCGTGTAAGTGTCGCCCTCGATCTCTTGCCCAATCCAGTGGGCCTCGAATTCGGCGAGGATATCGTTGAGGCCCTTGTCGGCGATTTCCATCTGATAGAGCGCCTGCGAGGCAGCGAGCCGCGCCGCCGAACGCTTGTCGGACTTTTTCATCGGTTCAACAAGCCGGCGCGCTGAGATGGGCAAGCCCGATCGCCGCCCGCGCCGCGTCGCCGCCTTTGTCGCCACGCTCGGGGTCGGCGCGCTCCTCGGCCTGCTCGATCGTCTCGGTGGTGAGGATGCCGTTGCCGAGCGCCAGACGGCGCTCAACCGACATGTCCATCAGCGCCCGCGCCGACTCGCCAGCGACAATCTCGAAATGAAAGGTTTCGCCCCGGACGACACAGCCGAGCGCGATCGCTCCGTCATAAGGCCGGCCTGCCGCTTTCGCTGCATCGAGGGCGATCGCCATGCCGGCAGGGATCTCCAGGGCGCCGGCCACGCTGATGAGGTCGTATGTCGCGCCGGCGGCTTCGATCGCGCGGGTCGCGCCGGCAAGCAGATCAGCGCCGATCGCATCGTAATAGCGCGCCTCGACGATGAGAAAGCGGCCGCCTTCGAAGCGAGGCGCAGTTGCGGCGGCCCGGCGCGGCTCGGCCATCGGTCAGATCTCTTGGGCTGTATCAGGGACGGCGCCAGTCCATAAAGGCCGCGAAGCGGCAGAGGCAAGGCTCACTCGCCCGGGCGCCAGCGTCCATAGCGCCACGGTTGCGCCCATGAGGCGTTCAGGGGAGGACGATCGGGCGCGGGATCGTAGCCCGAGCCGCCCCAGGGGTGGCAGCGACACACGCGCGCCAGGCCCATCCAGGAGCCCGCCCAAAGGCCATGGCGCTCGATCGCCTCGTCCGCATACGCCGAACAGGTCGGCAAATATCGGCACTGCCGGCCGATGAGGCCGGAAAGTGTGAGCTGATAGAAGCGGATCAGCGCATGGGCGGCGCGACGCGGCGCGGGAACGATCGCGCTCACGACGCCGGCGCGGTCTCGTGAGACCGCCTCGCGCGCGGCGATCTGCGCCAACGCGTCGGCGACCGCGTCGAAGGTCAACAAGCGTGGAGGCGTGGCGAGCCTTGTAGTCGCGAACCGGCTCGAGCACGGCGAATTCCGCCCATTTGCCGTCGGGCGGCGGACCGTTCGCCTTGAGCATGCGGGTCATGCGGTCGCGCAACGCGTTGAGCTCCTCGGCGGTCGCGCCAATCACATGGCGAGCCATCAAGCGACGAGGACGGCCTGACCCAGCGCGCAGGCCTTCACGTCATGAGCAAAATCAACCACGCGTCCATCCTTGACGCAAAGGTCGATCACCACCGTCGAACCGCACAGGCGCGAATGCGCCTTGGCGCTGGCGTCCGGGTTCGCAAGCCTGCCCGAGCCGCGGAATGTTGCCCGCGAGCTCGAGGATGCGCTGATTGTAGATCTCGTTGATCATCCTGACCCGATCCTCAACATTCCCTATATAGGTCCCGAGAAAGCCGAAATCGAGGCCTCTAGGAAGCCGCGGAAATTCGCGAGCGCGCGAACGAGAGACGGGGATGAACGAGAGCGTCAAATCGAAAGCGAGGCCCGGCGCGGCACAGCGACCGGGAGGAGGGCGGCGCGTTCGAGCCGAAGTTCGGCGCGGACGGGCTCGCCACTTGCGTCACCGTCGACGCCTCGCGCGGCGACGTGCTGATGGTCGCGCACATGAACGAGGCCGCGTTGCGGGCGACGCTCGCGACGGGAATTGTCCACTACTGGTCGCGGTCGCGCGGCGCGCTGTGGCGCAAGGGTGACACATCGGGCCAAACCCAGACGCTGGTCGAAATGCGCGTCGACTGCGACCAGGACGCATTTCTCGCCTTCGTCACGGTCGGCGGGGACGGCGGCGCCTGCCATACCGGCCGGCGATCGTGCTTCTATCGGCGGGTCGAGACGGACGGCGAAACGGCCCGGCTCGCATTCATCGAGGCGTCAGAGCGCCAACGGCTGATGCTCGGCCGCTTGGGCGGATCGCCAGCGCTGAGCGCCTCAGGAACAAATTCACGTTAATTGTCTGGCGACATCTGGCGCGCAAGCTTAAGTTTCTCAGCGGAAGGCAGGCAGTGGGGTCATTTTCAGGCGAGTTGGGCGATGTTCAGGGCGGCCTATCGCAGAATCGATGCTGACCCTGCGGTCGGGCGCCGGACGGCCCGGCGAGCGAAAGTCGGGCTCGTCCTCGGAGCGGGCGCCGCGCGCGGCTGGGCGCATATCGGCGCGCTGCGGGAACTCGACGCGCTGGGCGTGCGCCTCGATGTCGTGGTCGGCTCGTCGATCGGCACGCTGGTCGGGGGCTGCTACGCGGCCGGCCGGCTCGACATGCTCGAGGCGTTCGCACGCTCGTTGACCCGGCGGCGCGTGCTCGGCCTGCTCGATTTCTCTTTCACCGGCAGCGGCCTGATCGGCGGCCAGCGGCTGCGCACGAGGCTCGAGGCCGGGCTTGGCGGCCTTCGCATCGAGGATCTGCCGGTCCAGTTCGCCGCCGTCGCCACCGAGATCGGCGGCGGGCACGAGATCTGGCTCCGGCGCGGCCCCCTGGTCGAAGCGATCCGCGCCTCCTACGCGCTGCCCGGCGTATTCGAGCCGGTGAAGGTCGACGGCCGCTGGCTGTTTGACGGCGCGATCGTCAATCCGGTTCCGGTCAGCGTCGCGCGCGCGCTTGGCGCCGAACGCGTCATCGCGCTCAACATTTCAAGCGACCGCTTTGGCCGCGGCACCGCCATTCAAGACCCGTTCGGCCGCCCGGAGCGGCCCTCCGAGGTCGAGGAGCCAGCGCAAGACAGCAGCGGCATGATCGCCCGGTGGTGGCGCGGCAGCGAACGGCTCGACCCGCGCCGACGGGGAGGCCGCGGCCCCTGGCCTCATGACCTCGATGGTCAGCGCTTTCGATATCCTCCAGGACCGCATCATGCGCTCGCGGCTCGCAGGCGATCCGCCGGACGCGCTGGTGCAGGTCAGGGTCGGCGACGTCGGCATGTTCGAGTTTCACCGCGCCGACGAACTGATCGCGCTCGGACGCGAGGCGGTGCGCAAGGCGGCCGCCGAAATCCGTGAACACGCCGAACTGGCGCGGACGGACGCCGAGGCTGTCGCCTCGGCCGGCCCGCCGGCCTAGGCGGTCGCGATATATTCGCGCAAAGCCTGCCGCTCGCTGTCGAGCGCGTTGACGTGGCGCTTGACGACGTCGCCGATCGAGATGATGCCGATCAGGCGGCCATCCTCGACCACGGGAAGATGGCGGAACCGGCCCGCAGTCATCGTCTGCATGACATGCTCGATCGTGTCGTCGCGCGTGACGGTGATGACCTTCGGCGTCATGTGACGCGAGACGGGATCATCGAGCGCGGGAGCGCCATGCTTGGCGAGGACGCGGACCACGTCGCGTTCCGAAAGGATGCCCAGGACGCTGAAGCGAAGCGTCCGATACGACCACCGCTCCCACGCCTTTCTCGGCCAGGAGCTCTACGACTTCTTTCAGGGTGCGATGCGGCTGAGTGGTGAAAACGTCGCGCCCTTTATCGTCCAGAATGCGGGCAACTGTCATCGTTCTCTCCCCTATTCGGGCGGTCTTGAGTCGGGCCGCCGCAGAATCCGAAAGATGCGCCCACAACATGGCGCGATCAAGTTCAATTTTTGTCAAGGCGAACTAACGCAGTCCGCCGTCGACCTGGAAGCATTGCTTAGTAATCATCGCGCTGTCGTCGGAGGATAGAAAGAGAGCCATGCGCGCCACATCTTCGGCGAGCAAGGTTCGGCCTAGACATTGTTGCGCTCGAAACTCGGCGATGTCTTTCTCGCTCATCCAGAGGCGGCGCTGCCGCTCGGTGATCACCGCGCCCGGCGCGATGGCGTTGACACGGATGTTGTCGGGTCCGAATTCGCGCGCGAGACTGTTCGTCAGGCCGATGACCGCGGCCTTGGCGGTGGAATAGACCGATAGCTTCGCGATCCCGACGCATCCAGGCGGTCGAGGAGAAATTGACGATCGCTCCGCCGCCGAGTTCGCGCATGGACCGGCGCGCAATTTGGGCGGCGAAGAACTGATGCTTGAGGTTAAGCGCCATCGTGCGGTCCCAATCCTCTTCGCTCACTTCGTCCGCCGCCTGGCGCTGATCGTTTGCGGCGTTGTTGACGAGAACGGAGATCGGCCCGAGGCGCTGTCGAATTTCCTCCATCGCCGTTTCGAGCGCGGCGATGTCGGTCAGGTCGCAGTGAAGAAAGAGCGGCGGCGGATGGGCGGCGCCGATCTTGGACACCAACTCCTTGGAGGGCTCGACCGCGATATCGACGAAGGCGACATTGGCCTTCTGGTCGGCGAAGGCCTCGACCATCGCAGCCCCTATTCCCGAGCCGCCGCCGGTAATGAGGACGACCTTATCGATGAGCGAGGGGTAGCGGGCTAACGTCATGGGGTCGGATCTCTCCTTGAAGAAGGAGCCCAGCTTAGAGGGTCAATCGCTCCGACGGAACCGGCGCCGTGGTGCCCACTCGAACCGCCTTTGGGGGCGAGGTCAGGTCGCCGGCCTTGGGTCCGGAAACGTCCATGACCCATTGAGCACCGGCGGACGCGGGCGATAGAGACGCACGAGATAGTTCCATCCCGGCGTTATCGGCAAGCAGTTCGGAACATCGCCGCCGCAGCCGCCAAACTGGACGGCGACCGAGCCGTCCGGGCTCTTTTTCGCGGTGATGTTGTTGAGCGTGTAGGCGTTCTGCGGATTGGGCTCGAAATAGCCCTTGGCATTGTAGACGCTGATCGACCAGAAGCCGTCGACCGGCACATCCTTCACGTCGAGCTTATAAACCGTTTTGCCGTCGTTCTTCTCGGGCGTCACATTGAGATAGAGCGCTCCCGGCCAAAGCGCAGGCAGCGTAATAAGCGGGGAGCCCGACGCTGGTCGCAGCCTCGGGCTCCGCGCGCCTCACTTCAGCAGGCGAAGCAGTGCGCGGCCGGCCGGGCTCTTCAGTTCCTTGGCGTCGATCGTCCCGTCATTGTCCGGGTCAGCGTGCTTGAACGCGGTTTCGACGAAAGCCAGGTACTCGTCCTTGCTGATCGTCTTGTCATTGTCTGGATCGGCGGCCGCCCATTCCTTCGCAGAAATCCGGCCATGCGCCTCTTTCGCGTCGAGCGTGCCGTCGTTGTCCCGGTCAAGCTTGTCGAAGAGTGCGCTCGCGGCTGTCTTCGCCTCGGCAAGATCCACCGTTCCATCCTTGTCGGGATCGAGGCTG
Organism: uncultured Alphaproteobacteria bacterium; assembly: GCA_963756955.1. GTDB lineage: Bacteria > Pseudomonadota > Alphaproteobacteria > Rhizobiales > Beijerinckiaceae > Roseiarcus. The sequence goes on from CAVWPU010000006.1 coordinate 277,907, forward strand.
GCCAACGCAGAGGCGGCGAATGAAGGCGAAGCGTTCATCACGGCCATCGCCGGAAGAGACACCCCCATCAAGGCCGCAAGGGTCAAGGTTTTCATCGTCATTAGCTTCATCACATTTCTCCTGGAAAGATCACCGATCGCGATCGTGCAATGCTCGGCCTCTCGCCTCGTGGCGGAGGGGCTTGCGCTGACCTGAGGCCGACATAAGGCCAGCGGGACTATGCCGCAAGAGTCTCGGGAATCTATCCCGTTGATTCCAGGAAAGATTCCTGCGATTCCCGATTATGACTATGAGGAGGCGATCGTGTCGACAGAGCCTCATTCTCTGTCGGGGAAAGCTTTCGGCGTCGCGCAAAGATTCCGGCGCCAAGCAGGCGCATCGACGGCGCCGTGAAGCGATCTCGCGGCGTCAGTCGCGAAGTTCTGCTGTCGAGGAATCGCGGGCGGGACGACCGGGAGGGAATGAGATGCGCAAATCTCATGGTCCCGCCCGCGACCTGAGTAGACTAGCGTCGCCGCCGGGTTCGTTGGAACTTCATTTAACCTCTAAATTCTCGATGTTTGCTCCCGGGCGGCGCGGGATTATTTCCACGTGGCTCCCGTGCGGGAGGTCGCTTAAAACATTGTCGCCAACGCCGTCATTGGCGACCCGGATCCGGTTTCCGCGGGGGGTGGCGTTTGGCCTAACCGATTGCTTGGGAGGTTGTGGTGCGCCGAAGACAGTTTCTTTTGACTGGGCTGGCTTCGGCTCTGGTCACGTCGGCGGCAGCCCAGGAGCAGAAGCCGGGAGCCGAGTTGGACCTTGGGCCTGTCAAAGGCATCGAAGAGCTGTGGTACCTTCTGACAGCGCTTGACACCTTGATCTTCTCGTTGGCGGTCGCGGTCATCAAGGATCAGTCCGTCATCGTTCAGGCGCGCCGGGAGATTCAGCCTTATTCCGCGCAGCTCAGCGACCCCAAGGCCGAGGAAGCGTTCAACGCGGCGCTCAAATCAAGCGAGGGGCAAGCGCGCGTTGAGCAGAACAAGACCGCCATTGCCGACGCCGCCAAGGAGATCGACGCATTGCTGACCGATGTCGTCTCGCCGCCGGTTCGCATGAGCGTCGTCCATGCGTTTGCACGATCGTCGGCATTGCTCATCGCCCGCGCCGCCGACAACCAGTCGTGGTGGTGCCATGTTTACGCGTTCCGCAAGGTCAGATGCTAGCGGGCGCCCCCATTCCAGTTCTGGGATAGCGCCTCCTCTTCGTCCCGTCCCCTTCTGGACCAAGACGGGTTGAGCTGACCGGGTTTGACCCTAGCCTGCGCCGCTCAGCCGGCGCTCGGTTTCTTCGATCCAGCCCTTGAGCGGCGCGAGCAGCGGCCCTTGCGTCAGGCCGCCGCAGCCGCGCCCGTGCGCCGCCTGCGCCCAGGCGACGATCGCGATCGCGGCCGATCCGTCCGCCGACCAGATCGGCGCCCCGGAATCGCCGCTGCAGGCGCCGGCCGCCCTTCCTGTCGGATCGGCGGCCCAGATGAGCACATTGGACGCCGGCTCGCGCACCTCGAGCGTGACGCTGCGCAGCGCGCCGCCCGACGACCAGTCGCCTTCGCGCACGGCGCCATAGCCCGAGATGATCGCGCGCGCGCCGATCGCTGGCGGCCCGCCATCCGCGATCGCCGCGGCGGCGAAACGCTGGTCGAGCGGTCGCGCCGTCCTGATGAGGGCGAGGTCGATCGATTCCACGCGGGCCTTGATTGCGTCGGCGCGGTAGAGCGGATGAGCGCTCGCCGCGTCGATCGGAATGATCACCGGCGCGCCCGCGGCGTCGCGATAATGGACCGCCATGTCCTGCAAGGGTCTGAGACAATGGGCGGCGGTGAGGAGGATCCGCGAGCTCAACACCAAGGCCGAGCAAAAGCCCGCCTTGTCGCCGCCGCGAATCAGCACCATCGCCACCCGGTCGGCGAACCGGCTGTCAGGCGCGGCGCCGATGAGCGCTCGCGCAGACGTGAACGGCGCAACGAGCGCGACCACGAACGCCAGCGATAGGACGGGACGAGCGAACCGTATGATCATGCGTCGGCTTCATGCGCCAGAAAGCGCGGCGCTTCAATCGCCCCTGCCTTACCGTCATCGCCGCATTTCGCCTGCTTTCGCGCACGCAGTCCCTGCTCGGCCTCAATTCGCGCGCTTGAACCATTCACATTGCATTCAGCCGAAAGCGCCAACATGGGTTCACCGCATCCGCAACAGAGGCTTTGTCGTCATGGCCGCGCTCGCCATGGTCTGCCGCGCCGCAGCTTGGTGCGCCTTTATGGCGTGCGCCGCGGCCAACGCCGCCGAAACGGAGCCGCGCGCCCCGGCGAAGCCGCTGTGTCTCAACGCCGCCGAAACGCGCGAATTGGTCAAGTCGCGCCGTCTGCTCGAGCCGTTCGCGGCGCTCAAGTTCGCCGGCGCGCAACGCAAGGCCGAGGCGCTGTCGGCGAGGCTCTGCCGCGCCGGAGACGATTTCTTTTACGAGATCACCCTCTTGCATCGGGATGGGCGCCTGGTGCATGTCGATATGGAGGCCGGGACGGGGAAAATTGCTTCCCGCCCGGCGCATGAGCCGCACGAAACTCACGAAACTCACGAGACCCACGAACCGCATGAATTGCCGGTCAAGAACTGATTTTCGGCCAGAATTGGTGTAGCAAGCAGCGCCATGCGGCTTTTGGTTGTCGAGGACGATCGGGATCTCAACCGACAGGTGACCGCGGCCCTGGAGGCCGCGGGCTATGCCGTGGACCGCGCGTTCGACGGCGAGGAAGGCTGGTTTCGCGGCGACACCGAACCTTACGACGCGGTGGTGCTCGACATCGGCTTGCCCAAACGCGACGGGATCTCGGTCCTCGAAGCCTGGCGGAGCGCGGGACGCACGATGCCGGTTTTGATTCTGACCGCCCGCGATCGATGGAGCGACAAGGTCCAGGGCATTGACGCGGGCGCCGACGACTATGTCGCCAAGCCTTTCCACATGGAGGAAGTGCTGGCGCGCCTGCGCGCTTTGTTGCGTCGCGCGGCGGGCCATGCCTCGAGCGATCTGACGGTTGGCCCTGTCAGGCTCGACGCCCGCGCCGGGCGCGTCACGGTCAACAACGTGACGATCAAGCTCACGAGCCACGAGTACCGCCTGCTCTCCTACCTCATGCACCACACCGGGCGCATCATCTCGCGCAGCGAGATTGTCGACCATCTCTACGAACAGGATTTCGACCGCGACTTCGAACACGATTGAAGTGTTCATCGGGCGCTTACGCAAAAAGCTCGGAGTCGACATCATCAAGACCGCACGCGGCCTCGGCTATGCGGTGGGGGTCGAGGAAGAGACGCCAGCAGCGCGATGAGGGTGGGCTCGCGGCGTTCGCGCTAACAACGCGGAGATTGCGCTCTCCGAGCCTCCACCTCGCTCCGGACGACGTCGCGCCAAACCGTTAAAGCGTACTCGGAAATCGCGGAAACGGGCGCTCTCGCAGCCGCGCGGCGCCAAGCGTCGGCGTCTTGCTCGACGTGTATCCACGCGCTCCGTTCAAATGCAGTTTCGATTACTTGCGGCTAAATTTCAAATTAACTTTCAGCAATAGACGGGCGTTGTCGGAACCTAGCTACCCAGTTGAGATTTTTATGAGTGTTCGTAACAGCATGGAGAACTTCAATGCTTAAATCAACACTACTGGCAGCGGCTTTGATCGGCGGCGTATCGTCTATAGCGTTGGCGGCCGAGCAGACGACTCAGAATAATGTTCGATCGAGCGGAAACTTGCGCGATCAGATGACCACGACCCTGCAGAAGGATGGCTTCACTGATGTCAAGGTAATGCCCGACTTATTCCTGGTTTCGGCCAAGGATAAGACCGGCAATGCCGTGACCATGTTCATCAACCCGAATTCAGTGACGGAGGTGATGGCGTCGAACGCACCGGATCAGAACGCGTCAACTGCTGGTCCGTTCGCGACCGTTCCTAAAACCGATGACCTGAGCACCAAAGTCGTAGGTTTGTCTGTGTACAACAAAGCCAATCAAGACATAGGAACGATCAAGGATATCGCATTTGATGCGAGTGGGCTCAGAGCGTATATCGTTGGCGTCGGCGGCTTTTTGGGCATGGGAGACCACTATGTCGCGGTTCGCCCCTCTGCGCTACAGCTTACATACGACGCAAGCGATAAGAAGTGGCGCGCCGCTATGGACACAACTGCTGATCAGTTGAAGAAGGCCCCCGAATACAAATTCCCGACAACGTAAGGCTGACTGTCGGAGCAGGTCCGGAACGGGTTGAAATATTCGTTCCGGGCCATGCCGTCATAAGGCTGGTCCGTGTTCGCGCCGAGCGTTCTAAGAAGCGGCGATGCAGGTCATAGAGCCGCTGCTTCGGCGGTCAGGTCTTCCGCATCGCCACAAAGCGCGCCGTCGCTCGCAGCATGTCGCCCTTGGCGCCCACTCCGGCCGCGTCGACCGCGGCAATCGCTTCGTCGACGAGCCGGTCGAGCTCGCGGCGCGCGCCCTCAAGCCCGAGCGCGCTGACCAGCGTGCCCTTGTTCCGCTCAGCGTCCTTGCCCGCGCGTTTGCCGAGCGTCGCTGCGTCGCTCTCCACGTCGAGAATGTCGTCGGCGATCTGAAACGCCGCGCCAATCGCGCGCTCCATAAGTCGCGAGCGCAGCGCGCGCCTTCGCGTCCGCGCCCGCCAGGCTGCGCCCCCGCCTCGACGCTGAATTTGAGCAGCGCGCCGGTCTTCATCGCCTGCAGGCGCGCGATCTCGTCGACCGAAAGCGGCGCTGTCGACTGCTCGGCGTCGATATCAAGCTTTGTCCTCCCACCATGCCCGCGAGGCCGGCGGCGCGCGCGAGGCCCAGACAGAGCGACGACGCGCACCTCCGCGATCGGGTCGGTCGCGGGATCGGCGAGGATCTCGAACGCCAGCGCCTGCAGCGCGTCGCCAGCGAGAATCGCCGTCGCCTCGTCGAAGGCGCGGTGCGTCGTCGGTCGCCCCCGTCTCAAGATCGTCGTCGTCCATCGCCGGCAGATCGTCGTGGATCAGCGAATAGGCGTGGATGCATTCGATCGCCGCGCCGGCGCGCATCGGACCGTTGTCCGTTCGCCCAAGCGCCCGCGCCGTCTCGACGGTGAGGAAGGGTCTCAGCCGCTTGCCGCCGCCGAGCGTCGCATAGCGCATCGCCTCGATGAGGCGCTTGGGCCGCGCCGGCTCGCCGGCCTTCGGCTCGAGGCCGAGCAGAAGTTCGAGCTCGCGCTCAATCGAGCCTTGAGATTTGGCGAGCCTCGCCGCAAAGGCGCTATCATCCATTGGCGCGGCTTACGTCCTTACGCGCCGTAATCGGCTGGGTTGAAGGTTCGCTTGGTCGAGCAGAATTCGCAGGTGACGCCGATCATGCCGTCGTCGCCCACCATCTCTTTGACCTCTTCCGGCGGAAAACGAGCGCAGCATCGCATCGACCCCTTCGGCCGAACAGCGGCAGACCGCGGCAAGCGGCGTCGGCGCATAGACGCGCACGCCGCGCTCGTTGAACAAGCGAAACAGGAGCCGCTCGCCCGACAGGGTCGGGTCGATCAGTTCGTGCGCCTCTGTCGTCGCCGCGCGCGCCTTCGCCTCGCTCCATGCGTCATCGTCGTCGATCTGATGCGGCTCGACGCCCTCGGGCGCGTCGCCCGGAGGGAAGTCCGCCTGCAGTCGCCGCCCGCCGCCCGCCTCCGGCAGATATTGGACGACAAGGCCGCCGGCCCGCCAGGCCGCGCCGGCGGGGGTGACGATTTCGCCGACCGCGAGCCGCACCAGCGTCGGAATCTGCTCCGATCGCTCGAAATAATCATGCGCCGCGGCTTCCAGTCCCTGGCCCTCGAGCGCGATCACGCCCTGATAGCGGTTCATGTCGCCGCCGGGATCGATGGTGAAGGCCAGATGCCCATGGCCGAGCAGGTCGCCGCCAGCCTCGGGGTCGCTCAAGGCGCGCCTTGTCGAACCGAGCCAGCGCCCGCAAATTCGACGGCGCGTCGAAATCGACCAGGAGCATGGTGACGGGCCCGTCGCTCTTGGTCTGCAATTGAAAGCGGCCGCCTCGTCTTCAGGGTCGAACCGAGCAGCGCGGCGAGCGTCACCGCCTCCGCGACCAGCTTCGACACGGCTTCCGGATAGTCGTGGCGCTTGAGCAGGAGATCGATCGCCGGCCCAAGCCGCACAAGACGGCCGCGCGTGCTCAAGGATTCGACGGCGAACGGCAGCACGATGTCGTCGACGACCTCGGCCGAGGCCGCGCGCTCAAGCACGGTCATGGCGTGGCTCCAAGGCACCACGCAAGCACGCCCTTCTGCGCATGCAGCCGATTTTCCGCTTCGTCGAACACGACCGATTGCGGGCCGTCGATCACTTCGTCCGTCACCTCCTCGCCGCGATGAGCGGGCAGGCAATGCATGAAGATGGCGTCCGCCGCCGCGTGGCTCATGAGCTTGGCGTTGACCTGATAGGGCGCGAGCAGATTGTGCCGCCGGCCCTCGTCCTCGTCGCCCATCGACACCCAGCAGTCGGAGATGACCGCCGCGGCGTCGCTCGCCGCAGCGACCGGGTCGACGCCGATCGCGATGTTCGCGCCCGCCTTCCGCGCCGCCTCGAGCCGCTGCTTGCTGGGCTGCAATTCGGGCGGACAGGCGATCTCGAGCCGAAAGTCGAACCGCGCCGACGCGTCGATCCAGGACGACAGCACATTGTTGTAGTCGCCGGACCAGGCGATCTTGCGGCCGCGGATCGAGCCGCGCTTTTCCTCGAACGTCATAACGTCCGCCAGCACCTGGCAAGGATGCGACTGCTTGGTGAGGGCGTTGATGACCGGAATCGTCGCGTTCGCCGCCATTTCCTGCATGTCGTCATGAGCTGAGGATGCGAATGACGATCGCGTCGACATAGCGCGAGAGCACGCGCGCGGTGTCGGCGATCGTCTCGCCGCGGCCCAAGTTGCATCTCGGCGCCGGTCAGCATGATCGACTCGCCGCCAAGCTCGCGCATGCCGACGTCGAAGGAGACGCGGGTGCGGGTCGACGGCCGGTCGAAGATCATCGCCAGCGTCTTGCCGGCGAGCGGACGCGACGCCGCCTCGGCGCCCTTGACCCGCGCCGCCTTCATCGCCTCTGCCGAATCCAGGATGCCGCGAAGCTCCCCGCTCGAAAGTTCGAGCAGATCGAGGAAATGCCGCGGCTGGGCGTGAACGGGCGCGTTCATGGCTCGTTTCAGTTGATCGCCACCGCCAGGCGCTCTTTCACCGCCTCGCAAGCCGCGTCGAGCCGCCGCACGCCTTCGGCCAATTCCTCGTCGGTGACGACGAGCGGCGGCAAGACGCGCACGACATTGTCGCCGGCGGGAATGAGGAGAAGCTTCTGCCCGAGCGCGGCGTCGGCGAAAGCAGCCGGAGGGACTTTCAGCTTGAGGCCGATCAGCAGCCCCTCGCCGCGAACCTCCTCGATCACCTCGCCGTGCCGATCCTTGAGCTCCGCCAGCCGCTGGCGCATGTCCAGGCCAAGCCGCGCGACCCGCTCGAGAAAGCCCGGAGCGAGGATGACGTCGAGCGTGGCGTTGCCGACCGCCATCGCCAGCGGATTGCCGCCAAACGTCGTGCCGTGGACGCCGGTCGTCAGACCGCGCGCGGCGTCGGCGGTCGCGAGGCACGCCGACATCGGAAAGCCCGCGCCGATGCCCTTGGCGGAGGTCAGAATGTCGGGATGGATGCCGCAATGCTCATAGGCGTAGAGCCGGCCGGTGCGGCCGACGCCGGTCTGCACTTCGTCGAAGATCAGAAGGAGGTCGCGCCGGTCGCAGATCTCGCGCAAGCCGCGCAGGAACGCCGGCGGAACGACCCGCACCCCGCCCTCGCCCTGGATCGGCTCGATCATGATCGAGCCCGTCTCCGGCCCGATCGCCGCCTCGACCGCCTTGAGGTCGGTCAGCGGAATCTGGTCGAAGCCATCGACCTTGGGGCCGAAGCCGTCGAGATATTTGGCCTGGCCGCCGGCGGCGATCATCGCCAGCGTCCGGCCATGGAACGCGCCTTCGAAGGTGAGCGTGCGATAGCGCTCGGGATGGCCGTCGACCGACTGGCGCCGGCGCGCCATCTTGACCGCCGCCTCGTTCGCCTCGGCGCCGGAATTGGCGAAGAAAACAAGGTCGGCGAAGGTGGCGTCGACGAGGCGCCGGGCAAAGCGCTCGCCCTCGGGATTCTGATAGAGGTTCGAAATGTGCCACAGCTTCGAGCCCTGATTCGTCAGCGCCTCGACGAGATGGGGATGGGCGTGGCCGACCGAGGTCACGGCGATGCCGGCGCCGAAATCGAGATAGCGCTCGCCATCTGTCGAAACGAGCCAGCAGCCCTCGCCTCGCTCGAAAGCGACCTTGGCCCGGGCGTAGGTCGGAACGATAGCGGAAGTCGCGTCGGCGAGGCTCACCGTCAACTCCTTGTGATGTCTCGAGAAACCTGCCTCTCGAGATCGGCCATGCGGGCGGCCAAATAAAAACGCCGCCCCGCTAGGGCGGCCGCCGAATGCGCCTTACCTATAGCGGAAAGCGCTCGATTTGGTCAAATCGCGCGTGCGAGGCGCGCGCGGAGGAATAGCGCCGCTTTTGCGCCCGAAAGCGCGACCGGCGCTAACGCCTTGATCAGACTCGCGCATTCGAATCGCGCCGCGTCGATCGAGACGAATTCAATCGCGAAGAGTTGGGGAAAAGCGCCTTGAGCGACCCTCGAGGACTCTTGCGCGTGATTCAACGAGTAGTGTAGTTTTGCGCCTCGAGGCCCACGAGATGTCGTGGGCAGGGTTCCAAATCGAGTGCTGGTCAGCGTTAGGCCCGGCGAGCTCCTCGCCAGGCGACGGAGTGGGATTTTGCGTATTGCGCCGCCTTTGGCGAGCATGGACGAACGAGGCGACAAATGGCTTGGACGGACGAGATAGTCGAGCAGCTCAAGCAGCATTGGATTGACGGCAAGAGCGCGAGCCAGATCGCGGGTCTGCTCGGCAATGGCGTGACCCGCAACGCCGTGATCGGAAAGGTTCATCGGCTGGGCCTGGCCGGCCGGGCCAAAACGCCCAGCACGGCCGCTTCGCGTCCCCGCCGTATCGGCGCCGCCGCCGGCTGCATCGCGTCGCCGGGCCGCGGCTGACCTCCCATGCCCCTCGGATGACGCGCGGCGCGACCGCGCTCGCCTACGCTCCCGCAGGCGCTGGCGGAGCTTGAAGCCCAGGAGGAATTCGAGAGCGTCGTCGTGCCGATGTCGCTCAGAGTGACGATCATCGACCTCAAAGAATCGATGTGCCGCTGGCCGCTCGGCGACCCGGCAACTTCCGAATTCCGCTATTGCGGATCGCCCACGGCGTCCGGGCCTTATTGCGGCTACCATGGCGGCGCTCGCCTACCAGCCGGCCCAGGAACGTCGCCGCGACCGCGATCGCTCTCGCCGGACTCTGCTGCGTTGACCGGCCTGGCCCCGCGCGCCCTCTTGGCGCGTGCTTGAGGCGCTTATTGGGGCCGCCGACAGTTAGCCACGGACGTTCGGAACGAGTGGGCTCGATTTGCGACGGTCCCAATGCGGCGCTCGCCTATCCCCCGTGCGGAACGCATCGATCGCGGTTCAAAGCCCTATCGGCGTATCGGGGGTGCGTTCTAAAGCAGAAAAGCCGCCCGAAGGCGGCTTTTCTCTTATTGATCTTGAAGCAATCAGGCCAGTGAAGCGACCGCAGCCTTCGCCCTCTTGCGATAGCCCATGTAACCGAGGGCGGCGAAGCCCAGCATCATGGTTGCCCAGGTCGACGGCTCCGGCACCGCGCCGCCGGTGACGCGGACAGTGTCCGACTCGGTCGCCAAAAGCGCGCCGTCCGCGAACAACCCGACCGTGAACGAGCACGTTCCGGCATGCGTTCCGGTGATGCCGACCGAGCCGAAGTCGAACGTCTCGGCGGAGGCGCGCGAGAACGAACCGGAGATTGAGCTCGGCAGCGAGACGGAGCAATCCGACGGCGCCGCTCCGACCAATCCGAGCGAAACGGTCGAATACGTCGAGAAGGCTGCGCCCACCGCCGCAACGATATCGCTGGTGATGTCCGCCGCGGTGGTGAAGTTGGAGAGCGAGCCGTCCACGCCTTTCGAAAGCAAGCCCGTCGTCGAGTTGAATTGGCCGAGGCTGTCGAGGCCGGAGTCCCCGGTGATCCCGCTGGCGTTCAACGCGATCAGCGTCACGCCGTTGCTGGACAGCGTCGCCGCTGTGCTGTCGACGCTGACGCCGCCAGCCGCTGGCGGATTGGCCGTGTCGTGCGAGGGCGCGTCGCCCACGATGACCTCGATCTTTTTCGCGCCCTGCTTCCCATCCGGTGGCCGGGTCGGTCGTGGCCGTCGTGAGCGCAAAGAGCCCCTGTTCCGGATCGTCGCCCCCGCCGCCGGCGCTAAAGGCGTTGATCGCAGTCTGGGTCAGCGAACTGTTGGTCGTGATCGCCTGGTTCAGCTCATAATCGAACGGGTCGCCGGCGCTGGTTTTGTCCTTGTACTGACCCGCGCCAGTCGCGATGGTCCCGAACGCGCTCAGCGACGCGACGGTGCTCGAGAGGGCTGCATCCACTTCAGCGATCGCCGCACCCATGCTGCCTGTCGTGTCGACAATGAACATGACATCCGCTTTCGCGGTGGTCGGCGTCCCTGCGCTGATCGTACCGACCTTGTCGGTGATATCTACGACGCCGCCTACGCCGACAGTCGCCGAAAAGGTCGTCGGGTCAAGCGAATCGGCTCGGACTGGCGCAGCGACGAACAAGGCCGTCCCGGCGACGGAACTCAAAAAAACATTTCGCGCAATGTGTAATCGATGAGACATATTTTACCCCTCTTGATATAAGCCCCTGAAAAATTGGGGAAATGCTACCGCACGGTTGCAAGCTATGACGCAACGGAAATGTTGTCAATTGGATGTCTTTTTTCAGGACCAAAAACGGGTTTACAGTGCGAACTTGTTATCTAGGTGATTCTACCTAGAGCCGTCAAAAAGTCGCGTGGCCGAATGGATCGATAAAGTCCCATGCCGCCAATAACAACAGCAGCTTACAGGCTCTGCCGCAAGATTCGGCTAAACATCAAATCACAATTTATAGTCGTAATTTGATTTGCCGTAAAACCCGAATCTATGCTATCTTGATTTCAGTTCAGAAGATCTAACCGGCGCCTCTCTACGTCCGGCGGCGAAGAGGCGGGAAGATAGGAAAAGAACGTCTGTCACATTCCGCGGACGGTCTGACGAAGGCCATTTTCATTTTCATTTGAATCGGCTGTAAGGCGTCGAAAAGTCGCGATTCGGAAAAATAACGCCGCACCGTCTCGCCCTCGTCACGACTTCGCTGTCGGGTGCAGCGGGACGGTCGCGACGAAAGATGAGCCCTGGTTGACGCGGCTGGTGATGGTCAGCCTGCCGCGGTGGCGCGTCAGGATATGCTTGACGATGGCGAGGCCCAGACCAGTGCCGTTCTTGGCGCGACTCTGGGTTGCATCGACCCGGTAGAATCGCTCGGTGAGTCGCGGCAGGTGCTCCGGCGCAATGCCATGCCCGTAGTCCCGCACGGTCAAGCTGCCTTCCTTTTCGGTGGCCGAGACCGTGACGTCCACGACGCCAGCGGCGTCCGAATCGACCCGGACCCCATATTTGATCGCGTTCTCGATCAGGTTCTCGGCCACGCGCAGCAATTCGTCGCGGTCGCCGGCCACCATGACCGGCTGCGCCGCGCTGAGACGGACCTCGACGCCGAGATCTTTGGCCAGCGGGGTCAGCGCATCGACGACGCCGCGGGTCGTCTGCGCCAGGTCGACGACGGTTTCGGGCCGCATGTGCTGCTTCTGCTCGATGCGCGAGAGCGACAGCAGGTCTTCGATCAGCCGGGCCATGCGACGCCCCTGTTCGCGCATGATGGCCAGGAAGCGGTCCCGCGCCTTGGGGTCGTCGTGCGCCGACCCTTGCAAGGTCTCGATGAAGCCCACCAGCGAAGCGAGCGGGGTGCGCAGTTCGTGACTGGCGTTGGCGATGAAGTCGACGCGCAGCCGCTCGACCCGCCGACTTTCGGTCTGATCGCGCAGGGTGAGCAGGGTCGCCACGACTGTGCCGTCGGACGCCGTGAGCGGCGCGACGCACACGTCGAACAGCCGTTCGACCGGCACACGCTCGCTCCACTGCACCGTCTCGGCTTCGCCGCTCGCCATCACCCGGCGCCGCGCGTCGATGACGTCGGGCGCGCGCAACCCAAGCACAAGCGGATCGCCGACCCTAAGCCCGGGCAGCAGATCCAGCGCCGGTTTGTTGGCCGCCGCCGCGCGCTCGTCGGAGCTTACGATCACGGCCGGCTCAGGCATGGCGCCGATCAGCTGCGCCGCGAACGGCGATTGTACGAGCTCGGCAAGATTTTGCGCCTCGTGACTGCTCATCGCGCGGTCCCGCTAATCGTCCGATCGGGCCGACATCGCCTCGCGCAGCGGACGCCAGCGGCGCACTGCCTCGACGCCGCCTAGCATCGCCATCGCGGCGACGAAGGGAACGGCATAATATATGCCGCGAAAGAGCAGGAGAGAGGCCAGCACCGCATCCTGCGAACCACCGACGCCCTGCAGGATCGTCGCTTCGAAAACGCCAATGCCGCCAGGCGCGTGGCTGGCGATGCCGAGCATGGCGGCAAACGAATAGAGCGTGGCGAAGGTTGGGAAACCAAACCGGTTGTCGCGGGGCAGCAGAACGTAGAGCGCCGCCGACGCTGAGCAGATGTCAATGACGCCGAGCGCCATTTGCCCTAGGGTTAGCCCTGGGCCTGGAAGCTTGAAATTGCCGACAACCGCAGCGCGCCGCCATCGCATGCGGCTTATCCAGACGAGATAAGCAATCAGCGCGCCGATCACGCCCAAGCCGATCAGACGATTGGCGAGCGGATGAAAATGATCGATATCCGCGATCGGATCGGACGCCGACAGGAACCCGGATCCGACCACCAGTCCCATGCCGAGCCAAAACGTGATCCCGGCCACGACCGTGAGGCTCGCGATCTTGCCGGCTGAGAGTCCCGCCGGCCCGTACATCCAATAACGGACCGCGCCTCCGGTCACCAACGGAAACCCGAGCGTGAACGACAGCGCATAGCTGGCGAAGGACGCCAGCGCCGTCAGCCGATAGGGGACCTTGATGTGCAGGTGACGAAGCGCCAATCCGTCATAGCCTGTGAGTGCGAGATAGCTCACCGCGGTGAAGGCGAACGAGAGCATGATCTGATCGCCGCCCGTCCCGGCGATCGCGGCCTTGAATTTGTTCGGATCGATGTGGCTGAGCGTGCGGACAAAAATCGTGAGCGAGACGGCGATGATGAGGACGCTCGCTGCGAGGCCGAGCCGCTTGATCGCCGCTCGCCGACGGCCAATCCACTCGATCAGGCGCCCAAGGCGCGTCGGCGGCTCCGGCGGCGGCGCTTCCATCGGCGCCCAGTTCGAAACCGGGCGTCGTTCCTGGGCTTGCGCCATGCCTGATCCTGTCAACGACGCCGCCGCCTATAGGGCCACGCCGCTTGAGTCGCAAGCAGACGTGGCGTTTACGCCGTCAACCGACCGCGATCCGCTGTTTGGTCTCCCAGGACCGGTAGGCCGCGTCGGCCAAGAGCAGCGCCTTGAGACCATCTTCACCATCCGGACGAGGCTTTTTTCCGGCCTTTACAGCGCTAATGAAAGTATCGAGTTCGTTGCGATAAGCGGCCTCGTAGCGCTCGAGGAAGAAATTGAGCGCCTTGTCGCTGGTGAACCCGTGCGCGCCGGCGAACTCGACCGTCGTCTCACGCACATTCGCCGCGTGAACCATGCCGTCCACGCCATGCGCCTCGACCCGCTGGTCATAGCCGTAAGCCGCACGCCGCGAATTGGAGATCTGCGCCACCTTGCCAGACGCCGTCTCCATGATGACAACGGCGGTGTCGATGTCGCCCACTTCCCCGATGGCCTTGTCGACCAAAGCCGAGCCCATCGCGCTCACCGCAACCGGCTCCTCGCCGAGAATGAACCGCGCCAAGTCGAAGTCGTGGATCATCATGTCCCGGAAAAGGCCGCCGGAGCGGGTGATATAGGAGATCGGGGGCGGCGAGGGGTCGCGCGAGGTGATCGAGACGATTTCGAGAGCGCCGATCGCGCCTTCCGCCACGCGCTTGCGGAGAGCGGCGAAATTGGGATCGAAGCGCCGATTGAAGCCGACCATCAGCGTCGCGCCGGTTTGCTCGACGACTTCAAGGCAGGCGCGGACGCGCTCGACGTCGAGGTGGATCGGCTTCTCGCAAAAAATCGCCTTCTTGGCGCGAGCGGCCCTTTCGATCAGATCGGCGTGGGTGTCGGTCGGAGAGCAGATGGCGACCGCATCGACGTCCTTGGAGGCGAGGATCGCGTCGATCTCGGCGACCTTGGCGCCCGTCGCCTTCGCCAAGGCTGCGGCCGCTGCGGGATCAGCGTCGGCGACGAAAGCGACCTGGCTATCGGAACGCGCCGCGACATTGCCGCCATGGATCTTGCCGATCCGACCCGCCCCGACAATTCCAAACCTCATGCTTTCCTCCTATGGGGCGTCGATCTGTCGCGATCCGTCCTCGTCGAGAAAAAGAATATACGTTCCATATTGACTTGGGAATAGAATTTTTGTTTCATTCGCTTCGGGCGGCCTAAATTCGCGGCAGGAAATGACGCCGCACGGACCCAAGCCCCAAGCCTTGAGGAGAAACGTCCATGGCCAACACCCTCGCGCCTGAGGCTGGCGTATCGGCGCGGCCTTCCTATCGAGGGCCGGCCAATCTGAATGGCAAGGTCGCCATCGTCACCGGCGGCTCCCAGGGTTTGGGCGAGGCCATCGCGCGGCTGTTCGCCGAACGCGGCGCCGCGGGGATCGTGACCTGCGGCCGAAACCGAGAGCGTGGCGAGCGGGTCGCGAGCGAGATCGCATCCGCCGGGTGTCCGACCGTCTTCGTTCAGGCCGATCTCGCGAAGGTCGCCGAGTGCCGCAAGGTGGTCGCGAAAGCGGACGAGCGCTTTGGGCGTGTCGATGCGCTGGTCAACGCCGCCGCGCTGACCGATCGGGGCAACATTTTCGACACCACCGAAGAGCGTTACAACGAGATCTTCGACGTGAACGTGCGCGCTCCGTTCTTCCTCATCCAGGAGACGGTGCGCATCATGCGGCGGGAGACGATCGCCGGCTCGATCGTCAACATCCAATCGATGTCGGCGCACGGCGGCCAGCCGTTCATCACCGCCTATTGCGCCTCCAAAGGCGCGCTCGCCACCTTGACCCGCAACGTCGCCCATTCGCTCGTGAATTTTCGTATTCGCGTCAACGGCCTCAATATCGGCTGGATGTCGACGCCGGGCGAGGACCGCATCATGAAGACCTACCACGGCGCCAAAGACGGCTGGCTCGATGAGGCCGTCAAGACAAAGCCTTTTGGACGCTTGATCGATCCGAAAGAAGTGGCGCGCGCTTGCGCTTATCTCTGCTCGGACGAGTCTGGGCTGATGACAGGCTCGAACATCGACTTCGACCAGAACGTCGTTGGCACAGCCGATCCGCCAATCGAGCCGTGAGCCTGGAATCATCTATGGCGCCTCATCCCCGCCTTGACGTCATCACCATCGGCCGCTCATCGGTCGACCTCTATGGCGCGCAGGTCGGCGGCCGTCTGGAGGATATGGCGAGCTTCTCCAAGGCCGTCGGCGGCTGCCCGACGAACATCGCCATTGGAACTGCCCGCCTCGGCCTGAAGAGCGGCCTCATCACTCGTGTGGGCGATGAGCACATGGGCCGTTTCATCCGCGAGCAATGCGCGCGCGAAGGCGTCGACGTCGAGGGCGTTCGGACCGACCCTGTTCGCCTCACCGCGCTCGTGCTGCTCGGCATCCGCGACGAAAAGACTTTTCCGCTCATTTTCTATCGCGAGAATTGCGCCGACAGCGCGCTCGACGAGGGCGACATCGATCCGCAATATATCGAAAGCGCGAAAGCCGTCCTCGTGAGCGGCACGCATTTCGCCCGCGCCAACACGGCCGCCGCGCAGCGGAAGGCGATGCGGACCGCGCGCGAGGCTGGGCGCAAGGTCGTGTTCGACATCGATTACCGGCCGAACCTGTGGGGGCTCGCCGGCCATGGCGCGGGCGAGGAGCGCTACATCAAATCGGGCGACGTCACGAAGAGCCTGAGCGACATCCTGCCGCAATGCGATCTCATCGTGGGAACCGAAGAGGAGATGATGATCGCTGGGGGCGCCGACGATCCTCTCGCGGCGCTGAAGGCGGTGCGGGCCGTAAGCCAGGCGACGCTGGTGCTCAAGCGCGGCCCGATGGGCTGCGTTGTGTTTCCCGACGCCATTCCCGATTCGCTCGAAGAAGGCGTCAAGGGGCCCGGCTTCCCGGTCGAAGTCTACAACGTGCTCGGCGCGGGCGACGCCTTCATGTCGGGGTTTCTGCGCGGCTGGCTGCGTGACGAGCCGCTCGAAACCTGCTGCGCCTACGCCAACGCCAATGGCGCCTTCGCCGTCTCGCGACTCTTGTGCTCGGCCGAATATCCGACCTGGGCGGAGCTCAGCCGCTTCCTCGAACACGGCTCGCCGCACCGGGCGCTCCGCCGCGATGAGGCGCTCAATCACATTCACTGGGCGACGACGCGTCGCGCCCAGCCCTCCACGATCATGGCGCTGGCGATCGACCATCGCGCGCAGCTCGAGAAGATCGCGGACGCCGCGGGAAGCCCTCGCGAGCGGATCAGCGCCTTCAAACTGCTCGCGGTCGAGGCCGCCGCCAAAGTCGCGGCGGGCCGACCGGGCTATGGCGTGCTGCTCGACGGCAAATATGGCCGCGAGGCTTTGTTTCGCGCGGTCGGTCATGGCTTCTGGATTGCCCGGCCAGTCGAGGAGCCAGGCTCCCGTCCGCTTGAGTTCGAGTCCGGCGGCTCGCTCGGCGCCAAGCTCATCGAATGGCCGGTCGCGCATACGATCAAGTGCCTCTGCTTCTATCATCCCGACGATCCGCCAGAGATGAAGGCGCGGCAGGAGCGCGAGCTCCTGCGCCTCTACGACTCCGCGCGCAGGCTCGAGCGCGAATTGTTGATCGAGATCATCGCGAGCAAGAACGGGCCGATCGACGAAAGCACGGTCGCGCAGGTGATCGAGCGGCTTTATGAGATTGGCGTCAAGCCTGACTGGTGGAAGTTGGAAGGTCAGCCGGACAAGACGGCATGGGACAACGTCGCACGCGCGATTGAAACGGGCGATCCCTTATGCCGCGGCGTGTTGCTGCTCGGACTCGAAGCGCCGGAAAAGGATCTGGCGCAGGCCTTCGCGCTGGCGCACAATTGCGGCGTGGTTAGAGGCTTCGCGGTCGGCCGGACGATCTTCGCCGAGCCGGCTGTCGAATGGTTCGCGGGCCGCATCGACGATCGCGAGGCGACCGACCGCATGGCCGGCGCATTCATGCGGTTGGGCGATCTCTGGCGGGCTTCCGGCCGCGTGGGGTAAATAACGCGCTAGCGGCGAGCGGATCGCCGCTACGCGCGAGACCATTGATCGAAGCGGGGAAGCGCCATGACAACGATCCGGTTGACCGCGGCCCAGGCGATGGTTCGCTTTCTCGCCGCCCAGCACGTTGAAATCGACGGGCGCAAGCAGCGCCTGTTCGAGGGCGTGTTCGCGATCTTCGGCCATGGCAATGTAGCGGGCATGGGCGAAGCTTTGTACGGCGCCCGCGACGCGCTGCCGACTTACCGCGCTCACAACGAGCAGGCGATGGCCCACGCGGCGATCGCCTTCGCCAAAGCGTCGCGCCGCAGGCGGATGATGGCCTGCACCACTTCGATCGGCCCGGGCGCGACCAACATGGTCACCGCCGCCGCGGTCGCGCATGTGAACCGGCTGCCGGTGCTGCTGATCCCCGGCGACGTGTTCGCCAACCGAACGCCTGATCCCGTTCTGCAACAGGTCGAGGAGTTTGGTGACGGAACGGTGAGCGCGAATGACTGCTTCCGTCCGGTGTCGCGCTATTTCGACCGCATCGCGCGCCCCGAGCAGATCGTGCCCGCCCTGAATCGAGCGATTGCCGTCCTGACCGATCCGGCCGAATGCGGGCCGGTGACGCTCGCCTTCTGTCAGGACGTGCAGACCGAGGCCTATGATTATCCGGCGAGCTTCTTCGCCGAGCGCGTGCGTCACATGCGCCGCATCGCGCCCGACTCGCGCGAGATCGAGGAAGCAGCCTCTGTCTTGAAACAGGCGAAAAAGCCGTTCGTGGTCTGCGGCGGCGGCGTCCTCTATTCCGACGCCGAGCGGGAGCTGATCGACTTCTGCGCCGGCCATGGCATTCCGGTCGGCGAGACGCAGGCCGGCAAGTCGGCGACGCCCGTCGATCATCCTTTGGCCATGGGCGCGGTCGGCGTCACGGGAACCGGCGCGGCCAATGCCCTCGCCTCGCAGGCGGACGTGATTGTCGGCGTCGGCACGCGGTTCGCCGACTTCACCACCGGCTCCTGGGCCTTGTTCAAGAATCCGAACCGGCGATTGATCAGCGTCAACGTCCAGTCCTTCGATGCGGCCAAACATCAGGCTTTGTCTGTCGTCGGCGACGCCCGGACGGCGCTCGCGGCGCTCGATTCCAAGCTCGACGCCTGGAAGGCGCCGCGCGCCTGGAGCGACGAAGCCGCCAAGGCCAAGGCCGAGTGGGAGACAACCGCCGCCCGCTACACCGCGCCGACCAACGCGCCGGCGCCGACTGACGCCGAAGTGCTGGGCGCGCTCATGCGCGCGGGCGAGACGTCCGACGTCGTGGTTTGCGCCGCCGGCGGATTGCCCGGAGAATTGCATAAGCTATGGCGGGCCGGCGCGCCGCTCGGATACCACGTCGAATATGGCTATTCATGCATGGGCTACGAGATCGCCGCGGGGCTCGGGGTCAAGATGGCCCTGCCGGATCGGGAGGTGGTCGTGGCGCTCGGCGACGGCTCCTATCTCATGATGAATTCAGAGATCGCCACGTCCGTGATGCTGGGGCGGAAACTCATCATCGTCGTCAACGACAATCGCGGCTTTGGCTGCATCAACCGCCTGCAACAAGCGACCGGCGGCGCGCCGTTCAACAACCTTCTGCGCGACGCGCGGCATGAAGCGATGCCGGAGATCGACTTCGTCGGCCACGCGCGGGCGCTTGGCGCCGAAGCGGTGAAGGTCAAGTCGATCGCGGACCTCGAGACGGCGTTCAGAAATGCGCGCGCAGGAAAATCGACCCAGGTGATCGTCATCGAAACCGATCCGATTGCGTCGACCGACGCCGGCGGCTTCTGGTGGGACGTCGCCGTGCCGGAGGTCTCCGAGCGCGCGCAAGTCGACGCCGCGCGCCGCGCTTACGAGGAGGCCAAGACGTTGCAGCGGGTTGGAGATTAGCCATGAGCATTCGCATCGGCGCCAATCCGATCGGCTGGACGAACGACGATCTGCAGGAAATCGGCGGCGACACGCCGTTGGAGACCTGTCTCGCTGAGGCCAAGCAGGCTGGCGTGGTCGGCATGGAGAAGGGCCACAAGCTGCCGAGCGATGGCGCGGCGCTGAAGGATAAGCTTGGCCAGTTCGGCCTGAGCTTCGTTGGCGGCTGGTATTCAGCCGAATTGCTCAAGCGCTCGGCGCGTGACGAGTTCAAGGCGGCGAAATCGCATATCGCCATGACCAAAGGCGCCGGTTCCGATGTCGTCATCGTGGCCGAGACGTCCAACGCCATTCACGGCGACCGCGCAAAACCTCTGTCCGAGCGCCCGCGTCTGCACAAAGGCGACTGGGCCGGATACGGCGCCAAGATGAGCGAGTTCGCGGAGCGGCTCGCTGACGAGGGCCTCAAGCTTTGCTATCATCATCACATGGGCACGATCGTCGAGTCGGAACGCGACATCGACGCGCTGATGGCCCACACTAAGCCTGCGGTGCATTTGCTGCTCGACACCGGACACGCACGCTGGGGCGGCGCCGACCCGCAGGGCTGGCGCGCGCCTATCGATCGCGAATCGGTCACGTGCACTGCAAGGACGTGCGCGAAGCGAATATGCGCGAATCCAACGCCGGCGATTGGAGCTTCCTTGATTCGATCTTAGGCCAAGGCAAAGAGCTCGGGGTCTACACCGTGCCGGGCGACGGGGCGATCGACTATGTGGCGGTGTTCGACGAGCTTAAGGGTTATTCCGGCTGGGTCGTCCTCGAAGCCGAACAGGACCCGAAAAAGGCGCCCGCCCTGCCCTACGCGAAAAAGGGCGTCGCCCATATCCGCGCCGCGCTGAAGGAAGCGGGGTTGGCGTGAAGGTCTATGCCGCGCGCGGCTTGATGGCCTCAAGGTCGGCGCCGATCTCGCGGCGGCGAGCCATCAAATCGTGATCAGCTTGCAGGCCAAGGAAGAAGCCCGGCGTGAGGCCAAAATACCGTGTTAGGCGCAGATCGGTATCCGCTGTGACTGCGCGCTTGCCGAGCACGATCTCGTTGATCCGGCGCGGCGGGACGCGCACGGCGACAGCGAGCGCAGTTTGGCTGAGACCCAGCGGGCGGAGGAAGTCCTCCAACAAAATTTCGCCTGGCGTCGGGTTGGGAAGCCACTCGACATCAGTGATAGTCGACGATTTGGACATCGGCTGGACCTCCTTCCCGCCACACAAAGCAGATTCGCCACTGGTCATTAATGCGAATCGAATACTGCCCCGCCCTTTCGCCCTTCAACCCCTCAAGGCGATTGCCAGGCGGCGCACGAAGATCGCTAAGCGCCCGAGCCTGATTGAGCAGACGCAGCTTGCGCAACGCCGTCGCCTGCATGTCGAAGGGGAGCCGCCGGCTTCGACGGCCCGACCAGATCAGGGCTGTCTCCTCGTCAGCAAAGCCCTGAATCATGCGTCAATATAACGCATAACGTTATGCGGCTCAACACTTGCTCGCAAGATGCCCGCTGCGCGATGTTTCTGGGTCGTACCCCTTGCGATAGGATCACAGCGCATCCGGCGGTCGCCGCGCGGTGCGAGCCGCGAGAGGCTCTTCTCCGGCTAATGGAACGGGAGGGATCAGAGGAAACGCAATGGCGCAATCGAACCTGCTGATTCATCCCGTGTCCGGCGCCGCCGACGGCGTCGGACACAGCATCACCCCCGCCAGCGCCGGATGGCGCTATGTCGGGTTCGAAACGCGGACCTTGAAGCAAGGCGCGAAGTCCACGCTTGACACTGGCCACAACGAGGTCTGCGTCGTGATCCTCTCGGGCAAAGCGCGCGTCGCCGCAGACGGTTTCGATTCCGGAACAATCGGCGAGCGGGCGAGCGTTTTCGACGGGCCGCCGTGGTCGGTCTACCTGCCGCCGCACAGCGCGGCGACCATCGAGGCGGCGTCGGATTGCGAGCTGGCCTTGTGCTCGGCGCCGGCGAGCGGCAAGGTCAAGGCGCGCGTGATCAAGCCTAGCGACGTCGGCACGCTCACCCGTGGATCGG
Organism: uncultured Alphaproteobacteria bacterium; assembly: GCA_963756955.1. Lineage (GTDB taxonomy): Bacteria > Pseudomonadota > Alphaproteobacteria > Rhizobiales > Beijerinckiaceae > Roseiarcus. The sequence goes on from CAVWPU010000006.1 coordinate 299,449, forward strand.
GCACGAACGCGCGCCATGTCCGCAACGTTCTGCCCGAAGACGCCGAGGCCGAGAGCGTGCTCGTGGTCGAAGTCATCACGCCAGGCGGCCACTGGTCGAGCTACCCGCCGCACAAGCACGACCGCGACGCGCTGCCGGACGAATCCTATCTCGAGGAAACCTATTATCACCGTCTGAAGCCGGCGCAGGGCTTCGCATTTCAACGCATCTACACCGACGACCGCTCGCTCGACGAAACGGTGGCGGTGGGCGATGGCGACGTCGTGTTGGTGCCGAAGGGCTACCATCCGGTCGCCGCCCCGCACGGCTACGATCTCTATTATCTCAACGTGATGGCGGGGCCGAAGCGCGTCTGGCGCTTTCACAACGATCCGGCGCACGAATGGCTGATGAAGCCGCCTACGGCCTGATGCGCGCGGTCGACGGCTTATGCTCGTCGTTTGCTGACGGCGGCCTTTGTCCTGGGCTTCACGGAGCGACGCTTCTTCGCGGCCGAAACCGTCTTGGATGATCCCGGATCAGCGTTGCCGCCGAATCCGGCGGCGCGCAAAGCTTGCTCGACACGGGCGTTGTAACCGCGTCCGCTTGCCTTGATGCTCGCGACGACGTCCGACGCCAACCGGAACCCAATATGGACCTTCGGCGCCTCGGCCTTCGGGCGACCAAGCTTCCGGCGAAACGCCGCCATGGCTTCGACCATACCGGGATCGACCTCGGCGATGGGTTTGAACAGACGCATATCCTCTGCCGTCAGCTGGCGAACCTCGCCATTCTTGTCAGCCAAAGATCTTCGCATAGAGCTGCTCCTCTCGTCTGTTCGCTTTACGAAAACTGATGATCCGGCGCGCATCATTACGAAGGCAGTAACAAACCGCGTAGAGTCTTCCGGTCATCGGAACCAGAGCGAGATATCGTTGCTCGCCATACTCGCGTCGCTGATCGAGCCAGACACGCGCCTCGTCCCAATCCAAGTCCGCCGTCAACTCGAACGGCAAACCGCGCTCTCGCGCGTTCCTCGCGCTTTTCGCGGGATCAAACTCGATCTTTGCGCATTATTGTGGCAACAAAAATGATATTGGTCAATCCAAAGAACCGCACCTCGCTCACCACAGGACGCCCCGGCGCCTGGGAAGGGAGCGCGACTCGACGTCGCCCGCTCCGGCGGTTAGCGAGACAGCGTTCCCAGCAGATGAAACGGAGGGCGCGTTGAGCGAGACCAATAGCCGAACCGACAAGCCCGAGCGCGTCCTCGTCGTCGGCCTCGGCACGATGGGCATGAGCCATGCACGCGCCTATCAGGCGATCGACGGGTTCGAGCTCGTGGGCCTCTGCACCCGCAACGCCGCGGCGCGCAGCGATCTCGACACAGAGTTCCCCGGCGTCCCGCGCTTTGAGGGGCTGACCGAGGCCCTCGCTACGCTCAAACCCGACGCGGTCTCGATCAACACCTATACCGAACATCATGCGCCGATGGCGCTCGAAGCGCTCGCGGCGGGCGCGCATGTGTTCTGCGAAAAACCGCTCGCGGACTCGCTCGAGGCCGCCGAGCGGGTCGTCGCCGCGGCGCGCAAAGCGAACAAGGCGCTGCTGGTCGGCTACATCCTGCGCGTCCATCCCTCCTGGACGCGCTTCGTCGAGATCGGCCGCACGCTCGGCAAGCCGCTCGTCATGCGGATGAACCTCAACCAGCAATCGTCAGGCTCGTTCTGGCAGGTGCACAAGAACCTCATGCGCTCGACCTCGCCGATCGTCGACTGCGGCGTGCATTATGTCGACATCATGTGCCAGGTGACGCGGGCGAAGCCGGTCGCGGTGCATGCGGTCGGCGCGCGGCTCACCGACGAGATCGCGCCGACGATGGTCAATTACGGCCATCTGCACCTCGCCTTCGATGACGGCTCGGTCGGCTGGTACGAGTGCCGGCTGGGGGCCGATGATCAGCGAGACCGCCTTCTTCGTGAAGGACATGATCGGGCCCAAGGGCTGCGTCTCGATCGTCTCCAAGGAGGACGACGGATGCGGTCGTCAAATCCTCCGACCATGACAGTCACACGCGGACCAATGCGCTGCGCATCCATCACGCCGGCCTCAACGCCGACGGCTCCTTCGCGCATCCCGACGAGATCGAATCGACCAAGGACGAGCCGGGCCACCAGGACTTATGCGAACGCGAGCAGCGCCTGTTCCTCAAGGCGATCCGCGGCGAGGTCGATCTCGCCGAGCATCTCGAGGACGCCATCAATTCGCTGCGCATCGTTTTCGCGGCTGACGAGAGCATGCGGACGGGCGAGGTGGTGAGGATTTAGCGCGGATCGCGATCGGATGACGCGCTCCTTCCCTTCTCCTTCCGGGAGAAGGTGGCGCAATAGGGCGTCGAAAGACGCCCGTCTTTCGACGGGCTATGGCGCCGGATGAGGGAGGTGCCCAGAAGCGGAAGCGCGCTTCGCGCAAACCCTCACCGCCTAGCCCTCTCCCGTAGGAGAGGGGGGCGTGCACCGAAAACACGCACCGTCAGGTATTCGCCGTACGCGCAGTTGCTCGTGCGGAAACCGCCTATGGCGTCCGCGCAAGCCGCGAACCCTACGCCGCGCTTTTGCCTTTGCGCTGCTCGACTTCGGCGATGAAGGCGGCGACGGATCGGCCGATCGTCTCGGGATGATCCTCCTGCAGAAAATGAATGCCGTCGCCGAGCTTGACGAACCGGCAGTCGTGGAGCTTGCGAGCCAGCTCTTCCGCGAACGCCGGCGAGACGAGCGCGCCGGGATCGGCGGCGAACAGGAGCTTCGGATAGGTCGAGGCGGCGAGCGCCGCATGCGCACGCTCCATCGTGGCGGTGACATCGGCGGGCTCGCCGGCGATCGGGATCTCGTTCGGGAACGCCCATGTCGGCTTCCGCGATTGCGGCGTTGGGAACGGCGCGCGATAGACCGCCATCTCTTCGTCGGTCAGCGTGTGTCGCATACCGCCGGGCAGCACCCGCTCGACGAAGACATTGTCTTCCAGAATCAGTTTCTCTCCTTCGCCGGGCGTCCGGAACTTGCGGAAGATTTCGCGCCCTCTGGAGCCCCTTGTAAATTCCTCCCAGGTCGGAAACGGCCGGACGAACTCCATGAACGCGAGGCCGCGCACGAAGTCCGGACGGCGCTCGGCCAGGTGAAAAGCGAGCGCCGTCCCCCAATCCTGCGCCACGAGATAGGCGGAGCCTACGCCCATTTTCGCGAGGAAGGCGTCGAGATAAAGCGCCTGGTCCTCGAAGCGATAGGCGAGGTCCGGCTTGCCCGACTGACCGAAGCCGATGAGGTCGGGCGCGATGCAATGGGCGACCGGCGCGACGAGCGGGATAATGTTTCGCCATATGTAGGATGAGGTGGGATTGCCGTGCAGGAAGAGCGCGACCGGCGCATCGCGCGAGCCTGCCTCCCGGTAGGCCATCTCGGAACCAAGGACGGAAAGCTTGGGCAGACTGACGTCATTCATGGGGCGGCTCCTTGAATATTGTCATGAAAACGATGCGCTTGAAGCGTTCGAGCGGTTCGGCGTTGCGCTCGACTTTCATGCGCAGGATGGCGCCCTCCCAGGAGGAGAGCAGGAATTCGGCGAGGTCATGCGGAGCGAAGGTCTCGGCGATTTCGCCAGCCCCCTGCCCTTCGGCGATGCAGGCGGCGAAGGGCGCGCGCCATTCGGCGAAGATCTCGCCGCAGCCTCGTCCGCAAGCTCTCGCTTTGCGGCGCGGCCTCGAGACTGAAATCGCCGATCAGACAGCCGCGGGTGAACTCGGCCTCAACGAGGCGATCGGTGATGAGGTCGAGATAGCGCCTCAGCCGTTCGCGCGGGCGACGGTTTGCGTCGCCCAGCACTTCGGCGACGAGCCGCTTGAGGTCAGCGAAATAGAGGTCGAGCACCTCGCGCGCGAAGTCTTCCTTCGAGCGGAAGTGGTTGGTGAACGAGCCCTGCGGCGCTGACGCCTCGGCGACGATGTCGCGCACCCCTGCCCCGCCATAGCCTTTGCGGAACATGACCTTGAGGCCGGCTTGGACGATGCGGTCGCGGTGGGATGGCTTGGGCATCTCGGAAACAATACGTCCGTACGTATTTACTTTCAAGTCCAGACGAGCAGGTCACCTCATTGTCCATGAGCGCCCGTCAGCTTTCGTCTGCCCTGTCTTGCTGGCGCTGATCCCCGGCGCGCGATGGCGTTGCGAATTGTCTTAATGTTTTCCTTGGCTTAGAAAAGAACAAGCCTTTGGCTATTCCGAATTCGGCTTGACAATGTTCATCTTATGTTCTATTTTCGCCAAATGCAGATCGCCTCGGCCCTGCGCCGCAAACGGGATGAGATCGCGGCGACGATCGCCGCTCATGAAGCCAGGATCGACGCCGCGAGAATGGACTTGGCGGCGCTCGACCAGGCTGCACGGCTGTTCGATTCCGAAGCCGAACGCGCTGAAACCATCGTCGCGTGGGACTTCGACAGGCTCACCCGGCCGGAAGACCTTCTCGAAGCGCCTTGTGAAGCTGGCGAAGGGGAGCGAGAGCCCGCCATGGGCCAATCGGCCCTTCTCGTCCCAAGGACCCAGGACCCAGGGCCCCAGGCCTTGGCGAAAGTCGCGCACACCGCGATCGAGGCGCCGCGGGACCCCATACCGGGAGAATTTTTTTATTTTTCTTGGCCATAACCCATTGAAAAGTCTCGATTCGAAAAAATAAACGTAAGTAAAAGAAAGCATTTTTATTTTCGTTTATTTGCGTTTACTTGCGTTTGCTTGCGTATATTTTTGCGCCTTCGAACGTTTCGACGCGACCCGACGAGGGAACCGTTCGCGCGCCGATCTCGCTTGCCGGCCACGCCGTTTGCAGGTCATATCGCGCCGACAAACTCGAGGGAGGATCCCGTGGATCTCGGCGTCACCGACAAAGTCCGTCCGCTCATCGCCGCCGTCCGGGCGATGGTGCGCGACGAGATCATGCCGCTCGAGGAGGAATACCACGGCGAGGTCGGGCGCGAGGGCGACCGGTTCAAGCCGACCAAGCGCTTTATCGAGATCCGGGAATCCCTGAAAGCCAAGGCGCGGGCCAAGGGTCTGTGGAATTTCTGGCTCACCGCCTCCGACAAAGGCTATGGCCTCACCACCGTCGAATACGCCTATCTCGCCGAGGAGATGGGCTGGTCGCCGCTCGCCTCCGAGGTCTTCAATTGCTCGGCTCCCGACACCGGCAACATGGAGGTGATCGAACGCTTCGGCTCGCCCGAGCAGAAGGCGCGCTGGCTGCCTGATCTCCTCGAGGGGCGCGCGCGTTCCGCCTATCTCATGACCGAGCCCGGGGTCGCTTCGTCAGATGCGACCAATATCGCGATGGACGCGCGGCTCGAAGGCGACGAATGGGTGCTCAACGGCGAGAAATGGTGGTCGTCCGGAGCCGGCGATCCGCGCTGCTCGCTCTACATCACCATGGCGCTGACCGATCCGGACGCGACGCCGCACGCGCGTCATTCGATGCTGTTCGTGCCGGCTGCGACGAAGGGCATCGAGGTCTTGAGAGCGATGAAGGTCTATGGCGACGACGACGCGCCGCACGGCCACATGCACATCCGCTTTCGCGACGTCCGGCTGCCCAAAGAGGCGATGATCCTTGGCCGCGGGCGCGGCTTCGAAATCGCGCAAGGGCGGCTCGGGCCGGGGCGCATCCACCATTGCATGCGCGCGATCGGCCAGGCCGAGCGGGCGCTCGAGGCGATGTGCCGCCGCTCGGCGTCCCGCACCGCGTTCGGGCAAAAGCTGGCGCGCCTCGGCGCCAATCCCGACATCATCGCCGAAGCGCGCATGAGCATCGAAATGGCCCGCCTGCTTTGCCTGAAAGCCGCCTGGGCGATGGACACGCAGGGCGCGCGCGCCGCGGCGCCGCTCATCTCGCAGATCAAGGTGATCGCGCCCAGGATCGCGCTCGAGGTGATCGATCAGGCGGTGCAGATGCACGGCGGCGCGGGCGTCAGCCAGGACTTTCCGCTCGCCCGCATGTGGACGCATGTGCGCACCTTGCGCCTCGCCGACGGGCCCGACGCCGTGCATCGGCGGGTGATCGCCAAGGCCGAGATGAAGCGCTACACCAACGAGGCTGGCGCGCAGTGACCGGCGCCTTCCCCGAGGATACGAGCGCGCTCGACGCGTGGGCCAAAGCCCATGTCGAGGGCTGGCGCGGCCCCGCTACGGTCAAGAAATTCCCCACCGGGCAGTCGAACCCGACCTATCTGATCGAGGCCAAGAGCGGCCGGTACGTGCTGCGCCGCAAGCCGCCGGGCAAGCTCCTCAAAAGGCGCACATTTGATCGAGCGCGAATTTCGCGTGCTGAAGGCGCTCGAGAAGGGTCGGATATCCCGCTCCGCGCGCACTCGCGTTCTGCGAAGACGAGAGCGTGATCGGCACGGCCTTCTATCTTATGATGTTCGTTGAGGGCCGCGTACTCTGGGACCCGGCCCTGCCGGAGCTCGAGCGCGAGCAGCGGGGGCTGATCTACGACGCCATGAACGAAGGCCTGGCTCGGCTGCACTCGATCGACGTCGCAGCGGCGGGCCTGTCGGATTATGGCAAGCCGGGCAGCTATTTCGCCCGTCAGTACCAACGCTGGACGGATCAGTACCGGGCCAGCGAAACGGCGCGGGTCGAGGACATGGAGCGCCTCATCGCCTGGCTTGCAGACAAAATTCCCGGCCGACGACGGCCGCGTGGCGCTGGTGCATGGCGATTGGCGCATCGACAACATGATCTTCGATTTGAACTCGCCGCGCCTGCTCGCGGTGCTCGACTGGGAGCTCTCGACGCTCGGCCATCCGCTCGCGGATCTTGCCTACCAGTGCATGCACTGGCGACTGCCGGCCGGCAGTCACCGTGGATTGGGCGGGGATCGACCGCGCCGCGAACGGCATCCCGACCGAAGCCGAATATGTCGAAGCCTATTGCAAGCGCATGGGGCTCGAAGCTATCTCCAGATTGGACCTTCCTCATCGCCTTCAGCTTTTTCCGCAGCATCGCGATCCACCAGGGCGTCTATAAACGCTCGCTGGACGGCAACGCTTCGAATCCGGAGCTTGCTCAGCGCGTGGGCGAGTTCGTGCCGCTGGTGGCGCATATCGCCTGGGAGGGAGTCGAAGCCGCCGCTTAGCCTCTTTCTCGGTCTCGTCCGCGTTCCCGCGAGCCTCGTCGCCGCCTTGCCGTCGATGGCCGCCCATGCTAAGCGGCGCGCCGACCCCGCGGCGAGCTTTTCAGGCGCGTCGCCGCAGGCCCCGGAGAGGTGGCAGAGTGGTCGATCGCACCGCACTCGAAATGCGGAGTACGCGCAAGTGTACCGGGGGTTCGAATCCCTCCCTCTCCGCCAGCCAGTTCGCGCCACGGGCCAACTCGGACGAGATCCGCATCGTGCCGTGAGATCGACGAGATGCCATCTGCCGGGTGTTTCGTAGACGTGACAGCTTGACTAAAGGCTCGGGCGCTTGTTCGGCTCGGCCCTCGCGCCTGCGGCCGATACCGGCGAGGGAATCTTGGCGTCGGAGCTTGCGATCTTCACTCGGTCGCCCGTCTGCGTCGATTCCAGCGGATTGTCGATCAGCCGGTCGGACAGCGACAGGCCGGATTCGATCTCGACGCGATTGCCGAGATTGCGGCCGAGCGTGACCGGTTTCAACGCGACTTTGTCGTCCGCATCCACCGCGGCGACGCGCATGCCATGGGCGCCGAAGACCAGCGCGGTGGGCGGAACGCTCAGCGTGTTCGGGTCGGAGGGAATGTGGAAATGGACTTCGGTGAAGGCGCCGGGCCACAGCTTGCCGTCGGGATTGTCGGCCTGCAACTCGATCAGGGCGGTGCGGGAATTTTCCGCCAGCGCATTCGAGGTCGAGACCAGCTCCGCCTCGAAAGTCTCCTGCTGGCCGGGCAGATGCAGCGTCGCCTTGACGCCCGGCTTGAGCTCGCCGAGGAAGGCTTGCGGGACATTCACATAAATGCGCATGCGATGGATGTCGGCGACCTGGAACAAGGGCCCGCCCCGACGTGCCGCCGGCATTGACGAGATCGCCGATATCGACGTTGCGCGCCGTGACGACGCCGTCGAACGGCGCCTTGATCTGTTCGAAGCCGGTCAGCTCCTGCGAGCCGGTTCACCGCGGCCTGCTGCGCCGCGACATTCGCTTTGGCGACCGCCAACGCCGCGTGCGCGAGGCCGCGGTCAGGCGATCGGTGTCGCCCTGTTCCTGGCTCGACCAGCCCTGCGCGACGAGCCGCGCCGTCCGCTGGTCGGTCACCTTGCCGAGATCGGCGTTGGCCTGCGCCTGTTCGACGGCGGCCTGCAATTGGACGAGCTGCGCCTTCGCCTCTTCGAGCTGCTGGTCGAGATCGGGCGCCGAGATCGTCGCCAAGCACCTCGCCCTTCTTCACATGCGCGCCGATATCCTTATGCCAGGCGGTCACGTAGCCGCTGGCGCGGGCGAACAGCGAGCCGGTGTTGAAGGCGCTGACATTGCCCGGCAGCAGCAAGGTCCTGCTCGCTCGGGACCGCGTTCCGGCTGGACAAGCCGCACGGTCGGGACCGCCTGCTCGTTGGTCCAGGCCGCGACTTCCTGCTTGCTCCTGGCGCGATCGGCGATGCCGGAGATCGGCGAGCGCCGATCGCGCCGATCGCGACGACGCCGAGCAAAAGCAGGATACGGCGCGGCTTTGGCGGGCGGATAGGGGATTCGGAAGACATGAGGGCTCCAGGTCAGGCGTGGGAAGGCAGAGCGCCGGAAGCGGCTCGGCCGCTTTGGCTGGCTGGGCTTGCGTCCATGCGCGATGCTGAACAGCGTCGGCACGAACACCAGCGTCGCGAAAGTCGCAAAAAGCAGGCCGCCGATGACGGCGCGGCCGAGCGGCGAATTCTGTCCGGGCTCGATCGCCATCGGCGCCATGCCGATGATCATCGCCAGCGCGGTCATCAGCACCGGCCGGAAGCGCGTGGCGCCCGCCTCCAGCGCGGCGGCGAGCGCGTCCTTGCCTTCCGCGAGCTGTTCGCGCGCGAAGCTGACGACCAGAATGCTGTTGGCGGTGGCGACGCCCATGCACATGATCGCGCCGGTCAGAGCCGGCACGGACAGCGTGGTGTAGGTGAGGAACAGCATCCAGACGATGCCGGCCAGCGCCGCCGGAAGCGCCATGATGATCACGAAAGGATCGAGCCAGGACTGGAAATTGACGACGATCAGCAGGTAGATCAGGACGATCGAAAAGGCCAGGCCGATGAACAATTGCTGATAGGCGCTGGTCATGGTCGTCGACCTGGCCGCGAATCGCGACCGTCGAACCTTTGGGCAGGTCGCGCGCGGGAATCGTCGACGATCTTCTGGATGTCGGCCGCGACGCCGCCGAGATCGCGGCCCTGCGTCGTCGCGTAGATATTGACGGTGTTGCGGATGTTGTAATGCGAGACGACGGCGTCGAGCGGCTCGGGCGAGAAGGTCGCGAGGCCGCCCGAGCAATTGCGTCGACTGCGCGGCGGTCAACGGCAGGTTCTTGAGGTCGCCAAGCGTATCGATGTCGATATTGCGGCGTCTGGACGGAAACCGGGATAGGACACGCCATTGGTCGGGTTGAGCCAGTAGGTCGGCGCCGTCTGCGTGCTGCCCGACAAGCGTCGCTTGAATGCTGGTCGCGGCGTCGCTTTCCGTCAGCCCGACGACGCCGGCGAGTTCGCGGTTGAAATCGACTTTCAGCGCCGGATTCTGGAACTGCTCCTGGATGCGCGGGTCGGCGACGCCCGGAACATGGCGGATCTTCGCAAGCAGCTTGTTGGCGAAGGCGCGGCTGGCGTTGAGGTTGGCGCCGGCGATCTGGACGTCGAGCGGCGCCGGCGAGCCGAAATTGAGGATCTGGCTGACGATATCGGCGGGAAGGAACGAGAAAGTCGTGCCCGGGAAACGCCTTCGGCAATTGTCTCGCGCAAGGTCTTCACATAGGCGTCCGTGGCCGTCGCCCCTTCGTTCAAGGTGACGAATATGTCGGCGTCGAAGACGCCGATCGTGCCGGAATTTCCATAGGAGATATTGATGCCGCTGATCGGCAGGCCGATATTGTCGACGATGCTCGCGATCCGGTCGGGCGGAATGATCGCGCGGATCTTCTGTTCGACCTGATCGGTCAAGCGCGTCGTTTCCTCGATTCGGGTTCCGGTCGGCGCGCGCATATGGATCCTGATCGCGCCGGCAGTCGACCGACGGGGAAGAAATCCTGTCCGAGAAAGGGAGCGAGCCCGAGGGACAGCAGGGCGACGCAGAGGAAGCCGCCGGCGAACCAGAAACGATGCCGCAGCGCCAATTGCAGCAAGCCCAGATAGCCCTGCCGCAACCGCTCGAAATGATGTTCGAACCCGCGTTGGAAGCGCGCGAAAAAGCCGTCGGCGGCGGCTCCGCCGGATTCGCCGTGCGCCGAATGATGGTGCTGGTTGCGCAGCAGAAAATGCGCCATCGTCGGCACCAGCGTGTAGGTCAGAATGTAGGACGCGATCATCGCGAAGACGACCGCCATCGCCAGCGGCCGGAACAGATAGCCGGCGACCCCGCCAAGCGAAAGCAGCGGCACGAAGGCGATGCAGATGCAGAACAGCGCGATCGTCGCCGGCGGCATGATTTCCTGCGCGCCGTGCGTGATCGCGGTCAGAATGTCTTCGCCGTGTTCCTCCATATGGCGATTGATGTTTTCGATGGTGACCGTCGCGTCGTCGACCAGAATGCCGACCGCGAGCGCCAGACCGCCGAGCGTCATCACATTGATCGTCTGGCCGAGCACCGAAAGCGCGGTCAAGCGAACTAAGCACCGCCAGCGGGATCGAAACCGTGATGATCAAGGTCGAGCGCCAGCTCCCGAGAAACACCAGGATCATGAAGCCCGTCAGCGCGGCCGCGATCAGGCCTTCGCGAACCACCGCGGCGACCGAGGATCTGACGAAGCCGGACTGATCGCCGACGAATTTGAGAGTGACCCCGGGCGGAAGCGTCGCCTGAATGGCCGGCAGGCGCTCCTTGATGCCGGCGATGATGTCGAGCGTCGAGGCGGAGCCGATCTTCAGCACCGACATCAGCACGCCCTTGCGGCCGTCCGAGCTGCACGACATTGGTCTGCGGCGGCGAACCGTCATGGACATAGGCGACGTCGCGCATGAAGACGACCGCGCCGTCGACCACTTTGACCGGCAGATTATTGAAATCATCCATGACTTTCGGCGAATCGTTGAGGTCGATCGTGTATTCGTAGGAGCCGATCTTTTCGGTGCCGACCGGCGTGATCAGGTTCTGCCGGGCGAGGGCATTGCCGACGTCGGTCGCCGAAAGATTGTGGGCGTGCAGCGCGTTTTGATCGAGATCGATCTGCACCTGCCGCGCCGCGCCGCCATAGGCGTATGGTATCTGGGCGCCTGCGACCGTCGTCGAGCGCGGCCGGATGAAATTCAGGGCGAGATCGTTGAGCTCCGTCTGCGAGAGCGTGTCGCTCGACAGCGCCAGCTGGATGATCGGAACGCTCGAAGCGTTGTAGACCAGGATGAACGGCGGCGTGACGCCGGGCGGAAGTTGCTTCAGGACGGTTTGAGAGATCGATGTGACCTGCGCCTGCGCGGCGCTGATGTCGACGTTCGGCTGGAAGAAGATTTTGACGACGCCGTAGCCAGGAAGCGACTGCGATTCGATATGCTCGATGTCGTTGACCGTCGTCGACAGGACCGTTCGTAGATCGAGACGATGCGGCCCGCCATGTCGTCCGGCGGCAAGGCCGGTATAGCTCCAGACGACCGAGATGACCGGGATGCCGATATTCGGAAAAATATCGGTCGGCGTGCGGAGCGCCGAAAGCGCGCCGAAAATCGGGATCAAGATCGCCATGACGACGAACGTGTAGGGACGCGCAAGAGCTAACCGAACGATAGCACTCATAAAGAACCGCCTGGAGTGGAAGCGCCGCACCCTTTTTTCGCTTCGACGTCGAGATCAGACCGCCGTCGCGACGCGTGGATTGTCGGCATCACCTCACTCATATAGTGCTGCTATGTTGCAGCGCACCTCAAATTGTGTTGATCGGCGCCGCGAAGGAACGGACGCGCGTGAATGGGCGCCATTGCCGGCGCCAGTCGGAGGGGCCGCGGGACGGCGGGCGATGTGGAAATCAGCAAGGCCGCTCCTGAAGGATCGTTGTGACCCCGAGCCGACAAGGGAGGAGGCGGAAGCTATTCACGCCAACGTGATAGCGCCTCCCAGCAATCAAGATCTCCCATGTCCGCTTTCGCCGGTCGACGCCAAAAAATGGAGCAAGTTCCGCTTTCGCGCGTTAAGTCCGCTTGCTGGGTCAAGCGGAGCACGCAATGCGATGGATCGTGAATCGGCGCGAAGTGGAGCGGGACGTGGACGTCCGCACCTCGCTGCTCGAACTCCTGCGCGAGCATCTGCATCTCTCCGGCACCAAGAAGGGCTGCAACCAGGGTGCGTGCGGCGCCTGCACCGTCCTGGTCGATGGCGAGCGCATCCTGTCCTGCCTCGCTCTGGCGGTGCAGTACGACGGCCGCGAGATCACCACCATCGAGGGCCTGGGCGCGCCCGGCGCGCTGCATCCCCTCCAGCAGGCCTTCATCGAGCATGACGGGTTCCAATGCGGCTATTGCACCCCGGGCAGATCTGTTCGGCCGTCGGCATGGCGGCGGAGCTCGCGCGGCGTGCCGAGCTTCGTCACCGCCGATCTGCGGCGGAGTCCATCGCGCTCACCCACGACGAGTTGCGCGAGCGGATGAGCGGCAATCTGTGCCGCTGCGGCGCGCATAACGGCATCGTCGACGCCATCCGAGGCGTCTGGCGACCTGCGCCGCGCCAGCCGAAGCGGAGGCCGCCAAATGACCCCTTTCACTTCGAGCGCGCCGCCGACCGACGCCGCGTCGCGCCGGAGCGCTCGACGGGCAAAATATCTCGGCGGCGGCACCAACCTGGTGGACCTGATGCGCGAGACGATCGAGCGCCCGCGGCGCTGGTGGATGTCACCGGCCTGTCGCGCGATATCGAGGAGAGCCGGAGGCGGGCTGCGGATCGGCGCCGGCGGCGCGCAACACCGCCGTCGCGCGAACCGCGGGTGCGCGCGCGCTTTCCGCTGCTGGCGCGGCCATCCTGGCCGGGGCCTCGGCCCAGATCCGCAACATGGCGACGGTGGGCGGCAATTTCTCCAGCGCACGCGCTGCGCCTATTTCTATGACGAGGCCGCGTGCTGCAACAAACGCGCGCCCGGCGCTGGCTGCGACGCCATCGACGGTTTCAACCGCATGCACGCCATCCTCGGCGCGTCGCGGGACTGCGTCGCCACCCACCCTTCCGACATGTGCGTGGCGGTCGCAGCGGTGGGTGCGGTCGTAACGGGCCGGGCGGCGCCCGAAAAATTGCCCTCACCGATTTTTATCGCTTGCCGGGCCACACCCCCGAGGACGAGACGAATCTTCGGCCGGGAGACCTCATTACCGCCGTCGACTTGCCGCCGGATGCCCATCGCCGCCCGCTCGACCTACCGAAAGGTGCGCGATCGCTCGGCCTCGCCTTTGCCCTGGTGTCGGTGGCCGCCGGCCCTCGAGATGGAGGGGCGGATTGATCTGGGACGTCAGGCTGGCTCTGGGCGGAGTCGCGCCGAAGCCTTGGCGCGCGCGGACGGGCGGAGGCGGCGCTGAGGGGCCGCCCGGCGACGGAAGCCGCCTTCCGCCAAGCCGCGGAAGCCGAACTCGCTTTGGCTCAGCCCTTGCGTGACAACGCCTTCAAAATTGAGCTCGCCACGCGGGTGATCGCTGACACCCTCGGCAAGCTCGCCCAATCCCATGG
>CAVWPU010000007.1:0-184793 GCA_963756955.1 uncultured Alphaproteobacteria bacterium
CGCTGCCCTCCGAAGGCAGAGGTCAGGGGTTCGAATCCCTTCGGGCGCGCCAACCTTGTCAAGGTTGGGAGGTCGAATCACTTCGGCCAGATGCAAATTTGCTCAATGAAATCAATCACTTAGATCGTCATCTCGGGGCTGTTTTTTTGCTTTCCCGTCCTTGTCCGGCAAACCAGGGAAGCTGCCGCGCGATCCGCTTGATCCCCTTTGCCCTTTCCGAAAATGCTCAGATCCGATCCGACAGACTTAGATGGCGAGACGGTAGTGCCAAATCGCATTGGCGGCGAACAGCTTGTCGCGTTCCTCGGCGGTGAAGGCCTGTGCGATCGAGAAGAACGCCTCCCAGACCGCGCGCATCGTGCTGAAGGCGCCGTCGGTCGGAAAATTCGACGCGAACATGCAGCGGTCGATCCCGAAGATGTCGATCGCTTCGAGGACATAGGGACGGATCAATTCCTCGGTCCATTTCGGCACGGTGTTGCCGAGACCCGATAGTTTGCACACGACATTCGGCGCGGCGGCGAGCGCGCGCATGCCCTCCCGCCAGGCGGCGACGCCCTCGGGCGTATGGTCGTAGGGCATGCCTGTATGCTCGACATAGACGGTGACGCCCGGGTTCTCGTGCGCGAGCTTCGCCATCGGCTTCATATGGTTCGGGAATCCCATATAGTCGAAGCCGAGGCCGTAGCGCGCGAGCTTGGGGAAGTTGGTGAGAAACTTCGGATTCTCGAAATAGTCCGTGCTGCGGACCCATCCAGGCTTGGCCTTGTAACCCTGGCTCGCCCACCAATCGGCATGGGGAGCGGGCAGGTAATTCACGACGTGGCGGATCGAGCGCGCGCTGCGATCCGCGGCATGGCCCTCAAGCTCCTTCTCCAGCCGATCCGAGGAAATGTCGGCCTCGCCGACGATTCCCTTGAGAAGGCCGTGGTCGCTTCCGTCCTTGGCCAAGCTGCGGACCCACCGCGTCTCGCCCACCCGATCTTTCGGGTCCCAATGCGCCTCGATATGAACGACGCCGATCACGTTGTAGCCGGCGGCTTCCTCGAGATAAGTGTCCGGCAGATAGTCGCGGCCGTGGCTGTGTTTGTACGGGTTATCCAGGCGGAACCAGTGAATGTGAGCGTCGACAATGCGTTGCGGATTGCTCTGCGCCATGAACCGTTTCCTCCCGCGCCGACCCGCCGCGCGTCGTTAGAATCCAGGCCCGCCTGCTTTTATCGACAATAATGGCCCGCGACCGAAAATCAATCGCAATCCCCAAATGAGAACCCGGCGGACTGGAAGCCCGCCGTCTGGACGCCGGAAGCTCCGCCGAATAAACGCCAGTAAACGTCAATAAACGCGAATAAGCGCTAGTAAATTTGCTAGCGTTTACTAGCGTTTATTTTTTGGGATCGATAGATATCAATGGGTTACAGCCGTTTGGAATAAAAATTTCTCTCCACCCCTGTCACACTGTGTCTCGAACGCCACACCGCATCATGCCCGCCGCCACGCCGCGACGCGTTGCACCGTCGATTAGGATACAGATACCACAGAAAGCCGATTTTCGCAACAAAATGCCGAACTCATAGCGGTAGCTGTTGGTTGCTGGCCGATCCAGGCGATTCGAAGTGGACGAGGCCCTCCGTCATGGCCGGGCTTGACCCGGCCATCCACGCAACGTCGGGGCGATCTGCGAATTGATTCAAATTTATAAAATATATCAATGATTTGATCGCCGGATCCAGCGTTCTCGTGGATGGCCGGGTCAAGCCCGGCCATGACGTTTGGCGAAAAGAAGCAACTCCCGATCCCCTCGCGCCTCAAGGAGCGCTGCAGGCGCGTCGTGCTTCGCACGACCCTCAGGATGAGGTCGGCTGACGGACTTGGCATTCCGACGCCCACTTGGCAGTCACTAAAAATTCCCGCCGCGTACGGCCCTTCAGTTGCTCCCTCTCCTCCAATTCCACCCGCAAGCCAAGTTGTCATCCCATCGAGTAATCAAAACTTCCGCGCCGAACATGGCCGACGTCAACGATTGAGGATTTATGGCCTCGCCATTGCCGTCATTTTTGTCGTCGATCTTGCCAGATCCCAATCTTTCACCGATAAAATGGTCGAGACGCCTGGCTTGTCCGCGGCGGCCGGCCCGAATGATCAGCCGGCCTGGAAGGGTGGAATGGGCCGGGTTGCCTTGAGTTTCGACAACGGCCCGCACGAAGACATGACGCCGCGCGTTCTGGACGTGCTCGCCCGCCATGCGGTGAAAGCCAGTTTCTTCGTTGTCGGCGAGAAACTGCGGAAGCCCGAGCTTCGCCGTCAGGCCGAAAGGGCGCACGAGGCCGGGCACTGGATCGGCAATCATTCGATGACGCACACCTTCCCGCTGGGAGAGGACCGGCGACCTGACGCGCCCGAACGGGAAATCGGGGCCGCGCAGGACCTCCTCGGTCGCTTGTCCCACCCCGACCGGTTCTTCCGGCCGTTTGGCGGGGGCGGCCATCTCGATCGCCGTCTCATGAGCCGCGCCGCCCGCGATTATCTGATCTCCAGGAAATTCACGTGCGTGCTGTGGAGCGTCGTCCCGCGCGATTGGGAGGATTCGGAAGGCTGGGTGGAACGCGCGCTCGCGGCCTGCTCCGCCCAAGAGGAAGCTCTGGTCGTCCTGCACGACCATCTCCCGGCGGCGGCGGCGAAACTCGATTCCTTCATCCATCGGCTCAACGACGCCGGACATGGGATCGTGCAGGAATTTCCGGCGGCTTGCGTTCCGATTCTCCGCGGCGCCGTCGTCCAGGATCTCGCGCCGTTCCTGTCGGATGTCTGATTCGCAAACCGTCCCGAAGGGAAAAGCCTATTTCACGCCTGCAACGGCCGGCTTCCTGGCGCCAAGCGCGCCGTCCGAACCCAGCAAAGTCGCGGTACGCCGATAGTGAGCGCACAAAAGCGCGACGGAACGTTCGCCCTCACGCGCCAGCGCTGCGGCGGTGATCTCCCGATGCTCAGCCGCGCGTGCGTCGTGCGCGCTTCTGTCGAGCCGCACATGCGACAGCAATCGGTAGCGGGTCGCATGGTCGTAAAGCTGCGAGCAGATATCCTGAGCAACCTTGTTGTTGCAGCCGGAGATCAGCGCCATGTGGTAGCGCTTGTGCAGCCGCTCAAATTCCGGATCGGGAATCCCCTGATCCGGGTCAAGGAGCTGATATCTTTTGTCCAAATCGTAGCCTGCGATGAGAACGCCATATTCCCAGCTCGAGTCTCCGTTGGCGATCGCTTCCCGCAACGCGACACTCTCGATCCAGCAGCGCGCGTCCAGGAGATCGGAATAGCCGGTGACATCGGCATGGGCGACGCGAAAACCGCGGTTTTCGGTGCGGGTGACGAATCCGTCCGCGGTCAGTTTGCTCAGCGCCTCGCGCAAGGGGCTCGACCCCGTGTTGTACCGGAGCCGAAGATCGCAAATCTTCAGTTTCTCGTCGGGCAACAGCTTTCCGTTGATAATGTCGTCGCGAATGGTCTGGTAGGGGGCTTGCGCGGCCGAACTGAAGTCCAGTTCCGGAATCTTTCAAGTTCATGGGATCATCCCCGCATTCCGTCGGTTCCGCGCCGCCGAGCGGCAAAAGCGGCGGTTTGATCGACATAATTGATTTACCTGCCTTTTTTATCGGTGTAAACGCGTCTGCAGCGTGCTTTTGTCCTTGAGGACCGCTCGCGATCCTTCTCCGCGGCAGGAGCCCTCATGAATCTCGATCTCACGGGCAAGGTCGCCCTGGTCACGGGCTCGACCGCGGGCATTGGCTTGGCTATCGCAACGGGACTGGCGGAAGCCGGCGCGCATGTCTGGGTGAATGGCCGCACTTCGAAGCGCGTCGACAGCGCGATCGCCCGCATCAGGGCGGCCGTTCCTCGCGCCGCAGGTTTCGCCGGCGCCGGGGGATCTCGCGAGTGCCGAGGGCGCGGAAAAGGTGACCCGGGCGGTCCCCTCCGTCGACATCCTCGTCAACAACTTGGGCGCCGTGAATGTGCGCAAAAGCTTCGATGACCTCAGCGATGACGAATGGCGCGAGATGTTCGAGGTCAACGTCCTCAGCGGCGTCCGCATCACCCGCGCCTACCTGGCGCGGATGCGAGAGCGGGGTTGGGGGCGGATCGTGTTCGTGTCGAGCGAATCGGCGCTGCAGATCCCCGTGGAGATGATCCATTACGGGGTCAGCAAGGCGGCCAATATCGTGGTCGCGCGCGGGCTGGCCGAGACGTTCGTTGGATCCAATGTCACCGTCAATTCCGTCATCCCCGGCCCGACGCTGGCGCAGGGCCTGACGAAGCGCATCGCCAAATCCGGGAAGGACGAGAGCGAATATGCGGAGGAGTTCTTCCGCAAGGTGCGGCCGACCTCGCTCACCCAGCGCTTTGCGTCGACCGAGGAGGTCGCGAACCTCGTCGTCTATCTGTGCAGCCCCGCGGCGTCCGGGACGCATGGCGCGGCGCTGCGCGTCGAAGGCGGCATCCTCAAGAACGCGTTCTGAGAGCTGGCCTTGTTGTGGGTCAGATTGCCGGTGACTTCGCGCCGCACGATCGCCGCGCCCTCGACCATCGCCTTGAGCTTCCCGAAGGCGACGTCGCGCGGCAGATATTTCATGCCGCAATCCGGCGCGACCACGAGCCGCTCTGCGGGAACATGAGCGAGGCCGCGGCGAATCCGCTCGGCGACGAGCTCGGGCGTTTCCACCTCATGGGTCGCGAGATCGAGCACGCCGAGAATGATCGTCTTGCTCGGCAGCTTTTCGAGCACCGCGCAATCGAGCTTCGATTGCGCCGTCTCAACGGACACCTGCTTGACCGAGGAATCCTCGATCTCCGCCAGAAAGGAATAGCCGTCGGGCCGGCCCTTCACCAAGGCGCCATAGCCAAAGCAGATGTGCAAGGCGGTCTCGCCGGTGACGCCGTCGAGCGCGCGATTGATAATTTCGACGCCATATTCGCGGGCCTTGTCGGCGCTTGACTGCATGTAGGGCTCGTCGATCTGAACGATGTCCGCGCCGGCGCGAAAGAGGTCCTTGATTTCCTCGTTGAGCGCGGCGGCGTAGCCCATCGCCAAGGCTTTTTCGTCCTTGTAAAAATCGTCCTGAGCCTGCTGCGCCATCGTAAAGGCGCCGGGGACGGTGATCTTGATCTTGCGCGTCGTATTGGCGCGCAGGAACTCCACGTCGCGCGCTTCGACGGCGTGTTTGCGCCGGATCGGCCCCGCGACGCGGGGAACGGTGCTCGGCTTGCCCGTGCGATCGAGGCGCGTCCCCGGATTTTCGATGTCGACCCCTTCGAGCGCGGTCGCGAAACGGTTGGAATAGCTCTCCCGTCGCATTTCTCCGTCGGTGAGGATGTCGACCCCGGCGCGTTCCTGATCGCGGATGGCGAGAAGGGTCGCGTCGTTCTGGGCCTGCTCGAGCCATTCATCGTCGACCCGCCAAAGCTCCTCCGCCCGGATGCGCGGCACGTATTTGCCGAGCTTGCCGCGGTCGATCAGCCAGTCCGGCTGGGGATAGCTGCCGACGAGCGTTGTCGGGAGAAGTGTGGCCATGGCGATCGCCTCCAGGCCCTCATCTAGCTTATGTCGACGCAATCCGACAAGAGAGAGGAAATATCGATCATTCTTGCATTGAATGCCCGCCTACCGACGAAAGTCTCCGAAATTCACACGCGTTTCCAAGGTCGGTCACACGCGCGTCTTCGAAGCCGACCATGGGGCGAGCCACGCGGCTTGCGCGTTGACTGCCGAACAAAGCGCTGCCACACTCCATTTTGTCGAGAAAAAATGGCCGGGAGCGCTTCGCAATGGCTGGGATAACACTGCCACGGCTCTCGGCGCCTGAAAATAGCGGGGACGCTCCCTGTCGCCGGGCGACGCGGCGCGCGCCTCGATCAAGGCGGTCCCGCTGATGGCGATTGCCGTGGAAGCCGTCACGAAATCTTTCGCCGGGGTTCGGGTTCTCGATGATGTCGCGGTCTCCGTCGCGGACGGCGAGATCCATGCGCTCCTCGGCGCGAACGGCAGCGGAAAGTCGACCTTCGCCAAGATCCTGAGCGGCGTCTACCAGCCCGACCGCGCCTCGATCACGATCAAGGGCCGCAGCATCCCCGCGATCCTCTCGCCGCAGCATGCGGCGGAACTCGGGATCGCCATTGTCCACCAGGAGGCGCCGCTGATCGACAATGCGAGCGTCGCCGAATGCATCGCTCTCTATCGCGGCTATCCGACCCGCTCGGGTTTCGTCCAATGGCGCCGGCTTCACCGTGAAATCGAAGCGATGTTCGAACGCTCGGGCGTCCGCATCGATCCTCGCATGCTGGCCGGCCGTTTGACGCCGGCCGAGCGGGCGCTGGTCTCCCTCGTCATCGCGCTCGACCGCGCGCCAAGCGAACTCGCGCTTACTTATTCTCGACGAAGTGACGGCGTCGCTGCCGCGCGACGAGGCCGAGCCCTATCTCGAAAAGATCGCGGCGCTCGCGCAATCGGGGGTCAGCGTGCTGATGGTGACGCATCGGCTGGCCGAAGTGAGGAGCAAGGCCTCCCGAATGACCGTGCTCCGAGACGGCAAAGTCGCTTACGTGGGGAGCCCCGCCGAGACGGACGACGACGCCATCATCGCCATGATGGTCGGCTCTCCGCAAGGCGAACGCGCGGCCGGGCCTTCGAGCGCGTCGGTGCTCGGCGGTTTCTGGTCGGACTTCGGCGTCCGGGCCGACACGTCGCGAGAACCCGGCGAAACGCTCATGGAGGTCGAGGGGCTGGCTGGCGAACAGCTCGCGGACGTCACCTTCACCCTGCATGCCGGAGAGATTCTCGGCCTCGCGGGTCTCAAGGAGGCGGGGATCGGCGAGCTGCCGCTGATCCTCGGCGGAGCCCGGCCGCGACGCGCCGGCCGCATTTCCGTATCGCGGCCGCGCGCTTGCGGCGAATGGCGGACCGGCCGCCTCGATGACGGCCGGAATCGTCCTCCTGCCGGGGGACCGCGCCCATGACGGGGGCGTGCGCACGCTCTCGCTGGCTGAGAACATGATGCTCCCGGCCTTCGATCGCTACTGGGGGCGGAACGCGCGCGAGCGTTCCGTGGTGGACCGCCTGATCGCCGATTTCGACGTGCGTCCGCCGCGGCCCAAGCGCTCTTCGGGACGCTCAGCGGCGGCAACCAGCAGAAGGCGATCTCGCGAAGTGGCTGCTCTGCGCCCCAGGTGCTGGTGCTCGACGATCCCACGTCCGGCGTCGATCCCGGCGCGCGGCAGACGATCTTCGAGCTTTTGCGCGAGGCGGCCGCGAGGGCATCGGCGTTCTTGTTCTTCTCGACCGAGCCCGAGCAGCTTGCGCAATCTGTTCCCGCGTGCTGATTCTCAGGGACGGCGAGGTCGCCGGATCCGAGCTCACGGGCGCGGCGGCTCGACCACCAGACGATCAGCCGCTGGTGCTACGCATGAACACCGCGAGCAGACGGACCGGATCGCCGGGGCGCCGGCGTTCTGCCGCTGCCGCGAACGCGGGACTTGATGCGGCCGAACTTCGATCGCATGCGATCTCGTATCGCTATGCGACGCGTCGTGCTCCTCATCGCGCTCGATGATCGTCTTTTCGATCTCTCAGCCCCCAGTTCCTACCGAGCCGGAATCTGGCAAGAACCTCCTCGTCGTGCAGGTCGGTCGTGACTGCATGGCCTTCGCGGCCATCCTGCCACTGATCGTCGGCGAGTTCGACCTTTCGCTCGGCTATCGATGATCGGCTTCCTCATGATGCTCGGCGCCTTTCTCGGCGGCGAGGGCTTCGGCGCGCGCGATCGATCATTCCCGTCATGCTCGTATCGGCGGCGTGCTGCGTCGGCGTTGTCAACGGGCTGCTGCGCGTCACGTTCCACATCAGCTCCTTCATCGCGACGCTCGGACGTCGGCATCGTGCTCAGCGGCGTCACGCAGGGCATGAGCGGCGGACAGGTGCTGTTTCCGGCATTCCGCCGATCCTCACCGCGATCGGCCAGGGCACGAATTTCTCGGCCTCGGCGATCTCGGTTTGGCTGACGCTCGTGCTCGCCGCTGATCCTTGTGCTCGTGCTCGAACACACGCCGTTCGGGCGTCAGCTTTACGCCATCGGCGGCTCGGAGCGCGTGGCGTTTCTGGCCGGCATCCGCGACAGGACTCATGCAAGATGCATCGCGTTCGCGGTCGCGGGGCTGCTTGGTCGGCGTCGGCGCGATCTTCGAACTCGGCCAAAGCGGCGCGAGCCAATCCGCTGCTTCGGCCCGGAGCTCCTGCTGCCGGCCTATGCGGCGGCCTTTCTCGGCGTCACGACCTATCGGCCTGGCTATTACAACGTTCCCGGGCGCAGTCATCGCGATCGTGCTGCTGGCGGTCGGTTTCAACGGGCTGAATCTGCTCGGCGCGCCGTTCTGGCTGCAGCCGATCTTCAACGGCGCTGTGCTGCTCCTTGCGGTCGTCACCGCCCGCGCGGAAAGCCGGCATACCAAGGGCTGAGCGGCGCGGGTCGCGCTCCGCGCGCCCGTGTTGAAGTCGCTGCATTGTGAGTTCGGTCATCGGCCTCCCGGCGCGCCGCCGGCGAAGATGGCGGCTCCCCATGACCCTCCGGTTGGCCAGCACGAGCAGGAATTTCGTCAAAGAGCGCTTCGTGAAGATAAAATCGGCATTCTTCGGGGTTGGCGTTGACACTCGTACATTTCGCTGTCACGATTTTTTTATCGAGAGAAAATGGGAGGGAGAGCGCTGTGAGGATTGCTCGTAAGGATCCGACCCTTAACCGGACAGTCCAGGGTTCGCGCCCCAGCCTGATGCTGGCCGCGCTCGCAGCCTCGGTTCTGTGGTGCGGTGTTTCCCAGGCGGAGGACAGCTGGCCCGGGCCGACTGTTCCGGCCAAAGCGCCGAAAGACCTCAAGGTCGGCGTCGTCGCGTGTGGCGCGCAATTCCGCGGCTGCTACGCCCCGGCGCTCGCCGCCGCCGAGGCGGCGAAGGCGCTCGGATGGACGGTCACGGTCTATGACGGCGCGGGCACCCAGGAAAAGCAAAACGCCGGCATTCTCGACGCCCTTTCCTCGGGCGCCGATCTCATCTTGACGGCGGCGCTCGATCCGGACCTCATTCAACTCGGCCTCTCGAAGGCGAAAGAGGCGGGCGTGCCCGTGATATCCGCCTCTGCCGGCACCGACACCCCCAATCCCGTCATCACGCCGGCCGGCGGGGGCCTCAAATATGTGACCGACGTCGGGACGGACTTCCCGGCGGCGGGACGGGGGCTCGGCGACTTCGCGGTCAAGGAATCCGGCGGCAAGGCCAACGTGGTCGTCTACGAAGACGATGAATATCCGTCCTCGGTCGCAAGCCTGAGGGGATTTGTGGACGTCATCAAGCAATGTCCGGGCTGCAAAGTTTCGGACATCGTGAAGATGACCGCTTCACAGGTCGGCTCGGTCGGTCAAATGGTTGTCGGCTACCTTCAGGCCCATCCCGATGTCGACTGGGTCTATGCGCCTTACGATCCCGCGGCCGCCGTCATGGTGAACGCAATCGTCCAGGCCGGCTTGCAGGACAAGGTGAAGCTGGTCAGCATCGTGGGCTCGGCGCAGAACATCGAATTCATCCGCCAGGGCAAGGTTCAGGTCGCGGACGCCGCCTTCGACAATTTCTATATGGGCTGGGCCCAGGTCGATCAGGCCATTCGCGTGCTCAACAAGCAGCCCGCTGATCGAGCCCCATGGCGAGGGCACGCCCTTCGCGATCATCACCAAGGACAATCTGCCCCCGCCGGGCGGCCGAATTCGGAACCAAGGTCGACTACCGCTCGAAGTTCCTGAGCCTCTGGAAGTAATCTGCTCGCTCGCCTCATCGAGGAGCGGCTCATCTTCACCTATTATGGGCGATGATGCGCGTCGGCTTCGCCGGTCTCAGGGTTTGGCTGGCGTCGCGAAAGGCTGCGCGGGCGACGTTGTCAAGATCATTACGGAGCAGTAGAATAGCGTTAAGGCGGTCGGTTAATCGATGCGGCCCGCCGTAGGAATTTAGACGCGCGTCATAAGGTCTCCGTCGCACCGGCGGAGGGGCGCGATGCGTTGGCTAGGTCTGATTTCTACTCTTGGCGCTGTTCGCCGCCGCTGAGGCAAAGGCGCAAGTCGTCGCCTTGGGCTCCAGCGGCACGAGAGGTTACCTTTTACCGCTGTCTGACGCTTGGCCCTACAAGCTCGAAGTCTTGTTGCATCAGCGCGGCTACAACGTCAGCGTGGCCAACGAAGGAATTAACGGAGATAATTCTGAGGGGATGTTGAGCCGCCTTGATTCTGCGGCGCCGAATGGAACCCGCGTGGTTATTGTCAGTTGCTGCGGCAACGATAACAAGAACAGGGCCAACGTCGTGGCCGATCATGCCGGCAATGTCAGAACGATCGTCAGTCGGCTTCGCGCGCGGGGAATCGCTGTCATCTTCAGCACAGAGGGCGGCGGCGGTCCGGTCGACGCTGCGATCGCGAGGAGCGCGGGAGCGTCCTTGTGCGGAGGAATGTACCAAGGGGTCCCTCCAGAAGACCTTGAGTCATCGAAAGCCGGCAGACACCCAACTCCGCAAGGCCACGATATTATTGCCGCGCGGATGCTCCCGTGCGTGATCCGCGCACTGGGACGGAAGGGTTGACAACCGGCTTTGTCTGACGGACTCGCGGGAACGCTTTTCATGAACATAGGGTATAGCGAGGCTAAAGAGAGTGCCTCGCTCGCGTTTTGCGGGGACGCCGTCAAAAATCTCGCAGAATGACTTTACTCAATGAAGACGCCGCATCGCCTTCACGAATTGCCCGCGTTCGGGCACGAGCGTTCGTCCGAGCGTGACGAACTTGTGTTTGTTGGTCTCGTCGAGACTGTCGTACAGGGGCTTCGCCGCGTCGACGATCTTCTCGAGATTGGCTTGTCCCTGCGCAATGCGGTTCGCCTTCGCCAGGTTGCGATCCATCGGCGATAGGTCGCTGCTCTGCTCCTTTTGCAGGGCGAGCACGCGCGCCTTGGCGGCGTCCCTGACGGCCGCTTCAAACGCGCCCCAGTCGGTCTCCTGGTCAGCTTTGATCCCGAGTCCGGCCTTCATGCTCTTGAGCTGGGTATCGACAGCGGCCTCGGCCCAGTGCTGGACTTTCTCCTCGTGCGTGGGCTGTGTCGCTCGGCGCGGCGGGCTGCTGATCGTTTTGCGCGGCGGCCGGGACCGCAGAGGGCGATCGCGGCAAGCATCCCAAGGCGCATGCTTTTCATGACGACATCTCGGAGCGTTCCTTCAGTCTAGCCGCGCCTGTGCTTCAAGTCACCGCCTTCGACTGCGCATCCGTCCCCCGGCGCAGCGTCCGCGCCCGCCGAAGCGACGCCAGCGTCGGTGAGCGCGCTATAGAGAGCGCGCGCCTCGACGGCCGGGCCACGCCTCTCGCCGAGGGCATCAACGCGAATGGCGACCCAGTTCGACCCTTGCGCGAAGGTCAACACGTCGCCGCCGCGGACGTGGCGGCTCGGCTTGTCGACGGGAGCGCGCGACTGGCCGCGCAGGAGCCGCACGCCGCCTTCCTCAACCACGCGCGCGGCCAGGCTTCTCGTCTTGAAAAAACGGGCGCGCCACAGCCAGACATCGATCCGGCAGGTTCCGAGGACTGACCGATTTAGCCAGACAATCTGTCCTTCTCCGGTGTTCTCGGTCTCCACTCTCTCGATCCTGCCGGTAGGCGTCCAACGTGCGGCGAAATTCAGCGCGACCGAGATTCGGCGTGAAGTACGTATTCGCGCCATCTAGGGGGCCATCCAATATTTTCAATGAACTTGCGGGAAAGACCGAACGGGAAATCTATGCCCGCGATCCACGGTCCCGGCCCCCTGAGGTTATCTTCGAACTCTGAGAACGATGTCCATCGTTCGCACGCGCGTTCTTCACTTGAAACGATAGAAAGAACTTCGCCGTCAAACTCGGCCCTGACACAAGTGATCGGTTTCTTGCGGGTGGGTCGAACTCGTGAAGTCAATGCCGAGGATCCGCATGTTAGACATCAACCAATGGGTCGCTGGAAGGGCTATCGGCGCGGTCGCAGCCGTCCTCCGTCACGAGGCGGCGCGTCCGGCGGTTGGCCCGCGCCTGCGCTTGCGGCGGCGCGGCCGGCGCTCCGCCGGCTTCGTGAGCGCGGCAAGGGCGGCGAACGGGGTCGCGACGGGGTCGGCTTTCGGCCTCGCCTGATCGGACGCCGCCCGGCGGCGGAAGATTGCGCGCTCCGCGCCTTCGCCTTCGCGCACCCGCGCGAAGCCAAGCGCGCGCAGGATGTGGTGCGCGTCGTCCCGCCGCCAGCCCAGATCCGCAAGCAGCGCGTCGGTGGCGTCGATCGCGCCCTCGCCTTCGGGCCATGCGGCGCGGGCGAGCGCGTCGAGCCGCTCGAGCTCCGCGATCGGCGCGGCGAATTGCCCGACGGGCCGCAAGCCGCGCAAGCCGAGCGCCTGCGGACGCGGCGTCGGACGCGGCAGCGGATTGAGCGCGCTCGGGTCAGGCCGCCACGAGGCGCTCGCCAGTTCGGCATAGGTGAACGCGAGCAGCTGCGCTTTCGGCTCGAGAAGCGACGGCAGATAAAGGCTGAAGGCGCCGAAGCGCACGCCGAGCGCCTTGAGGGTGCGCCGCTCGTTGCGGCTGAGCAGCTTGACGCGCGCGTCGGCGGCGCGGCGGTCGAGCGCCCCGAACTGCTCGACGAGCTGATAGGCGAGGCCGCGCGCCAGCCCCTTGAGCCGCCCGTCCTCGATCGCGTCCTTCAGATGCTTGAGCGCGGAAAGACGCCGGGTCGCCTCGGCGGCGGCGAAGGCCTCCAGCCGCCGCGCGGCGCGCTCGCGCGCGGCTCGGCGCCGAACTCGCCGATCAGCCGCACGCGCGGCGCGAACGGCTCGCCGCCGACGAGTTCGCCCGCCGCCTCGCCGCGCCAGAGGACGACGCCGCCGGGCGCAAGCGCGAAGGCCGCGTCGTCCTCGCTCGCCAGCGCGCCAAGCCGCCGGGCGACTTCCGGCGCGACGGCGCGCTCGACCGCGCCGCGCAAGGCGCGATTCTCCAGCGCCGTCGCGCCGCGTTCGGCTCGAAATGGACGCCGGCCAGCCGGCCGACGAAATGGCCCTCGACCGTCACCGCGCCGTCGGCGCCGATGCCGCCGAGGATCGGGCCGGCGCGCTGATTCAGGCTGCGCAGCAGCGCGCTGGTGCGCCGGTCGATGAAGCGCTGCATCAGCTGCTCGTGCAGCGTGTCGGAGAGCCGGTCCTCCAGGCCCGCGTCCGGCCCTGCCAGGTCTGCGGATCGGCGAGCCAGTCGGCGCGGTTGGCGACATAGGCGAGGGTGCGCACCCGCGCGAGCCGCGCCGACAGCGCGTCGATGTCGCCGTCGGTGCGGTCGAGGCTCGCGAACTGGCCCTGCATCCAGTCTTCCGGCAGGCGCCGGTCGCCTTGGGTCAGGTGCTCGAACATGGTCCCGACCAGGCGCGCGTGCTCGTCCTGGCGTGGTCTTGCGGAAGTCCGGGGTCTGGCAGACCTCCCACAGCCGGATCAGATTGGCGCGGTCGCGGCGTGCGGCGCGACGACCAGTCTCGTCGGCCGCAAGCTGGCGCAGCGTCGTCTCGTCCTGGGCTTCCTCCGAGAGCTTCAGGCCGCGGCTCGGCGGCGGGGCGGCCAGCGAGCGCATCAGGCCTTGCAGCGACTGGAAATCGAGCCGGGCGTTGCGCCATTCGGCGGCCGCGACCGACGGGAAGACGTGGCCCTCGACCGCGCGCGACGAGGTCCGGGTCGATGTCCGGCGCAGTCGCCGGTGACGCCGAAGGTGCCGTCCTTGCGGTAGCGCCCGGCGCGGCCGGCGATCTGGCCGATCTCCTGGGCATAGAGCCAGCGCGTGCGCCGGCCGTCGAACTTGCGCAGGCCGGCGAAGGCGACATGGTCGACGTCCATGTTCAGGCCCATGCCGATCGCGTCGGTGGCGACCAGGAAGTCGACCTCGCCGGACTGGAACAGCGCGACCTGGGCGTTGCGGGTGCGCGGGCTGAGCGAGCCCATCACCACCGCCGCGCCGCCGCGCTGGCGGCGGATCAGCTCGGCGATGGCGTAGACCGCCTCGGCGGAGAAGGCGACGACGGCGCTGCGCCGCGGCAGGCGGGTCAGCTTCTTGGGCCCGGCGTAGGTCAGCTGCGAAAAGCGCTCGCGGAACTGGATCTCGGCGTCGGGGCAGAGGCGGCGGATCAGCGGCGCGATGGTCGCCGCGCCCAGCAGCATGGTCTCGGACGTGCCGCGCGCGTGCAGCAGCCGGTGGGTGAAGACGTGGCCGCGCTCGGGGTCGGCGCAGAGCTGGATCTCGTCGACCGCGAGGAACTCGACCTCGCGGTCGAGCGGCATCGCCTCGACCGTGCAGACGAAATAGCGCGGCCGCGGCGGGACGATCTTTTCCTCGCCGGTGATCAGCGCGACCTCGGCCGGCGCCGCGCGCCTTGACGATGCGGTCGTAGATCTCGCGCGCCAGCAGCCGCAGCGGCAGGCCGATCATGCCCGAGGCATGGCCGAGCATCCGCTCGACCGCCAGATGGGTCTTGCCGGTGTTGGTCGGGCCCAGCACGGCGATGAGCCGCGAGGCGTCGCCCCGCGCTGGCGAGCGATTCATGAAGCTCAATGTGGCGGATGCCGGCCGACACCGCAAGCCTCAACGCTGTCTAAAGCGCGCGGATCGCCTCACGCCCGCCGTCACTTTTGCTTGACACAGCGAGCGGCCGCCGCTCTTGCCCTTGCGCGCCGAAGGCGCCACCGTTAGCCGAACAGCCGCCGCAGCCATACGGGGGGAAGCAGATATGTATCACGGACAAGTCGAAGGCACGGACCTCGTCGTGCTCGACAAGCGGTTCGCCAAGCTTTTCGCCGGCTACATGCGGGTCGACCCGCCATTGGACCGGCTCGATCTGGGCCGAGGGCCCGGCCTGGTTCGCGGCCGGCCGCTATCTCATCTGGTCGGACATTCCCAACAACCGCATGCTGCGTTTCGTCGAGGAATCGGGCCAGGTCTCGGTGTTCCGGCAGGCCTCCAACAATTCGAACGGCAACACGGTCGACAACCAGGGCCGGCTCGTCACCTGCGAGCATCTGACGCGCCGCGTCACCCGCACCGAGTTCGACGGCTCGATCTCGGTCCTCGCCGACAAGTGGGAGGGCAAGCGCTTCAACTCGCCGAACGACGCCGTCGTGAAGTCGGACGATTCGATCTGGTTCACCGACCCGGCCTACGGCATCGACGGCGACAACGAGGGCGAGCCGGCGACGCCCGAGATCGACGGCTGCTACGTCTATCGCATCGACCCCAAGACCGGCGCGGTCACCAAGCTCATCGACAATATGGTGCGGCCGAACGGCATCGCCTTCTCGCCCGACGAGAAGCTGCTCTACGTCGCCGACACCGGCGCGACGCATAAAGAGAGCACCCCGCGCGCCATTCGCCGCTACGCCGTCAACGCGGACGGCAAGAGCGTGAAGGGCCCGGGCGAGATCTTCTGCGAACTGGCGCGCCGAGGACGGCATGTACGACGGCTTCCGCGTCGACCGCTCCGGCCGGATCTGGACGAGCACCGGCGAAGGGCGTCTACTGCTACGAACCGGACGGGACGCTGATCGGCAAGATCCTGATCCCCGAAATCGTCGCCAACGTCACTTTCGGCGGCCCGAAGCGCAACCGCCTTTACATCTGCGGCACGACCTCGCTCTATTCGGTCCTCTTGATGACCAACGGATCGAAGCTCGGCTAACGCGATTGCGGCCTGTCCTGCTCGCGTCGAAATTAGTCGCCAGCCTCAAGCCTTGAAGGCCGCCTTGTCCGACCGCACCGTCGGAGGCGGGAGTTCTTGCGGTTCGCAACAGCGGAGAAACAATGGGCGCGGAAATCACCTTCAAACGTCCCGACGGCGGCGACGCCAAGGGCTATCTGGCGAACGCCGCGCGCGGCGACGCGCCGGGAGTCGTCGTCATCCAGGAATGGTGGGGGCTCGCCG
Organism: uncultured Alphaproteobacteria bacterium; assembly: GCA_963756955.1. Lineage (GTDB taxonomy): Bacteria > Pseudomonadota > Alphaproteobacteria > Rhizobiales > Beijerinckiaceae > Roseiarcus. Next base: position 16,033 of record CAVWPU010000007.1, read on the forward strand.
AGCAGATCAAGGCGCTGGTCGACCGCTTCGCGCTCGCCGGCTTCGACGCGCTCGCGCCCGATCTCTATCAAGGGCGTCGTCGTGCCCTATCACGACGCGGAGCGCGCGGCGAAAGAGATGCAGTCGCTGAACTTCATCGACGCGACCGAGCAGACTGTGCGCGGGGCGGTCCAATATCTCAAGCGCAACGGCGCCAAGGTCGGCATCGCCGGATTTTGCATGGGCGGGGCGGTGGCGATCATCGGCGCCGCGAAAATCCCCGAGCTGACAGCGGCGGTTTCCTTTTACGGGCTGCCGCCCGCAAAGGCCGCCAAGGCGGCGGACGTCAAGATTCCGCTCCAGGGCCATTTCGCCAATAAGGACGACACATCGCGCCGCAGACGGTCGACGATTTCGAGAAGGCCTTGAAGGCTGCGGGCAAGGACGCCGAATTCTTCCGCTATGACGCCGATCACGCCTTCGTCAACGAGCAGCGAATGGCGGTGCACGATCGCCAGGCGGCCGAGCTCGCCTGGGGCCGCGCCGACGCGTTCTTGAAGAAGCGCTTGAGCTAGGCCCGGGCGATGGAGCTTGGACTCAAAGGCAAGGTCGTTCTCGTCACCGGCGGCTCGAAGGGCATCGGGCTCGCCTGCGCCTCGGGCTTCGCGGCGGAAGGGGCGCGGATCGCCATCTGTTCGCGCTCCCGCGAGAATATCGACAAAGCGAGCGCCACGCTCAAGGACGCGTTCGGCGTCGTCGCCGATCTCGTCGACGCCGTTGCGGCGGAGAGAGTGATCGAAACGGTTGAGGACCAGGCTCGGGCCGATCGACATCCTCGTGAATTCGGCCGGCGCCGCGAAGCGCACGCCGCCGGACGAATTGAACCCGCGGTCTGGCGCGAAGCGTTCGACGCCAAGTTCTTCTCCTACATCAATGTCATCGACCCGTGGTGAAGCGCATGGCGAAGCGCGGAAGCGGGGTCATCGTCAGCGTCATCGGCGTCGGGAGGCAAGGTCGCTTCGTCAAGCCACCTCGCCGGCGGCTCGGCCAACGCCGCCCTGATGCTGGCGACGGCCGGCCTCGGCGCGACCTATGCCGGCAAAGGGGTTCGCGTCGTCGGCGTCAGTCCCAGTTTGACGGAGACGGACCGGGTCGCGGAGGGAATGGCGGCCGACGCCCGGCTCGCCGAAATTTCTGTCGAGGAAGCGCGCAGCCGCGGCGTCGCCAAGCTGCCGTTGGGCCGCATGGCGACGGCGGAAGAGATCGCCGACGCCGTGATCTTCCTTGCGTCCGGGAAGGCCGGCTACATCACCGGCGTGACGCTCTCCATGGACGGCGGCCAGAACCCGGTCGTGCTCTGAGCCCGCGACTGCCGGCGGCCGACCGAAAACCTAGTCAGTGGCCGCCGCCGACTTGGGTCCGATGGACGCCGCTCGAATTTCTAGGCCCCCCGCCGAAGAACGCCAAAAGGAAGCTGCGGCAAGTTGGGGGCTGTCGGCTGGGCCGCATGGCGTTTTGGCTCAACCTCGCGCGAAGAAGAATTCGAGCGGGGCGGTTTCGAAGGTTCGTTCGCTCGCATTCTCGGCGGCGGTAAAGGGGGCGCCGAGACAACCGGCGCCGGAAGGACGACTTGAAGACCCATCTTGAGCAACGTCGGCATGGGCAGACGGGGAGCTTGTCGTCCAGCCGCTCGGCGAGGTGGAGAAGTTGCGGCCGCAACTTCTCACAGCGCAGGTCAATCAGGAGCCGGATGAGTCCGTCGCTCGTCGGTCGCCTTGGATAATCGCTCCAAACGGTCTTCGTCGTCTCCGCATATCTCATCGGCGGCAAGCGTCGCGGCGTCGGACTCGGTCGATGGCGACGAGACGCTCTTGTTCGAGATCGTTGTCTCAGACGCGCCAGTGTCCGGCGCCTGCGCAGCCGTCGGCGCGGATGGCGTCGGCGCGGAGGGCGTCGCCGCCCCATCGAGCTTGTCGAGGTCCGCGCGGGCCAATTGCGTGTGGGGTCCGTCGGGATGAGCGGTCAGGAATGCGCGCCATCCTTCTGTCGACTTCGTCCGCTCGGCAATTCGATAGTCCAAGTCCTCGTCGACTCTGGCCGCGACTTTGGGATCGACTGCGAGCACCTCCGCTTCCGGCTTCGCAGCCAGAGACTTGCTGACGGCGCCGCTGATGTCATCGAGCCATCGCGGCTTTCGCCAACTCTTCGCGGCTTGCGGCGTATGCGTAGATCGCAGGGAACCGCCAAGGCCAAAAGTAGTATGTATTTCCGAGGATTAGCCATGCTTAGACCCTTCCCCCCTCCCGCTAATCACGTGGCGGAGAATTGGTCAATTCACGACTTTATCCAGAGTTCCGCTAGGTAAACTCGATGGCGCGTCTCATTTTGACGTGGAATTCAGTCCGACCGTCCGCGGACGAATCTTTCAAATACGCGGCGAGAGGTCCGCGAATTTGGTCTGCCGGAACCTCGAAGCCGCTACCGACTAACCGGACAGTTCACACCAATCGGCGATTGCCCGCGGATCAGGAGGCCTTCCGGCGAACCGCCCACGGCGCCATGCGCCGGATCTGCGCCACGCTCGCCTGTTTCGGCAGCTTTTCCGCGATGCCGTAGACGCGCTCGCGCCGGTCGATTTCCCCCATCACCTCGGCGGGCGAAACGCCGCATTCGGCCCAGATGACCGCGAGCTGATAGAAAACGTCGGCGCTTTCCAGAATGACCAATTCGCGGTTCATCTGCACCGCGTCGAGCCCGACCTCGATCGCCTCTTCGACGAGTTTCTTGGCCATTTTCTGCACGCCGTCGCGGAACAGCTTCGCGGTGCGCGACGACGAGGGGCTCCGATCCCGGGCCTCCTGGACGTCGGCGAACAGCCTGTCGAGCGAATCAGTCATGCGGTCGGATTATCCCTATTCGAACCCGATAATGCCCGACAAGGGTTCACGCATCATGACAAAACGGCTGAGACAGAAAATTTTTTGTGAAAGCCTGTGGATTGGCTGGCGGACCGGATCGTTTCGGGCGGAATGCTGGACCCGTCATCCTGACGTCAGGCGGGCCTCTTCACGCAGCGAGGGAATCGAAAGGGCGCGTCCGTCCGTGCCGCCGACCAGCGGGTCGATCAGGTTTTCCGGATGCGGCATCAAGCCCAGCACGTTGAAGCGATCGTTGAACACGCCGGCTATGGAGTTGATCGCCCCGTTGGGGCTCGACGTCGTCCCCAACCCCGCCCTCGGCGTCGCAATAGCGGAAGGCGACGCGTCCTTCGGCCTCGATCCGGCGGATGGTCTCGTCATCGGCGACGAAATTGCCCTCGCCGTGGGCGATGGCGAATTTGACGACCTGTCCCGGCGCGTAACGGCGCGTGAACGGGGTTTGCGCGTTCTCGACCCGCACATGCTGCATTTTGCAGACGAAGCGCAGCTGCGCGTTGCGCATCAGAACGCCGGGCAGAAGACCCGCCTCGCACAGGATCTGGAAGCCGTTGCAGATTCCGAGCACCAGCCCGCCGCGCGCCGCGTGCTCGCCGACCGCCCGCATGATCGGCGCGCGCGCCGCGATCGCGCCGCAGCGCAGATAGTCGCCGTAGGAGAATCCGCCCGGCAGGACGACCAGATCGAGGCCCGGCGGCAGTTCGTGCTCGGCGTGCCAGACGATCGCGGGCTCGGCGCCAGTGGCCTGCCGGAGCGCGCGCGCCACGTCGCCCTCGCGATTGATGCCGGGGAACAGGATGATCGCGGCGCGCATCGCCCCTCACGCGATCTCGATGGCGTAATTCTCGACAATCGTATTGGCGAGCAGCCGCTCGCAAGCCTCGCTCAGCCTCCGGCGCGCGGCCGCGTGGTCGTCGCCGTCGAGCTCGATGTCGAAAACCTTGCCCTGGCGCACGCTCGTGAGCGCCGTCGACGGCCAAGCCCTTGAGCGCGCCCTCGATCGCCTTGCCCTGCGGGTCGAGCACGCCGGATTTCAAGGTCACGATCACACGCGCTTTCATGGGGCTAAGGCTCCCGGCCGATCAGGCCGCGTTCGAGGTCGGCGCCATGGTCAGAAGCGCGTAGAGCGCCGCTGGATCGCTTGCGTGGCGCGCAATTGCGCCGCGATCGCCGCCGTTGCGCAGAAGGCGCGCGCTCATCGCCAGCGCCTTCAGGTGGTCCGCGCCCGCCGCTTCCGGGGCGATCAGCAGGAAAATGAGATCGACGGGCAGCCCGTCCGGCGCTTCGAAATCGATCGCGCGCTCGAGCCGAGCGAAGACGCCAAAAATGTGCTGGCATTTGGCGAGCTTGCCATGCGGAATGGCGACGCCGTCGCCGACGCCGGTCGAGCCCAGCCGCTCGCGCTGCAGGATCGCGTCGAAGATCTCGCGCGCCGGCAGGCCCGAAACCAGCGCGGCGCGCTCGCTCATCTCCTGCAGCGCCTGCTTCTTGCCGTTCACTCTCAGGCGGCCAGGACGGCGTCCGGCTTAAGGAGTTGCGATAACGACATGTTTGTCCTGATTATGCGGCGCGCGGCGGTTCGCGAGGGGCCTGGGGATCGAGCCAGCCGATCGCGCCGTCGCGGCGACGGTAGACAACATTCACCCGGCCGCTGCCGGCATGCTGGAAAACGATGACCGGAGCGCCGGTGAGATCGAGTTCGGCGACAGCCGAGGCGACCGAAAGGGATTTGAGATCCTCTGTTCCTTCCGCCACGACGACGGGATCGAAGCCGCCCGACGGGTTCTTCGTCTTCCTCGTGCGGCAATTCGATAAGATAGTTCTCAACCTTGCCCCGCGCATTCGCCGCAGGCGGCGGCGGCATGGCCTTTGAGGCGGGTCTTGTAGCGGCGCAAGCGGCTTTCGATCTTGTCGGCCGCCTGCTCGAAGCAACGGTAGGGTTCCTGCCCCCGGCCCTCGGCGTGCAAGCTCAGTCCCGAGCTCAAACGCAAGCGTGCAGTCCGAACGATAGCCGGAGCCTTCGCGCGTCATCACCACATGGCCGCCGACGGAGCCGCTGAAATAGCGGGCGACCGTGGCCTCGACTTTTTCCAGGACATGCTGACGCAAAGCTTCCCCGATGTCGAGGTTCTTACCGGATACCCTCAAGGTCATCGAACGCTGGCCTTACCATTCAGGACGCGGAGCACCATGCCCGCCGCTCCTCCGCGCCGCCCCCGCGCGTCGCTGCGCCCCTCGATTTCGCCGTCCGGGTCCACCCCGCCGGCCGAGTTCGGCGGCTAGGTTAGGAGCCCGCCCGGCGCATGTCAATCTCGCCTTAAGCTATTCATATTATATTAAAATCGCCATTATGCCTCGACCGCAAAGGGAATTGTGGCGCCGAACCCGGCCGCGCGCCGACGCCATCTTCATTTTGCGCCTCTCGACGGACGAAGGGATTCTCAGGCTGTCGCGATATTTGGCGACGGTGCGCCGCGCCACAAGGATATCCGCCTTGCGCAGGCGCTCGACGATCACGTCGTCCGACAAGCACCTCGTCGGGGTCTTCGTCGTCGATCATCTGCCGGATGCGCTGGCGCACGGATTCTGCCGAATGGGCCTGTCCCGGTTCGGTCGAGGCGATCGAGGCGGTGAAGAAATATTTCATCTCGAACAGGCCGCGCGGCGTCTGAATGAACTTGTGCGCGGTGGCGCGCGACACCGTGGATTCGTGCACGCCGATCGCTTCGCCGATCATCTTCAGGTTGAGCGGCTTCAGGCCCGAGACGCCCTCGAGCAGGAAGGCGTCCTGCCGGCGCACGATCTCGCTCGCCACGTTGAGGATGGTGCGCGCGCGCTGTTCGAGGCTCTTGGTCAGCCAGTTGGCGCGACTGCAACTGGGTCGAGACATATTGGCGGTCCTCGTCGCGCTTCGCGCCGCGCCGGATCTCGGCCGCATAGACCTCGTTGACGAGCACGCGCGGCAGCGCGCGCGTGTTGAGTTCGACCCGCCAGCCGAAATCGCGCGCCGCGGTGACATGGACGTCGGGGATCGCCGGGGCCGCCGGCGGATCGCCGAAAGCGCGCCCAGGCTTGGGCTCGAGGCGCCGGATCTCGGCGAACATGTCGCGCAGATCCTCGTCGTCGACGCCGCAGACCCGGCGCAGCAGCGGAAAGTCGCGCCTGGCGAGCGCCGGCAGGTTCTCGATCAACGCCTGCATCGCCGGGTCGAAGCGGTCGCGCTCTTTGAGCTGAAGGGCCAGGCACTCCGCGAGCGAGCGCGCGAACACGCCCGTCGGCTCCAAGGTTTGCATGCGCATCGAGCACGCGCTCGACGCGTTCGAGGTCGGCGCCGAGCCGCTCGGCGATTTCGGCGATCGAGCCGACGAAATATCCGGCCTCATCCAACCCGTCGATCAGCGCGGCGCCGATCATCCGCTCGGCCGGATCGGGAAGCAGGATCGCGGCCTGACGCTCGAGATGGTCGCGAAGCGACAGGGTCTCGGCGACATAGGCTTCGAGGTCCGGGGCTTCGCCCGTGTCGGCGCTGGCGCCGACCCCCGTCCAGGCCTGCGCGCTCAAGTCGTCGGCTCGGGTGGATTGAATCGCCGGCGCGGTGCGGTCCGCATCGAAGGTGTTTTCGACCTCGGTGCCAAGATTGGCGGCGAGGTGGCCGGTGTCCGTTTCAAGCGCCTCACGCGCCCAGTCGCCGGGTTCGACCGGCGCTTCGGCGAAGCCCGTGGCTTCGGCGTCGGCCTGTTCGAGGCTGACCTCCTCACGCTCCTCCGCCCGCTCGAGCAGCGGATTGCTCGCCAATTCGTTCTCGATGAACTGGGTCAATTCGAGATTCGGCATCTGCAACAGCTTGATCGCCTGCAGAAGCTGCGGCGTCAGAACCATCGTCTGACCCTGCCGCAACGCCAATTTGACCGAAAGCGCCATACCTACCGCCAACCCCTCTACCGCAATCACGTTCGCCGCAGCGTGCATCCTTGCGGACGACCGCGGCTCGTTTCTTGCTTATGTGCGCGGGCTGTCATAGCAGCGTCACGGCCCTTGTCTACAAGCACGAATTCGCGCCGTTTCCCCCGTTCCATTGTTAACAAGCGCCCGAGGCTCCGAAGCGACGTCGCCAATCTTCTCTTAGAAAATGTGAATTAACCAGACCAACCACAAGGCTGAGAACCCGGGCCGTCGAAAGTCGATATAAAGATTTGCTTATATGTTTATTGCGCGTTTCGAGCCCCGCTGATAAGAGACGCCCGTTACGAAAAAGGACATTCCCGCCCCATGACCAAGACCGCCACGACGCTCGTGAGCAAAGCCCACGACTACGCCATCGCCGACATCAAGCTTGCGGACTACGGCCGCAAGGAAATCGCGATCGCCGAGACCGAAATGCCGGGGCTGATGGCGACCCGCGCCGAATACGCGAAACAGCCAGCCGCTCAAGGGCGCGCGCATCGCCGGCTCCCTGCACATGACCATCCAGACCGCGGTTCTGATCGAGACGCTGAAGGCGCTCGGCGCCGACGTCCGCTGGGCCTCGTGCAACATCTATTCGACCCAGGACCACGCCGCCGCCGCGATCGCCGCCACCGGCACGCCGGTCTTCGCGATCAAGGGCGAGAGCCTCAAGGACTACTGGGACTACACCCACCGCATCTTCGAGTGGGCGGACGGCGGCGCGCCCAACATGATCCTCGACGACGGCGGCGACGCCACCCTGCTGATCCATCTCGGCCTGCGCGCCGAGAACGGCGACACGAAGTTCCTCGACACCGCCACGAACGAGGAAGAGGAAGTGCTCTACGCCGCCATCAAGGCGCGGCTGAAGGCCAAGCCCGGCTGGTACGGCAAGAACGCCAAGTCGATCCGCGGCGTCACCGAGGAAACGACCACCGGCGTCCATCGCCTCTACATCATGGCCAAGGAAGGCAAGCTCCTGTGGCCGGCGATCAACGTCAACGACAGCGTCACCAAGTCGAAGTTCGACAACCTCTACGGCTGCCGCGAATCGCTGGTCGACGGCATCCGCCGCGGCACCGACGTCATGATGGCGGGCAAGGTCGCGATGGTCGCGGGCTTCGGCGACGTCGGCAAGGGTTCGGCCGCTTCGCTGCGCAACGCCGGCTGCCGCGTGATGGTCTCCGAAGTCGATCCGATCTGCGCGCTTGCAGGCGGCGATGGAGGGCTACGAGGTCACGACGATGGACGACGCCGCGCCCGCGCGCCGACATTTTCGTCACCGCCACCGGCAATGTCGACGTCATCACCCTCGACCACATGCGCGCGATGCACGACCGCGCCATCGTCTGCAACATCGGCCACTTCGACTCGGAGATCCAGGTCGGCGCGCTGCGCAATTACAAGTGGAACAACGTCAAGCCGCAGGTCGACGAGATCGAGTTCCCCGACGGCAAGAAGATCATCCTTCTGTCGGAAGGCCGGCTGGTCAATCTCGGCAACGCGACCGGCCATCCGTCCTTCGTGATGTCGGCCTCGTTCACCAACCAGACGCTGGCGCAGATCGAGCTCTTCACCAAGCCCGGCGAATACAAGAAGCAGGTCTACACCCTGCCCAAGCACCTCGACGAGAAGGTCGCCTCGCTGCATCTGGACAAGATCGGCGTCAAGCTGACCAAGCTGACGCCCGAGCAGTCGAAATATCTCGGCGTCTCGCAGACCGGCCCGTTCAAGCCGGACCACTACCGCTACTGAGATCCAAAGCACGAAAAGAACGCCGTCGCGCGAACAGCAGCGACGGCGTTGCCGTATCGAACAGCTCTTGCGTGCGATTATTCCGCCGCAGTCTTGTTCAGGCGCGCGTGCAGGCTGTCGGCCCACCGGCGGCCGGGCTCGCCGCCCCACAGCAACCAGGCGATATAGCCGGCGGAGGGGTCGCTTTCGTCGCCCCACTCGTGGCTTTTCGACGCCTTATCGACCTCGTGTCGAGCGAAATAGGCGCTCATGGCGATGACGTCGCGCAACGAGACGTCTCGACGCTCCGCGAGCTGTTTTGCGCGATGAACGCCAACCGAGGTTCCGCCCCGGCGGAATTTCTCGCGCAGCTCAAGACCTCTTTTCGCGGCGGCGGCGACTTCCGCAGGCGGTATCAAGCCGGGGTTCATTTGATCTTCCTCAACGCGGCGGGCTTATGAGCCGCGACCTTGCCCGATTTCTCCGATCGCACGAGAAATTCGGGATTGTCGTCGGAAGCCGCGACCGCATGGCCCTTGATCTTACCGGGCGAGGTCAGCTTCCGTTCGACGCGGCCGATGCTTCCGCCGCCACTCGATCGCCAGGCGACTTTATCGCCCGCCTTCAGTGATTTCGCCATGGAATCCTCCGAAAAAAGGTCTCTCCCAATTCGCCGGATAGCGATAAGGTTGCACGGAGGATCGCTCCGCGACGAAAGCTGTCTCGAAATCGAAATTCGTGACGCCGTCTGGGCGCGGGCGGCGCGGCGGCGGCCGACTTCTTTGGCGCCTGAACGGCCGTCATTCGGCTTCGGCTCCGGCCCAAACCTTGAAGACACGTCGGCCGGCGGGGGCGCGGGATAGGCGATGCGCAGGCCCGCCTCCCGCATGCGGCGCAAAACCTCGAAATGGATGTCGCTCCGCGTCCGCTCGGCGAGCTCGATGTCGTCGACGAAGCAGATCAGATTGAACTTGATCGACCAGTCGCCGAATTCCGCGAACAGCACGGAAGGCCCGGGGATCGCGAGCACCTGGTCCTGCGCCTTGGCCGCGTCGATCATGAGGTCGCGCACCTGCTCGACATCGCTTTCGTAGGCGATGTTGACCGAGATCAGGATGCGTCCGACGCGGTCGTTATGGACCCAGTTCTTGACGACCCCGCTGACGAAGTTGGAATTGGGAACGATCAGGCTGCCGCGGTCGGAGGTCTCGATCTCGGTCGCGCGCGCGTTGATCGCGCGAACGACTCCCTGATCGGTTCCCACCACCACCCAGTCGCCGACGCGGATGGTGCGGTCCCACAACAGGATGAGGCCGGAGACGAAATTGTTGGCGATCGTCTGCAGGCCGAAGCCGATGCCGACCGAGAGGCCGCCGGCGATCAGCGCGACTTTCTGAAGGTCGAGGCCGATCTGCGCGCCCGCCAGCAGCGCGGCGACGATGACGCCGATATAGCCGAAAATCGTCCTGACCGAGTTCCTGACGCCGGCGTCGAGACGCGTCTGCGGCAAGAGCCGGGACCCCAGCCAGTTCTGGATCAGCCGGGTGAGGAACACGCCGACGGCGAGGACGACCGCCGCGCCGACCATGGACGAGAGCGAGAGGGTGACGCCGCCGACCGAGAAGCCGAAATAGGCCGAGCGCAAAGCGCCGAACATGTCCTGCGACTGCACGCCCCAGGGCTTCAGCACCGCCCCGAACGCGATCATCACGACCGCCACGCGGGCGAGGCCTTGCAGGACGACGACGATCTGCGCGAGCGCGTTGCGGCGCAAGCCCGCCATCGCCAGAGACGCCCGCCAATCGGCCCGTCCGGCTTGAGAGACGGCTCGGTCCCGTCCTGGGCGAGGATGTCGGCGATATAGAGCGGCGCCGACGATGCTGAGGTAAATCGCCTGGTTGATCAGGAAGGCGGCGAAGGCGACGTAGCCGGTGAGCGCGGCGGCCAGGACGAGTCAGCGCGGCCGCCCAGCCGAGCGTTCTCAGGGGCGCCCAGGCTTCGCTCTGCGGCGCTCTGGCGCGCCGGCCGGCTGCGCGCCGAGCTGGCGCATCGCCGTGGCGATCGCGATCGCGGCGAGGATCGCGCCGACGCCCCGCGTGGCGAGTTCGATATTGAGGGAGGCCGAAGCGTCCGCGGCGGGCTCGATCAGACGCTGGACCGCCCAGATCGCCGCAATCGTCATGGCCAAGCGATAGAGGATGCCCGCCGCTCGATCGCTGAGCGGAACGAGCCGCCAGGATGCTCGCCGGGGCGCGAGCAAGCCATAGCCGAGCGCATGGACCGCGATCAGCACGCGCGCGCCTTCGAAGGCCGCGTCGATCACGCCCTGCATGCTGGGATCGGAGAGATTGAAGGAGTCGAGCGCGCGCGGCGAGGATGCCCAGGCCAACCAGCGGGAACGCGGCGAAGAGGACAAAGATCGCGGCTGCGGCAAGCGCGCGTCGCAACCGGCTCAGCTTCGCCTCGCCCAGATCCCGATAGACAAATCGACGGGCGACCCAGCCAAGCGGAGCCGCGGCCAGCGCAAGCGCGATCAGAATCGCGGCCATGCCGATCTTCTCGCCGAGCGTTGGCCTTCCCTCGATCACGCCGATCCAGTTGCCGATGAGGTTGCGCATCACCTCGACGTCGAGCGGCAGCTCGCGTCCGACAGCCGCCCACAGCTGCGGATCGAGAATGCTGGTCGAGCGGGCGAATGTCCGTTGCGTGAACAATTGACGCCGCGCCGCGCTGATGCGCGTGCTCAGGTCATTGGCCTCGAGCAGCATGGCCCGCGCGGCGCGCAGGTTGGCGTCGAGCCTGTCGTGCCTCTGCTTCTCGTTCGCGAGGTCCTTGGCGGCGATGTCGGTCGTCGGCGCAGGCTGTCCGGATTTGGGCGTCAGCTCGTCGAGGCGCTTGGCCAAGTCCGCGAGGCGGGGCGTCAGCTCGGCGATCGCGCCCTGCAATGTGAGTGCGAGCGCGTCGGCTTGCGCGCGCAGCGTCTGAAATCCTGAATCGTCGAGGTTCTTGTCGTGAAGCGCGGTCTCCGTCGCGGTCAGCGTCGCCCTGGTCTCATCGAGATTGAGCCGATGGGTTTCCTGCGCGCCGGCGCGTCCAAGCGCCCGCGAGGGCAAAGGCGAGCACGACCCAGCGCAAGAGGCGCAATGCGGAAGCAGGCTTCATTGCCGGTTAGAACGCCCCAATAAGTGATTCGACGCTCCCTTTGTCATCCGACCATGGCGGCGCCGCGGCGGCAACCCGGCTCACGGAGCGTTCACCTTGGGGCAAGGTTAGGGGCTGCGCGCTCGGGCCAGCTTTGTTAAAGGGAGCGAAGACCCATGAGGGCCATCCGGTGACCCAAACGATTCTGCTCGATTCCGCGAGCCAAACGCCGCGAGGCGGCGACCCCGCCGGCCAAACGCCGCGCGGGGCCGGCGAACGCGCGCTCGATTGCCTGCTCGCGGCCGGCTTCGAGCGCACGGAGCCGCCCATCCTGCATCCCGCGGCGATTTTTCTCGACATGTCCGGCGAGGAGGTCCGACGCCGCCTGTTCCTGACCGCCGACGCCGCGGGCGAGGAGCTGTGCCTCCGGCCCGAATATACGATCCCCGTCTGCCGCGCCTATCTCGATTCGGACAAGGCCGGCAGAATCGCCGAATATTCCTACCTCGGCCCGGTGTTTCGGGCGCGCGGGGCCCAGGGCGGCGAGCAGACGCAGACCGGGCTCGAGAGCTTCGGGCGCCGTGACGCCGAGGCGGCCGACGCCGAGGTGTTCTCGCTCGCCATGGAGGCGGCGACGGCGGCCGGGGGCGGAACGCTCGCAGCGCGGCTCGGCGACGCCGGCCTGTTCGACGCCATGCTCGATTCCCTGAAAATTCCCGAAGCCTGGCGGCGGCGTCTGCGGCGCGGCGTCGCCCGCGGGCGGAGCCTCGAGGCCATTTTCGCGCGCCCAAGCCAGAGCGCGCTCGCCCAGCCCGGGGTGCTCGCGGCGCTCGAGAGCGCCGATCACGCGGGCGCCAAAGCCTTGGTCGAGGACCTGCTCGCCATCGCCGGCATCGACGCGGTCGGCGGGCGCACGGCGGGCGAAATCGCCGACCGCTTTCTCGAACAGGCGTCGCTCAGGTCGGGGCCGCCGATCGAAGCGGAGAAGCGGGCGGTGCTGGACGCCTTTTTAGGCATCTCCGGCGATCCCGATCACGCGGCGGTCGCGCTTCGGCGCCTGGCCCATTCCGCCGGCTTGAACCTGAATGCGGCCTTGGACGCGTTCGAGCGCCGCAACGGCTTCATCGCGGCGCGCGGCGTGGCGATCGAGGCGACCCAATTCAGCGCCGCCTTCGTGCGCGATTTCGATTATTACACGGGCTTCGTGTTCGAGGCTCACGATCCCCATGTCGCGAGCGCCAAAACCGCGCTGGCGGGCGGCCGCTACGACGGGCTCGCGCGACGTCTCGGCGCCAATGAGGACATTCCCGCCGTCGGCGCGGCGATCACGCTCGACCGGCTCGCGAACGGGGGAGAGCGCTGATGGCCGCCGGCAATGGCGCTGAAGCGCCGTTTGTCCTGGCCGTCCCCTCCAAGGGACGCTTGCAGGAGGCGGCCGCCGCGTTCTTCGCGCGCGCCGGGCTCGAACTCGTGCAGGGTCGCGGCGCCCGCGACTATCGCGGCGCCATCGCCGGACTGCCGGGCGTCGAAGTCGCCTATGTCTCGTCCGCCGAGATCGTCGGCCAGCTCGCGGCGGGCGCCGCGCATTTCGGCGTCGCCGGCGAGGATCTGGTGCGCGAGAAAGTGGCCGACGCCGAGGCGCGGCTCGAACTCCTAAGCCCGCTCGGCTTCGGCCACGCCAATGTCGTGGTCGCCGCGCCCAAGGCCTGGATCGACGTGCGCACCATGGCCGATCTCGACGATGTCGCTTCGGCCTATCGCGCCAAGCGCGGCGAGCGCATGCGGGTCGCGACCAAATACGTCAATCTCACCCGACGCTTCTTCGCCGAGCATGGAATCGCCGACTACCGCATCGTCGAGAGCCTCGGCGCGACCGAAGGCGCGCCTGCCTCCGGCGCGGCCGAACTCATCGTCGACATCACCACCACCGGCGCGACGCTCGAAGCCAATGCGCTCAAAATCCTGGACGACGCCACCATCCTGCGCTCGCAGGCGACGCTGATCGCCTCGCTCACCGCCTCCTGGGGGCCGAATGCGAGGCAGGCCGCGCGGGACATCCTGGCGCGGATCGCGGCGAGCGAGGAAGCGCGGAAATCTCGCGAGGTCCGGGCGCGGCTGCCCGGTCCCGCGCATCTGGTGGTCGAGACTGCGGCTGAGCGCTTCGGCGCGGTGTCGGCGACCGGCGAGGATGTCGATCCGCAGGGCTTCGTCGCGCTGCACTGCGCCCGCGACAAAGCAGCCGAGCTTTCCGGCTGGCTGCTCACCCAGGGCGCTGAGCGGGTGAGCGTCGCGGCGCTCGAACAGACCTTCGCCGCCCGCAATGCGCTCAACGACGCGCTCGAGAGGCGGATCGGCGCGGGCGGACACTGAGGGCCCCGTTCATTCCCCATGCCAGCAAACATGCGGGCGCCACTTGAGCGCCATGCAACTGTCGCCCTATCGACGGACAGGCTAAGCTGCCTCCAAGGGGGAAACTTAGTGAGCGGAGGGGCGACCCGTGGCCAAGTCAGAACTCAAATGGAGTGAAAAGGAGGAGGACGCGGATTTCGAGGCCGCGTTCCAGTATTTGTCCCTTCTCTGTACCGACAGGAAAGCCCACGCGCTCGTCAAGGGTCTTCGTAGCGCGAAGCTCCTTGAACATGCCGCGAAGGACTTGTTGCGCGCTGCTGCGCTTCCGCTTCTGCCGCGCGACGATCCGCATGTGGACGCAGATCTGAAGCGGATCCAAAAAGCCAAGCCCCTCACGCCGGTTCTCGTGGTCCGCGGAGACATGGCGAACGGACATCCGCTCACGGTCGCCGACGGCTATCACCGGATCTGCGCGGTCGTCTATTTCGATGAGAGCGCGCCGGTTCGCTGTCGAGTGGCGGACATCGCGGGCGCTTAGCCCAATTGCAGTCGGGTCGAACCGGGATCGTCATTGCGAGCCCTATGGCTCCTCGCGATGACGTTCCGTCCGGATTCAGCGCGCCTTAGGACTAAGCCGCTCTCGCCTGGCCGACGACGCAGCGATCAGTAAATCACTTTGCTCGCTGCGACCGACGCGCGTTTCGCGAACTTTTCGACGATCGTCTTCAGCTCTGGATCTCGAATGAGCGAAATCGCCTTCTCCGGATCGACCCACTGAACCACGCGCTGTCCGAATTCCGGCCAGGTCGCGCTTTGCCTTCGAACCAGCAGCGGGAAAACCTTCACCTCGTAGTCTGGGTCGGCGCCGTTCCTCTCGCCCGCCGCCTTCTTGTATCGGAAAAGGCCGATCGCGCGCGCGCCGATCTTGCCCCTCACGCCGGCCTCCTCGAAGGCCTCGCGGGCAGCCGACTTCGATGGCGTAAGCCGCTTGATCGGCCAGCCCTTCGGCACAATCCATCGCCGCGACTGTCGCGTCGTGACGATGAGGATTTCCAGCGCCGCCATCGATGTGAACCGATAGGGCAGCGCGCCATATTGGACGCGGACGGCTGGCTTCGTCCGTCGTCTCTTCGGCTTGCGGGGGATGGTCATGCCTCCGGGGAATCATGCTCAACGCGCTCTCCGTCGCATAGTTACGAATCAACGAAAATGAAAGCCGCGCTTTCAACACTTCGGCGCGGGCCTCGCGGATTGCGTGCGCGCGTTCGCCGCAAGGCGCGGGTCATAGCCGGTCACGGCAGAAGCCCGCTTTCGCGGTAAGTCTCGATGATCGCGTCATAGACCGTCGCGTCGCCACGGCTGCGGGCGATCAGTTGCGCGCCCTCGACCGCGGCGAAGATCGCGAGCGCCCGGGCCTTGACGGCGTCGCCTCCGCCGGGCTCGCCGAGCGAGAGAACTTTGACGAGCCAATCGACATTCGCCTGGCCAAACTTCGCCACCTCGATCCTGACCTCGTCGGGGAGTTCCCTGAATTCGGCCGCCATGATGCCGCCGAGGCACATGCGGTTGTCGTTGCGGACGGTCTGGCCAAAGACCTCCGTGTACTTCCGGATGCACGCCTTCTCATCGAGCCCGTCCGCCAGCAGCCCGTCGAGGTAGTGCAAAAAGTCGGACGTGTAGCGCGCCGCCAGGGCGCTCCCGAGTTCGCCCTTGGTCGGGAAATAATGGTGGATGCTGGCGCTCTTGACGCCGACCTCCTTCGCGAGCTCCCGGAAGCTCAAGCCCCCGTAGCCGCGATCCTGCACGGTCAGGCGCGCCGCCATCATGATCCTCTCTTTCGTGTCCCCTGCGGCATCGCCATGATCCTATCCTGTTCTACCTGACGACAGATAGACGTTGACAGCGTCGATGGGAAGGCGCAAACCTCCGCCGCCGGATTAATCTACCTGACGTCAGGTAGATAACTCTGCGCAACAGGAGACGACCATGCTCCATCAGACAGATTTCTGACTCGAGCGCCATTCACTACCGGGACGCGACCGCGCTTGCCGCGCTCATCCGGACGAAGCAGCTTTCCTCGCGAGACGTGGTCCAGGCGCATCTGGAGCGCATCGCGGCCGTCAATCCGAAGGTCAACGCCGTCGTCACGCTGATGGCCGAAGACGCGCTGGCCAGCGCCGACGCGGCCGACAAGGCCGTCGCCAGCGGCGCGCCGCTTGGGGCCCTGCACGGCGTGCCCTTCTCGATCAAGGACGCTCTGGACACCCGGGCGTTCTCACCCAGCGCGGCTCGAAGCTCTTCGCGGGCAACATTCCCGACAAAGATGCGACGGCGGTCGCGCGCTTCAAGGCCGCCGGCGGGATTCCGCTCATGAAATCCAATCTGCCTGAATTTTCGTTCTGGACCGAGAGCGACAACCGCGTCACCGGCCGAACCAACAATCCGTGGAACCTCGAGCGCACGCCCGGCGGTTCGTCGGGCGGCGAATTCGGCGGCGCTCGCGGCCGGCATGTCGCCGATCGGCATCGGCAGCGATGTCATGATCTCGGTGCGCGGCCCGGCCGCCTTCACCGGCGTCGCGGCGCTGAAGGCCACGCATGGCCGCATTCCCTATACCGGCCATTACCCGAGGGTCACATCGCACTGGTGGCACGTCGGGCCGATGGCGCGCACGATCCGCGACGTCGCGCTCGGCTATTCGATCCTCAAGGGTCCCGACGGGATCGACGGCTACGCCATCCATGCCCGCGACGCCCAAGCGGAGCGGCGGCGGCCTTGCCGGTCAGCCGGTCCGCGTGGGCTGGGTTTCGGACGCTGCTTTCGCGCCCGTCGATCCCGAGATCACCGCCGCGGTCGCCGCAGCGGCGCATCAGCTCGCCGATCTCGGATGCGCCGTGGAGGAAGTGACCCTGCCCTTCCTTGGCGACGCCTTCGGCGCGCTCGCGACCCTGGTCTATGGCGAGATCGTCCCTTCCATCAAAACCCTCGCCGCCGGGCGGGAGAGCGAACTGCATGCGATCGGCGGCGGCATCGTCGGGATGTCGGATCCCTCCTTCGCCGACTTTCGCGGCGAGCGCATGCAAAGGTCGAGGCGCTGAGGTCGGCTTTCGCCGGCTTTTTCCAGAAATACGACGTGCTCTTGACGCCGGTCAACGCCGATGACCGCGACGCCGCATGGCGCCCTGGAGCTTGTCGTCAACGGCGTGAAGGGTCCGTGGACCCATGTCATGGCGGCGACTTCGCCGTTCAACATGACGGGCCTGCCCGCGCTTTCGGTTCCCTACGCTCTCAGCTCCGAGAAGCTGCCGATCGGAATCCAGCTTGTCGCGCAAATGGCTGGATGAGGACACGATCCTGCGTCTCGGCGCAATGCTGGAGCGCCGCGGGGGCTTAAGCGATCGCCATCCCAATATTTGAACCAGACGGGTCTCCGCCTGCGCCATGAAGCGCGTCGGCTTTGTCAGCCTCGGCATTGCAGGCTATCGCAAGACCAGCAGCGTGATGGCCCTCCGATCGCGCCGACCCCTGACGTGACCGGGATCAGCACAAGCAAACCCTGCCGCAACCTCTTCTCTCGTTTCGTCATCTCAGCGGAGAACTTGCTGACGGGACCAGGATCGTTGAATTCAACGCCTAGAATGTCGGCGACATCAAAGCCTCTGGCGTCGTCGGCCGCCTCTGGGCTTTGTATGTAGCGCTGCGCGACCTCGCCAGGATCGTCGCCCTCTGCATAGGAAACCAACACAAAGATCCGGTGCGCGACATCGTCCTTCTGGGTCCATAAGCCGTGAGCCTCGACACCGAACAGCCCAAAATTGTTGAGGTGGCGCGGATAGACCGTGGAAGCGTAGAAATCGAGCGCCTCTTTAGTGCGCAGCGAGTATACTCGCATCTCAAAGGTTCGCATGGCGGTCTCCTCTTGAGTGATCATTCAGTCAGGCGCCCCGGTCGCGATGGCGATCAACGTCGCCACCGCGGCCAGTAGGATGTGGGCTCCCGACGCTCCACCCGTCACCGGGATCGGGGCAGTTGGGGTTCGCGGCTATGACGGTTGGCGAGGAGGCGGCACGGCGCCGATCTGGATGAAGACGTCGAGGGTGTTGAGTTCGTCCCAATGCTCGACGAAGCGTCCGTCCTCGACCCGCCAGATGTCGATCGAGCGCATGGCGAAGGGCTTGCCCGTGCCGGAGTAGCCGAGGAGGTTTCCCGTGTGCGTGCCCTCGTAACGGTAGCGGCCGACCACGCGGGAGCCATCCGCCGAGACGAAGACGTCTTCCGCGGTCACCTTGAGGTCGGGCACACCCGCGATGATGGCCCCAAGGACCTTCTTTGAACCCTCCAGGCCCGGTTCGGCGAAGGCGTTGTGGTTCACATAATTGGGCGCCTTGATCTCGTCGAAGCGCGACACATCGTGGCTGGACATGATCTCGGCGAAGAGGTGGCCGAGCTTGACCAGATCAGTGTGACGTTGGGGTCGTCATTTTTCGTCCTTTCCAGTTTGAGTAGTTAGATCGGTTTTTACTTGGCGCCGATGATCAGGCATGCGCCGGTTGCGACGATGACCAGCCCCGTAAGGCCATGCATGCCGAAGGCGAGGGCTCTGCTTCCGCCCGATCGAAGGACGGTCACCATGTCGCCAAATGCGATGAGGCTCGCCACGAGCATGAATTCGCCGAGCAAGCGCGGCGACCCATTGGCCATGAGCAGGATGACAAAAAGGCCGGCCGCGATATCTCGCGTGCCCTTCACAGACAGCCACGCGGTAAATCCGGTCGACGGCGGTGGCGAATCGGCGATGCCGAAGCCGGCTGATGCGGTGGCCGGCGCCAACCAAAAGCGCGCGCCGAGGAACAGAATTGCGGCCGCGATCAGGCCGGAGAGCACATATCCGATTTGGATCATCAGGTGGGTCATAGGCTCTCCTGTCAGTCTGCAGAGTATACTAGCGACGCTAGAATTTGGCGTCAAGAGAAATCTAGCGTTGACATGAATATCGTGCGTCGATAGGATTTCTGGATGTCGATCGCGGAACGCAAAGAGCGCCAGCGTGCGGAGCGCTATGAACTCATCCTGGCCGCAGCGCGCGAACTGGCCGAAGCCGAAGGCTGGGACGCCGTCACCACTCGCCGTCTCGCGGGGCTGATCAACTATAGCCAGCCGGTTCTCTACAGCCACTTCAAGGGCAAGGCCGACATCATGGCGGCAGTGGCCACCAGAGGATTCGAGGAACTTGCGGCGCGATTGAGAAGTGGAAACGGCGAACGTCGCTGGCGCTCCGGACGTCTTGCGCAACGTCTGCGCCGCCTATCTTGATTTTGCCCGCTCGCGGCCGGTTGTCTACGAGGCGATGTTCGTCTTGCCGACGAAGATCAAATTCGCCAGCGAGGAAACGCCGCCAGCTCTCCGCGCCGCCTTCGCCGCGTTGGTCACCGCACTTGGGCCAGATCGGCAAGAGCCGGTATTTCTGGCCGAAGTGCTGTGGAGCGCGTTGCATGGAATGGTCGTCCTCGTGCAATCCGAACGTATCCCGGCTGCGGGCGCCGAGGATCGATTGAACATTCTCGTCCAAAAATTCAGCATCAGGCAACGCGGGCGAGGGCGGGGGTAGGGCCAGGTTCCGCGCGGGGCAGCGCCGCTCGGGCGCTTGCTGCAGGGCGCGGCGACCGCCGCGGGGGCGTCAGCGCGTCGCCTCCTAATGTTTCATTCGGTCGGCCTCTTATTGGCCGGGTTCGCAGGCCTCGGCTACGCGGGTTATCGCAAAGCGAGGCAGGCCGGCGTCGCCTCACCGATGGGGTCTCGCGCCGCTGGAGTCTACGACCGCGCGACTCCTGACCGACGAGAAATTTCCAAGCTATCGACATTATCCTTGCTCAAAACGGAAGCGGGGCCTATAATCGCGGTGATGACAAACTCGACCGCCGTGAAGACCACGACCGGCCCCACGAGGCGCCGGCAGGGCTTCGCCGCATCGCCTGTTTGCAACCAGAACGGGTTCGCCAGCGCGGAGAGAGAATTTTTTCTACTTAAATCGACCATAACCCATTGAAAACACTCAATTCAAAAAAAAATAAACACAAATGAAAGGAAAAGAAAGAAAATTTACTTTCATTTTCTTAGCATTTTCTTTCACGGACTTGCGCTCATCTAAATCGATTCCCGCCTCAGGTCGTATCCGTGGGCTTGTCCGGGACGCCCTAGGGGATCGTCACCACCAGCCGGCCCCGGGTCTCGCCCTTCACGATCCGCGCGCCGGCGTCGAACACCCGTCGAGCGGGATGGTCTCGGTCATCGCCGCGAGCTTGGCGCGGTCGAGGTCGGCCGCGAGGCGCCGCCAGGCTTCGAGCCGGCGCGCGATGCGGGCAATGGACGCTGTCGATCCCGAGGAGCGAGACGCCGCGCAGGATGAACGGCGCGACCGTCGCCGGCAGGTCCATGCCGCCCGCCAGGCCGCAGGCGGCGACCGCGCCGCCATAACGGGTCTGGGCCAGCACGTTGGCGAGCGTCGTCGAGCCGACGCTGTCGACCGCCGCCGCCCAGCGCTCCTTGCCGAGCGGCTTGCCGGGGCGCTCAGCGTCGCGCGGTCGATGATCTCGGCCGCGCCGAGCGACTTGAGATAGGCGGCCTCGGTCGCGCCGCCCGGTCGAGGCGATCGACCGTCCAGCCCTTGCCGGCGAGGAGCGAGATCGCCATCGAGCCGACGCCGCCGGCCGCGCCGGTCACCAGCGCCGGCCCGGCGGACGGCGTCGAGACCCGCGCCGCTCGATCGCCATCACGCGAGCATCGCGGTGAAGCCGGCGGTGCCGATCGCCATCGCCTGCGGCCCGGGTCAGGCCAGCCGGCAGCTTGACCAGCCAGTCGCCGTTCACCCGCGCTCTTCTCGGCATAGCCGCCGAAATGGGTCTCGCTGAGGCCGTGGCCGTTCAGCACGACCTCGTCGCCGGGCGCGAAGTCCGAGCCGGCGCGAGCTCTCGACGACGCCCGCGAGATCGACGCCGAGCACCATCGGAAAGCGGCGGATGATCGGCGACTTGCCGCTCAGCGCAGCCCGTCCTTGTAGTTGACGGTGGAATGGGTGACGCGGATCGTCACGTCGCCGTCCATGAGCTCCGACGTCGTCCATCTCGACGAACCGGACGACTTGGCCGGCGTCGGTCTTGTCGGCGCGAACGGCGCGAAAAGTCATGGCCCATGCCCTTGAGTTGGCTGACGGAGAAGGCGAAGTCTATGGGCGGGATTCCGGCCGGTCAAATGGTTGCGCAGGAGGAGAGGAGGCCGCTCATGCCCGGCAAAAGAAAAGCCGCTGCCGGTCGAAAAGGAAAAGCCGCCGCGGATCTTGACGGCGCTCAAGGGCGCCGACGGATTGCCGCGCTGTCCGTGGCCCGGCGACGATCCGCTCTACGTCGCCTATCACGACGAGGAATGGGGCGTGCCCGAATAGGACGACCGCGCGATGTTCGAGAAGCTCGTGCTCGACGGCTTCCAGGCCGGGCTCTCCTGGATCACCATCCTGCGCAAGCGCCCCGCCTTCCGCGCCGCGTTCGACGGCTTCGAGCCGAAGAAGATCGCGCGCTGGAGCGACAAGAAGAAGGACGCGCTGATGCAGGACGCCGGCATCGTGCGCAACCGCGCCAAGATCGAGGCGACGGTGGCGCTGGCGCGCATCGTGCTCGATTTCGCGGACAAAGGCGGCTTCGCGCGCCACTTGTGGAGCTTCGTCGACGGACGCCCGATCGACAATGCGCGCCGCAGCATGCAAGGACATGCCGGCCGAGACCGAGGTCTCGCGCGCCATCGCCAAGGACTTGCGCGCGCCGCGGCGGCAATTTCGTCGGGCCGACCATCGTCTACGCCTTCATGCAGGCGACCGGCATGGTCAACGATCATCTCGTCGATTGCTGCCGTCACGAGGCCTGCCGGGCGCTGGGGCGCGAGCCTCAGCCCATGATCGAGCGCCGCGCCGCGCGCGCCTGGCAGCGGATGCTGTCGGGACGGCGGCTCGATCTGATCGACCCCTCGCCGCTCGACATCGAGATCGCCGACATCGCCCATGGCCTGGCGCGCGTCGCGCGCTGGAACGGCCAGACCAAGGGGCGCGAGATCTTTTCCGTCGCCCAGCATTCGCTGCTGGTCGAGGCGCTGGTCGGCGCGGCGGAGCTGCCGCTCCTCCGCCGCGAGGCGCGGCTGGCCGCGCTGCTGCACGACGCGCCCGAATATGTGATCGGCGACATGATCTCGCCGTTCAAGGCGGCGATCGGCGGCGACTACAAGCCGATCGAGGCGCGGCTGCAGGCGGCGATCCACATCCGCTTCGGCCTGCCCGCCGCGCCGCCGGACGACCTCGAGCGCCGCATCAAGAACGCCGACCGGCGCCGCGGCCTATTTCGAGGCGACCACGCTCGCCGGCTTTTCCATCGCCGAGGCGCGCAAACTGTTTGGCGCGCCCGACATGCCGCTCCACGACTTCGCCGCCTATCCTCGAGCCGATGCGCCCGGCCAAAGTCGAAGCGGCGTTTCTCGCCCGCTTCGCCGAACTCGACGCCGAGGCCGCGCGGCCGCGACAAAGCGCCGCCGCGATGAAATCGTCCGCAAGCCCCGCCTTCATGTCTGCTCGCTCGCCTGGATCGCCGAAACCGTCGCCAAGACTGGCGCTCGCTCGCTTGTGACCCTGCTGAGCCCGGGCACGGCGGTCGAGCGGCCCGCCGGCGATCCGACCCGAGCGCCATCTTCATCTCGCCATGTCCGACATCGTCGAGCCGGCGCACGGGCAGATCCTGCCCGAGGCCACCATGTCGACGAGCTCTGCGGATTCGTCCGCGACTGGGACCGCGCCGAGCCGATGCTGATCCATTGCTTCGCCGGCGTCAGCCGCTCGACCGCGGCTGCTTTCATCGCCGCCTGCGCGCTGGCGCCCAAGCGCGACGAGATCGATATCGCGCACGCGCTGCGCGCGGCGTCCCCCACCGCCACGCCCAACGCCCGCCTCGTCGCGCTCGCGGACCATGCCCTCGGCCGCTCGGGGCGCATGAATGAAGCGATCGCTGCGATCGGCCGAGGTCGGGACTGTTTCGAGGGAGAGCCGTTCGCGCTGGAGCTGAACTGAGGGGTCGCGGGGGATGGCGCTCAGCCCTTCACCGCCTTCGCAAGGGCGTCTTGCTCGGCTTGCGTCGGTGAGCCGAAGAAAGCGGGATCATTGTCCTTGCCGCCTAGCGCGCCATAGGCGTGCTCACCGGTGGCGTCGAAGAGCACGACGAACTTGTGTTCCGCGCAATCCGTCGGCTTGCACACGAAGGAGATTTGATAGGGCTTGCGTCGATGGTGAGACTTGTCATCTGGCCGGCGACGCCGTCGAAGTTCTTGTTGAACTGGACGAGCCAGTCGGGCGTGGGCTGCACAAGCTTCATCAGCTTTTCCCACGAGGCGTGGTAAGGGGTCTTGCCGTGCAGCGCGTCGAACAGGAACCCGGCCTCAGCGGCGCTTGCCGCGGCGGAGACGAGAACGCAGAAGACGACAGAAAGCCATAAGCGCATCTTGGAATCGGACCCCTGCTGTTGGAGACTGAATAGAAGATTCCCGCCGCGACGGCGCTGATCGAGCTCGTCGCTGCTCAACTAGAAAGCCTTGAAGGTGATGATGGTGCGGGTGTCCGCGATTCCTGGGATGACCTGGACCTTATGGCCGACGAAATGGCCGATATCGACATTCAATTCCACATAAAACTTGGCCAAAATGTCGAAGTCGCCGGCGATCGAATAGATTTCCGAGGCGATTTCCGCTTCCGCCAGCGCGTTGGCGACCTCGTAGGTTCGCCCGAGCGCGCATTTGATCTGCACGAAGAAGGTTTGCATCCGGTCACGGCCCTTGTTTGCCGCTCCCTTCTGCAACAACCTCCACGTCGCGGTCCATCCCTGTTTGAACCTGGAACGTCGATTGGAAAACCTTGGACTCGTGCCGCGCGATGACGACATATTCGCCTTCGGCGAGGACGAGCGAGGGAAAAGCCCCCATCAGCTCTCGGATAACGTCGCCGCCCGGGGTGAGCACCGTGAAAGTGGTGTTCGCGAGAGCCTCGGCTCCGGCCTTGTTGACAAGTTTGAGCGTCAGCGTCGCGCAGCGATGGCGGATGGTAATGTCGGTCCGCTTGCCGGAGCTGACCTTGATGTCGGCGTTAACGACCGAATTCGATGGGAGCGCCACAGGCGGAGAGAGCGCGGCTGACCTCGTGGAACCGGCGGCGGGGCTCACCGTTGAGTGACCGCCCACGGTGTCGAGATAGG
This sequence comes from uncultured Alphaproteobacteria bacterium, assembly GCA_963756955.1. GTDB lineage: Bacteria > Pseudomonadota > Alphaproteobacteria > Rhizobiales > Beijerinckiaceae > Roseiarcus. The sequence continues at coordinate 40,391 of CAVWPU010000007.1, forward strand.
TCGAGACAATATGGTAGGAGCCTTCCGGCAATCCGATGATATCGCCTGCCTTGCCTTTGGCGTAGACCAGCTTGCCGAGCGGATTGCGGTTCTGGGGCACGTAGATCGCAAGCGACAGCTTGGACGGGTCGATCGGCGCGTCGGAGAGCGTGCCTTCGATACGGAGCGCGCCTGCTGAGAGAGCGAGCCGTTCGGAACGAACTTCTGCGCCGAGCGTCACGCGTTTGGCCGCGCTGGCAAGCCCGAAAGCGACGTGAACGACATAGTCGCCGGGCGGAATGGTCAGGGTCGGCTGGGCTTGGCCGGATTCAACGATGAGGGGATGCGAGCCGTCCGGATCGGCCTGCGAGCCGAACACCCGCCAGCGCAAGCCGCCCGTGAGCGGCGCGCTACCGCCGTTAAGGACCGCGGAAAGGTTGAGCGTCGCCTGGGCGGATTCGCTTGTCGATGTCTCGGGCATGGCTGGCGCGATCAACGCCATCAGCGTAAGCAGAGCCGCCAGAATTCGCCAAGTTGCTGTCAATTCGCCTCGCGATGGCTCAAAAATGACGCCAATGCTTCGTCACGTTCAGCGGCTCGTGACCACATATTGAGGCGGATCGAAGGCGGTTTACACGGGTCAGCTTTTCGTCGAAGAGCAGGCTGTTGTTTAACAAGAAAGACTGATGAACGATACGATCGACATCCTCAAACGCCGCCGTTCGGTCCCCCCTCCGATGATGACAGGGCCGGCTCCGAGCGCTGACGAACTCGCCACAATCCTGACGGTCGCCTCGCGCGTCCCGGATCATGGCAAGCTCGCGCCCTGGCGGTTTCTGGTCTTTACAGGACATGCGCGCGACCGCGCGAGCCGTTTGGCGCTTGAGATCCGCCTTGCTGAGAAGCCCGACCTGGACGAGGCCTCACGCGCCGAGGAGCTGCGGCGCTTCGCAAGGGCGCCGCTGGTCGTTGCGACCATCTCCCGTGCGGCGCCGCATCCCAAGATTCCCGAATGGGAGCAGGTTTTGTCCGCGGGCGCGGTGTGCATGAACATGATCGTCGCGGCCCGCGCGCTCGGTTTCTCGGCGACCTGGCTCACCGAATGGATGGCCTACGACGGTCGCTTTCGCGCCGCGATCGGCCTTGCCGAGCACGAGCGCATCGCGGGCTTCATACATATCGGTCGAGCGACGGCGGCGATCGAGGATCGCCCTCGCCCGCCGCTCGTGGAGATCGTGACCAACTTTCCGGCGTGAGGTCGAAGGTTCATGTACTACGCGACGGCCGAGCGCGATCGGACAAAGCTCCCGCACGATCCCTTCAAGGCGATCGTCGCGCCGCGTCCGATCGGATGGATCTCGACCCGCGCGCTCGACGGGCGGATCAATCTCGCCCCCTACAGTTTCTTCAATGGCTTTTCGAGCGCGCCGCCGATCGTCGGCTTCTCGAGCGAAGGATGGAAGGATTCCGCGTCCTTCGCGAGGGAAAGCGGCGAGTTCGTCGCCAATCTCGCGACAAGCGAGCTGCGGGGCGCGATGAATGAGACCTCGGCTCCGTTCCCGTCCGGCGACAACGAATTCCTCCGCGCTGGATTGACCATGGCGAAATGCGGTCTGGTCGCCGCCCCACGGGTCGCTGAGAGCCCGGCCGCGTTGGAATGCAAGGTGGTCGAGGTCGTCGAGATCAAGTCCCTGAGCGGCGCGCCGAGCGGCGCCGTGCTCACGCTCGGCGAAGTCGTCGCCTTCCATATTGACGAGCGTTTTCTTCTCGACGGCCGCTTCGACACCGCCCGCGCCCACCCGCTCGCCCGTTGCGGCTATCAGGATTACGCGGTCGTCGAGGACGTATTCGCGATGACGCGCCCGAAGGGTGGCGGCGATATTTGATCGAGCCGCTTGGCGTCGCGGAAAAGAAAAGCGGGACATTGAGCCGAAGATGGGTTGTCGTTAGACTTGGCTGCTCAGAAGCCGGTTTTGAGGGTGCGGAGGAAGATGTCAGCGACCAGCATCACTCGCGATTACAGTCTTGTCGGTCCCGAGGCCGAAAAGGCCGTCGCCGCCGGCCTCGCCTCCGCCCGATGGTACACGCCGCCAATATCTCGCGCCGAACTCAAGGCGCTGATGCGCCGTGACGATGGGCCGGCGATCCGCGATACGCTCATCTGGTTCGCAGCGCTCGCCGTGTCGGGGGGCCTCGGCTGCTATTTCTGGGGGACCTGGGCGGCGGCGCCGTTCTTCATCATCTATGGCGCGATTTACGGCGGTTCGTCTGACAGCCGGTGGCACGAATGCGGTCACCGCACCGCCTTCAAGACGCAATGGATGAACGACGCGCTCTATCAGATCGCCTGCTTCATGGTGATGCGGGAGCCGGAAGTCTGGCGATGGAGCCACACCCGCCACCACACCGACACGATCATCGTTGGGCGCGATCCCGAAATCCCCGGGCCGCGTCCGCCGGATGTCGTTTCGCTCCTGCTCAACATCTTCGCGCTCAAGAGCGGCGCGATCTTTTTCCGCAAGGTTTTCCTTCACGCGGGCGGACGGCTCGATCCCGAGGAGGAGACCTACATCCCCGAGAGCGAGCGGCCCAAAGTCTACCGCACAGCGCGCATCTATCTTGCGATCTACGCGGCGGTGATCGTCGCGTGCCTTTGGTCGCGCTCAATTCTGCCCGCCATGCTGATCGGCCTTCCGTCCTTCTATGGGGCGTGGCTGGTCCTGTTTTTCGGCCTGACGCAGCATTTTGGGCTCGCCGAGGACGTGCTCGACCATCGGCTGAACTCGCGCACCGTCTACATGAACCCGATCTTCCGATTCCTCTATTGGAATATGAACTACCACGTCGAGCATCACATTTTCCCGACGATCCCCTATCACGCGCTGCCCAAGCTGCATGAGGCGATCAAGGCGGATTGTCCGCCGCCCTATCCAAGCTCGATCGCCGCCTATCGCGAGATCGTTCCAACGCTCTTTCGCCAGCTTAGGGATCCCACCTATTTCGTCCGGCGCGAGCTGCCGCCGAATGCCCAGCCGGAAGCGGCTTCGGCCAGGGTCAAGGTGGAGCGGGTCGTCTGATATGAGCGAGAGCTGGATCGACACCGGCCCCGTCGACCGGATCCTGTCCGAGGACGTCGCGCCGTTCGAACACGAGGGCAAGCAATACGCGCTCTACCGCACCGAGGACGATCGTTATTTCGCGACCGATGGCCTCTGCACGCACGAGGCGGTCGAGCTCGCCGACGGATTTGTCCAGGGCACGATCATCGAATGCCCGATGCACAACGGACGCTTCGACTTCACCACCGGGGAAGCAAAGGGCGCGCCGGCCTGCATCAACCTCGCGACCTATCCGGTGAAGGTCGAGGCTGGCCGGCTGCTCATCAAGCTCGGCTGACGCCAGGCGATCCGGGGGAGGACGCGCGATGAAACTCAACGGCGTCGCGGCGATCGTGACCGGCGGCGGTTCGGGGCTCGGCCGCGCGACGGCGGAGGCGCTCGCCGCCAGGGGAGCGAAAGTCGCGATCCTCGACCTCAATCCCGCCGCGGCGGAAGAGGCCGCCAAGGCGATTGGCGGCCTCGCCTTCGCGGGCGACGTCGCCGACGAAGCCGCCGCCAGCGGGGCGATCGCCAAAGCCGAGGCGGCGCATGGGGCCGCGCGGGTGCTGGTCAATTGCGCGGGCATCGGCACGCCCAAGCGCGTCGTTGGCCGCGAGGGCCCCCAGCCGCTCGCCGACTTCGAGAAGGTGATCCGCGTCAACCTCGTCGGAACCTTCAACATGATCCGCCTCGCGGCGGCGGCGATGGCCAGGCTCGAACCGATCGATGGCGAGCGCGGGGTGATCGTCTCGACCGCCTCGGTCGCGGCCTATGAGGGCCAGATCGGGCAGGCCGCCTATTCGGCGTCCAAGGGCGGGCATCGTGGCCATGACCCTGCCGATCGCCCGCGAGCTCGCTCAGTTCGGGGTCCGCGTCAACGCCATCGCGCCCGGCGTCTTCCTGACGCCGATGATGGCCGGCCTGCCGCAGGCCGCGCAGGACTCGCTCGGCGCCTCGGCGCCCTTCCCCGCCCGCCTCGGCGCCCCGGCCGAATATGCGGCGCTCGCAATCCACATTATCGAGAACGGCTATATCAACGGCGAGACGATCCGCATCGACGGCGCGCTGCGCATGCCGCCCAAATAGCAAAGCCCCGCCGGACAGTCACAACCTGACGGCGATCTTCATCGCGAACAAAAGCCAGTAAACGTCAGTAAACGCCAGTAAACGCGAATAAGCGCTAGTAAATTTGCTAGCGTTTACTAGCGTTTATTTTTTGGGATCGAGAGATATCAATGGGTTACAGCCGTTTGGAATAAAAAATTTCCCGCTTCTTTTGTCGCTCACGCTGAGGTTGTATTTTAATGACTTTGAGCGGGCGTCGCAACGGATTGCTACGCGGTCGGTCGTGATCGTGGCTTGGATTCTGTCCATGAGAATGTTCTACCACAATTTCTTTATTTCAGCAACAAAATACGGAGCCTCTATAGCGTTCGGTATTGAGGGTCCGGTTCGAGAGTTAAAAGGGAGCCGCGGCGACCTGAAAGCGTGCATGGACACCCCCGGACTGTGATCCGGGGGCGGCCATGACGGCGCTAACCGCTTTAAGATCCAAACACGGCGCACAAAATGCCGGGCGCTTCTGGACACGCGATAGCGGTTGGTTTGGCTGATCGCCGGGTTTCCACCGCCTCGGCCATGACGTTGGAAGAAGCTTCGGGCGCGAGGGGAGACGCCTTCGCCGCCTTGACCCACGCCGATCGCTATAAGAGCCCGAATGCGAAAACGTTTATCCCTATGCGGTCGAGGCTATCGTTTCGACATTCTGGCTGCTGCGGCGGCGTCTTGCGGCCTTTGCAGGGTGAGAGCCTCCGCGTCCGCCAGCCGGCGCAGCTTCTCGAGGCTCACGCTGCACCCGTCCATGTCGAAGATTTTGATGCTCGACTTTTTGAAGGAAACGAGGCGGAGAACATGCTCAAGCGCCGAGCGCGCGTCCGATCGTTGATCGACAATCTCCCGGATCCCCGTGCCGGAGGTTATGACGAACCGCACGGCCTGCGCCCTCTCATCTGTCAGAGAAGTGTCACACGCCTTAAATACACACAGCCCGCGTGTATGGTCAAGCCATGGTCTTCATGGCCTGCTGATCTCGGGTGACTGTCACAGCTCTGAGACGGGGATCGTATACCTGGGACTTGCCCTCGATTGACCTCCAGGGTGGCATGGCCTCGTCCGTATTCTGCAGGAAAGGGGGAGCCTCAGCCATCGCCTAGGAAACCAATTGATCGCTTCGCCTCGTTATCATTCCCGGCGGACCGAAAGGTCTAAAATCCAGGGGCCCCAGACGTCGGCGAACGGCTCCTGGATTCCCGATCGGCCGCTTCGCAGCCGTCGGGAATGACATCGGGAAATCGATCAACCTTCGTGATATTGGCGAAGCCTCGTCCGCCGTCTGTTGGCTTGGCCGGAGAAGCTTGCTTAGGCCTCGAAAACTTGGAGGCCCGACGGAGCAACCTCAGAACCCCGCGCAAAAAAGCCCCGCGAGGGGTTGTGCGGCCTGACGCGGGGCAAAACGGGCGAGTTTGAGGGGGCAGACCCGCTCGCTAGAACCAACAACTGATCAGGCGGCGCTTTGTTCCACGGCGCGCGACGCCTCGACTCGCGGCTCCGGTTCGAGACGGAGGCGAGAGGGCGTTCACGCCCATAGGCTGAGACCGGCCGCCGGCGAGCGCCGACAAAGTCACGACAAGGAGCGGCGGCGCGCGCCACGCGATGAGAAGGACAAACCCGGCTGCGGCAATCGCGAAATCGATGGGATCGCGCACGGCGCTTGTCCAGACGGGGTTATAGAGCGCGGCGCCGAGCAGGCCGACGACCGCTGCGTTTGTCCCGAGCATGGCGGCGCGAGCGCGAGGATCGGCCCTGAGCGTGCTCCAGAAAGGCAGAGCGCCGACAAGACAAAGCATGCCGGGAATGAAGATCGCGAGGAGCGCGATCGCCGCGCCCGCGATTCCCTGTGGCGGGATGTTTGCGACCGCACCGAGAAAAGCCGCGAAAGTGAAGAGCGGCCCCGGCAGGGCCTGCGCCGCGCCGTATCCCGCGAGGAAGACGCTGTCGGGAACCCACCCCGGCGCCGCGACGGCCTCGCGCAGCAAGGGCAGCACGACATGGCCGCCGCCAAACACGAGGGCGCCGGAGCGATAGAAAGCGTCGAACAGCGCGATCGCGCCCGGCGGCGTTGGCAAGAAGGCGAAGGCCAGCAGCGCAAGATAGGCGGCAAGGCAGGCGAGACCGATTCGGCGCGAGACGGGGATGAGCCGGACCGTCGCTCACGGCTTCGGCCGAAGCCTTGCACATCAGACAGTCCCGCGAGGCCGCCGGCGACGATCACGGCAAGTTGGGCGCCTGACCAGGGCGCGACCAGCGTCACGATCAGCGCCACCGTCGCGATCGAGGCGCGTATGCGGTCAGGGCACAAGCTCCGCGCCATGCCCATCACGGCTTGCGCCACGATCGCCACGGCGACGAGCTTGAGGCCGTGCAGGAGCCCGGCGCCGAGCAGGGCTATCGGCGAGGCTCCCCGCGCCATAGGCGAAGAGCAGCATGAGGATTGCGGAGGGCAGCGTGAAACCGAGCCCAGGCCGCAACGCCGCCCATAAGCCCGCCGCGCAGGAGACCGACGCCAAAGCCCGTCTGGCTCGAGGCCGGCCCCGGCAGGAATTGCGAGAGCGCGACGAGATCCGCGAAGCTTTGTTCGGAGAGCCAATGGCGCCGCTCAACGAACTCGGCGCGAAAATAACCGAGATGCGCGATCGGGCCGCCAAACGAAGTGAGGCCCAGCCGGAGGAAGACGCGAAAGATTTCGCCGAGAGCGCCCGAAGGCGCCGGTCCGGTTTCGTGGACGCGGCCGAGGGCCGAGCGCTCGTCATCGACTTACACCAATTCCAATTGATCGCAACTCATCGCGATCAATTCCGCGCAACGGCGCGGGCGCGCATTCGCGCTTCGGCCACAAAGCGATGATCGGTTCCGATCATCGCGTCTCGGTATCAGCGTTCCCGAATGCGCGTTTCGGCGCAAGCCCGTGGCGCCGGATCGATTTCGCGAAGCCCCGTTCAAGCCTATAAGTTCGCTTGTATTTCAAACGAGCGGAGGAAACGATGGACGGAGCAAAGGCGGGGCGTCTCGCCGGCAAGGTCGCGCTGATCACCGGCGCGGCGTCCGGCATCGGGCGGGCGACGGCGGGCCTGTTCCACGCTGAGGGCGCCAAGGTCGCCGCGACCGATCGCAATGAAGCGGGCCTGAAGGCGCTCGGATCGGACGCCGACCTCATGCTTGTGCAGGACGTGACGGACGAAGCGCGCTGGCGCGTGGTGGTCGATGAAGTTCTGGCGGCGTTCGGGCGCCTCGACATCCTCGTCAACAGCGCGGGAATCGCAGTCCTCGGCAATATCGAGACGACGACGCTCGACGACTGGCGGAAGGACAATGCGGTCAACGCCGAGGGTGTGTTTCTCGGCTGCCGCGAGGCGGTGCGGGCGATGAAGGCGAGCGGCGGCGGCTCGATCGTCAATCTCTCGTCGGTCGCGGGCATCATCGGCGACGCTTCGTCGCTGGCCTATTGCGCGAGCAAGGGCGCCGTCAGGCTGCTCACCAAATCGGCGGCGCTCCACTGCGCCCGCGCGGGGCTGGGCATCAGGGTCAATTCGGTGCATCCCTCGTTCGCCGAAACGCCAATGGTGCTCGAGGGCATCGCGCGGGCGAAGGATCCCGCGCGGATACGCGCAGGCCTCGAGCGCGCCGCGCCGATGGGGCGCATGGGCAAGGCCGAGGAGGTCGCCAGCACCATCCTCTTTCTCGCGAGCGACGAATCCGCGTTCACGACCGGCGCGGAATTCATGGTCGATGGGGGGCTGACGGCGCAGTAGCGCTGACGCCTCTGTACATTCTCCCGATGCCCGCATGCCCGACCGAGGAACATCACCTCCGCGCGCGCGTGTCGCGCATCTCTCCCGACATCGAGAACTTGGAGAAACGCGATGACCCTCAAATCTTTCGCTGCTGTGGCGCTTATCTTGGTTCCAAGCCTGGCGTTCGCCGCAGGCGGCGGAGGAACCGGCATATCCAACGGGGGTAACGGCAGCCCGGGCGGCGCCAACAGCGACGTCAGCAACGGCAATACTCCGCCCAGCGCGGCAAATGACTACTTCGGCGACCGGCCAATCCCGATGCGCCCGCAACGAGGGGCGCCTCAAAGGAGATGAAGCGCCACATTGGGAAGCCGCAGAAGACTCCGTGAGCGGTGAGCCGCCGGCGATCGGCGGCGCGCCTTCCTGGACAACGACTGCGTCGGGCCGAGCGGCGTTGTCTTGCGAAGGCCGGCTACGCGCTCAAGTCTCAAGATCATACGTGAAAAGATTAAGACATGCGAGATCAATAGCCCGGTACGCGATCAGCGATGCTGCGGAGAGAGCTGATTGGCGTAGGGGTTAGCCGCCGCAAGTCTGTATTCGCCTTCGCGGAGCGGGCGGACGCTCCGCTTGGGCCACGCGCCCCACACCGCAACGCCGATCGCGGCGAGCGCCGCCGCCGCCATCATCGCGGTTGGCGGATGATGAGGCGACCATGCCCCAATGCGGCCAGATGATCTCGTTCGTGTTGAAGGGCTCGTCGCTGTAGCGGCAGAGGTTCAGCGCGGCGCCGTCCGCCAGCATTTCGACCTCGATCTTGCCGATCAGCGCGTCGATGGATTTGTGATCGGCCTGGGGCTCGCGGGCAAGCTGCAAGAGGAGCGCCCGCCCGGCGGCGAGATAGGCGTGGGCGCATTCGTTGAACGGGCTTTCTTCGTCCGTGATGCTTCCGGGAACGATGCCCCAGAGACAGGCGAAGGACTGCAGGTTGAGGTAGTCCTCGAGCCGCCAGGTCGTGAGGTCGAACCCGAGCCTGGCGCTGGCGAGCGCTCGGATCGCGGGGAGATTGTCGCGGATCACCGCCATCTGGCCATGCGTGAGGCTGGGTATGGAGACGCCGGCCGGAGGCGGGCCGTCGCGGGTGGAGATCCGATGCGCCTCGCTCGGCGGCGCCGCGAGCGTGAAGAGCGTCGCGATGAGGGCGATCCATGCTCTCACGACAGGCCCCCCAAAGGCGCGAGAGCCACGAGATTCCAGCGCTGGCCATGACCGCTGAGCCGCGCGAGCGAGAGCGGCGCGACATCGATCCGGGCGAAGGCCGAGGGTCCCGCGCCAAGCGCGTTGACGATCGCGGCGCGAACGACTTGGGCATGCGTGACCGCGAGCGTCGCGCCTTCGCGCGTCAGCGATTGCGCGAGCCAGGCGCCGACCCGCTCGATGAGGGCCGCGACCGACTCGCCGCCGTGCGGCGCGGCCGTCGGATCGCCAAGCCATGCCGCGAAGGCGTCCGGCTCGCGCGCCGCCACGTCTTTCGAAGCGAGGCCGCGCCAGCGTCCATAGTCGCAGTCCCCGAGCGCGATTTCGACTTCGGCGTCGAGGCCCAGCGCTTGAGCCGTCTCGCGCGCCGCGCGCGCCGGGGCGGTCAGCACGCGAGCATAGGAGCGTAGCCGGCCGCTCAAGCCCTGGAGCGCCTGGGCGGCGGAGGCTTCGAGCGGCTCGTCGTTGGGAAAACGGGCGGCGCGCGTCGCCTCCGACGCGCCATGCGCCAAGAGGTCGAGGCGCGCGGTCACGGGCGCGCCTGCGGCTCAGTAGGCGGGTTGCAGTCGGCCGACCTTGGCTGGCGCAAAATCGCGTTCGACCCACGCGCCGAACCCAAGCCCGAGCACCGTCCACAGGATCGCCTGCGCGCCGAGCGAAGCGATGCGGAACTGCCACAGCACGACGGCCGGGAAGCCTTCGGGGGTCTCGTCCAGGGGCGGCATAACCAGGGCGAAGATGACGACCGCGACGAGAAAGACGGCGGCGGCGACGATCGTCGCATTCCACGCGCCGAGCTGATCGATCAGGCGACCCCGGACGTTCCAGGCGACGATCATCGAGCCGAGCGACAAGAGGATCATCCCGAAATAGATCGCCGTGCGCAGGCCGATCGTATCGGGGTTGCCGACCGACGGCGGATTGGCCGGATATTTGAGAATCGGTACGGCGTAAACGGCGATGAAGCCGCTGAGCGCGAGCACCGCCGAGGTCACGCGAGGGCTAAAGTCGCCCATCCGGCCGTAGCAGATCGCGAAAGCGAGCGCGAACAGGCCGCCGAAGGCGATGCTGTAGGTGGTGACGCCGGTGAAGAGCCCGATGCCGCCCTGGACGGGGCGGCTGACCAGCTCCGGCTCCTCTTCGTAGGGCGGCGGGTTTTCGCCCTTCGCCACGGCGGCGTCGTGCTCGGCCTTGGCTTTCGCCTCGTCCATCGCCGATTCGAAGGCGATGGCGCGATCGACCGCGGGCTCGCCCACGACCTTCAATATACCAAACGCCAGCAGGGCGGCGACGAAGCCGACAACCATTCCCCGCCACAACAAAGATCCTGTCGTCATTGCGATCAATCCTTCAAGGCGAGCAGGCCCACGCCCGTCATGAGACGGTCCGTTCGGGCCTGGCGCAGCCAACTCATCTTTCGACACGAGGACTCGCGGTCCCCGCGAGTTCGAAGCCACTGACGCTCAGTGGCAGGGGAAGCCGAGCAGATGGCGGCTGTCGTGCACGAATTCATGCACGTACATGCCCTTGAAGATCGACGTCGCGCCCTCCTCCGCGCCGACGAAATAGACGCCGAGCAAGCAGATGAGGCCCGCGAAAATGACCCAGGGAAGCAACTCGCGAATCGGGATCGCAACGGGCCGTGCGGCTGAGGGAGCTAAGGTTGAAGCCGTCATGTCGAACTCCTTGGGGATATCGCGTCCCCGTTTGAGACGTGCCTCGTCGCGGAAAGCATCTGACTCTCGGCCGAATACGACCGATCACAGTGGCGCGACCGTGCCGGATTTCCACCGGCTTCCATCCGCGACGCGCGTAAGCACCATACGAGCCTTGGCGGTGGTGTCAATTGAGCGGAGCCGGACGTCACAGGAGTGGATGTGCCCAGCAAGGGCGCGTCTTGAAGGATGCCGTGATTACGGCGACAGTCGAGCGTCGGCGGATTATCCGACTCGTTTTTTGGCCTCCATCTGGATTAGTCTGGGCAACAGGGTGCGGCTTGATGCAGCCGCGGTTAGAGATCCGAAGCGCGAGTTCAGAGGCGCAAAAGGGAATTCAGGGCTCTGGATCGGCGCCCTATCCTGGCGGCCACAGCCTCCGCTTGTTCAGCAAAATGCGCCTAACCTGGAATTCGCCAAGTTGATCGAGGAAGCGCCCAAGGGAGATCGTTCGCGAGCGGCCGAAGTGCTGAAGCTCGTATTCTGGGGATGCGTTGGGCTAGCGGTTTTTTACCTGGTTGTCATGGTTCTGGCCAAGATCGTCGACGTTCTCGGAGAGCAAGCGGCGATCGCGAGCCAAACATATCTGCCTTCCATGACCCGTGACTTTCTGTTGTGGTTCGCCGATGACGTTCTCCCCGTCGTCGCTCCCTACGTGGATTTCGCAAATGAAGTCGGGACCAAATGGAACGGCGTCCTAACGGTGGGCGGCTTCATTTTGACGGTGCTTGGTGTCATGATCGCCTTGTCGTCGAAGTAAACCAGCGTGGGAATTGAAATGTTGAGGATGATCCCCTTGGCAGTTATCGGCTCCCTCGCGATGACGACAATTGTCGTGAAGGCGGAAGGAATCAAAAGACAACTCGATCCAAACGGAATTGGGGTACCTCGTGGAAGGCGCTGACTACACATCGCCCACCAAAGCGAGCGTCCGTAGCGAGATGAATGCAGCGCGCGGCGGAAATGATAGCGGGCAACCCCTCGGGTGCTACTTCTGCGTTCCGCGGCTCACCTTCAACTCGCGGTACGCGGAGTCCTCAACTGACATGATCGTCAACTGGACTTACGATTTACACGTGTTCGTCCAAAATCGCCAAGGATACACTGGCGACATGCACCGTTCGGGTTACGATCTCGAGCACATACCGGCCTATGCGGACGTGCGGCAATTCGCCATGTCCTGGTGGGCCAAGGACGACCGTTTCTCTTCGCTTCCCCGCCCGACGCGACAAGCCTTCGTTTACGACGCCATTGTCGACGGGACGAGCATATGGTCGCGATACGAGCTTTTGTCGGGAATCGCCGGGGGCGCCTTGGGCGTCGAGTATTATGACCTCATGCTTCACACGTATCGCAACGCGGCGGCATGGGAGATATTCACCGTCAATTGACGAGCGCGGCGCGAACCGCGTCGACGTCTTTTAATCCCGACTTGAGCGTCCGCGCGCGGTCAGTTCACAAGAAAATCCCTCGGTCCCGCGTGACTGCCTTCGCCAGGTGCTCGGCGACGGCGCGGATGCGGCCGAGGCCGCGCGTGTCCTCATGCGTGACGAGCCAATAGGCGCGCGTCGCGCGGCGCTCTGGCAGGACGCGTTTCAGGTCCTTGAAGCGGCGGGCGATGAAGTCATGCACGACGCCGAGGCCAACGCCCGCGCGCACCGCCTCGAGCTGGGTCACAGCGTTGGCGCTTTCGAAGCTGGTCGGCGCGCCGCCGAAGAGTTCGCGCACATAGTCGAGCGCGGTCGAAAACGCATGTTCCTCGACATAGCCGATCAGCCGATGGTTCTTCAGCGCCTCGACGTCGGCCGGCGCGCCGTTGCGCTTGAGATAGGACGCGCTCGCGTAGATCGCCGAGCGAATAGTCGGTGAGCCTGCGCGCGACGAATCGTCCCGGCTTCCGGCTTGTCGAGGCCGATGACGACATCGACCTCGCGCCGCGCGAGCGGCGTCAGTTGCGGCAGCGGCATCAATTGCAAGCGCATGGCCGGATGGCGCTCGGCGAAGTCGCGCAGCGCGCCTGCGAGATAATAGGTCGAGAACCCGTCCGGCGCGCCGATGCGGACATCGCCCGAGAGTTCGAGATCGACGCCGGAGATCTCGCCCTGCGCGTGCAGGAACGCGCTCTCCATCTGCTCGGCCGCGCTGATGAAACCGCTCGCCCGCGCTGGTGAGCTTGCGCGCCGGTCGTGCGCCGGTCGAACAGCTTGGCGCCGAGCGTCTCTTCCAGCGCCGCGATGCGGCGGCTGACCGTGGCATGGTCGAGTTGAGCCGCTTGGCGGCGGCGACGAATGCCCGCCGCGGGCGACGGCGAGGAAGACGCGGACGTTGTCCCAGTCCATGCGGACGACGTTTAGCCCATTCTCGCACAGCCGATGCGCGAAATCTCTCAAATTGCTGTGCGCAAAATCGTGGCGCATAAAGCGCCAGAGCAGGGAAACCAGGGAGCGGAGCGATGATCGAATACGGGCATTTCATCGGCGGCAAGCAGGTCGCCGGCAAGTCGGGCCGCACCGCGCGAAGTCTTCCAGCCGATGGACGGGACGGTGCGCGCCCATGTCGCGCTCGCTTCCAAGGCGGAGATGCGCGCCGCGGTCGAGAACGCCAAGGAGGCGCAGCCGGCCTGGGCCGCGGTCAATCCGCAGCGCCGCGCGCGCGTCCTGATGAAATTCCTCGATCTCATCGCCAAGAATAATGACGAACTCGCCGACATTCTGGCGCGCGAGCACGGCAAGACGATCGCCGACGCCAAGGGCGACATTCAGCGCGGCGTCGAAGTGGTCGAATTCGCGCTCGGCGTGCCGCATCTGATGAAGGGCGAATATACCGACGGCGCCGGCCCCGGCATCGACCTCTATTCGATGCGCCAGCCGCTCGGCGTCGTCGCCGGCATCACGCCGTTCAACTTTCCCGCGATGATCCCGCTTGTGGAAGCTCGCGCCGGCGATCGCCTGCGGCAACGCCTTCATCCTGAAGCCCTCGGAGCGCGACCCCGGCGTGCCGATGCGGCTCGGCGAACTGTTCGTCGAGGCGGGCGGCCCTCCGGGCATCCTCAATGTCGTCAACGGCGACAAGGAGGCGGTCGACGCCATCCTCGACGATCCCGACATTCAGGCGATCGGCTTCGTCGGCTCGACCCCGATCGCCGAATACATCTATTCGCGCGGACGCGCCGACGGGCAAGCGCGTGCAGTGCTTCGGCGGCGCCAAGAACCATATGGTTGTCATGCCTGACGCCGACATGGATCAGACGGTCGATGCGCTGATCGGCGCCGGCTACGGCTCGGCTGGCGAACGCTGCATGGCGGTCTCGGTCGCCGTGCCGGTAGGCCAAAAGACCGCCGACGAACTGATGCGCCGCCTCATTCCGCGGGTCGAGGCGCTCAAGATCGGACCGTCGACTGATGCTGGCGCGGATTACGGGCCGCTCGTGACCAAGGCCGCGCTCGAGAAAGTGCGCGGCTATGTCGACATCGGCGTCAAAGAGGGCGCGAAGCTCGTCGTCGACGGCCGCGACTTCAAGATGCAAGGCTACGAGGACGGTTTCTACCTGGGCGGATGCTTGTTCGATAACGTGACCAAGGACATGCGCATCTACAAGGAAGAGATCTTCGGTCCCGTTCTGTCGGTCGTGCGCGCGCCTGACTATGCGGAGGCGCTGAGGCTCTGCAACGACCACGAATATGGCAACGGTGTCGCCATCTTCACCCGCGACGGCGACGCGGCGCGCGACTTCGCCAGCAAGGTCAAGGTCGGCATGATTGGGGTCAACGTGCCGATCCCCGTGCCGGTCGCCTATTACACGTTCGGCGGCTGGAAGCGGTCAGGCTTCGGCGACTTGAACCAGCATGGGCCCGATTCGATCCGCTTCTACACCCGCACCAAGACCGTGACCGCCCGCTGGCCGTCCGGCATCAAGGACGGGGCGCAGTTCTCGATTCCGACGATGAGCTGAGGAACGATGAGGCGCGAGGGTCGGGCGTTACGCTGCGCCCGACCACCGGCCTGGTGGTCCGTCCTGATCGCGCCTTCGGTGTTTGCTTATGCCAATTGGGCGCGGCGCGTGCGTTTGCGCCGAACTGCCGCGTAGCCGAGCCCAGCAAAGCCAATGAGCATCATGGCCCAGGTCGATGGCTCAGGAACCGGCGCGGACGCCAGGACGCCGGTCGGAGCGGTGTAGTTGTAAGTCAGCGTACCCTCTAGGGTTGTGGCTGACAAAGTTTGGCTAGCGGTTCCGCTTCCTGAGAGCGCTAAATACGTGGTCGTTGTGCCTTTGCCGATGAGAGAGAGCAAGTCGGCGACGTTGCTGTCAGCGCCACTCAGATCGATGTCTATGAGTTGAGGGTTGCTGATGAAAGATTTGAAAGTCTGGGCTGCGGTGCCGTCTGACAGCTTGAGATTGGCGCCGAAAGCGCCGCTCTGCCCCCCCGAAAGCTCGAAGTTTCGCCCGGTTGTCCATGTCAACGATCCATCAATGGTCTCGGATACGCTGTTCAACGTCCCAAGCGTAGGATCAAACAGAGGGAAGACGGAACTGTGAAAGGTTAAGGCGCTAGAGGAAAGTAACGAAATAACGCCCCCGCTTCCCGAGAGCCCGATCGTAAAATTAAAAACCTCGGTATTCGCGACAGCCGTAACCGGCGCGGCGATCAGCATACCAGCGGCCAGCGTAAAAAAAGCGGCAGCGCGCAAGGTCGGCCCCCAATCCTCGTCCAAAAACAGGGTAGTCTTGTCTAACAGGGTGACAATCGTCGCTGGCGGTCCAGCAATTCCCCTCCGGAATGTGCCGCGCCGCACTCAAAATATGCCTCTTTGTTAACAACTCCCAGGTTGCCGCGTCAATAGCGCAACGGCCGTTCACACTGGCGCCGGACCGTTTTATTCGCGGGATGGAGTTTTACGCGCCGATCCCGTCGGGCGCCCTATTCCGCCAAACGACGACGCGCGCCTGCTCAGAACCTGAACAGGGTCAACCCGGGGGCGGGGTCCGTGAGCCTCTCCCGGCCGCGCATGCCCATGAAGGTGCCCTCGATCGGCGTCGGCTGGTTGAACGTGCTGTAGACGTAGCCGTTGCCGACCGTGCCTACGGGGGCCTGAGTGCCGAGCGTCAAGTACGACGGACGGGCGTGCACCGTGATCTGTCGCCCCGCTGGAGCCGTTGTGCGTTTTGCAGCGCGCTTCTTGAGCGCCGTCTGGCGAGGCTTCGCGTTTGGAGGCGGCGACCCCAGAGGCCCCGTCGTCTGCACGGCGCCGCCCTCGCCCTGCGGTCCCGTCTGGGCACTCGCAGCCGACGCCGCCGCCCCAAGGCCGGCTGCGAGCGCGGCGGCGGCCAGGAGCCGCATCGCACAAATCATGATTTCGCCTTTCGCTTCGACGCCGCGCTCGATGAGAAGGACGGCCGCTGATTGCAAAAAGAGCGAAGTTGCATGATCTGAGGCCGCCTTGAACGAACGCCGCCGTCAATGCGCTGGCTCCGATGGAAAATCAATGCCGGGCCGCATGCGGGAGGCTGTTGCGGCCGAGCGCGGGGAGTCCAGCGGACCTGCCGGTGACGCGCGGTACTTAAGCTCCCGTCACGCGCCAGATCGCATTGCCGACGTCGTCGGCGATCAGCAGCGAGCCATCCGGACCCAACGCCACACCGACGGGTCGCCCGAACGACGACCGCTCGTCTGGCGCGAGAAATCCGGTCAGAATGTCTCGCGACGATCCGGCCGGACGCCCATTCGCAAACGGCACGAAGATAACCTTGTAGCCGCTCAAGGTGCTCCGGTTCCAAGAGCCGTGCTGCCCGATCACCATGCCCTCGGGAAAGCCGGGCAGGACGCCGGCCGGAAGCCAGCAGAGGCCGAGCGAGGCGGTGTGACCTCCAAGCGCATAGTCAGGCTGGATTGCGCTCGCGACCAACGCCGCGTCTTGCGGCACCCGGTCGTCGACCGTCTTGCCCCAATAGCAATAGGGCCAGCCGTAGAAGCCGCCGTCGCGAACCGAGGTGAGATAGTCGGGCGGCGTCTCGTCGCCCAGGCCGTCGCGCTCGTTGACCACGGTCCAGAGCGCGCCGGTGTGGGGCTCCCACGCCAAGCCCACCGGGTTGCGCAGGCCGGAAGCAAAGATGCGGCTCTTGCCGCTCGCCAAGTCGAGCTCATGAATGGCGGCGCGACCCTTTTCGACCTCCATGCCCTTGTCAGCGATGTTCGTGAGCGAGCCGACCCCGATGTAGAGCTTGGTCTTATCGGGCGACAGAAGCAGGCTGCGGGTCCAGTGGCCGCCGCCGTTGTGGGTGGTGAGCTTGCGGCCCGCTTCCGTGATGCTTTTCGCGCCCGCCGTGTAAGGAAAGGCGACCACGCCATCCGTGTTGCCGACGTAAAACGTGTCGCCGACGAGCGCCATTCCGAACGGCTGATTTTGCCGCTCCAGGAACACGGTCTTTGTTTCGGCGACGCCGTCGCCATCGGCGTCGCGCAGGAGCGTGATGCGGTTCGGGCTCTCCCCCATGGCCGCCGCCCGTTTGAGAGTGCTGAACATGGCGTATTCGAAAAGCGAGGTTGCTGGTTCCGGAGTCAGAAGGGCCTCGGCCGTGAGCACGTCGCCATTTGGCAGCACGCAGATCCAGCGGGGATGCTTGAGATCGGTCGCGAAGGCGTTGACCTTGAGGCCGGGGGCGACGGTCGGTGTCTTGCCCGGCGGCCAGCCCCTCGCGGTCGGCATCTTCAGCGTCGGAATGCCGCCCTGCGGCTTGGCGGCAGGGATGGCTGGATTGGCGCCGAACGCTTGCGTCACCTTCCGGCCGTCCTGCCCGCGCAACAGGATCGCCGCCTCGCCGATCCCTTCGACCACGCGCGAAAACACATCCATCAAAGCCATCGTTGGAGTCCCTTGAATATCACGCCGATCTTAGTACAGGCACGTGACGCTTTCGCAAGACGAGAGCTCAGCGCAGATTGTAGCGCGCGCGGAGGTCGGTCACTTCAACTGGCGTCAACGGCCTGATTTTTTGGCCGCGAAGCATGAGAAAGAGCTTGGCCGTCTCCTCAAGCTCCTCGGTCGCATATTGGGCGTTTTCGAGCGACGTGCCGGCGACGACGGGACCATGATTGGCGAGCAGCACCGCGTGGTGATCGCCCGCCAAGGCGCCAACGGCTTTGGCCAGACTTTCATCGCCGGGCGGAAAATAGGGCGCAAGCGGCAACCGCCCGACGCGCATCACGAAATAGGCGGTGAGCGGCGGCAAGGCATCACGCGGGTCGACGTCGGCAAGCAGGCTGACCGCGACCGAATGCGTCGAATGAAGATGCACAACCGCGCGGGCGTCCGGTCGCTGCTCGTACATGCAAAAATGCAAGAAGGCTTCCTTGGTCGGCTTGCCGCCTGAAACCAGGCGGCTCTCGCTATCGAACTTCGACAAGGTCGCCGGATCGAGCTTGCCCAACGAAGCGTTAGTCGGCGTCATCAGCCAGCCGCCCCCGGGCAAGCGAACGCTGATGTTGCCCGTCGAACCGAAAGTCAGGCCACGTGAGAACAGGGAAAGACCGACCTCGCAGATCTCTTCGCGCGCCTGCGTCTCGTCGCCCACGCTCGCTTCCTCTAACAAGTCATCGACAGCGCGCGGGTGAAGAAGTCCCGTCCGCCGAAGTTGCCGGACTTGAGCGCCATCTGCAGATCGCCGCCGTTTCGTCCGACCGTGCGCATCAGGGGCACGCCCGGGGCGATCTCCGGTCCAAGCCTGAAGGCTGAAACACCAAGCCGGTCGACCGCGGCGCCGGAGGTCTCGCCTCCCGCGACAACGAGCCGACGAACGCCAAAGGTCACGAGTTGGGAGGCAATCTCGGCTAGCGCATGTTCGATCGCATGGCCGGATTTCTCCCGGCCGTAGCGCGCTTGGAGAGCGGCGACCTGTTCGGGCTCCTCGCTTGAGGCGATAACGATTGGACCCGCCTCAATACGATCTTTCGCCCAGCCAAGCGCCCGGTCGATCTCGCCGCGGTCCTCGATCAGCGCTTGCGTCGAAAGGCGCAGCACCGGAATTTCACTCTCGACCGCCGCGATCTGCTCAAGGGTCGCCCGAGAGCAGGATCCCGCCAGGATCGCGGCGCGGCCGCCTACGGCTTCGAGCGAAGCGGCCGTCGCGGACGTTCCCGCACGTCCTCGCGCGAGCGCGCGGGCTAGGCCAAGGCCTAGGCCCGACGCGCCCACAGAGAACGTGCTCTGGGCCGCCGCATCGCCGATGGCCTCGAGATCGCGCTCGAACACGGCGTCGACGATCGCCGCGCCAAATCCTTGCGCCGTAAGCTCAGCCCGGGCGCGTGAGACGGCCTCGCTGCCCTGCGCCACCGTCATGAGGTCGATCAGGCCGATGGAGGCCTTGGACTGTCGTTGCAACACCCGCACGAGATTCGCGTCGTGCATCGGATTGAGCGGGTGGTCCTTGAGCGGACTCTCATTCAAGGGCGCCGATCCGACAAACAGGTTTCCGAGATAGACCGTCCGTCCGGTCTCGGGAAAGGCCGGCGTCACCAGCGCGCAGCCGCCCCGCGCCCGCGCGCCCAAGGCATCCGCGACAGGACCGATATTGCCGGCGTCGGTCAAGTCGAAGGTGGAGCAGATCTTATACATCACATGGCGCGCGCCGCGCGTTGACAGCCAGTCATAGGCGGCCGTCGCCGCCTCGACCGCTTGGCTCGCCTCGATCGACCGGATCTTCAGCGCCACGACGATGGCGTCCGCGTCATCGACTTCCAGGCTGGACGCGGGGACGCCGATGGTTTAAATCGTGGAGAGGCCGTTGCGGTTGAGCGTGTTCGCAAGATCGGAGGCGCCGGTATAGTCGTCCGCGACCGCGCCCAACAGCAGAGGCATCTCAGGCTCTCCTGTAGGGCTCAAACCAGCGCAGGCCCGCAACCGTGCCGGCTCGCGGGTTGTATTCGCACCCGATATAGCCGTCGTAGCCAAGCCGATCGAACTCGGCGAACAGGTAAGGATAGTTGAGTTCTTCGCCGTCCGGCTCGTTTCGGGACGGGACGGAAGCAACCTGGATGTGACCGACCATCGGCTGCAGCGCGCGGAACGCCATCGTCACGTCCCCATGCAGGATTTGCCGATGATAGGCATCGTATTGAAGCTTCAGGTTAGGCAGGCCGAAGCTGTCGATAAGCTCAGTCGTGTAACCGAAATCGTTGAGGAAATAGGTGGGCATGTTGCGCGTGTTGATCGGCTCCAGAAGGAGATCGACGCCGCGCTCGGCAAGAATCGGCGCCGCATGCGAGATCGCGCGCCGGTAGCTCGCCTGGGCTTCGGGGTCTTTTCGCGAGGCGTTCCCGGCCATCATATGGACGCGCTTGGTCTTGGTCGCGGCCACATAGTCGAGCGCCCGCTTGAGGCCGGACTTGAATTCCTCGAACCGCTCAGGCAGCGCCGCTATCCCCCGCTCGCCATCCTCCCAACGGCCCGGCGGCAGGTTAAACAAAGCCTGCGTCAGACGATTGCGTTCAAGGCGCTCGGCGATCGCCTCCGGCGGATGGTCGTAGGGAAAGAGAAACTCGACCGCGGGAAAGCCCGCTTCCGCGGCCGCGTCAAATCGGTCGAGAAACGCATGCTCGGTAAACATCATCGACAGGTTGGCGGCAAACTGTGGCACTGGAGTCCCTCACGCAATGCGCCCGCCGAGTTCGTCCTCGACATGGGCGCGAATGATCTCGTCAAACGACAACTCGGCGCGGAAGCCGAGGTCGGTGGCCCGCTTGGCGTCGAAGTCGCGTGGCCAGCCGGCGACGATCGCCTCGATTTGTGGATCGCGCTCACGACGGATGAGAGCGGCAGCCTTCGCTCCGGCCACCCGGGTCAGGGCGGCGATCTGCTCGCCCACGGTCGCCGAGAGACCCGGCATGGTCAGGCTTCGACGCCAACCGAGCGCTGAAAGATCCATCGTCGCGGCGCGATGAAGAAACCCGACTGCCGCGCGCGGGCTCGCATGCCAGTGCCGAACGTCTTCCGACACCGGCAGCACGGCCTCCTGGCCCGCGAGCGGCTCGCGCAGGATGTTCGAGAAGAAGCCGGAAGCCGCCTTGTTCGGCTTTCCCGGACGGATACAAATCGTCGGCAGGCGAATGCCGATGCCGTCAAAGAAGCCCTTGCGCGAATAGTCGGCGAGCAGGAGCTCGCCGATCTCCTTCTGCGTCCCGTAGCTCGTCAGCGGAGTGTTGAAGAACTCGTCGCCGATCTTCGGCGGGAAGGGCGCGCCGAATACGGCGATCGAAGACGAGAACACCAAACGCGGCTTGTAGCCGTCGCGCCCGTTCGCCGCCCGCACGGCATCGAACAGCTGGCGCGTCGCGTCGAGGTTGATGCGATAGCCCTTGTCGAAGTCCGCTTCCGCTTCGCCCGAGACGATGGCCGCCAAATGAAAAATGAGATCCGGCCGACCCGCGATCATCGTGTCGCCTTCGCCGGGCGCTGAGATGTCGGCGGCGCGCGTGCTGACCTTGCCTGAGAATCCGGCCGGCGCTTCAGGAGCGACAACGTCGAGGAGCGTCAGCGCCGTGATCTTCTTGCCTCCGAGTTCTCCGGTCTTGACGAGGCTGTCGGTGAGCTTGCGGCCGACCATGCCTGCAGCGCCGGTGATCAGAACGTGCATAGACTGTTGTCCCTCTTATGACTCGACTGCGATTGACCGCAGCCAGATTTCGGCATGCGCGCCCAGTTTCGATTTCACCGCCCCCGGGCTGGCGCTCCGTTGATTGAGCACGTTGAAAGCGAGGAGACCTTAATCACCGTGTTCCCTTGCCGTCCAGACGCGGCTAGTGTCGCGTACGCGGGCTCAAGAGCCGCTCCGCGAGAACAGCCGCGATGATGATGGCTCCGATCGCCGATCCTTGCCAGAACGGCGAGACGCCGAGCAGATTGAGGCCGTTGCGGATCATCACCATGATGAACACGCCGATGAGCGTGCCGATGATCGTGCCTCGGCCGCCATAGAGGCTCGCGCCGCCGATCACCACGGCGGCGATGGCGTCCAGTTCGAGTCCGGTGCCCGCGAGCGGATCGATCGACAGAATCTGGGACGACATGAGAGTCGCAGCAATCGCTGAAAGCGCTCCGGAGACGACGTAGGGCAAGACGCTGTAGAAAAGGACGTTGAGGCCTGCGGTGCGCGCCGCTTCGCGATTGGAGCCAACCGCGTAAATCGTCCGCCCGCCCTTGGTGTAGGTGAGATACGCCCAGGCGAGCGCATAGAGCACGAGCAGGGTCAGGACGTTTGTCTGAATGCCGAGTACGGTCGTATAGACGAGATCGTTCAGTGCGGGCGGGATGTCGCTGATCGAGGTTTGGCCCGAGAATATGTAGGCGAGGCTCCGCCCGATCGCCATGACGCCGAGCGTGATGACGAAGGCGGCGAGGTCGAAATACGCGATCAACAATCCCGAGAAGAGCCCGATTCCCGCGCCCGCAAGCATCGCGAGCGCTATGGCGATCGGAATCGAAAAATGATGCAGCGACAGGCCGAGGATGACCCCGGTGAGGCCGACAACGGAACCGACGGAAAGGTCGATGCCGCCAGTCAGGATCACGAAGGTCATGCCGATCGCCACGATGCCGGTCACAACGGATTGATCGAGCAGATTGAGCAAATTGCTCGTTTTTAGGAAGTAAGGCGAGAGCAGCGACAACGCCACGGCGATGATGATCGCGAGCGCAAGCATGCGCAGTTCGAGCGGGGCCGACCGAAGGTTGAAACCTCGCGCTGGGACACGCCCGGCAGTGGGCTGAGGCGCAGCGGCGCCGATCGGTTTGGAGGATTCCTGGGTCATAATGTCGCGCGGAAGCGGTCTTGAATCGCGGTGCGCATCGCCTCCGCCGGCGGGGCGAGGCTTTCGGGCCGGATCACAACGCCGATCGATCCCAGCTCATGGCCGCGGTGGCTGCGGACATCGACGAGCAGGCTCTGGAGGCCGCTTGTCGGATCGAGCACGAAGTCGGGGACCGCGCTCTTAACGCCGCCGAGATGGGCGTTTCGTCGAATCGCGGCGCGGAGCCGGCGCTGAGCGAAGGATCAGCCTTCGGGTTCGCGGTCGCCGTATTGAGGCAGAACACGCGATCGTCATCGAGAATGGCCCAGAAGGCTGCGCCGTCGCAACTGTTGGCGAGCTCCTGCAAAAGGCGCCGGTAACGCTCCATTGAGGCGCGAGGCGCGGCCAGCAGCGTCAGCTTCTCTTCATCGAGATAAGCAGATGGCACGTCGGCGATCGAAGTTCCATCGCTCACCACGATCACGCGATCGGCTAAGCCCAGCAATTCCTCGAATTCGGAGGAAACGATGAGGATCGCGGCGCCGGTCGCGGCAATGTCGCGCAGGATCGCGTAGATCGAGGCGCGGGTGCCGATGTCCACGCCCTTGGTCGGCTCGTCCAGGATCAACACCTTGGGCTCGAGCAGCAGCCATCGCGCGATGATGATCTTCTGCTGCATGCCGCCGGAGAAGTTCAAGAGGTTCGGTTCGGCTAGCCGGTCGGGGGGCAGTTCGAGACGCGCCATCAGTTCGTCGATCTTGCGCTCCCGCTTGCCGTAGCCGAGGCCGAACCCACGGTGCGCGCCGAGATGGGCGAGCAGCAGATTCTCGCGCACGGAAAGGTCTGGCACGATGGACTGCCGGCGCCGATCCTCAGCGACGAATCCGATGCCGGCGCGGATCGCCTCAGCAGGAGAGCGGGGCGTGAATGGACGCCCCTCGTAAAGCACTTCGCCGCTCGCGCGGGGGCGCAGGCCGAAGAGCGTCTCGACCGTCTCCGAGCGTCCGGCGCCGACCAGGCCGCCGAGGCCGAGAATCTCGCCACGATGCAAGTCGAATGAGATGTCGCGCACCATCGGAGGCGCGCGAAGGGCCCGAACGGACAACACGGGCTCGCCGCGCTTATCGACGGACGCGGAGGAGGGCGCGTAGATCGATCCGAGATCGCGGCCGACCATCAGGCGCACGAGTTCGGTTTGGTTCAGGCTCGAAGTCGGCCGCGAGGCCGCAACCGTGCGCCCTTCGCGCATGACCGTGATCTCGTCCGAGATCGCGAACACCTCTTCCAGACGATGCGAGACGAAGACGATCGCGCATTGCGCAGCTTCGAGGCGCGCAATCACATCAAACAGACGCTCCACTTCGCTTGGGCTCAAGGACGCTGTCGGCTCGTCGAAAATGATCAGATTGGCTTTCAGCGCGAGCGCTTTCGCAATCTCGACCAGCTGGCGTTGCGCGGCGGAAAGATCGCGCGCTTCCGCGTCGAGCGAGACGGCGCGCTCTTGACCGAGATCGGCGAGAATCTCGCTTGCCCGCCGGCGCATCGTCGGGCGCGACAGCCGGCCCGGGCGGCCAAGATCGGGGAGGAAAATGTTCTCGAGCACCGAGAGGTCCGGCGCGAGGCTGGTCTCCTGCATCACCATGGCGATGCCTGCGTCGAGCGCCTCGCGCGGACTGCGGACGTCTCGCGGTTCGCCGCGATAGAGAATCTCGCCGCTGTCACGACGGACATGACCGGAAATCACGCGCGACAGAGTTGACTTTCCCGCGCCGTTGGCGCCCAAGAGCGCATGGGTGACGCCCGGCCGCAAGCGTGAGATTGGCGCCGACGAGCGCGCGCGTTTGCGCAAAGCTCTTCGAGATCGCGCGTGCTTCCAGAACTGGAGTTGCCGGGTCTGTCATCGTTTCAGTCATGAGGGAGGCCGGCGCTGACGCGCCGGCCCGTGTTGTTATTGGATTTCGTTGGCGAACACGGTCTCTTTAATGGTCGGCAGGATCTGGTCGATATTCTTGCTGGTCGCGACGACGATCGGAACGGTGATCGTCTTCTCGGGCGTCTTGCCGTTGAGCGACTCCACCAGAGCTTCGCCCGACTTCACACCCATGAGATAGGGCTGCTGCATGCCGGAGGCGACGATATCGCCTTTCTTCAAGAGGTCGACGAACTCCGGAATGCCGTCAAAAGCGGCGACAAGCAGTGTGCCGTCGCGGTGGCCCGCCTTGATGGCGCGCAGCGCCCCGAGGCTGGGCTGATCGGTCTGAATGAACATGGCCTTCATGTCCGGATTTGCGGTGAGCATGTCCTGGGTGAACTTGAACGTCTCGTCGGCCGTATAGGATTGCATCTGCTGCAGGCCAGCCTCCTTGGTGATGCCGGCCTTCTTCATGGCGTCGCGAAAGCCCGCAGTGCGCGCCTGACCGTTCTTGCGCGCTTGCGAGATGGTGATGAGGCCGACGGAGCCATCGGTCCAGCCCTTGTCCTTCAACGCCGCGGCGAGCGCCTCGCCGACGCCGAACGCGCCCTGGTAATTGTCGGAGATGACGAACGAGACATACTCGCCGCTGTTCGTGCCGATGTCCGCAACGACGACGGGGATCTTTGCGCGCGCGGCAAGTGCGAGAACGCTTGGCGCGGTCGAGCTGTCGGTTGGCGAAATGGCGATGCCGGCGACGCCGCGCGCGATGGCGTCCTGCGCATTCTTGAGCTGGGTCTCGGCGCTGTTGTGCGAATCGAGCGCCGTATAGGAATAGCCGGCCTTCTTGGCTTCCGCCTCGATCCCCTTGGAGAGGTAGCGCCAGAACGGCAGATCGAGCCCTGGCGTCAAATAGACAATCTCTTTCGTATCGGCGGCGCGCGCGGGCGCGGCAAATCCGATCGTTGTCGCGGCGAGCGCCGACACCATGGATATGAGACTTCGACGGCTGAGTTTCATTTTCTTTCCTCCCAATTTGCCGGACTTTCCGGCATTAACGATTGCGGCTCTGCTCCTGCGACGTTGCCGAAGTCAAGCGCTCTTCTTTGGCTTCGGTTTGTCCGCGAGGATCTCGACGGTGGTTGCGTAAATTCGATCGATATGCCGTCCGATCGCGTCGGTCGCCGCCTGCGGATCGCGGGCCTTCAGCGCTTTGAAGATCGCGATATGATCGAGATAGCTCTTCTCGATCGCGCCCGGGCGAGAGACGGCAATTCTGCGGTGGTCAAGCATGAACGCATAAAGATCGGCGACGAAGTCGGCGAGCAGCGGGTTGCCGCAGCTGCGATAGATGGTGAGATGGAACTCCCGATCGCAGATCAGGAAGTGTACGGGGTCGCGCATCGTCTGCTTCTGGATCGCCAGCGACTGTTCGAGGCGGCCAAGCGTCGAATCGTCGATCCGCACGGCCGCCTCGGCGGCCACGGCGCGCTCGATCAGCAGGCGCGACCTATGCACGGACTCGAGCTCGTAGGCATTGATCGCGCTCGGGCTCGCGACGCCGATCTTCAGCGTGTCGATCTTCCGGCTGACGACGCGCGTGCGCGAACCTTGGCTCACGGCGACGACGCCCATCGCCGCTAAGGTCTGTATGGCGCCACGCACGGTCTCACGACTGACTGCGAGCAGCGCAGCAAGTTCTCGCTCGCTCGGCAGCTCTTCGCCGATCTGAAGGATGCCCGACGCGATAAGCGACGCGAGCTTGTCGCTAATTCGTTCGCGCACCGTGCGGCGGCCGATCTCCGCTCTCAGGTGGGGAGCTCCTGCGAGTATGCTCGTTGGCGTCGTCCGCAAACTTGTGTCTCTGATTGTCCAACCGCAGTGCTGGTCTGCTTACCAGACCAGCATGCCGCCTCACTGTCAAGCGCGCGCCGCCCGGCGACACTGCTTTCGGATGGAACCGCGGCTGGCCGCGGCGATTTAGGGATTTGGCGACTTAGAGCTTGCTGGAATCATGCGCCGCGAGCTCGTGCGGATGGACCCCGCTTCGCGTGGTTTCCGTGAAGATGCAGAATCTTACGCAGCTCACGCGGCTCGCCAGCCTCTCGATCACGGGCGCGCGCATCTTTGGAGCGTCCCCGCGCGCGTTAGGGGAGACGATCGAATTGGAGCGGCGAAACCTTTGCGTTTCGGCCACGGTCGTTCGCGTCGAGGCAGGCGCGTTCGCGACCGTCTTCAATCACACTCGGAAGTCTCGAGTCGCGGCCATCCAGCATTTTCATTCCGGAGGGTGTCTCAAGCCGATTGGCTCCATCCGAACTCTGCGTGTCACAGAAATCCGTGGTCCGGAGAAGTCTTCGACTTCAATCGGGTCTCGCGGGCCGGTTGGTCCGGCGGCAATCGGTTGGCGGCCGTCCGTGACGCGTTCCCGACAATGTTGACCTTCTCTTGATTCCCGAACAGCTTGGCCAGCTTGTCTTCTGCCGCGCTGTAGTGTTGGAAGGTGTCGGCGAAGACAGTTGCGATTGCAAGCCGTCGTCGCCGCAAGCATCGGAAGAGAGGGGAAATGACCGAGACGGACAGGCCGCGCATCGCCGTGGTTGGCAGCAACATGGTGGACCTAGTCACCTACGTGGATCGGATGCCGATCAAGGGTGAGACGGTCGAGGCGCCAAGCTTCGAGATGGGGCATGGCGGCAAGGGCGCCAATCAGGCCGTGGCCGCAGCCAAGCTCGGCGCAGCCGTCGTGATGGTCACAGCGGTCGGCGACGACATGTTCGCGGACGCCACCATAAGAAATCTTGAGCAACTCGGAATCGACACAAACTATGTCCGGCGGGTCAAGGGGAAGCCCAGCGGGGTTGCGCCAATCATGGTTGAGCCCTCGGGAGAGAATTCGATCCTCATCGTGAAAGGCGCCAACGCCGATCTTTCCCCCGCAGACATCGATCGCGCGGCGGATGTTTTGAAGACTTGCGATCTCATTCTCATGCAGCTCGAGGTTCCCCTCGAAACTGTCTACGCGACCATCGCCTTCGGCAAGCGTCATGGCGTCAAGACGGTCCTCAACCCCGCTCCCGCGACGCCCGCGCTTGACGTCAATCAGATTCGTGACGTGACGTTCTTCATCCCCAACGAAACCGAGCTTGCGATCCTGACCGGGATGCCGGTTGATACGGAGCCGAGCGTTGCAGCCGCCGCGCGAAGCCTGCTCGACAAAGGTTTTCAGACCGTCATCGTCACGCTCGGCTCGCGGGGCGCGCTTCTGACAACGTCGACGGACGCGCGAAAAATAGAGCCGGCGCCTGTGAAGGCGGTCGACACGACAGGAGCCGGGGACGCCTTCGTCGGGAGTTTTGCGCGCTTCTTCGCGGGCGGCGCGCCTCTCGAGGCTGCTCTGAAGCAAGCGTCGCGCTACGCCGCGGATTCCGTGACCCGGCGCGGCACCCAGAAAGCCTACGCGTCCGCGGACGAATTCAAGAGATTTTGTGCAACTTTCGCCAGCTAAGGCCGTTTGCGTGAGCCCACTCCCGAGGCAAGGCCAACGCTTGACGAACGTCTTGCGCCAGCGTGAAATGTTGGAAAAAACAACGTCACGGGATCAACGAACGCGAAGAGATCCGTTGCCAGCCATGGTTCCTCCGCCGCCTTTCGATCCAGCCGTGTCCTCGGACCCGCCGCTCGTTCGCGTTGCGGGAATGACCAAGAGCTTCGGCGGCGTTCGGGCGCTCCGCGGCGTTAGCTTGGAAGTTAGGGCGGGCGAGGTCCATGCGCTTCTGGGAGAGAATGGCGCAGGCAAGTCGACGCTGATCAAGATCCTCAGCGGCGTGCACAGCTTCGACAGCGGCACAATCGAGATCGAAGGCGTCTCGGTCGCCTTCGACAACCCCGCGGAATCGCGCAAGGCGGGAATCGCGGTCGTCTACCAGGACCTCAGCCTCGTCGAGTCGCTCTCGGTCGGCGCCAATCTGATGCTGAATCGCGAGCCGACGAGCCGCCTCGGCTTTCTCAAGAAGCGCCAGCTGATGGCGGAGGCCGAGCGCTTCCTCAAGCAGCACAACATTCCCCTCGATCCACGCGCGACCGTCGGCTCGTTGCCGTTCGCCTATCGGCAGATGACCGAAATCTGCAAGGCGCTGATGGGACGGGTGCGCGTGCTTGTCCTTGACGAGCCGACTTCCGCGCTGACCAGCGACGAAGAGCAGATCCTGTTCGACGCTGTCGCGACGGTCGTCAGGCAGAATGTCGGCGTGATCTATGTGACTCATCGCCTCAACGAGGTGTTCCGCATTTCGCACCGCGTCACCGTTTTGCGCGACGGCGGCAACGTCGGCACGTTCAACACCGCCGAGACCGACATGAAGACGCTGGTCGCCGCGATCGTCGGGCCGAAGCACCCAAGCGCTGAAGCAAAGGCGACGCTGCGAAGACGGAGACGCGGCGTCCCGGCCGCCTGGCGCCGACTCAGGCGGGCGCGAGCTGCTCGCTTTGTCCGGCGTCGTCAACGACCGTCTGCGCGGCGTCGACCTCACGCTTGATGGACGGGGAAATTCACGGGCTTGCGGGCCTGATCGGCAGCGGGCGGACCGAGATTCTGGAGACCATCTTCGGGCTCCGCCCGATCGAGAAGGGCGAGCTCAGGCTCGACGGCGCCGCTCGAGCTTATGCGAGGCCCGGCCGAGGCGATCGAGAAAGGCGTCGCGCTCGTGCCGGAGGATCGGCAGGTGCAAGGACTGGTGCTCGAACATTCGATCGAGCGGAATTTCAGCCTGCCGCGTTTGCCGCATTTCTCGTGGGCGAGCTGGGTCCGGCGCGGCGCCGAGACAGAGGAGACGGAGGCCGCGATCAAGCGATCTCTCGATCAAGGCGCCGGGGCCTTCGACCCGCGTTCGCAATCTGTCCGGCGGCAACCAGCAAAAGGTCGTCTTCGCCAAATGGAATAACGCGCGCACGCGCATCCTGCTGCTCGACGAGCCGACCGTCGGCGTCGACGTCGGCGCGCGCGAGGAGATCTATGGCCTCATCCGGGATGCGGCTCGGAGCGGCGCCGGCGTGCTTGTCGTCTCGTCCGATCTCAGCGAGCTGATCCTGCTATGCGACCGCATCTCCATCGTCGTCGACGGCCGCGTGATCGCCACGCTCGGCCGCGACGAATTCGGCGACGCTGAACAGCTGCACCAGCTGCATCCAAGTCAGCCAGACCGAACAGGGACAAGCGGCATGACGGATCGCCTTGCGCCGCGACTGTCGCACGCGGCCGCCCGCCGAGCGGAGACGCGCCTCGACGCTGGCGCAAACGCTGTCTGCGCAGCGAATGGCCGTGGATGCTCTATCTCGCCTTCGTCGTCCTGCTTGTCGTCTTCAGCCTCGCCTCGCCCTGGTTTCTATCGATCGACAATTTTCTGAACATCGGTCGGCAGACGACGCTCGGTGTCGATCGTCGCGATCGGCATGACCTTCGTCATCATCGCGGGGCAGATTGACCTTTCCGTCGCCTCGACGCTTGCGCTTTCGGGCATGGCCGCGGCGCTCGCCATGGCGCATGTCGCCAATTTCTGGTTCGTCGGCGCGTTCGGCGGGCCTCGGCGCCGGCGCGCTGGTCGGGCTCATCAACGGCATGCTGACGACGCGGCTCGCGATTCCGTCGTTCCTGGTCACGCTGGGCACGCTCAGCGCCGCGCGCGGGCTCGCGATGATGGTGACCGACACCAAGCCCGTCATCATCACCAACGAGCGCTATTTCGCGATTTTCGGCGAAGGCAGCCTGTTCGGCCTGCCGGCGCCGATCGCCTGGACGCTCGCCGCGACCATCGGCGGCGTGCTGCTGCTGCACTACAACATCTTCGGCCGGCAGGATTTACGCGGCCGGCGGCAATCCGACCGCGGCGCTCTATTCCGGCATCCAGATCAAGCGCGTCACGACCTGGGCCTTCGTGCTGACCGGCGCGCTGGCGGGCCTCGCGGCGCTGGTCCTCTCCGCGCGCTCGCACGCCGCGCGGCCCGATGTCGTGCAGGGCATGGAGCTCGACGTCATCGCTTCCGTCATCCTCGGCGGATGCAGCCTGTTCGGCGGCCGCGGATTCATTCTAGGCACGCTGCTCGGCAGCCTCATCATCGGAACGCTCAACAACGGGCTGGTGTTGCTCGGCGTCAGCTCGCCGATGCAACTCGTCATCAAGGGCGCGATCATCGTCGCCGCCGTCGCTTTCACGAAACGCTGAGCGCTCGCGATAAGCGGGCTAGGCAGCGGGCAATGTCGTCGGCCTCACAGACAAAACGACGACTCGAGGAAAAGGCCAGGAGGAGCCATGAGAATTTACGCAACCGTCAAATCTGCGCTTGCGTGCAGCGTCGCTGATCGGGCGCGCTCGCGCTTCTGTCATCCGCCGCGCTCTGCGCGAGACGCCCGCAAGTTGCGTCAAGGGCGTCGATCTCGCGACGCTCGGGCCGACCTCGATCGTCGGCCAGGGGCCGCACGGCGAAAAGGCGGCGTCCGTCGACGAGCTCAAGCTCAGCGACGCCGACGCCGCCAAGGTGAAGGCAGGCCATTTCAAGGTCGGCATCTCGATGCAGACCGTCAATCTCGACTGGTCGCAATTGCAGGTGCAGGGCATCACCGACACGCTCAAGAAATACGGCGTCGCGGTCACCGGCGTCGCCTCGGCCGAATATCAGGTCGACAAGCAGATCGCCGACATCGAGAACACGATCCAGCAGCATCCCGACGGCATCATCTCGATCCCGGTCGACTTCACCGCGACCGCGCCGACCTACAAGAAGGTCTCGCAGGCGGGCATCAAGCTGGTGTTCATGGACAGCATTCCGACCGGCCTCAAGCATCCGGAGGAATATGCCGCGATGATCTCGGCCGACAGCCAGGGCAACGGCCAGATCGCCGCGCAGATCCTCGCCTCCTGCGTCGACGCAGGGCGGCACGATCGGCCTCGTCAATTTCGGCGTCGATTATTTCAGCACCAACGAGCGCACCAAGGGCGTGCGCGAATGGATGCAGAAGAACCGGCCCGACATCAAGATGAAGCAGGTCGACTTCACCGATCCGGCGAAAGTGTCGCAGATCGCCGGCGACTTCCTGACCGCCAATCCCGACGTCAAGGGCGTCTTCGCGGTGTGGGACCAGCCGGCGCTGGATACGCTGACCTCGATGCGGGCGCAGAGCATCAACATTCCCGTGACGACCGTCGATCTCGGCCTGCAATCGGCGATCGAGATCGCCAAGGGCGGCCCGCTTGAAGGCGACCGGTTCGCAGCGGCCTTACGATCAGGGCGCGGCGGAAGCGATGGCGATGATGAACGCGCTGATCGGCAAGGAGACGCCGGCCTGGGTCGGCGTGCAATCGCTGCCGGTCGTGCAGTCGAACGTGCTCGAATCCTACAAGACCGTGTTCAAGAAGGACCCGCCGGCCGAACTCACCGACGCCTGCAACGCCGCCAAGCCCGCCTGCAATTGAGAGGTTTGCGACCTCCGCCCAGGCCGATATGAGTGTGTTGCGGGCGGGCGTCGAAGGGACGCCTGCTCGCACGCTGTTGCGCCCGGGAGAACCAGGAGGGCTTAACCCATGTTCGCTTTGACTGCAGACCATCTCGCCGTCCGCGACATGGCGAAATCCTTCGCCGACGAGCGCCTCGCGCCCAACGCGCTCCAGCTGGGACGAGACCGAGCATTTTCCCGTCGACGTCCTGCGCGAGGCGGCGGCGCTTGGGCATGGCGGCGATCTACGTCGGCGAACAGCATGGCGGCAGCGGCATGACCCGCCTCGACGCGGCGCTGATCTTCGAGGCCTTGTCGACCGGCTGCCCCTGCGTCGCCTCGTTCCTGTCGATCCACAACATGGTCGCCTGGGTCGTCGACGGCTTCGGCTCGCCGGAGCTGAAGAGCCGCTATCTGCCGCGCCTCGCCAGCATGGAATTGATCGCGAGCTATTGCCTGACCGAGCCCGGCGCGGGCTCCGACGCCGCGGCGCTCACGACGCGCGCCCGGCGCGACGGCGACGATTATGTGCTCGACGGCGTCAAGCAGTTCATCTCCGGCGCGGGCGTCAGCGACCTCTATCTCGTCATGGCGCGCACCGGCGAGGGCGGCCCGGCCGGGATCTCCGCCTTCCTGGTCGAGAAGGGCGCGCCGGGCTTAAGCTTCGGGGCGAAAGAGAAGAAGATGGGCTGGCGCGCGCAGCCGACCCGTCAGGTGATCCTGGAGGGCGTGCGCGTTCCGGCCGCCAATCGGGTCGGCGCCGGAAGGCGTCGGCTTCAAGATCGCGATGGCCGGGCTCGACGGCGGGCGGCTCAACATCGGCGCCTGCTCGATCGGCGGCGGCCAATCGGCGCTCGACAAGGCGATTGCCTACATGCGCGAGCGCAAGGCGTTCGGCCGCCGCATCGCCGACTTCCAGGCGCTGCAATTCCGCGTCGCCGACATCGCGACTTCGCTCGAGACCGCGCGCTCGATGCTGTGGCGCGCGGCGAGCGCGCTCGACGAAAAGTCGCCCGAGGCGACGCGCCTCTGCGCCATGGCGAAGCAGGTTGCGACCGACACCGGCTTCAACGCCGCCAATGACGCGCTGCAATTGTTCGGCGGCTACGGCTATCTCGCCGACTACGGCGTCGAGAAGATCGTGCGCGACCTGCGCGTGCACCAGATCCTCGAGGGCACGAACGAGATCATGCGGGTGATCGTGGCGCGCGGGCTGATCGAGAATTGAAGTCGGGCGGCGCTTCGGCGCCTCGTGCGCGATCATTGCGGGTTCGACTGCCCCGAGATCGAGGCCATGCGCGTCCCTTCGGCGCCGGACTGGGGCTGAATCCGAGCGACTTCAGACCACGGCGCGCGACGCGAGATGCGCGCCGAGCACGAGCAGTCCGCCGAAGAAGACCCGCCGGAACGTCTGCTCGCTGAACCGGCCGCGCAAGCGCTCCGCCGGCCGCCATGCCGAGGAGCGCAGGCGCGAGCGCGGCGGTTGAAGCGCCGACATCGCCAAGGGCAAAGGCGCCGCCTGCCGCGAGCGCGGCGGCGAGCGCGATGGTCGAGACGGTGAAGGAAAGGCCGAGCGCCTGGATCATGTCTTCCTTGTCCAGATTCAGCGCCCCGAGATAGGGCACGGCGGGAATCACGAACACGCCGGTCGCGGCGGTGACGAGGCCCGTCAGGACGCCGATCAGAGGGCCGAGCCACCACTCGGCCGCGGGCGGTACGGAGAAGCGCACGGAGGTGAGACCCAGCAGGGCGTAAAGCATCAGCAGAAGCCCGAGCGCGATCGCCGCTTGCCCCGCATGGCTTCCCGTCAGCAATCCTGTTCCCGCGAGCGTGCCAAGAACGACGCCCGCCAGCATCGGCCAAAGCCGGCGCGCCAGCCGCCCGAAACTCGGGCCCGGCCGCCAATTGCCAGACATTGGTGACGAAGGACGGCACGATCAGGAGCGACGCGGCTTTCGCCGGCGCCATCACGAGCGTCAGCAAGCCCATCGAGACGGTCGGCAGCCCAAGCCCGATCACGCCCTTCACAAAGCCCGCGAGCAGGAAGGCGAGCGTCGCGACGACGAGGGGAAAGTTTGGATGGAGGGCATGGGACCGCGACTGTCGGCTGAGCGGCAACATAGCGCGCAAACCCGCGCGGCTGAGCCACGTCTGCGTGGCGCGGTCGTCGAAGTCCGCTTGGCGCTATCGGCCTACGGACCGCGCCCTACAATTGCGGAGCGTTGGCGCTCGCGCGCCTTGGGAGGAAACATGTCGAAAATCGCTTTCATCGGCCTCGGCAATATGGGCGCGCCGATGGCCGCCAATCTCGTCAAGGCGGGCCATTCGGTCACGGGCTTCGATCTCGTCGACGCGGCGAAGACGGCGGCCGCCGCGTCCGGCGTCACGCATCGCGGCGAGCGCGCGCGAGGCCGTCGCCAACGCCGACACGGTCGTGACCATGCTGCCGGCCGGGCGAGCATGTGCTCGCCGGCTCATGCCGACTTCCTTCCCGCGACGCCGAAGGGCGCGCTCGTCATCGATTGCTCGACCATCGACGTCGACAGCGCAAGAAAAGCCCACGAGGCGGGCGGCGCGGCGGGCATGCTGACGCTCGACGCGCCGGTCTCGGGCGGGGTCGGCGGCGCGACCGCAGGGACGCTCACCTTCATGTGCGGCGGCTCGGACGAGGCGTTCGCGCGGGCAAAGCCGATCCTCGAAAACATGGGCAAGCGCATCGTCCATTGCGGCGGCGCCAGGCGCGGGGCAGGCGGCCAAGATCTGCAACAACATGATCCTCGGCGCGACCATGATCGTGACCTGCGAAGCCTTCGCGCTCGCCGAGAAGCTGGGCCTGTCGGCGCAGGCGCTGTTCGACGTCGCCTCGACCGCCTCGGGCCAGTCGTGGTCGCTCACCACCTATTGCCCGGTTCCCGGGCCGGTGCCGGCCTCGCCCGCCAATCGCGACTATAAACCCGGCTTTGCCGCGGCGCTCATGCTCAAGGATCTGCGGCTGGCGCAGGAGGCGGCGTCGAGCGTCGGGGCCTCGACGCCGCTCGGCGCCGAAGCCGCGCAGCTCTATGCCCTTTATGTCGCCGCCGACCATGGCGGCGACGATTTCTCGGGAATTATCAATTTTTTGCGCGGGGTCTCGCAAGAAAGCCTAGAACTTTTTCCATTCCAGCATAGTTTTAGGCTCAGGACACGGCTGACCCGGCCGATAAGCGGGAGGATGTTCCCCATGCGTAATTCGATCAGGAAGACCGCTAGTCGCGGCGGTCGCTGCGCTCGGAATGGCGACGGCGGTCGCGACGATCTCGACGCCGGCTGAGGCCCAATTTCATGGCGGCGGCGGCGGCTTTCATGCGGCGGCGGTTTCCATGGCGGCGGCTTTGGCGGCGGCGGCTTTCACGGCGGCGGCTGGGGAGGCGGTGGCTGGCATGGCGGCGGTTGGGGCGGTGGCGGCTGGGGCCGGCCCGGATGGGGCGGCGGCTGGGGCTATCGGCGCGCGGGCTGGGGCTGGGGCGGCGGTTGGGGCGGCGGCTGTTGGAATTGCGGCTGGGGCGGCGGCTGGGGCTGGGGCTATGATCCGGGCTGGGCGATCGCGGCGGCGACGGTGCCTGTCGGGATCGCGATCGCTTCGCAGCCGGCCTATGGCTATGGCGGCGGACCCGGTTGCTGGGTCAGGCGGCGCGTCTGGACCGCGGGACGGTCACTATCTGGGCCGGCGGCTCGTGAACATCTGCATGTAACCTCGATCTGGCGGCGGCTCGCCCATGCGTCCGCCGTCGCATTCCAGGTAGAGGTGGTCAAGAAGCGTAAGATTTGAGCCTGCGATTATGAATGTTTGTTCAGCATTTCTTGCGAACACTTGTTTGTGAACGGATCTGCTACGCTGTGATCTGAGAAACAAATCTCGGTTTGGCGCCCAAGCGACGCGTAGGCGTCAAACACTCGCCGGAATTTAGCGTCAGGCTTCAGACCATACGCCAGGCTCAAGTCGTTTGGCCTGGCGACAGAGTTGATCGGGCGGTTCAGCCGTCGGTCCAATGGAGGCTATGATGACCAGGATTTCGAAGACGATTGTCGCTGGCGTTTCGGCGCTAGCGATGGCGGCGGCGGTC
Organism: uncultured Alphaproteobacteria bacterium; assembly: GCA_963756955.1. GTDB lineage: Bacteria > Pseudomonadota > Alphaproteobacteria > Rhizobiales > Beijerinckiaceae > Roseiarcus. The sequence continues at coordinate 76,574 of CAVWPU010000007.1, forward strand.
GTTCTGCCGACGGCGCCGGCGTTGGCCGGCGGCTGGGGCGGTGTCGGCGGTGGTTTCACGGCGGCGGCTTTCACGGTGGCGGCTGGCACGGCGGCGGTTGGGGCGGCGGCGGCTGGCATGGCGGCGGCTGGGGAGGCCGTGGCGTTTGGCATGGCGGCTATTGGCGCGGCGGCTATTGGTACGATGGCTGGTGGGGCCCTGCGATCGCTGCGGGCGTGATCGGCGGCGCGGCGATCGCCAGCTACCCCTATTGGGGCGGCGGCTATGGATATGGCGGCGGATGCTGGCAGGTTCGGCCGACCTACGACGCCTACGGCAATTTCCTCGGCCAGCAGTCCGTCAACGTCTGCTGACGATCGCGCATTCGCGCTTTCAACCGGGGCCTCGCGCAAGCGGGGCCCTTTTCATTTGCGCGCCGGCCAGAACACCCCGCCGGTCATCGGCTTCGGAACGCCGGTCGTGGTCGGAAACGAGATCGGCAGGCCGCGCCGCGAACGCAGCGCGAGATAGGCGAAACATTGCGCTTCGATGCTGTCGCCGTCGAAGCCGATCGCCTCGACCGGCTCGACTTTGACTTGCAGCCGCTCGGCTAAGCCGGCGCATGAGGTTCGGGTTTCGCCGGCCGCCGCCCCCGACCAGCCAGCGCGCCGGCGCCTGCGGGACATGCTTCAGCGCCGCCGCGGTCGAACTCGACCGTGAACGCGCCCAGCGTCGCCGCGCCATCCGCGTCGCTCAGGTTTTTGACGCAGGCCGCGGCGGCGTTGAAATGATTGCGGTCGAGCGATTTGGGCGCCGGGCGCGTCGAAATAGGGATCGCTCATCAGAGTGGCGAGCGCCGCGGGATCGACGCGCCCGCTCGCGCCGAGCGCGCCGTCTTCGTCGAACGGCGAGCCCGCGCCTTAGAATGAGAAAGTCGTCGATCAGCGCATTGGCCGGGCCCGTGTCGAAGGCGATGATCTCGTCCTTCTGGCCCGAGATAGGTGACGTTGCCGACCCCGCCCCAGTTGAGGATCATCAGCGGCCGCTCGAGGCCCGCCGCCATCGCCGCATGATAGATGGGCGCGAGCGGCGCGCCTTCGCCGCCGGCGGCGACGTCGGCCGAACGAAAGTCCGAGACGACGTCGATCTTGAGCGCCGCCGCGGCGCGCGCGCCGTCGCAGAGCTGCCGCGTCAGGCCTTCGCGCGGCCGATGCAGGATGGTCTGGCCGTGCAGGCCGACCAGCGCGACGCGCTCGCGCGCAATGGAAAATCGCTCGAGAAACGCCTCGACCGCCGCGACATGGGCGTCGGTCACTTGGCGCTCGAGTTCGAGCTGCGGCGCCTGGGCTTCGCTCAAGTCGGCGACCACCGCGCGCAGACGCTGCGCGACCGCGGAAGGGTAGGGGAAAGTCGCGGAGGGCCCGGTCTTGAGCTGCGCCTCGCCGTCGCTTTCGATCAGCGCGACGTCGATTCCGTCCATCGACGTGCCGCTGATGACGCCGATCGCCGTTTCCAAGTCCTTGGCTATCGCTCATCGTCTTCGGTCTGATCCGAGCTTTCGCTCTGGTTGGCGCCGGGCGCCCACAGTACGTCCGACCATGCCGAAGTCGTTGGCCGCGCGCGCGGCGACGAACAGATAATCGGACAGGCGATTGACATAGGCCAGCGCCGGCTCGCCGACCTCCTCGCCCTCGATCGCGGCGAGCGCGACCATGGCTCGCTCCGCCCGACGGCAGATCGCGCGCGCCTGATGCAAGGCGGCGGCGGCCGGCCGTGCCGCCCGGCAGCACGAACGAGCGCAGCGGATGGAGCTTCTCGTTCAGCGCGTCGATGGCGCGTTCGAGCGCCTTGAACTTGAGACGGCGCGACCCGCAGCACCGCGCCGGGCTTTTCGTCCGGCTGGCGCGGAAGGCAGAGGTCGGCGCCCAGATCGAACAGATCGTTCTGGATGCGCGTCAGCATCGGCTCGATCGCGAGATCGGCCGCTTCGCTCGCATCGCGCACCGCGAGCAGCGCAAGGCCGATCGCGCAATTGGTTTCGTCGACGTCGCCCATCGCCGCGACGCGCGCATCGTTCTTCGGCCGCCGCGAGCCGTCGCCGAGCCCAGTCTCGCCCTTGTCTCCAGTGCGCGTGTAGATGACGTTCAGCCGAACCATCGTTTTCGCGTAGCGCGACGCAGCGCCTGCGTCCACTCTCGTTCAGGCTCAATCGCCTCCGCTGCTCGAGGCTCCATGGCCGACGGCGACGCCGGCCATGGACCTTAGACCGGCTAGATTTCCCCTACAGTCTCCATATCCATCCCGAGGGGAAAGTAGTGGAAGCCATCGCCGACTTTCGCCACGTGACCGATCCCCGGCCACGCGAAGTGGTAAGCCAAGATCGGAATGCGATTAGACGCCAGCATGTCCAGCATCCGCACCCGGCTCTCCGCCGACTGCGCTGGGTCGGTGTCATAGGCGAATTGTGTGCGCGGATGCTCCAGCAGCAGCACCGGGTGGTGTGCGAGGTCAGCCGTGTAGCAGAGCTGATGCCCGTCGTGATCGATCATGAAGATCGTGTGGCTGACCGTGTGCCCTGGGGCGGACAAAGCCGTCACGCCGGGCAAGATTTCCTCATTGTCCTTATAGAAATGGAGGCGGTCCTTGACAGGCAGCAGGTTCCTGCGCGCTTGGTTTAAGAAGTGGGCCCGGGCTGGCGCGTTGGCGGGTATCTTCGAGTCGCTAGTCCAGTAGTCAAAGTCCGGTTCGCCAATGAAATATTGCGCGTTCGGAAAATTTAACTTGTTGTCGGCAGATACGAGACCGCCGCAATGATCGATATGAGCATGGCTCATCACGATTGCATCGACGCCGGCCGGGTCGATTCCCGCCACACGCAGCGAAGACATCATTTTGCCGGTCGAGCTCCCGAACAAATCGTCCGTTCCCATTCCGGTGTCGAACAAAACGACGCGATCGCCCAGGTTGGCGACGAGGATATTCTGCTCCAGCACTGCGGATTGCGCGGGCAAGAAGTTGTCACGCAACTCGCGATCGATTTCCTCTTTCGTGATGTTGAGGAAAGCGTCGGCCGGTTTGCCAAGCGGCAATTGACCGTCCGAGACAACCGTGCATTCCGCGCCGCCGAGCTTAAATCGGAAAAAATACGGCGCCTGCGGGAGACCCGGCGGCATCTTCGCAATTGCCTGACCCGGTAACGCTAACGATGCGGCGCCGAGCGCCGCGCCGGTCATGAGCCCACGACGGGTCAGAGCGATCCTTCCAAGGGATGGCATTCGATTCCTCCTCAGTGTCTTTTTCTTGCGGTTTCCGAAGTGGGTAAACCGCGCCGCCTATTGTACGCTTCGACGGGCGCTCTAACAACTCTGAGAGGACCTGAACAAACGCAACAGATCGAGGACGCCGCGACTCGAACCGTCGAACGGGTGAGGCTGGCGAGAACCACCTTTGCGTCGGCGCGGGACGGATGGTCTGCAGGCCTAACTATCGCCATCGCAACCATCACGACGGAGAATTGGCCGAAGGGTTGCGCTTGGGGCAGGAACGGAAACCGGCGGTTTAGTCCCGCTTCATCAGCCGTTCGAGATAGTCGCGCTCGTCCACCGGGCGCTCAGGGTCGGCGAGGCGGCGGCGCAGCTCCTCCATGACCCGGCGCGCGCGCTCGGCCGCGCCAGCCGTCTGCTTGAGCGGGCCGTCCTCTCGCCCCTTGTCGCCTTCAGCGCCACGGCCGAGCGGATCGTCGCCGGGCATTTCCCCCGGCCTGCCCCTGCGCCCGACGTAGGTGCTCTTGCCGCCGCGCCCTTTGCCCTGGGCCTTGCCTTGGCCCTCCATCTGTTTCTGCAGTCCTTGTGAACCTTCGCGCAGCGCTTCCAACGCGCGGCCTTGCGCGTCCACAGCCGCGCCTTTGCCGCCTTGCCCGCCCTGACCGCTCTTGCCGGATTTGCCCTGACCGCCCTTGAGGTCCTTCTGGGCCTCTTTCATATCGCCTTGGGCGTCATCGAAACCCTTCTCGCCCTTCATGCCAAGGCTCTTGAGCTTGCGCTGCAACTCGGCGAGGCGGTCGCGCAGTTCCTGCTGGCGGTCCTCGAGCGACGGTTTGCCCTTGTCGGCCTGGTCCTGGCCCTGCTTGTCCGACTGGTCGGAATCGTTGTCGCTTTCGTCGGGAGCGTTCGAACCGTCCTGGTCCGGTTGCGCCTGCGAATCCTGGTCCTGCCCCGGCGACGGTTGATTGCGTTCCGCCCGCTTGCGCGCGCGGTCCTTCTGGTCGCTGCGGAACGTGTCGTCACGCAAAGCCTGCTGGTCGTGGAGGAGCTTCTCGAGTTCCCCGATCTGCTTGCGCATCTCGCGTTCGCCCGGACTTTCCTGTTCGTCCTGAGCGCTGCGCATGTTCTCGAACATCTGTTGCATCTGGTCGAGCATGGCTTGCGCGTCCTCGCGCGAGCCGTTGCGGGCGGTCTCCTCCATCTGGTCCATCATCTTGTCGAGATCCTGGGCCTGGAGGTTCTGGTCCTGAGGACTGCCGTCGGGCTGGGTCTTGCTCGCCATCTCGTTCATGAAGCGGTTGGCCGCCTCGCGGAGTTGCTGCATGAGTTTCTTGATTTCTTCGTCGCTCGCGCCGCGCTTCAGCGCTTCGCGGAGAGCTTGCTCGGCGGCGCGTAAGTCCTGTTCGGCTTTCGAGGCGTCGCCGTTCTCGAGCTGCAACGCCATCGCCCACAAAAGCGCCGCGACGTCCAGGAGTTCGGGGTCGCTGTGGGCGCGCGCAAGCGAGGTGTTGGCCTGCTTGAGCCCGAGATAAATGTTGGCCGGCGTGTCGAACAATTCGGGCGCGATGGCGAGGCCGGTCAGCGCGGTTTCGACCTGTTTGGGCGCATGGTCCGGGTCGAGGATAAGATCGCGGCGCTGCTCCACGAGCGCGCGGGCGAGCGGGTTGTGGAAGACCCGCTGCGGCAGCGTCATCTCGATCGGCGGGCTCTCGCCGGTCTTGCCCGAAATACTGACGGCGCTGAGCTTCATCGTCACCTTCGCGCCCGCCCAAGGGTGCTCCGAGAGATCGACAGTCGTGTGCCCGTCGCCGACGCCGTTGGCGTTCGGCGGCAGTTGCAGCGCCGCTTGTGGCGGCGGGGCCAGCGTGCGCGGAGCGGGCCCGGGACCTTCATGCGGACGGACGAAGTCCGCCCGCGCGCCGGCGAGGCCAAATCGATCCTGGGTCCGGTAGGCGAGCGTCAGCGTGCCGCTGAGGTTGGCGCTCGGCTCGTCGGTCGAGACAATCGTCGGATTGCCGGCTGGCGTGACAGCGAGGACGGCGACCGCGGCGGGTTGGCCGCCGCGCAAGATCGTCGCCTTGCCAGGCCCATGAATCGTCCACCGCTTTTCGGTTGGAGCGCTCGCAGACGCTCCGTTCTTCTGGTCCGACCCGGGCGCAGCGTTCGCGGGCGTCCCGCCTGTCTGATCCGCCGGGGTGATCGCGCCCTCGACGCGGGTTTCGACCAGGCTTGGGTCGCCACGCACCACCAAAACGGAATCTTCCGGGACGCTCAGCGTCTGCGGGTCGGCCGTTTTGAAGTCGAGAACCAGACGGCGGTCGGCCCGCGTAAGGCGGCGGGTCGATCCACGCGTCGATGCGGCTCGCCGCAACAGCGGCGATGGCTTCGTCGCTGCGCCAGTCGAAGGCGGAGGCGAAGCGACCGTACATCTCGGGTCCCGCGACGACCGCTGTGGCAAAGGCGAGCATCGCCACAGCGAAGCGGAGCGCATAAGGGTCGCGCTCGGCCATGCGCGGCGAGGGAGGGGAGACGCGGATGGCGTCAACTTCCCGCTCGAGGCGCGCCCGATGCGCCGCCCAAAGCGCCTGCGTTCCCGGATCGCCGTCATCGTTGGCGAGGTTATCGGCGAGCGACGAGGCGGGACGGTGGCTGACCTTCGCGTCGCGGTCGAGCCGCGCCAGAACGTCGCGCGCTGCGGGCCGCCGCAATCGAACGAGCGGCGAGAGGGCCACGCCAGCGCCAAGCGCGAACAGGACGACGCCAGCGATGCGGACGGCCCGGGGCGCGAATTGCCAGGCGCCGGCCCATGAGGCGGCGAGAAATAGAATGACGACGACAAGCGCGAAGACGAGCGGCGGCCACACGCGCTCGACGAGAAGCGCGCGTCGCGCCCAGACCGCGAGAGCTCGCGAGGCGCCCGTCGTCGATTGTTGGTTGACCCAAGTCGTTCACCGCGAAGCCGTGATCCGTTGTTTGTATGACCCGAGTTTTTGAGCAATTTTCAGGCCAGCGCACGGCGCACGCCATACGCCGATTCCTGCAGCCATAACGCGTCACTTCAACCAAGGCGGAAGTGTGTCGAGGCCGATCAATTCCTCATAAGTCGGCCTTGGCCTCACAACAGAATAGTCCGCGCCCTTTCACCAACACTTCGGGCACGAGGAGGCGGGAGTTGTACGTTCCGGCCTGCACTGCGCCATAAGCGCCGGCGCTCATCACCGCGAGGAGGTCGCCGGCTGCGACTTCGGGCAAGTCGCGGTCGAGAGCCAGATAGTCGCCGCTTTCACAGACCGGGCCGACCACGTCGCTGCGCGTGAGATATGCGCCGCCCGGACCCGGCTCCTTCACCGTCAGGATCTCGTGGTGCGCCTCATAGAGCGTCGGCCGCACGAGATCGTTCATCGCCGCATCGACGATGACGAAATGCTTGTTCTCGCCCTTTTTTAGATAGATGACTGAGGCGACCAGCGCTCCGGCGTTGCCGACGATAAACCGGCCTGGCTCCACAATCACCTTGCAGCCGAGCGCCGCCCGTGCGCTTGGCGACGACCTTGGCGTATTGCTCCGGCGAGGGAGGCGGATTGTTGTCGTTGCGATAAGCAATGCCGAGGCCGCCGCCGAGATCGACATGGTCGATCGTATGCCCGTCGCTCCTCAGAGCCTGAACGAACTCGGCGAGCAGCGCGAAAGCGTCATCGAACGGCTGAAGATCGGTGATCTGCGAGCCGATATGCATGTCGACCCCATGGACGCTCAAGCCCGGGAGGGTGCGGGCGTAGGCGTAGACGTCGCGGGCGCGCGAGATCGGCACGCCGAACTTGTTCTCCGACTTGCCGGTCGCGATCTTGGCGTGGGTGCGCGCATCGACATCGGGATTGACGCGGATGGCGATCGGCGCAACGGCGCCGCGGCCCGACGCCACGCGCGACAGCGCCTCGAGTTCCGGCTCCGATTCGACGTTGAAGCAGTGGATATTCTCGTCGAGCCCAAGGTTCATCTCGGCCGAGCGTCTTGCCGACGCCAGAGAAGATGATCCGCTCTCCTGGCACGCCTGCGGCTCGCGCCCGCCTCAGTTCGCCCTCGCTGACGACATCCATGCCGGCGCCCGCTCGAGCCAGCGTCGTCAGCACCGCCTGGTTCGAATTCGCCTTCATGGCATACGAAATGAGCGACGTTCTGGCCGGCAAATGCCTTCCGAAACGCCTCGAAGCTCGCTTCGATCGCCGCGCTCGAATAGCAATAGAAGGGTGTTCCGACGGCTTCGGCGATTGTCGGCAGTGCGACGTCTTCGGCGTGAAGGACGCCGTTGCGATAGGTGAAGGGACGCATTCGTGGGAGGGTTCTGCTTATTTTAGCAGGAAATCGAGGAAGAACGGCTGCTTCGGCGGCGTGATCGGTGGGATCGACGGCTTGGACAGGGCGTTGATGTTGTTCGTATTCGAATTGGCGGGTTTGGGCGGCGCGTTCGGGTCGGGCGGCGGCTCGAGCGGGCCATATTTGCCGCAAGCCGCGAGACCCAGCGCGAGCGCGACGGCGAGCGCCGTCAAGCGAGCCGGCCTAACGAAACGAAACGACAATTGAACGGCCACGAAGGACTCCGGATGGTCGCCGGCACTATACAGAAACGGCGGACGGAGGCGAGGCCGCGCCGCGAGCGCTCTGATTGCAGGGAGGGGGCTGTTTCCCGCCTCGCTCGCGCCTCGAATCCCCGATATGCCTTTCGGCATGGATCAAAGAATGACGGCTTTGGAACGAGCATTTCAGCTGGCGAGGTCCGGTCGCGTCGCCGGGCTGACGGAGATCATCTCATCTCTTAATCGCGAGGGATACTCGTCGAGCCAAGTTGAAGGTCGGGTTCTCAAGCGGCAACTGGCGGATTTAATCAAAGCTGCGCGCAAGGTGAATGAAAGTTCCGATCCGTCATAAGCACGGAGCGCCGATATTGATTAGGTTCTCAGTCCGTAAAGTGATAGAGTAGCCGCCATCATCGATGTCGATGACTGAGAGCAAACGCGCCTTCACTTCCAAGGAAAGCGCGAACTCCCTTGTTGTCCGGTGGGAGTTACAGGATGCAGTGCTATTTCATGCGCGGCGGCCGTATTGAGGTCGTCGAGGAACTGCCCGGACTCTCTGACGAAGAGGCGATTGCAAAGGCTCACGCGCTGTTTTCAGAGCGCAAGCACTCTTTCGAAGGCTTCGAGCTATGGGATCGCGCGCGCGTGCTTATCCGGCATCCCGCGGCTGCGGCCCCAGACAATCGCGGCGTCTGGCCGCTTCATAAGCCCTTGGGAAGCACATTGGCCTCCGGGCGCCTCAAGGACGCCCCATCCCCACACCTCAAGCCTTCGCACAAGGCGTAGATCGACCGTCGCCATGCCGCCAGCGCGGGCGACGATCTGCAGCCCATCTTGAATTCCCAGGCCTTTTATTCTTTTGAGGCCGGCCAAATCGAGTTGAGCTTGCGGACGAACTTATCTGCATCGTTCTGCGCTTCGCGTCTTGTCGCAAAGGAATAGAACGATTTGTCTCGCACCTTCGTATTTTCGTAAATATTCCAGCGAAAGCGATTGGGATTTCCGATGTCTTTTACGACATCGGTAGCAAATACGGAGCTTTCTGTCATAACGCGATTGTACTCCAATCGCGTCTGCTTTGCCAGTCAAGATTTCTTGTGACATCAATCTTGTCCGCTAACCAATTCCACTCCCTAAAAACAACAAAAGCACTCCCTGCGAACACTATTGAGGCCGCTAGTCAGCGACCGGAATTTGGCCGGACAACAGGAGACTCACATGCCGAGTCAAGCACACATAAAAGCAGCCGACCACCATGAGAGCGCAGCCAAGTCGCATCGCGCCGCCGCAGAGCACCACGGCAAGAACGACAATATGAAGGGTAACGAGCACTCGATGGAAGCGCAGAAGCATTCCAAGGTTGCCGGCGCGGCCTCTGATGAGGCTCACGCGAAAAGCTCCTCCAAGAAATAGGACCGCGGAGGCCGGGGAAGCACCCGGTCTCCATCCTCTTCACATCCTTATTTCAGTCCCGTTTTTTCTGTTCTTGGGCAGATCCCGCCGCAACCCTAGACGGTCAAACGAATTGAAAATCGCTGGCGTGCAAGCTGGAAGCCTTGACGCCCGTCAGGGTGATTACGTTCGCCGAATCATACCTAATCACGGTGTTGGCCCCGACCTGAGTCATCTCGCTTTGCACGGCGCCGAAGTTAGCAAACATGGCCTGAGCCAACACGATGTTGTCGTGCAACGGGCTAAAGTTTGTAATTGTGTCCTGACCAAAACTGCCCGTGAACACAAATGTATCGTGACCATACCCCCCGTGGATCAGCGAACTGACCGCCGTCACGGTGTCGGCGCCGTTGCCGAGCTTGATCGTGCTGCCTGATCCAGCGGTCACATGGTCAGCGCCGTTTCCAAGCGTGACGGTGCTATTTGCGCCCGCCGCAACCGTATCAGCGCCATTGCCGAGCGTGATCGTCTCATACGATCCTAGGTCATTCACCACGTCGCCACTGCCGTTGCCCAGCGTGATCGAGTTATTGTCGCCAGGCGTCCGGCCGTTGTTGTTCACCACGTCATGGTTGCCGTTCCCAAGCGTAATGTTGTTCTTGGACCCGAACCCCATCGTCACGACGTCAGCTTCACCATTGCCCACGGAGATAGTGCTGGCTAAGGCATCACTGTACGAAACCGCATCGTTGCCGCCATTGCCGACCGTTATCTTGTCGTCCGAGCCTGCAAACGACACGCTGTCGTGAGCGCCATTGCCGACGACAATCGTATTCGCGCTGTTCTGAGTGTAGCCGACGGTGACCGAGTTGCCGGCGCCGTTGCCGACAATGATCGTGTTGCCCGAACTGGGATAGCCACCTTCGACATTAACCTTGTCGTCGGCCCCATTGCCGAGCGTGATCGTGTCGCCCTGGCTGTTCTCGATTGATACGGCGTCTCCCGCGCCATTGCCCAGGGTGATGGTGTCGTACCGGCTGCCGAAATCTGTCGCGCCGGGTAAGGCGGTCACCCTGTCGCCGGCCCCGTTGCCGAGGGTGATGGTGTCGTTGAAGCCGCCAGCGAGGCTCACAGCGTCTCCGGCGCCGTTGCCGAGGGCGATAGTCTCGTATTGATTGATGCCCAGACCGACAAGAGCGTTTACCGTGTCTCCAGCGCCATCACCGAGGATGATGATGTCGTATTGATTGAGGCCTTGAACGGCATCGATGTTCACGGTGTCTCCGGCGCCGTTGCCCAAGATGATGGCGTCGTATTGGCTGCCGCCCACCCCCGTACCGAATGGACTGCTCTCGGAGGCGTTCACGGTGTCTCCGACACCGTCACCGAGGGTGATGGTGTCGTGCTGGCTGAAACTCGCGCTCACTGCGTCATTGGCCCCATTGCCAAGGATAATCATCGCTTCATTGCTATGATCGGCAACGACAGTAAGATTGTGGCCATTGCCTAGGATGAGCGTGTCGTACTGGCTGGAGGACGCGCTCACCGTGTCAGTCGCGCCATTGCCAAGGATGATCGCGTCGTGTTGGCTCGAAGCCGCGCTGACCGCGTCATTGACGCCGTCACCCAGGATAATGATGTCTCCGTTGCTGTGATCGTCAGCGACGGAGAGACCTTTGCCGTTGCCAAGGATGATAGTTTTCATTTTGGCTCCTCCAATTGTTGATCAAATCGATTTGAGCGGGGGGCGGGTTCCCCTCGCAAAAAATTCCAGTCCACGGGTCGCGTCAGGTCAGTCTGGCGCCGTCCCGCATTCCGTTAGGTAAACATAAATAATTACAAACCGCCAGTGGCATCTGATGGGTTGTAGAGCGCTGCCTAGCTTGATGAGTCGCGCTCGCCGCGGCGCCCGGCAGGCTTTTGGTCGGCCTCTCAAGGCAGGCGCCGGCGATCCTGGATACCGTGATTCAGCAGCGCGGTATTCGGCAATCTCGATACGATGCGCGCCGCTCGAATTGTCACCTTCGTGACAGACAATCGACTTTTTGCCGCTAACCCGGCATCCGGTCGAAAACCTTGAAGCCGGGCGGGATGAGCGCCCATGGCGGACGGCCTTGCGCAAAGATGGCGAAGGTCGGGTGGAAGCCGGAGGGATCGTCGAGCGTGCCGGCGTATAAAGTGTAGGAATTGCTCTTGCCGATCTCGCCGCCGAACACCAGGCTCATGCATTGCGCGCAGCGGTTGCGGACCGCGTCATTGCCGTTCGCCGCTTTCGAATGGAACTGGCGGGCTTCGCCGGTGAAGCGAACAGCATCCGCCTTGAAGCCCATGAAGGGAATGAAACCCGAACCCGACGCCTTGCGGCAATCGACGCAGTAGCAATGGCCGGAGCCGATCGACTTGCCCACCGCCTCGTAGCGCAGCGCGCCGCAAAGGCAGCCACCGGTATGACGCTTCGCCTCACTGCTCATCGGGACGTCACGCTCCTGGTAGGTCGAGGGGCCTCAAATGGGCTCTGCGAAGCCGCGAGGCAAACCGGACGCCGCGCGTTGGCTCTTATGGCGTTGGCGCTAAGCCGATCTATGAGGCGGCGCAGTTGACCTGTGGCGGGCCGAACCGCGGCCATGACGCCGCGGGCCCCAAGGCTAGTGCTCTAGCGGCTCGCGATCCGCGGATCCGTCTGCGCAGGCTAATCGCTAAGCAGCCACCGCCAAGGCTTTGAGAAGCACGTCTTGATGGCGGGCGATGAAATCGTTGCGCTCGGCGGTCACGGTTTCAAAAGTCGCGTTGCAACGCTCTTTCAATTCCTGCGAGTTCGGCATCTGTCCGCGACCATGCTCATGCACGTCCGCGACCGCTTCAACCGTGGCGCACAGGGCTTCATTGCTTCGCTGCGTGTGGCCGATCAAGGAAGCTTCGTAGGCATCGAGACCCGGGAGGCTCGGGAACAGGCGTCGGATCACCGCGACTTCGGTGTGCGTCCATTCGAGCAGCATCGTGAGCGCGCGCGGCCCGTGAATTGACCCGGTGACATCGATGATATTGGCGAGCGCGTCGTAGAAGGCGTCCAATCGGGAATTGAGAAAATCGTAATCCGGCGCGCAGACGTCGCCCTTCAGCCGACCGCTTGTCTCCAGCGCTTCCTTTATCGGAGTCCCATCGTAAGGCAGCATCTTGCAGAAGGTCGCCGGGGCGCAGCCGTCGCCGACGATCTGGCGCAAGAACGCGATGTTGTCATGAACCGACTGAAACGTGCTGCATGGATCGAGCAGCATGAAGCCGAATTCGAACCGGAGCCCAATGTCCTTCAGAATTCGTACGGCGCGAAGGTTCTGTTCGACAGTGATCTGCTTGTGGAGCGTGATCAGTCCTTGTTCGTTGCCGGACTCGAGCCCCATATAAACCATATAGAGACCGGCGTCGCGCATGCGGGACAGCAACACCGGCTCCACGGCGTCGGCGCGGCAGTTGATCTTCCAGATGATCTTTTTCGATAAGCCGCTGGCGACGAGTTCGTCGACGAGCTCGTTCGCCCACGCCCGCCACTTGGGGCCAAAGAGCGGGAAATCGTCATCCTGGAAGAGAAAGACGTCGATGCCCTTCGATTCGTGCAGCATCCGCATTTCGCGCACCACTTGGGCGGGCTTCCGCGTTCTCACCACCTTGCCCGGCGCCGTGCGATAGAACGTATGAATGGAACAGAAGGAGCAGGTCCGGGCGCAGCCGCGACTTGCCAGGATCGGCATGATCTTGCGGCCGAGAACCTTGATCGGTTCGAAGTCTCGGTCGGGGAAAGGGAGGCGCGTCGAGATCGGGCGCAAGCGCTCGCGGCGCGTTGGCGACGATCTCGTTCTCGTCGCGCCAAACGATGCCGTCGATCGCCCGCCAGTCCCGGCCGGAGGCCAGCGCGTTGACCAGCTCTAAAAGCGTCGCCTCGCCTTCGAAGCGCACGATGCTGTCCAGTTCGGGCGCCGCTTTGAGCGTCTGGTCGAAGCTGAGGGTCGGATAATGCCCACCCATAGTGAAATGGCTGTCGACGCCTTGGCTCCGCAGGTCTCGCATCAGGTCGCCGTAGCGCCGGATGTAATATTGGAAGATCAGCGAAAATCCGACCAGAATGGGTCGGGTTCGCCGGATTGTTTCGACCATCCGTTCGGGCGAAGATTTAATGTCCAGCACCTGAACGTTGACGTTCGCGCCGCGCAGCACGGCCGAGAGGTAGCCGAGGCCCAGGTTTCCCATTTTCTGGAAACCGATAAGCACCACATTGGGTCTCTCATGAGACAGGCGCAATTCTGATCCGAGGCCACTCTGCGTGTCCATCGCAAACGCTCCGTGCCGATATGTGTCGAAAAATGAGGGAGAGGCGCGGCAAATCCCCTGCCGCGCCTGGGCGACGCGTCCTTACGCTCTACGCAGCGGAGCGGCGTCGGCGGGTCACCTCTGCGCCCCGGCGACCACGCTCTGCAAAGCCTCGATGGCTTTCAAACTCGCCGTGGTTTGCGCATGAAGGTGGTCGAGTTGTATTTTGGCAACAGCCGCAATTTTGGCCTTGTCGCCCTGCTCGATTATTCTCCAAATCGCCGGATCGAAAATCCAATGCGGGTTTAGAACGAGACTCTCATGCAATTCAGCCATATTTTCCTCCTTCAATCTTTCAGGGTAGGTTTTGGTCAGCAAAGAGATGCGTAAAAATTAAATAGAAGAGCAAGTACGGAAAAATACCTATTACAGAGAACCCAAACCTTATGTTCGTAGGTCTGCCTGTCATAATAACTACGGGCCGAGCCAAAAAATGTCCTTGAATACAAAATGCGACTATTGGATAATTCTGATAAACTATTGAAGGATCAATACGATAAGGGTATTTGCCGGCGCTCCGAGGTTCGCCTTTCTCCTTCGAACCGCGGCCCCGCTCAATTAACTCACCGTTAACAGGTAACCCAATAACAATTTACCAATAGCACGGCTGAGCAGGCGCAATCTGTGACCGCGCTCACGGTCCGTTTCGGCAGCTCGAGCCAATCTGGGGGTTGACACGGCGGCGGGTCGAGGGCTTCTGGCGGACGCAACGTCGAAGGGGAGCGGCGGGTTGGGGACCATGCAGTATCTTCTGATCCTTCTCGTGGCCGTGACGATGGGTTGCGGCGCGGCGGCCGGCGTGACCATCGCGCTCGCGCCGGCTTATGCCGACGACAGCGGCAAGGGCTATTACAGCGAGCCGAGCCCCTGAGGGCGGCGCGCGGTCCGCGGGAACCTCGGGCCGCCTCCAGAAACTTCGGATCTAAGCTCTCGCGGCCTCGGTCGCGATCCCATTGAGCACGGTCAGCGCGTCGTTGGGCAGCTTAAGGCTCGCCGCGGCCAGATTTTCGCGCAGATGCTCGAGCGAAGAGGTGCCCGGGATGAGCAGGATGTTGGGCGCGCGCTGAAGGAGCCAGGCCAGCGCCACCTGCATCGGCGTCGCGCCGAGCTGCTTCGCGACCTCGTCGAGCGCTGTCGACTGCAAGGGCGTGAAGCCGCCAAGCGGGAAGAACGGCACATAGGCGATTCCGGCGCGCGCGAGGTCGTCGATCAGGGCGTCGTCTTCGCGGTGCGCCACATTGTACAGGTTCTGCACGCAGACGATCTCGCAGATGCGGCGGCCCTCCGCGATCTGCTTTGCGGTGACGTTGCTGAGCCCGATGTGACGCACCAGGCCCCGCCGCTGAAGGTCGGCCAGGACCGTGAGCGGCGCCTCGATCGAACCTTCGGCGGGTCCATGGACTGCGCCCATGATCCGCAAGTTGACGACCTCCAGCACGTCGAGCCCGAGATTGCGCAAATTGTCGTGGACCGCGCTCTCGAGGTCATCCGGGCTCATCGCCGGGTTCCACGACGCGTCGTCGCCCCGCCGGGCGCCGATCTTGGTCACGATCACAAGATCCTCCGGATAAGGATGAAGCGCCTCGCGGATGAGCTGGTTGGTGACGTGAGGGCCGTAGAAATCGCTGGTGTCGATGTGATCGACGCCGCTCGCGACGCGCCTCGCGCAGCACCGCGATCGCGCCGTCGTGGTCCTTGGGCGGCCCGAACACGCCGGGTCCCGCGAGCTGCATCGCGCCGTAGCCGAGGCGCTTCACGAGCCGATCGCCGAGCGGAAACGTTCCGGCGCTGCTGATGTCGGTCATGGGCTTTGTCTCCTCTTGGAATTCAATTCTGGATAGGGGTTGCGGCGGCGGACCTGGTTCCGGGGGCCAAAAACGCACTTTCGGCAGCGTTTTGGCGCTCCGGTCATCCAAGGTTAGGTATTCCGCGCGACAAACTTAAGCTCTCGGTGGGACTGACGTAAGGGGTGGGACCGGTGCACGATGACAACCGCCGCTGCAACAATGTCTAAGAATCTGGTTGCATTTAGGCGGAAATAGACTTTAAGAAAATACAAACTGGGAGCTGGGTCTGCCTAATGCAGTGGGGGCAGAAGAAGATTGCGCCGCCCGCCCGCTCTTCGCGGACGGGGGCCCGCGCGCTTCGCGGCGGCGATCGGCGTCGTCGGCGCGGCGCTTACCGCTTCCCCCGCCGCTCTAGCGCAGACGCAAGCCGCTCGCTCCGTGGGCCCCCGCCGCCCATGAACGATGCGGACAAGCTCATCGCCGCCGACCTTTTGTTCAAGCGCCTGTTGCTCAAGCCCGACGATCTCGACGCCGGATTCCAATACGCTCAACTCGAAACCGAGCTCGGCGACTACGAGGCGGCGATCGGCGCGCTCGAGCGCATGCTCTACTACAACCCGAATCTTCCTCGGGTGAAGCTCCAACTCGGCGTGCTCTATTTTCATCTGCGCTCCTATGAGATGGCGCGCAATTATTTCAACGCCGTTCTCAACGACCCGGATACGCCCTGCCGACGTTCACACCGAAGTGCAGACCTATATCGCCGCGGTCGACAAGGCGGTCGCGATCAATCAATTGTCTGATCTACGGGCAGTTCGGCCTCGCCTATCAGACCAACGCCAACGCCGGCCCCAACAGCCCGAACGTTCTGGCGCTCGGCCAGAACGCGCTGCTGTCGCCCCAGTTTCAGAAGACGCCGGACTGGAACGCGTTCGGACTTGTCACCGTGCATGATTTCTACGATTTCAACGATCAGCGCGGCGACGGATGGGAATCCGATCTGATCACCTATTACTCCCAGCAGTTCAAGGTCACGCGCCTCGATCTGGGCCTGGCCGAATTGCGCACCGGGCCCGCGTCTCGGGATCGGCGACTACGGCGGGCTCACCGTCCATCCGTATGCGATCGGCAACGTGCTGACGCTCGGCGGCGCGAACTATCTCAACACGCTCGGCGCCGGCGTGTCGTTGAACTGGCCCGTCAACGAGAACGCTGACGATCACGCCCGGGGTCGAGTTCCGCAACCGCTGGTTCTACAATTCCGCGAACTATCCGACGGCCGAGGGCCAAAGCGGCGGGCAGTGGATCGGCTATGTCTTCGGTTCGGGGCTGATTTCGGCCCCGCTGGGCCTGTCCTGGCAGGGCCGCGTCTCCTACACCGACTTCGACGCGAGCTACGGGCCCTACGCTTTTCACGATTTCTCGATCGACGTCGGGCTGCCCTATTCTTTCGCCGCGCCTTCGTTCGCGCATACCGGCGCGGCTCTGGACGCTCACGCCCTCCGTCGGCTTTTCCTACACCCCTTATGCTGAACCGGACCCGATCGTCTCGCCCTTCACCACCCGCACGGATCGACAATGGCGGGTGGCGGGGACCTTGGACGCGCCCTTCTACCGCAACCTCGGCTTCACGCTGCAGGTCCAATATCTGCGCACCTATTCGACCGTCTCGAACTACAGCCTGCAGGATTTCCTCGTCGCGGCGGGGCCGACCTTCCGCTTCTGATCGTTAGGAAACTCGAATGCGCCGGGCACGATCGCTTCCACTGCTGTTCGCCGCCACTTCCGCTCGGCGCGGTTCTCGCGCTGTCGGCCGCGGCGCGCGCCGACACGGTCGGCACGGCCGGCGCGGTCAACACGACCTCTTCGGGAACGCCGCCGGGAGCGCCCACTCGCGTGATCGAGATCGGCGCGCAGGTGGTCGAGAACGAGAAGATCCAGACCACCGGGTCCGGCAGCGTCCAGGTGCTGTTCATCGACAAGACGACCCTCAATGTCGGCCCCAATTCGTCGCTGGTGATCGACCGCTTCGTCTACAATCCCGCCACGACCAAGCGGCGAGCTCGCCATTTCGCTGGGCAAGGGCGTGCTGCGCGTCGTCGGCGGCGTCGCCACCCATTCCGAAGGGGCGACAATCCGAACTCCGGTCGCGGCGATTGGCCTGCGCGGCGGCATCGCCATCATCTCGCATAGCGCAGCGAAGGGCACGCAGGCGATCCTTGGCTTCGGCCACATGTCGGTCACGACGCTTTGCGCGGGCTCGGCGACAAATTGCACATCCGACCACGGTCTCGGTGACGCGCCCGGGCTTCGGCGTGACCGTCGCGGGGTTCAACAGCCTCCCTCCTCTCCCGGCCGTGCAAGCAGCCAGGAGCTCGCGCAGGCGAACGGGCAGTTGACGAGCCAAGGCAGGCCAAAGCGGGGGCGCAAGCCAGCAGCCGACGGACAACCTGGCGCGGAATTACAACGTCGGCACGCCGAATTCTCCTGGCGCGCCGATCGTCGCCACCACAGCGTTTACTCCACGCAGGGTCGCGGAAACCCACTGCAGGCGGTCCAGCAAGAGACCCGACAGCCCGTGACGGCAGGGACTCAGAATACAGCGGCGGTCAAAACTGGGATTCAAGTCGCGGTTCAGACGGCGATCGAGGCGGTGGCGCAGTCGCGAATGAAACCGCCGCCTGTCACTCCGCCGCCTGTCACTCCGCCGCCTGTCACTCCGCCGCCAATCACGCCCGCCGATTGTCCCGCCGCCGATTGTCGCGCCGCCGGTTACGCCAGTCGCGGCTCCCACCGCGACCTACGCCATCGTCACCCCCGGGTCCTTCAGCACGAGCGCTGGGCTCGAGCCCCGTGCCCTATCTGACCGGCGCTTTCGCCGGAGCCGGCGGCTTCACAGGTTTCGCCGATCCTTGGCTATCAGCGCGGCGGCTTCAATCCCGGCACGCACACCCGGACACGACCTCCAGGCAGTTTCAAGCCGGTCTCAGCGTGACAGGGAAGGGCGTCAACCAGAACGCGACGCTTGTTCGTCATGACGTCCCAGATTTCGAACGCTCCGGGCATCGGCTTCACGCAGGCCGGCGGGTTCCAAGGCGTGACGGTGCGCAACCCCGCCGCATGGTACGGGTTGGCTGGCGGCGCCGTGTCATCGGCGACGTCGACGTCGGTGCCCAACAGCGTTGCCGAACTCGAATGGCACGCCGACTGCGCAGCTTCTCAATCTGAACAACGCGGACACGAATCTGAACTCGGGCGTCGATGTCGAACAGTCAACTCCTCCAATTACTTTGCAACTGGCCCGGCAACCTACACGTTCAACCCGATAAAGACGGCAACGCCGACGACTTCGGCGAACAACCATCCGAACCTGATCCTGAATGGCTATGTCGGCGGCGTGATGCTGACAGCGTGGCGGCGACGGGCACGCCACGAATTACACGAAGCCATATGTCGTCACCAATCTCACCGGAACCCCCGGCGACGTCGGCATCTTATCTGCCCGGCGATTCAAGCGAGATGCTCGCCAATCTTCAAAGTGACAGCAAGCGGCGTCAGCCACGCGCCAACAGGCGGGATGACGATCCGCTTCCTATGTATTCGGAGGTTTGGAGGCCCGGCGTCTCGCGCCGGGCTGAACACTGCGCGCGGCGCCTATGTCGATCCGTCGAATTTCGCGGCGCGAGCGGCCGCGATCTTCAACGACGGCGCGAATACGCCCCTGTCTCGACGCGCGACGGCATGTCGCTGTCGGAGGCTGGAGGCTACGCCAATCAGCAGATGGTGACAGCCGAGAGCGTCGGCGCGAACACGTCCACATTCCTGACCTCGATTTCCTCCGTCCCAGTTACGCCCTGCGCATGCGAATCGACGCAGTGGGGTTTCTGGAGCGCCTTCAACGGCTTGAAGGATAGCAGCGGCAATCTCGTGTTCGAGGATCAGGGCGCTCTCCTGCTCTGGGTCGCAGGCGTCCCGACGACCGCCGGGACCTTTCCATGCGACCGGCACGGCCACTTACACCGGCCACGCGATCGCCAATATCGCCAACCCGAACAACATCACAAGCTATCTCGCCGCCGGGCACGTTCTCGGCCGCGGCCAACTTCGGAACCCGCACCGGGCACGGTGACGATCACCGGCCTCGACGGAACGAACTACGCCGGCACGGCCATGCAAACGGAGTCGACAGTCGCAATTTCAACGGCATCGCTGACCGGCAGCAATGGCGGCCGGACCGCGACGCTGGCCGGCTCGTTCTTCCAGGGCGGCCCGACCAACACGACTCCGGCCTATGGCGAGATGGGCGGTTCGCTCATCCTGAACGGAACCACCGGCAATCCAGCTACCTCGGAAGCGGGATTTTCGCTGGCGCGGAAGCCATAGGGCAGCAAGGCCGCAGCGCCAGGTCGGCCGTCTATTCCGGCGCGGCGGTCAGCGGCTCGAGCGGCGCGGCGATCGCGCCATGCGCGAGGTCGGTCGAGAACATCGCCAGACCCTTGGGTTCGTTGCCGTTCGGGTGGACCAGCACGATCGAGCCGCGTCCGGGCTTCTGCCCCAGCGCCAGCCAGGCGTCGGCGCCAAGCGTGATCAGGTGGATCCTGGCTGACCGCCTGCATCAGCGGATCGCTGGAGATGAGGCCGGGGAAGCGGAAGAACAGCGACGGCGTCTCGCCATTGGCGATCAGCAGCCGCTCGGTGTCGAGGATTTCCTCCTGCGGATCGACGCCCTTCGTGAGCAGGAAGTTCGCGTCGTCCGGCAGCTTGCGACGATAGGGGTGGTGATAGGTGTGATCGGTCCAGAGGATGTCGAGCGCGCCGGCATTGCGCTGATCGACCAGCCAGCGGAAATCGTCGAAATGATGGACGAGCCAGAGGCCCGAAATCGAGAGGGCGACGGGAACATGCGGGCCCGCGGATTCGAGCTGGGTGAAGAAGGCGCGAGCGAGCGGCTTCTGGCTCGGGCAGAGGTCGCCGGTGACGAAGTCGCCCGGGCCTCGGCCATGCGTGAGACCGGCGTTCTGGAGAAAGCCGCGATGGACGAGGCCCGGCGCCTCGGCGGATTCGCGGATCGCGCGGCCCATGCGGGTCGCATCGAGATCCGCCTCGCTCTCGTCGCGGCAGGTCCAGCACGCCGCGCGCTCGAGCCGCGTGGTCAGCGCCTCGGGATCGGCGAGGAGCGCGATCTTTTGGCCGGCCACGGTCATCTCGCGGATCGCGACCGCCTTGCGTCCGTCTGCGGAGACGCAGGCTTTCAGCACGGGCACGATAATCGCTGACGGCGGCCGTGCTCTGAAGCCGCGTCGCCGGCGCCGGCGTGAAGGCGCAGTCGGACGCGCGCGCTGCGCCGGCGAAGCCAGCCCAGGCGGCGAACGTACATGAGAAAGCGCAACAAGCGCGGGCAAGGGCGAAAGTTTCCTCGGACTGAGCGGCGCCCTTCTAACCAAGAGGGGCGCGCGCGGCTAGAGCAGGCGCCTCGGCATGATGAAGGCGGCCTTAGCGACCGCTCCTAAGCTGGCCGGATTGCGCGCTGGCTCGGTTAGAAGACTCACCCCCGCCGCGGCCCGCGCGTCGAGCGCGGCCGCTCCGGCGCGCCGGCGACGGCGAGCAGCTTGCGGAACTCGTCGCGCTTCTCGTGGATCGAAGCGATGACGAGGCCCATCGGCACGCCGAGATCGACCAGCACCGCCTCGGACAGCTGCAGGCTCGCCTCGATCGTCTCGGGCACCGCGTCGGTCACGCCGAGCGCGTAGAGCGCGCGGGCGTGGTCGGCGTCGCGGGCGCGGGCGACCAGCGTTACGTCCGGCCGCAGGCGGCGCGTCGTCTCGACCACCGCTTCGTTGGCTTCGGTCGAATCCATGGTGACGACCACCGCGCGCGCGGTCTCGAGCCCGCAGCGGCGCAGGTATTCGGGCCGCGCGGCGTCGCCGTAATAGACCGGCTTGCCGTCGGAGCGGGCCTGCGACGTCACGCCCGCGTCCGCGTCCACCGCGATGAAGGGAATCGCGTGCCGATCGAGCATGTCGCCGATCAGCGCGCCGACGCGGCCATAGCCGACGATGATGACGCGAGACGATCTCGCTTTCGGGCGGGATTTCCGGCGCCTTCGCATCGGCGCCGCCGCGCGGCGGCGAGCCGATGCGCGCGCCGAGCTTCGCCAGGCCGGGGATCGCCAGCATCGATATGGCCACCGCGCTGATGAGCGTCGTCGCCAGCGTGCGATCGATGAGGCCTCCCGCCAGCGCGGCGCCGATCATGACGAAGCCGAACTCGCCGCCCGGGCCCGAGCAGGAGGGACGTTTCGGCGCGCGGCGCGGGACGGCAGACCGAAATGCGCGACCGAGCCCGAACAGCGTCAGAGCCTTCGCCGCCACGAGCGCCGCGGCGAGACCAAGAATGAGGCCGGGCCGCGCGGCGATGAACGCCGGATTGATCGCGGCGCCGACCGAGACGAAATAGAGCCCGAGCAGCAGGCCCCGGAACGGCTCGATCGTCACTTCGATCTCGCGGCGATATTCGGTTTCCGCCAAGCAGGAGCCCGGCGACAAAGGCGCCAAGCGCCATCGACAGAGTGGCTCGCCGCCGCCGCCAGCCCATCGCCGAGCACCACCAAGAAGGCATGCCGCCATGAAGAATTCGGGACTCTTCGTTTCCGCGACGAAATGAAAGAACGGCCGCAAGCGCGAGACGGCCGAAAACGACCAGCGCGGTCAGCGCAACCGCGGCCGGCGCGAGCGTGGTGAGAAGCTGCCAAGCAAGGCCCCGCTCGCCGCCGGCCGACAATGCGCCCGTCATGACAAGCAGCGGCGCGACCGCGATATCCTGAAACAGCAGCACCGCGAGGCTCGCGCGGCCGGCGCCGGAGTGAAGCCGTTTGCTCTCGACCAGCATCGGGATGACGATCGCGGTCGAGGACATCGACAGCGCCGGCCCCGACCGCGAGCGCCGAGGGCGGGGCTGAGGCCGAAGGCCCCAGGCTGCGGCGGCGAGAATGAGCGTCGTCAGGACGACCTGCGCCAAGCCCGAGCCCGAACACCAGATGGCGCATGCGCCTCAAACGCTCGAGCGACAGTTCGAGCCCCATGGTGAACATGAGCGCGACGACGCCGAAGGCGGCGATGCGGTCGATCGCTTCGACATTGATCGCGAGCGCGCTTGAGCCACGGCGCCTTCTGGGCGATCGCGCCGAGGCCATAAGGTCCGAGCGCGACGCCCGCGAGCAGATAGCCCAGCACCGGACTGATGCGCAGCCGGAAGAACAGCGGCGCGACCACGCCCGCCGTCACCAGGAACAGCAGCGTTTCCTTGTAGACCGAAAGGTCGACAGGCTCGTTCACTCTGGCCTCGTCGCAGCCGCTCGCTCGTGAGGAGTCGAGCCTAGTCGATTCGAAGGCGCAGGGAGCCGTCGCCGCGCGGCTGCTTGGCATGCTAAGTGCGGAATCGTTTTCTTCCTGGGGAGCGCCATGCCGCTTTATCGCGCACGAACGCGAAACGGCTAAGATCATGGCGCTCGCGCCGGTGATCCCGGTGCTCACGGTCGCAAGCGTCGAGGATGGGCTCGCGCAGGCGAAGGCGCTGGTCGCCGGCGGCCTCTATGCGATCGAAGTGACGTTGCGCACGCCCTCGGCGCTCGCGGCGATCAAGGCGATCGCCAAAAACGTGCCTGAGCGCCGTCGTCGGCGCGGGCACGATTGTTTCCGCCGACCAGATCAATCAGGCGGTCGCGGCCGGGGCCAAGTTTCTGGTCAGTCCCGGGCGCTCCTGCGGCGCTCGCCAAGGCCGCGGCGCAATCGCCGGTTCCGTTCCTGCCGGGCTGCGCGACGGCCTCGGAGGCGATGGCGTTGCGGGAGCTCGGCTTCCGGGCGCTGAAGCTTTTTCCCGCCGAAGCCGCCGGGGGCGCGAAGCTGCTCGCCTCGCTCGCGGCGCCCCTGCCGGATCTGCGCTTCTGCCCGACCGGCGGCATCGATCTCGAGAAGGCGCCGGAATATCTGCAGGCTGCCGAATGTGCCGTGCGTCGGCGGGTCGTGGATGCTGCAGAAGGCGGCGCTGGCGGCGGGGGACTATCTCGCCGTCGAAGCTCTGTCGCGCGACGCGGCAGACCTCACACGGGCCGCCGCTTGAGCGCGAGCGTCCGTTTAACGGCGGCGAAGCGCCGCTCTTAAGCGGCTGCGGCCTGGGCTTTGGCTTCGCGCGCGCTTCTTGGTGATTTCGCGCTTGAGCTTGACCGCGTCGTCGGAAAGCTCGGATTCGTGGGCCTTGACGAGGAAATCGTCGAGGCCGCCGCGATGCTCGACCGAACGCAGCGCCGCCGCGGTGATGCGCAGGCGCACGGAGCGCTCGAGCATATCCGAGGTGAGCGTGACCTGGACGAGGTTCGGCAAGAAGCGCGTGCGCGTCTTGCGGTTGGAATGGCTGACCTTGTTGCCGGATTGAACGGCTATCCCAGTCAGCTCGCAGCGGCGTGACATCGCGCAATGATCCTTCAGACGAAAAAAGCTTCAGCCGATAACGGCAAATATGAAAGCGGGCCGCTCCAATCAAGAAGCGTCCCGCCTGCCGAATGGCCGGGCTAATGGAGGAGGGGTCTATAGGGGAGCGGGTTTTCGGCGTCAAGCTTTCGACGCTCGACGCCGGCAATCGCGCAGTCTTAAGAAAAGATAGCGTGCTTGATCATCGCGAGGCGCTTCCGGGCGCCGAGTCCCGTCAGGCCAGTCAGCAGGAGGGCGATCGTGCTCGGCTCGGGCACCGCCGGCGGCCCTCCTCCCATCACGAGCGACAAATTGTCTGCATATCCGTCGTCGTAGGAGCCCTCAAAGCGGGTCGCGTCCATCTGAACTATGATGGATCGCGTTCCCTCAGGAACGGCGCCGCTAATGGAGCGAAACAACAGCGTAGTCGCGCCGTCCCGGTCTGGCTCCGTAACAGGCCCGATGGTCAACATGCCAAGAGAAATGGAGGACCCGTTCAGGAAGAGGGCGGTGACAGTCATATTATCGTCCTGCCCGTCAAACCCTCCGAGGAAGCCGCTAAGCGTAATCGAGTTGCTGCCTGCATCAATGCCCGACGCCAAGGCGCTCACATCCATTGCCTGAGTCACCGCGGAGGAAAAGCTTGTGTCGGGGCCGCCCGCAAAGAAATTTGCGCCCCCGCCAATCGCCGCCGAGACAGATGAATCAGGAAACCCGCCCGGCGCTCCATATTGGACGACCGTGAAGTTGCTGCTTGTAATCCATCCTGGAATCGACACGACGTCATCGCCCGAAGCGCTTCCAGGGCCCGCCTCGGCGTCGCCGTTGACTATGAGATTTTTCCCGAGCGACGCCGGGGCTGCGGAAGAGGGAGATGCGTCGAAGGCAAGAAGTGCTGTTCCCGATAAGGCGACCGACGCAAGTGTTGTTAATAGTCGACACATTTCGTCGTTCCCTTTTTAATTTATTCCCCAGACAAGTCTGGATCTTATCCTCAAACCGGTCAAGTCAATCTCATCCACGCAGTCGTCAGTTTGGGGTGGTCGGGGGATGTTCAGCCGCTCGACAGACAATCCTGAGGCGCCTATGCTTGTTCCATGCAACAGGGCCAGGCGAGCGAAACCGCGGTCGGCGCGGCGGGTCACCGGGCGGCGCATCAGATCCTTGAGCGCGGGTTCGTCTTCGCCGACCCGCTCGCGCTTCGTATCCTCGGGCCGGACGCCGACGACGCCATCGCGCTCGCCAGGGAACGGCCGGAGCGGCGAGGCTTGCGCCTGTTCATCGCGATGCGCAGCCGGTTCGCGGAGGATTCGGCGCGCCGTGCGATCAAAAAAGGCGTGCGGCAGATCCTGGTGCTCGGCGCGGGTCTCGACACTTTCGCCTATCGCCTCGAGCGCGACCCCGATCTGCGGATCTTCGAGCTCGATCATCCGGCGACCCAAGCCGAGAAGCGACGCCGGCTCGCTCAGGCGCAAATCGCCGAGCCTCGCGCATGTCTCTTACGTCGCCCACGATTTCGAGGGCGGGAGCATGATCGGCGCGCTCAAGGCCGCCGGCTTGGACCCGGACAGGCGGACTTTTGTCATTTGGCTCGGCGTAACGCCCTATCTGACCGAGGAGGCTTTGTTCGCGACGCTCGGTGAGCTCGCACGCTTCCCCGGCGGAGCGGAAGTCGTTTTCGACTACGCCAACCCGCCGCGACGCAATCGAAGACGGGCGACGCGCGACTTCCATCGCGAGATGGCTGAGCGGGTCGCGGCGAGCGGGGAGCCGTTCCGGTGCTACCTCGATTCGGCCGAACTGCACGCGCGCGCCCGCGGGCTGGGATTCTGCCGACATCGAGGATCTCGATCGAGCGGCGCTCGTCGCGCGCTATCTGCCGGACTTTCCGGTCCCTCCGCGGCCCGGGCCGGGCGGCCACGTCGTCAGGATGGCGACGAGGTAACGGTCTGCGGTCACGTCGCTGCCGCCACGCTCTCCTGCCGCAGCCGATCATATTCGGCCTTGTCGACCGCCTCCGCTTCGGGATCGCCGAGATCGTTGAGGTGCACGCGGTAGGTCTCGCGCGCGCTCCACGCCGCGAGCGCCGAGACGATCGTGACGCCAAAGGCGATCGCGCCGACAGTCAGCGGCACGTTGGTCGAACCCGGCGGCGCGACGGTTGCGAACAAAGCCGGCAGGAACGCGGTCAGCATGGTGCCGATGTTCTGGGCGATCGCCATGCCGGAGACGCGGGCGCGCGTCGGAAACAGTTCCGGATAGAAACTCGGAAAGACCGCGTTATAGCCTTGGTAGACGACGCCCCACATCAGGACCGACAGGAGAAAGGCGAGCGGGACGTTCCTGATGCTGATCGCATGGAGATAGGCGAACGCCAGGAGCCCCGCGCCCAACGCGCCGACGATGATCGGCGGGCGGCGGCCGATCCGGTCCGACAGCGCGCCGACAAACGGGATCACGATCACCGCGACGATGTTGCCGACGACCGGAATCCATAAATAGACGCTCTTGTCCATTTGAACGCCGTATCCCGGCTGAACCGCATAAGCGGCGCCGAAAATGGTCGCGACGACCGGGATCACGTTCATGAGCGCCATGCCCATGACGCGAATGAGATCAGCGCCATGGTTGGTCAGCACCTCTCTCACCGGCGCGGTCGGCGTCGTGTGCTTCGCCTGTTCCTCACGGAAGGCCGGCGTCTCCTCGACCTCGCGACGGATGATGACGCCGACGATGAGGACGAGCACGCTGAGCAGGAAGGGAATGCGCCAGCCCCAAGACAGGAACGCCTCTTTCGATAGCGCGTAGCTCAGCGGCAGAAACACAGCGGCGGCGAGAATTTGGCCGGCCTGCACGCCCTGCAGGGTGAAGCTCGCGAAATAGCCGCGCCGTCCGAAGGGCGCATGCTCGAGGATCATGGAGCTTGCGCCGGAGATTTCGCCCGCGACCGCAAAGCCCTGGATGAGGCGCAGCGCCACCAGCAAGGACCGGCGCCCAGACGCCGGCTTGCGCGTAGGTCGGCACGAGGCCGACCGCCATCGTCGAGAGGCCCATGAGAAACAGGCAGACGAGCAGGACGGCTCTGCGGCCGTAGACGTCGCCATAATGTCCGAGGACGAAAGCGCCGACCGGCCTCGCCACATAGCCGACGCCATAAGTCGCGAGCGAAGCGACGATCGCGACGGTCGGATTGCTCGACGGAAAGAAGGTCTGCGGGAAGACGAGCGAGGCGGCCGTCGCATAGATGAAGAAATCATAATATTCGAGCGCCGAGCCGATCCATCCGCTCGCCGCGGCCATTCTCGTCTGACGCTGGCCCGCTGGCTCGTGCGTCATGGCTGATGACATCGTCTCCTCCCGGTTCGCGCCGCTTTCGCCCGTTTAGCTTTTATCTCGGCCGTCTCCCGGAGCTCCTCGGCGGTCGCCGACGGGAAGCCGAAGAATTCCAGATAGGCGGGAATCTGCTCGAACAACATATCAAGGCCAGTCACGCACGCTAGCCCCCGCGCTTTTGCGGCCGCCAGAAAAGGGGTCATTGCGGGCTTGAGCACGACCTCGCCGACAAGAGCCGACGGGCGAGAGGCGGAATGGGTCCATGGGCAAGGGGTCGCCGGGATAGGTCCCAAGCGGCGTGGCATTGATCGCGATGTCGAAACCGGATGGGTCGTTCGAGCCGAGCGAAAGCTTAAGGTCGGGGTAGTTGAGCCGCAGCCGCTCGGCGAGCCGCTCCGCGGCCTCGATGCGCGTATCGGTGAGCGCGATCTCCCGTGCCCCGGCTTTCGCGCAAGCCGCGGCGATCGCCGAGCCCACTCCGCCCGCGCCGACAATGAGAGCACGCTTGCCGGCGATGGTGTGGCCGGCGCCCGCGACGCCGCGAACAAAGCCTTCGCCGTCAAACATGTCGCCGATGAGCTTGCCGTCTGCGTTTCGGCGCACGGCGTTGCACGCGCCAGCCACGCGGACGGCTGGGGACGCCTCGTCGAGCCAATCAACGACGGCGACCTTGTGCGGCATGGTGATCAGAGCGCCGTGAAAATTGGTGAAACGGCAGATCTGCGGGAAGGCTTCGCGGAAGTTCTCGCTCGTTACGCCAAGCGGCACGACCGCCGCGTTGATCCCGCGCCGTCTGAACCATGGATTGTAGATCAGAGGCGCTCTGAACGTCGCCGTCGGATAGCCGATATGCGCGATGAGCTTCGTGTCGCCGTCGATCATCGGCGCGCCGACTCGCTTGCGCCGCGCCCGGTCATTTGGATCCGACCATGATCTCTTTAAGACAGCCCCGGAATCGAGAGCGCACGCCGAACATTTGCGATCTTCTAGACGCGATTCCCAACGCAGGCCAGAGAGCGCAGCGCGCCCGCGCCGATCTGAAAACAAAGAGGCCGCGCTTGCGGCGCGGCCTCTTCCCAATCAACATCTAGCGCCAAAGCGGCCTTAGGTTTGCGGCTGCGGCTCGAGCCCGCCCGTCTCCGGACCGATCGGGCGCGGCTTGCCAGTCGAGGGCACGGCGGCGCGCGGCGGGGCCGGGGGCTCGCGGTCGGTCGCCGATTCACGCACCGGCCTCACGCCCTGCAACAGGCCAACGATCTCGTCGCCGGTCAGCGTCTCGAACTCCATGAGACCAGACGCAAGCGTCTCGAGATCAGCCTTCCGCTCGGTGAGGATGCGGGTCGCCGTCTCATGGGCTTCCTGCACCAGCCGTCGCACTTCCTGGTCGATCGTCTCGGCAGTGGCCTCCGAGATGTTCTGCTGCCGGCCAAGCGAATAGCCAAGGAACACCTCGTCCTGGTTCTCGCCATACATGACCGTGCCAAGCTTTTCGGAGAAGCCGAGCCGGGTCACCATGGCGCGAGCGATCTTGGTCACCTGCTGGATGTCGCCGGCCGCGCCTGAGGTCACCTTGTCCTTGCCGAACATCAATTCCTCGGCGACGCGGCCGCCCATCGACATCGCCAGCATCGCGATCAGCTCCTCGAAGCTCTGCGAGATCTGATCGCGCTCGGGCAGAGACTGCACCATGCCGAGCGCGCGGCCGCGCGGAATGATCGTCGCCTTGTGGATCGGCGTCGAGGCCGGCATCGACACGGAGACGAGCGCGTGGCCTGCTTCGTGATAGGCGGTGAGCCGCTTTTCCTGTTCGGTCATGATGAGCGTGCGCCGCTCGGCGCCCATCATGATCTTGTCGCGCGAATCCTCGAATTCCTGACGCGTGACGACGCGCTTTCCCCGGCGCGCCGCGAGCAGCGCGGCCTCGTTGACGAGATTCATCAGATCCGCGCCAGAAAAGCCCGGCGTTCCGCGCGCGACGACCTTGAGGTCGACGTCAGGCCCCAGCGGGACCTTGCGCACATGGACCTTCAGGATCTTCTCGCGGCCGATGAAGTCAGGATTGGAGATGACGATCTGGCGGTCGAAGCGGCCGGGCCGCAGCAACGCCGGATCGAGCACGTCGGGCCGGTTGGTCGCCGCGATAATGATGATGCCTTCGTTCTGTTCGAAGCCGTCCATCTCGACGAGCAACTGGTTGAGCGTCTGCTCGCGCTCGTCGTTGCCGCCGCCAAGGCCCGCGCCGCGATGGCGCCCGACCGCGTCGATTTCGTCGATGAAGATGATGCAAGGCGCATTCTTCTTCGCCTGCTCGAACATGTCGCGCACGCGGCTCGCGCCGACGCCGACGAACATTTCGACAAAGTCGGAGCCCGAAATGGTGAAGAACGGCACGTTGGCTTCGCCCGCGACCGCACGGGCGGTCAAAGTCTTGCCGGTGCCCGGAGGGCCGACCAGCAGCACGCCGCGCGGGATGCGGCCGCCCAGCTTCTGGAACTTCTGCGGGTCGCGCAGGAATTCGACGATCTCCTGCAGATCTTCCTTGGCCTCGTCGACGCCGGCGACGTCCTCGAACGTCACGCGTCCCTGCGCCTCGGTCAGAAGCTTGGCTTTCGACTTGCCAAATCCCATCGCCTTGCCGGCGCCGCCCTGCATCTGCCGGGTCATGTAGATCCACAGGCCCAGGAACAGCAGAACCGGCAGGACGCTGGAGACGATCGTGAGCAGCCAGTTGTTGCCGTCGGACGGCGGCTTGGCCGTGATCGTCACGTCCTTCTTGTAAAGCGTCTGCACAAGGCTCGGATCGTTCGGCGCATAGGTCTGGAACGACCGCCCGTCCTTCATGTGGCCGGAAATCTCCGGCCCGGCGATCGTCACGTCGCGAACATTGCCGGCGTCGGCGTCGGATCAGGAGCTGGCTGAAGGTGATTTCGCTCGTCGGCGCTTTCTGACCCGGACTCTGGAACAGGGTCACGAGCGCCAGAACGAGCAAAAAGATGATCACCCAGAGGGCGAAATTTCGGTAATTTGCGTTCATAGTCTTCCCGTCACGGAGCGGTCGTCTGAGATTTCTCGGACCCTCCCGACCCTATCCTTTCGGCCATTTAAGCGCGCCCGGCCGAATTGCCAAGAGAACTCAAATTGTCTCAATATCCAGTGAAGGCCGCAATTGTCGCTTTTTAGCGGCGCTGCGGCTCCTCCACGGCCCCTCGCCCAGCCCTTTCGGTGCGCCGCACTGCGAAAGGCACACTAGAGTTAAACATGTTTAACCTTCACGGCTGCGGGGTTCGCCGGCGGCCACAAGTCAGGCCGTCCGCTCTTCGGACAGGGCCAATTCCTCCATCATCGCCTTGCGCATCAGAAACTTTTGGGCCTTTCCGGTGACCGTCATCGGAAACGAATCGACGAAGCGGACGTAGCGGGGAACCTTGAAATGGGCGATCGATGCCCGGCAAAAGGCGATGACCTCCGCCTCGTTCAAGCTCACGCTCTCGCGTCGGCGGATCCAGACGCAAAGCTCCTCGCCATAGCGGTGATCGGGAACGCCGAAGGCCTGGACCTCGGCGACCGCCGGGTGGGTGAAGAGAAACTCCTCGACTTCGCGCGGATAGATGTTCTCGCCGCCGCGAATGACCATGTCCTTCAATCGGCCGACAATATTGCAGTAACCCTCTTCGTCAATGGTCGCTAGATCGCCCGTATGCATGAATCTGGCGCTCGTCGATCGAAGCTGACGTCGCCGCGGGATCATCCCAATAGCCGCGCATGACGCTGTAGCCGCGGGTCAGCAACTCGCCCGGCGACCCCCGGCGGGACGATGCGGCCCTCGGCGTCGACGATCTTGACTTCGAGATGCGGCAGGATGCGCCCGACCGTCGAGACCCGCCGCTCGAGCGGATCGTTATAGGCGCTCTGAAAGCTGACCGGGCTCGTTTCCGTCATGCCATAGGCGATGGTCACCTCGCTCATATGCATGAGGTCCACGACTTTTCGCATGACTTCGACCGGGCAAGGCGAGCCCGCCATGATGCCGGTGCGCAAGCTCTTGAGGTCGAAGCGCGCGAATTCGGGATGTTCGAGCATGGCGATGAACATCGTCGGGACGCCGTGCAGGCCGGTGCATCGTTCGGCCTGCACCGCCTCCAGCGTCGCGAGCGGATCGAAGCCTTCGGACGGACTGACCATGCAGGAGCCGTGGGTGACGCAGGCGAGATTGCCGAGCACCATGCCGAAGCAATGATAATAGGGCACCGGAATGCACAGGCGATCGTCCGGCGTGAGGCGCATGGCCTCGCCGATGAAATAGCCGTTGTTCAGGATATTGTGATGGGTCAGCGTCGCGCCCTTCGGCGCGCCGGTGGTTCCCGAGGTGAACTGGATGTTGATCGGGTCATCGAACTGAAGCGACGCCTCAAAGGCCATGAGCTCGGCGCGTTCGTTCGCGGTCGCGGGCTTGGCGACCTCGTCGAAATTGAGCATGCCCGGCGACTTGTCCGCGCCTAAGCGGATGACGAACTCGAGCTTAGGCAGGCGCTCAGACCGGAGCTTGCCCGGCTCAGCGGCGTCAATCTCGGGCGCGCAGGTCCGGAGCGAAGCGAAATAGTCGTTGTTCTTGTGGCCAGGGCTCAGGATCAGCGCCCGGCAGCCGGATTTCTTGATCGCATAGTCGAATTCATGGCTCCGGTAGGCGGGATTGATGTTGACGAGAATGATCCCGGCAAGCGCGGTGCCGAACTGCGCCAGCACCCATTCGCTGACATTCGCCGACCAGATGCCGACCCGATCGCCCTTCTCGAGGCCGAGCTTGCGCAAGCCCACGGCCAGGTCTTCCGACCGGCGCAACAGGTCGGCGTAGGTCCAGCGCACATTCTGGTGGCGGGTGACGAGCGCGGGGCGCTCCGGTCCCTCCGCGGTGACGCGGCGCAGGAGCTGGCCAATCGTTTCGCCGATCAGGGGCGTCGAGGAGACGCCGTGGACGTAGGATTGCGTGAGCAGCGCCATTTTCGCTCCCTCTTGCCGCTTGACGGCTCTTTATCGCGCTGCTCGGGGCGCTCAATGGACGTTCCTTATCACAATTCGCGCAGGTAGGCCGCCGGCTTTTGGCTCAAGGTCCGCCACGCGCCGATCATGCCGAGCCCGACGGTGATCGCAAGGCCTCCGCCGGCGGCGGCGAGCGCGGCTCGCCAGTCGAAGACGAAATCGAACTGCATGATGCGCGAGACGACCCAATAGGCGGCGAGCGTTCCCGCCGCGACGCCGAACGCCGCCGTCGCCATTCCCAGAAGCGCGTATTCGATCAGGAACATCGTCGTCAGCCGGCCGCGGGTCGCGCCCAGGATCTTCAGAATCGTCGCATCGGCGAGGCGGGCGCGCCGATTGGCCGCAAGCGCGCCGGCGAGCACCAGGACCGAGGTCGTAAGCGCCACCCCGGTCGCCGCGCGGATCGCGAGCGCAAGCTTGGCGAGCAACGATTCGACGCTGTCCATGGCTTCCCGCACCCGGACGCTGGCGACGGAAGGGAACTGCTGCGCCACGGCGCGCATGAGCGCGACCTCGGCGTCCGGCGCGATGGTCGGCAGCGCCGCGGAGACGAGTTCGGTGTAGGGCGCGCCTTTCAGCGCGTTGGGCGAATAGACCAGCACGAAATTGATCGCGAAGCTGCGCCAGTTCACTTTGCGCAGGTTCGCGAGTTTCGCCGCGATGTCGCGACCGAGCACGTTGACGACGACGGTGTCGCCGACATGGAGACCGAGCCCCTCGGCCACCTCCTGCTCCATCGACACCAGCGGCGGCCCGGAATAGTCGCTCGGCCACCATGTCCCCGCCACGACCTCGGAGCCCTCCGGCGGCTTGTCGGCGAAGGTGACGCCGCGATCGCCTTCCAGCGCCCAGGCGACCTTGTCGCTCGGCTTCACCTGTTCGACCGGCTTGCCGCCGATGGTGACGAAGCGACCGCGCATCATGGGCGTCTCGCTGATTTTGACGCCCGGCGCCTCACGCTTCACGAAATCGACGAAGGCGCCCGCGTCGGCGCCGCGCACATCGAGGAAGAAGAAGCTCGGCGTTACGCCTGGCTGGGCCTCACGCAATTCGGCGCGCATGTTCGCGTCGATGAGCGTGAGCGCGACGAGCGCCGTGAGGCCAAGGCCAAGCGACAGCACGACGGAAGGCGTCAGCGCGCCGGGCCTGTGGATCGCGGCCAGCGCCATGCGCCACTCGACGAAGCGCGAATGGGGCGCGTGGCGCGCGAGATAGGCGACGCCGTAGGCGACAACGCGCAGCGCGAGAAAGGATGCGACCGTCGCGCCTGCGACCATCGCCGGCGATCGATTGTTGCGGGCTGGTCAGCACGGCAAGCGCCACAAGCGCGGCGCCGGCGAGCGCGGCGCCGGCAAGATAGCGTGCGCGCGGCCAGCCCTGGCGTTCCTCGATGAGATCGCGGATCAGCGTGGTCACGGGCAGATCGTGCGCCCGTCCGAGCGGCGCGATCGAGAAGGCGAGCGCCGTCAACAGTCCGTACACGAGCCCAAGGCCGATGAGTCTCGGCGAAATCGAAGGCGCGAGCGGGATCGGCAGCATCGAGGCGAACAGCCAATTGACCGCGAACGGGATCGCCGAACCGAGCGCCGCGCCGAGCGAGCGCGCCGATAAGCGCCACAATCGCGAACTCGATGAGCGCTAGCGCAACGACGCTCGATCCCGTCGCGCCAATCGCCTTGAGAATGGCGAGCGTCGCCCGCTTGCGCTCGACGAAACCCTGCGCCGCGTTGGCGACGCCGACCCCGCCGACGACCAGCGACAGCAGTCCAGCCAGCGTCAGGAACTCGGCGAAGCGATCGAGGTCGCGACTGAAGTCCGGGTTGATGGCGAGACGCGAGCGCGCTTCCCATCCGGCTTGAGGGAAAGTCCGCTTCGCCTCATCCAGAAGAGCCTGGACGGCGGCATTGTCCGGCGCTCCGTTCGGGCCATCCATGACGACTCGCGTCGTCCACCGGACCAGCGAGCCCGGCTGGACCAGTTTCGTCGCGTCAAGAGCCGCTTGCGACATGAGCACGCGGGGCCCGAGGCCGACGCCGGTCGCCAGCCGGTCCGGCTCGCTCGTGAGAACCGTGCGGAGTGCGAAACTCGCTTCGCCGATGCGAACGACGTCGCCGAGCTTGAGGTTGAGCCGAGCCAGCAGCGCCTCTTCAACCGCGACGCCGAACACGCCGTCGCGTTCGCCGAGCGCCTCCTCGAGCGACATGGGCGGCGCGAAGACCGCTTGACCAATGCGCGGCCAGTCGGGCTCGACCGCCTTGATTTCGATCAAAGCCGCATCGCCGCCCGCCGCTCTCGCCATGCCGCGCACCGTCGCAACCGTCGACAGCGAGCCATGCGCTTCGAGAAAGCGCTGCTCGTCGGCGGAAAGGCGGCGGTGGATGAGCGAGAACGACGCGTCGCCGCCGAGGATCACCCGCCCTTCGCGGCCGATGCCGTCGTTGAGCGCGCGCGCGAGGCTTTCGACCCCGACGATCGCCGCGACGCCAAGCGCGATGCAGAGGAGAAAGATGCGCAAGCCCGCCAGTCCGCCGCGCAAGTCGCGCAAGGCGAAGCGCAGGGTCGGCGCGCGCCCGCGGGCCTCAGGAAATGCGGCGGGCGCGTTCATGCCGGAAACGGCGCCGCGGAAATAGGCTCGTCTTCGATTCTGCCCGAGCGCAGGCGGATCACCCGGTCGCAGCGCGCAGCGAGGCGTCGCGTCATGCGTGACGAGCGCCAGCGTCGCGCCGCGCCGCGCCGGCAGATCGAACATCATGTCGATGATCGCGCGCCCGGTGGTCTCGTCGAGATTGCCGGTCGGCTCGTCCGCGATCAGGAGCGATGGCCGGGGCGCGAGCGCGCGGGCCAGCGCCACGCGTTGCTGCTCGCCGCCGGAAAGCTGCGCGGGATAATGCGTGAGGCGGCCCGCGAGACCCACCTGCTCGAGTTCGGCCCGCGCGCGTTCGCTCGCATCGCTCGCGCCGGCAAGCTCAAGCGGCGCCGCAACGTTTTCGAGCGCCGTCATGGTCGGGATCAGGTGAAAGGACTGGAACACGATGCCGATGCGCTGCCCCCGAAAGCGCGCCAGGGCGTCTTCGTTCAAGGCGCCGAGCTTGACGCCGTCAACCTCAACTTCGCCTTTATCCGGCCGCTCAAGGCCGGCCATGATCATGAGCAACGTCGATTTGCCCGAGCCGGAAGCCCCGACTATGCCGACCGCCTCGCCCTTGCCGATTGTCAGACCGACGTCGCGCAAGATATGCACGCGAGCCGCGCCGCGGCCGAGACTGAGGTCGACGCCGCGCATCGCGACCGCAGGAAACACCATTGCCAGAACACCTTAAGACCAAGTCGCCCTCATATGGGCATTTGCGCCTCTTCGTCCAGGCGGCGGCCTTCGCCGCGGTCCTGGCGGCGACATCGCAGGCCGCCGCGGCGCGCACGCTTCGCCTCGTGGCGTTGGGCGACAGCCTGACGGCTGGATACGGCTTGCCGCCGGGCAAGGCTTTTCCCGACCGCCTCGAAGCGGCGCTTCGCGCCAAGGGCTGGGACGTCAAGGTCATCAACGCCGGCGTCTCCGGCGATACGGCCGCGGACGGCCTCGCGCGCTACGACTGGTCGGTGCCGCAGGACGCCGACGCGCTCATCATCGAGCTCGGCGCCAACGATATGCTGCGCGGTCAGTCGCCCGCGGCGACGAAGGCGGCGCTCGCGGCGATTCTCGACAAGGCGCGCGCCGCCCATCTGCCGACGCTTCTCGCCGGCATGCGGGCCGCTCCCAATCTCGGGCCCGATTATGGCGGCGAATTCGAGGCCATCTATACGGCTCTGGTGAAAACCTATGGCGTTGCAGCTTTACCCGTTCTTCCTTGACGGCGTCGCGGGCGACCCGAAGCTCAACCAGCCCGACGGGCTGCACCCGAACGCCGAAGGGCGTCGAGATCATCGTCCAAAAAATTCTGCCGTCCGTCGAGGCGCTGCTAAAACAAGTGAACCGGTAGCCGCGCGGCCATCGGCGCGTCGCGTCATCGTAAGGGAGTCCCGGTGTCGAGCGCGCGCCACATTCTCACCCTGTCGTGCGTCAACCGGCCCGGGCATCGTCGCGAAAGTCTCGGCCGCATTGTTCGACGGCGGGTTCAACATTCTCGACGCCCAGCAGTTCGACGACACCGAGACTGGCGACTTCTTCATGCGGGTGTCCTTCAACGCCGGCCGAGTCCCGATGCAAACGTCGAAGCGTTTCGCGAGACCTTCAAGGCGATCGCCATCGGCTTCGCGATGACCTGGTCGATGCGCTCCGTCGATCAGCGGAAGCGCGTCGTGCTCATGGTGTCGCGCTTCGACCATTGCCTGGTCGATCTCCTCTATCGCTGGCGCAGCGGCGAACTCGCGATGGATCCGGTCGCGATCATCGCCAATTATCCGCGCGAGACCTACGCCCATATCGAATTCGGCGACATTCCCTTCCACTACCTGCCGATCACCAAGCAGACCAAGATGGAGCAGGAAGCTCAGGCGTGGGAGATCATCAAGTCCGCGAAAGCCGATCTCGTCATTCTCGCGCGCTACATGCAGATCCTGTCGGACGGCTTCGCCGCCAAGCTGCAGGGACGCTGCGTCAACATCCATCATTCGTTCCTGCCCGGCTTCAAGGGGGCGAAGCCCTATCACCAGGCGCATCAGCGCGGCGTCAAACTGATCGGGGCGACGGCCCATTTCGTCACTTCCGATCTCGACGAGGGGCCGATCATCGAGCAGGATGTCGAGCGCATCAGCCACCGCGACACGCCCGAGGACCTGGTGCGCAAGGGGCGCGACATCGAGCGCCGCGTGCTCGCCCGCGCCATCGCCAATGTGCTCGAGGACCGGGTGCTCTTGAACCACGGCAAGACCGTGGTGTTCGAGGGGTAGAGGGCCCGCGCCGGCGCTTACGACGCTCCGCCGCCTGGCGGCGCATGCAGGCGACGCCATACCGCCGCGACCTGTGCGAAGAATGCGTTTTTCGCCTCGATCCGCGGCGCTGCGATGAGTGCGCGAGGCGCGCCTGTCTCAACCGTACAGCCGGAGACCAGCTTGGCGAAGGCGATGTCGCCGTCGGTGAAATAGGGGTCGCCGCCGCCATTGCGCGCGAACAGGGTCGGACCGACGCCGCTCACCGAATAGATCTCGTCGACCTTCTTCGCTTGCTCGAGGTCGGACATCAAAAGATCGCGCTCCGCGTCGATGTCGGCCGCGGTATGGTGGGTGACTTGCCCGGTGTAATGGCTGACGCCGAGTCCGTCGTCGAACACAGCCGCGCCGAGCCAGACCGGCAGGCCGTCATCGCCAGCGTCGAGCGCCTTCCAGAAGCGCACGTGGTGGCGCGTCCTCGCGCTTTTGCCGTCGCGGCTTCTCGAAGGCCAGATCCTGCTTGCGGTTCTCGTAGAAGAGGGGACTGACCGGCGCGTCCAGATAGGGCCGATCGAACAGCACGCTGCCGACGATCCGCGCGCTCGAACTCAGGGTGACCGGGTCGGCGGGTCGCCACCCGGCGGCGTGCATGGCGCAGAGCACGTCGTCCTCGGCGCCCTCAAGCCCGACATTGATCGCATCGCCCGGCAGTCCGAGCGCCGTGCGCGTCGTCGCCTCGAAGGCGGCGAGCTCCGGCTGGCGTTCGAAATGGCGCCAGAAGAAGGGGGCGAGGACATAGGCAAGGCCGAGATAGACGGCGACCACCGCGGCGAGCGGCAGCCGCCGCCCGAGCGCCGGTCGATCTTTCGCCGTCCATCCCGTGATTTTGGCGCGCGCTCCGCCCAAAGGCAACTTCGCCCGGCGCTTCGAATCATCTGTGCGTAACGCGCGAACCCCGGCCGGCGTAAATCCGCGTGCCGCCAGCGCCGATCGCGCCTATATAATGGCTCTCAAGGAGGATCTCATGAAAGAAGACCATTTCCCCGTCACCCACACCGACGCCGAATGGCGCAAGATCCTGACCCCCGAGCAATATGCAGATCATGCGCGGGCACGGCACCGAGCGGCCGGGCAGCTGCGCGCTCCTGCACGAGAAGCGGCCGGGCGTGTTCGCCTGCGCCGGCTGCGGGCAGCCTTGTTCGAGAGCAAGACCAAGTTCGAGAGCGGCACCGGCTGGCCGAGCTTCAATACCCCGGTCGAGGGCTCGGTCGAAACGACGGTCGACCGCAGCTTCGGCATGACGCGCACCGAAGTGCATTGCGCCCGCTGCGGCTCGCATCTCGGCCATGTCTTTCCGGACGGCCCGCCGCCGACCGGTCTGCGTTATTGCATCAACGGAGTGGCGACGAATTTCACTCCGACCGCGGAAACTGACAGCCGGCTCGCGGCCCGAACGGACGCGGTCGATCAAGGCCGTCTGCATGAACGTAGCGAACCTGCCGAATGAAGCCCGAACCGCTCGCCCGGCGGACCATCCGCCGGCGCGAGCGGCCGGGTCGGGGTGCTGATCGTCAATCTCGGCACCCCGGAGGGGACCGACTATTGGTCGATCCGGCGCTATCTGCAGGAGTTCCTGTCCGACCGGCGCGTCATCGAGACGCCGCGCGTGATTTGGCTGCCCATTCTGCAGGCCATTCTGCTCAGGCGGCCGCACGCCAAAGGGCGCGACTATGACTGCGATCTGGAACAAGGAGCGCGAACGAGGGGCCGCTGAAGACGATCACGCGTGCGCAGAGCGAAAAGCTTGGGCCCGCGCTCCGCAATCTGGACCGGGACGTCGTCGTCGACTGGGCGATGCGCTACGGCGCGCCGCCGATCGCCGAGCGTCTCAAGGCGCTTCAGGCGCGAGGGCTGCGACCGCATTCTCGTCATTCCGCTCTATCCGCAATATTGCGCCGCTTCGACCGCGACGGTCGGCGACAAGACCTTCGAAGCGCTGCAGGCGATGCGCTGGCAGCCGGCGATTCGCGTCGCCGCGCCCTACTACGACGATCCCGTCTATATCGACGCGCTCGCCCGCTCTGTCCGCGCCAGCCTCGCCGATCTCGACTTCGAGCCCGAAGTCCTGGTCGCCTCCTACCACGGCATTCCGCAAGCCTATTTCGACAAGGGCGATCCCTACTTCTGCCATTGCGCCAAGACGACGCGGCTCTTGCGCGACGCGCTTGGCATGGACGAGAAGCGCCTCATGATGACGTTTCAGTCGCGCTTCGGCCGCGGCGAATGGCTGAAGCCCGCTACCTCCGAGACCTTGCGCGAGCTTGCGTCTCGCGGCGTCAAGCGCGTGGCGGTTTTAACGCCCGGTTTCGCCGCCGACTGCCTGGAGACGCTGGAGGAAATCGGCGTCGAGAACGCCGGCTATTTCCGCGAGGCCGGCGGCGAGCGTTTCGCCGCGATCCCGTGCCTCAACGACAGCGCCGAAGGCATGGCGGTGATCGAAGCGGTCGCCCGGCGCGAGCTCAGGGGCTGGGCGGAGTAGGCGCTTCCTACTTTCTTGAGGATGTGGCAGCGCCGCAGGTCTATAGGCGCGCCAGGATCCCGGCGCTTTCGGCGCTCTATAGTAATGACCAAGTAGATGGTCATGAGGCCTGTCATGGACGAGGTTACTGTCGCAGAAGCAAAGGCCCATTTGAGCGAACTCATCGAACGCGCCGAACGCGGCGAGCCGATTCAAATCACGCGCCGAGGAAAGCTCGTCGCGCGGCTAACGGGCGTCGAGCGAAGAGTAAAGCCGATCGACCTCGATATGCTGCGCGCTGTGACAGGGTCTCAGCCCGTTCAGTCGGAGCCGGCGCGAAGTTGGCTCAGAACCGTGCGCGACGAAGAGCGTTACTGATGCTTTACGTCGATACGTCGGTTATCGTCAGCGCTTTAACAAATGAAGTGGACACTGCCCTCTCTCAAGTGTGGCTTACCCGACAGGAAACATCCGAACTGACAATCAGTGACTGGACAACGACGGAATTTGCGTCGGCGCTGTCGATAAAATTGCGAACGGGCGCTCTTGGCCCCGACCATCGCGCCTCGGCGCTTTCAGCATTCACCCGCCTGTGTGTCGAAAGCTTCGGACCCTTCCGGTAGGTCGGGAAGACTTTCGCGCGGCCGCGCGGTTCGCCGACCAAACCGAGCTCAATCTTCGCGCAGGCGACGCCCTTCATCTGGCGATCTGCGCCAACCATGGAGCGTCGCTCTGCACTCTCGATCGGCGTCTCGCGGAAGCTGCGCCACGAGTCGGCGTGCCGGTGCGCGAAGTTACGCCGCCAGAATGAATTCAGCGTCATTTGACGCCGATCGTCCTTCGTTTTGCCGCCTAAACCACCTCGTCCGACGCCAGCGCGCAGGCGATGTGCGGGTCGACCTCGATTTGCACGGTCGTATGATTGATCTTGAAGCGCTCGGCGAGATCGTTGCACAGCTCGTTGAGGAACGCGTCGCCCGGATGGCCCTCCGGCATGACGAGATGGCAGGTCAGCGCGTTTTCGGTCGTGCTCATCGGCCAGATATGCAGGTCATGCACGTCAATGACGCCGGCGCGCGTTGAAAGAAGGCTTCGCACCGCGGCAGGATCGATTTGCGGCGGCACCGCCGCCATCGACATGCCGACGGAGTCGCGCAGAAGACCCCACGTGCCCCAGACGATCACCGCGTTGATGACGAGACTGACGACCGGGTCGATCCAAAGCCAATTCGTCAGCAGGATCACAAGTCCAGCCGCAACGACGCCGACCGACACCAGCGCGTCGGAGGCCATATGCAGAAACGCGCCGCGCAGGTTGATGTCGTCCTTGCGGCCTGAGGCGAACAGCCATGCCGTCACGGCGTTGACGAGGATGCCGACCGCCGCGACCGCCATCATCGTCTTCCCCGCCACGGGCTCGGGCGATCCGAGACGCCGAATCGCCTCCCACGAGAGGCCGCCCACCGTCACCAGCAAAAAGACCGCATTGAACAAGGCGGCGAGGATCGACGAGCCGCGCATGCCGTAAGTGAAGCGCTCGGTCGGAGCGCGCCTGGCGAGCACGCTCGCGAGCCAAGCGACGCCGAGGCCAAGGACATCGCCGAGATTGTGTCCGGCGTCGGCCAGCAACGACACGGAATTGCTCATCAAGCCGTAGAGCGCTTCGATGACAACGAAGCCGAGATTGAGCGCGATGCCGATCGCGAAAGCTTTGCCGAAGTTCGCCGGCGCATGGACATGCGCATGGCCTTGGTCATGACCGTCATGGTCATGAGAGTGGCCGCTATGGTCGTGGGACATCGCGATCGCCTTCCGCTCGCCTAAGTACACCCTCTAGCGGCTTAAGGATCAAGGCCTCATGACAGACCGAGCGTCGCCAAGGTCTTCGGCGCTTGAGGAATGTTCCGCTCGCTTTTCAAGAGAGACCGGCGCGCTGCTTGACATCCTGGCGCGAAGGTCAGGCGCGAGGACGACCGTCGAATTCGGGACTTCTCGTGGGATCCGCCTCCAGCTGTTGATCAGTCTTCAAGAGGCGCGATTTCAGGCCGCCGGCGGGATGCGGAGGACTTGGCCGGGATAGATCTTGTCGGGGTGGGTGAGCATCGGCCGGTTGGCCTGGAAGATGATCTCGAATTTCCCGCCGTTGCCCTTGCCGTATTCTCTCTCCGAAATTGCCCACAGCGTGTCGCCGCTCTTGACCGTATAGAACTTCAATTCGGGCGCGGCGGCTGTCGGCTTGATGTCGTTTTGCACGGTCTGCACGCCGACTGTGTTGCCGAGCGCAATGGCGATTTTTTCGGCTTGCTCGGTGGTTGGCGCGGAGCCCGACACGTGCACCTTGTCGCCGTCGACCGCGATATTCACGCCTGATGTGTCGAGGCCGTGCTTCTGAAGCTCCTTGTGCAGGTCGTCGGCCGTCGCCGCTTTCGCTTCACTCGCGCCGAAAAGTTTCTCGCCGGCGCTTTTGACGAAACTGATCAGTCCCATGACTCGTGCTCCTGACGCCAGCGGCGCTTGGGTTGATTGAAAAGGGCGCCTTTCGGGCGCCCCGCAATCCTAGCGTTAAAGAACCGGGCTGGACAGCAAGAATTGGCCGGGGGGCGCTGAGGGCGCTCAGGCCCTCATGCTCTTCATGACCATGCCGACAATCGCCGAAACGATCGCGCCGGACACGCCGCCGCCGACCAGTTGGCCAGCGAGCGCGCCGATGTCCATGTTGCCTGCGGTCCCCTGCAACATCGGGATGAGCGAGGTCAGAAGCGACCCGCCAGCCGCGCCGCCCAGAGCGCCAGCGATGGTGTTGCCGGCGGTTCCCAGATTCACGTTTTTCGCGGCCGCGCCGGCCGCGTTGCCGCCGATAGCGCCGCCAATGAGCTGAATGATGAGATTGATAATCGTTCCGGACATGGTTCCCTCCGCTGTGACCGCACAGTCCCGTAGACAATGCGGCGATAAATTGCCGTAAGGTCAATTATCTGCCGCGTTTTTGCTTTGTTTTGGTCACAAGTCAATCATCGCGGTAGACTCTGTGAAACTCGATTGCGCGATCTCGCAATCGAGATGCGTCGGCCGCGAATGACCCGGGACACGATAGCCAGCCGATTTGACGCGTACATGAAGGGCTGCGCGGCTGCGGGCAGCCGGCGGCTCAAAAACCAGCGCCGTTGGCGGCTGGAGACCGCGCCAATACTTCTGCTAAAGCTTCACACGCCTCGCCCGCGATGGATGCGCGTATGAAAGACCCTTACGAAACCCTTGGCGTCGCCAAGACCGCCACAGCCGACCAGATTCGCAGCGCCTATCGAAAACTCGCGAAAAAGCTGCATCCGGATCTCAACCCTGGCGATAAGCAGGCGGAGGAGCGGTTCAAGGAGGTCAGCGGCGCCAACGATCTCCTTTCCGACCCGGAGAAACGACGGCGTTTCGACGCCGGCGAGATCGACGCCTCAGGGGCGGAGAAGCCGCCGCCGAACGCGCGATATTACCGTGACTACGCGGCAGAGGGCGGCCACCCGTACGAAGGCCGTGGGGCCTATGGCGATTTCGCGCAGGGCGACGATCTGTTCGCGGAACTGCTGCGGCGCAGCGCCGAGCAGGCGCGGCGGCGCCCGGCGCCG
This sequence comes from uncultured Alphaproteobacteria bacterium, assembly GCA_963756955.1. GTDB lineage: Bacteria > Pseudomonadota > Alphaproteobacteria > Rhizobiales > Beijerinckiaceae > Roseiarcus. The sequence goes on from CAVWPU010000007.1 coordinate 119,767, forward strand.
ACTTGCATTACGAACTGCCGATTGAGTTCCTCGACGCCGTGAACGGCGCGACCAAAACGATCACTTTGCCGCAGGGAGGCACATTGGATGTGACCATTCCGGCAGGTGTCGAGGACGGGCAGACCCTCAGGCTGCGCGGAAAGGGCGCGCCAAGTCCCGGCGAGGGCCCGCCGGGCGATGCGCTGGTGCAGATCGCGGTCCGGCCGCACCGCTATTTCACCCGCGAGGGCGACGACATCCTTCTCGATCTGCCCATTACCGTGAAGGAGGCGGCGCTGGGAGCGGAAATCAGAACGCCGACGACGACAGGAAGCGTCATGCTCAAAATCCCGAAGCGATCGAACACCGGCGACGTGCTGCGCCTGCGGGGCAAGGGGGTAAAGAAGCGCGGCGGCGCAGGCGACGAACTGGTCAGGTTGAAGGTGATGATGCCGACCGACGCCGACCCCGAACTCGATGCTTTCCTCGCCGAGTGGAAGCCGGCGGCGACTTACGACCCGCGCAAGGAGATGTGAGCCATGTTCACGGAGCAAGAATTTCTTGAGCGCGCGCGGCTCGATCGACGAACTCTTTCGGTCTGGATCGCAGAGGAATGGGTTATCCCGGCTCGCTCCGCGGACGCGTTCGCCTTCACCGACATGGATGTGGCGCGCGCCGAGCTCATCCGCGATCTCAAAGACAACATGGGCGTGAACAACGAGGGGCTCGGGGTGATCCTGCATCTCTTGGATCAGATGCATGCGCTGCGGCGCGCGCTCGCGGCTACGCTCGAATCCGCGCGCGAAGGGCGGCATCCCGGGCTATAAGGCGGCTTTTGCTTTTCGTGCCTCGCCTCGATGGGCGAAGCGCCTGCAGCGTCGCTTTTCTACGCGTCCGGCGTGAGGACGATGGAACCTGTCGTGCCCCTCCCTTCCAATAAGCGATGCGCTTCGGCCGCCTCGGCAAGCGGGAGCGTTTTGAAAACGTGCGGTTTGATGACTCCGCCGCGACGGAGGCGAACGTCTCCGCGGCCATAGCTTCCAAGTCCCTTCTGTTACGAAGACAGTGAAACAGGATGGGACGCGCGATCTCGTTCGATCTTGCCGCGAGAAGGGAGAGGAGAAACGGCTCGACGGGGCCTGACGCCTGCCCGTAACTCACGAGCTTGCCGAAGTAGCCAAGACTGGCCAGGGACCCCGCGAAGGTGTCGCGCCCAATCGCGTCATAGGCGGCGGCGACGCCCTCGCCCTTCGTGATGGCGCTGACTTCCGCGGCGACGTCGCGCTCACGATAAAGAATGACATGGTCCGCGCCCGAGCGTCGCGCGATCTCGACTTTCTCCGCGCTTCCGACGGTCCCGATCACGGTCGCGCCGAGGTGTCTCGCCCAGGCGCAGAGCAATTGACCGACGCCCCCCGCAGCCGCATGCACGAGAACGGTTTCGCCTTTTTGAATCGCGTGAACCTTGCGAACGAGCATGCAGACGGTCAGGCCCTTGAGGAGGATCGCCGCGGCGGCGACATCGTCAAGTTCGTTTGGCAGCGGAATCGCTCGGGCGGCCGGCAGGATTCGGCTTTCGGCGTAGGCGCCATATTCCTGCGTGACATAGCCGACGCGTTGGCCGGGTCGCAGACCCTCGACGCCCGCGCCGACCCGCACGATCACGCCAGCGCCCTCAATCCCAGGGACGCCAGGGAGGCTCAGCGTCTTGTAAAGCCCCGAACGCACGTAGCAATCGTGAAAATTGATCCCGATAGCGGTCTGCCGAAGCAACAGTTCCCCAGGGCCCGGCTCTTTGACGACGACCTCTTGCGGCTGCAAAACTTCGGGGCCGCCATATTCGGTGACGACAATGGCCTGGGTCATTTCAGATCTGCGGGCCCATCTGCCAATTGAAGTGTTCGGCGTTAAAAATGTGATTGTGCAGATTGGCGATCCACTGGCGGCCGGAGGCCGTCAGGCTAAGATACTTCATTCCCTCCTCGAGATGCGCCGACACCGTGTTCCAGTAAAATCCCGGAAACTTCTCGACCAGGTCTGCAGGAGAAGCGTACCCGAACTGCCGGTTGCTGCCGAGCTCCTCGAACTCGTAGAACAGCGCATTGGCCTTCCTCGGATACAGGGGGTCCCCAAGCTGCCCAATCAGGTCGGCGGCTTGGACCAGCCTCGGCTCGAGCCCGGTTTGATCGGATTCTGAATTCGGGCTCGGCGGGAAGCGCGTGAGCTCGATCGCCGCGGCGACACGGGCGGGATCGATCGTCGTGGACTTCCCGAGCCGTTCGTAAACGAACAATTTCGATCGATCGACATGATAAGGGGCAAGAGACGCGTCCGAGGCGCCGCGCGGTAGCGTCACCGTTCGCCCGTTCTTGTCGATCACGAACTCAGTCTTGGTGTCTCCGCTCAGGATTCCGCGGACGAAGCCGATGTCGTGCAACAGGCAGGCGACAAGGAGGTGGATGTAATCCTCCGGCTGGACCGTGTGCGCCAGTGTCCGCCCTCGCAAAATGTCGCGGCCGACCATGGATACAAGCATGGTGTGCTCGTAGGTGTGGTAGAGCGCGTCGCTCCTGGCGATGCATTCGATCGTCGTTCGGGCCAGCGCGCCCAGGCGCTCGGCTTCGTCGTTTTGAACTCGAGCCAAAAATTTCGCGGAAGTCTTTTGCGAGAAACTTGCCAAGTTTCTTCGCGGCCACCGCCGCAATCATATCCATTTCGTTGGCTCCCAAAGAGGCGGCCAGCCATGGGCGTTGTCCCGACGTTCGTAGTCAGTCGGTAGATTAGTGCAGGGCCAGCGGCTGCGCTAGTGTGGCCCACGGCGTCGCCGCGCCAACAGATATGGGGAGCGATTAACACTCGATGAATGTCGCTGCGTCAGGCGGCTCCCGGATCGGCGAGGCCCACGAGGTCGAAGCTGAGTGCGCGCAGCCGTTTGCGCGCGCCCTCGTCGTAGGCCTGAGAATCGGCCCGCGATTCCTTCATGCCGCTGAAATAGAGCCCGCTTCTGCCAGCGAGCGCTGGCGATTCGACAAGCTGCAGAATCGCCTCGCCTCCTTGCTCCACTGTGCTGATCGGCTGGACGCCGCTCAAGCGAACCATGGTCGTGTCCATGTAAGTTGCGGGGTGCAGGCAGTTGACGGTGATGTCTCGTTTCGCAAGCTCCTCGGCGAGATCGAAGGTGAACAGGATTTGCGCCAGCTTGCTTTGGCAATAGGCGCGCGCGCCGCTATAGCCGCGAGTCAGCATCACATCGGCAAAGTCGATGGGTTGTTGTCCCGCGGAAGACACGTTGACAATGCGCGACGATTTGCGGCTCTCCAGCATAGGCAGCATGAGACGCGTCAGCAGGAACCCGGCAAGATAATTGACGGCGAAGCGCAACTCGAAGCCCTCGGCGCTGAGTTCGCGCCGTGCGCCGCTCGTGCCGATCCCGGCGTTGTTGACGAGCGCGTCGACACCGTCGGCATCGCGTCGCACCGCCTCGGCGAGGGAGCGAACCTCGGCGAGCGATGAGAGATCAGCGACGAGAAGCCGAGCCTCGCCGCCTTGCCGCGTGATTTGCTCAACAACAGCTTCGCCACGGGTCCGATCCCGACCGTGGACGATGACGCGCCAGCCCTGAGCGGCCAGGCGCTCCGCGACATAGCGCCCGACGCCGTCGGTCGAGCCGGTGATGAGAACGGTCTTGCTTTTCGTGGTCATGGTCGTCCGCTCCGTGATTGAGACAGGGTTAGCGAGAGCGGCGCGCCTCTAAAAAGGAGGCGCCTTATCCCACTATCAATCCTGCTAGGATCGATAGGTTCGTTAGATCCGAAGCCGGCGACGAGCGGCGTCGCCCGTGCGCGGCTTTTCCTTGCGATCGCGGGCGTCCTGCGCCCCGTGGAACCTACGCGAGTTGGCATAACGCGTGGGCGACGCCGCGCCGCTAATCGAGATAAGTGACAACTCCGGTTTGCAGGTCGTAGATCGCCGCCACGATCTTCAACTTGCCAGCGCCGACCAGATCCGAAACGATCTTGCTGACAGTGGGCAAGTTTGCCGCCGTCCGTTTCGCGCTCTCCTTCGCGGTGTTATCGGCGAAGTCGCCGGGGTCATTCCGCACAGCAAGCGCCGCCGGGACAATGGGGCTCGATCATGCGGCCGATGACGCCAGGATAAGTTGCGTTCTTGGTGACAACGTCGCAAGCGGCCTTGACGGCGCCGCAGGCGGTATGGGCGAGGATGACGACGAGCGGCGAGCCGAGAACGGCTGCGCCATATTCGATGGTGCCGAGCGTCTCGACATTGATGAGATTGCCGGCGTCGCGGGAGACGAATAGCTCGCCGACCCCATGGCCACCGAAAACAAGCTCTGGCGCCACGCGGCTGTCAGCGCAGGCGACGATCGTCGCCCACGGCGCCTGATGTCCGGCGACGGCGCTACGGCTCTGCGCGAGATCGCCGGCGCAAAGCTCTGGATGGCTCACGAAGCGCTCGTTGCCCGCCTTGAGTTGCGCCAGCGCCTCTTGAGGCGAAAGCGCAGTCGGCGCGCCCTCCGCCGCGCGCGCCGCAGGCGCCGCGCCTGCCGTGGCAAACGCGACCGCGGCCGCCGCGCCAAACTTCATCAGATCCCGCCGGCCAATCCCGTCCGTTTCGCAATTGATGCACATCACGCGCCTCCCTCTCCGGACTCTTTGCGAGCCGCCTTGAATATCCAGATTGCTCGAACAGTTTGATGACCTGTCGGCGCCGAACCGGCGTTCGCGTCGACGCGTTACTGAACGAGCTTGGCTCTCAGCCGGCCGTATTCGTCAGCCGTGATCGAGCCCGAAGCCTTGAGATTGTCGAGCTTCACGATCTCATCGGCGACGCTGAAGCCGACGATATGCCGCAATTCCTCCCGCTCCTCTTTGACCTGCGCTTTTTGGCGTTCCGCCATGCCCCGCCCTTGCGTGAGGAGGTAGGCGAACACGCCGATGTAGGAGAACAGGACAAACGCGATGACCCAGAGCACTTTGGCGAAGCCGGACACGTCATGTCGACGGAAAAGATCGCCAGACACCACGATGAGCAGTAGAACCAGAGTATGAACATGAATATGGCAAAGGCGTCGGCAATGAAATTGCTGAACGTAAAGCCGCCATCAAACAACATGTATTTTATCCCATCCCAGCCGAGTCGCACCCCTTGTAGAACAATGCGGGCGCAATGCACAGCGCCCGCGCGGGGCCCCGGATATCTGCCGAAAGGCCCCTTTTCGAACGCGTTGAGCCAAGCACGCGCGCGTCGACGGCGTCGTCGTCGCGAGCGTACCTATTGCTGATCGAGTAGAATGGCGCCGCCCCCTTAGGGCAAGTCGTGACGCGAAAATCGCGGGCGGCCGTTTTTCTAATTGAATGGGGAGGTGATGATGGATTTGATTGTTGACCTCTATTGGTCGTTTCGTAGCCCCTATTCCTATATCGTTCTCCCGCGTGTCATCGAGCTTCGAGACAAGTTCCGGGTGTCGATAGAACTGAGGATCGTCCACCCCGCCGCCATTCGCAATCCGTCCTACTTCGCACGAATGGACCTGCTTGCGCGACCGTACTTCATGAAGGACAGCGCCCGCGCCGCCGCCTTCCACGGTTTGACTTTCAGACGGCCGATCCCCGATCCGATCGAGCAGGACCCGAAGACCTTGGCGATTGCGAAGGAGCAGCCCCACGCTCGTCGCCTCGGTCGCCTCGGGATCGCGGCCAACGAGCTGGGGCGAGGGCTCGAGTTCAGTCGGGAGGTGTCGTCACTTCTCTGGGATGGCGGCGTTTCCGGCTGGGACCAAGATACGCATCTGGCCGACGCGGCCGCGCGCGCAGGGCTTGACCTGTCTGAGCTCGAAAACGCAATCCTCGCTGATCCAGATCGATATGAAGCGCGCCTTCATGCGAACGATCGCGCCCTGCGGGCGGCCGGACACTGGGGAGTTCCCGTCATGGTCTACGAGGGGGAGCCGTTCTTCGGGCAAGATCGCTTCGACATGCTTGTTTGGCGATTGAAGCAGCGGGGATTAGAGCCGCGATAGGATCCCGGAATGCATTGATCCTACGGGTCGCAGGCCTATCGAGCGCGGTCGCCGACGAACCTCATCCGCCGCGCGTGATCTGCACCTTGTCGGGATAGAAGGCGAGGTGGGACCCGATATCGCCCACGTCCGTCTTCGGCAGCTCGTAAGTCCAGACGGCGTTGTCGTCGCGCGCTTTGCCGTCGGTGATCGAGAAATAATTCGCCTCGCCCTTGTAGGGGCAAGTCGTGACGCGCGCGGTGCGCTCGAGCGCGCTCATGTCCATGTCGGCGCGGGGAACATAGACGACCGGCGGGTAATTCGCCTCGCGCAGCTCCAGCGCGTTTTTGCTGTCGCCGATCGTGCGTCCGTGCCAGATCACCTGCACACGCTCTTGGATCGGCTCGATCGTAATCGGATGATCCTTGGTTCCTGCTAGAGTCATTGTGGCCTCCTCGAGGTTTCGAGCGTTCTCGCAAAGTCGTATCTAGGGGTGGGCGGGGCTATTCGCTAGTTGTGGCCGGCCACCGCCTTGCTCTGGTAGGGCTCCTCGAGCTTGGCGATGGTGCGCGCGTCGAGCTTAAGCTCGGTCGCCGCGACCGCGTCGGCGAGGTGATGGGGCTTCGAGGCCCCGATGATCGGCGAGGTGACGAACGGCTTCGACAAGACCCAGGCAAGTGCGACCACCGCGGGCTTGGTGCCCAGCTTCTCCGCTGTTTCGACAACCCGCTTGCGGATGGACTCGTCCTGCCGCGACCCCAGGCCTAAGGTCACGCTGAACGGATCGGTGCGACCACGCGTTGTGGAGGCGTTCGCGCCAACTCCAGACCCAGCCAGATAGCCGCGCGCCATCGGCGACCAGGGGATGACCGCGATCCCGTCGTTTGCGCAGAGCGGCATCATCTCGCGCTCTTCCTCGCGGTAGACGAGGTTGTAATAGTTCTGCATCGACACGAACTCGGCGTGCCCTTTCGCGCGGGCGATGTCGAGCATGCGCGCGAACTGCCAGGCGTACATGGATGACGCGCCGATATAGAGCGCCTTGCCGGCGCGCACGACGTCGTTCAGCGCCTCCAGCGTTTCTTCCATCGGGGTCAGCGGATCGAAGCGGTGGATCTGGTAGAGATCGACGTAGTCCGTGCCGAGACGCTTCAGCGAAGCGTCGATCGCCTCCATGATGTGCTTCCGCGAGAGGCCTTTGGCGTTGGCGCTTGGTCCCATAACGCCATGCACCTTTGTCGCGATCACCACGTCTGGCCGCTTGGCATATTCCTTGAGCGCGCGGCCGAGGATTTCCTCGCTCACCCCTTGCGAATAAACGTCCGCTGTGTCGAAGAAATTGATGCCCTTCTCCAGCGCCTCGCGGATGAACGGGCGCGACGCTTCCTCCTCCAGCACCCATTCCCGCCACTTTGTCGAACCGTAAGTCATGCAGCCGAGACAAAGCTTCGACACCTGCAGGCCGGTCTTGCCAAACTTCACGGTTTCCATGTCGAACCCCCTCGTTTCACGTTTGATTTGCCTCAATGATAGGACCATTAGCGGGCTCGCGGCAAAGAGGGCGCCCTGATGGGGATCAATCAAACGTGAAGTCGAAGCGCGGATCTTCCAAAGAAACACCGGCCGGGGCCTGGGACTTCTGGGTCGACCGGGGCGGCACGTTCACCGACGTGATCGGCCGCGATCCGCGCGGACGGCTGCATCCGATGAAGCTTCTATCCGAGAGCCCGGCTTACTCGGACGCGGCAGTCGAAGCGATCCGTCGACTTTTGGGTCTCGCTTCGGAGGCGCCAATTCCGGCAGGCGTGATCGGCGCCGTCAAGATGGGGACCACCGTCGCCACCAATGCGCTGCTCGAGCGGCGCGGCGAGCGCACGTTGCTCGTGACCACGCGAGGTTTTCGCGATGCGCTCGAGATTGGCTACCAGGCGCGCCCGCGCATATTCGCGAAGGCCATCATAAAGCCCGAGCAGCTTTATTCCGGCGTGATCGAGATCGACGAGCGCGTGCGGGCCGACGGCGCAATCGAGGCCGCGCCTGATCCCGAGCACGTGCGCGCCGCGCTCGCGGAGGCGCGAGCCGAGGGCTACGACGCAGTCGCGATCGTGTTCATGCACGCCTATCGCTATCCGGCGCATGAGCGCATGGTGGCCAAGATCGCGCGCGAGCTTGGCTTTAGGCAAGTGTCCGAAAGCCATGTCGCCTCCGCGCTCATCAAGCTTGTGTCGCGCGGCGACACGACCGTTGTCGACGCCTATCTTTCGCCGATTTTCGCCCGCTATGTCAGCCAGGTGTCGCGCGACCTCGACATCGAGCGCACCGGCGCGCGCGTGATGTTCATGATGTCGTCGGGCGGCCTCACTTCAGCGGATTTGTTCGCCGGCAAGGACGCGATTCTGTCAGGCCCCGCGGGGGGCGTGGTGGCGATGGCGCGCACTGGGATCAGCGCAGGGTTCAAGCGCATAATCGGCTTCGACATGGGCGGCACCTCGACCGACGTCGCCCATTTCGATGGGCAATTCGAGCGCGCGTTCGAGACCGAAGTGGCGGGCGTGCGCATGCGGGCGCCGATGATGAAAATCCATACCGTCGCCGCGGGCGGCGGCTCGATCCTCGCGTTCGACGGCGCACGCTTTCGCGTCGGTCCCGCTTCAGCCGGCGCCGATCCCGGACCTGCCGCTTATCGCCACGGCGGTCCGCTCACGGTCACCGACGCCAATCTGATGACGGGCAAGCTGATCCCCGATCTGTTCCCGAAAGTGTTCGGCTCCCACGGCGATGAGCCGCTCGATGAGGACATCGTGCGCATGCGTTTTGCGGCGTTGGCGCGAGACATCGGGGATGGGCGCGAACCTGAGGCGGTGGCCGACGGATTTCTCGCCATCGCGGTCGCCAAAATGGCCGAGGCGATCAAGACGATTTCGGTCGCGCGCGGCTACGACGTGACACGCTATGCGCTCAATTGCTTCGGCGGGGCCGGCGGCCAGCACGCCTGCGACGTCGCCGACGCGCTGGCGATCACGACTGTGCTCATTCACCCATTTTCGTCGCTGCTGTCGGCGTACGGCATGGGACTGGCCGACATCGGCGCGCAGCGCGCGCAAGGGGTCGACGAGCCGCTTCGCATCGAAGCGCTCGTTCGGGTCGCCGCCATCGCCGATCAGCTTTCGGTCGCGGCGGTTGCCGAAGTGGAAGGGCAGGGGGTCGGGCGGGACGCCATCAAGATCCATCGCCGCGCACAGCTGCGCTATGCGGGTTCAGACACGACCATCGAAGTTCCGCTCTCCACCCCCGCGGCCATGCGGCGCGCGTTCGAAAGCGCGCACAAGGGCCGCTTCGGATTCATCGATCGCGACAAGGCGATCGTCATCGAAGCGGTGTCGGTCGAGGCCGTGGGCGGCGCGGCGCGGCTCGCCGAACGAACCTACTCAGCCTTGTACCCTGAGCCGCCGGTTCCCGCTCGCGCGACGCGCTTCTTTTCGCATGGAGCCTGGCGCGAGGCGGACGTGTTTACGCGCGAAGCGCTTTCCGTCGGCGCCCAAGTCGACGGACCGGCGCTCGTCATCGAGCCGCATCAGACCATCGTCGTCGAACACGGTTGGCGCGCCTCGATCACAGCGAAAAACCATGTTCTGATGACGCGCGTCGAGCCCATGGCCAGGCGCGAGGCGATCGGCTCCAAGGCCGATCCGGTCATGCTCGAGATCTTCAACCATCTCTTCATGTCGATCGCCGAGCAGATGGGGGTGACGCTCCAGAACACCGCCTATTCGGTCAACATCAAGGAGCGGCTCGACTTTTCTTGCGCCTTTTTCGATCGGGAGGGGCGCCTCGTCGCCAACGCGCCGCACATGCCGGTGCATCTGGGCTCGATGGATCGTTCGGTCGAGTCGATCATTCGCGACAACCAAGGCCGCATCCGGCCGGGCGACGTGTTTGCGCTCAACGCGCCCTACAACGGCGGCACGCATCTGCCCGACATCACGGTCTGCACGCCGGTCTTCGACGAGCGCGGCGAAACGATTCTGTTCTGGACCGCCTCGCGCGGCCATCACGCCGATATCGGCGGAACCGCGCCCGGATCGATGAGCCCGCTTGCGACCTCGATCCACGAGGAGGGGGTCTATATCGACAACTTTCTCCTTGTGGACCGCGGCCGCTTCCGTGAGCGCGAACTCTACGACCTGCTCAAGACTGGGCGCTATCCGGCGCGCAATCCGTTGCAGAACGTCAACGACCTCAAGGCGCAGATCGCCGCCAACGAAAAAGGCGTGCGAGAACTCAGGCGCATGGTCGAGATGTTCTCGCTCGAGGTCGTCGAGGCCTATATGGGCCACGTTCAGGACAACGCGGACGAGAGCGTCCGCCGCGTGCTCGACCGGCTCGCCGACGGCGAGGCGACTTTGCATTCCGATCAGGGCGCGGTCATCAAGGTCAAGATCAGCGTCGACAAACAAAAGCGCGAGGCGACGGTCGATTTCACTGGCACCTCGCCGCAGCAGGCGTCGAATTTCAACGCGCCCGAACCGGTGACGCGCGCCGCGATCCTCTACGTATTCCGGGTCATGGTCGACGACGACATCCCGATGAACGCGGGCTGCCTGCGACCGATCCGCATCATCGTGCCGGAAGGCTCGATGCTCTCGCCCAAATATCCGGCCGCGGTGGTGGCCGGCAACGTCGAGGTGTCGCAGATCGTGACCAACACCTTGTTTGCCGCGTTGCGGGCGATGAGCTCATCGCAAGGGACGATGAACAATTTCACCTTCGGCGACGATACTTATCAATATTACGAGACGATCTGCTCAGGCGCCCCAGCTGGCCCTGGCTTCGATGGCGCAAGCGCTGTGCATGTCCACATGACCAATTCGCGTCTCACCGACCCGGAAGTGCTCGAGAGTCGCTTTCCCGTGCTGCTTGAGGAGTTTCATATCCGGCGTGGCTCAGGCGGCAAGGGCCAATGGCGCGCGGGCGACGGCACGCTGAGGCGCGTACGCTTCTTAAGGGCGATGAGCGCGGCGATTTTGAGCGGCTATCGCGCCGTCGCCAATCCGGGAATGGCGGGTGGAAGCGACGGCGAATTCGGCCGCAATTCCGTCCGCCGCAATGACGGCCGCATCGAGATCCTGCCCGGCTGCGCGGAGACCAAAGTTGAGGCGGGCGAAGCGATCGAGATTGTCACCCCGACCGGAGGAGGGTGGGGGAAGGCGTAGTCGCAGGGGCGGCCTTTAGGCATCAGCCGCCGCCCGAGGCTTCCGAAACTTCCCGCGGAATGCGGCCGTGAGAGAGGACAAGCGACGTTCCCTGTAGCCGCCATACGGCCCGCTCAGCGCGCACCGCGCCGTGAGCCTCGACCTTGTAGTCAACGACGAGGGTCGTGTTGTCGGTGGGATCGAAGAACCACTTCGCCGCCACTCCGATCGCCTTGTCCGAATCACCCACCGCGCCCCCATTGTCGGCGCCAATCATGATTGGCTCGCTGAGACTGATGAGCTTGCCTGCGTGAAAGGCGAAGAAGCTGATTGCGGTAAAAGTGTAGCCCTGGAACGTCCCGCCACTCTCAATCGCCATGCCATCGTCGCCACCGATTTCGATCGCGGAAATGTTTCCGACGCCGCCGAACGTCCCGAGCTTGTCGAAAGTGCGATAGACGCGAACAAGCCTCGGTCCGCTTTCAACTTTGCGCAGCACATAGGCCGAGAGCGGCGCCGGGCAGCCGTGGCATGCCTCCCCGGGCTCGCCGGCCTGGACAACAAGGACTTCCGCGCTCGGGTATGGGAGCACTTCGAGCGGATAGAGGCAGTCACCGGCGTTCGAATTGAAAGACGCCTTCTCGAATGCGGCCGCGACCGCCGCCGCCAGCAGCGGCTTGCTCTGAACTGGCTGTTTCGCGGCTGCGCAAAGAGCCGCCGAGCCTGCAGCAGCGCAAGATGGCGCAAGGATAAGCGCGCCCAGCAGTGACAGGGATCTTATATTCGCGCGGCTCATCATGCTACCTCGGCGACGTGAAGAACCAGGCGTGGCCCTCAAGATCGTTCGCCCAATAAGTCCGGCCGTAGTCGACATCCTTCGGCGGATGGACGATCTCGGCGCCCGCGGCTTTGGCGACCTCGTAATGCATGTCGACATCGTTGAGATAGATGAACACGCCCATTGTCGCCGCGCCGACGTCCTTTGGCGTCTTCAGGCTGTGCTGACCGCCGCCTTGGCCCAGCATCACGAGCCGGCCGTGAAAGGACGCTTCTCCGTGCATGCCGCCGCTCGGCGCGCCGTGACGCTGCTCTTCCTTGAAGCCGAAGGCGCGGCAGAGAAAGTCAAGCGCGGCGCCAACGTCGCGATAGATGAGATAGGGGATGATCTGCGGCGGGTTCGGGGCGATCGACATGGGATCGGTCTCCTCTTCTCCCTTCTCCCTCAGGGGAGAAGGGTCGGGGATGAGGGCGGCTGGGCTCTGTCGGTCGTGCGATCCCTATCCGTCGTCTCTCGTTCAAAGGGTGGCGTTCACCTGAACTCCCCTCATCCGTCGCCTTCGGCGACATCTTCTCCCGGAAGGAGAAGGGCCGCCTCACTTCGTCTTCGAGGTCCAGTTCACGTCGTAGCTGAACGTGTAGGCGAAAAGCTGCGCATTGCCGCCAGGCGCGTCGACGACCGACCACGTTCCCTTTCCGGTGATATCCTCGTATTTGCCCGTTCCGCCAATCCACTCGATCGGGCCGTTTTCGGCGCCTTCGAAGGTCATGAAAATCTTGTCGCCGTCGCCGTCGGTCTGAACGCACGTGCCGCTGTAGGCGTAAGCGTCGCGCCGCGCTTTCGCATCTTCGATGCAGCGGATCGAGAGGTTGTCCAGGATCTTTGATCCGTCCAGCGTCTTCACGATACCCGTGCATTCGGCGGAGGAGTTCGAGCCCACGGGCCCCAGGTCGACGATGACGGCGGAGCGGCAGACCGAATAGGCCGCGAGCTTCGCCGCGCCGCTCACTGGAAACGGGTCCGCGGCGAACGCTGGCCGCCCTAGCGCGATGGCGAGCGCTATAATCAGGAGCGTGCTTATCGTTCGCAAGATCATCTCCTCGCCGAGGGTTTCGTTCGCACTATACCATAGCGCGCTTGCCGAGAGCATCTTGTGCTTACGAGAGCAAAAAACCGATGAAATGTGCGCGCCGCCATCGCCTCTCGGCCATGTCGCCTCTCCTCCGCGCTTCGCCGAAGAGTTGTCGCTCGCCTCTCTGCGCTTAAACGATCATCGTCCTTCGACGCGCACTTCATTGTTTGCCGAGACGAACATTGGCGGTAGGCTCCTTTCGACGGAGATTGATCGCGACATGATTGACAATCTGGAAAAGCAGTCGGCGACGGAAATCGGACGTCTCATCGCGAGAGGCCGCCTCGATCCGGTCGACGTTGCCGAATTCTTTTTGGGTCGCATCGAGCGCGATCGCGAGAATCCGTCTTTCATTCTCGTCACGCGCAAACGGGCGCTGGAGGAGGCGGCGGCGAGTCGCAAGCGTCATCGAGAGGGACGTGCGGCGGGCCCGCTCGATGGCGTTCCGATCGCCTGGAAGGATCTGATCGACATGGGCGGGGAGCGGACGACCGCAGGATCCGCGCTCTACGCCGAATCGGCGCCGAAGGAGAAGGATGCGCCGATCGTCACGAATCTGGCCGGCGCCGGCATGGTGGCTTTGGGCAAGACCAATCTCTCGGAATTCGCCTTCTCGGCGCTCGGGCTCAATCCGCATTTCGGCACGCCGAGAAATCCGCGTGATCCGGCGACGCCTCGAGTTGCGGGAGGGTCTTCCTCAGGCGCGGCGGTCGCGGTCGCTGGCGGACTTGCGCCTTGCGCCATCGGCAGCGACACCGGCGGCTCGATCCGCGCGCCGGCCAGCTTCTGCGGCATCGTCGGGTTCAAGACCAGCGAGGGGCGGATCGACAAGCACGGCGTGTTTCCTCTGTCACGCACGCTCGACACGATCGGCCCGATGGCGCACACGGTCGAGGATTGCGTGATGATCGACATGGCGCTGCGTGGCCAGTCGCGGACCTCCGTGCGCCCGATCAATCTGAGCGGCGTCGAATTCGTTGTGCCCGACGAGACGGGCGTCGACGATGTCGATCCTGCGGTCGCGGCCAATCTCGAAGCGGCCATGAAACGGCTTGCGGCGGCGGGCGCCAGGGTCAAGTCAAAGCCGATCCGCTCGATCGACGCCATGCGCGGTCTCTCCGCGCAATTCGGTTCGATGGTCGCCATCGAAGCCTATGCCGAGCATCGCGCCATCTTTGAGTCGCCCGACGCCAAGCGCATGGATCAACGGGTCGTGAGGCGCGCCATGGGCGGTCGGGTCAGCGAGCGCGACGCGACCAATCTGCAGCGCGGCCGCGAGGAGCTCATCGCGGCGCTGACTGACGAACTGAAGGGAGCGCTCCTGGTCTTGCCCGCGACGCCGATGACCGCCCCGGCTATCGGTCCGCTCGAACGCGACGACGAATTGTTCCGCGTCACCAACCTGCGCGCCATCCACTACACGTTTCTCGGCAACCTATTCCGGATGTGCGGCCTGGCGCTGCCGTCAGGATCAGACGCCGCGGGCCTGCCCACCGGCGTCCAGTTCCTTGCGCCAAGCGGGGAGGACGAACACCTGTTGTCGATCGGGCTCAGTATCGAGAGCGCTCTTTCGCGCTGAGGGGCGCGTCACTTCCCCTTGGAGGACGCGCGCCAGATCGATCGGACGGAAATTGATCCGCCGCATGGAAGACGATGCCGAGCGGCGCCGATGCGCCTGAAAGAGAACGTCTGGCGTCGTGATGTGGCGGCGAGATCGGCCCGCTCGTCTCTGCCCCGGGGGTGTTGATGATCGCCGAGATAGCGCCAGGGCCAGCCATAGAAGGCGCTCTTGCAGCCGCGCGGTAGTTGCCTCGGATCGCGAAACTCGACAGGATCATCGACTGAGCTGGCGGCAAAGCCAGCCAAGCAGGGAGGAACGCAATGGCGAACACCAGCAATATTGCCGCTGTGCTGAAGCAGGCGGTCGATTCGGGCGACGTGCCGGGCGTCGTCGCCGCGGCTGCGACAAGAGATGGCCCGATCTTCGAGGGCGGCTACGGCAAGCGGGCCCTCCCCTCGGGAGAGTCCATGACTGCGGACACGGTGGTTTGGATCGCTTCCATGACCAAAGCGATCACCGGCGCCTGCGCCATGCAACAAGTCGAACGCGGTCAACTGTCGTTGGATGCGCCGATCAAGACCATACTGCCCGAACTCGCGACGCCGATGGTGCTCGAAGGCTTCGACGCCGACGGCAATCCCAAGACGCGGCCGGCGCGCCGGGACATCACGCTCCGGCATCTCCTCACCCACACCTCCGGCTGCTCTTACGACTTCTGGAGCGCCGACATCACGCGCTACCTGGAGAAGACCGGAACGCCTCCGATCATTTCCTGCGCGAACGCCGCGCTCAATGTGCCGCTGATCTTCGACCCTGGCGAGAAGTGGGAATACGGCGTCGGCATCGACTTCGCTGGCAAGGCGGTGGAAAAGGTGACGGGCCAGAAGCTTGGCCGTTATATGAAGGAGAACATCTTCGATCCGCTCGGCATGAAGGACACCGCGTTCAAGATCGGCGACGAGCAGCGCAAGCGGCTCGCCAAGATCCACGCGCGCACGCCAGACGGATTGCAAGCGACGGACACCGAGATCCCGCAAGAGCCGGAGTTCGAGATGGGCGGCGGCGGCCTGTACGGCACCGTCGGCGACTATCTCAGGTTCGCGCAAGTGTTCCTGCACGACGGGACCTTCAACGGCGCCCAGATTCTCGAAGCCCGAGACCGTCAAGCTCATGAGCCAGAACGCAGCCGGCGATGTGCGCGTCCGCCCGCTGAAGACGGCGCAGCCGCCGATCTCGAACGACGTCGATTTCATCGACGGAATGCAATGGGGGCTGTCGTTCCTCATCAACCCGCAGCCGTTGCCGACCGGACGCTCCGCGGGGTCGCTTGCCTGGGCGGGTCTCGCCAATTCGTACTACTGGATCGATCCAGCGAAAGGCGTAACGGGCGTCTACGCAACGCAAATCTTGCCGTTTTTCGACGTGAAGTCCGTTCCCACGTTCCAGGCGTTCGAGACCGAGGTGTACCGGGCGATCTGAGAACGAAAGCGGGCGAGGTTCAGCTCCGGCTCTCTCGCCCCATCCCATAGAATTCATCATTTGCGCGGATCGAGAACGCGTTCGCGAGCCGGTTGGACATGGCGAACAGGGCGGCGATGGCGGCGATGTCCCACGCGTCGTCGTCCGAGAAGCCATGGCTCTTGAGCTCTTGAAAATCCGCGTCTTCGATGGCGTGCGAGCGCTCCGCGACCTTGACCGCGAAATCGAGCATCGCTTTGTGTTTCGGGACGAGATCCGCCTTGCGATAATTGACGGCGACCTGATCGGCGATCAGCGGATTCTTGGCGCGGATGCGCAGGATCGCGCCGTGGGCGACGACGCAATAGGTGCAGTTGTTGACGGCCGAGGTGGCGACCACGATCATCTCGCGCTCGGCCTTTGTCAGGCCGCCGGGCTTTTCCATCAGCGCGTCATGATAGGCGAAGAAGGCGCGGAACTCGTCTGGTCGCCGCGCAAGCGCCAGAAACACGTTTGGAACGAAGCCCGACTTTTCCTGCACCGCTTCGATCCGCTCGCGAATGTCTTGCGGCAGATCGGCGAGTTCGGGCGTCGGAAATCGGCTGATCGGCGGCTTGGTCACGGGCATGCCTCGCTGTTTTGCCTCATGCTAACATCGCGCCTCCCGCGCCGCGAAGCGCGCATTCTCGAGAACCCCCATGCAGTTCGGCGCCTACACCTTCGTCGAGACCCGGCGCGATCCCGCGACCGGCCAGCCGGTCGACGTCGACAAAGCCTTCGCCAACCTTCTCGAGCAGATCGAGATTGGCCGACCGCGTCGGCCTCGACGTGTTTGGCCTGGGAGAACATCATCGGCCGGATTACGCGGTGTCGGCGCCGGCGGTGGCGCTGGCCGCCGCGGCAGCGCGGACCAAGCGCATTCGCCTGACGAGCGCCGTCACGGTGCTGTCGTCGGACGATCCGGTGCGCGTCTATCAGCAATTCGCCACCCTCGATCTCATCTCGGGCGGCCGCGCCGAGATCATGGCCGGGCGCGGCTCGTTCATCGAGTCCTTTCCGCTGTTCGGCTTGAACCTCAACGATTACGACGAGCTGTTTGCGGAGAAGCTCGATCTCCTGCTTCGGATCCGCGACCAGCCCAACGTCACGTGGCAAGGCCGGCATCGCCCGCCGCTCAACGGCCAGGGCGTCTATCCGCGCGCGCTGCAACAGCCGCTCCCGGTCTGGATCGCGTCCGGCGGCACGCCGCAATCGGTCGCGCGGGCCGGCGCGCTCGGCCTGCCGCTCGCGATCGCCATCATTGGCGGCGAGCCCGCGCGGTTCGGACCGCTGGCGGAACTCTACCGCGAGGCTGGCCGTCGCGCCGGCGTCACGGCCGACAAGCTCCTGGTCGGGATCAACGGCCACGGCTTTCTCGCCGACACGTCGGAAGCCGCCGTCGAGGCGTTCTTCGCGCCTTACGCGGAGGTGATGAGCCGGGTCGGCCGCGAGCGCGGCTGGCCGCCCTTGTCGCGCGCGGGTTCGATCAGGGCCGAGGGCCCGCGCGGGCATCTGATGGTCGGAACGCCCGATGAGGCGATCGCGAAGATTCTCGCCCAGCACGAGGTTTTTCGCCACGATCGCTATCTCATGCAGATGGCGGTCGGCGCCCAGCCGCAGGACGCGATCCTGCGTTCGATCGAGCTTCTCGGCACGGTCGTCGCGCCCAAGGTGCGGGCGGAACTGGCGAAGCGGAGGGTGCCAGCGTGAAGATGCGAGGGGCAAGGCAGAAAGACTCTTGTCGCTTGAGTTGCGGTGGGTTGATGGCGACCCCACGGGCTTAGGAATAGGCGAATTCCTCTCCGTCATGACCGGGCTTGACCCGGTCATCCACGCGGCGCCAGTTGGCTCCGAGCTTTTTCGTTTGAAGAACCACATCAATGCTTTACAGGCGTAGCAGGGTGTTCTCGTGGATGGCCGGGTCAAGCCCGGCCATGACGAAACAGCCAACGGTCGGTGGCGCGAAGCGACCTAACTGCGAGTGCGCGACCGGCGCTGAATAGAGAAAGATAGACAATTTCTTCTCGAAAATCGGAATCCGTGCTATAACATTCATTCGCCGGAACGATCCCGCGCCAATGGCCAAGGGGGCAAGGAGCGGCGGCGTCCGGACGGGCTTTTGAGGCGAAGTGACAGAGGAAGAGAAATTTTTTATTCGAATCGGCTGTAACCCATTGAAAAGTCCCGATTCGAAAAAATAAACGTAAGTAAAAGAAAGCAATTTTACTAGCGTTTATTTGCGTTTACTAGCGTTTATTTGCGTTTATAGCCACGCGAAACGGGCGGCACGCTTCGCCCGAGCGCGCTCGCGCGCGTCAGGGCTTCTCCCATGATCCGCTCTTGGCGGAGCGGAACAGGGCGTCGATGACCCGCATGTTGGCGATCGCGTCCTCGATCGGGAACTCGAGCTTCGCGCCGTCCACGATCGCGCGCGAGAACGCGTCGCCCTGCAGCGTGTACTGGTCGCAGACGGGGAAGGTCTCGACCCGCCGCCCGCCGCCGAAGAGATCGGCGCCGGGGTCGATGACGATTTCGGTCGGACGGTCGGGCGGCGCGTTGAAGGGGATCATGACCTCGATCCGCCCCGCGTCGCCGACGATCGTCACGCGCTGGTGCGCCGACAATTGCGTGCCGACGGTGAAGGTCAGCTGGCGTCCGCCGGGGAACTCGAGCAGCGCGCTCGCGAGGCGGTCGGTTTTGAACTTCGGGTCCCAGTCGATCGTGGCCACGACCCGGGTCGGCTCCGCGCCGAAAATGTAGCGCGCGGTGAGGATGGCGTAGCAGCCGATGTCGTAAAGGCCGCCGCCGCCCGGAGGCCGATTGCGCACATTGTCGGGGTCGAGCAGCCGGTAGGAGAAGAAGGTCTGGATCGCCCGCGTTTCGCCGATCGTCGCCGTCCCGCGCAAGCTCGCGCGCGCGGCGCCATTGCGGGTGGAAGCGCACCATGAAGGCCTCGGCGACCAGCTTGCCGGAGCGGTCGCGCGCGTCGATCAGCTGCGCGCGCTTCCTCGGCGTCGAGCGCGATCGGCTTCTCGCACAAAACATGCTTGCCGGCCGCGAGCGCCTTGAGCGTCCAGGGGACATGCTCCTCGTTGGGCAGCGGATTGTAGATCGCCTCGATCTCGGGATCGGCGAGCAGCTCCTCATAGGAGCCGTAGGCGCTGCGCAATGCCGAGTTCCTTCGCGGCCGCCCGCGCCTTGCCGAGATCGCGCGAGGCGATCGCGGCGATTTCCGAGACCTCGCCCCGCTGCATCGCCGGGATGACTTTTTCGGTCGCGATCTTGGCGACGCCGATCACGCCCCACTTGACCTTGCGCAACTGCTTTCCCTCCCGTTGAGATCGCCGCCCGGCCGCGGGCGGCGGAAATGCTTACGCCTTCGCCTTCGGGGCCGGCACGCGGCCTTCGGCCTGTCGCGCCAGCATCCAGCCGGGATATTCGGGCTTGAGCGCGCTCGCCTCGTCGAGTTTCGCGATCTCTTCGGGCGTGAGCTCGAGTTCGGCGGCGGCGAGATTGTCGTCGAGCTGCTCGATGGTCTTGGCGCCGATGATGACGCTCATCACGCCCTTGCGCTGCAAGAGCCAGGCGAGCGCGACGCGCGCCACCGACGAGCCGTGCGCCTTGGCGATCGGCGCCATGGCGTCGATGATGTCGTAGGCGCGCTCCTTGTCGACCGGCGGGAAGTCGAACACCGTGCGGCGCGAATCGTTGTCGCCGCGCTTGTCGCGCGTGAACTTGCCCGAGAGGAATCCGCCGGCGAGCGGGCTCCACACCATCACGCCGAGGCCCTGATCCTCGACCACCGGCACGATCTCGCGCTCGAGTTCGCGCCCCGCGATCGAGTAATAGGCCTGCACCGTCTCGAAGCGCGCGAACCCGCGTTTGTCCGAAATGCCGAGCGCCTTCATGATCTGCCAGGCGGCGAGGTTCGAGCAGCCGATCGTGCTGACGAGACCGCGGCTCACGCAATCGTCGAGCGCGCGCAAGGTCTCCTCGAGCGGCGTGACGGGATCGAAGCCGTGGATCTGATAGAGATCGACGTGATCGAGCCCGAGCCGTTTCAGGCTGCCGGCGATCTGATCCATGATGTGGCCGCGCGACAGGCCGACGGCGTTCGGCCCCGGCCCCATGCGGCCGCGCACTTTGGTCGCGATGATGACGTCCTCGCGCTTGACGCCGAGGTCGCGCAACGCCTGGCCGACCTGAACCTCGGACTGGCCTTCGGAATAGACGTTGGCGGTGTCGATGAAATTGACGCCCGCTTCGAGCGCGCGGGCGACGAGCTTGGTGGAGGCGGCCTGATCGAGCGTCCCGATGGCGCGCCAGAATCCGGCGCCGCCGTCGAAAGGTCATCGCTCCGAGACAAATTTCCGAGACAAATTGGCCCGTACGGCCAAGCGGTCGATAGCGCATGAAACGTCAATTCCTTTTTGGAAAGCGCCGTGTCGGTGGCGCGGCCCTATTCAACCGCGCGCGGGCCGTTTAGGCAAATCGCGGTTTCGTGAGCCAGCGCGCGCGGGGCGCGCGCCAGCATCATCGTGCGCGAAAGCTCGCGTCAGGCCGCTTCGGCTTCGACGGGCGGGGCCATGGCGCCGGTCATCATCGCGACCGCGTCCGACATCGTCACCTTCTTCGGGTCGACGACAGTCAAACGGCGGCCAAGGCGGTGGATGTGAATGCGGTCGGCGACTTCGAACACATGCGGCATGTTGTGCGAGATGAGGATGATCGGCAGGCCGCGCTTCTTCACGTCGAGGATCAGTTCGAGCACGCGACGCGATTCCTTGACGCCGAGCGCGGCTGTCGGTTCGTCCATGATGACGACGCGCTTGGCGAAGGCGGCGGCGCGCGCCACCGCGACGCCCTGGCGCTGGCCGCCCGACAGCGTCTCGACCGGCTGATGGATGTTCTGGATCGTCATCAGGCCCAGTTCGTTCAGCTTCTCGCGCGCGAATTTCGCCATGCGCGCGCGATCGGTCGCGCGGAACCATTGTCCCATGATGCCTGGCGCCCGCGGCTCCCGGCCGAGGAACATGTTGTCGGCGATCGACAAAGCCGGCGAAAGCGCCAGCGTCTGGTAGACGGTCTCGATGCCCGCTTCGCGCGCCGCGATCGGCGAGGTGAAGTGAACGACTTCGCCGCCAAGCCGGATCTCGCCCGAATCGGGAATGACCGCGCCGCAGAGCGCCTTGATCAGCGTCGACTTGCCGGCGCCGTTGTCGCCGATGACCGCGAGGATCTCGCCGGGATAAAGGTCGAAGTCGGCGTGGTCGAGCGCGGTGACGCGCCCGTAACGCTTGACCAGGCTGCGCGCCGTGAGGGCCGGTTCGACGCTCATTGCGAAACCCTCCGGATCCACTGGTCGAGCGCGACCGCGACGATGATCAGGACGCCGATGGCGAACTCCTGCCAAAGCACGTCGAGCCCGGCGAGAGAAACGGCGGAGCGGAACACGCCGACGATCAGCGCGCCGACCAGCGTGCCGATGATCGACCCTCGGCCGCCGAACAGCGACGTGCCGCCGATCACCACGGCGGTGATGCTGTCGAGGTTGGCGTTCTCGCCCGCCGTCGGACTGATGGCGCCGACGCGGCCGATCAGCGCCCAGCCGGCGATCGCCGCGATAAGGCCCGCGAGCACGTAAACGCTGAGCAGAATGCGATCGGTGTTGATGCCCGCGAGCCGCGCGGCCTCCCGGTCGTCGCCGGTGGCGTAGATGTGGCGGCCGTAGGCGGTGCGGTTGAGGACGTACCAGACGACGGCTGCGACCGCGAGCATGAGGAACGTGCCCCACATGATGCGCGCGCCGCCAATTATGATCTGATTGCCCATGATCTGCAGGAACCAGGCCTTATCCTCGATGTCCTGCATGCCGATGGTTTCGCTCTGCGAATAGTACGTGTTGAGCGCCCCGATGATGCTGAGCGTGCCGAGCGTGACGATGAACGGCGGCATCTTGAGCCGCGTCACCAAAACGCCGTTGAGATAGCCGAAGGCGGCGCCGACCAGGAGGCCGATCGGAAAGGCGATAAACGTCGGAACGCCGCTGTAAACGGCCAAGCGTCCCATCACCACCGACGAAATGACCATGATGACGCCGACCGAGAGATCGATGCCCGCGGTCAGGATCACGAGGGTCTGGCCGACGCCGACGATGCCGATGACCATAACTTGCGTGAGGATGGTCGAGAAATTGCTGGCGGCGGTGAACCGCGAAGGGTTGACGACGACGCCCAAAAGCACGCCGAGCAAAAGCACGACGAAGGGCACGACAGTTGGGTAGGCGTGGAGGAAACGCTGGGTCCGCTGGAGGGCGGTGAGACGTTCCTCATCGAATGACGCGACACTCGCCGCTGCGCCGGTGAGAACCCTTTCGAACTCCTGGGGCGCGGGACGGCCCGTGGCTTCGCTCATCGCTTCCTCGTTCGTTTCCGGGCCTCTTGTTTTGTGGATCCGCCATGGGCTGGCCCCCGGCGGATCCTTTTTTATTTCAGAGGATTAAGCTCCGAACGCTGGGGAAAATCAACCCCAGCAGATCTTCATGGCTTCGTCGGAGGTGATCGAAGGAACCCCCGCAACCGGGTGATCGGTCACAAGCTTCTCGCCAGTGTCGATGCTCGTCGGTTTCTTGCCGCTCTTGATGTAGTCCGCCACCGCCTGGACGCCATCGGCCGCCATCAACAGCGGATATTGCTGCGAGGTGGCTCCGAGAATGCCCTCCTTGACCCATTTGACGCCCTGGCAGCCGCCGTCCACGCCGACGAACAGCACGTCCTTTTCCTTGCCGGCGGCTTTGAGAGCCGCATAGCCGCCATAAGCGGCCGGCTCGTTGATTGCATAGACGAGGTCGATGTGGTCGGCCTTCTGAAGGATGTTCTCCATCGCCTGGCGGCCGCCTTCCGTCGCTCCCTTGGTCACGTCCGAGCCGACGATCTGGGGGCTGTCGCTGGCGCTGTAGTGCTTCGGATCCTTGACCTTAATGCCGTAGCCGTCGAGGAAGCCGTTGTGACGCAGATAGTCGACCGTCGGTTCGTTGGCGGCGAGGTCGAGGGTCGCGATCTTGGCGCTAGACGCCTTATCGCCGAGCGTGCCCTTGGCCCACTGCCCGATCAGCTGGCCGGCCTTGAAATTATCGGTCGCGAAGTTGGCGTCAGCCGCCGTCGATCGGGTCGAGCGGAGTGTCGAGCGTAATGACGAGAACGCCCGCGTCCCGCGCCTTCTTCACCGTCGGCACGATCGCGGTGGAATCGCTGGGGACGAGCAGGATGCCCTTGGCGCCGGCGGCGATCAGCTGCTCAATCGCCCTCACCTCGCCATCGTTGTCGCCGTCGAACTTGCCGGCGTACGCTTGAGGCGTCAGGCCGAGCTCCTTGGCCTTGGCGTCGAAGCCCTCTTTCATTTTGACGAAGAAGGGATTGGTGTTGGTTTTCGTCACGAGGCCGACGATTTCGCCGGCATGGACCGGCCCGGCGACAAGGCAAAAGGACAGAGCCGCAGCCGCGGCGGACGTGAATAATCCAGAAATCTTGGACACAGATTTTCCTCCCGATAAGTCGATTGGTCGACGCCGATCATCACGGCCCATGGGGGTTGGACTTGATGTCCTTTCCGCCCGTTACCGTTTCGCGCCGTCGTACCTCCATAGGCCAGACTTTTGGCCAAGAGTCTACTGTGCCTGCTCGTTTCCGATACCGATCATTGGCCTCGATTTTTGATCGATATTCGCTGTCGTTGCTTGCCAGTTCGGTCAGGTCTTCGCCGGCCTCGATCGGCAAGGCTTGAGCGCATCGACATGGTCAGTGGCCGGTTGGCATTCATGCGGGTTCGATCGGAGGCGCCTGGCGCCGCCGTGGAAAGCGGTTCGCTCCCGAGCGAGAAGTCTTGTTCAAGGAAGCGATGGGGCGACCGAGTTGTGGGCAGCGCCGCGAACTTGGCTAAGAGCGCGTTCGCCGGTAGTATTCAGCCCGCGCGGGCCCCGAAACCGTCCCAGCAGCAACTGCCTTTCTCTCCAACGACCAGCCAGAGGCGTCATGGCCCCACGCATTGTCAAGGTCGAGCCATTCGATCTCGTCGTCTTTGGCGGCACGGGCGATCTGGCTCATCGCAAGCTCTACCCAGCGCTTTTTCATCGTGAACGAAGCAACCAGTTCTCCGAACCCACCCGGATAATCGGAGCGTCACGCCGTCACCTTGATCGCGAGGCGTTTCGCGCTTCCGTCAAAGACACGTTGATGAGGTACAACGTCATCGACAGCGGCGCGAGCGCTGCCGTTGAGCGATTTCTCTCACGGCTCGATTTTGTTGCGGTCGACGCGACGGGGGAGGGGGGATGGGGAGACCTGAAGGCCTTGCTTTGCGCCGACGATCGCATCCACGCTTTTTACCTTGCGACCGGTCCTGACCTATTCGGTCCTTTGGCGAAGCGTCTTGGCGCCGAGGGGCTCGTAACCCCACGGTCGCGCATCATTGTAGAAAAGCCGATCGGCCGGGACCGCGAGAGCGCCGCAGCCATCAACGATGTGATCGGCTCCGTCTTCCTGGAGAGCAATATTTTCCGCATTGATCACTATCTAGGCAAGGAATCCGTACAGAATCTCATGGCGTTGCGCTTCGCCAACATTCTGTTGGAGCCGCTCTGGAACAGCGCGCACATCGATCACGTGCAGATCACCGTCGCGGAGACGCTCGGCGTCGAGGGACGAGGCGACTATTACGAGGAAGCTGGCGCCATGCGCGACATGGTCCAGAATCACATAATGCAGCTGCTTTGCCTCGTCGCGATGGAGCCGCCAAATTCGCTCGAGGCAGATTCCCTGAGAGATGAGAAACTGAAAGTGTTGAAGGCGTTGCAGCCAATCGACGAAACGAACGCCTCAACTCTCACAGTGCGCGGGCAATACCGCGCCGGCTTTGCCGACGGCGGCCCGGTTCCCGGTTATCTGCAGGATATAGGCAAGGAGCAGAGCGACACTGAGACTTTCGTCGCGCTGAAACTTGCGATCGCCAATTGGCGATGGGCAGGGGTGCCTTTCTATTTGCGCACGGGCAAGAGGCTGCCGCAGCGCTTTTCGGAAATCGTAGTGGGATTCCGTCGCCTGCCGCACGTCATATTCGCGATGCATCCCGACGGCATACCCGCCAATCGTCTAGTCATGCGTGTACAGCCGGACGAGGGGATCAAGCTGTGGATGATGGTGAAGGAGCCGGGTCCTGGAGACATGCGGCTACAACATGTGCCGCTCGATATGAGTTTCGCCGAAGCCTTCGGCGTCGCCCCCGCCGATGCCTATGAGCGGCTGCTCATGGATGCGCTACGCGGCAACGCCGCACTCTTCATGCGTCGCGATGAAGTCGAGGCGGCGTGGAAATTCGTCGATCCCATTCGCAACGCCTGGGCGCAGTCGGGCGAGCCGCCGCGTCCATATGCCGCCGGCACATGGGGTCCCAACGCGTCCGTCGCCTTGATCGAGCGCGACGGTCGAACCTGGAATGAGGAATACGAATGATTGAGACGGATTTCCAACGCCGCGAATTCGCCGACGGCGAAAGTCTCGCTCAGGGGCTGGCCGAGTGGACCGCGGAGCGTTTGCGCGAAGGCGTCGCGGCGCGAGGGGTCGGGTTGCTCATCGTCTCTGGCGGCAAGTCTCCGGCTCGATTCTTTGACCGGCTTTCGAATTTGGATCTCGAATGGTCACGGGTTGCAATCACCCTCGCCGACGAGCGACGCGTGGCCGACGACAGCCCGCGCTCCAACGCTCGACTGGTGCGCGAGAGGCTGCTGCGCAACCGCGCGGAAGCCGCAAGCTTTACCCCGCTTGCGGATGTCCGATTGCCGGAGGACCAGGAGCTTGCCGCGGCAAGCGCGCGCATCGCCAATCTGCCGACGCCTGCGGACGTCGTGATTCTAGGCATGGGCGATGACGGGCACACAGCCTCGTGGTTCCCCGGCGCCGAAGGACTCGCCGAAGCGATGGACCCTGGGGCGCGGCAGCTTGTCGTTCCAATTTCGGCGCCGGACGCACCCGAACCGCGCCTTACCCTCACGGGGCGCGTGATCTTGCGCGCCAGGGCGATCGCGCTCGAGATCCAGGGCGAAGGAAAGCTCGCCACCTTCGCTGCCGCGCTCGAGCCCGGCCCTGAAGAAGTCATGCCCATCCGCGCCGTGCTGCGAGGCGCGGCCGATCGCCTCACTGTATTCATGTCCTCTCGAACGGAACCTGCCGAACCAGCGGTCGAAAAGGGTCCCCCGGCTTGAGCGGCAGTTCCGATCCCGCCAGATTTGTCGCACCACGAGCGGACGCGCGAAGGGTCCGATCATCCGGATCCCAGCCCTTCACGCATAGGGTGGAACGGGATCCTGACGGAGTTAGACGAGCAACCAGAAAAAGACTTGGCCGCTTCAGTCAGTTCAGTGGGATGAAGCGGGTCAGCCCACCACCTTGGCCTTGCCGGGAATGGCCGCGATTTGCGCAGCCAGATAAAACTCCCCAGCATTGACCTCAGGCGTTTTCCCCTTGTTTAATCTGCACACGGAGCGTGATAAAAACCAAGTGATCCCCAGGATTTCCCGCGCATTTACAAAGCTGAAGTCGTTGCGGTTCCCGGTTCACGCCGCGGCGGCATCGATAGCCTCGATTGTCACGGCGGGGTGTCACGCCGGAATCCGTAAAATCCGACGTCGATGACACCCGCGCGGAAACCGCCTTCGGAATAGCTCAGGTAGTAGTCCCACATTCGCTGAAACTCGTCAGAAAAGCCCATGGCTTCAACGGCTATCCGCGAAGCCAGGAAACGCCGCCGCCACGCCGAAAGCGTTCTCGCGTAGCTCTCGCCGAAGCGTTCGGAGAACGAAAATGAAAGCCCAACTTTCTTCGCCTCCCGCAAGAGGGCGCTCTTTGTGGGGAGCATGCCGCCCGGAAAGACGTGGCGTTGAATGAAGTCCGGGGACTGGCGATAGGCTTCGAAGCGGCTCTCTTCGATCGTGATGGCCTGCAGTAGCACGGTTCCGCCGGGCCGGAGGCGATCATGGAGCGCCTGGAAATAGTCCGGCCAGAACGCTTCGCCCACGGCTTCAATCATTTCGATCGACACGATGCGATCGAAGGAGCCCGCAATATCACGGTAGTCGCGGAGTTCGAGCGCGACCTTATCCTCGAGGCCTGCCTTCTGCGACGCGGCCTTTCGCATAAGCGAGTTGCTCGGCGGACAAGGTGACGCCCTTAACGCTTCGGCACCGCTCGGCGAGCGCGATCGCGAGCGCTCCCCAGCCGCATCCAATCTCGAGGACCTCACTGTCAGCTCCAACGTCCAGAAGTTCGGCGATGCGACCGATTTTCCTGGCTTGCGCATCTTCGAGCGTGTCGAAAGTTCCCGCATAAAGGGCGGACGAATAGGTCATGCTCTCGTCGAGCCAGCATTGGTAGAAGGCGTTGCCGAGATCGTAGTGAAATGCGATGTTCTTGCGGCTGCCGGTTCGCGTATTGGCGTGCGCGAGATGGCGCAGGCGGCCAATCAGACGCGTAGCGAAACTCCCATCGATCTTCGCTTCCAGCGGCTCGATATTCCTCGCCACGAGCTCGATGAAAGCGGGCAGATCGCGGCTCGACCAGTCGCCCGTGATGTAGCTCTCTGCGAAACCGACATCGCCGAGCAGGATCAGCCGCCAGATCGCTCGCCAGCGATGAATGGTGAGGAAGGCCTGCGGACCCGGCCTGAGCGCCTTTGTGGGCCAATCGGGTCCCGGAAGGCAGTTCGACCGTCAGGCTCCCCACATCGATGCGCGCGAGGAAGCGTCGAACCAGAGGTTCGAGCAATGAGCCGCCCTCACTCCTGACAGCGCCGTCGGTGCGATCAGGAGACGACATGGGTCACATCCTCGGTCAGAAGCGCGGCGGGCTGCGAAGCGCGCCCGAGTGTCGTTCGATCATTCGTCTTGCTTCGGTCGGTCGAGTGAGACCAACGCCCTTCAGCCAGAGCCGAAGCGCCTCCCAATGAATGGCCGCGACAACTTTCAGGGTAAGAAATGGATACGCGAACAGAGCGCGGAGCAGCGTTGCATCCGCGAGCGGAATGCGATTGCCCGACAAGTTTGCGATGAGGACGGGGCCTTCCGCGTCCCGAGCCGCGATCGAGATCGCGACACGTTCCTTTGGCGGCGCCACCACAAACGCATAGCTCATGTCGGTATCGAGGAACGGCGACACGTACAGCGATTTGGCGCTTTCCTGGCGCACGCGCCCGTCTGCGTCTGGGGTTGCCGGAATGAGATAGGTGTGGCGTTGCCCGAAGGTGTTGTTCACCTCGTAAAGAATCGCCGCCAACGCCCCATCCTTGCGATAGCAAAAATAGAGGCTCAACGGATTGAAGGCGTAGCCGAGCATGCGCGGCATCGTCATGAGCACAATTGCGCCGCCAGCGTCGAGCTCCGCGGCGCGAAGTTTCGACTCGAATCTGCTCTAGAAGGGGAAGACTCGACCCGTCGCCGTGATCCCGCTCATGGAAGCTGAAAACGTTGAAGCGATTGACCGAGAACAATCGCAACGCTGCGCCGACAGCAGGCGCCTCTTCCAGATCGAGAGCCAGATAAAAGACGCTGTATCGGAGCCGATGCCGCTTGGGCCGTGTTCGCTGGTGCACGACGTGACCGGCAAATAGCGCGGAGCGCAAAGATGTCATCAGGCGACCTCGAGGGATGCGGTCGCCCGAGCGTTGCCGACTGTGGGCTCAGTCTATGGAGATGCGGCCCAACTCGTTCGCGACGACCCAGGGCCTTCGACAGCCGCCAAGCGCCTCGGCGACCGCAAGGCCCGCCTGCAGTCCGTCTTCATGAAAACCAGCCCCGAAATAGGCGCCGCAGAACCACGTGTTCCGTTCGCCCTGAAGCGACCAAAGGCGCCTTTGCG
The DNA here is from genome assembly GCA_963756955.1 of uncultured Alphaproteobacteria bacterium. Classification (GTDB taxonomy): domain Bacteria; phylum Pseudomonadota; class Alphaproteobacteria; order Rhizobiales; family Beijerinckiaceae; genus Roseiarcus. Next base: position 148,827 of record CAVWPU010000007.1, read on the forward strand.
CGTTCATGGCGCGCGCGTTGAAGATCGGGTGCGTATAGTCAGTCGCGTAGAGGATCGAATCCTCGCGGATTGGCCGGTGCGCATTCAGAGTCAAAAACATCGGCTTCGCATTCGGCAAGCCTTGAAGACGGTTCATCCAGTAGCTGACCGCCAGTCTCCGGCTGTTCCCACGATCGCTCGACAGATAATTCCAGCTGGACCATACGCGGCGTCGACGCGGCATCAGCGTTGCGTCCGAATGGAGCACGGCGCTGTTCGCGCAATAGCCAAAAGCGCCGAGCAGCCGCTCCTCCTCGGGGGTCGGATCGGCCAGCATCGCGAGCGCCTGATCGGCGTGCGTCGCCAGGACGATCTGATCAAAACGCCGGGCCTCTCCCCCGGCAGACACAATCTCCACGCCGTCCGAATGACGCCGGACGGCTAAAATCAGGCGTGTTCGTGAGTATCTCGGGGATCGCTTTGGCGAGCTTCTCGACATAGGCGCGGCTTCCGCCCGTCAAGGTTCTCCAGAGGGGACGGTTGGCCAGCTTCAGGAGACCGTGATTCTCGCAGAAACGAATGAAGGCTCGGGCGGGATATTCGCCGATCTCCGCCGCTGGCGTCGACCAGATGGCGGCCGCCATCGGATAGAGATGATCCTCGCGAAACGCCGTCCCCGTATCCGGACGAGTCGAGATAGGCGTCAAGCGACATGTCGCCCATGATCGCGGGCGGCGATGCGGCGCTTCACGGTAGAAGCGCAAGAGGTCACGCAACATTCCCCAGAATCTGGGGCTCACGACATTTCGAGGCTGCGCAAAAAGGCCGGCCAGGCCCGTGCCGGAATATTCCAGGCGACCGTCGTCGAGCGAAACGGCGAAGGTCATATTTGTGGGTTTGGTCTCCACTCCCAGATGATCGAGCAGCGCCGAGAAATTCGGATAGGTCGCTTCGTTGTAGACGATGAACCCGGTGTCGACCGCGGCGCCGCCAACGTCCACCGTGTTGCTATGCCCGCCAAGCCGCGGAGTCGGCTTCATAGAGGGTGACACGATGGCGCTTCGACAGAAGCCACGCCGCCGAAAGGCCCGATATCCCGCTTCCGACGACCGCGACCTCCAGCTTCCTGGATCCTAGGTTCTCGGCGCTCTGCAATGCCCCCTCCGCGGTTGGACGGCTCGGCTCCCAGTCTTGCGAGAACCGGATAAGATACGCGCACCGCCGCTTTCTGGATCACTCTGGATGGATACGGGATGATCCAGTCAGAGTTTCGTCTCGTAGAAGGGTCATGGCTCTTGCAGGGGTTCCATCTGGGGAGAAGCTTGGGAACGCTGCCCCGCGCACGGCGCGGATTGTCACGTTGAGACCGGCGGATCGGAACGATCGCGTTCCCTCCGAGGAGGAGTGCCGTGGATTGTTGAGAAGTATCGCCCTGGACAGGGATCGCGCCGCCTTCGCCGAACTGTTCGGTCATTTCGCCCCACGGGTGAAGGGGTTTTTGATGCGCTACGGCGTCCCTGACGCTCTTTCGGAAGAATCTGGCCCAGGAAACCATGCTGACGGTGTGGCGTAAGGCCGACCGGTTCGACCCTAGCCGGGCCGGCGTCTCCACATGGATTTTCACCATTGCTCGCAACAAGCGGATCGATCGCCTGCGTCGGGATCGAGGAGGCGCAACGGCGCGCTTCGACGTGAGCGACGAGATGGAGGATTGCGGATCAAGCGAGGAATTCGCGATTGCGGCGGAGACGGCCGAGCAGGTGCGGACGGCCATCGCCGCGCTGCCGGATAATCAGGCGGAGATCGTTCGCCTCGCATTCTTCGCGGAGAAGCCTCACGCGGAGATCGCGCGCGAACTCGGTATTCCGCTCGGCACCGTGAAATCACGAGTGCGCCTCGCGCTCGCTCGCCTGCGCGGCCTGCTGGAGGGTCAGATATGACGCTCGAGCGTCACCCGAGCGACGAGAGCCTGCTGCGTTACGCCGCCGGCTCGCTCAGCGCCGGCCCTTCGCTTGTGGTCGCCGCGCATCTCGAAGCTGTGCGCCGCTTGCCGCGCGCGAGTCGCAAAATTCGAACGACTTGGCGGCGCGTTCCTTGCGGACACGGCGCGAGCAGCCGATGCGAGCCGATGCGCTCGGGCGGGCGTTGGAAAGGCTCGATCAAACGCCCCCCGCCACGTCTCCGGGGCCGTCGTCAGAGGCCGCCACGTCGAGCGGATCTCGGAATGGCGCTTCCGGCCTCGTTGCGCGACTGCGGAATCGGCCCATGGCGATGGCTCGGACCCGGCTTCCGATGGAGTTGGATCACCGTTCCGGGAAGTCCCGATGCGAGGGTCATGCTTCTTCGGGGACGGCCAGGCCTGCAACTGCCTGCCCACGGGCACACCGGCGAGGAGTTCACGCTCATTCTGAAAGGGTGGCTGTTTGACGATCGTGGCGCCTACGGCCCGGGAGACTTCGACGAGGCGGGCGATGACATCGACCATCAGCCCGTCGTTGGTCCGGACATGGAATGCATTTGTCTCGCAGCGCTCGACGGGGATACGCGGCTCCACAGCCGGCTTGGCCGGTGGCTGCGTCCGCTTGTCGGGTTCTGAACCGCGACGCATGTGTTTCTGCTGAAGGTCGGCAATGGATTTCGCTCTCGAAGTGCTGATCGTCGCCATCGGTCTCTCGGCCGCGATGGGCGTCGCTTGGCTGGTCGCGGAGCGAACGGGACGCTCGGGATGGATCGACGCGATCTGGACCTTTGCGACCGGGCTTGCAGGCGTTGTCCTCGCGCTCTTGCCCGCCTCGCCGGGAGCTCTGCGGCCTCTCCTTGTCGCCGGCCTCGCGGCCTTATGGTCCCTTCGCCTTGGCTTTCATATTGTTCGGCGCACGGCGCAGGGAGGCGACGACCCGCGCTATCGTCAGTTGCGCGTCGAATGGGGCGACAAAGCGAGCGGGCGGCTTTTCTGGTTTCTTCAGGTGCAGGCGGCGGCGGGTCTCGTCCTCGCCCTGTCGATCGCCGCAGCCGCTCATCGGCCGGAGATCGGACTGGACATTCGCGACGCGTTGGGCGTCGCGCTCTTTGCGGTTGCCGCCTTCGGCGAAAGAACGGCGGATCGGCAACTGGCCCGCTTCGGGGGAGATCCCAAGAATAAGTCCAAGATCTGCGACGTTGGGCTCTGGGGCTACTCTCGCCATCCGAACTATTTTTTCGAGTGGCTCGTCTGGGTCTCCTTCGCAATCATCGCGATCGCGCCCGCCGGCCATTATCCCTGGGGCTGGTTCGGCCTTGCGGCGCCCGTCCTCATGTACGTGCTGCTTGTCCACGTGTCAGGCATCCCGCCGTTGGAGGCCCATATGCTTCGGTCGCGGGGCGACGCATTCCGCCTTTACCAGGCGCGGGTGAATGCGTTCTGGCCCGGGCCGCCGAAGGCCACCGCTTCGAGCCCTTCGATCAGGAGCCGCCTCATGAGCCTTATCGCTGCGGCGACACGATTTGTGGAGCGCGCGCCGCTTCCTGACGCCCTTTCAAAATTGGGAGTGGCCGCGCTTGTCGACCGGGCGAGCCGCTCCCTTTCCAGCCGAGCGGAGGACGAGCGAAGTCGAATTCGTCCGCGAAATGGATCAGTTTCCAGTCGCCCTGCATGTTCGGGCCGCCAACCAGCAGCATTATGAACTGCCCGCGGACTTCTTCGCGCTCACGCTCGGGCCGGCGCGAAAATACTCCTGCTGCCTCTATCCGACCGGTGAAGAGACGCTCGCCGAAGCGGAGACCCTCGCCCTTGAAGCCACCGTCGAGCGACGCGGACCTTCAAAGACGGGCAGCAAATTCTGGAACTCGGATGCGGCTGGGGCTCGCTCAGTCTGTTCATGGCGGAGCGCTTCCCGGCGGCGCGCATCACGGCCGTGTCGAACTCCGCCTCCCAGCGGCGCTCCATCGAACAGGCCGCGGCCGACCGTCGCCTCGCAAACCTTCGCGTTTTAACCGCCGACATGAATGGCTTCGAGCCGGGGCAAGTTTACGACCGCGTCGTTTCGGTCGAGATGTTCGAGCACATGTCCAACTGGAGCGAACTGCTGGGGCGCATCCGCACCTGGCTCGCGGCGGACGGACGGCTCTTCGTCCATGTGTTCACCCATCGCAGTAAACCCTATCGCTTCGATAATGGCGACGAAGCCGACTGGATTGCGCAGCATTTCTTCACCGGCGGCATCATGCCGAGCCATGGGCTGATGATGCGCTTTCCCGAGTTTTTCACGGTCGAGCAGGATTGGCGCTGGAGCGGCGCTCACTACCAAAGGACCGCGCTCGACTGGCTTGATAATTTCGACGCGAACAGGACCGCGATCGATGCGATCTTGGCTGAGGTTTATGGCGCCGACGCCGATCTGTGGCGGCGTCGCTGGCGTCTGTTTTTCCTCGCGACAGCAGGCCTGTTCGGGCACGCGAATGGAGAGGAATGGGGCGTCAGTCACTACCGCTTGCGCCCGACTTGACGCGCCTCGGCGATTTCTGCGCGATATATGGCGCTGGGTCGGCCGCCTATGCGGCGAACCCCGATCCGCGCGTCGCAAGCTGCAATACGATTGCGCTTTTGGTCGCCTCGAACCAGCCATTTTATCCGCTATACGTCTATTTCTCGGTGAGCCGACATATCGCGCCGACTCTGCTGACGTTTCTTTCAACGCCGTTTTTCCTGGCGATTCCTGCAATCTCGCGACGGTCTCCGGTGTTTCGGCCGCGCGCTTCTGCCGCTGACCGGCCTCGCCAATGTGGTCGTGAGCGCAAAAGCATTCGGCGCGGCCTCCGGGCGTGGCGATGTTCATCGTCCCGTGCGCACTGATCGCCGCGGCGTTCTTCCGCCCTTCTGAAAGGATCTTCGCCTTCGCGCTGCTCGCCCTGGCTCTGGCGATCTTCCTTGGGATCGACAGCTATGCGTCCTGACCCGATCCACACCTACTCGCAGACCGAATATGCCGCCTTCGTTCGACTGAACGCCTTGAGCGCCAGCGCGCTCGTCGCCCTCCTGGGCCTCATGCTCTCTGGTTTGGTGAAGGACTGAGCGGGCTTATCTCGTAGCCCCGACTGCGCGCGCCGCCAGCAGGCCCGCAATCGCGGCGACTGCGGTCAGGAGCGTGCCCCAAGAGGTCGGCGACCGTGACGGCCACGGGCCAGTCCCGAAGCGTCGCCTGATTGGTCAGGTCGTAGACGGCATAGCCGAACAGCCCCAGGAACAGCGCCGCGAAGCCCAGCGGCCGTCCACTCGGCCCGAGGCGAGAGCAGGCGAGACCGCAAAGACGACGATGCCGACTCGTGTAGATCAGATAAAACAGCGCCGCCGGCGCGAGGAGAAAACCCTCCCGCAGCAAACCTCCGAGCAGAGGCCGATAGAGACAGCGAAGCGCTGAAACTAAGCCAAACGGCGTCCAGGCCAAGGAAAACAACCGCCGTCGCAATCCACGCGACTCCATAAGCTCGCATGTTGACTCCCGGTCCCTGACTCAAATTGTACGGCGCCTCATTGAAACTGGATCACGTCGCCTACGTAAGAAAGAGGAGGCTCAATCGCGAAAAGGACTGGATCATGCTGACCGGGCTTGCGACGAGACTTTCTGCTGGGATCTGCCTCGCCTTGGCGCAAATGGCGGGAGCCGCACGCCGCCGATATGGATGGCGTATGGATGCGCGACGACGGGAACGCCCGAGTTAGAGTTGCGCCGTGCGGGAACAAGACTTGTGCGACGAATCTCTGGATACGCGATACGAGCAAAGGCGAAGCGCCGGGGGACCAGCTGATTATGTCGGTGAAGCGGTCGTCCGACACCGAGTTTTCCGGAACCGCCTATGATCCAAAACGGGGAATGACATTTTCAGTTGACGTCACGCTTGGAAATCAGGCCATGAAGACGAGAGGGTGCGTGCTTGCCCGCCTCCTGTGCAAGACGGTCGGCTGGACCCAGATCAACTGAGTTCGCGCGCTCCGAGTGGGCGCCAACGCTCCGTTCAGTGCATGTGTAGTGTCCCCACGCTGGTCTGTTAGCGTCGCCTCCGCGTTCGCCGCGGCGATGGACGATGCGACATAGGGCCCGCCAGAGCAGGCGCTGATGTGATCAGTTTAGGGTGCCGGCGGGTTCCGCTGCAAGAGTTGCGGGCGCACCTTCAACGGGCTGACCAAGACGCCGATGGCGCGGAGATTAGGCCCGGATGGCCACTCCAGGTACATTGTTAAACAGAGACATAACGCCCTGATGATTGAGTGTCGGTAAAATAAAGGCTTTCTCAATCATCAATTTTAAAATCACTCTAACATCTAGGGTGTATTCCTCATTCGAATACAGGACTTGCTGCGGCGATAGTATCTTAGAGTGAGAAAGGCACACTATGAAACAACGTTTTTCTAATATATTCCAGGAAGAGCAAGGCGCCGCTGCAGTTGAATTTGCGATCATTGCACCGCTGTTTTTGCTCATGTTGTTCGGGATAATTTGCTTTGCAATTCTCTTTGGAACATACAATGCCGTTCAGCAAATGTCCGCCGACGCCGCACGAGCTGCACTTGCAGGGCTGACGGCTTCAGAACAGGCTTCATTAGCACAAAGTTATGTCTCTAGCATTGTTAACTCTTACGGATTTATTGATCCAACGAAGATAACGGTGAGCACAAACTCGAGCACCAATACATTCTCGGTGACGATTTCATACGACATGTCAAATTCTTACATATTCAAATTTGGCGGCGTGCTCAGCTCTGCGTCACCGATCGTTACGAGGACTGCGGCAATACAGACAGGCGGATACTGAGGTTCACGGAGTCAATGTCATGTCAAAGGGCCGGAGAAGCTTTCTCATAAACAATGATGGCGCTGTCGCCGTAATGGCCGTCGGGTCGATGCTGGCGATCGCCGCGTTCGGGGCGCTCGCCGTTGACCTGAGCAGTTTCTACTTCCAGCGGCGCAGCCTGCAGTCGGCGACCGATCTCGCCGCAATAGCGGCTGCGGGGAATTTGGCCGAGGCGAAGAGCGCCGCTACCTCGACGCTCGCCTTGAACGGTTTCCAGGCGTCATCGATGACCGGCTTGGTGTTTGGCGTCTACACCGCCGATCCGAGTCTCGCCGCCGGCCAGCGCTTCGTCCCATCGAGCGCGTCTGCGGCCAACGCTGTCAGCATCTCGACGCAAATACAATCGCCGCTCATCCTGGGCCGAGTGATGAGCCTATTCTCCTCGTCGACATCGGTGTCTTGCCCGACGGGTCAGACCTGCCAACAAGGCGCGACGAGCAGCGGGCTTGAGACCATTGGCGCGAGTGCAGTGGCCGCCTCCCGCGCGGACGCCACCTTTGCGATCGGATCCGGCCTCGCGAACCTGCAGAACGGCATTCTCAACGCGGTGCTTGGGTCGATGCTGGGCGGAAACGTCTCGCTCTCATTGATGAACTATCAGTCGCTGGCAAACACCAACGTCGATCTTTTTTCTTTTTCCAATGCGCTTGCCACCCGCGTCGGTCTCACTGCCGGCACCTACAGCCAGGTCGCCAACGCTAACGCTCGTGTCGGCGACGTGCTCAGCGCCCTCTCGACCAGCGCCCCCGGCGTAGCGTCGGCCCTCTCTCCACTGATCGCCATCGCGCCGACAACGACCATGAACCTCGGGTCGATCGTCAATTACGGCCCCTACGGCGGTCTTCAAGTCAACTCCACGTCGCCGATTAGCGCCTCGGTGTCCGCGCTCGATCTCCTAACTGCGACAGCGCAACTCGCCAACGGAACCCATCAGGTTCAGACGTCGCTCAGCCTCAACGCCCCGCCAATCTCGTCGGCTACGCTCGCTCTCACAATCGGCGAGCGGCCTGTTGGGGAGAGTTTCGTGACGATTGGCTCGACGGGCGCGAGCGTCCATACCGCTCAGACGCGCTTGCTGTTGACTTTGAAGATCGGCGTATCCGGTTCGACGGCCATCGTCACGCTTCCACTTTATGTGGAAATTGCCTCTGCAACTGCGACCCTCGCTTCCATCGACTGCCCAACAAACCCGACCAACGATACGGTGACGCTCGACGTGACGCCCGCGATTGTCGACGCTTGGATTGGCGCTGTCACAAGCGCCGACATGACGAATTTCAGCACCGAGCCGAACCCTCCAGCCGCGACGCTTCTGTCGGTGCCGGGAGTTGTGACCGTCAGCGGGCGAGCGAACGCTACGATCACCAATCTCGCCGCGACGCCTGTAACGTTCTCCACCTCTGACATACAGAGCCTAACGCGCAAGACGACTTCCACGCAGGACTTTATTGCTTCGCTGCTGACGAATTTATTCGGCAATCTGAACCTCAACGCGCAAGTGCTTGGGCTCGGCCTTTCGCTTCCCGGCGGCCCAACCCAGGCGGTCACGCAGACGCTTTCATCTGCCGCGACGCCGATCGATCAAACGATTGCTTCAGTCCTCGATACGTTAGGCGTTAGCCTCGGGAATGCCTATACGTGGGTCAGCGGCGTTCGCTGTGGGCACGCCGTCCTCGTCAACTGAAGGGGGCCTGGCCGAGGTCGCATACGAGCATCGACCGACCGGCCGTGGGCGCGGTCAGCGACGTCCAATCCTTGGCGGCCTCGAACCGGACGAAGGACGCTCCGCGGCGATACCGGCCCCTACGACGGTTGTGAGTAGGGCGACCAACTGCTCGCGCTCTTCGGGCGCCAGCGCTTCGATCAGACGCTCCTGCGTGCGCCGCATCGCAGAATGGGCGTCGACCATCAGTCGTCGCCCGGCGTCCGTGACCCTGACCGGCCGCTTCCTGAGGTCGAGCCGCGAAGGGTCGCGTTCGACTAGGCCCAGTGTTTGCAGCCGTCGCAATGCGGATGCACCGGTCGCCTCGTCGGCGCCCGCCGCCTTGCTCAAACTGGCGGGATCGAGCCGCGGCACCTCGATCAGCATGGTGAGCATCGCGTACTGGACGGGCGTGATGGAATACTTTGCGCATTCCTCTTCGAATATCGCGAGGTGTCTTTGGTGAGCGCGGCGGACAAGATAGCCCGGTCGGTCCCAGAGGTTGGCGAACGGGTCGGAATCATGAGATTGGCGGCTGCGCGGCATCAAATCCTCTGCGGCAGGGGAGAAATCGGCCTGTCTCTTCGAAGGTCACGATCTCGCGCCGCTAGTCCTTGCGAACCGTCGGGCGACGGCCGGGGCAAGTCGAGGGCAGTGTTTGCGGGCGCGAGAGGCCCAAAATCTCACCGGCAGATTTCGAAGTTCTTAATCGGTTAGCGCAAGTTGTTCGAGGGTTCTAACCCGTGACTTGTTTGCGCAGACGCGGCCTTCTGCAGACTGAACCCAATTCGCGATAGGGCGCCGAGCATTTCAGCCGGCGAAAGCGAGGCCCCGAAAGCCTACATAGAACGTCTGCGCCTTGGCCGATACTTTCTCGGCGATGCCAACGATTGAGGTTCCGCGCTTATGAAGGACGACGTTGAGGTCGAATCGCCGTCCGTCGTTGCTTGCCGATCCCGGGCGGTTCATAGCGGCGCCGAGGCACGGTTCAGAAAGTGCAATCGCGGCTTCCTGCGACGCTTCGGGACAGCTCAATGTCGGCTCTAAATCGATGCGATCGCCCACCCCCAAACCTGCCGCTCAGGCGGGATCGCAAGGAGCCGTCATTCGGAAGTCCGGGCTGCTTCGCAAAGCTGCTGCAAGCACGAAGAAGATTAGGACGCCTGTGCCAACCTTCTGCCAATAGAAATTCAGGCCGGACAAAAGGAGCCCGTTTGCGACCACCGCGAGGAGGAGCATACCAATTGGCGTGCCCGAGACGTTCGGCTGGCCGTTCCGATCGAGCGTCGTGCCGATGAAGGTCGCGCTGATCGCATTGAGAAGAAAAGCGTTGCCGGAATAGGGCACGTAGACGTTAATGTCCCACGCAACCATCAACGAGGCTATGGCGTTGGCCGGGGTCGTGCGGGGATCGACGACTGCGACATCCTTGCAATTGCGAAGCACGATTAGGCTGTCGCAAAGGTTCTCGATCTCGGCGAGGTAGTGCGAGATATAAACGATGGCGATTCCCTCGCTTCTGAGCCTGCGGATCAGCGAGAAAAGGATGCCGGCCTCCCGAGTGACGAGCGCAGCCTGTTTCTGAGCGGCGTCGAGGTCGCGGGTGGAATTTCTTGATTGCGAGGTTACGACACTCGAGGAGTTTCAATAAAGAGACGAGCGGATTCGAATCCTGAGAGGTCATCTTGTCGCAGCTTGATCTGGTTCTCCGAGGGGGGCGGGTTGTCGATCCGTCCCAGGGTATCGATTCGGTGGCCGACGTCGGCTTCCAAGATGGCCGGGTCGCCGAGATCGGTCCTAATCTCTCTGCCGCCAAAGTCCACGATGTCAGCGGTCTCCTCGTCACGCCCGGCCTTATCGACTTGCATACTCACGTCTACTGGGGCGGCACGTCGCTCGGGGTCGATCCACTCCGTCTCGCTCGCGGCGGATGCACGACACTCGTCGACGCGGGCAGCGCTGGGCCCGGCAACTATCCCGGGTTCCTGGAGCACATCATCCGCCCGTCATCGCCCGTGAGTATCCTTGCCTTCCTCAACGTGTCTTTCGCCGGCATTTACGGGTTCGCGAAGCGCGTGATGGTCGGCGAAAGCGGCGATTTGCGGCTGATGGCGCCTGCCGAAGCTGTCGAGGTGGTGAACGCCAATCGCGACACGATCGTCGGCGTCAAGGTTAGGGTGGGCCTGCACGCTTCCCAATATTCTGGCGTGATCCCGCTCGACATCGCCGCGACAGACCGCGGAAGAACTCGATCTGCCGATGATGGTCCATATCGATCATCCTCCGCCGACGCTCGAGGACGTTCTGGCGAGGCTCCGGCCTGGAGATATTCTGACCCATTGTTTCCGCCCATTCCCGAACAACCCCGCGACCGCTGAGGGCAGGCGTGCGCGACGCGGTGATCGAAGCGCGCAAGCGAGGGATTCTCTTCGACATCGGCCACGGCATGGGATCCTTCGCGTTCAAGACCGCTCGGACGATGGCCGCCAATGGATTTGCGCCGGACTGCATCTCAAGCGACGTCCACGCCTTGTGTATCGACGGCCCCGCTTTTGATCTTCTCAGGACGATGTCGAAATTTCTTTGCCTTGGCATGAAGCTTGACGACGTCGTGCGAGCGGCGACGGCCGCGCCAGCGAAGGCTCTGCGTCGCAGCGATCTCGGCAGCCTGCGGCCTGGCAGCCTGGGCGAAGCGTCGATCCTCGAACTCAAAAATGGCGAGTTCGACTACGTCGACGTCGTTGGCGAGCGAATGACTGGCGACTGGCGCCTGGAGCCTCGTGACATTGTCCTGAACGGTCAATTATGGAATCGATGAACCGCAACAGCAAACGACAGCCGGTGTGATCCCGCAATGAGTAACTTGACCCCTGAGCAGAAGCTTGCGGCTCTGGGCCTGACATTGCCGGTCGCGCCGACGCCGCTCGCCAACTACGTTCCCTATCGCTGGGCGGGCAATCTCCTGTTTCTCTCCGGCCAGGGGCCGAAGCGGCCCGACGGCACATTTGAAATCGGCCGGCTCGGCAAGGACGCCACGATCGAAGACGGCTACCGAGCTGCCCGCTTGACCGGCCTGCAATTGTTGGCGGCCGCGAAGTCGGCGATCGGCGAACTGTCGCGCATCGAGGCGGTGGTCAAGCTGCTCGGGATGGTCAACGCCGAAGCCGACTTCGCCGATCATCCCAAGGTCATCAACGGCTGCTCGGACTTGCTTGTGGAAACGCTCGGCGAGGCTGGCCGCCATGCTCGCTCGGCTGTTGGCATGGGCTCGCTTCCCAATGGCATTATGGTCGAGATCGAGGCCATTCTATTGATCCGAACGTAGGACGAGGATAGCGACATCCCGCTCAGGTGAAGGCTCCGCAAGGCTCACTGCATTTTCCCCCTCGCCGCGACTTCGTAAAATGTTTCGACTCTTCCCTGTCGAGCGGCATAGATTCGGTCGTACAGGTTCGTGACCACGCATGCGTGGTTCGGGATCACAGTGACCAGCTCGCCGATTCTTGGCGCTCCCGAGCCAGGCGGGACGCGCACATGCCCGTGCTCTTCGCTCAACCCATAAATCTCCCAGTCGAGATGTTCGAGGATGCGGCCGTAGCCCTGGAGCCCGAGCAGATCGGACGAGAGGCTCTTGGACCCGGCGTCGATCACGCAGCGGTCTAGGGCTGCGTGCGACACGACTCTCGCCTGAACCCGGAGCGCGCAGTCGGCCAGAGCGCCGAGACCATGCGTCTCGACATGATTGCGGTCGCTGTAGATGTAAGTCCCCGGCCGGTGCTCTGTCGCGACAGTCACTTCATGAGCGCGGTAAAGATCGGGCGTTCCACCATTGCTGACGGTCTCGACGTCAAGTCCTGAGCGCCTGCACAGATCTGCCGCCTCGGTCAGCCAGATGTTGGTGTTCGCCGTCGAGTTCTTCGGCGGATAGGTCATGAGCCCTTTGAATTTGAGCCCCGGCGCGCGGTCGATCAACTGCGCCAGCGCAACGGCGTCGGTCGGCGATGTGACCCCGCAACGTTGCGCGCCTGTGTCGCATTCGACGAGAACCGGCAGCTCAAGTCCAGCCCGCGACATGGCGAATGACAAGCCTTCGATCACGTCCTCCGAGTCCGCTACGACTTTGATGTCGGATCGCCGGGCGAGCGCCACGAGGCGATCGAGCTTGGCCTGGCCAATGAGGTTGTAGGTGATGAGGATGTCAGCGATCCCAGCGTCAACCATCACCTCCGCCTCGCCGAGCTTCTGGCAATTGACGCCTTTCGCGCCGAGCTTGATCTGCAGATGGGCGAATTCCGGAATCTTGTGGGTTTTGATGTGCGGGCGAAGACTCAGCCCGTGACGATCGAGATAGGTCTGACAACGCCGGAGATTGTTCTCCATGACGTCGAGATCGACCACCGCGCAGGGCGTATCCAAGTCCTGGACGAGCAACTTTTTAACTCCTTTGAGTTCGGGCGAGCGCCCTTGCGCATTCTCAGCGAGACGGATCGCGTCCTGACAAGGGCGACATGCCGAGAATCAGGCCCCTGAGAATAAGGCTGCGCTACCCTTCCGACCCATTGATCAGGTGATGAGCGCAGTCATCGTGACGAGCAGAATCGCGCCCGCGATTGTGCCGAGATAACCGCCCCTCCCGCCGAGGATCGACGGGCCTCCAAGCAGGACGGCCGCAATGGACGACAGCAAGTATGGGTCGTCAATGCCGACGTAACCGTGTCCATTCATGGACAGGAGCACGAGCCCCCTAGCGTGAGCCGCCGGATCGGCCCGTCAAACAGGTTGCTGACATCCGCTTAACGAGTCACTCCGCAGCGAGCTTGCCCCACTGGCTCTGTCTGCGAATCCTCTGAAACCGAGCAGGCTGCGCTTTTCCATGATAATGGGCGGAGCGTGTAAGAATAGACGCGCTCTGATGCGAACCACTTGACACGGGCGCGCCCTTCTCCGTGCTCAGCGTCGCTGACGGCAAGCCCTGCGAAGGAACGAGGCAGGCGCCCGAACGCAACTAGGAGAAGCCTTTGATGCATCGATCGATGTGGACCTATGCTTGGGACATCCTCGATATCGGGTTCGATGCGGCGCTCGGCGAAATGCGCGACCGCGCGGGGCTGAACTGCGTCAGTTTCGCGAGCTCCTATCATGCCGGCCGCTTTCTTCAGGCACGAAGTCCGAAGCGAAAAGCTTACTTTCCTGAGGACGGAACAATTTATTTTCATCCGACTCCTGCACGCTGGGAAGGACTCGCGATCCAACCCAAGGTCGCCGGGGTTATTCGGGAAGGCGGAGACGTTCTTCGAGAGCTCGTGCTTCGGCGAGACGCGGGCGGCCTGAAGGTGTCATGTTGGACTGTTTGTCTGCACAACACTCGCCTCGGCATGCTCCATCCCGGCGCGGTCACGCGAAACGCGTTCGGCGATCCGAATTACTATAATCTTTGCCCGTCGAACCCGGACGCCCGCGCCTATGTCTGCGCTCTCGTTGAAGATCTGACCCACTCGTACAAACCAGATCTCGTTGAACTCGAGAGTCCGTCCTTCATGGGATTTGCTCATGAGTTCCATCACGAGAAGGACGGCGTCGGCCTGACCGCGGAGGACGATTTCGCGTTATCGCTTTGTTTCTGCGACTCCTGTATCGCCCGCGCAACGAAGGTCGGCGTCGACGCCGAAGCCGCGCGCCGGATTGTCATGCAATGGATCCGGCGAGGCGTGTGAGCGGGAGGCGCCGAACCCGCGCTTCCCTAATTTTCCGGCCGGCCGCCTTGACATTTTTCGGCCATTCCCGCCGCTTTACGAATATCTGCTGTGGCGCAGCGAACCGGTGACGAGCCTCATCGCGGAGATCAAACAGCGCGCGCACCCTTCAAGCCGCGTCGTCTTGATCGACGTGGCGGAAGGATGGCTCGGCGGTTGCGATCTCAACGAGATTGGCAAGATCTGCGACGGCGCCATTCTTTGCGTTTACGGGCTTGGGCCCGAACAGAGCGCAGCGGTGATCAAACACGGTCGAGCGACGCTCGGAGCGGAGAAGTTCCTCGGTTCGGGCCTCCGCCTTTTCAATAGCGAGGTCGGAGGCGCCGATGGATTGAGGAAACGTGTTAGCGCTTGCGTCGAGGCCGGCGCGAACGGTCTGAATTTCTATAACTATGGCCTCATTCCCGCTCCGCGTCTCGACTGGATTTGCACGGCCGTTGGCGCCCTCTAAAGACGGTTCACGCGAAACGTCTGAGACTGTAACCCTGCTCCGACGACATTGGTCGCGCCAAAACAGCTTTCTCGCGCCGGAGACAGGATCTTGCTCAAAGCCACAAATGCCTGGACGCCATCGCCTACTCTCATCCTGCTCCCACGGCGTGGGGTAAATGATATTGCCGCCAGAGTGCAGCCGGCTAGCCGACGCGCTTGTATTGCGCCTTGGGGATGATCTCGCCGTTGACAGGATCGTGGACGGGCGCGCCCTCGGTTCTCAACTCGTCGCCCGTGAGGGAGGCGATCTTGCTCACTCGCTCTATGCCGTCCCAACCGGGAAACGAGCACCGATCGATTTTTAATTTGATCGTCATCGTCGCCTCGTCGACCGTGTACGTCCCAAAATAGCCGATTGCCTGCCCAACCGGCATGCGGGGGTTCTTCGAGGCCCCTTTGTCGCGATTCCCCGAGATGATTTGTGACGAGAAATGGCCGCCAGATGTGTACACGACGAGGCCTTGGACGCCTTCGCCCCAGACGTAATACTCCGACCCATCTTTGCCCATATCGTAAATGTCGACAAGGCTCCAGGCGCCGACAAGCCCGTCTTGCAGCGATTTCGCCTGCGCCTGGTTTTGAGCCGGCAGCGCCAAACTCACGGCGGCCGACGTTGTCCCCAAGAGAATGTCGCGTCGATCCATTCTGCGCTCCTGTTTCCCGGCGCCGATCGCGCCTCGTCGACCTTGAGGCTATGGCTCCATACCCGGTTCGACAATGTCAATCGTCCATCGCGACCCGGATATCCTAGAGAGCCTGTCCAACCTTCTCCGAAACTGCAAGCTTCGGGTCAGACGGAATACCTGACCGTTTCTCGTCCGGTCCAACGCGGCCCAGCTCTGGAGCTATGCACCTCTCATCCATGCCGCCGACGCCCCTTGGCGGTAAAGGCCGCTGCGGGATTTGTCGATCGCAATTGCACCGGATCGACCGGCCGGTAGGGCCCCAGGCCCTTGGTGACAAGTCTAATTGACATATGCTCGTCGCCATGTTCGACAGGTCGGACACTTGGAAAATCCGCAACGCCAAAACTCCCGGTGGGCGTGGAACGGCGGCGGGTCAGATCCTCGACTAATCCAAAATAGGGCTCGAATATATGGGGAGGCCGTTTCCCTTCTCTGCAATTGTCGGACAGGAGGATATGAAGACAGCCTTCCTGGTCGCAGCCGTGGACGCGACGGTCGGGGGGGTCCTGGCGTTCGGCGACCGGGGAACTGGAAAATCGACGGCGGTAAGGGCGCTCGCCGCGCTTCTGCCTGAAATGCGCGTTGTCGTTGGTTGTCCCTATCATTGCGATCCGTCGTCGCCTGCGGGCCTGTGCTCGGCCTGCAGCGCCGCGCCGCCGGGCTCCCTCAAGTCCGCGTTGCGGCCGGTCCCCGTGGTTGACCTGCCCCTCGGCGCGACAGAGGACCGGGTCGTCGGCGCGCTCAATCTCGAACGCGCGCTGTCGAGCGGCGAGAAAGCGTTCGAGCCCGGCCTGCTCGCGCAGGCCAACCGCGGATTTCTCTATATCGACGAAGCCAATCTCCTTGAGGATCACCTCGTCGATCTGCTTCTCGATGTGTCCGCGAGCGGCGTGAATGTCGTTGAGCGCGAAGGTCTAAGCATCCGCCATCCGGCGCGCTTCGTTTTGATCGGAAGCGGCAACCCGGAAGAAGGCGAATTACGCCCGCAATTGCTCGACCGGTTTGGGCTTGCCGTGGACGTTCGCACCCCTTCGGACGTGCCCGTGCAAATCGAAGTCGTCAAACGCCGAGACGCGTTCGAGCGCGACACCGAGGCTTTCTTGAAGAAATGGTCGGGGGAGGAGAAAAAACTCCGCAAGCGCATCGAGTCGGCGCGCGCCGGGCTTCCTTCGGTCGCGACGCCCGATTCCGTGTTCGAGACCGCGACGCGCTTATGTCTTGCGCTTGGCACGGATGGTCTTCGCGGCGAATTGACCCTCGTTCGCGCCGCGCGCGCGCTCGCAAGCCTCGAGGGCAAGGCGGAGGTCGGCGACGCGGAATTGCGGCGGCTCGCGCCGATGGCGCTCAGCCACAGGCTCAGGCGCAACCCGCTCGACGATTCCGGCTCCGCGATCCGCGTGCGCCGGGTCGTGGAGGAGATCTTGCCCGCATGAGCACGGCGAGCCCCGGCGTCTCCGACTGGGAGCGGGCCAAGCTTGCAGCCGATGCACTCGCGCTCGATTGGCTGGGTTCCGGCGTCGTCCTGAGGAGCGGCCCAGGGCCCGCGCGGGACGCCTGGCTGCAACGCCTGCGCGCCGCGCTTCCGCAGGACGTTCCCATGCGGCGGATTCCCGGCTCGATTTCCGACGACCGGCTTGCCGGCGGACTCGACGTTGCGGCCACCATCCGGACCGGCAGGCCGGTCGCTGAACCGGGGGTTCTCGCGCAGGCGGACGGCGGGGTTCTCGTTCTCGCGATGGCGGAGCGTGCTTCGTCGCGGGTCGCCGCGCGGCTCGCCGCGGCGCTCGACTTGGACAGGAAGGCGACCGAGCCGGCCACGCTCGCCCATCCAACTCAGGCAGGCGTCGGCGTCGTGGCGCTGGACGAGGGCTGCGACGACAGCGAGGCCCCCCATTCCATTCTGCTCGAACACTGCGGTTATCTTGTCGATCTCAGCGGCGTCGGCTTTCGGGACATCGAAGTCGAAGACGATCAGGCGATCGATTTCGAGGCCGCGCGAGCGCGGCTCGCCCTTGTCTCGACCGATGCCAGTGTGGTGGCCGCCGTCGTCGCCGTCGCCGCCCGGATGGGGATCGCATCGCTGCGCGCGCCATTGATGGCGCTCCGCGCGGCGCGGGCGATTGCAGCGCTCGACGGCCGGACGCAGGTCGAGGAGGACGATGTCGCCCTCGCCGCCACCTTGACGCTTTCGCCGCGCGCGACCCGCCTGCCGGAGGTCGGAGCCGAAGAAGAGCCCCAAGTCGAGCCCGAGGCGGAGCCGGAAGACGCCGACCCCCAAAGCGATACGGATTCCGAATCGGATCGCGAATCTAGGGGGTCGACGGACGACGAGCGGTCGACCGGCGCGACCGAGGATGTTGTGCTGGCCGCCGCGAAGGCTGCGATTCCGGCTTCTCTGCTGGCGCAAATCGAAACGGGTTCGATCACGCGAAGCCAATCGGCGGGCGAGGGCAAATCCGGCGCGTCTCAGGTTTCGGCTCGCCGTGGACGCCCGATCGCCGTCCGAGCGGGCTCCCCGCGCGAGGGGCGGGTCAGCTTCATCGCCACGTTGCGCGCCGCCGCGCCCTGGCAGCCCCTGCGCCGTCGCGAACGGCCGGATGACAAACGCAAGGTTCTGATCCGGAAGGAGGATTTCCGGATCGTTCGTTACCAGGAGCCGCGCGGGGCGACGGCGATCTTCGTCGTCGACGCCTCGGGATCCTCGGCCATGCAGCGGCTGGCCGAAGTGAAAGGCGCGATCGAGTTGCTGCTTGCGGATTGCTATGTTCGCCGCGACAGCGTGGCGCTGATCGCTTTTCGCGGGCAGGCGGCGGAGATCGTGCTTCCTCCGACGCGGTCGACCGCGAGGGCGCGGCGCAGTCTTGCGGGATTGCCGGGCGGCGGCGGAACGCCGCTCGCGAGCGGCCTCGACGCCGCGTTCGCTCTCGCCGATCAGGTCTTGCGCAAGGGGCAGTCGCCGCTCGTGGTTTTGATGACTGACGGCCGGGCCAATGTCTGCCGCGACGGAGCGGGCGGCCGCGCGCGGGCCATGGGGGACGCGATCGACGCCGCCAGGCGGCTTCGCGCGGCGAAGATTCGAGCGCTCGCAATCGACACCTCGGCGCACTTCCGCGGCGGCGAGGCGACGGCGACAAGAGAAGTCGCAGAGGCCATGCAGGCTCGGTACGTAAAGCTGCCGCTCGCCAACGCGGCGCTTGTGAACGAAGCTGTGCGCGCCTCCTGGCGGCCGTCGGGATCGTAGGCCCATGTTCGGCGCCTCCCGAGAGCTGACCTTTGCGCGCGACGGCGCAGACTGGCCCAATCGGGAAGCGAGCGCGTTCGTCGAGGCGCGCGGCCTGCGCTGGCATGTGCAGACGATGGGAAAAGGCCCCGACGTGTTGATGGTTCACGGGACCGGCGCCTCGACCCATTCCTGGGCCGGGCTCGCGCCGTTGCTGGCGCAGCGCTTTCGCCTGGTTGCTCCCGACCTTCCCGGCCATGGCTTCACTCAGGCGAAGCGAACGCCCGACCTTTCGCTTCCGGGGATGGCGCGCGCGCTGGCCTCCCTCCTCGGCGTGCTTGAATTCTCCCCGACGATCGTGATCGGCCATTCGGCGGGGGCGGCAATTCTCGCGCGCCTTTGCCTCGACGGGACGATTTCGCCGAAACTCTTCGTGAGCCTCAACGGAGCCTTTCTGCCTTTCGGAGGTATGGGCCGCTTACTCTTTCCTTCGATCGCGAAACTGCTGTTTCTCAATCCGCTGGCGCCGCGTCTTTTTGCCTGGTCCGCCGACAAGGCCGCGGTCGCCAACCTGCTCAAAGGGACGGGATCGAAGATCGGACCCCGTGGCGTCGATCTTTATGCCCGCCTTTTCCACAATCCCGGCCATGTCGCCGGCGCATTGGGCATGATGGCGAACTGGGACCTGACCGATCTGCGCCGGGAACTCCCGCAGCTGAACGCAAAAGTCCTCCTGATCGTCGGGGAGAACGACAAGGCGGTTCCGCCCCGCGACGCCGATGTGGTCGCCGCCGACATCCCCGGCGCGAGCGTCGAAACGATGCGACGAGCTGGGCACCTCGCTCACGAGGAACGCCCCGAAGAGGTCTGCCGGATCATCACGCGCTACGCAGCCGCCGCGGGTCTGATCGCGGATGAGGCGGGAGCCTGACCGTCTGGGCTTTTTTTCTGATTTTCGGCGCGCCGCTCGCCGGGCTCGGCACCGGTCGCGATTTCGCTTGATCACCTTGATTGACATTATTAGTGTATCGTTGTGTTGACACTTCAGCAGCGCCCGATCCGCTCGGCCACCCTCGATTCCCGACCTCGCGCGATTGTCATCGGGAGCGGATTCGGCGGTCTCGCGGCGGCCGTGCGACTGGGCGCGCGGGGCTACCGGGTCACGATTTTTGAAAAGCTCGACGCTCCCGGGGGCCGAGCCTTCGTCCATCGTCAGGATGGCTTCACCTTCGACGCTGGACCCACGATTGTCACGGCGCCGTTCCTGTTCGAGGAACTGTGGACGCTCTGCGGCCGTCGCATGAAAGACGATGTGGACCTGAGAGCCATCGATCCCTTTTACCAAATCCGCTTCGCCAACGGCGACGTCTTCACGATGAGCGGGGACGAAGCGGCGATGCGGGCGGAGGTTGCTCGCTTCAATGCGGGAGATCTTTCGGGCTTCGAACGCTTCATGCGACGCAGCGAAGCCATCTACCGCATCGGCTTCGAGGAGCTCGGCGACGCCCCCTTCAGCTCGTTTACCGATATGGCGCGCATCGCTGGCCATCTCGTCCGCCTCGAGGGCCACCGAAGCGTCTACGGTCTCGTCTCGAAATATTTTCGCGACGAGCGGCTGCGGACGGTCTTCAGCTTTCACCCCCTGCTCATCGGCGGCAATCCGTTTCGCGCCACCGCAATCTACTGCCTGATTCCCTTCCTGGAAAAACGCTGGGGCGTTCATTTTGCAATGGGCGGAACGGGAAAGCTGGTCGCGGGCCTCGCCAATCTGATCGCCTCGCAAGGCGGAGAGATTCGCTGCGGGGAGGAGGTCACGTCGATCCTGGTCGAGGACGGCGTGGCGAAAGGGGTCGCGCTCGCGTCGGGCGAGAGCGTTCGGGCAAGCGTCGTCGTCTCAGACGCCGAATTCGGCCTGGACCTATCGCCATCTCGTTCCGGCCGCGAGCCGAAGACGATGGACGGATCGCAAGATCGACAAGGCCCGCTATTCGATGGGTCTCTTCGTCTGGTATTTTGGCGTCGACCGCCGCTACGACGACGTCGCGCATCACACCATCCTGCTCGGTCCGCGCTATCGCGAACTCCTTGGTGATATTTTTGACCGCAAGCGTCTCGCATCCGATTTCAGCCTCTACTTGCATCGCCCGACGGCGACCGATCCGTCCCTCGCCCCCGAAGGCTGCGACGCGTTCTATGTGCTTTCGCCTGTCCCCAACCTAGCAGGGCGGACAGGACTGGCGGATCGAGGCCGAACGCTACCGCAGGGCGATTGAGCAGTCGCTCGAGGCGACGGTTCTGCCTGACCTTTCGCGGCGTCTCGTGACTTCGAGGATTGCGACGCCGCTCGATTTTCAGGATGAGCTCAACGCTTATCGCGGCGCCGGCTTCGGGCTCGAGCCTACGCTCACGCAGAGCGCCTGGTTCCGGCCCCACAATGCGAGCGAGGACATCCGGAATCTTTTTCTCGTGGGGGCCGGGACGCATCCCGGCGCCGGACTGCCCGGCGTGCTGTCTTCTGCCCGTGTTCTCGACAAGGTTGCGCCGCATGCCTCAGTTTTCGTTTGATTTAGCGAGCCTTAGCGATCATCGGGAATGCCGCCGCGCCATCCGGGACGGATCAAAGTCGTTTTACGCAGCCTCTCGGCTTCTGCCCGCGATCACGCGTAAGCGGGCCTTCGCGCTCTACGCTTTTTGCCGCCTGTCAGACGATGCCATCGACCTCAGCGGCGGCTCCAAGGACGCGCTGGACCGATTGCGCAACCGCCTCGTCTGCGCGGCGAGTGGGCGCCCGCTGCCCTACGCGGCGGATCGCGCAATGGCGGATCTCATGCGCCGCTGCGCCATTCCCGCTGCTCTGCCCGAGGCTCTGCTTGAGGGACTTGCCTGGGATGCAGAGGGAAGAAGCTACGAAACGATCGACGAACTCTTCGACTATGCGGCGCGCGTCGCCGGCGCGGTCGGCGTGATGATGGCGCTCATCATGGATGTGCGATCGCCGCAGGCGCTCGCCCGCGCGTGCGATCTTGGGGTCGCGATGCAGCTCACCAACATCGCCCGCGACGTCGGGGAGGATGCGCGTCTGGGTCGTGTCTATCTGCCCAGACAATGGCTGCGGGAAGCTCAACTCGACGCGGACGCATGGCTTTCACAACCCCACCTCGACGAGCGGCTTCGCCCGATTGTCGCGCGGCTGCTCCGGGAAGCAGACGCCCTCTACCTGCGCGCTCATGCCGGGATTGCGCTGTTGCCGGCAAGTTGTCGTCCCGCGATTCTTGCGGCGGCGCTGATTTATCAGGAGATCGGCCGCAAGATCGAACACAACGCATTCAACTCCGTCAACCGACGCGCGCGGGTTTCAGCGACCCGGAAAGTTCTCTTGATGGCTCGAGCAGTGGGCGGGTCGCTCTCGCTGTCTGAAACGGGCGCGACGCCGCCGCTGCCTTGCGCGAAGTTTCTTATTAAATCCGCGCGAAGCGGCCATGCCCTTCCGAGGAGAGCGCCGCGCTCGATCGTGGGTTGGCGCGAATCCTTCATCCGTGTGCTCGGCGTCTTCGAACGGCTCCAGCGTTCGGAACGCTTTGAGGGCTGACCTCGCGTGGACGAGAAATATTATGGCGTCGTCGAGATGCTCCTTTCCTTTGGAGCGGTGCTCGTCTTCGGCTTTTGGCAACTGCGGTCGGTTTCGAAGGCGAAGAAGGCGCGTCTCGAACGCGAGCGGGCGCGCATGGACGACCCTGGCCGCTGACGCTTGATGGACAGTTGAGGCGCCTAGAGCATCCTACTTTGCGGCACGCCCTAGTCGCTACAGCCTCGGCATTCGGAACGGAAGCATGAGGCGGACGAGGGGGTTGGCGAAGCGATCGAGGGAGAGGCTCTCATGCATCGAATTCGACGGGCTCGCCGAACAATGAGTGTGCGACGAGGCATCGTGAATAGAACGGCGTGTCCTCGAAGGAGCGGACGGCGGAGGCTCGACCCTCATCCGCGCGCGCCGTTCGGGCAAGACCCCAGCGCGTGCGGGCCAAGCGAGCGGACGGCGGCGAAGGGCGCTCCTCACATTGCGCGCTTCCGTCGAACGCAAGCGCGAGCGACAAAGGCGGTTCTCGCCGTCGAACGGCGTCATAGATAATGGCCGCCCCATTGCGGGTCTGAGCGCGCGACCAGGTCCATTGAGAAAACGCGTGCTCGATCGGCTCATCCCCGGCGTTCTGGTCGACATAGCCTGACCCCTGCCACCGAAGCGCTGGCGCCTCCATCTCGACCGTGACGCGGGCGCGCGGCGCGAGAGGCCTCCACCAATGCCGGCCCTCTTCTTCCAGAACGAAGGCTCTCGTGTTGATCGCCTCGGGATGAACCGTGATCCGGCCGCGAATGGGACGGGGGATCGGCGCGGCGCGCTCGTGGATGTCGAGCACGAGCGCGCCGCGCTCCCAGCTCGCCGTCGACCGGCCAATCACGAGCGCGTCGCGGCTTCGCGTCACGGCGGATCGCCGGCGTTCCGTCATCGCCCATCGCGAGGCTCGCGGACCGTAGAGCGCCACGTTGAAGGCGCAGTGATCGAGCGGATCCCGCCGTCCCGCCCAGGCATAGTAGGGAGAGAAGACGCTCCCGACGAAGGCGATGACGGTCAGTCCATGTTGGCCGTCGTCGCTGATGGCGTCGAGGTACCACCAGGCATAGCCGCCGGGTACGACCTCCTGGTCGAAGCAAGGTCCAGCATCACCCGCGTCGCCGCTTGGCGGCCCGACAGCGCCGCCATCGGCGCTCCGGGTCCAGGATGGACGCTGCCCCCCGCCAGATAAAGACCCGGCAGCCGGGTCTTGGAGCCCGCCCGCGCGAACGACGCTCTCCAGCCGTGCGTCGCCCGACCATAAAGCGCCCCTCGGGTCGACGGATAGAGGCTGGCGAAATCCTCCGGAGTGGTTCGTCGAATCGAGCCCGGGTTCCTCGCGATTCTCAGGCCATAGCGCTCGAGCATTCGGAACGAGATTTCCTCGCATGAGATGATCTCCGCATCGGTGAGGGGGCGGTCTTCTGGGCGCGTTGGAGCATTGACGAGGCAGAACAGGCGCTCTTCAGCCCGCGCTTCCGTGGGGCTTGCCGACTCATCCCGATCCTGCGCGCAGACGTAGACGGTCGGGCCGCCCGGCAGGCGCGAATGCCCGAAGAGGTCATCGAATTCGGCTCGGTAGTCGCGCGAAAAGAACACGTTGTGGCGAACGAGCGGAAACCCCTCGACGCGCGCCGTCATCGCCCAGGTCAGGGCCGAGAGGGATCGTTCCGCAGGCGGGGTTGCGGGCGACGGCGCGCGAGGCCTCGAGTCCCGCGCTTCCGTCAGCCAACGCGGCGACGTCCCCGTTCCAGATGACGGCGTCGGCCGATATCCGCTCGCCATCATCCGTCTCCACGCCTGCGGCGCGGCCGTTCTCGACGACGATCCGCGCGACGCGCCGGCGGAACCGCAGGTCGGCGCCGCGAGCGCGCGCAAGCTCACAGAGCGCCCCGGCGAGGCGCGCCATGCCGCCTTCAACGATCCAAACGCCCTCACGCTCGACGTGAGCGACCAGCATGAGAGTCGCCGGCGCCAGGAACGGCGACGAGCCGCAATAGGTGGCGTATCGCCCGAAAAGCTGGCGCAACCGGGGATCGGCGAAATGATCTTCGAGCGCGCGCGAAAGCGTCGTGAACGGCGATATCCGCATGAGATCGGGAAGGCGAGAGAGGCCGACCCGCGTTGCGAGTTCGACGGGGCCGGGTCTGGATCCGCTGATGAACGTGTCGCGCAGCGTCCGATAGATCGAACTCGGCGCGTTCGCAAAAACGGCGATAGCCTTCCGCCTCCCGCGCGCCTGCGAAATCCGCGATCGCATCCGCGCTTTGGTCGACGTCGGAATAGAGGTCGAGGCGCGAGCCATCGCCCCAGGCATGGCGGGCCAGTCGCATGGTTCGACTCAAGGTGACTTCCCGAGACAGGCACGCGCCCGCGTCTTCGAAGATCTGCTCGAACACCCAGGGCATCGTGAGCACAGTTGGCCCCGCGTCGATGCGACGCCCGCCTGCCTCGACCTCGCGCATCTTTCCGCCGGGACCCTCCGCGGCGTCGAGCGTCGTCACATGGAAGCCCCGGGCGGAGAGCGCGATGGACGCGGCCAGGCCGCCCATCCCCGCTCCGACGACCACCACCCGCCGTTTGACCGTCATGGCGGTCCTCCAAATCGGCATGTTGATCAGGACGCCGATATGTGTCAATCTCTCCTTACACAATAGGTGACTATTGCAGTAGACACAAATGGGAGATCCCATGGAAACCGGCGCCCGCATTGAGGAAACCTTGGAGTCTCGTGATCGCGCGAGCGACGAGAGCGGGAGCGCCGCCTCTTCTGGCTTCGGCCCTGCACTATGCGGTCTTTCCGGGCGGCCATCGCATCCGGCCGCAGCTCTGCCTGGCGGTCGCGAAGGCATGCGGCGACGGCCATCCGCCGACGTCAGCAGCGGCTGCGGCCGCCCTCGAGCTTCTGCATTGCGCTTCGCTGGTGCATGACGACCTGCCCTGTTTCGATGACGCCGACACGAGACGAGGCAAGCCCTCCGTTCACGCACAATTTGGCACACCGATCGCTGTATTGGCGGGAGACGCGCTGATCGTCCTCGCCTTCGAGACTCTGGCGCGGGCGGCCTCGCCCGAGCGGCTCGCTTTATTGATCTCGATTGTCGCCGCCGCAGTCGGCGCGCCAAGCGGAATCGTGGCCGGCCAGGCTTGGGAAAGCGAAGCGGCCGTGCCGCTCGTCAACTACCAGCGCGCCAAAACAGGCGCGCTATTCGTGGGCTCGACCATGGCCGGCGCCGCCGCGGCTGGCCTCGAGCCTGAACCTTGGCGCAGCCTTGGGGAGGCGCTGGGTGAAGCCTACCAGGTCGCCGACGATCTGCGCGACGTGCTGTGCGACGCGGAGGAACTTGGAAAGCCGATCGGTCAGGACGCCGCACGCTATCGCCCAAATGCGGCCGCCCAACTCGGCATCGGCGGCGCCAAGGCGCGGCTCGAGCAGCTCGTGAGGATCGCTGCGGATTCCATTCCGGATTGCCCCAGGCGCTCTGACCTCGGCAAGCTCATTGAGGCGCAGACGGCGCAGCTCTTTCCCAAGCAGCTCCAGCGCGTCGCAGCCTAGAGGCGCGGATCACGATGGCCGCCCTCTCGGCGGGCCTTTCCAGAGCGACCGTCGTCGAGCGGATGCGCGACTGGCGCAGCCGCATCATCGCCGACGCGCGCTTCCAGCGCTGGGCGAGCGAACTCCCCGATCACGCGGAGAGTGGCGCAACGCAAGGCGCGGGCGCTGTTCGACCTCTGCGCCGGCTTCGTCTATTCGCAGGTTCTGAGCGCCTGCGTAAAACTGGAGGTGTTCGAACTTCTCCGGACAGGTCCAAAGGACTGCGAGGCCCTTGCGCCTCGCATGGCGTTAAGCGTTCCGGCCGCGCGACGGCTCCTCAAGGCTGCGGCGTCGCTCCGCCTTTTACGGGCGTTGCCAAACGACCGTTTCGCGCTCGACGATCTCGGCGCCGCGATGATCGGCAATCCGGCGATCGCGGCGTTTGTCGCGCATCATGATCTTCTCTACAGCGATCTCCGCGATCCCGTTGCGCTGCTGCGGGGAGAACACGAGACCGCCCTGTCCCGGTTCTGGCCCTATGCCGCCAATCGGCCGGGCGACGCGAATGAGGACGCGGCGCAGCCGGACGCCGATCGCTCCGGCGCATACAGCGAATTGATGTCGCGCACCCAGGCGCTTGTCGCGGAAACCGTCCTCGACGCCTATCGCTTCGACCAGCATCGGCGGCTCATGGATGTCGGGGGAGGGGAGGGCGCCTTTCTCGCCGCGGCCGCAAAGCGGGCCCCGAATTTGCAGCTCGCCCTTTTCGATCTCCCCGCCGTCGCAGCGCGGGCGCGCGAGCGACTCGGCTCGCTGGGACTGGGCGGGCGAGTCGAAACGATTGGCGGAGACATGCTGCGCGATCGGCTTCCGCGTGGAGCCGACGTCATATCGCTGGTTCGCGTTCTGCACGACCACGACGACGAATCGGCGAGGACGATCATTGCCGCGATTCGCGATGCACTGCCGCCCAGAGGGGCGATCGTCATCGCCGAACCGATGGCGAGCGCGCCCGGCGCGGAACCGATGGGAGATGCGTATTTCGGCTTCTATCTTCTCGCGATGGGCCGCGGTCGTCCGCGCACGATGAGCGAGATCGCCCAACTTTTAAAAGCCGAGGGATTTGAGGCCGGGCGCGAGGCGAAAACTCAGAATCCCCTCGTCGTCAGCGTCTTTGTAGCCCGGCGAGTGTAACTTTCACTTGACATTAAACTGTGGGCTTTTAGATTGACGCTTGGGTACGGAGGAAAGCTTGGCATGCTCAGTTCGCTGGCAGTGGTTTTGGAGCAGCCGAAGCGCGTGGCGCTAGAGCGGCTCACGCTGGACCAGCCGGCCGCCGGCGACGTGACGGTCGAGACGCGCTGGAGCGGGGTCAGCGCGGGCACCGAGCGCCTGTTGTTCATGGGCCGGATGCCCTCGTTTCCCGGCATGGGGTATCCGCTCGTCCCCGGCTACGAGAGCGTCGGCAAAGTTGTCGATGCTGGACCCGACGCCAAGATCGCGATCGGAACTCAGGTTTTCGTTCCGGGCGCGAAGTGCTTCGGCGACGCTGTTCGGTGCGTGCATGGCGGCGCGGCATCCCTCTTAGTCGCTCCGGCTTCCCGCGTTGTTCCAGTCCCGGCGGAACTTGGCGAGAACGCCGTGCTGCTGGCTCTGGCGGCGACTGCTCTCCATGCCATCAGCGGGTCTGCGCTCGAAGGTGTCCTCATCGTCGGCCACGGCGTCCTTGGCCGCCTGCTTGCACGGCTCGTGCTCGCCTCTGGAGGCGAGCCGCCGGTCGTCTGGGAAACCAACAGCGATCGCGCTCGCGGCGCCGTCGGATACGAGGTCAAGTCGTCGGACGCGGATCCGCGCACCGACTACCGGACGGTCTTCGATGTCAGCGGCGATCCCGCGATCCTCGATGCGCTCGTACAAAGACTGGCGCCGGGCGGCGAGATTGTGCTCGCGGGATTTTACGATCGGCTAAGCTTCAGCTTTCCTCCAGCCTTCATGCGCGAAGCCCGCATCCGGGTGGCGGCCATCTGGCGCGATGGCGATTTGGCCAAGATCGTCAAGCTTGTCGAAGCGGGAACGCTTTCGCTTGACGGTCTCGTGACCCACCGACGGCCCGCGGCGGAGGCGCCTTCAGCCTACCCTGTCGCGTTCGACGACCCGACCTGTCTCAAGATGGTCCTGGATTGGAGTGCGCGCGCATGAGCATCAGGGAGGGATTCCTGACCGCCGCGGAACTTGCCGCGCCGCCGGCCCATCTGCTGCGTGAAGAGGCGGCGATAGACCCGGACCCCGTTCCGACGGAATCGAAAAAAACCACCCAGATCATCGCGATCTACGGCAAGGGCGGCATCGGCAAGAGTTTTACGCTCGCCAATCTGTCCTACATGATGGCTCAGCAGGGGAAGAAGGTCCTGTTGATCGGATGCGATCCCAAGAGCGACACGACTTCGCTCCTGTTCGGCGGACGCGCCTGTCCGACGATCATCGAGACATCGACCAAGAAGAAGCTCGCCGGCGATCAGGTGCAGATCGGCGACGTGTGCTTCAAGCGCGATGGCGTGTTCGCGATGGAGCTCGGCGGTCCGGAGGTCGGCCGCGGCTGTGGCGGACGCGGCATCATCCACGGCTTCGAGCTCCTGGAAAAACTCGGTTTCCATGAATGGGGATTCGATTTCGTTCTTCTCGATTTTCTCGGCGACGTCGTCTGCGGCGGCTTCGGCCTGCCGATCGCTCGCGACATGTGCCAGAAAGTGATCGTCGTCGGATCGAACGACCTCCAGTCGCTCTACGTCGCCAACAACGTCTGCTCCGCAGTCGAATATTTTCGCAA
The DNA here is from genome assembly GCA_963756955.1 of uncultured Alphaproteobacteria bacterium. GTDB lineage: Bacteria > Pseudomonadota > Alphaproteobacteria > Rhizobiales > Beijerinckiaceae > Roseiarcus. The sequence goes on from CAVWPU010000007.1 coordinate 177,459, forward strand.
GATGGGCGGCAACGTCGGCGTGGGCGGACTTGTCATCAACAAGGATGACGGCACAGGCGAGGCGCAGGCTTTCGCCGAAGCCGCGGGCATCCCGATCCTCGCGGCGATTCCCGCGGACGAGGACATCCGTCGCAAGAGCGCCAATTACGAGATCATCGGCAAGCCAGGCGGCCGCTGGGCGTCGCTGTTCGAGACGCTCGCGAGCAATGTCGCGGACGCCGCGCCTCACCGGCCGACGCCGCTCACGCAGGACCAGTTGCTCGGCCTGTTCAAGGGCGAGGCGGTCGGACGACATGTCACGCTGGAACCCGCCACAATGACCGACATGTGCGGCGCAGCCTTGCAGACAAGGCCGTCTCTCGAAGTCGTCTACGACACCGTCTGAGGGCCCGGAACGTGACCGTCATGACGCAGATCGCGCAAGGTGAGGTCCTGAAGGACGCTCCAAGCCATGGCGACGGCGCGTCGGGCGCCCCTGCCAGTGTCGCGGAAGGCGCAGGTTGCCACGGCGGAAAAGAGACGCTGCGCGACGCGGCCAAAGCCGCGGGCATGACCGAGACACTCGCGCGCTACGCGAAGGACTATCCGGTCGGGCCGCACGATCAGCCGCAGAGCATGTGCCCCGCATTCGGTTCGCTGCGAGTCGGTCTTCGCATGCGCCGCACCGCAAGCGTTCTCTGCGGCTCAGCCTGTTGCGTTTACGGGCTGACGTTCACTTCGCATTTTTACGGCGCGAAGCGGACGGTCGGCTACGTTCCGTTCAATTCCGAAACGCTGGTGACTGGAAAGCTCTTCGAGGATATTCGCGAAGCGGTCTTCAAGCTTGCCGACCCCGCCAAGTACGACGCGATCGTCGTCATGAATTTTTGCGTGCCCACCGCTTCGGGCGTGCCGTTGCGCCTTCTGCCCAAGGAGATCGACGGCGTTCGCATCATTGGCATCGACGTGCCGGGCTTCGGCGTGCCGACGCATGCGGAAGCCAAGGACGTCCTTGCCGGGGCGATGCTCAAGTTTGCCAGAGAAGAGGCGGAGCACGGCCCGGTTCAGGCGCCGCGCGGACCCCGGTCCGAGAAGCCGACCGTAACGCTGCTCGGCGAAGTCTTTCCGGTCGATCCCGTGCAGATCGGGGCGATGCTCGAGCCAATGGGCCTCGCGGCGGGGCCTGTCGTGCCGACGCGCGAATGGCGCGAGCTATACGGCGCGCTGGACTGCGCTGTCGTCGCCGCCATTCATCCTTTCTACGCGGCAAGCGTGCGCGAGTTCGAACTGGCCGGCCGGCCAATCGTCGGCTCCGCGCCAGTCGGGGTGGAAGGGACAGCGGCCTGGCTCGAAGCGATTGGCCAGGCGTGCGGAGTTCCAAGCGCGCGGGTCGACGCGGCGAAGGCCAGGGTCCTGCCCGCGATCAAGGCGGCGCTCGCGCAAACGCCGATCAAGGGGCGCGTCACGCTGTCGGGTTACGAGGGCTCCGAACTCCTGGTCGCGCGGCTGATGATCGAGAGCGGCGCGGATGTCCGCTACGTCGGAACGGCCTGCCCGCGTACGCGATTCGCCGAGGCCGATTGCGCCTGGCTCGAGGCCAAGGGTGTCCACGTCAAGTTCCGCGCGTCCCTCGAGCACGATCTCGCGGCGATGGTCGAATACGAGCCCGATCTCACGATCGGCACGACCCCAGTCGTCCAGAAGGCGAAGGAGCGCGGCATCCCGGCGCTCTATTTCACGAACCTGATTTCCGCGCGCCCGCTCATGGGCGTCGCGGGCGCCGGCTCGATGGCGAAAGTGGTCAACGCGGCCATGGGCAATAAGGGCCGCTTTGACGCCATGCGCGACTTTTTCGAGGGCGTCGGGGAGGGATTCGCGGCTGGGGTCTGGGAGGAACAGCCGCGCGACCGGCCTGAATTCAAAGCGAAGCGACGCGCGAAGATGGCGAAACCCGCGCCCGAGGAGATGGGCGCGTGCTAGTTCTCGACCACGATAGGGCAGGCGGCTACTGGGGCGCAGTCTACGTCTTCTCTGCGATCAAGGGCCTGCAGGTCGTGATCGACGGTCCGGTCGGTTGCGAGAACCTGCCGGTCACCGCGGTGCTCCACTATACCGACGCTTTGCCCCCGCACGAATTGCCGATCACCGTCACGGGTCTCTCGGAAGAAGAACTCGGGCGCCATGGCACCGAAGGCGCGATGCGTCGCGCGCACGCGACCCTCGATCGGGATTTGCCAAGCGTCGTCGTCACCGGCTCGATCGCCGAGATGATCGGCGGGGGCGTGACCCCCGAAGGCTCGGGCATCCAGCGCTTCCTGCCGCGAACAATCGACGAGGATCAGTGGCAGAGCGCCGACCGTGCGATGACTTGGCTGTGGAGCGAATTCGGACCCAAGAAAGGCCGGGCGCCCAAGCCAAAGCCCCGGACCGCTGGGGCGAAGCCGCGGGTCAATATCATTGGGCCGTCCTACGGCGTCTTCAACATGCCCTCGGACATTGCCGAAATCCGGCGTCTGATCGAAGGCGTTGGAGCGGAAATCAACCTCGTGTTTCCGCTCGGCAGCCATGTCGAGGACGTGCCGCGACTGGCGAACGCGGAGGTCAATGTCTGCCTCTATCGTGAATTCGGACGCGCCCTCTGCGAGGCTCTCGATCGGCCTTATCTTCAGGCGCCGATCGGCCTCCACAGCACGACCAAGTTTCTGCGCAGCCTGGGCGAACTTCTCGACATCGATCCCGAGCCTTTCATCGCTCGTGAGAAACACACCACGATCAAACCCGTATGGGATCTCTGGCGGTCAGTTACGCAAGACTTTTTCGGCACGGCGACATTCGCCATCGTCGCCAATGAGACCTACGCGCGCGGCGTCAGGCATTTCCTCGAAGAGGAAATGGGCTTGCCCTGCATGTTCGCGATCCCGCGCCGGCCAGGCGAGAAGACGGACAACGAGGCGGTGAGAGAGGCCGTTCGGACGAAGACACCGCTCGTGATGTTCGGCAGCTACAACGAACGCCTCTATCTCGCCGAAGCCGGCGCGAAGGCGATCTACATTCCGGCGTCTTTTCCCGGCGCCATCATCCGCCGCCATACCGGAACGCCCTTCATGGGCTATGCCGGCGCGACCTACATCATTCAAGAAGTTTGCAACGCGCTGTTCGACGCTCTGTTCAATATCCTTCCCCTCGGAACGGAATTGGACAAGGTCGAGGCAACTCCCGCCCGGATTCATCGCGAGCTGGCGTGGGACACAGCTGCGATAGCGCGGCTCAACGAAATCGTCGACATGGCGCCGGTGCTCCTGCGCATTTCCGCGGCAAAGCGGCTGCGCGACGCGGCGGAGCGCGACGCCCGCAAGGCCGGAGATGAGATCGTAAGTCTCGCATGGGTGGAACGCGCTCAATCGATGTTGGTCGAAGGACGTGCTGCTTGAAAACAACGCAGCGGAGAGACTGCAATTTGAAACGTTGAGGCGGCGAACAGAGGCCGATCAAGGAGACATACGATGGAAATGGCGTTGAAGACCGACCTGGCGCAAAGCCTAAGCCGCACCGACGGGCGTCTGCTTTGCTTCGCGCTGCTTCCCTTCTTTTTCTTATCTGAAGGGATTCGCCGAGCTGTTGGCGGATTGAGGCGCGACACCGCGCCTTCGACGCAGCGGGCCTGGTTCGCCGAGGCCAAATCTCAAGCGTCGATCGCCACGTCTTACGCGTTGCTGGCCATAGCGATGCTGCAGTGATCCGAGCGGCGGCGCCGCGCGGAACGCCAGTCGCGACAGACGTCGCGACGAAGTCGCTGTGAAAGGCGTTCACGGCAATGCAACAGGAGGTCAACATATGGCCAGCGACGATAGATCTTCCTTATCCGGACTAACGGAGGCGGAAGCGCAAGAGTTCCATTCGCTGTTCGTGACGAGCTTCATCGTCTTCACCGTCATCGCAATCATCGCTCACATCCTCGTTTGGATGTGGCGCCCGTGGATTCCCGGCGCGAAAGGCTATGCCTTGCTCGACGGCGCGATGAGCGCAGCGCACGGCGCGCTTTCTCTCATCAGCTAAGGAGACGCATATGTATCGGATTTGGTTACTCTTCGATCCGCGGCGCGCCCTCGTCGGGCTCTTCGCGTTTCTCTTCATCCTTGCGCTCGTCATTCATTTCATCCTGCTGAGCACGGATCGATTCAACTGGTTGGAGGGCCATCCGCTCAAGACCGGGCAGATCAATCCGTCGACCCAGTCGTTGGTGGTGACTGACCTCGGGTGAGCAATCGTCGGATTGAGACTTCGTGGACGGGCGCGCTTGCCGCGCCCGCTCACAAGTCTGGTTCGGAAGCAAATAGGCCGCCATCGGGCATGGGCTTGGTTTCGCGCAAGGCGCGAGCCCGGACAAGCCGGATTAGGACGCGTCGGGAGGCACTACCGTGGCGATGCTGAATTTTGAACGCAAGTACCGTGTGCGGGGCGGGACGCTCGTAGGCGGCGACTTATTCGACTTCTGGGTTGGCCCGTTCTACGTCGGTTTCTTCGGTGTCACGACCATGATTTTTATCGGAATCGGCGTGGCGCTGATTCTGTACGGCGCCGCGATCGGTCCGACCTGGAACGTCTGGCGTATCAGCATTGCTCCGCCCGACCTGAAATACGGCCTCGCCGCGGCGCCGCTCAAAGATGGCGGCCTGTGGCAGGTCATCACGGTGTGCGCCACCGGCTCCTTCGTGTCTTGGGCGTTGCGGGAAGTGGAGATTTGCCGAAAGCTTGGCATCGGCATTCATGTGCCGGTCGCTTTCGGCATGGCGATCTTCGCTTATGTTTCGCTCGAGGTCATCCGCCCGGTCCTGATGGGGGCATGGGGATATGGGTTCCCCTACGGGATTCTCAGTCACCTCGATTGGGTCTCGAACACCGGGTATCAATATCTTCACTTCCACTACAACCCGGCGCATATGCTCGCCGTGTCGTTCTTCTTCACAACGGCATTTGCCTTGTCCCTTCACGGATCGCTCATCTTGTCGGCGGCCAATCCCGCGAAGGGGGAGACCGTTCGCGAGACAGAATACGAGGACACTTTTTTTCGCGACGCGATCGGCTATTCGATCGGCACGCTCGGCATTCATCGCCTGGGGCTCTTCCTCGCCATGTCTGCTGTCTTCTGGAGCGCGGTCTGCATCATCCTCAGCGGCCCATTTTGGACCCGGGGATGGCCGGAATGGTGGGACTGGTGGCTGAACCTCCCGGTCTGGCGATAAGCGTCGAGGAGAGATGAGATGGCCACCTACCAGAATATTTTCACCCAGGTTCAGCTGCGGCCGGCAGAATTGGATATGGGCGTCGCAGCTGACCGGATCGAGCGGTCGAAGGAGGGCGGGTTCTCCTACTGGCTGGGCCTCATAGGCAACGCCCAGGTTGGACCGATCTATCTCGGCTACCTTGGCGTTCTCTCGCTGATGTGCGGTCTCACGGCGTTTGAGATCATCGGCCTCAACATGTGGGCTTCGGTCAACTGGAGCCCGATTCAATTCTTGCGCCAACTCCCATGGTTGGCGCTCGAGCCGCCGAGGCCGGAGTATGGGATCAGCATCATGCCGCCGCTCAATGAGGGCGGGTGGTGGCTGATGGCCGGGTTCTTTCTCACCCTTTCGCTTCTCTTGTGGTGGGCGCGCATGTATCGGCGCGCGCAGGAGCTGGGGCTCGGGACGCATACGGCTTGGGCGTTCGCGTCGGCGATCTGGCTTTATCTGGTTCTCGGATTCATTCGCCCGTTGCTGATGGGGCATTTCAGCGAGGCGGTGCCCTTCGGCATTTTCCCGCATCTCGACTGGACGGCGGCCTTCTCCATCCGATACGGCAACCTCTTCTACAATCCGTTCCACATGCTCTCGATCGCGTTCCTCTATGGATCCGCGCTGTTGTTCGCGATGCACGGGGGAACGATCCTCGCGGTCGGCCGATACGGCGGCGAGCGCGAGGTCGAGCAGATCCTCGATCGCGGCACCGCGGCCGAACGCGCCGCGCTCTTCTGGCGCTGGACGATGGGATTCAACGCGACGATGGAATCGATCCATCGTTGGGCCTGGTGGTTCGCGGTGCTCGTTCCGTTCACCGGAGGCATCGGCATCCTGCTCACCGGGACGGTCGTTGATAACTGGTACCTGTGGGGGGTGCAGCACGGCATAGCGCCGGCCTATCCGCATCTTTGGCCCCCCGTGATCGACCCTGCAGCTTCGGGAGCTGTCAAATGAGGCTCGTGTTTGCTTTGTTCGGCGTGGTCGCAACGGTCCTCCTGACGCTCGCGATGCTGTTCACCGCAGGCTGGGGGCATCCCCCGATTGTTGGGACGCAGATCGGCTTCCGGGGAACCGGCATGGATCAGGTCACGACGTCGGCGGCCGTCGAGCGCTTGGAGGCCCTCAACGCGCTGCCTGATCCCATTCCGATTGCGTCGCCGGACGGTCCGCGCGCGGTCGACGTCTACAAGAATGTCCAGGTGCTGAAAGACCTCAGTGTCGAGCAGTTCAACACGCTGATGGCCGCAATGACCACCTGGGTCGCTCCCCAGCAGGGCTGCGCCTATTGCCACAACACGGAAAATCTTGCCGACGACAGCGTGTACGCCAAGAAGGTCGCGCGGCGGATGATCCTGATGACCCGCAACATCAATCAAAACTGGAAAGCGCATGTCCAGACGGTAGGCGTCGTCTGCTATACGTGCCACCGTGGCAATCCCGTTCCCGCGAACATCTGGTACGAGAATCCGGGCTTTCCCCATGCGGGTGGGTTCGCCGCGACGAACTATGGCTTCGGCCACCCGAATGCGGCGAATGGATCGACCGACCTTCTTCAGGACCCCTATACGCCGTACCTCGAGAAGGCCGAAAACATCCGCGTGCAGTCGACCAGCGCGCTTCCGACAACGGGCATGGGCTCGTCGATCCAGACGACCGAAGACACCTACTCCCTGATGATGTCTGTATCGAAGGGGCTCGGCGTGAACTGCACCTTCTGCCACAACACTCGCGAGTTTGGGCAGTGGTCGGAGAGCACGCCGCAGCGTGTCACGGCCTGGCACGGGATCCAGATGGTGAGAAGTCTCAACAACGAATATCTGGATCCGCTCAAGGACGTGGTTCCCGCAACGCGCCTCGGACCGCTCGGCGACCCCCCGAAGCTCAATTGCGCGACCTGCCACCAGGGCGCGAGCAAGCCTTTGCTCGGTGTCAGTCTCGCTAAGGACTATCCGGAACTGGGCGGATCGCCGTCGAAATAGCGGACGCGGCGGGCAGTTGCGCCCCGACGCTTGTTGATCGTGGCGCGGAGCCTTCGACCTGCCCGTCGAACCAGTGCTTCGAGGCGCCCCGCGGC
>CAVWPU010000008.1:0-27520 GCA_963756955.1 uncultured Alphaproteobacteria bacterium
CGGCGGCGAAGCTTTTCGTTGTGGCGGCAGGCCCCGAAGCTCAAGTCACGCGCTGCCAGCCTTTGTTCGGCGCAATCGGTCAGCGGACCTTCGTCATCGGCGACAAGCCGTCGTCGGCCAATCTCGTCAAGCTCAGCGGCAACTTTCTGCTCGCGGCGATGATTGAATGCCTAGGCGAAGCCTTCGCGCTCACCCGCAAAGGCGGCATCGAGCCGCATGCCTATCTTGAAATCCTGACCAACACGCTGTTCTCGGCTCCCGCCTACAAGACCTATGGCACGATCATCGCCGATCAGAAATACGAGCCGGCCGGGTTCAAGATGTCGCTGGGCCTGAAGGACATTCGCCTCGCGCTTGCAGCGGCCGATGCGCTTTCGACGCCGATGCCGGTCGCGAGCCTGGTTCACGATCACTTTCTTTCTGGCGTCGCGCAAGGCAAAGGCGATTCCGACTGGTCCGCGCTGGCGCGGGTTGTCGCGGGAAACGCGGGTCTCTGAGCGAATCCTGCTTGGGGGTCGTCCTCGCCTCCCGGCGGCGCGCCAATGGCATGGAAAGGCGCCGGTGCGCTCGGACTTGTTTGAAAGGTGAACTTGGGGCAGGTTTTCCAGGAGGCTGCGCAGTCACCGACCAATTCGGTCAAGAGACCGGCTTGGCGGATGGACAGGCGGCGATCCGGGGGACCCGCGATGGCCACGCTCAGGCGTATTGCATTCGCCGTCGCGGCGTGCGCCGCAGCCTCCCTGACGGCTCTCGCCGACGATCAAAAACCAGCAAATGCGCAAGACCAAAATCGGTCGGAGGCACAGGACCATTTTGTGCCGCGGTTGAACGACATGATGGTGGCGACGCAGGTCCGGCATTTCAAGCTGTGGTATGCGGGCATTGTTCAGAACTGGCCCTTGGCGAATTACGAACTGGCGCAGATTCGCGACGCGATCACGGATACGGAGCGTCACTACGGAGATAAAGGCGGAGCCAAAATGTCGGCGACGATGATGCCTCCGACAGAGGTCCTTGCAGACGCGATCAAGGCGAAAGACGGGAAGAAGTTTGCAACCGCCTTCACGAAGCTGACCGCCGCGTGCAACTCTTGCCATGAAGCCCAAGGCTTTGGCTTCATCAAGATTAGGGATCCTCGATTGTCGCCGCTCGAGACGTCGCCGCTGAGCGACGAGTCCTTCTCGGGCAAGTGACGATCCGCCTTTATTGAGGACGGCGTTTCACTTCCGCGAGAATGTCGGGTCGACCCGATTTGGGTTTTCTTGTTTCGCCGCCGTTTCGCTGCGAAGACCCCGATTATAGGGGTTGGATTTCCTTGGATTTCCTTGGATTCTCTCGTCCGAATCGTGACTTATCAATGGGTTACACGAGATTTTCAGGAGCGTGATTTTCTTTACGCTTTTGCCTCGCGAAACAGCCGTCGAAACAGTGAGCCGACGATGCGGCCAGCGGAAGGGACGGATCGCTCATGGGGTTAAGCATAACTCAATTTCTGATTTTCTGCAAGAGATTGCCGCCACGCGTAAGCTTTCGGCCGCCTCTATCCGCGAGCAGCTCGCTCTAGTCACTTGCAAAATGATAGTGACTAGAGCATATGCGGCTTATGCAGAAGACGAGCTTCGTCGAAATGGACTGCGCGATCGCGCGTAGCCTCGCGCGCGTCGGCGAATGGTGGAGCATTCTCATTCTGCGTGACGCCTTCGCGGGCATGACGCGCTTCGACGAATTCCAGAAGAGCCTCAAGATCGCCCCCAACATGCTGACGCGCCGACTTTCGGCTCTGGTCGACGCGGGATTCTTCGAGCGGCGGCGCTATAACGAGAAACCACCGCGCTACGAATACCTCCTCACCGAGCGAGGACGGGATTTTCGTCCCGTGCTGATGGCGCTGCTCGCTTTTGGCAATCGGCACTTCGCCCCGGAAGGCGCGAGCGTCTTGATCGCCGATGTGCAAACCGGCGCGGTCGCCGACCCGATTGTGGTCGATCGCCTGACCGGCCGGCCGCTCGATTCTCCCGAATTTGCTCTGTTCCCGGGTCCGGGGGCGTCTGACGCGACCAAAGCCAAGATGGCGGCGCGCGCTCATCGGCTGTCGAAGACGCGACCTCGGTCCAGCGTCGAGGCCGATCGATGAACGCTCCCATCCTGAGCGCAACTCGGCTCGAAGGCGGTTTGCCCGCCGCGTCGCCCATGAGCGCGCGCACGCTCCTGTTGTTGAACGGCCCGATCGCGCCGACCTTGCTCAGGCTTGCCTGGCCAAACATCCTGGTCATGCTGGCGCAGGCGTCGACCGGCCTGATCGAGACCTGGTGGGTCTCGCGTCTCGGGACGGACGCGCTGACCGGAATGGCGCTCGTCTTTCCCGGCTTCATGATGATGGGCATGCTGTCGGCGGGCGCGATTGGCGGGGGAATTTCATCAGCCGTCGCCCGCTCGCTCGGCGCTGGGCGGCGCGGGGACGCCGACGCGCTCGTCGCGCATGCGCTGTTGATCAACCTCGCTCTGGGCCTCGCGACCTCGGCTTTGTTCCTCGCGTTCGGGCGGCGTCTCTATGCCGCGATGGGCGGCAGCGGCGGCTCGCTCGAAGCGGCGATGCAATATTCGAACGTCGTCTTCACCGGCAACATCCTCGTGTGGCTCATGAACGCGCTCGCCAGCGTCATCCGAGGCACGGGCAATATGCTCTTTCCATCGATGGTCATTTGCATCGGCGTCGCCTTGCTGATCCCGCTGTCGCCGCTGTTCATCTTTGGCTTCGGCCCGATCCCTGCGCTCGGCGTCGCCGGCGGCGGCGTCGCGGTCGTGGCGACCACGGCGATGATGGCCGCGATCCTCGCCTGGCACATCTTGAGCGGCGCTTCGCTTGTGCGCTTCCGTTTCGCGCGCCTCAAATGGGCGTTCTTCGCCGACATTCTGCGCGTCGGCGGGGTGGGGGCGCTCAGCACATTGCAGACGACCTTGACCGTCGCCATGACCACCGGACTCGTCGGCGCGGCGGCCGGCCCGCAAGCGGTCGCCGGCTATGGCACCGGCTCGCGGCTGGAATATTTGCTCATTCCGTTGGTGTTCGGTCTTGGGGCGCCGCTCGTTGCGCTCGTCGGCACAAATATCGGCGCGGGCCAGAACCAACGGGCTTTGCGCGTCGCCCTGGTCGGCGGCGGGCTCGCATTCGCGATGACGGAGTCGATCGGGCTTGCGGCCGCGATCTGGCCCGCGGCGTGGCTCAACTTGTTTGGCGTGGATCCGCTGATGGTGGCGACGGGGACCCAATACCTTCGCGTCGTCGGCCCCACTTATGGATTTTTTGGCTTCGGTCTCGCGCTCTATTTCGCGTCCCAAGGCGCCGGAAAGCTGTTGTGGCCGCTCTTGGCAGGCTTCGCGCGGCTCGTCATCGCGGTTGGCGGCGGCTGGCTCGTGCTGACCCTGACCGGATCTTTGAGCCTTGTCTTTGTCATGCTGAGCGTCGCGTTGACGGTCTATGGCCTGATCGTCGGGACCGCGATCTTGTCCGGAGTCTGGTTTAGGGGAGGCGCTGGGGCCGCGCGTTGAGCGGACTCGGCGCTTAGACTTAGGCGACGACCGTGGCGATGCGCAGGTTGTTGGTGGCGCCAGGCGTTCCGAACGGCACGCCGGCGACCACGATGATGCGCTCGCCCTCGCCAACGAAGCCCTCGATATAGGCGTGGCGGCAGGCCCGGTCGGCCATGTCGCGCTCGTCACGCGCGTCGTCGGTGACGATCGGGTGCACCCCCCAGACGACGGCGAGCCGCCGCGCCACCAATTCGATCGGCGTCAGCGCGAGAATGGCCGAGCGTGGCCGCTGGCGGGCGATGCGAAGGCCGGTCGAGCCGGAGCTGGTCCAGGCGCAGATCACTTTCAAATCGAGCGTCTCGGCGACGTCGCGCGTCGCTTCGGCGATCGCGTCGGCGCCTGTGGGCTCGGGCGCCGCCCGCTGCGCCTCGATGATCGAGTGATAGATCTTCTCCGATTCCACCGCTTCCGCGATCCTGTTCATGGTTGCGACCGCCTCGAGCGGATATTGACCCGAAGCGCTTTCGGCCGACAGCATCACGGCGTCCGCGCCTTCGAAGACCGCCGTCGCGACATCCGACACTTCGGCCCGCGTCGGGACTGGCGTCGTGATCATCAATTCCAGCATCTGCGTCGCGACCACCACCGGCTTGCCGAGCCGCCGCGCGAGTCGCGTCAGGGTCTTCTGGATGCCCGGAACCTGCTCGAGCGGCATTTCCACGCCAAGGTCGCCGCGCGCCACCATGAGCGCGTCAGCAACGGCCATAATCTCGTCGATGCGCTGGACCGCCTGCGGCTTTTCGATCTTGGCCATCACCAGCGCCCGGCCTTTGGCGATTTCCTTGACCTCGACGACGTCCTCCGGGCGCTGAACGAACGAGAGCGCAATCCAGTCGATATCCTCCTCGAGCGCCGCGGCGAGATCGGCCCGATCCTTGTCGGTCAGGGCCGAGGTCGGGATGGTGGTGTCGGGCAAGCTGACGCCTTTCTTGTCCGACACCCGCCCCGCCACTTCGACCATGGTCGAAGCGCGCCCCCCTGCGGCGTCGACGACGCGCAGCAGCACCTTGCCGTCGTCGATGAGGATCCGATGGCCGGAGGCGAGCGAGCTCAAAATCTCGGGATGCGGCAGATAGACCCGCGAGGCGCCGCCCAGCGAAGGGTCGCCGTCCAAAGCGAAGATGTCCCCCTTGCGAAGGTCTGCGGCGCCGCCGGCGAAGGAGCCGAGCCTGAGCTTTGGCCCTTGCAGATCGACGAGGATCCCAATCGGGCGGCCAGTCTCCTCTTCGAGCGAGCGAATCATCGCGACCCGCTCCCGCATCCCGTCATGCGAGGCGTGACTCATGTTGATGCGGAAGACGTCCGCGCCGGCGGCGAACAAGGCGGCGATGGTCTTGCGGTCGCTCGAGGCGGGACCGAGGGTGGCGATGATTTTGACGCGGCGGCGACGGGACTGCAATTGCGTTTCTCCCATAACTCATGGCGTTGCCGCCGCGGTCACTTTTCGCGTGGTCGAAGCGGCGAACGACGTTCGCAGCTTAGGGATTCGCCTGGTCGGTCAGTTGCACCGTCCAGCTCTTCGTGTCCTTGCCGGTGTCGACTTCAAAGAACCCGGTGCGATTGTAGCCGCGCACCAAGCAGTCCTGCCGGCCGTCGATCTTGAACTCGCGATCTGACGTGCACATGAAGACCTTACCCTTCCACTCGCCGCCGCGCTCGTCCATCGCGTAAAGATAATAATACTCAGCCGCCAGGGCGCCGCGTAAAAGCGTGACGCAATCGAGCGATTTCAGATTCCACCAGCCTTCGCTGACCCAGTTTTGCCCATCGGTATAGCCGAGGGCGACGCTGACGCGGTTACTGGTGTTGTTGCACATGCGCAGGTCCGCGAAGGCCGGCGCGGCCGCGCAAAGGGCCGTTCCTAGCGCAAAAGGCGCGAGCAGTCGTCCTGCGATTCTGTGCATGTCCATGAGGTGAAAGGGGCTTTCGCGCGTCATATTCGACGCGACGGCGGCGCTGTCAACTTCGCGCGTGTCGCCAATATTGCGCGATGAGCGGGCGTTTCACTGTTTTGCAGGCGAGCCGGTCGCTCCGCGCGTCGCGGATCATCATCCCTCGCCCAACGTCCGGCGACTGAAGCAGCGGTTCCACCCAAGCGGCCAACTGCGATCGGCCAGCGGATCGCGCCGTCTCCTTTTGCGGCCATTATGCTAACGCGAGTTGCGCCGTCTCGACGAGAATTCACGAATCGTGGATGATTGAAGCATGAAACGCTTTACACTTTGCCTTGTCGCCGCGGCGGCTGCCTTCATCGCCCCCCCGGCGCGCGCCGACTTCGCCTCCTGCCTCGGCTCGCTGAGAGCGGACGCCGCGCATGCCGGGATTTCCGCGAGCACGCTCGACGTCGCCTTCGGCGGGCTCGAGCCGGACCCGAAGGTGCTCGATCTCCAGCACCAGCAGCCCGAGTTCAAGACGCCGATCTGGGACTATGTCGACGGCCTCGATGATGACCAGCGGGTCGCAGACGGCAAGGCGGCGATGGCGAGGGAGGCGCGTGCGCTCGCCCGGGCGGAAGAGAAATATGGCGTGCCCCGCACCATGCTGGCGGCGATCTGGGGGGTCGAATTGAATTTCGGCCAGGAGATGGGCAAGCGCCCGCTCGTGCAATCGCTGACGACGCTGTCGTGCATGGGCGATCGCGCCGCTTATTTCCGCTCCGAATTGATGGCGACGCTCAAGATCATCGACCGCGGCGATGTGCCGCCCGAAAAGCTCAATGGCTCGTGGGCAGGCGCGTTCGGGCAGACGCAGTTCATGCCCTCGACCTTCATGCGCCTGGCGGTCGATGGCGACGGCGACGGGCGGCGCGACATCGTCGAATTCGGCTTCCGACGCGCTCGCGTCGACCGCGAATTATTTCGTCAAGTCGGGCTGGCGCCGAGGGCTCCCTTGGGGCTTCGAGGTCAAGCTGCCGGAAAACTATTCGGGCCCGTCGGGGCGCAAGGCCAAGCAATCCATGGCGTTTTGGGCGGCGCATGGGGTGACCCGCATCGACGGGCGCCCGCTCGGCGAGGGCGAGGCCGGGCTCCTCATCCCCGCGGGACGCCAGGGCCCGGCCTTTCTGGTGACGCGCAATTTCGACGTCGTCTATTCCTACAACGCCGCCGAATCCTACACCCTCGCGGCTTGCGTGCTCGCCGATCGCCTCGGCGGCGGGCCCGGAATTGTCACCCCCTGGCCGACCGACGATCCGCTGCTGTCGCGCGACGGCCGGAAGGAACTGCAAGCGCTGCTCCAGAAGCGCGGCTACGACATCGGCGGCGACCCGGACGGGCACATCGGAACCAAGAGCAAAGCGGCGATCGCCGATTTCGAGCAGAAGGCGGGGATCGAGGTCAACGGCCGCGCTTCGGTCAAGGTGTTGGAGGCGCTGAAGAAGTAGAAGCTAGCGACACACGCCTCTTCGATCGGGCCGTGAAAGCCGCTATCGTCCTCCCGCGCCGCCTTTCGCGGCTTTCCGTGCGGCAAGAGGGGACCCATGGATGCGGCTTACATATCGGGGATTTCGGCCCTTGCCGGCTCGGTGATCGGCGGGCTCACCAGCGGCTTCACCACCTGGCTCAGCCAGCGATCCCAGGCGCGCGCCGGCATGATCGCGCACGATCTCGCTCGCCGCGAGGATCTGATCCGGGATTTCATCATCGCGGCGTCCAAGACCTACGGCGACGCCATCGTCAACAGCGAGCCGAAGATGCCCGAGATCGTCGATCTCTACGCCATGGTCAGCCGGATGCGCGTCTTGGGCATGGCCAAAACGACCGCGTGCGCAGACATCGTCATGCGCGCAATCGTCGACACCTATTACACGCCCAACCGGACGGTCGCCGACCTCAGGGAGCTCACGCGGAGCGGGCAGGGCATCGACCCCCTGAAAGACTTCAGCGAAGCGGCGCGCGAGGAGTTGCACGCATTCGCAATGCTTTGAGGGGGGCGGTTTCCCTATCGAGGCTTCGGGTCATTTCAGTCTCGCTCTCGGCGTTGAGGTCCTCCATCAAATCGCGGATGCGCGGATAGAGCTGGCGGAACGTCGCATAGCGCTTTGCGTAAACGCGCGCATTGCGGGGATCAGGCTCGATCGTGAATGCGGCGGGGTTCCACTGCTTGATCGCTGATCTGCTGACGTCGCCGAGCGCGAGCCTCGCCAGAAAGGCGTCGCCATAGGAGGCGCCGACGCTGACCTGCCGCACCTCCTGCTTGAGCCCTGAAACATCCGACGTGGCCTGTGTCCAGATCCGGTTCCGAAGTCCCCCGCCAACGGCCGCAATCGAAGCAGGCGGCGCCCCAGCTTCGACGTAGGTGTCGAAGATGTCTTCTGGTCGCGAACGCGATTCCCTCAAGCGCCGCTCGGTAGATGTCAGCGCGCGTGTGCGCCAAGGTTAGACCGAGAATGGCGCCTTTGGCGTTCGGATCGTGCAACGGTGTGCGCTCGCCGGAAAAATAGGGGAGAAAAACAAGCCCGTTGGCGCCTGGCGGCGACGTCTCGCCTTCCGCCGCCAGCGCGGCCATCGCCGCCTCTGGACGAAGGTCTCGCGCCAGCTGGTCGGCGAACCAATGGGTGAGCGTGCCGCTGGTCGCAAGGCCGGCCATGGATGCGTATCGATCGGCGAAAAGCCACGGCGCGTGCCAGAGCCGAGGATCCCTGATGAGTTCAGACCCGATCCGAATCGTGAAGATGGTCGAGCCGTACATCAACATCAGTTCACCAGGATCCAACACCCCGACGCTGATCGCCTCGGCGGCCGCGTCGATCGTCCCCACAATGACAGGCGTCCCGAATGCGAGCCCGGTTTGCTCGGCTGCCCGCCGCGTGACCGTCCCGGCGATCTCGGCTGTCCAGGCGATCTCAGGCAAGCGCTCAAGCGCCGTGATGTCGGACGCGAGCGCGGCGCTCCATGATTGGCTCTCGATGTCATAGAGCGGCGCGACGCTGGAAGCGCTGTAATGGTCGGTCACGAAACGGCCGGTCAGCCGATGCACGAGGAAGGACGTCGAATTGAGGAACATTCGCGTTTTTGCGTAAATGTCCGGCCGGTTGCGTTTGAGCCACAGAATCTTCGGGCCGACGGCCTGCGAAGTCAGCGCGTTGCCGCTGTGGGATAGGATGCGGTCGGCGCCGAGGCTTGCGGTAAGATCCTCGATCTCACGAGCTGCGCGCGTGTCCACGCCATAGAGAACGGCGTTCGTGAGCGGCGCGCCGTCCGCGTCAACCGGCAGCATGCAAGGACCGATCGCGCTTGCGCCGACGGCCTTCACGTCGGACGGGTCGAGCCGGCTATCGGCGAGAAGCTTTCGACTGAGCCAGACGAAGTCGGCCCACCAGTCTTCATCGGCGCGATGCTCGGCCCATCCGGCGCGCGGCACAATGAGGTCATGCGGGCGGGCGGCGCTCGCCAGCACCCGGCCCTCGGCGTCGACGAGCACGCCTTTCGATTCGTAGGTCCCGATGTCAATGCCGAGGGTGGCGTTCATTCCGGATAGTCGTCGCGATTGAGGCTGAAGTCAGCCTCAATGCTCGAGAGCCCAGCGACGAGCAGCGCCGAGAGGCCGACAAGATCGGAAAGATCGCAAACCTCGAGCGCCGAATGCGTGTAGCGGCAAGGAAAGCCGAGGTCGATCGCCGCGATTCCGTGATGGACGAGCTGCACATAGGACGAGTCGGTGAGCACGCCGACTTGCGCGCTGCGTTGCAGCGGCAGGCCCGCATGGCTCGCAGTGCGTTCGAAAAGCGCGACCAGCGCGGGATGCGGAATCGTGCCGTTCAACGTACCGCGTCCATGAAAACTGTAGAGGCTCATGCCCGGGCCGCGCCCAAGCGCGAGATCGCCGCGCGCCTGCATGTCGGGCGTGTCGGTCGCAAGCATCAGATCGAGCTGGATGGCGATGTCGGGCTTGAGCGCCTGGGCCGCGACCATCGCGCCGCGCAGATTGTATTCTTCCTGAGTCGAGAAGACGAAATGGATGGTCGGGCGTCGAGGAACAGGCGCAAGGAGCCGAGCGACTTCCAAGATCACTGCGCAGCCTGCGCGATCGTCGACCGAGGTTCCGGCGATCTTGTCGTCGGCGAGCGTGAAGGCTTTCGGCGCATAGACGACGGGCGAGCCGATGTTGACGCCGGCGGACAAGGCGGCTTCGGCGCTTGAGAAGCCAGCGTCGACCAGGATCTCCTGGTAGGGGACGACGCGATACTTGTCCTCGGGGCTTGTCGCGTGGTGGCTCTTGTTGCCGATGAGCGCGCGGACGTCGCGGCCCTCGCCTATGCAGATGAGAAGCTCCTGCGCCGCGAGCGCCCGTTCGGGAACGCCGCCGAGTCGCTCGAGCCGCAAGAACCCGCTCAACTCAATTTTGCGGACGACGAATCCGAGCTGGTCCATGTGGGCGAACAGCATCACGCTCGGCCGGTCGGAGTCGCCTTCGGCGGTCGCGATCAGATTGCCAAGCCGATCGGTCGTGGTGGGAGGCCCAAAGCAGCTCATTTCGGCGGCCAGGCGCCGGCGCACGCGCCCCTCGTGCCCGCTCAAGCCCGGGATCAGCATCAGCTCCATCGTGAGCGCCCGGAGGCGCTCGCGCGACGGACCCGCGTCGGACACGGGAGCCGCGGCTATTTGCCCGCTCCCGCGGTGAGCCCCATGACGATGTAGCGCTCGAGGAAAATTCCGATGAGCAGAAGCGGCGTGATCGCCGCTGTCGCGAGCGCCGCAATCGTCCACCAGTTGATGCCGGAAGAGCCGGTTTGGCTCGCCACCATCACCGGCAGGGTCTGCGCATCGGACCCTGTCAGGAGAGAAGCGAAGAAGTACTCGTTCCAGCAGAGGACGAGCGACAGGATGAAGGCCGCGACCATGCCCGGCAACGCGATGGGCAAGACAATGCGGAGGAAGGCGCCCCAGATCGTGCAGCCGTCGACCAGCGCCGCCTGCTCCATCTCCATCGGGATGGTGTCGAACTGATCGCGCATCACCCAGATCACGATCGGCAGAACCATCAAGTGTGTAGATGAGGATGAGGCCGATCCGCGTATCGAGCAGCGCCAGCCCTTTGTAGAGAACGAGAAACGGCAGCGCGAGAACGACTGGCGGAAGAATGAGCTGCGAGACGAAGAAGAACGAGATGTCCTTGTTGCGCCACGGGCCGAACTTGTAGTCGAAACGGCTGAGCCCGTAAGCCGCGAGCGAGCCGATGACAATCGCAAAGGCGGAAGCGCCGACCGAGCAGATGACGCTGTTGACGAATTTCGCCAGGAACTCCTCGCGCACGTTCGAGGTGTGGAAAAACGTGTCGGGCGAAAGGCCGAGCGATTGCCAGCCCTTCCAGTTCGGCGCGAAGTCAACCCAAGGAATGAGATGCCCCTGGGTCACGTCGCGCCCGAGCTTCATCGAGGTCGAGAGGGTCCAGTAGATCGGAAAGAGCGCAATGAAAGTCCAGACGATCAGGAGCGCATAGATCGCGACGCGTCCGAGGACACGCGCAAAACTCCGCGGCGCGACAGCGTCGTCGCGCTCAGCGAGCGCCGTGGCGTCGGTAGCGGCGTTGGCGGTCATCGCCCGGCCTCCGTCCTGCTCGCGCGCCTCATGTCACCTTCCGCACATAGCGGTTGGCCACGTTCAGGATGAGTGTGATGAAGACGATGATGATGACGAGATAGACCTCGGCCACCATTGTCGCATAGCCGACATTCGAGCGATCCCGGTACTCGCGGTAGACGAAGCTCGAAATTGTGTCCGTCGCGCCGCCCGGGCCCCCTGCGGTGACGTTGATGACGATGTCGGCAAGCTTCAGTTCGAAGATGGTGCGCAATATGATCGCCGTTATGCTGACCGGCAGCATCAGGGGAAAGGTGATCTCCCAGAAGGATTGCCAGCCGGTTGCGCCATCGACTTTTGCGGCCTCCTTCACCTCGTGGGGCAACGCCTGCAACCCGGCGAGCAGCAGGATCACCATGAAGGGGATCCACACCCACGCGTCCATGGCGATGATGGCGGTGCGGGCAATCCAGGGGTCGGAAAAGAAGGCGGCGTTCGACCAGCCGAGCCCTCTGGCGAGATTCGCCAGAGGGCCGAAGCGATTCTCCATCAGCGACTTGCCGATCATCCAGCTGATCGCGACGGGACTCAGCATGAATGGCAGCAGGAATGCGATGCGGAAAAACTTGCGGCCACGGATGTCGGCGTTGAGCAGGAGCGCGAGGCCGAATGCGATCACGTACTGAACGAGGACGGTCAGTACGTAAAAGACCATGTTGCCGAGCGCGTTCCAAAAATAGGCATCGCCCCAGAGCGTGCGCAGATTGTCGAGGCCGTTGAAATGATGGCCGCCCTGCGCGTTGAGGTTCCAGTCGGTGAAGGCGATCAAGAGGCCGAAGATCGTCGGGAAGATCACCATGGCGCCGGTGAACAGGAGAGCGGGCAGCACGAATAACCGTTGCTGTCCGAGCACGCCGTGCTCCAGAACCTGCGCGATCCCCAGCGCCACGCACCAGGCGAAGAACGCGTAGAGGGTCGGGCGCCAATCGGCGAAGCCGATTGAGACGCGACCCGCAGCATCGGCGATCTGCAGCGCCGCGACGACAACGAGCAAGAGCGAAGCGAGACGGAAGATCCACTTGCCGAGCGACAAACGCTCGGGGAGCGCCTCTTCGTGCGCTGCTTCAAGTCTCCCGCTGCTCACAGCGCCTTATCCGTCGTCGCGGTTTCCGATTCAAATCGGGGCGATTCCGCCCGCGACGCGCGAAGCGCGCGGGCGAAGTCGCTCCGAGCGTTGCGTCTTAAGTCAGACCCATCGAGATCCGATAGTATTTGACCTGGTTCTCACGACCGAGCTTGTCGGTCAGCTTTTCCCAGGCCGCGGCGACATTGTCGGCGCCCTGCTGGGCGGTCTCCTTGCCCGCGTAGACTTTGCTCAGCTCGTCTTCGGCGATGCTGTAATATTGGAAGATGCCCGGAATACGCGGCTCGATCGCGGAATTCGGGTGGTTATACGAGGTCGACTGCGAGTCCATGTAGGCCCCGATGTATTTCTTGTCATAGCCGGCGAGCGCCCACAGATCGAGGTTGGTGTGGCTCTTCCGGTAGGGCTGGAAGCCAGACGGATAGGCCGCCGTCCACATCGACAGGTCTTTTCCGCCGAGATGGGCTGCTGCGCTCCAGGCGGCCTTCTGACGCTTTGGATCTGCATCGACGCTCTTCATCACGTAGATGCCCCAGCCGAGATAGGCCATGTTCGGCGCCCGGTTCGGGCCGCTCGCCAGCTTCTCCCATGCGCCCTTTCGGAAATTGTACACGTCGTCCGAGCCCGGCAGGATATCGAAACTGAGGACGTCGCCGATCGTGGCGGTGTCGCTCGTTCTCGCAAACGTGCCGATGTCTCCCCACCATTCGAGGAGCGAACCCGTGCCGGTGACGAACTGCTGGAACGCGGTGGTGTTGCCGTCGGCGTTGATCTGGTCCGGCGGCTCGGACGGCAGCGCGTCGACGACGTCCTGGATCGCGCGCACGAAGGCGGGGCTGTTGATCAGCGGCTTGAAGTTCTCGTCGAACAGCCAGTTTTTCTCGCCCGGATATTTCGCGTAAGCCGTGGCCCGGCTGGCGAGAAAATAGAAGCCGAAACCGCCCCAGGGCTTGGGCTGATCGAGGAAGCCAAAGACCTCTTTGCCCTTGAACTTCTTGCCCTTGAGGAATTTTGTGATCGCCTGCACCTGCTGCCAGGTCTTCGGCGGTCCCCACTCACCCTGGCCGCCCGAATCCTTCCACTGCTTCGCCAAGTCCGGATCGGAGAACACGTCCGTGCGGTAGTTGAGGGTGTGGCAATCGCTGTCGATGGTGACGCGGTGAATCTTGCCGTTCCAGGAGCCGACCGGCGGCTTGAGATAGTTGACGTAGTCGTCGAAATCGACCTGTGTTTTCACCCAGTCGGGCATTTCCGATAGCAGGTCTTTCACCCCCATGTCGCCTTCGAACGGCGCGCCCATCTCGATGATGTCGAAATCGACGGTGCCGGTGGCGATCGATTGCTGCAGGCGGGCGTTGTAGTCGCCCTGAGCGAGGTCGATCCATTTGATCTTCGCGCCGGTATAGGCCTCCCAAGGCGTCAGGAAGCCGCGGAACAGGAAGTTGTGCAGGTTCTGGTTGTTGAGGCCCATGAAGGAGAAGTTGACGCCGGCGAATTCGCCGGGCTTCACGTTGGCCTTCGTCGGGCCAAGGCACAATTCGCCGACCTTCTGCCAATCGGCGTCAGTCGGCGAGCCGTTGCCGGCGCCAGGGATCTTCATGATTTGAGAGACGACGCTGTCCTCGGCAAAGGACGGCGTAGATGACAAAACGGACGAGCTTGCAGCCAGCGCAGCGGCGCCAGCGGCCCCTTTCAGGACATCGCGCCGGCTTCTCTGCATCGCCATGAGTTGTTCGTAAACTTGGACACGCATGAAACTTCCTCCCTCTCGCGCCGCGGTGTTCCGGACCCAAGGCTAACAGCTGCGCGGCGCCGCGCTTTTCTCGCACTCAGCCCAGCGCTCGGCTAACGCAGGAAACCAAGAGTAGGCGGGCGCTTTGCGGCAAGTCAATTACGCGCAGCCTGGGCATTTGCCCGTGCGGCGCCGAGCGCTTCGCGCGGGTGCGCGAATGCGGGCGCGCCCTGCGCGCGCTAATCCAGACGCTTGCCGCTTTCGGCGTCGAACAGGTGGACCGCGTCCAGGTTTGGCGACAGCAGCAGCGTTTCGCCCGGCTGAGCCGATAGACGGTCACGAAAGACGGTGACGATCGGGTGGCCTCCGACCTTGGCGAACACCTGGGTTTCCGAACCGGTCGGCTCGACCACCGATACCTCGGCCTTGAAGTCCGAGCCGATCGCCAGATGCTCAGGCCGAATTCCGTAGATGCAGGGGCGCCCGTCAATGTTCGGCGGCGCTGATTTGAGAGGAAGCTCCACACCGCCCTCGGTCACGAAAACAGGCTTGCCTTTCACGGCGATAGCGCCTTTGAGCAAATTCATCGACGGGGATCCGATAAAGCTCGCAACGAAGAGGGTCGCCGGCCGGTCATAGAGCTCGAGCGGAGCGCCCATCTGCTCCACCACGCCGTCGCGCATCACCACGATTCGATCGGCCATCGTCATCGCCTCGATCTGATCGTGCGTCACATAGACCGTCGTGGTCTTGAGGCGCTGATGCAACTCTTTGATTTCGGCGCGCATCTGCACGCGCAACTGAGCGTCAAGGTTCGAAAGCGGCTCGTCGAACAGAAAGACCTGCGGATCGCGCACGATCGCCCGCCCCATCGCGACACGCTGGCGCTGTCCGCCGGAGAGCTGGCGTGGATAGCGGGAAAGATAGGGCGCGACATGCAGGATGTCCGCGGCTCGCTTGACGCGCGCCTGAATCTCTTCCTTTGGCGTGTTGCGCAGCTTCAGCCCGAAGCTCATGTTCTGTTCGACGGTCTTGTGCGGGTAGAGCGCGTAGTTCTGGAAGACCATCGCAATGTCGCGATCCCTCGGCGGCAGGTTGTTCACCACCCGCGCGCCGATCTTGACCTTTCCATCCGTGATCAATTCGAGGCCGGCGATCATGCGCAGAAGCGTGGATTTCCCGCAGCCGGAGGGCCCGACGAGGGTGACAAACTCCCCATCCGCGATCGAAAGCGAGACGCCGTGGATGACCTCGACGCCGCCATAGGCCTTTCGCGCATTGACAACGTCGACCGACGCCATTCTTCACCTCCGAACGCGATTTTCCATCGCGATGTCAGAGGGTCAGCGTAGTGGATTGCCGGAGTGACGTCGAGCCGCGCAAAACCGCGCTGCCGAAGCAACAAAACCGCGTCTCACTTGCTGAATTTCGTGGTCCCGTTCAGCGCCCGAGGCCTTCGGCGTGGTCGCTCAATGTTCGAACTGAATGGAGCGGGTGAAGGGAATCGAACCCTCGTATTCAGCTTGGAAGGCTGCTGCTCTACCATTGAGCTACACCCGCGATTTCGATTCTTCAGGTCGTCATTCAGCTCCTTGTTGGCACATTTCTGGCGCTGAAATCAATGCAAGGTCCTCACGGACGCAGCTTGGGCCCGTGCGCACCGCGACACGCCGCAATGATTAGAGGCCGAGGCGGCTCGCCAAATCCTCTAAGTCGCGCGTGACGACATCCCAACCCTCTTCAGGCTCAAGATCGGTGGTCTGACCCGGCCCGTGCTCCGTCGGGCGTGGGATGAAGGCGGTCCGCAGCCCACAGCGGCGCGCGGCCGCGAGATCGCTATTGTGTGCGGCGACGAGACAGACTTGCTCGGGCTTCAGCATGAGTGTCTCGGCGGTGCGCAGATAGGCCTCCGGCGCCGGCTTATAAGCCTGGGCGATTTCGGCGCCGAGAATGGCGTCCCATGGCAATCCAGCGCGCTTCGCCATGTCGAGCATCAGACGGATGTTGCCGTTGGAGAGCGGCGCGATGATGAACCCGCGCTTGAGCCGCGTAAGGCCGGCAACCGAATCCGGCCACGGCTCGAGCCTATGCCAGGCGAGGTTCAGCGCATCGAGTTCGGAAGGCGGAACCGAGGCGGCATCGATCCCGAACTCCGGCAGCAGGGCTTCGAGGTTTTCCCGATGCAGCACGTCCAGACGAAGGAACGGGCGGCGGCCAGAACGCACCTCCTCCATCGCAGGCTGATAGCGCTGCCGCCACGCGTCGGCGAAGGCCGTCGGATCGGCGCGGGGCGCGTATCGTGCGAGGAAAGTCGCCGATTCCCGCGCTACGCCGCTGCGCCAGTCGACGACCGTGCCGAAGACATCGAAAACGAGCGCCTGAACGTCGGCGAAAGCCTGCATGGATGGGGCCGATTCTGCTCCGTGTGCGGCGGCGGTCTACTGCAGCCGATCCTTGATCTTGTCGAGGCCGGCGCGCGCGCAGGCGTCGTCCAGTTTGCCGCCTGGCGCGCCAGAGGCGCCGATCGCGCCGATCGTCTCGTCGCCGAGCTTGATCGGCACGCCGCCGCCGAAAAACATCACATGCGGGAGCCTGGAAAGCGGCTCGATCGAATCCTCGCCCTTGGCGCGTGCGGCAAGCGCAAGCGTGTCGTTCTTGAACGACGCGGCGGTATAGGCTTTGTAGAGAGCGCTATCGAGCGTGTGCGCGCCGGCGATGTCGCCGCGCATCGTGGCGATGACCACGCCGTCGGCGTCCACGACCTGCGCCGTCTCGTGATAGCCTTGCTTGGCGCAGGCGGCGATCGTCTCGCTCGCCGCCTCGACGGCGAGGGCTACGGGTATGCGATGCGTCGGCAAGGTCTGCGCCTGCGCAGCAGGCGACATCAAAACGAGGCCCGCCAGCGCGGCAGAAATTCTGCGATTGATCATAGACGCTCCTCCCGATTCGGCGCCCCGGCGCGAACGGTAAGCGCCCGAGGCGAACCTCGCATGACGATTGGCGCTCACGAATCCATCTTGAGCGCGGCGATAAAAGCTTCCTGCGGGATATCGACCTTGCCGAACTGGCGCATCTTCTTCTTGCCGGCCTTCTGCTTCTCGAGCAGCTTGCGCTTGCGGGTGGCGTCGCCGCCGTAGCACTTGGCGGTGACGTCCTTGCGGAGCGCCCGGATCGTCTCGCGGGCGATGATCTTGCCGCCGATCGCCGCCTGGACCGGGATCTGGAACATGTGCGGCGGGATGAGGTCCTTCAGCTTCTCGACCATCGCCCGGCCCCGCGCCTCGGCCCGATCGCGGTGGACAAGCATGGAGAGCGCATCGACCGGTTCGGCGTTGACGAGAATCGACATCTTGACCAGGTCGCCGGCGCGATAGTCGGTGATCTGATAGTCGAACGACGCGTAGCCCTTGGAGATCGACTTCAGGCGATCGTAGAAGTCGAACACGACTTCGTTGAGCGGCAGTTCGTAGACCACCATCGCGCGTTTTCCCACGTAGTTGAGGTCGATCTGCACGCCGCGCCGATCCTGGCACAGTTTCAGGATCGCGCCGAGATAATCGTCGGGGGTGAGGATCGTCGCCTTGATCCAGGGCTCCTTGATCTCGGCGATCTTGACCACGTCCGGCATGTCCGCCGGATTGTGCAGCTCGATCTCGGACTTGTCGGTCAGCGCGATTTTGTAGATGACCGATGGCGCGGTCGCGATGAGATCGAGATTGAACTCGCGCTCGAGCCTCTCCTGGATGATCTCGAGATGCAGGAGGCCGAGGAAGCCGCAGCGAAAGCCGAAGCCGAGCGCCGCCGAGGTCTCCATCTCATAGGAGAAGCTTGCGTCATTGAGCCTGAGCCGGCCCATCGCCGCGCGCAGATCCTCGAAGTCGGCCGCATCGGTCGGAAAGAGGCCGCAGAAAACGACGGGTTGGGCTGGCTTGAATCCCGGCAGAGCGTCCTGCGTGGGGCGCCGCTCGTCGGTTATCGTGTCGCCCACACGCGTGTCCGCGACCTGCTTGATTTGGGCGGTGATGTAGCCGACCTCGCCGGGCCCAAGCGCGGCGATCTCCATCATCTTCGGGCGGAAAACCCCGATGCGATCGACCTCGTAGACGGCGTCCGCCGCCATCATGCGGATGTGGGAGCCCTTCTTGAGCGTGCCGTCGATCACGCGAATGAGCACCACGACGCCGAGATAAGCGTCGTACCAGGAGTCGACGAGGAGGGCCTTGAGCGGAGCGGTCTCATCACCCTTCGGCGGGGGCAGACGTTTGACGATCGCCTCGAGCACAAGGTCGATGTTGAGACCCGTCTTGGCCGAGATGGGCACCGCATCCGATGCGTCCAAGCCGATCACGTCCTCGATCTGCTCCTTGATCCGGTCGGGCTCGGCCGCGGGCAGGTCGATCTTGTTGAGGACAGGCACGATCTCGTGCCCCGCGTCGAGGGCGTGATAGACATTCGCCAGCGTCTGCGCTTCGACCCCCTGGCTCGCGTCGACCACCAGGAGCGAGCCCTCGCACGCCGCCAGCGATCGCGACACTTCGTAGGCGAAGTCCACGTGGCCGGGCGTGTCCATGAGGTTGAGGATGTAGGACTTGCCGTCCTCGGCTTTGTAATCAAGCCGCACCGTCTGCGCCTTGATCGTGATGCCGCGCTCGCGCTCGATATCCATGGAATTGAGCACCTGCTCGACCATGTCGCGCGCCGCCATCGTCCCGGTTTGCTGGATGAGCCGGTCGGCGAGGGTGGACTTGCCATGGTCGATATGGGCGATGATCGCGAAGTTTCGGATATTCTCGATTGCGTGGGCGGTCATGGAGCGCGGGATAGCAGGACGCGGCGGGCAAGGGAACGGGTTTCGATGGCGCCTGTGCGGACCGCCCGACCCGGCCAGCAGCCTTAAAAAAAGAGGCCGCGCAGGGAACATCCCGCGCGGCCTCTGCATTTTCTGCCCCGGCTTGGCGACCGGGCCGACCGATTTCTTACTCCGCCGCCATGGCGAGGGGCGCCTTCTTGTAAACGAGGTCGAAGCGGTCGAGGTTCATGACCTTGGCCCAGGCCTTGGCGAAATCCTTCACGAACTTCTCTTTCCCGTCGGACGATCCATAGACCTCGGCGAGCGCTCTCAGCTGCGAATGCGAGCCGAAAATGAGATCGGCGCGCGTCGCGGTCCACTTGACCTCGCCCGACTTGCGGTCGCGTCCCTCGTAGACGCCTTCCGAGCCTTCGACCGGCTTCCATTCCGTGCTCATGTCGAGCAGGTTTGCGAAGAAGTCGTTGGTCAGCGTCCCCGGCCGCTTGGTGAAGACGCCATGCTTGGAGCCGCCGGCATTGGCGCCAAGAACGCGCAGGCCGCCGACGAGAACCGTCAGCTCAGGCGCGGTCAGCGTGAGCAACTGCGCCCGGTCGACCAGGTTCTGCTCGGGCTTGAGCATCTGCTTGCCGCGGCTGTAGTTGCGGAACCCGTCCGCGGTCGGCTCGAGCGGCTCGAAAAACTCGACATCGGTTTCATCCTGCGAGGCGTCCATGCGGCCCGGCGTAAAGGGGACCTTCACATCCGTTCCGGCGTCCTTCGCCGCCTTCTCGATCGCCGCGCCGCCGCCGAGAATGATGAGGTCGGCAATCGAGACCTTCTTGCCCCCGGACGCCGAAGCGTTGAACGCCTTCTGGATCTCTTCGAGCTTTCCAAGAACCTTGGCCAATTGGGCCGGCTGGTTGACGTCCCAGTTCTTCTGGGGCTCAAGGCGAATGCGCGCGCCGTTTCCGCCGCCGCGCTTGTCGCCGCCGCGGAAGATCGACGCCGACGCCCAGGCGGTCGAGACCAATTCGGAAACGCTGAGCCCCGAGGCGAGGATTTTCGCCTTGAGGTCGGCAATGTCCTTGTCCCCAATCAGCGGATGGTTCACGGCCGGGATCGGGTCCTGCCAGATCAGGGTTTCCTTCGGCACGAGCGGTCCGAGGTAGCGGACGATCGGCCCCATGTCGCGGTGCGTGAGCTTGAACCAAGCGCGAGCGAAAGCGTCCGCAAATTGATCCGGATGCTCGAAGAAGCGGCGCGAGATTTTCTCGTAGGCCGGGTCGACCCGCAAGGCGAGGTCGGTCGTGAGCATCGAGGGCGAGCGGCGCTTCGAGGGATCGTGCGGATCGGGAACCGTGCCCGCGCCCGCGCCGCCTTTCGGGGTCCACTGAAATGCGCCCGCCGGGCTCTTCGTCAGCTCCCATTCGAAGCCGAACAGGTTCTGGAAGAAGTTGTTGCTCCATTTCGTCGGCGTTTGGGTCCAGATGACCTCGAGGCCGCTGGTGATCGCGTCATTGCCTTTGCCGGTGCCGAACTTGTTCTTCCAGCCGAAGCCCTGATCTTCGATCGACGACGCCTTCCGGCTCGGGGCCGACATTGATCTTCGCATCCGCCGCGCCGTGCGTCTTGCCGAAGGTGTGGCCGCCGGCGATCAGCGCGACGGTTTCTTCGTCGTTCATCGCCATGCGCTTGAAGGTTTCGCGGATGTCCCGCGCCGAGGCGAGCGGATCCGGCTTGCTGTTCGGGCCTTCGGGATTGACGTAGATCAGGCCCATCTGCACCGCGCCGAGAGGATGCTGCAGCTCGCGATCGCCGAAATAGCGATCGTCCGCCAGCCACTCGCCCTCCGGGCCCCAGTAGATGGAATCGTCCGGCTCCCAGCTGTCCGCGCGTCCGCCGGCGAAGCCAAACGTCTTGAATCCCATCGATTCGAGCGCGACGTTGCCGGTGAGAATCATGAGATCGGCCCAGGAAATCTTGCGGCCGTATTTCTGCTTGATCGGCCACAACAGGCGCCGCGCCTTGTCGAGGCTCGCATTGTCCGGCCAGCTGTTGAGCGGCGCAAAGCGCTGCTGCCCGTATCCGGCGCCGCCGCGGCCGTCGTGGACGCGGTAGGTGCCCGCGCTGTGCCACGCCATCCGGATGAACAGCGGCCCGTAATGGCCGAAGTCCGCCGGCCACCACTCCTGCGAATTGGTCATCAAGGCCTTGAGATCATTGATGACCGCTTGCAAATCGAGGCTTTCGAATTCCTTGACGTAGTCGAAGTCCTCGCCCATCGGATCGACGAGCGGCGAATTGTGCTGCAGGCCCTTGAGGTTGAGTTGCTCCGGCCACCAGTCGCTGTTCGCGAACGCCCGCATCATGTCGGACTTTTCCGCGTACTTGCCTTCCTTGCCTGGCTTGTCGTGACCCACGACCGGGCACTTGGCTTCGTCTGTCATGCTTTCCTCCAATGCTGCTCAGCGTCTCGTCGTCGAAAATCCGGATTGATGGAGGACGACCATAGCCGCCGCGTATGGCGCTTCCGCGTCACTGCCATCTCGTGCGGTCTCGATAAGCCGGCGAGACGCATAGGTCAAATCGATTGTCTCTTGACAATCAATCGGCGTGGCCGATCTTCGGCCCATGAACCTTCGAGACCTCGAATATGTCGTCGCGGTCGCCGACCATGGCCATTTCGGCCGGGCGGCGGCGGCTTGCAACGTCAGTCAGCCGACCCTCAGCGGCCAAATTCTCAAGCTTGAGTCTGAGCTTGGTCTTCGTCTGTTCGACCGGGAGGGCCGCGGCGTTCGCGTCAGCGACAGGGCTGCGATCGTTGTGGCGCAAGCGCGCGCGACGCTCGCCGCGGCGGCGGGGGTGAGCGCCGCCGCCGACGCGGCGCGCGACCCCTTCGCCGGCGAGCTGCGGCTCGGAATTGATCACGACCGTCGCGCCCTATCTCCTGCCGATCGCCCTGCCGAGCCTCGCCGAAGCGCTGCCGCAGACGCCTCTCTATCTCGTCGAGGATCTGACCGACCGGCTTCTTCAGCGCCTGCGCGACGGCGCGGTCGACGCAGCGGTCATCGCAACCGACCCGCGAGACGCGAAGCTCGCGTCGATCGAGCTTTACGAGGAGCCTTTCTTTCTTGTCTTCTCCGGTCATAAGACCAAGAGCGGGCGCGCCTCGATCGGCGTTGAGGAGATCGATCCGAGCACTCTTCTCCTTTTGGCGGAAGGCCATTGTCTGCGCGATCAGGCGCTGGCGCTCTGTAACGCGGCGGAGAGGACAGCGCTTGGGCCGGACGTCCGGGGGACGAGCCTCGAGACATTGCGGCATCTCGCCTCGGCCGGACAGGGCGCGACGCTCGCGCCCCTTCTCGCCTACGCCGATTGGCGGCGCTCGAGCGCGGGAATCGCGGGCTTGAAGATTGTTGGCGACGGCGCGTCGCGCCTGGTCAGGCTTATTTTCAAGCATGGCTCGCCGCGGGAAGCCGCACTCAGGCGGTCGCCGCCTCGCTGCGGTCGACGGCCGGGGCGGTTTTAACTCAGTCCTTGCGCGAAATCGAAAGAGATCCGAAGCGGGCTTAATGACAGTCAGACTCCTGCCCGAGCAGCTGCCTTGCTTCGTCATTTGATCCCGCAACGAGATAAAGCGGATACGCGCTCTCCAGTGTTGCGCCTGCAAAACGCCTATGTTAGGCAACCCAGCCTTTCGGGCAGTCTTTGGCCGAGCGCTCCGTTTTGAGCGCGGAATTGTCAAGAATTTCCGGGGTTCGCGGGAAGCCTTCGGGGAGGCGCCGCGGCTGGACTTAATCGTCATCCGAGGTGGCGGCGTGGCAGAGGAAGACACGGTTGTTTCCGGCGTAGCCGGACGTTACGCGTCCGCCCTGTTTTCGCTCGCCCAGGACCAACGCGAGGGCCAGGCCGTCGCAGATGCCTTGACGAGATTCGACGCCCTCATCACCGAAAGCCCAGATCTGGAACGGCTGGTGCGGAGCCCGGTGTTTCTCCGCCGCCGAACAGCTCAAGGCCCTTGACGCCATCCTGGCGCAAGCGCGAAATCGGCGGCGTGGCCGCGAACTTCATCCGGCTCGTGGCGGCCAAGCGCCGGCTCTATTTCATCCGCGAAATGATCGCGGATTACCGCAAACTGTACGACACGTCCCGCGGCGTGACGCGGGCGGAAGTGACGAGCGCCGCCGCCTTGACCGACGCGAATGTCGCTTCGCTCTAAAGAGTCGCTTCGCGCCACATCCGGCGGCCGGGAGGTCGATCTCGACATGAAGGTCGATCCCTCGATCATCGGCGGCTTGATCGTCAAACTCGGGTCGCGCATGGTCGACGGCTCGCTCAAAACCAAACTCAACGCAATTCGCCTTGCCATGAAAGAGGTCGGCTGATGGATATCCGCGCCGCAGAAATTTCCTCCATCCTCAAGACTCAGATCGCCAATTTCGGCGCTGAGGCGCAGGTCACCGAAGTTGGGCAAGTGCTGAGCGTCGGCGACGGCATCGCGCGCGCTTACGGCCTCGACAAGGTCCAGGCCGGCGAAATGGTCGAGTTCGAGAACGGCGCCCGCGGCATGGCGCTCAATCTCGAGAGCGACAACGTCGGCATCGTCATTTTCGGCGGCGACCGCGAGATCAAGGAAGGCCAGACCGTCAAGCGCACCGGCGCGATCGTCGACGTGCCGATCGGCAAGGAGCTGCTTGGCCGCGTCGTCGACGCCCTCGGCAATCCGATCGACGGCAAGGGCCCGATCAACGCCGCACAAGCGCGCCCGCGTCGACGTCAAGGCGCCCGGCATCATTCCCCGCAAGTCGGTGAACGAGCCGATGGCGACGGGCCTCAAGGCGATCGACTGCGATGATTCCGATCGGCCGCGGCCAGCGCGAGCTCATCATCGGGGATCGGCAGACCGGCAAGACCGCGATCGCCCTCGACACCATTCTCAACCAGAAGTCGCTCAATCAGGGCACCGACGAGTCGAAGAAGCTCTACTGCGTCTACGTCGCGATCGGGCAGAAGCGCTCGACCGTCGCCCAGTTCGCCAAGGTGCTCGAGGAGCACGGCGCGCTCGAATATACGATCATCGTCGCCGCCACCGCTTCGGACCCGGCCCCGATGCAGTTCCTTGCGCCCTTCGCCGGCTGCGCGATGGGCGAATTCTTCCGTGACAACGGCATGCACGCGGTCATCATTTACGATGACCTTTCCAAGCAGGCGGTCGCCTATCGCCAGATGTCGCTCCTGCTGCGCCGCCCGCCGGGCCGCGAAGCCTATCCCGGCGACGTCTTCTATCTTCACTCCCGCCTGCTCGAGCGCGCCGCCAAGCTCAACAAGGAGAACGGGTCGGGCTCGCTCACCGCACTGCCGATCATCGAGACGCAGGCCAACGACGTCTCGGCCTACATTCCGACCAACGTCATCTCGATCACCGACGGGCAGATCTTCCTGGAGACGGACCTCTTCTACCAGGGCGTCCGTCCCGCGGTGAACGTCGGCCTTTCGGTTTCGCGCGTCGGTTCCGCGGCGCAGACCAAGGCGACCAAGAAGGTCGCCGGCAGGATCAAGGGCGAACTCGCGCAATATCGCGAAATGGCGGCTTTCGCCCAGTTCGGCTCCGATCTCGACGCGGTCACGCAGCGCCTGCTCAATCGCGGCGCGCGTCTCACCGAACTTCTCAAGCAGCCGCAGTTCTCGCCGCTCAAGATGGAGGAGCAGGTCTGCGTCATCTATGCCGGCGTCAACGGCTATCTCGACAAGTTGCCGCTCGACAAGGTCCGGCCGTTCGAGGACGGGCTTCTCAGTTTTCTGCGGGGGAAGAACCCGGACATCCTGGATTCGATCCGCACCTCCAACGATCTGACGAGTGACGTCGAAGCGAAGCTCAAGACGGCGGTCGAATCTTACGCCGGGACCTTCGCCTAATATGGCCCGATCCTCACCGAGCCGTTCGCCGGTCTGAAGCGCGTCGGAGGCGCTGAGCGATGCCATCGCTAAAGGAACTCAGGAACCGGATCGCCTCGGTCAAGTCGACGCAGAAGATCACCAAGGCCATGCAGATGGTCGCGGTGTCGAAGCTGCGTCGCGCGCAGGGCGCGGTCGAAGCCGCGCGGCCCTATGCGGAGCAGGTCGAAACGGTGCTGACGAATCTGGCCGGCGCCGCGACCGACGGTCAGGGCCCGCGCCTTCTGGTCGGCAGCGGCGCGGACCAGACGCATCTGCTGCTCGTCTGCACGGGCGAGCGCGGGCTGTGCGGCGCCTTCAACACGGCAATTGTGCGCCTGGCGCGCGAGCGGGCCAATTCGCTTGGGCGCAAGGCAAGACGGTCAAGATCCTGTGCGTCGGCAAGAAGGGCTATGACCAGCTGCGCCGCACGCATGAGCGGCAGATCCTGGAGCTGATCGACCTGCGCGCTGTGCGCACGATCACCTATGAGACGGCCAAGCCGATCGCCGACAAGGTGATCGCGCTGTTCGAGAATGGCGAGTTCGACGTCTGCACGCTCTTCTTCTCGCGCTTCAAGTCGGTGATCGCGCAGATCCCCACCGCCCAGCAGCTCATCCCGCCCGAGCTTGGCGCGAAGGACGAGAATGCGCCGGTTTACGACTACGAGCCGGACGAGGGCGAAATCCTGGCCGAGCTCTTGCCGCGCGCAGTCACGGTGCGCGTCTATCGCGGGTTGCTCGAAAACGCGGCCTCGTTCTTCGGCGCGCAGATGAGCGCGATGGACAACGCGACCCGCAACGCCGGCGAGATGGTGAAGAAGTACACGCTTCGCTACAACCGCACCCGCCAGGCGATGATCACCAAGGAACTGATCGAGATCATTTCGGGCGCCGAGGCGCTCTGACCGCGACTCGCGCCTTCAGCGGCGCAAGAGATCGAAGACACGAGGACGAAGACCATGGCGAATATCGCCAACGCCACCGGCCGCATCACCCAGGTGATCGGCGCCGTCGTCGACGTGAAGTTCGACAGCTATCTGCCGCCCATTCTCAACGCGCTCGAGACGATGAACAACGGCAATCGCCTCGTGCTCGAAGTCGCGCAGCATCTGGGCGAGAACACCGTGCGCTGCATCGCCATGGACATCTCCGAGGGTCTGGTGCGCGGCCAGGAAGTCACCGACACCGGCGAGCCGATCTCGGTGCCGGTCGGCGAGGGCACGCTCGGGCGCATCATGAACGTCGTCGGCGAACCGGTGGATGAAGCCGGGCCGATCAACATGGAGGCCGCCGCGCGATCCATCAGCCGACCCCGTCTTATGTCGAGCAGTCGACGGAAGCGCAGATTCTCATCACCGGCATCAAGGTCGTCGACCTGCTCGCGCCTTACGCCAAGGGCGGCAAGATCGGCCTGTTCGGCGGCGCGGGCGTGGGCAAGACGGTGCTCATCCAGGAACTGATCAACAACGTCGCCAAGACCCACGGCGGCAATTCGGTGTTCGCGGGCGTCGGCGAGCGCACCCGCGAAGGCAACGACCTCTATCACGAATTCATCGAATTCGAAGGTCAACGCCGATCCGCACGATCCCGATCAGGGCGTGAAATCGAAATGCGCGCTGGTGTTCGGCCAGATGAACGAGCCGCCCGGCGCGCGCATGCGCGTCGCGCTTTCCGGCCTCACCGTCGCCGAGCATTTCCGCGACCAGGGCCAGGACGTGCTGTTCTTCGTCGACAACATTTTCCGCTTCACCCAAGCGGGCTCGGAAGTCTCGGCGCTGCTCGGCCGCATTCCTTCGGCGGTCGGCTACCAGCCGACGCTCGCCACCGACATGGGCGCGCTTGCAGGAGCGCATCACCACCACGACGAAGGGCTCGATCACCTCGGTGCAGGCGATCTATGTCCCCGCCGACGACCTGACCGACCCGGCGCCGGCGACCTCCTTCGCCCATCTCGACGCCACGACGGTGCTGTCGCGCGCGATCTCGGAAAAGGGCATCTACCCGGCGGTCGACCCGCTCGATTCGACTTCGCGCATGCTGACCGCCGTCGATCGTCGGCGAGGAGCACTACAACGTCGCCCGTCAGGTGCAGCAGGTGCTGCAGCGCTACAAGGCGCTGCAGGACATCATCGCGATTCTGGGCATGGACGAACTGTCGGAAGAGGACAAGCAGACCGTCGCGCGCGCCCGCAAGATCGAGCGCTTCCTGTCGCAGCCGTTCGACGTCGCCGCCGTGTTCACCGGCACGCCCGGCGTGCAGGTGAAGATCGAGGACACGGTGAAGGGCTTCAAGGGCATCGTCGAAGGCAAGTACGACAGCCTGCCCGAGGCCGCCTTCTACATGGTCGGCACCATCGAGCAGGCGGTCGAGAAGGCCAAGAGGCTGGCGGCGGAAGCGAACTGAGCGCCGCGTCCGGAGAGAGGCCACATGGCCGAGACTTTCCACTTCGAGCTCGTGTCGCCGGACAAGGTGCTGTTCAACGGCGCCGGCGCAGGCGGTGCTCGTGCCGGGCGCCGAGGGCGATTTCCAGGTGCTGAGCGACCATGCGCCAGTCATGACTTCGATGCGTCCGGGCGTCGTCGGCATTGACGACGCGCAGGGCAAGCACACCCGCGTGTTCGTGCGCGGCGGCTTCGCCGACGCGAGCAAGAGCGGCCTGATCCTGCTCGCCGAGACGGCCATCCCGTTCGAGGACTTCAACGCCGACAAGCTCGGCGAGGAAATCAAGAACGCGGAGGAGGACCTCGCCGACGCGAACGACGATGGCAAGCGCCTGCCCAGGAGAAGCTCGACCGCCTGCGCGAGCT
>CAVWPU010000009.1:0-292790 GCA_963756955.1 uncultured Alphaproteobacteria bacterium
CCAAAACCCCAAAACCCCATAATTTAATACATAAGTATAAGTATCAAAGATTAAAATATTCTTAAATCAATTTTTATTATTCATTTCCAGTCAGCTCTCCCTCCAATTTTCTCACTTGAAGCATTAACATTAGTATTATTATTATTAGTAATTCTA
Organism: uncultured Alphaproteobacteria bacterium; assembly: GCA_963756955.1. Classification (GTDB taxonomy): domain Bacteria; phylum Pseudomonadota; class Alphaproteobacteria; order Rhizobiales; family Beijerinckiaceae; genus Roseiarcus. The sequence goes on from CAVWPU010000009.1 coordinate 157, forward strand.
GACTATGATTTTTTTCCAGAAGTGAACACCATTGAATTAGCAAAGCTGCTTTTAAGTACTCTTGGTGACATTACTAGTGTATTCATCAAAACTGATTTTTCAGGGGAGTTTCTAATACTTTTACACATGATGTATTTAAACTCCTTTTCTTTGTCTTTACTGTGAGAACTAAGTATTTTAATGAGTTTATCATTCTCTGTTTGAACTCTCTACAACTGTTCCTTTTCTAGTTTTAATATCTCATGTAACACTTTCAACACTTCTCCATCTTAACTATTAACATGGATACCCAAGACTGCTTTATCTCTTTACTTTTTCATATTGTTTACATCCATTTGAAACCTTTCTTCTCTTTCAACTCTCAGTAAATTCAAGAATTTCTTGTCTAACTTTATTGAGTTTTAGTCTTGGATGAGAATTTATTGGATTTATCTAACATAATCTTTTATATCTTTAACTGAAAGAGATTAGTCTAAGTTAGAGAGGAGAGATGCTAGAGCTTTGTCTTGCTCTGATTGGTCAAAATCTAGAGTATTCCTAAATTTTTGCAGTCTGTTAATATGTTTTTCTAAAATATTTTTCTCATCTAAATAAATCATTCTCATACTTTAATTAATCTTTTCAAGTTCTTAATTCTTCTCCCCCATTTAATTTTTCTGCTAAACTACTAATTAATATTCTTATCTCAGATCTTATAACTAATGGAAAAGCTAAGTTGATTCAGCATTATTCTACTTTGCGCTAATTTGCACCTACAGATCCACATATTACTAATCTTTATCATTTATCACTGATTAGATAATTTCTTTCATGTTTTTCCTAATGATATTTTCCTAACTGTTGAGTATCTTATTAATCTTATAAACAATATCTTTATTGCAAAGTCTCTCACTATCCTAATTCTTATTAAATCTATTAATATATTCAATTAGCTTTCCCATCTCTTCAACTTATCTTTCTCTTTCCTTACTCACATCATGATAACAATTCTCATTTTCTTCAACTATTTTCACCAATTGTTATTTTTGTTAGTTTACACTTTTAACTTCGTTAGTTAGCAAATCTATATTTTTCTTATATTCCTTTTCAAATTCAAACTAATAGTTTAGTTACATTTCTAAGAGCAAACTCTATCCTTCTTTAAATAATGAGGCACATTACTCAATATTTTGGATTTGCTATGATTCTGTTGTCCTTAAATCATCAAGCTACTATCTTTGTTAAAGAATTTGCTATTAGTATGTTTTCTACCTTTCAAACCACAAATGCAACTATTCTGATTCTTTTTACTTTGATATTTAAAATTTACGAGCATATTTTGTCCAAACCTCATCCAGTTTTTCTTATAGTTCTAATATTTACTAGCTCATTTATTCAACTTTGTTTAAATAGAATCTTTCGATTATTTACTTTTAATTTAAAATCATTGAGTTTTAAGTTTATATTTTTTCAAGATCAATGTCATTGCTTTTAGTACTTTCATCAAATATTTTAGATTAATTAATGTATTTAGATTTGCTATTATTAGTCTTTGATTTGTTTTATTTTAGATTATCTATGACTTCATTTAGTTATTTGTTCTGCAATTCTATCAGATTCAACTTAAACTTTAAATTCTTTAACTCATCTAAAAATAATTTAATATAGCAGTGCTTACTAGTGTGTTAATTGTTTTCAGTTTCCCTAATCTTAAACTTAGTATTTTCAACTTCATTAGCAAGTGTAATTATAGTTTAAGCATCATCATATTCTCTTTATGACTATAACTAATCATTCTTTTCAATTCTCTCTTCCATTTCTTTTTACTTTTTATCCCAATTAGATTTCTATTAATGAACTTAATCCATAAATTAGGAAGCTTTCTATAAAAACTATTAAAGACCCTCTCTTAGTTTTATAATGTTGTCATCATTGTTTATATTACTATCCTTCACTTAACTATACAAATAAATGTTATAAATATAACTTATCATACAGCATTAATTAGTCAAAATGAGATCTGAGAAGTCTATTTTCACATTACATTTCTTAGATTAAGAAATCTTATTAGTTCTAGTTAGGTCTACTTTCATTTTAAACTAGACTTATCACAGCTATTAGTTAACTCTTTATCTGTTCATTAGATTGTGAGTTTTAGCAATCATTCTTCATTATCTTATCAGTGATTTATTCTACCTTACAATCTAGTTTACTCTAATAATCCTTCTCATTATCTATATAAGTTAGTTATGCATAGTTAAGTTGATCTTTGCATTTATTTAGCTCCTATTCTAGATCTAATATTCTAAGTTTTAGAGCATTTTCAGTAACTTTACTTTGGTGATCTGATCTTATATACTTGTTCTCCATCAACTGTATTTGTCAGAACATTAAGTTTATATTTCTCTCTTTTCTCTTATTAAATATTGAATTATTTCTTCTTGTTTAAATTGTTATCATCAATTGTATCTTTGTACTTTTGTAACTCTAAAATACAGCAAATTCATATTCTTTGTTTTAATTTTGAGACTCTTTAAAATTATTTTGTCAGTTAATTACAATTAGTGCTCATTTTGTTACATTAATTCATTTTATAACTAATACTTCAACAAATCATCACTATGCTTCTTTTAATTTTAGTAAAGTTGATCAGAGAACTCCCTTTTCTTTTTTTAAATCTCGCTTTATAACTTCTTATAATGTTTTCCATTTCACTTTTCTGATTATTGTTATCATTTATAATACTTTCCTTTTCCTTCTTCAATTCCTAATTTTCTTTCTCCATTTCCCCAATTTTCTTATCTTTAATACACAATATATAGTTCAGCTTATCAATTTCATCTAACCAGCACTCTCAGTTAATTTTATTTATTTTGCTAAACTGATTACTACTCATTCTAAGTAGTATTTTTAGCTTTAGCATTATTAGAATTAGGAAGTTGCTTAGAGTTTTATATTTAGTCTAGAGTGGAGAATAACTAACATTTATTTTGCATTTAAGAAATCTGCTATTCATAATGCTACTTCTAGAAATCCAGTTTAAGCTGAAAGTCCAACTCACTTTACTTCAGTTTTTACTCTACTCTCTTAGGCAAGTAACTGATTTTTCTCTATAAAGATATCAAAATATTTTTCTGTTGATCCGTTTACTAATTCTACATCATCATTCGAACAGTATTGCCATGACTATTACAATTGTTTCCATAATTCTTAGAACTGACTTCTAATACTAAACCATTTAATGTTCACTAAGTTAACTATGGTTTATAACAGGTTGTTACTGTTTAGTGTAGGGAATGATAGGACTTGCTCTGGTTTTTTTGTTTTGTTTATATGTGATATTAATTATGGCGTTTTCTTGGGAATACTGACGTGTTAACTCTTTTAAAGTAGACATATTCTATTTAAATTTAGACTGTTAATTTTGCCACTTGTTCAAAATATTATTAATCTATGGGGTTTTGGGGTTTTGGGGCTGACCCGCAGGTTTGGCTAGCCGACGTCCTCGCTCGGATCGCCGATCATCCGGTGAATCGCGTCGACGAACTGCTGCCGTGGAAATGGAAACTCCATGCCGAAACCGCCGCGCTATCTCAAGCAGCTTGAATATGAGCTTCTGGCTCTCGGCGACGATGCGATGCTGCTGGAGGAACTCGATGGCTTCATCGCTGGCCTCCTTGTATGCCCCGAACTGATCAAACCGAGCGAATGGCTGCCTGTCGTCTGGGGAAGCGAGGGGGAAGACGATCCCGCCTTCGACAGCCTCGACCATCTGAACCCGGTGCTCGGCCTCGTGATGGAGCATTACAACGATGACGCGCGGACATTGATCGAGCGGCCCAATCGCTACGGCCCGCGGTTCGCCGTGGACAAGCGGCACAATGAGATCCTATGGGAAATCTGGGTTGCTGGCTTCGAGAAGGCCGTCAAATTGCGGCCGCCGGCTTGGCAGAAACTCCTTACGGACGGCGCAGGCGATGTCAGGCCTCCTCACGCTCGCCGATGTCGACCGCCGCAACTCGCGCTTCACACCTGAGCAACTCGACGCTCTGACCGCCGCGGCTCCGCATCAGATCGGCCATTGGGTTGTCACGCTCAATGAATGGCGCTTAGCCAATTGCGATCCGACGCAGGACCTCGAGACGCCACGATCTCTTTCTCAACGCCGGCAAACAAGGTTGGACGTAACGATCCATTTCCTTGCGGATCGGGTAAAAAATACAAGAAGTGCTGCGGCCTCAATTAGCCGCTGCCGCAGGCGCTCATCCGAGGTTCCAGCTCGAACTCACGTCCCGAAAATCCGCGTAACCGCGGCCTTCGTCGGAGGGTTACGGAACTGGCGAAGGGCGATTGTGAGCAATGCGGAAGTCGCTTAAGCCCTGCGCAGCATTCTGCGAGGCCGAAAGGGGTCGCGCTACCGCGGCCTGCGAACAATTCATCGACCAATTCCAGAAGCCGCCAATCCGGCCGACAGAGTTCCACCATCCCGCCGATATCCTCGGCAATGGCATGGCGCCAATTCATCCAGCACTACGCTCCGGCTTCCCGGAAAACCTCGGCGAGGAGTTCGGCGCGCCCTTCGCTCGCCTCGACTGGATCAGCCCGACCGAATCTACGTCCAGTGGCATCGCCGCACGGAGGATGGCTCCGCCTCCATCGCGGCCTCACTCTCGTCAAGGCACGATCTACCCTCGCATACGGCACAGATGCAGAACGATCTGAAACGCGCGTTAATTCGGGCCGCATGGTGCACAGCTGCGCTACAGACATAGCCGGGATGTCTATTAGACGAATGCCTATTTTATCTAAAGTCCAGGCCGAAACGTGCTTTCAGCCACCGCGGACAGCGGCAACTTTTGCTATGGCTGGTTCATCGCACGCCAACCAATATCGCGCCGGAAGAATCCCTCCGCCCATTTTATCTTGACGGCGGCCTCATATGCTCGGTCGCGTGCATTGGTTACATCGCTGCCGAGCGCTGTAATCGTAAGTACTCTGCCTCCATCCGCGAAAATGGAGGCGTTGACTTCGCGGGTGCCGCCGTGGAACACGATGACCCCTGGCACCTTCTCAGCCTTTTCTATCCCTCCAATTCGAGATCCCCGCAACGGCTCGCCAGGGTAGCCTCGGGCGGCCATCACGACCGCGACCGCTGTATCAGAACAGAACCGAGGGGGGTCCCCCTGAAGAGTGCCGCTCGCGCATGCAATGAGAAACGGCAACAAGTCATCGTTCAGGCGCGGTAAAATAGCCTGCGCCTCAGGATCCCCAAAGCGAACATTGAATTCTATTACTTTCGGACCGCTCTCGCCGACCATCAATCCTGCAAATAGGACCCCTCGAAAAGGCGCCCCCCGTTGTTTCATTCCCCGCAGCGTAGGCACTACAATCTCGCGCATTATGCGCCTATCTAGATCGGCCGTTATCATGTTCGGCGATGAATAAGCGCCCATCCCTCCGGTATTTGGACCGGTGTCGCCGTCACTGAGACGCTTGTGATCCTGCGCACTGCAAAAGGGAAATGCGACTTCTCCGTCGCACAACGCGAAAAACGAAATCTCCACCCCTTCGAGGAACTCTTCTACAACGATCTCGGTTCCCGTCGGCCGCTCGCTGGATAGCAATTCATCGACGGCGGCGTCAGCTTCTTCAAACGTCTTCGCAACGACGACCCCTTTGCCCGCAGCAAGGCCATCAGCCTTAATCACAATTGGCGCACTACGGCTACGGATATATGCTTTTGCCTTATTAGGATCTTGGAACCGCTGGTAATCGCCTGTCGGTATACCGAACTCGCGACAGAAGTCCTTGGCGTAGCCCTTGGACCCTTCGAGTCGGGCCGCGGCTCTCGTCGGCCCAAAACACAATATACCAGAGGCGACTAGCTCATCCGCCAATCCTAAAACAAGCGGAGCCTCTGGCCCAACCACGACCAGATCAATCGCTTCTCGCTTGCAAAAGGCGATAACCTGACTGTGGTCAGCCGGTCTCAAGGTGACAATCTGCGCAACGGTAGTACAACCAGGATTACCGGGCGCTACAAAAAGCTTCCCTATTGACGGCGATTTGGCACATGACTCGGCTAACGCGTGCTCTCGCGCGCCAGAACCGAGGATTAATAGGTTCTTCCTACGCTCTCGCATACCTTTCCAGCCTTAGATGTGCTCCTAGACAGGGACTACCTACACCCAACATTGATAGTCTTCGAGGTATTCGCTGCTCGCTCTTAATGAGCAGTGGCACCAAGTAGCGTTAGATATGTTCCCTCAGGCCGCGAGCTAAAAACCAACCTGGATGGCCCTAGCGACCTGTCGCAGAGGCTCCGGAAACCCGAAGCGCCCTTTTGTTTTTTCTAACGCCAAATCCGCTTGGCGGTTTGTGGAAGGTAACTGCGGCTCCAGTACGGAGTAGATCATGAAGTGTCGGTTATGACGAGGCCATCGGATCCCACCAAGCAGGCGTGCGGGTGCGTTTGTTCTCTTGGCCGCATTCAGCGCCGCAGTTGCGGGCCCCAGAGGCGGATCAACTTATTAATAGCGTTTCAACAAAATTAGGAGACCGGCTCTGCATCGATGGAGATACCCATGAGAACCGGTATCGAAGGATTTGGAATTTCGTCGCTGCATGATTCATTGATCGGACGAACGGCTGGTGGATATAACTTGACGACCTTTTGCCTCTGTATTCCGGAGCATTTTTGGCAGGTCAAAATCATCATGGTCGGCAAGCCTACCTGATTTCCTCTTTTAGCGTGCGAAATCAGCACATTTTTGAATGCCGTTGTCCGCACCCCAGGGCTGGATTGGTACTGATGAAGTGGAATTCTTCGGCGAACCATCAACTAGCTTGTCGCTGTAGGTCATATACACCAAAATATTGCGTTTAGTATCGCATCCCCTGACGATTTGCATTTTTTTGAAAACAATCGAGCGGCGTTCGCTAAAAACAACATCGCCCTGGGCGAACGTACCTTTGAACTTGATGGGACCGTACTGCCGACACGCAAGGGAAATGTCGGACGTCTGCTCTGCTAAGCCAAGAGCGCCCGAGAGCCCACCTTTTTCAGGGATTGTATAGTGACATACCACACCGTCAATGAGTGGGTCGTCAAGGCCGTAAACTGCCAATTTGTCATCGGGCGTTAGGAGCTTAAACGTCGTCGACTTGCGAAAAATCAAGTCCGGATCGGCAGGACCCGCACTCGCCGCGCCGGTCACAACTGTCAAAACTATCAACGGCATCGCCATTTTCCAGACGTTGTTCATACCATTGTCCCTTCGATGCGAAATGCCGAGGCTTTCCCGGGACTTCGCGAACGAACGTAAGGGGGTTGGATCCCCAGCAACCTAAGGTCCCTACTACCATATTGAGCATCCGACGACGACGCCTGCGAAAGTTCGAATTCGCCCAGCGATGAGGCGCGTAAACCGAGCGCCACGGTGAGACCCAGAGGGTTACGTGACAGACGGAGCCCACTCCTATCTGTTCTATCGCGGGCTCCTCGTGATAAAGACCAGCCGGTACGGCACATGTACGACTGGGATCATCCTGCTGGCGGCTGCGCCGCTAACATGCTTTAAGATCTGCGCCTACGAGGAGCGCCGCCGCAATAATGGACCAGTCAATCCCGCACTTTCACAATGACGTTGGCGCGCCTTCCATCAGGGTTAGCGTGAAAGAGTTTATGTGCACCGGCGCGAGCCCGCCGTTTGACCACCCTCACATTTTCGTTGACATGGGCTCGGACGGCGAAGCGATCTGCTCCTATTGCTCCACTCGCTTTATCTATGAGGGCGGCTTGAGTGGATCTTGCTCGCCTGCCGAGTGCGAGTTGCGAGAGGTGTCCTGAAGCTTGTCGCGGCGCGCGATCATCGCCGGTGCGGGAATCGGCGGACTTTCTGCAGCAGTAGCGCTGGTGCAAGCAGGCTTCAGAGTCGCAATATACGAGAGAGCGAACACGCTCGAGGAATTTGGAGCGGGGCTGCAACTCACTCCGAACGCGACCCGTATCCTGTCTCGACTTGGCGTACTCCAGGGGGTGCTCCCGTTTGTCTCCCGGCCGAAAGCGATTCTCGTGTTGCGAGGGTCAGACGACCTGGAACTTCTGCGAATGCCGCTGGACGGCGCCCAACGCCGCTGGGGCGCCGCGTATTTGGTAGTTCATCGTGCCGATTTGCAGCGAGCGCTACTTGACACCGTGCGGGACCAGCCGGGTGTAGAACTGTCACTCGGCACAACTGTCCTTGGCTTTGTTAACGACGGAGACCGTGTGTCCGTCCTATTGAGGCGTGGCCAGACGCAGACCGGCGATCACGCTGATCTCCTAATTGGCGCCGATGGCATACACTCGCAGGTCCGTAAACAATTCGGGTTTGGGGTTCGAAGTCGGGTTGAATTTACTGGACGCGTCGCTTACCGTGGAGTTCTCGACGCCGATCCCCAGTCAGAGCAGTCCAATATCATTCTGCGCCTTGGGGAAGAGGCGCATCTCGTCCAATATCCCGTGCGCCGCGGATCAATCATCAATTTGGTCGCCACCATCAAATCTGAATTGCCGACAAATAACGCCGACAATCAAGCGGATCGCGAGGGCAACCGTTCAAATCTTGAACGAGCTTTCACGGGGTGGTCGAAGGAAGCGCGCTCGCTAATGAGCGCACCCATCCAATGGCGAGTTTGGCCGCTCTACTCCCGGCCTCCGGTTTCTTCTTTTTCGCTTGAGCGCGTTGCGCTCGTTGGCGATGCGGCTCATCCGATGGTTCCATTCCTTGCGCAGGGTGCCGCACAAGCAATTGAGGACGCCGGCGCGCTCGCCCGTATCCTGGCTCAGGCGGAAGACATCCCAGCTGCGTTCTTGAGCTATTCGCGCGATCGCGTCGCGAGGGCAACTCGAGTTCAACGCGAAGCCCTCAAACTTGGCCACATCTATCATATGAGCGGTCCACTCGCGCTCGCTCGGGATGCAACCATGCGCTTACTGGGGTCGCGCGGCATGACCAAACGTTACGACTGGCTTTACAGTGCCTGACGGCGGGCACCGAAAGGTGCTCTCTTATTTTTCAAGCACCAAGATCGGGTTGCGAAGCGCCACCTCAATGCAGGATGCAACCTCGATGTAGGATCTGGCTAACAACAGCTTGTGCGTTGACGCTCGAAGAAGGGCGCATGCGCGCGGCGGTCTCCGGGTCCATTCAGCATATCCTTGAGTCGTTAGCCAGCTACTGATGACGATCGAAGGGTTTATAACGGATGACGCGGTCCCGTGGCGCGACTCCGGTTCCTCACCACATGTCGAGCGCGACGCGCGCTTCATCGGACATCCGACTTTGGTCCCAAGGCGGATCAAAGACCATGTTCACCTTCGCGCCGGCGACGCCAGGAACGGCGCTCACCGCATTCTCGACCCATGTCGGCATTTCGCCCGCGACCGGACAAGCCGGCGCGGTCAACGTCATCTCGATACTTACAAAACGGCTTTCGTCTATATCAACATTGTAAATCAGCCCAAGTTCGTAGATATCCGCTGGAATTTCCGGATCATAAACGGTTTTCAGGGCCGTAACGATGGACTCGGTCAACTGACGCAGTTCTTCAGGCGCCATCTCAGAAGCGAAGGTTGCCTAAAAACCGCATTGCGCTCGACCGAGAGTGGCGGCAGTTTCGACGTCAGTCACGCAGCTTTGCGCCTCGTCCATACATCACCTCCCTACTGGAAGAGCTTTCGCGCGCGGATCAACGATTCCGCCAGCACCTCGACCTCGTCGAACGTGTTGTAAAGCGCAAACGAGGCTCGGCAGGTTGAGGTCACCCCGAACCTTTGCAACAAGGGCATCGCGCAATGCGTGCCGGCCCTGACGGCGACACCCGATCGATCGATCAAGGTCGCGATGTCATGCGCATGCGCCCCTTCCATAGTGAATGAGATGATGGGGCCTTTGCCTTCCGCCACGCCAATGATCCGCAGCGAATTAATCGACGACAGAAGCTTGTGCGCATGAGCGCACAGCGCTTCCTCATGTGCACGAGCGCGCGCGCCGGCCGATCCCCTCCATGTAATCAAGCGCTGCTCCTAGCCCGATCGCCTGCACGATCGGCGGGGTGCCAGCCTCGAAGCGATGCGGCGGATGGTTGTACGAGACGGCGTCCCTCGTGACTTCCTCGATCATCTCGCCGCCGCCCTGGTAGGGCGGCAGCCTCTCTAGAAGTTCGCGCTTGCCATAAAGCACGCCGATACCCGTCGGACCATAGACCTTGTGCCCAGTAAAAACGTAGAAGTCGACATCGAGGTCGCGCACGTCCACGTCGAGATGCACCGCGCCCTGCGATCCATCGACGAGTACGGGGATCCCTCGCTCGTGCGCGATTTTGACGACTGCCTTGATTGGGACCACGGTCCCAAGGACGTTGGACATTTGCGTGATCGCGACGATCTTCGTTCGATCGCTCAACTCGCGTTCGAATGCGTCAAGCGAAAAGGAGCCGTCGTCGCCCACATCGACCCATCGCAAGACCGCGCCCTTGCGTTCGCGGTGGAAGTGCCAAGGCACGACGTTGGAGTGATGCTCCATAACGCTCAACACAATCTCGTCGCCCGCGCCGATGTGCGCAAGTCCAAAGCTGGACGCAACGAGATTGATCGCTTCCGTCGTCGATCGCGTGAAAATGATCTCCTCGTGCGAGGAGGCGTTGACAAACCGCCGCACGGTTTCTCGGGCCGCCTCATACGCCTCAGTCGCAGCGTTGGCGAGATAATGCAAGCCGCGATGCACATTCGCGTACTCGTGCTCATAGGCGTGTGTCAGGCGATCTATGACCTGCCTCGGCTTCTGAGCCGAGGCGGCGTTGTCAAGATAGACAAGCGGCTTCCCATAGGGGCGCTCGGCGAGGATCGGGAAATCGGCCCGTACCGCTTCGACATCGTAAGCGTCGAGCGTCGGTTGGACTAGCTTGTTCACGTCTTCGCCTTCATTGTCGCGCGCGAGATCGAACGTAACCCCTCGCTGGCTCACGTTACGTCTCCGGAGCCAAGCAGCGAGCCGGGCGCGCAAGGGCTCAACCAGCAGTTTGTCCTCGATTCTGTCGATGGCCTCCGCTCCAAAAGCCTCGAGCAACATCGCCTTGGCGTCGTTGTTCGCGATGCCCCGCGATTGCAAATAGAACACCTGTTCGGGGTCGAGCGAAGCGACCGTCGCTCCGTGCCCACAGACAACGTCGTCGGCGAAGATTTCCAACTCCGGCTTCTCATTCATCTGTGCGTGGGGGGACAGCAGAATAGCTTGAGACTTCATGGCGCCATCGGTCTTTTGCGCCGCCTTCTCAACGATAATCTTTCCCTGAAACACTCCGACCGCGTCGTCATCGACGATCGCGCGATAGAATTCGCGGCTCGTCCCGGCCCGCGCGGCATGAACGACCTGAAGCGTCGTGTCGGCGCGTCGAGCGCCGTCGATAAGCGCCAGTCCGCCAAGCGACAGCTTCGCCTCATCTCCGGCTAGCCTGACAAAAATCTGTCGCCGCGTGAGCTCGCCGCCAGAAACGAGCCCAAAAGCGGCAAGCTTCGCACTCTCCGCCACTTCGCAGATCTGGGTTTCGATATGCAGCCCCGGCTCATCGCCAACAACGGCGACATGCGTCGCCTTGGCTCCGTCGGCCAGCGTCATGATCGTCGCCGCGTGTCGCTGGACACCCGCATGAGCGCCGTCGAATATCTCGACGAACGACGCCTGCGCCTCGACATCGAGCGCGATGGCCATCCGCGAATAGACCGAGTGGGACGACGGCTCGGTGGTTAGATGGACGACCGTGATCGGCTCGGCGAGCTTCACCCCACGCGCGACCTTGATGGTGCACCCGGCAGGGCTTAGCGCCTCGTTGAGGGCCGCTAAAGGATCATCGACCGCATTGGGCGCGGCCGCTAATCCCTCGGCGATGAGGACCCCAGTCGGGAGGCGATCCGAAAGCGCGGCGATAAACTGCCCGCTAAGCAAGACAATTTGCGTCCCGGCAGCGAAGCGTGCACGCCTAGCAAGCACGCTACGCGCCGCTTCGATGTCGGCCCGCGTCGGCGCGGCCAAAATCGGCGACGCATCGGCCATCGCGGCGCGCAAATCGGTATAGTGCCAAGCCTCGACCCGCCGGGTCGGCAACCCGGCCGCGGCGAACCGCGCGAAGGCGGCGGCGCGAGCAGACGACGGCTCACGCCTTTCTTGCTCTGCGAATTGCCGGGAAAGCGTCCTTTCGGCGGCTGATCGATTGACGACATGCGCGGTCATCGGCGAATCACGCAGCCTCCTCAGCGTAATCACGATAACCATTGCGCTCGAGCTCGAGCGCAAGTTCCGGGCCGCCGGTCGCGACAATCCGGCCCTTGGCCATCACATGCACCACATCCGGTTTGATGTAGTCGAGCAGCCGCTGATAGTGCGTAATGACGACAAAGGCGCGCTCAGAGTCGCGAAGGGCGTTGACGCCTTCGGCGACGATTCTCAGCGCATCAATGTCGAGGCCTGAATCGGTTTCGTCGAGGACGCCGACCCGCGGCGCCAGCAGGGCCATCTGCAGCACCTCGAACCTCTTCTTCTCCCCGCCGGAAAAGCCGACATTGAGCGGTCGTCGCAGCATCTCCTGATCAATCTTCAGCGCCTGCGCCGCTTCACGCACGCGGCGCATGAAGTCGGGCGTCGTGAGATCGCTTTCTCCGCGCGCCCGCCGCTGCGCGTTCAACGCCGCCTTGAGAAACGTCATCCCGGCGACACCCGGGATCTCGGTCGGATACTGGAACGCCAGAAACAATCCCTTCAGCGCCCGCTCGTTTGGTTCGAGCTCAAGGAGATTCTCCCCGTCGAGCAAAATCTCGCCCGACTGTGACCTCATAGGCCGGCTTGCCTGCCATGACATAGGCGAGCGTCGACTTGCCGGAGCCGTTCGGACCCATGATCGCCGCAACCTCGCCCGCGCTGACGCTCAGACTGAGGTTGTCGAGGATCAGCTTGTCCTCGATCGAAACGGTGAGGTTTTTAATTTCAAGCATTCCGCTACCCTCGGCTCGTGCGCGGACCCTCGAATTGACGCGTCATCCCACGCTTCCTTCGAGGCTGATTGAGATGAGTTTTTGCGCTTCGACGGCAAACTCCATCGGCAATTGCTGCAGCACGTCCCGAACAAAGCCATTGACGATGAGCGCCGTCGCTTCCTCCGCCGATAGGCCCCGCTGAAGGCAGTAGAACATCTGCTCATCCGAAACCTTGGACGTGGTCGCCTCGTGTTCGATCACCGCCGAGGAATTCTTCGCCTCGATATAGGGCACCGTATGCGCGCCGCATTCGTTCCCGATCAGCAGCGAATCGCAGTTGGTGAAATTGCGCGCTCCAGTCGCGAGTCGGTGCGCCGAGACCTGCCCTCGATACGTATTTTGCGATTTGCCGGCAGCAACCCCCTTGGAGATGATGCGGCTCGTCGTGTTGCGGCCGAGATGAATCATCTTCGTTCCGCTGTCGACCTGCTGATAGCCGTTCGAAATCGCGATCGAATAGAATTCGCCGCGCGAGGATTCGCCGCGCAAAATGCAGGACGGATATTTCCAGGTGATCGCCGAGCCGGTTTCGACCTGCGTCCAGGAGATTTTCGATCGCGCGCCGCGACAGTCGCCGCGCTTGGTCACGAAATTATAGATGCCGCCGCGCCCCTGAGAATCGCCAGGATACCAGTTCTGTACCGTTGAATACTTAATCTCCGCATCATCGAGGGTTATGAGTTCGACGACGGCGGCGTGAAGCTGGTTCTCGTCCCTCTTCGGCGCCGTGCATCCTTCGAGGTAGCTGACATAGGCTCCCCGGTCGGCGATGATGAGCGTGCGCTCGAACTGCCCCGTATTCTTCTCGTTGATGCGAAAGTAGGTCGAGAGCTCCATAGGGCAGCGCACGCCGGGCGGCACGTAAACAAAAGAACCGTCCGAGAATACTGCCGAATTGAGCGTCGCATAGAAATTGTCCGTGCTCGGCACGACCGTGCCGAGATAGCGGCGTACGAGGTCCGGATGATTTCGGACGGCCTCGGAAAAGGAGCAGAAAATGACCCCCGCCTTGGCGAGCTCGGCCTTGAAAGTCGTTGCAATCGAAACGGAGTCGAAAACGGCGTCGACCGCCACCCTGGGCCTCTCCACTCCGGCTAGGATTTCCTGCTCGACGAGCGGGATGCCGAGTTTGGCGTACGTGCGCAGCAACTCCGGATCAACCTCGTCAAGCGACTTCAGCGCCGGTGCGGATTTGGGCGCGGCGAAGTAATAAATCTCCTGGTAGTCGATCGGCGGATGGCTCACGCGCGCCCATTTCGGCTCTTCCATCGTTTGCCAACGACGAAAGGCCTCAAGCCGCCATTCCAGCAGCCATTCCGGCTCACCCTTCTTTCCCGAAATAAATCGAACGGTGTCTTCGTTCAGGCCCTTCGGGGCCATGTCCGACTCGATCGGGCTAACGAAGCCATATTTGTAAGCGTCGACCTCAATCGAGCGCACGCGATCGACGGTCTCCTGGACGGCCGCCATAAATGACTTCTCCTCGCCTTGACGGTTTCAAGGACCGCCGGTGGGGGTCTGATGCGCCCGGCTCGAAGATGGTCGCTTCGAGCCGGGGACTGCTTGCGCCATATATGGCGTTCATGCGCGCCGATTGCAAATATCCGCTCGGCTGCGCTTCGCTCAGCGCAGGAGACTACGTGTGCTTATATTTTACGTATCAGTTACGTAATTAATGCCGCTCGTAGCGGACAAGTCGCCAACTCAGCCGCGAGGCGCGCCGTCTATGTTGCCTCGCCGCGCAATTGAGCAGAAAGCTTCCTCAAATCAATCGGATTCGCATCGCGCTCATCAGACGCGAGGGGACCGCGATCCTCGGGGCGGGCCGAAATGTCTGCGAACTTCATTCGCATCGGCGTCGCGATCGCCTCGCCGAATGCGATCGCCTCACGATCGGCGATCGAGGACAGGAAGGCGATCGTGCTGCTGGCCGAAACGCCGGCCGCAGCGCGAATGATTCCCTTGTCCAGCTCATTGGCGAGCCGCATGGCGAACAAGGTCGAACATTGCGACAGCACGGTCGGGTCGAGTTCCGATGGCCGTTGCGTGACGACGCCAAGCGAGGCGCCGTACTTCCGCCCTTCCTTTGCAATCCGTCCGATCGCCAGCCTCGCCGGGCCAAAGGTTTGCCTGTTGTCGGAGGAAATATAGCGGTGCGCTTCTTCGCACAACACGTTGATTTCATAAGCGCCCGAACACCAAAACGCGATCTCGAAAGCGAGCCGCGCCAGCACCGACACGACCGAGTTGGTGACTTCGTTGGGCAGGCCAGCAAGTCGGACGATCGTGACCGGCAGTCCTCGGGTCGGGATACGGAAGAGGCTGGATATCACCTTGCCGATGTCGTCCTCGACCACCAGCCTGCCGAACATGAACCGATACCGCGGATCGCGGTTGAGCCCCTCAAGCCGATAACGCAGGGCCCGCAACTCGGAGCGGGGAAACCGCTGATCGAGCATGCCGAGCCATTCCTCGATCACGGCGACGACGTCGACGATGCGATATGGCGTTGGCGTATCGGACGTCGCCGAATTCCCCTCAGCGACTGGCTGCCGCCGCACTGCGCTGGTCCCGACCGATGAACTCAGCTCGGCTTGATATTTCGCCCTGGCGATGCGGATGACTTCGTAGAGCGCATCCCGTTCGTCGGCGTGCGGCTGCCGGCCGCTAAACACGACATCGGCCAGTTCGTCGAAACTTGAAACATCCAGAATGGCAGCTCTAGGCTTTCCGAATCGATGATCTGCGCCAGTCCGGGAAAATGCGCCGCGTATTCATTGTGCGGATCAAAGATGATGACCCGCAGCTTCGGCCTCGTCGCCAGCGACTTCTTCAGCAAGCAGGCTGACCGAAGTCGTCTTGCCGACGCCGGTCGACCCCAAAACGGCGAAGTGACGCCGGATCAATTCGCCGACGTCGATCTCCGCAGGGATATCTTCGTTCTGGCTCAACCTTCCGATTTCGACGCCTTGCCGGCCACGAAACGTATAGATCGCTCGAAGATCATCGGCGCGGATGCGGTGCGCGGGCGCGCCCAGCGAAGGAAACGAGCGCACGCCGCGATGGAAAAACGGCGCGCCATCGGGATCGTCGACAATTTCGCCGTTCAACTCAATGGTGACACGCGCGGCGTTGACCTCGTTTTCAGACCATCGGCCGTCATCGGTCGCAACTTCGCAGACGGTGCCCACCAAGCGCGCGGTCCGGTGAACGATCGTGATGAGATGGCCGACCGACCACTCCTCTTCGTCCAATTTGAGCGGGCAGCTGATGACGCCTTGTGTTCCGTTCAAAGCCACCAGTCGCCCAATGACGCGCGTTGGCTCAACCTCTCGCCGCTCGAACGGCAAGCCTTTCCGCATCAGCCTGTTCGATCTCGCGTCGCTCCGCGCGACCAAGGTCGGCGAACGCGCGGCGCGCGCATCCTCCGCCTTGCCGACCCTTTCGAGAGCGTCGCGAAAAAATTGGCTGTCGGTGCGAAGTGAATGCATGTCTGACCGATCGCTGGCAGCAAGGCATGAATAGGATCAGGGACGAGCTTGCCCGCGCGCCCGTAAAGAATCCGTTTGGCGCATCGATCCGTTTTGAATCGTGCGTCGTCTTCGGACGAGCGATGGCATTTCTGATCGCTCGTCGTGCAGCGCGCGGACTTAAGCGAAGCCTTAAACAGACGCCCGGATCTCCGGCTCGCCGCCAATCAGCCGAGCAAACTGCCGCATGCGCGACAGAAGTCGTTCGCCGCTGAGCGGCGCGAGGTCGGCCGGCAGAGTCAGGATCACGCGACCCTTCGCGCACACCATCGGCGCGCGCGGGAGCACGCCAGGCATCGCGGCCGAGATGTTGTAGGCGACCCGCATCGCCGCGCCGAGAATTCGCGCCCGATCGAGTTGTCGCGCCGTCACCAGACGCGCGCGACTGCGGCGACACAAGATCTTCACTGGACATATGCCGGTAGGAAGCGGCCAGGGCGAGGAACGCGCGCGAGGGATGATCGACGCCGATGAACGCTGCGTTGGCCACCAGATCGTAGGCCTGGGAGCCCCGATAGTCGGGATGGGCGCGCCAGGAAATATCGGACAACAGACATGCGGCGTGACGCAGGCGCCGATCCTGATCGTCCTCCTCGAGATGAGTTGAATGCGATCAGGCGGCTCGTCCAGGCGTAAAGCTCTTCGCCATGCTTCGGCGCCCGCGAACGCAACTGGTTGAATTCGCGCGCCGACACGATCAGTGGATCTTCCGCTTGCTCCTCAGGCGTGAGCTCGCGAGTAGATGAGCCCCTCACGAACGCCGAGGGCGGAAACGACGATCTCTTTCGGATTGGACTGGCGGATGATCTCTTCGAGCACCGCGGCGCCGTAAGCCAGCAGCGGCCTGCGCGCCGAGGACACCGACTCGATCGACAGCAGCGCGTCCGCTTCGATCCGTTCGACCAGCGCGGCGAATTCGAGCGCGTCGCGCGAAGGGATCACGTAATTGTGCATCACGTTCATCGGATACTGCCGCTGCCGCATATGCAGGCGCGCCAAAGCGCGCCAGGTGCCGCCGACGGCATAGAAAGTGCGCCCGGCCAGCCCCTGAAGCGCCTTGACCGTCGCGAGCTTCTCACGAACAATCTTGGCGGCTTTCTTCGGCGAGCGCTCCGAAAGATCCATCAGCGACAGGCCGCCCAACGGCAGGGTCACCCCCTGCGCGCACTCGCCGTCCCGAACATCGGTGAGTTCAAGCGAGCCGCCTCCCAAATCCCCGACGACGCCGTCCGCTTTGTAAATCGAGCTTATGACGCCAAGCGCCGACAGCCTTGCTTCCCGTTGGCCGCTCAAGAGCTCGATTTTGCAGCCGAGCACGCGCTCCGCCCGATTGAGAAATTCCGGCCCGTTCGCTGCGTCGCGCACAGCGGCTGTCGCAATGCCGCGCACATCCCGGATGCGCATCGTGTCGCAGAGAACGCGAAAGCGCTGAAGCGCGGCCAGCGCCTTGAGCGACGCCTTCCTCCGGCAAGAGTCCGGTCATCGCAACGCCTTTGCCAAGACCGCATAAAGCTTTTTCATTGAAGGTCGGCGTCGGCGCGCGCGACTGCGACTCGTACGACACCAAGCGCACCGAATTCGAGCCGATGTCGACAATCGCCAACGGCTCGCCCGGCAATCGTCCTCGCGCGTTGTCGAGCATGACTGATCCTGTAGAGCGCGTCATGTCGCCGGGCAGCGGCGTCTATCAGACGCGCCTGCGCAGCGCCATCGGAAAGGAGTCCATCAACGCCTTGCCGCGAC
This sequence comes from uncultured Alphaproteobacteria bacterium, assembly GCA_963756955.1. Taxonomy (GTDB): domain Bacteria; phylum Pseudomonadota; class Alphaproteobacteria; order Rhizobiales; family Beijerinckiaceae; genus Roseiarcus. The sequence continues at coordinate 18,481 of CAVWPU010000009.1, forward strand.
CCGAAAGGCTCGGATTGGTCATGAAATAGTTGTGCGCGTTGAACGGCTCCTCGCCTTCGGCGGCAACAATTCTCTCGCTTGAGCCGTCCGGCAGGATCCGAAAGCTCTGCTGGTTGTCCATCAGGTTGGCCTGCATGATCTGATCGAGCACGTGTTCGTGAACCGTCGGATTGAGCAGCGGAACCAGCGCCTCGACGCGCCGATCGAGATTGCGCGGCATAAGATCGGCCGATGAAATGAACGTCCGGGCCTTCGGGCTGGGCAGGCCATAGCCGGCGCCGAAACGCATAGATGCGCGCATGCTCAAGGAATCGGCCGACGAGCGACTTGACGCGAATGTTGTCGGAAAGCCCGGGCACGCCAGGCCGCAGGCAGCAAATTCCGCGGATCACGATGTCGATCTGCACGCCTTCCCGACTGGCGGCATAGAGAGCGTCGATGATCTGCGAATCGACGAGCGCATTGCATTTGATCCAGATCTGCGCCGGCCGGCCCAGTCGCGCATAGTCGATTTCATCAGCGATATTGCGCAGCAGTGTCTTCTTTAGCGTGATCGGCGAAATCGACATCTGCTCGAGACCGTCCGGCTCGGCATAGCCCGTGATGAAATTGAAAATCCGCGCGACATCCCGCCCGATCGCCGCATCCGCAGTGAAAAGCGAAATGTCGGCGTAAATCCTGGCGGTGACGGGATGATAGTTGCCGGTGCCGAGGTGACAGTAGTTGACCAGCGCCCCGCCCTCGCGCCGCACGCACCATCGACAGTTTGGCGTGCGTCTTGAGCTCGATGAACCCATAGACGACTTGCGCGCCCGGCTCGCTCGAGATCCCGCGCCCAGCGGATATTGGCCTCTTCGTCAAAGCGCGCCTTCAATTCCACCAGCGCGGTGACCGATTTTCCGGCCTCCGCCGCTTCGATGAGCGCCCTGACGATCGGGCTGTCCGCCGAAGTGCGGTAAAGCGTCTGCTTGATCGCGACCACGTTGGGATCGTGCGCCGCCTGATTGAGGAACCGGACGACGACGTCGAACGATTCGTAAGGATGATGGACGACGAGATCCTTCTGCCGGATCGCAGCGAAGACAGTCGCCGCCGAGTTCCTTGACCCGTTCCGGAAAGCGAGGGTTGTAGGGCGGAAACTTGAGCTCGGGGCGATCGATCGCCACCAGTTGCGACAAGTCGTTGAGCGCCAGCATTCCCTCGACGAGCACGATCCCGGACGGAGACGACGTCGACGTCGCCGGCGACGAAAGCGCGCAGCGACTCGGGCATGCTCGCTTCGATCTCAAGCCGGATAACGGTGCCACGCCGGCGTCGCTTGAGCGCGCTCTCGTATAGGCGAACGAGGTCCTCGGCCTCTTCCTCGACTTCAATGTCGCTGTCGCGAATGACGCGAAACGCGCCCTCGCCCAAGACGTCGTAGCCCGGAAACAACAACCCGATGAACGCGACAATCAACCGGTCAAGCATCACGAAGCGCGCCGCGCCTCCAAGCGGACCATCGGGCAGCCGGACAAAACGTTCGACGCTTCCGGGAATGCGAACAAGCGCGCTCATCGTCTTGCGCCGTCGCGCGGATTGAGAGAGTTCGAGCGCCAGCGTAAATCCCAGATTGGGAATGAACGGAAACGGATGCGCCGGATCGACCGCAAGCGGCGTCAAAATCGGAAATACGTGCGAGAGGAAATAGTCCTGCAGCCACTCTCGTTCGCGGCGGGTGAGATCGCCGACCTCGAGGATGACGACGCCGTTGGCGGCGAGCTCGGACTGCAAGGCCTTCCACCGCGACTGCTGCGAGGCGACCAACGCGGCGACTCGCTCGCTGATGCGTTCGAGCTGCTCCGCGGGAGTGCGCCCGTCATCGGAAATTTCCGCGACCCCGGAGAGCACCTGGCCAACCAGGCCCGCCACGCGGACCATGAAAAACTCGTCGAGATTGGTGGCCGAGATTGAGAGGAACCGCAGCCGCTCGAGCAACGGATGGTTCGCGTTGGCGGCTTCCTCCAGCACCCTTCGATTGAATTCAAGCCACGACAATTCGCGATTGATGAACCGCTCGGGCGACGACAACAACGGCGGCGACTCGTCATTCGCCGCGATTGCTGCGGTCGATGACGAATGCTGCTCTTTCGTCGCAACCGCGCGGGCCAAACAAACCTCCTTTTCCGTCGACGAAATATTGATCCAATCGCGGCGCGCCGCAAGCGTGGCGCGACGCGGCTTGCTTAACGCGTGGCCGGGGCCGAACAGGTCGGCGCTCACAACTTCCCGAAGCCGCGATGCGCAACGAGCGGGCGACCGCGTCGAGGGCTTGCGGATAGATCCGGTGCTCCTCTTTGAGGACGCGCGCCGCAAGGGCGCCGGCGTCGTCGCCCGGGAGAACCGGCACCCGCGCCTGGGCGAGGATCGGGCCGGCGTCGACCTCGGCCGTAACGAGATGAACCGTGCAGCCGTGCTCGGCGAGCCCTTGGGCGAGCGCGCGCTCGTGGGTGTTGAGGCCGCGCAGGTTCGGCAACAGCGAGGGATGAATGTTGAGCAGCCGTCCTCGCCATCGCTCGACGAAGGCGGCGCTCAACACCCGCATGAACCCGGCGAGGCAGACGATGTCGACCGAGGCGGCGATGAAGTCGCGCTCTGGAGCGCCGCCTCGAACGCCGGCTTGCCCGGATAGGCTCGAAAGTCGATCGCCTCGGCGGCGACGCCGAGCTTGCGCGCGCAAGCGAAAGGCCCGGCGCGGCCGGCTCGTCCGACAGAACCAGCACGATCTCAGCCGAAAAGTCCGGCGATTGCGCGGCTTCGATCAAGGCGACCATATTGGAGCCGCGACCCGAGATGAGAACCGCCGTTCGCACTCGGGGGATCACAGCCTCAGCCTTCCCCGGGTGACAAGCCGCTGGCCTTCCGCGGGAACCAGTTCCCCGATCAGGACTGGCGACAGGCCCGCGCCGGCGAGCGCCTCGCGCGCCTCTCCTCGCTGTCGGCGGAAACGAACGCCGCCATCCCGAAGCCGCAATTGAACGTGCGCAGCATCTCCGCTCTCGTCGAGACCGCCTGCCGACGCGAGCCAGGAAAAAACCGGTTGCGGCGCGAAGGCGTCGAGATCGAGCGAGACGGCGAGACCGTCGTCGAGCACGCGCGGCAGATTGTCCGGATAGCCGCCGCCGGTGATGTGGGCGAGCGCGATGAATGCCTCGCGTTCGGCGTCAGCGCCTGAAGCAGCGGCCGCACATAGAGGCGCGTCGGCGTCAGCAGCGCGGCGGCGAGCGAGCGCTGATGGATCGAACGGGGCGGGAGCGTCCCATCCGAGGCCGGACCGCGCGACAATGCGCCGCACCAGCGAAAATCCATTGGAATGGACGCCCGACGACGGCAGACCGAAGACAAGGTCTCCTGGCTTCAGTCCTGGCCGCGGCAGCAGCGTCCCGCGTTCGGCGGCGCCGACGGCGAAGCCGGCAATGTCGAAATCGCCCGGAGCGTAAAGGCCGGGCATCTCCGCCGTCTCTCCGCCGATCAACGCGCATCCCGATTGCGCGCACCCCTCGGCGATGCTTTGCACGACGGCGGACGCGACATCCTCGTCAAGCTTGCCGGAGGCAAAATAATCCAAGAAAAACAGAGGCTCAGCGCCCTGAACGACAATGTCGTTGACGCACATGGCCACGAGGTCGATGCCGATCGTGTCGTATACAGCCGCTCTCGATGGCGATCTTCAACTTTGTGCCGACGCCGTCATTGGCGGCGACAAGGATCGGGTCGACAAACCCCGCCGCCTTGAGATCGAACAGTCCGCCGAATCCGCCAAGCTCGGCGCCTGCCCCGGCACGGCGTGTCGCGCGCGCGAACGGACGAATTCGATCGACGATGCGGTTGCCGACATCGATGTCGACTCCTGATTCGGCGTAGGTCAGAGGTTTTGTGCTTTCGGCCATCCAGGCTCCGCGGCGATTCGGACACGATCGGGTAATTGCGCGCCGCGCAACGCGCAAGGGCGCCACTCAGGCTCGGTTTCCCAACCTCGGCGACTTCGTGTTATCCAGCAGCTCTGTCATCCGTGCGCGTGGCAAAGTCCAAGGGAAGGGATGGCTGGGCGGTGACGCCGGGGCGTCAATACTTGATGAATATTGGCACCGTCCTCAACAACTTACCCAATTTCGTCACTCTGGCGCGAATGCTGATGACGCCTCTGGCGGTCATGATGATCATCTCGCAACGATTTCTTCCCGCGTTCCTGATTTTTATTCTGGCCGGCGTATCGGATGCGGTCGACGGCTTCATCGCCAAAAATTTCAATCTGCGGACAGAACTCGGCGCCTATCTCGACCCGCTCGCCGACAAGGCGCTGCTGATTTCGATCTATGTTTCCCTCGCGATATATGCCGATTTGCCGGCCTGGATCGCCATCACGGTCGTATCGAGGGACGTGATGATCCTCATGGCTGTGTTGGTCTCCTGGCTGCTCGACAAGCCGGTTGAAATTCGTCCCGTCTGGGTGTCGAAGCTGAATACGGTCGCGCAGATCACGCTTGCCGGCTTCGCGCTTGGCGTCCGCGCCTACGGCCTCGACCAGCCGCTTTTGCAGACCTGCCTTGAATGGACGGTCGCCGCGACAACCCTTGCCTCGGGCGGCTTCTATATCGCCCAATGGCTGGACCATATGAGCCGATAGAGCGCAAACCATGCTGCAGAGTCTCGCGGCCGTAACGGTTCTTGTCCCCAGCTACGACGACGGGCTCGCCTTCTTCCGCGATGTCCTCGGCTTCGCCGTTCTTGAAGACACGCCGCTTCTCGCTAGACAAGCGCTGGGTAGTCGTCGCCCCGTCAGCGCGGCGTAGGCGCCGCGCTGGTGCTCGCGGTTCCAAGCGACGAGCGACAGGCGACCCGTGTCGGCGACCAGACGGGAGGACGGGTCGGCTTTTTCCTTCACTCCGGGGACTTCTGGGCAGATTACGAGAATCTGCGTCGAGCGCGGCGTCAATTTCCTGGAAACGCCGCGCCACGAGCCTTATGGGCTTGTCGCGGTCTTTGTCGATCCCTGGGGCGGAAAATGGGATTTGCTGCAGCCAGCCAGCGACGCGTGCCGAAACGCCATGAGGTTCGGGCGGTGAGCCTAGAGCGCCAGGTCCTCTTCTGGGGGCTCGGGGTGGCGGCCTTTCTGCTTGTCGTCTATTTGCTCGGCTCGACAATAACGCCGTTCGCCGCCGGCATCGTTCTCGGCTATCTCCTCGACCCCGTCGTGCTCAAGCTTCAGAGGTTCGGGTTCAGCCGCCTCGGCGCCTCGCTTCTTATTCTCACCGTTTTCGTCCTGACCGTCGTCCTCTTTTTTATTCTCGTCGTCCCGGTGTTGGGGAACCAGTTCATTGCCTTCGCTCAGCACCTGCCCGGCTACGCGGTGCGTCTGCAGGCGTTCGCCGTGGAGGAGGGAAACGCGCTCATCGCCAAATACGGCGGCCGTTGGCTCGACGCCTTTGGGCTTCAGCCAACAATTGTCGAGCGCGCAAATTCAGAAATCGGTCGGCGACTTCGTCGCGCAAAGCGCACAATGGCTTCTCGACGCTTTCACCCGGCTGGTGTCTGGCGGAGCCGCGCTGTTCAATTTCTTGTCGCTCCTGATCGTCACGCCTGTCGTCGCCTTTTATATTCTCGTCGACTGGCACAGGATGATCTCGAAGCTCGACAGCTGGCTCCCGCTCGATCATCGCGAAAGCTCTGCGAAAAATCGCCCGCGAGATAAACCACGCGCTGGCGGGTTTCATCCGCGGCCAGTCGATCGTCTGCCTGTTCCTTGGGGTCTGGTACAGCGTCGGCCTGACGCTTGATCGGTCTCGACTATGGCTTTCTGATCGGCGTTGTCGGCGGCGTCTTGAGCTTCGTGCCTTATGTCGGGTCGCTGACCGCGCTCGTGCTTTCGCTCAGCGTCGCCCTCTTTCAAGGATGGCCGAGCCTCAAGCTGTTCTTGTTGGCTCTCGGCGTTGTTGGAGCGGGTCAATTCCTCGAAGGCAATGTGCTCTCGCCGCAGCTCGTCGGCGAATCGATCGGGCTTCACCCGGTCTGGTTGATGTTCGCGCTGCTTGCTTTCGGGCAATTGTTCGGCTTCCTGGGGCTCATCATCGCCGTTCCAACCGCAGCGGCGATCGGCGTCGTCGCTCGTCATCTCATCGCGCTCTACCTGACGAGTCGCGTTTTATCGAGGCCGCTCGGAACCGGAGCAGCCGATGATGTCTCCGCCTCGGCAGCTGACGTTTCGCTGGCCGCATTCGCCGAGCTTCGCGCGCGAAGATTTTCTGCCCGCGCCATCCAACCTCGACGCGCTGGCAGCGATCGAACTTTGGCCGAACTGGGCTGGTCGAATGTTGATGCTCGTCGGGCCTGAAGGGGCGGGAAAAAGCCACCTCGGCAGCGATCTGGGCTCGTGCGGCCGGCGCCATCAGTCTCCATGGCGAGGGAGTTGGACGAACGAAGCCTCGAGGCCTGCGCCCAGCGCGCATGCGGTGTTGATCGAAGACGCAGACTCGGCGACGCGCGCAGAGGCGCTTTTTTTTCACCTGATGAACACGGCGCTGCAGAACAACGCCTGGCTGCTGCTGACCTCTCGTACTGCGCCGGACGCGTGGGGACTCAGCACTCCCGACCTTTTGTCGCGGCTTCGACTGGCGCCTGTCGTGCGCCTTGCCGCGCCCGACATCGAACTGACCGAGGCGGTTCTCTTCAAGTTGTTCAGCGATCGCCAGCTTCAGGTCGAGCCGCATGTGATCGCCTATATCGCGCTCAGGATCGAGCGCTCGCTTGGAGCGGCGCGAGAGCTTGTCGCCACGCTCGACGACGAAGCTTTGACGCAAGGCCGACGTATAACTCGCGCGATGGCGAGCAACGCTTTGCGCGAAATGGCCTCGAAGAGCGAATCGCCCTAGCCGAGGCCACAAATTCGTGTTTACTATTCGTTAATCATCGGCGCTTGCATGGAGATCGCCAGCGCGGCGCGCGATAAAATGAAGTCAAGATATTACGGAGGAGACGATGCGGAAGTCCCTCATTCTTGCTCTCACTGCGATCGGAGGCGGCGTCGGCTACGCGGCGGGCGTGACCGAAGTCGCGACAGGCCCCCGCACGGACGACCCGTCCACTTGGCGCTGGCACGTGTCGTCGATCCTAGCTGCGCCAAGGCGATACGACTCGTCGGCACGAGGAAACTGTCGGCGTCCTCGACGCCGAGGCGTTTAACCAGCGTTACGAGCGCTACACGCCATTGGGATTGCCGCAGGGCGCGCGGCGATTCGCGCTAGGAGCTTCCGCGGTCCTCAGCGCGGTCGCATCCAGAGCCTCGATGTTTTGCGCGCGCGCCCATATGCGTTCGAAATTGCTCTCGAACGCGTCGACAACGGTCGGATCGGTAATGAAGATCGCGTCGTTGTCCTGGCTGGCGAGCCCGGACCGGGAGAAGTTGCCCGAACCGGTGCGCAACACCTCCCCATCGACGGCATAGGCTTTCAAGTGCATAAGAACGCCCTCGCCTTTGACCCGCGCGACGACGTTGGGATGGGCGAGCAACGCTTCGACGAGCCCCCCGCGCGTAGGTCCGTGCTCGGCGAATTGAGACTTGTCCAAATAGAGCCGGATGACCACGCCGCGCTCCGCCGCGTCGGTCAACGCCTCGATGATTTGCGGATCCGACAGGACATAAGCCGCCATATCAATGGACAATTGGGCGCGGCCAATCTCCTGAGCATCGACGCTCTCGAGATTTTCGCGCGGCGCATAGTGGATCTCCGGTCTGGGGCTGCCCTAGCCTGCGGACCTCTTCTCCGCCCAGGCCGCGCCAAGCGCCATCAAGGCCACGCAGGCGCTGAGAAAGCAAGCGAATCGCCAAGGCCGACTCGAACCGGTTTGACCAGATACAACTTATTAGTTGTATTTGGTTGCAAACGCAAGGGGAGCTTGCAAGCCAAGCGCAAGCGCTTCAATCCTAAGGCGTGGCGCCTTAGTATCGGATCGGCCCGAGCGGCGCGAAGCGTTACGATTGTGACAGGCTCATGAACGCGATCACCGAGGTTACCCGGCGTCACTCAGTCTGCCCGCACGACTGCCCCTCGGTTTGCGCTCTCGACGTCGAGGTGATCGGCGGCAAGCGCATCGGCCGTATCCACGGCGCGCGCGACCAGACCTACACCTCCGGCGTCGTCTGCGCGAAGGTCGCTCGCTATTGGGAGCGCATCCATCACCCGGATCGGCTCACTCAGCCGCTTCGGCGCGTCGGCCCCAAGGGAAGCGGGCAATTTGCGCCGATCGGTTGGGACGAGGCGCTCGACCGCGTCGCTGACAATTTCCTGTCGGTCGAGCGCGAGCTCGGACCCGAAGGCGTATGGCCCTACTTCTACGCCGGCACGATGGGTCTCGTGATGCGCGACGGAATCGAGCGCCTCACGCACGCCAAGCGCTATTCCCGCTTCCATGGGACAATCTGCGTCGGGATCGCGTGGCCCGGATATGTCGCCGGAACCGGTCGGCTGATGGGCGCCGATCCGCGAGAAATGGCGAAGTCGGACTGCGTCGTTATTTGGGGCACGAACGCGGTCGCCACGCAGGTCAATGTCATGACCCACGCGATTCGCGCGCGCAAGGAACGCGGCGCGAAGATCGTCGCCATCGACATCTACGAAAACGAAACGATGCGCCAGGCCGATCTCGCGTTATGCGTGAGGCCAGGCACGGACGGGGCGCTCGCCTGCGCGGTGATGCACATCCTGTTTCGCGACGGCTTGGCGGACTGGGACTATCTCGAGCGATACACAGACGCGCCGCACGAACTCGAGGCGCACGTGCGGACCCGCGATCCCGCATGGGCGAGCGCGATCACCGGCGTCGCGTCGCGCAAATCGAGGAATTCGCCGCGCTGATCGGGCGGTCGAAACGCAGCTTCTTCCGGCTCGGTTACGGTTTCTCGCGCCAACGCAACGGCGCGGCGAACATGCACGCGGCTTTATGCATTCCCGCGGTCACCGGCGCCTGGGCGCACGAGGGAGGCGGCGCCTTCCACAGCAACAGCGGCGTCTACAAGCTGCAAAAGACGATGATCGAGGGGCTGGACGTCCGCGACTCGAGCGTTCGTCGTCTGGACCAGTCGCGGATCGGCGCAATCCTGACCGGCGACGCGGAGGCGCTGAAAGGCGGCCCGCCCGTGCGAGCCATGCTGATCCAGAACACGAACCCGCTCGCCGTCGCGCCGCATCAGGAGAAAGTGCGCCGCGGCTTTTCGCGCGACGACCTTTTCACCTGCGTCCACGAGCAGTTCATGACCGACACCGCGCGCTACGCCGATATCGTCCTGCCCGCCACCATGTTCCTGGAGCACGACGACATCTACACCGCCGGGGGCCATCAGCATCTGCAATTCGCCGCCAAAGGTGGTCGACCCGCCCGAGGGCTGCCGCTCGAATCACGAAGTGATCGCCGCGCTCGCCCGACGCGTCGGGGCCGAACATCCCGCGTTCTCGATGTCGCCACGCGAGATCATTGATTGGACGCTGCGGGAATCGGGCTACGGCGATCTTGCCAAGCTTGAAAGCGACCGCTGGCTCGACTTGCAACCCCCATTCGAGGAATCGCACTTCCTCGAGCGGGTTTGGCTTTCCGGACGGAAAGTTTCGCTTCAAGGCGGATTGGACAGACACGCCCGTCGCCAATGACGGATTGCGCGGCCCTTGGCGCGCCATGCCGAGTCTGCCCGATCATTGGGCGGTCAACGAGGACGCTGACGAAGATCACCCCTTCAAGCTCGCGACCTCGTCCGGCCCGAAATTTTCTCAATTCGACCTTCACCCAGACGCCGACCTCGCGTCGCGCGGGAACAGCGACCCGAAGTGCTGATCAATCCGTCCGATGCGGCCACGCTTGGCCTCTCGCAGGGCGATGTCGTGCAACTGGGCAACGAACGCGGCCGAACGCGCTTGCATGCGCGCATCGTCGAAGGCGTGAAGCCGGGCGTCCTCGTCAGCGAAGGCATCTGGCCGCCTTCGGCCTTTCTCGACGGCTGGGGAATCAACGTCCTGGTGGGCGACGACAGCGTCGCTCCCTACGGCGGCGCGGCGTTTCACGACGTCAGCGTATGGGCGCGCCGGGCATGAACCGCGGCGCGTCGGCGCACTTTCTTTGCCCGGATCGTCGGGATATACGAAGGCCCGATTGTTGACCGGCGCGTCGATTCCTGTTCGCGAGCGAAGCAAAATGAAGAAGCCGTCCGGCGTGCAAACCGACGGGTCTGCGCAAAGTCTTGTCGATGTCGCTGCGATAGACCAACTCGCAAAGATCGTGTCGCAATACGATCTGAGCGAGATCGAGATCAGCCTCGGCGACCTGCAGGTGCGTCTGGCGCGCCAGCGAGCGCCGGCGGCTCAGGCGAGCGTAGCCGCGATTCCTCAAACGGCGCCATGCGCCGGCCAATCCCGCGCAAGGGTCCGGCCGTCGCTCCGCCTGCAATCGAGCCGCCTGCGGCCGATCTTGCGGGCGCGGTGAAATCGCCGATGGTCGGCACCGCCTATTTGCGGGCCAGTCCCGAAACCAAGCCGTTCGTCGAAATTGGATCGATGGTGAAGGTCGGAGACAAGTTGCTGCTGGTCGAAGCGATGAAGACGTTCAACGACATTGTCGCGCCGCGGGCCGGCAAGGTCGTCCGCATCCTGGTCGACGATGGCTCGCCGGTCGAATACGACCAGCCGTTGATGATTGTTGAATGACCGCGATACGGAATCGAGCCGCGAGGGTTGCGAGCGATCGAGGAGCTCGCCTCGATGTTCGATAAAATCCTGATCGCCAACCGGGGCGAAATCGCGCTCAGAGTCATGCGCGCCGCCAAGGAGCTCGGCATCGCGACCGTCGCGGTCTATTCGACCGCCGACAAGGACGCGATGCATGTCAAGCTGGCCGATGAGAGCGTATGCATCGGGCCGCCGCCGGCGCGCGACAGCTATCTCAACATTCCCGCGATTGTCGCTGCGTGCGAGATCACTGGCGCTGACGCCGTTCATCCAGGCTACGGTTTTCTGGCCGAGAACGCGCGTTTCGCGGATATTCTCGAGGAGCACGAGATCACATTCATCGGTCCGAAGGCCGAACACATCCGCTTGATGGGCGACAAGATCGAGGCCAAGCGCACCGCTGCAGCGTCTCGGGATCCCTTGCGTCCCGGGTTCCGAAGGCGGCGTGCGGGACGAAGGCGAGGCGCGCAAGATCGCCGCCGAGATCGGCTATCCGGTCATCGTCAAGGCCGCGGCAGGCGGGGGCGGCCGCGGGATGAAGGTCGCGCGTACGGGCCCGACGATCTTGCCGAAGCGATCAGCGCCGCCAAGATCGAGGCGCAGGACCGCGTTCGGCGACGATTCCGTCTATCTCGAGAAATATCTCGCCAAGCCGCGCCACATCGAAGTTCAGGTGCTCGGCGACACACAGGGGCACGCCATTCACCTCGGCGAACGCGACTGCTCCCTTCAGCGTCGCCACCAGAAAGTTTGGGAGGAAGGCCCCTCCCCGGCCCTGAACCCCGAACAGCGCGACAGCATCGGCGGAATTGTCGCCAAGGCCATGGCCGAACTGGGCTACGTCGGCGCTGGGACGATCGAGTTCCTGTACGAGGACGGGAAGTTCTTCTTCATTGAGATGAACACGCGGGTGCAGGTCGAGCATCCGGTCACGGAGATGATCACCGGCATCGACATCATCAATGAGCAAATCAAGATCGCCGCCGGCTCTCCGCTTTCCATCGCGCAAGACGACGTTCGATTCCTTGGCGCCGCGATCGAATGCCGCATCAACGCCGAGCATGCGCGCACATTCGCGCCCTCGCCGGGGCGAATTACCTACTTTCATCCGCCTGGAGGTCTCGGCATTCGCGTCGATTCGGCGGCCTATCAGGGTTACGTGATCCCGCCCTATTACGATTCCTTGGTTGGCAAAGCTGATCGTCCACGGCCGAACTCGAACCGAAGCTCTGATGCGGCTGCGGAGAGCGCTCGACGAATTCGTCGTCGACGGCGTCGAGACCACGCTGCCGCTGTTTCGCGCCCTGGTTCGAAACTCAGACGTCCAGAACGGCCAGTACGATATCCACTGGCTCGAGGATTTCCTGAAGAACGAGCCCAAGGCGGAGGGGTGAGGAGCGGGCGCGGTTGGCGCCCCGTTCCGCGCGCGGGCCGCTCAATTCGCCTTCTTCTCGCCCTCCGAAGGCCAGCCTTGCGCAGGCCTTCGGTGACGCGCTGGTATCGGGCGTCGAAGATCGGATCGTCGCTCCAGTGGATGGAAGCCCAGCCTGCACGGTGAAGCCGGGATAGACTTTCAGCAATTGGGCGGCGGCGTTCCTCGCCCCCTTCTCGTCGTCGCTCCATTGATCGCTCACGAGGTCAAGCGATGCGCCCGCCAGGACCGTCAGCGCGCGCACATTCTGCGGGTCAAGGGCCAGCGCGCGCTCGGACAGGGTCACCGCTTCGTTGGTGGTCGCCTTGCTATCAGACGAAATTCCATTTGACTTGGGCTTGCATTGCGAGATCAACCGCGTCCGGGTTGCCCGGCCGCTCGCGCGTGGAGCGCAGGGCTTCGGCCTTGACGAGCTCGGCGCCGAGCGAATTGGCGAGACGTGAGACGAACTCGAGCTGCAGCTCGCCGAGCTTGCTGCGCTCGCCCTCGAACCGGTCGGCCCAGACTCGCCCGCCTGTCTCAGTCGAATTGAGCTGGGCGTTGATCTCCACTTTCTCGCCCACGCGGCGCACGCTGCCCTCGAGCCCATAGCGCACGCCAAGCTCGCTGCCGACTTGTTTGGCGTCGATGGGGCTTCCCCTTTGAACGTAAGGACGCCTGGAACATAAGGCGTCCTTGCCCGCGGCGGCCAGCGGCGCGCCCCCGCCGCCATAGGCTTCCCAAAAAGCGGCGCGACCAGGCGTCGCACCCCCAGACGAGCCGGAGGGGTTCTCCGGCGATTGGGGAACGGAGCCCATCCAGATAAACGATCTCGGAGAAATCGTCGGCGACCGCCGCTCCGCTCTAGTCGATCCTGCCCGCGGCCGTCACCAGCGCGACTTACGATCCCGCCAACCGGCTGACCGCGCGCACCGCTGCCGGCGTCACCGCCTCCCCGACCTGGGACGCCAATGGCTCCATGACCAGCGACGGGACCCGGACCTTCACCTGGGACGCGCGCAACCGGCTCTCCGGGATCACCAGCCTCGCCGCCTTCGTCTATGACGGCGCCAATCGCCGCAAGACCGCGACCCTCAGCGGCACGGCGACTTCGTATCTCTACGACGGCTTCGACGTCGCCGAAGAGCAGCAGGGCGGCTCAGCCAGCGCCGATCTTCTCCTCGGCCTCAATGTCGATGAGCGCTTCTCCCGCGCCGGATCGACCGTCCTCGCCGATGCGTTGGGCTCGACCGTCGCGCTCACCACCGGCTCATCCATCCAGACCCAATACGGCTATGACCCCTACGGCGTCGCCCAGACCACCGGCGTCGCCTCCACCAACCCCTACCAGTTCACCGGCCGCGAGAAAGACCCGACCGCCGCCGGCCTCATGTACTACCGAGCCCGATACTACAACCCGACCTGGGGCCGCTTCATCTCAGAAGACCCTATCGGCATCGCCGGAGGGACGAACCTGTATGCGTATGGCGGAGCAGAACCCCGCGAACTTCAGGGATCCATCGGGTAATACGGCAGCGGGGGCAGCCGCCGGCGCAGGATGGGGAGGAAGGGCCGGCGGTGCCCTCGGCGAGATTCTGATCCGCTCGGCGGCGCCATTCCCGGCTTCTGGATTGGAGAGGTGTTAGGCGCAATCGTTGGCGACTTGTGGACCGGACCCGAGGTCGACGTCCCAATAATATGGTGCTCCAAACCTCCGAGAGACGCCGGGGACAAAGGAGGGAGCAAAGGCACCGGGATATCCTGGAGGTCACCCAGACTGGCCGGGTGATCCCAAGCGTGGTCCCAATTGGGTTCCCAATCCCAACGGCTCTGGATACGGCTGGCAAGATAAAAAGGGTGACGTGTCGGGTCCCGACTGGTAAAGCGGGTGCCATAGGAACAGGGACTACTGGCCCGGCGCATGGCGTACCGCATTGGGACGTGCAAACTCCGGGCGGAGGTTACAGGAATATCAAGCCATAGAACGAATTCCCTGTGTTATACGATTATTGGCGCGGAATGTTCGATACTATGCGCAAGGAGACGAGGATGCTTTTTTCTTCTGGCTTAGTAGAATTCCTTGCGTCACTAATTTTGATGCCGAACACGCGAATCTTTGGATAAATGTCTCAGTTGATGCGCTTGATGAGATGTGTCTGAGGGAGATGCTTGCTTTATTTTCATCGGTGATAACATTGATATGAGATCGAGTTAAAGAATTTTGGATAAACCCGAATATTTCTACTTGGTTACACAACAAGAAAGCCTATTGGTACGAAAGGGTCTTTGTCAAATAAATATTCTTATTCGCAGCCTGATCTCCAAGTAGATAATAATGTTGTTTTACAGTACAATAATTGGGCAATGATGTTTCTTTTACGAGGCACCGTGGATCGCCCGCTGCGGCCCTTTCAGCTTGCGTACGTTCCTTGTCTGGTTTGCTGCTTGGCTTGTCGCCGGCGTTATCGGCGACGGGGGGATATAGCGACTATCGACCTGCGGCGCGTCGAGACGCGCCTCTCGTACAGGATGGGGCTCCTTCGCTTCCCGCCGATTTTGCAATCGGCGACGGATGACGAGACGACGGATCCGGCTCCCGCGGGCAGCCCGGCGCTGCTTGTGGCCGATCCTGGGGTGACGGCGCTATCGGGGCGGCTTTTGCAAGCGAGCGACGGGGCTCCCTTGAAGGGCGTGGCCTTGCGGCTTGGATCGCATCGCACGGTCAGCGACGGCGACGGCCTTTTCCTGTTGCAGGGCGCGCCGGCCGGCTTTGGCGTGCTGATCATCGACGGGCGTCAGGGCCAAGCCCAGGGCGCGCCGGCGGCGGTCGATCATGGCGTCTATGAGGTGCGGGTGAAGGTCGAGGCCGGGCGCACGACCATGCTGCCCTTCGTCAGCTGGCTGCCCGTCATCGATCATTCGAGCGACGCGTCGCTGCCGGCCGTTCTGGACAAGGACGTCACTGTCACGAACGCCGCCCTGCCGGGCGTCGAGCTGCGCTTCCCGAAGGCCGACCTCCGTTCCCCGAGCCACCGACCTGGGCGATGACGCTCATGGGGCTCACCGGGGTTGGGGTTTCTTTCGCCTTCGAACCCGCGCGACGAAACGGGCTTCGCTCGTCGCCTCGCAAGATCGGCGCGGGCCTGCGTCCTCTCCGGGCAGGCGCGCGTGAAAGCGCCTGGTCTGATCGCCGCCTAAGACGACCGACACCGCCAAGCACCGGAGTTAGGTGCAACAATATATATATATGCATGTATACTATATATATATATTGACACCCACGTGGCGGCGGTTTCAATCTTTTTCGAGTTGCAGAAAAATGAGCTTAAGCCGTTGAAATCGCTTCGTCGCACGCAAAACCGTACACCGCGCTAAGGCGTGGAATTTCCACCCGCCGGCCCTCAGGTTCGGCGACCTGCGCCGGCTCGCTGGGACCTGCGTGTCAGCTCAGCCGCTGCAACGCCGCGCGCGCTTCGCTGTTGTTCGGATTGGCGCGCCACCGCGCGCTGGTAGGATTCGACCGCCTTCGCGTGATTGTTCAGCTTCTCGTAGCAGAGGCCGAGGCCCGCCCAAGCTTCCGAATTGTTGGCGTTGACGTTGAGCGCCGCGTTGAAGTCCTCGATCGCCGCGTCGTATTTGCCGGTCGCCATCAAACTCTGGCCCCGCGCCTGGTATGGCGCGCCAGCGAACGGGTCACGATCAATCGCATTGTTGAAATCGGTGATCGCCTGAACGTTGTCGCCCTGGCGCTGATAAATCAGGCCGCGCGCGTGGTAGGCCTGCGCGCCCTCCGGGTTCAGCCGGATCGCCTGGTTCAGGTCGTTGAGCGCGCCGGTGTAGTCGCCGTGCGAACGCTCGAGGTTGCCGCGCCCGAGATAGGCGGCCGCGTCGTTCGGATTGACGGTGATCGCCTGATTGAAGTCCTGCATCGCCAGATCGTCCTTCTTGGTCTGGCGATAGGCAAGCGCCCGGTTGGTGTAGGCGCCGGAGAAATGCGGATCAAGCTCGATCGTGTGGCTGAAATCCTCGATCGCGTTCGAATATTTGCCGAGCTTGGCATAGACGACGCCCCGAGTGTTGTAGGCGGCGGCGTCACGTGGATTGCGCTGGATGACGTCGGTAAGGGAGGCGATATTGCCGGCGTTGGAGGCCTGAGCCGCCGGTTCGGCGTCGACCTCCGCCACATGCGTCGTCGGGTTGAACCCGCCGAGCGTTTCGCTGCACGCCGCAAGCGTCAGCGCGAGCGCCGCTAAGCCGCGCCCGCGCCAAAACGCTCCTAGATCTCGATCGGTCCATCATTTCGCGCCAACATCCGCGGCGACCGCAGAGGCCAGCGCGGAACGAGCGCCTTGATCGATGATATGCAAGGCCAATTCAAAACCCCGCCGCTCAGCGTCCACGGGCGCTAAACGCCGAAGTCCTACGCCGCAATATCCCGGTCAGCACTAAGCCTGCGCCAATCAGCCTGGCGACGACCGCGGCGCCCCGGGGACCGGCTTCGGCTTCATCGGAAGCAGGCCCTCGCGCTGCAACTTCTTGCGAGCGAGCTTGCGCGCGCGCCGAACCGCTTCCGCCTTCTCGCGCGCCCGCTTCTCGGAGGGCTTCTCGTAATGTCCGCGAAGCTTCATTTCGCGGAAAATTCCCTCGCGCTGCATTTTCTTCTTGAGGGCCTTGAGGGCCTGATCGACATTGTTGTCGCGAACGAGTACCTGCACGGACTATCCTGTATTTTGAGGCTGGGCCTCGAAAAGATCCGAAAATTGGCGCGCAAGCTCCGCTGACACCGGCGGTGCGCAAGTTGCGCGGCGTTTACCAGACGAGGCTATTTCTTGTCCAGAGCGCCTTGCGTCCGCGGCCAATAGCGCGGTTCCCTTGTCGCATCCAGCATGGCATAGAACAGTCAAGTCAGGATCCTTTGCGATGAACAGATTTGAGCGGCGTCCCGTCGACACGGGCGAAGCGAAGATTGAATTTCTGGACGGCGATTTTCGCATCCTCCGTCCGGGGGCCTTCGTCCGCTGCGCCGTGACCGGCGAGCCGATCCCTCTCGACGAATTACGCTACTGGAGCGTGGACCGCCAGGAGGCTTACGCCACTCCGGCCGCCTCGATGAAGCGAGAGTGCGAGCGCCGCTAGCCGAATCGGTCGCTTCGACATCCGTCATCGGATTGGCGGGGCATATTGAATGCCGCCGGCGCTCCACAATTGATTGAGACCGCGCGGAATGGCGAGCGGGGTTTTCGCGCCAAGGTTGCGCTCGAAGACTTCGCCGTAATTGCCGACATATCGGATGATGTTCGCCGCCCAGGCGTTGGTCAGCCCGATCTCTTCGCCAAAATCTCCGCTCGTGCCGACCAGGCGCTTGACCTCGGGCTTCTGGGACCTCAGCGCCTGATCGATGGTCCGCGAACTGACCCCAAGCTCCTCGGCGTTAACCATGGCGAAATAGACCCATCTCACGACGACTTATCCATTGCAGGTCATTGTCGCGCACCACCGGGCCGAGGGGCTCTTTCGAGATCACATCCGGCAAAATCAGCTGATCCCTCGGCTTGGCCAGGCGGAGACGCAACGCATAGAGCTGGGAGAGATCGCTCGTCAGGACCGAGCAGAGACCAGCGTCGTAATTCTTGATCGACTCGTCGGTCGATGAGGAGACGACCTCCTGGAGCGTCATGCCGTTGCTGCTGAAGAAGTCGGCGAGATTGTCGATGGTCGTGGTGCCGCTCTGCACGCACACCTTGGCGCCGTCGAGCTGGAGCGCCGAATTGATCTGCAGCGCGCGCGGGACCATGAATCCCTGCCCGTCGTAATAGGTGGCGCCGACGAAGGTCAGGCCGAACTCGATTTCGCGCCCCATCGTCCAGGTGGAGTTGCGCGCGAGAACGTCGATTTTGCCGTCCCTAAGCGCCTGAAACCGGGCGTCCGCCGACAGCGGCTCGAGCTTAACCTTCTTGGGATCGCCAAAGACGGCGGCCGCGATCGCACGGCAGAAGTCGACGTCAAATCCTGTCCACACCCCGCGTTCGTCGACGTTGGAAAACCCGGGCAACCCCTCGTTGACCCCGCAGAGCAACGATCCGCGCGCCTTGACCGCCGTCAAGGTCGGCGACGACCCGGCCGAATGAGCGAGGCCGGTTATCAGCAAAGACAAACGCCGCGACGGCCCATCGCAGCGTCGCCCGTCCCAGCCCCTCAAGTCGGCGCGGTCGATCCATTCGGAAGCTCACCGTTGGCGCTTCCCGTGACATTAACCGAGGACGAGGCTTGAGAAAACCGCGACGGATGGAATCGCCAGGCGCTCCATCCAGCCGCAGAGGCGACCCGGCGTTCCGCAGACGCGAACGGCAGATTGTCCGCCAGCGGCGCGGTGTTCAGTTTTGCGCACGACTCAATCTTTTCAGCTACTTAAGCTCATTTTTCTGCAACTCGAAGCGACTGAACCATTGGCCGCGCGGCCTCGTCCCGATTCCCCTTGCAATGCCCGCAGAGATAGTTCATATATGAACCTTATTTCGGCGAACTATGCGCGCGTATGCGTCCCCGCTCTAGGGCGCGCTTTCCGTTTTCTGTTGGAGACGACGATGCCGACTTACAAGGCGCCGGTGAGCGACACCGTCTTTCTGCTGAGCGATGTGTTCGACTACGCCAAATACGCGAACAGCCCCGGCTTCTCCGAGGCGCCGATCGACGTCGTCGAGGCGGTTCTCAGCGAAGGCGCGAAATTCGTCGAGGAGGTCATTCAGCCGCTCAACCGCGTCGGCGACATCGAGGGCTGCAAGCGCCACGACGACGGCAGCGTGACCACCCCCAAGGGTTTCAAGCAGGCTTATAAGGCCCTGGTCGAGGGCGGCTGGGTCGGCCTGGCGGGCGATCCTGACTTTGGCGGTCAGGGCCTGCCGATGTTCGTCGGCGCCCTATTCGGCGAATACGAGTGCTCCGCCAATATCGCCTTCTCGATGTATCCGGGCCTCACCCGCGGCGCGGTCGCGGCGCTGACGGCGCACGGCAGCGATGACCTCAAGGCGCGCTATCTGCCGAAAATGACGGCTGGCGAGTGGACCGGCACGATGAACCTGACCGAACCGCATTGCGGCACCGATCTCGGCCTCATCAAGACGAAGGCCGTCCCGCAAGCGGACGGCTCCTACGCGATCACCGGCCAGAAGATTTTCATCTCGGCCGGCGAGCACGATCTGACCGACAACATCGTTCATCTCGTGCTCGCGCGCATTGAAGGCGCGCCAGCCGGCACGAAGGGCATCTCGCTTTTCCTCGTGCCGAAGTTCCTGCCGGACGCCGATGGCGCCGCCTGGCGAACGCAACGGCGTCGTCTGCGGCTCGATCGAGCACAAGATGGGCATTCACGGCAATTCGACCGCGGTCCTCAACTATGACGGCGCCAAAGGCTGGCTGGTCGGCGAGGAGCATCGCGGCTTGCCCGCGATGTTCGTGATGATGAACGGCGCCCGGCTTGGCGTCGCCGTCCAGGGTCTCGGGATTTCCGAGGTCGCCTATCAGAACGCCGCGGCCTACGCGAAGGAGCGCCGTCAGGGTCGCTCTCTGAAGGGCGCGGCCGAGCCCGACAAGGCCGCCGACCTCCTCCTGGTCCACCCGGACGTGCGGCGCATGCTGCTCGAAATCCGCGCCTTCAACGAAGCCGCGCGCGCGCTTCTGGTCTGGACCGCGCTTGCCGAGGACGAGTCGCGCCACGCTCCGGATGCGAAGACAAGGCAGACGGCCGACGATCGGCTTGGCTTGATCACGCCCGTGCTCAAGGGCGTGTTCACCGATTATGGATTCGCCAACGCGGTCAAGGCGCAGCAGGTGCTCGGCGGCCACGGCTATATCGCCGAATGGGGCATGGAGCAGTTCGTGCGCGACGCGCGCATCGCCATGATCTACGAAGGCGCGAACGGCGTGCAGGCGCTTGATCTCGTCGGCCGCAAGCTGGCGAAGGACGGCGGGCGCGCGATCATGGCGTTCTTCGGCGAAATCAATGGCTTCCTCGCCGCCAACAAGGATGACGCGGCGCTCGCGCCTTACCTCGACGGCCTCAAGTCCTCGCTCGGTCATCTCCAGCAAGCGACGATGTGGCTCTCGGCCAACGGCCTCAAGAATCCGGACAACGCCGGGGCCGGCTCCTACGACTATATGCACCTCATGGGCCTGACCGCGCTCGGCTACATGTGGGCGCGGATCGTCAAGGCGGTGCTGGCTCGACAGGCGAACTCGGAGAGCACGCCCGCTCTTGATGCCAAATTGACCCTCGCCAAGTTCTTCAACGAGCGTATGCTGCCGGAAACGGCGGCGCATCTGGCGCGGCTCAGCGCCGGCGCGGAAGCGCTCATGGCGCTTCCGGCAGAGGCGTTCTGAAAGCGCGTTTCCAGGGAGGTTAAGGGCGATGGCGATCGATGCGGCGGCTGGCTTGGCGGGAGGTTGCCAGTGCGGCGCCGTGCGCTATCGCCTCATCGGCGAGCCGACCGGCGCCAACATCTGCCACTGCCGAATGTGCCAGAAGGCGAGCGGCGGTCCGTTCATGGCCTTCGCCGGCGTGCGGCTCTCGGAATTCGTCGTCACCAGCGGCGCAATCGCGACCTTCTCGAGTTCGGACATCGCCAAGCGCGGCTTCTGCGCGCGATGCGGCACACCGCTGACCTATGAGGGCGTGGGCAGCGACCACATCAGCGTCACGCTCGGCAGCCTCGATGATCCCGGCGCGGTCGAGCCCCGGACGCAGCTTGGCGTCGAATCGAGGGTCAGCTGGCTTGACCGTTCCCTGAGCCTGCCCGAGATTCGCACGGAGCAATGGCTGGCGAAGAAGAAGATCGCGGCCGTCCATAACCATCAACACCCAGATCACCAGACCTGACGAAGCATCGCGGCCCGCGAGCCGCATGGAGAGACACGATGACCGAAGCCATCATCTACGACCACGTGCGAACGCCGCGCGGGCGCGGCAAACCGGACGGCTCGCTGCATACCGCGTCCACGCTCCATTTGGCCGCGACGGCTTTGAAGGCGATCAAGGATCGCAACCATCTCGATCCCGTTGATGTCGACGACGTGGTGATGGGCTGCGTCGATCCGGTCGGCGAAGCCGGCGGCGACATCGCGCGCATGGGCGCGCTCGCTGCGGGCTTCGGCGACACGGTGCCCGGGCGTGCAGATCAACCGGTTCTGCGCGTCGGGCCTCGATTCGGTCAATTTCGCCGCCGCGCAGGTGATGAGCGGCCAGCACGAGCTGACGATCGGCGGCGGCGTCGAATCGATGAGCCGCGTCGGCATCGGCGCGTCGGGCGGCGCATGGCCGGCGGATCCGTCGCTGGCGATCCCCGCCTATTTCATGCCGCAGGGCGTCTCGGCCGACCTCATCGCGACAAAGTACGGCTTCTCGCGCGACGACGTCGACGCTTACGCGGTCGAATTGCAGAAGCGCGCCGCGGCGGCCTGGAAGGACGGCCGGTTCAAGAACTCGATCGCGCCGGTCCTCGACGTCAACGGCCTGCCGATGCTCGAGCATGACGAGCACATGCGCCCGAGCACGGACATGCAGTCGCTGGCGTCCCTCAAGCCTTCGTTCGTGATGGTTGGCGAGCAAGGCGGCTTCGACGCGGTCGCCGTTCAGGCGCATCCGGATGTCGAGCGCATCATCCACGTTCATCACGCCGGCAATTCGTCGGGCATCGTCGACGGCGCCGCCGCGGTGCTCTTGGGCTCGCGCGAAGCGGGCGCGAAAGCGGGCCTCAAGCCGCGCGGCAAAAATCCGCGCTTTCGCCAATATCGGCTCCGAGCCGGCGATCATGCTGACCGGACCGGTCGACGTGACGAAGAAGGTGCTCGCGCGCTCGGGCATGTCGATCGACGACATCGACCTCTTCGAAATCAACGAGGCTTTCGCTTCGGTCGTGCTGCGCTTCCGCCAGGCGTTCGACCTCGACGACAGCAAGGTCAACGTCAACGGCGGCGCGATCGCGATGGGCCATCCGCTCGGCGCGACCGGCGCGATGATCCTCGGCACCGCGCTCGACGAACTCGAGCGCACCGGCAAGAGCACGGCGCTCATCACCTTGTGCATCGGCGGCGGCATGGGCACCGCGACGATCATCGAGCGCGTCTGATCGCGAGACGGAGTTTTTCAACATGAACCTGACCAACTTTCGTTTCGAAACCGACGCCGACGGCGATCGCGCTTGTGACCTGGGATATGCCGGGCCGTTCGATGAACGTGATCAACACCGAGGTCGTCGGCGAACTCGGCCAGATCACCGACACGATCGCAAGCGACGCAGCGATCAAGGGCGCTGTCTTCACCTCGGGCAAGGATGGCTTCGCGGCGGGCGCCGACCTGACGATGCTCGAGACCGCGGGCCAGCGAATACGCGCGCCGCGCCAAGGCCGACGGCAAGGACGCGGCGATGCGCGCTCTTCGTCGATGGGACGAAGCAACTGTCGCTCGTCTACCGCCGGCTCGAAACCTGCGGCAAGCCGGTCGCCGCGGCGATCAATGGCGTCTGCATGGGCGGCGGTTTCGAACTGGCGCTGGCGTGCCACTATCGCATCGTCGCCGACAACGACAAGGCGCGCGTCGGACTGCCGGAGATCAAGGTCGGGCTCTTTCCCGGCGGCGGCGGCACGCAGCGCGTCGCGCGGCTCATGCCAACGCCGGACGCTCTGCAGATGCTGCTCAAGGGCGACCAGATCCGCCCGGCTGCGGCGAAGAAGATGGGCCTCGTCCACGAGGTCGCGCCCGCCGATCAGATCGTTGCGCTCGCCAAGGCCTGGGTGAAGGCGAACCCAAACGCCAAGGCGCCCTGGGACGATCCGAAATTCAAGCTCCCGTCGGGCAAGGTGTTCTCGCCCGCGGGCATGATGATCTGGCCGCCGGCCAACGCCATCTACCGCCGCGAAACTTATGACAATTATCCCGCAGCCAAGGCGGTCCTGACGAGCGTGTTCGAAGGCCTGCAACTGCCGATGGACCTCGCGCTCGCCGGTCGAGAGCCAAGCATTTCGTCAATATCCTGTTGTCGAAGGAAGCCGCGGCGATGATCCGCTCGCTCTTCCTTTCGATGGGCGAACTGAACAAGGGCGCGCGCCGCCCAGCCAATGTTCCGGCGACGAAGCTTGCGCAAGATCGGCGTGCTCGGCGCAGGTCTGATGGGCGCCGGCATCGCCTATGTTTCGGCGAACGCCGGACTCGAAGTCGTGCTGATCGACCGCGACCAGGAATCGGCCGACAAGGGCAAAGCCTATTCGGACAAGCTCATCAGCTCGCAGATCGCCAAGGGCCGCGCCAAGACCGCCGACAAGGAGGCGCTGCTCGCCCGCATCACGCCGACGGGAGATTACGCCGCGCTCAAGGGCTGCGATCTCATCATCGAGGCGGTGTTCGAGGATCGCGCGGTCAAGGAGGAGGCGACAAAGAAGGCGCAGGCAGTCGTCGGCCCCGACGTCGTGTTCGCCAGCAACACCTCGACCCTGCCGATCAGCTCGCTCGCCGGGACATCGCTGAAGCCCGAGCATTTCATCGGCGTGCATTTCTTCTCGCCCGTCGAGAAGATGATGCTGACCGAGATCATCATGGGCGAGAAAACCGGCGCGAAGGCGCTCGCGACGGCGATGGATTTCGTCCGCGCGATCAAGAAGACGCCGATCGTCGTCAACGATTGCCGCGGTTTCTACGTCAACCGCTGCGTCGGCAATTACATGGTCGAAGCGCATGCGATGGTGATGGAAGGCGTGCCGCCGGCGATGATCGAGAACGCCGCCAAGATGGCCGGCATGCCGGTCGGGCCGCTGGCGCTCAACGACGAAGTCGGCATCGATCTGAGCTGGAGGATCCTTCAGGCGGCCAAGAAGGATCTTGGCGCGAACGCCATCGATCCTGCCCAGGAGAAGCTCATCGAAGCGATGGTGGCCAAGGAGGGGCGCTTCGGCCGCAAGAACGGCAAGGGCTTCTACGATTATCCGGCGAACGGGCCGAAGAGCCTCTGGCCTGGGCTTGCCAAGATCGTCGGCAAGCGGCTCGATCCCGACACCCTCAGCGTCAAGGATCTCAAGGATCGCTTTCTGTTCACCGTGGCGCTCGAGGCCGCGCGCTGCATGGATGAGGGCATCGTCACCGATCCGCGCGAGGCCGACGTCGGCTCGATCCTCGGCTTCGGCTATGCGCCCTATTCAGGCGGCGCGCTGTCATTCATCGACGGCATGGGGCTCAAGGCGTTCGTCGCCCGCGCGAAAGAACTCGCGGCGAAATATGGGCCGCAATTCGAGCCAAGCGCGAAACTCGTCCAGATGGCCGAGCGCGGCGAGACGTTCTACGGGACCTATGGCGAAAGGCAGAAGGCGGCGTGAGGGATCTGGCCTCGCTAGCACTCAATGAAATTGGCTGCTAACAGACTGATTTGGCACGACTTTTGCGGAACGCACGATTGCCAGGACGCGTTGGAGATGACACCATCGTCCTTAGGGAATCAGGAGAATCCGCATGGCCACCGCCGATTTTCGCCGTCAGCTCGAGGGGTTTGGCCTGACGACGGCCAACATCCTTTATCACATGCCCGATCACCCGGATATCCTGCAGAACTACATCTGGCAGCAGCACGACCTGCATCCGCATTTTCCTGAGCTCAAGAAATTCCTCGACTTTTGGACGCGCGAACTCGACGGTTTGCTCCACTCAGTAACTGTGGCCCATACGCGACTCATCAAGCCTGCGGAATTCAAGGCGGTCGGCGCGGAGTTTCGGCTGAACTGAGCCACGCGATCGACGGAGCCTACGTGGCCTCGACTGGGCAAGGGCTATGGGTGCACGACGAGTATCTTTTTAAGCAGGTCGACGAAGACCCTTGCCAGCCGCGCGGAACGGCGATGGAAGGCGAGGCGCCGCGCGCGCAGGGCGAGTTCCGCCGGCGCTCAAGCCTCTCGCAATAGGCTCGCGACAGCCCGCCACGTTCCCCTAAGTCCGGGCTGCCGCAGTTATCGCGGTGGGCGTGCAGTGTTTCGCGCGCCCTCCTCGCGATCATCGCGGCGCGTGTTCCACCGGATGCCCCCAGTACGAGGTGAACCTTGCGCGACGTTCGCCGTTTGAGCGAGCGGACTTGCTTGCACCCGCGCCACGTCCGGTGCTATCGCGGCCTCCGGTCTTCATGTGCGGAGTATGTTTGGAGGGGTGGCCGAGTGGTTGAAGGCGCACGCCTGGAAAGTGTGTATGCGGGAAACCGTATCGCGGGTTCGAATCCCGCCCCCTCCGCCAGATTAAATAGCCGAAAATTCCAATCGCTTGCCCTAAAGATCGCCCCAATAGCTAAGGAAGGTCACCGCGGTGTCAGGCGGGCGCTAAAAACGACCCGTTTCGGAGACGCCAACCATGTTTTCATGTCGTCTTCACTAGAAAAACGTCCGGTGCTCGGCAGAGGGCGCGCTTGCGCTTCCACCACGAGTTCATTCAATCGGAAAGGCCAGGGAGAGACAACGAAATCGAATGAACGCTGACGCCGCTCTGCGATCCTAACGGTCAGAGCTCCCCGCCACGAGCAGGCGCCTCCAAATCGAGCGGCGTCTTCAG
Source organism: uncultured Alphaproteobacteria bacterium (assembly GCA_963756955.1). Classification (GTDB taxonomy): domain Bacteria; phylum Pseudomonadota; class Alphaproteobacteria; order Rhizobiales; family Beijerinckiaceae; genus Roseiarcus. The sequence goes on from CAVWPU010000009.1 coordinate 44,210, forward strand.
TTCGCCGCAGAGCGCCAGAGATAGAGTGTCGGAGAACGCAAGAAGAGCCGTCTCTGCCTCCAATTCCGCAGCTTCCAATCCAAGCGCTCGCGACCATGCGACCTCGATTGGCGCTTGGGTCTTCAAATAATTCTGCGCCGCCGCGGCGTCCGACTTCGCTCACGCGATGACGATCGGTGTAGCGGCGGTAAATGACCCCGCCGTGGCGCGAGATGAGAAGAGCGACATGGGTCCCCCATGCGTCCGACCGCGCGCTGCACGCCACGAGTCCACATCGGCGCATGCACCGACGCGCCAATTTCGCGAAAGAGATGCGGCCGCCCGGTCTCCGTGTTGAATGTGGGCTCGGCTTCCCAGTCGATCCAACCGATGTCGTGCTGCTCCGCCGCCAACAGAAGCGTCTCTGACAGGTTTCCCTCCCAAGCGCGCAATATCTGGCCCGAGATCCAAGCGTGGGTCAGTTGGCTGATGGCAAGAGCGCCGGACGGTTGGTCACGAAACAGCATGAGTGCAAGCTATCTGGAATGGGCGCATTTCGAAAGGAGAAGGCAGCCCGAATCTCTTCAGCACGCAACGTACCCGGTTTGACCAGCTTGCGCCGCAGCCTCGGTGGTTTCGGGGCTAGCGTCAGCGGCAAGTCCGTCGCCAATGACAAACTACCCGTCGCGCTCGGCGCCACCCCCTTTTACTCCTCGATGACGACTTCTTGCGGCAGGTCGACGAACTGCTCGTCAGCCGCGGTTCCGTCGACAAAGGTCAAGACTGCGAAGCGTCCCGTGCGCTCGAGCGCCGACAGCGGATGGTGCCAAGTGTCTGCGACGATAATTTATGCCCGTGTCGCCAGGCACCCGAAAAGCGCGGAGCTTGCCGAGGTCGGGCATTCCGTCAGCGCCCTGCGGCGCAACGAGCACGAGATAACTCGCGCAATCGACGCGGAACGAAGGCTTGCGACGAATAGACGTGCCGCTCCATCTGCACGGCGGTAAGCGGGAGCGGCTTCGGCTCGACTGTCGCCATCGACAGTCGCGCCCGCGCGGAAGGCCGGCTGTTTTGCAACTCTTCGATGAGCTCCTGCCGTCCGCTGCCCGGGCGCCCGAGGCGGAATAAGCTGGCCGAAGGGCATAAACGACGCCGCGTCAATCGGCTCGATCTTGAGACGCATCACGAGGCCATCTCGCAAGGATGCTCCTTGAGCCAGTGCCGGGCGATGTCCTCGCGCTTGCAAATCCAGACGTCCGGTTTTGCTGGTCGCGTAGTCGAGGAAGCGGGCGAGACCAGACGCTCGGCCGGGATGGCCAAGAAGGCGCATATGCATGCCGACATTCATCATCTTGGGCTTCTCGCCGGCCTTCTTCGTACAGAAAATCGAACGCCTCGCGCAAGATCGCGAAGAAATCCTCGCCCGTCGCGAGGTTGGCCGTTGCCCCATTTCAGATCGTTGTTGGTGAGCGTGTAGGGCACGACGAGCTGCGGGCGGCTTTCACCCATCACATAATAGGGCAGTTCGTCGGCATAGCTGTCGCTGTCGTAGAGAAAGCCGCCTTCCTCCATTACGAGGCGTCGCGTGTTGACGCTCGGGCCGTAGCGGCAATACCAGCCGAGCGGGCGCTGCCCGACTGTGCGTTTCAGGCTCTCGATCGCCATGCGGATGTGTTCGCGCTCCGTCGCTTCGTCGAGCTTGAAGTGCTCGATCCAGCGCCAGCCGTGACAGCAGATGTCGTAGCCTGCCTCTTTGATCGCCTGCGCCGCCGACGGATTGCGCTCGAGCGCCAACGCGCAGGCGTAGACGGTCATCGGCAGGTCGCGCTCCTTGAAGAGGTGGTGAAGCCGCCAAAAACCGACACGACTGCCGTACTCGAACATGCTTTCCGCGGCGAGGTCGCGGTCGCCGCGCGGCACGGCGGAGCTTGGCAACTCGGTGAGGGCGGCGTCGCTAACGCCGTCCTTGTCCATCATGCTGTATTCGGAGCCTTCCTCGTAGTTCAGCACAAAGTTGAGCGCGATCCGCGCCTTGCTCGGCCAACGTGCATCCGGCGGATTGCCGCCGTAGCCGACGAAGTCGCGTTCAAGCGAGCGAGGAATCACATCAAGGTTCCTGATGAGCAGGTGGCTGGTCAGGACTGCTGCTCCTGCCGCAGTCATCAAGACGCCGCCACTTGCTGGAAGAAGAAAGCTGAACCAACGACCGCGGCCTTCAAGTCAACGGCGCCAGTGGGTCGATGGTCGGCCCTTTGATCTCCTCTCGAGAAGCAGGCCGTGGCACGACCTTTCACGGACTTGATCCCGACGACATCGCCGAGGAAGCAAACGCCATGCCGGAAGGGCTCAGTTCCCGCGGCGCAGCCCTATCTTGCGTCGCCCCTGACTTGCTTTGCGGGAAGTACAAGGCCTCCGCTTGTCGCCGAATGCCGCAATTCACGATCGTGATGCGGCGTCGGTCAGCATGACGCGTTCATCTCGCATTTTCTGGGATTCGACGATCTCACCGATGCGCGGTGGACGAACGATTTTTTGGCGTAAAACTTTAAGCGTTTGACTAGTTTTTGTGCCGGAAGACGTTGCGATCGTTCGCGGTTGCTGAAATCGCGGTCTTCCTGGCGGTCGCTGCTCCCTATCCCCGTCGGTCGAAAGAGAACCGTCCTTTCGCGCATGAATCGACACTTATCCTCGCTTGAGAATCGAGCCTTCCAATTGCTCGTGGCGTTGATGTCCCAAATGAATCGTCCACAGCGAGCGCTGGCATGTCGTTTGCATAACTATCGCAACTTGAGGGCTCCACGCTTTGCGCCTCGCGGCCCGCGAGGCCACTGCACGAAAACCTGCGAGGAGAGGCTTCATGTGTGATCGTCATGGTAACCTTGGCCTAACAAGCCCGGCGCTGACCGCCGTGAACCGCCGATCGTTCCTGAAAGCGAGCGCGGCGGGAACGATCGCGATGGCGGTGCCGGCTGGCATGATGGGACTGCCCGGCTCGGCCAGCGCCGCCGCGACCGTCAAGGGAACGCACGGCAACGGTTTTTGCAATGTCGCTTTCTTCATCACGCACGCTCGTCAACTTGCCAAGGACGACGGCCTGACGCTCGAATTCGTCAATACCCCGTCGTTCGCCGATCAGGTCACCTTCCTCGGCACCGGGCAGGTCGACGTCAGCGTGATGCCCTACACGAACTTCATGGCGCTCTATGACGCCGGCGCGCCGGTCAAGATCGTCGCCGGCGGCGGCGTGCAGGGCGTCTACATCGTCGCCCAGCCGGGCCTCGACACGCCCGCCAAGCTCAAGGGCAAGACGCTCGGCACCTTCCAGAACGACACGCTGGAGGTGCTGCCCTACGATTGGCTGAAGAAGAACGGCGTCTCCTACAAGGACGTCACCGTCCGCTACATGGATTCGATGGGCGACATGGTCGCCGCATTCAAGGCCGGCTCGATCGATATCGCTTCGACTATCGAGCCCTACGGTTCGTCGCTCCTCAGCGACGTGAAAGGTTCGGTGCTGTTGTCCGACGGCGTCGACATCTACGGGCCGGACTATACCGACTGCATACTCGCCGCAAGCACCGAACTGCTCGAAGAAGGATCCCAACAGCGTCAAGGCGCTGATCAAGGCGATGCTGAAGGCGCAGCTCCTCTGGGAGCAGGATCGCGAGACGCTGCTCACCGAACTCGTTGGCACCTACTACAAGACCTCGCTCGAAAACGCTCGGATCGGCGGAAAGGCTCAGCCGGCGAAGGTCGATCAGCGGGCCCAGACGGACTTCATCCTGAACCGCGTCAATTCGGTCATGGCGATGGGCTACATCAAGAAGAAGCCGGGCAAGGATGCGATCGACTGGAGCTTCTCGAAGCAGGCGATCGCCGAGGTTCCCGACGTCTACGCCAAGCTCAAATACAAATCGGCTTGAACTCGCGTGACGGCGACCAGCGTCAAGATCGGCGGCGAGACGGTAAAGTCACGCCGACTCTCGGGATTCGGCTCGCTCCTTGTTCGGTCAGACGATCGCCTTCGTCCGGCAGCACGGGCCGAAACTCGGCTGGGGCCTGCTGTCGGTCGGGCTGTTCGCGGGCTTATGGGAATTCCTCTGGTACATCGGCGTCGCCGATCAGCGCCTGCTGCCGCCTCCGCACATTTTCCTTGGCGACTTCGCCGGGCAGGCGAAGAACTTCAACACCGCCAAACGCTGGGAGATCGGCGTCGATCCCAATTCCGGGCCGACGCCGTTCGAGGCTGTGCTCATCACGATGGCGTCGTCGACGATGCGGGTGCTCGCCGGCCTCGCGCATCGCTGCGATCGCGAGCCTCTGCATGGGCGTTCTGATCCGCTATTACGGGCTGTTCGGCAAGCTGGTTCTGCCGACGGTGACGCTGCTGGCGCCGGTCTCGCCCGTCGCGTGGTTGCCGGTGGCGATCTTCCTGTTCGGCATCGGCAACGGGCCGGCGATCTTCATGGTGTTCATCGCGCTGTTCTTCACGATGACGCTCGCCACCATCACGCAGATCGACTCCGTCAACCGCAACTACATCAATGTCGCGCGCACGATGGGCGCCAGCAAGCGTCAGATCTATACGCGCGTGATCCTGCCGGCGATCCTGCCGGGCTTGCTCGTCGTGCTTCGTCTCAATCTGTTCGGCGCCTGGATGGTGGTGCTGGTCGCCGAGGCGACCGGCGTCGGTTACGGGCTCGGGCAGATCATCTCGATGGCCCGCAACACGTTCAACCCCGGCCTCGTCTATCTTCACCATCGTCATCATCGGCCTGCTCGGCTTCACGTTCGACTTTGCCCTGCGGCTGCTCCAGCAGGCGAGTGCTGTTCTGGCTTCCCAAAGGGCCAAGGGGGACTGGGCAGTGGGTGACGCGCTCTCAGATCGAATGGCGCCGGCCCGCGCGGTCAGCTGCGCTCGGCGTCGGCAAGATTTGGAATCCGGGAAGCCCGCGCGCGCACGAGGCGCTGACCGAGCATCGATCTCGAGATCGAGCCTGGCGAGTTCGTCGTTCTGCTGGGGCCCTCGGGCTGCGGCAAGAGCACGTTGCTCTATCTCATCGCCGGACTCGAACAGCCGACCTCGGGCGCGATCAGCGCGCATGGCGAGACCGTCGATCGGACCCGCGCCCGAGCGCAGCCTGATCTTCCAGGAGACCTCGCTCTTTCCCTGGCTGAACGTCTGGCAGAACGTCAGCTTCGGCCTTTCCGTGCGCGGCGTGCCGGCGGAGCAGCGCAAGGAGACGGCGCGTCAGGTTCTGAGCGCGGGTCGGCCTTGCCGACGCGATCGAAAAGCGCCCGGACGAGCTCTCGGGCGGCATGCGCCAGCGCGTCGCGGTCGCGCGCGCGCTCGCGATGCAGCCCAAGGTCCTGCTGATGGACGAGCCTTTCGCCGCTCTCGACGTCCAGACGCGCGTCAAGATGCAGGGCTTTCTGCTCGACGTCTGGGATGTCAGCAAGGCCTCGGTGCTGTTCGTCACCCATCATATCGACGAGGCCATCGCGCTCGCCGATCGCGTCGTCGTGTTCACCGCGCGCCCCGGCCGCATCAAGGCGATCGTGCCGATCGACGTGCCGCGACCGCGCGATCTGACATCGTCCGACGGCGTTGGCTCTGCGCGTCCAGCTGACGGCGCTGTTGCAAGACGAGGTCGATCGCGCTTTCGCCGAGCAGGAAGCTCTATCCGTCGCAAGCTGACAAGTTGACGGGGGGCGTCATTTCCACCACGATCGTTCGCGGGAAATATGTCATTACGCGCGCGCTCGACCGCCATCGCTGGGAACAGATCGATGACGGCGCGGTGCTTCAGCAGGATGGCGTGATCACGGCGATCGGCGCCTTCGCGGATTTGCGTCGAGACAATCCTGGCGCGCCGGTGGTCGGCGACGGCGAACAGGTGCTGATGCCGGGCTTCGTCAACGCGCATCATCATATCGGCCTGTCGACGGTCCAGCTCGGCATATCCGACACGACGCTCGAGCTTTGGTTCGCGACCGAGCATCGCGATGCGCGACCGCATTCCCTACTACGATACGCTCTATTCGTGCTTCGAGATGGTCGCCTCCGGCACGACTACGGCGCAGCATCTGCATGGCTGGATCCCGGGCGATCCCAGGCAGACGGAAGCCGAGGCCGAGGCCGATCATTCGCGCCTACGAAGACATCGGCATGCGCGTCTCCTACTGCTACGCTTTGCGCGAGCAGAACCATCTCGTCTACGAGGCTAACGAGCAATTCTTCGCGCGCGTGCCTGCGGAGCTTCGCCCGTCGCTCGCCAAGTATTTCGCCGGCTTTCAGATGCCGGCGAAGGAAACCATCGCGCTGTTCGATCATCTGCGCGCCAAGCATCAAGGGCAAGGAGCGCGTCAGGATCCAGCTGGCGCCGTCGAACCAGCAATGGTGCACCGACGAGGGCCTAGCGATGCTCGCCGACAGCGCCGAAAAGCATGGCGTCCCTATCCATATGCACCTCGTCGAGACGCCCTATCAGAAGGAATATGCGCGACGCCGCGGCGACGGGGGCACGGCGGTGGATTTCATCGAGCGGTTCGGTCTGCTCGGGACCGAAAACGACGCTCGGCCATGCCGTCTGGCTTTCGGAAAGCGATCTCGACAAGCTCGCCGATACGCACACGAGTGTTTGCCACAATTGCAGCTCCAATTTTCGTCTGCGCAGCGGCGTGCTGCCGCTCAACCGACTGGAAGCGAGGGGCATCAATACCGCGATTGGTCTCGACGACGTCGGCATCAACGACGATCAGGACATGCTCCAGGAAATGCGGATGGTGCTACGGGCCCATCGCGAGCCGGGCATGGACGATCGCGTTCCGACCATGGCCCAGGTGTTCCGAATGGCGACGAGCGGCGGCGCCAAAACGACCCCTTACGCCGCGGAGATCGGCACGCTCGAAATCGGCAAAGCGGCGGACATGGTGCTCATCGACTGGAAGCAGATCAGCTACCCCTATCTCGATAGCGAAACGCCAGTGCTCGATGCGGTGATCCAGCGAGCGAAGATGCAGGGCGTGCAGACCGTCATTGTCGGCGGCGAGATCGTCTATCAGGATGGAAAGTTTACTCGCCTGGATCGCGACGCCGCGCTTGCCCAGCTTGCCGATATTCTCAAGCGGCCGCTGAGCGGCGAGGAAATGGAGCGTCGCCGGCTGGCGAAGGCCGTTTTCCCTTACGTGAGGTCGTTCTACGACGGTTATTACGACCCCGAGACAAGCGAACCCTATTACCGGCAGAACTCCCGGATTTAAGTGGGTCAGCGGCCGATTTCGAACAGGGAGCGAGACACGTGCCATCCTCGATCATTCGCGGCAAGCATGTCATCACGCGGGCGCTCGATCGCCATCGATGGGAGCAGATCGACGACGGCGCTGTGCTGCAGCGCGACGGCGTCATCGCCGCGATCGGCCCATTCGAGGATCTGCAGCGCGCCAATCCGGATGCGCCGGTGATCGGCACGGGCGAGCAGGCGCTGCTGCCCGGCTTCGTCAACGGCCACCATCATGTCGGCCTGACGCCGGTCCAGCTGGGCTCGCCCGACATGCCGCTCGAGCTGTGGTTCGCGACGCGCCTGGTGACCCGCGATCTCGATCTCTACCTCGACACGCTCTATTCGGCCTTCGAGATGATCGCCTCCGGCATCACCACGGTGCAGCACATTCATGGCTGGATGCCGGGCAAGCTTGCCGCAGGTCGAGGAGCGCTCGGAATCGGTCATCCGCGCCTACGAAGATATCGGCATGCGCGTCTCCTATTGCTTCGCGCTGCGCGACCAGAACCACCTCGTCTACGAAGCGAACGAGCAGTTCCTCAACGCGCGTGCCCGCCGACGTGCGCCCGATGCTCGCAAAGCATTTCGACCGCTTTCAATTGTCGGGCAAGGACGCGATCGCACTGTTCGAGCATCTTCACGCCAAGCATCACAACAAGGAGCGGGTGAAGATCCAGCTGGCGCCGGCGAACCTGCATTGGTGCTCGGACGAGGCGCTGACAATGCTCGCGGAGTGCTCCGAAAAGCATGGCGCGCCATTCCACATGCATCTCGTCGAGACGGCCTATCAAAAGGAATATGCACGCCGTCGCGGCGGAGGGCACCGCGGTCGACTATATCGAGCGCTTCGGCCTGCTCGGCCCGAAGATGACGCTGGGGCATGGCGTCTGGCTCTCAGAGCGGGACATCGATAAGCTCGCCGAGACCGGGAACAAACATCTGCCACAATTGCAGCTCGAATTTCCGCCTGCGCAGCGGCGTCGCGCCGCTCAACCGCTTCGAGGCGAAGGGCATCAATACCGCGATCGGTCTCGACGAAGCCGGAATCAACGACGATCGCGACATGCTGCAGGAGATGCGCATGGTGCTGCGCGCCCATCGCGAGCCGGGCATGGACGATCGCGTTCCGACCATGGCCCAGGTGTTCCGCATGGCGACAGTCGGCGGCGCGAAGACGACGCCATTCGGCGCGCATCTCGGCACGCTCGAGATCGGCAAGGCGGCCGACATGGTGCTCATCGACTGGAAGCAGATCAGCTATCCCTATCTCGACGCCGAAATGCCGGTGCTCGACGCGGTCATCCAGCGCGCCAAGACAGAGGGCGTCAAGACGGTGATCGTAGCCGGCGAGATCATCTATCAGGACGGCAAGTTCACGAAGGTCGACCGCGACGCCGCGCTGCGGCAATTGTCAGACTTGCTTAAGCGCCCGTTGACCACCGACGAAATTGAACGGCGTCAGCTGTCCAAAGCGGTCCTGCCCCATGTCAAGTCGTTCTACGAAGGCTATTACCCGGAGGACTCTCACACGCCCTACTACCGGCAAAACTCGAGAGTGTAAGGTGGATCGACGATCGACAACCCGACATCGGCGCAGCCCAACTGCGATCTTGACGCCGGAGACCTCACGTTCACCGAGGACGAACTCGTTATGATTCGTTCCGATGGCGAGCATAGCCTCGAACCTTTGACGCCGAAGTCGCACGAAATTGATGCGTCTGTGAGGGGCGGATCGCGATTTCGCTGGCTATCGTGATAGGCCTCCCAGAGTCAGTTGGCCGAACGGCGCCCGGCTCGCGCTTTCGATCGTTGTCAACATCGAGGAAGGCGCCGAACTCGCCCTATCGATGGGCGATGAGAGGAACGAATTCGTCTATGAGATTGTAGAACGCATCGATGGCGCGCGTGATCTGTGCATGGAGAGCCACTTCGCCTATGGCGCGCGCGCTGCGTGGCCCCGGCTGCGGCAGACGCTCAAGCGCTACGGCGTAGCCGCGACGCTCAACGCCTGTGGCCGGGCCATCGCCTTGTCACCATGGATCGCTGAGGAGGCTATCGCAGACGGCCACGAGATCATGTGCCACGGCTACCGGTGGGAGAGCCATGCGTATATGGCCGAGTCGAATGAACGCCAAACGATCTCGCGCACGGTCGACGCGATCGTAAAAGCAGCAGGCAGCGCGCCGGTCGGCTGGCACACCCGTTCGAGCCCGTCCGTCAACACCCGACGCTTGCTCGTCGAGAATGGCGGATTTCTCTACGACTCCAACGCCTACGATGACGACCTGCCGTATGTGGTCGACGTCCTCGGCAGGCCCCATGTCGTGCTGCCTTACGCGTTCGACACCAACGACATGCGCTTTTTCAACAATGGCGGCTTCGTTTTCGGCGACGACTTTGCGCGCTACTGTATCGACGCCTTCGAGCGGTTGTACCTCGAAGGCGCAAGCCAGCCACGCATGATGACAGTCGGCTTGCACCTTCGCATCATCGGGAGGCCCGGCCGCATCGGCGGGCTTGAGCGTTTTCTTTCTCACGTGGCCTCGCGCGCGAGCGTGTGGTTCGCGCGACGCGACGAAATAGCACACGCCTGGCGCGCGGGAATCGGGCTGCCGCAGTGGGCGCCGAAGCCGCCATTGCCAACCGAATGATCCGATCGGATCCCCAGACAATGACGCTTGAGCAGCTTGCCCGTCAGGTGATTAGCGGCCTGCTCATTGGCTTGCAAGTCGTGGGGTCGCGGCGCCCCGACGACGGAGGGATGCCAGCGGCGGCCGCGATCGAGGATCACCTCGGGCTCGCAGCGCACCCTTGGAGGAGAGGCTGACGCGTCTGCTCCTCCTCAATCCGAACACATCCTCGGCGGTGACCGAACGCATGGCTGCGTGCGCACGCTTGGCCGCCGCCGCGGACACCGAGATAGTCCCGCTCACGGCTTTGCGCGGCGTCCCCTTCATCGCCTCGCGCGCGGAGGCGCAAATCGCCGGAGCCATCGTGCTCGAGATGCTCGCCGCGCATCGCGGCGGTTACGACGCGGCGATCATCGCAGCCTTCGCCGATCCCGGCCTCCTGGGCGCCCGCGAATTGTTTGACGTTCCGATCGTTGGGCTCGCGGAAGCCGCAATGCTCTCAGCTTGTATGCTCGGCCGCCGCTTTTCCATCGTCACGTTTGCGACGGCGATGGGACCCTGGTTGAGAGAGTGCGTCGATATGCATGGCCTTGGCGGCCGCTGCGCCTCGATCCGCACGCTTGACGAGGCCTTCATTTCGATCGCGAGCGTGCAGGAGGAGAAGGAGGCGAAACTCGTGGCCCTCGCCAATCGCGCGGTGTCGGAGGACGAGGCCGATGTCGTCATCCTCGCCGGCGCGCCGCTCAGTGGCCTTGCCGCTCGGGTGCGCCATCTGGTCCCCGTGCCTCTCGTAGAACAGACCATCGCGGCAGTGAAGCAGGCGGAGGTTCTTATTGCGCTCTCTCCGCTCAAGGCTACGCGCGGAACCTTCCGCCGGCCTTCAGCCAAATCGAGTCTTAACCTCCAAGCATCACTCGCCGCCCACATCGCTCATGAAGACGTCTAAACCCAAAATCGCCGCCGCCGACGCTGGCAACCGCGACGGTCCTGCCGAGCGATCGCTGCTCATTCGGGGCGGCCGCGTTTACGATCATGACGGCGACATAGACGATCCTTCCGTGCGTGACATTGTGATCCGAGGTTCGCGCATCGTCTCAGTGACGGCGCCAGACGAAGATGGGGAGCTGAAGGAGCGAATTGCGCGGCAAGGGCGGGTGATCGAAGCGCACGGCAAGCTCGTTATCCCGGGATTTGTAAACGCCCACTATCATTCGTACGACGTGTTGGCCAAAGGCCTTCTCGAGGACATGCCCTTCGACGTCTGGGCGTTGCATTCGCAGCCCGCCTATTTCGGGCCGCGCAGCAAAGCCGAGATCCGTGTCCGTACTCTGCTCGGCGCCCTCGAATGTCTGCGCAATGGCATCACAACCATCCAGGATATGAACTCCCTGGTGCCTCAGGACGAGGAGACTCTCGACACGATCCTCGGCGCCTATGCGGAAATCGGGATGCGCGTCGTCTTCTCCATCGCGGTGCGCGACGTTGGCGCGCTCGACATTGCGCCGTTTCTGCCGCTCGGCGTGCCCGACGACGCTATGGCAATTATCCGCGGCGCCCCGAAAGACGCGCGCGAGGAGATCGCGTTCGTCGAGCGCCAGATCAATCGTCTGACGCCCTTGCCTCCCCGCTTCACCTGGGGCTTGAGCCCCTCCGGGCCACAACGTTCATCGCGTACGTTGCTCGAAGGTGTCAGCGACCTTGCTGGGCGCTACCACCTGCCGATCTTCACCCATGTGTACGAGACCAAGGCTCAGACCGCGAAAGCGCGGGCCATTTATGGCGAGCAGGGCGGCTCCATGATCCGGCATCTGGCCGAGATCGGGCTTCTGACGCCGCGCACCACGATTGCCCATGGCGTTTGGCTCACTCGAGACGAGATCGCGGTCATGGCGAAACATGGCGCGGGCATCGTTCACAACCCGATCAGCAATCTGAAATTGAAGAGCGGGGTCGCGCCGATGCACGCCGCGATGCAGGCTGGGGTTAGAGTGGCGCTTGGCTGCGACAACTGCAGCTGCGGCGACTGCCAGAGCATGTTTCAGGCGATGAAAATGTTCTGCCTACTGGCGGCGGTCACCGACCCGAATCCGACGGGCGTGCGCGCGGCGGACGCGATCAAGGCGGCGACCTTGGGTGGAGCGCAGGCCATGAATCTCGACGGAGAGATCGGCGCCGTCCGGGCCGGAATGAAAGCCGACCTCGTCCTTATCGACCTCGACGACGTCGCGTGGCAGCCGCTGAACAGCGTCGCGCGGCAGCTCGTTTTCAGCGAAGTGGGTCGAGGCATCGAGACGACGATCGTCGATGGAGAGATCGTCATGTTCGAGCGCCGCATCGCCACGATCGATGAGGCGGCCTTAAGGGAAGAGCTCGCCTCGCTAATGCCAGCGTTCCGCCGCGACTTCGCGAAGATCGCCGAGGCTAACCAGCGGGTGGTCCCTTACCTCCTAGCCGCGAATGACCGTCTAAAGTCCCATGATTTGGGAATCAACCGGTTTGTCGCATCGTGACGGCGTCGGCATCTTCGGGAAATGGCAGCGGAGCGCGAAAGGACATGGCGCATCTGGACGCGTACGTGATCGGGACCTATCCCCAGTTCTACCCCTATTTAGGTGCGACCGGAGGCCCAGAGGGCGAGCGAAGCACCCAAGTTGCTGGAAGCGGGCTTTCACGAACCCGGTCCATAACAAGTCAGCTATCTCATTTGTACTCCCATTCTGCTCCAACGCCGGCGCTCGAGCCTCCGCTTGCGTCGACTCCCGCCTGAAGCCGGATATGACGAGTAACGTCGAGATCGACGTTGACGCCATTGTCCCGCGGCCGCGCTCCGGTCGTCACGCCAACGCTGATCCTGTCGTTGATCGCTCGTGTCGCGCCGACCAGCGCGCCTCCTGTCGCGCTGGTCGAGATGTCCAGGCTGTCGACCCCCAGTGTCTTGCGCACCCGCTCAAAGGCGTCGCCGTTGCCCGAAAGAGTCGCAACCGCGTTGGCCAACTCGATCGCCTGGAAGGCCGACAGGCTGCCGGAGGGCCGCTGGAACAGAATGCGGGATAGAATTTCATCCTCCGGCAGGCTCGGTTGCGAGGTGATTGTGAAAGCCGGCTGGATCGCGGAGCCGGTGACCGCAATGCGCGCGGTGACGTCCGTCGCGGCAGTTTCGGCGACGAGATTAAGATCAGGAATCACGTCGCCATGGAACCGGACCTGGCCCTGGGTGAAGACTAGCCGCCGGCCGGCAAGCGCCAGCGAGCCGCGCAAGAGATCGAATCCGCCTGTCACTTGCGGGTCCCCCGCCGACCCGGCGACATGCAGATTGCCGCCCACTTCGGCGTAGATGCCGCGGCCGCGGACGAAAATGCGATTGGCCGCCGAAATCGTGAGGTTGAGCGTCGCGTCGAACAGGGGCGTCCGAGCGCGGGCGGCCCTGCTCTTAGCGATCATGGCAAGGCGAGCCTCGGCCGTGGGGGTCGGATTGACGTGCCTCGTGCCAGGAATGGGAGCGGAGACGCCGCTGAAGCGGTCGGGCACGGTGATGTCCATAGAATCAATCGTGATGCGGCCGTCCAGATTAGGCTTCCTGGCGAGGTTGCCGCTGACGGTCAGCGCAAGATCGGCGGTCGCCGCCACGATACTGTTGGCCACGACCTGGGCGTGCTTGCCGGTCACGCGAACTGAGCCGGGGAAACCGGCTGCCGGATCGAACCGCACCTCGCCGTTGGCTGAGATCGAACCGCCGTCGGGGGTGGCGCCGCTCAATCGGTCGATACGAATCGTCGCTCCGTTGGCGACGACGGTTCCCGCAATTCCAGTTAGCTTGAAGCCGGTCTCGTCGTCGCGGAATTCGCCATTCGCCAGTTGCAGTGATCCCTGCGGTTGAGGTTTGGCGACGGTCCCGCGGACCTGAAGCGCAAGCGTGAGCGCACCGGTCATTCGACGGCCGGAAAGAGACAGAGCGTTGTTCGCAAGTCCCGCGTCGAGGCGGCCGTCGATCCTCAAATCGAGCGGCCCCTCATTCAACAGCGGCGCCGAGCCGGTAACACGGATTGAATTGGGACCGCCTAAGTTGGCCGCAATGTCGACCGAGGTCCGTCCCGCGGCGAGCCGGCCCGACCCTACGACGTCGAGCGGCGGCAGGGCGTTGCTGCGCGTCTGCGGGAGGCTGACCTGTCTGAGCCTGATGCGCCAGTCGCCGGATGGGTCGCTCGGTGTGCCCCGGATGCTCGCGTCGCCGTCGGCTGTTCCAGACACGCCAAGGCCTGGTGAAACCAGATCGAGTGCGGCGAGCGGCAACGCAGTCGCTGTTCCGCGGAGGTCAAGCGTAGCCCCGGCACGGCCCGACAGCGATAGTCGGCCAGAATCGACGCGCAACGCGAAGTTCTGGATGGCGACGCCACCCTTGTCGTAGGTCAGCGTCGCCGGACCGGCCAGTCCAATCTTTCGGCCGGCGCCCTGCGCGGTGAAGCTTGCAAGATCGACGCGGATCGGCGTCCCGCCTGACAGACGGCCGTGGGCTTTCAGCGCAAGCCCGCGCGCCGAGCCCACGAAATCGAGGTCGCTCGTATCGCCCTGCCCCACAGCCGTCAGCTTGATGGCGGAGATTGTCTGCCCAGCGAGTTCAGCTCGAGACAGGCTGGCGAGCCCGGAGACGTCCCGGGCGCCCCAAAGATCGCCGATTTCGAGGTCTACCTTCAGGCCTCCAAAGGTGTTGGCGCGGAACGCCATCCGGTCGCTGCTCGCGGCGATCGCGACCCCCTGCCGACCCCCTGCGGCCGAAGCGGTCACTTTCGCTTGCAGCGCGCCGCTCATCTTGGTCAGTACGAGCGGCGAGAGATCGTCGAGATTGGCGGCGCTGAAGCTGAACTCGCCGTTCGCCATTTGGTCGGCCCCAATCGCGACGGCGCCACCCAGCCGGACCGAGGCCAACGTCACCGCGAGATTGTCAAGGCGCCAGCCGCCGTCAGCGGTTTTCGCGACATGGGCCGAGCCTTGCAACTTGTTGCCGTCAATGTCGCCGGAGGCCGATGCGTTCGCCTCGACCTGACCGGTAATGTGCGCCGCCTGCGCCTCCAACGTCACGCCAGACGTCTTGCGGTCGAGCAACAGCCCTTCGCTCAATGTTGCGTTCAGTGCGGCGCTGAGGTCGTCCGGGACGCCGGTTAGCCTTGCGACCACCTGCGCCTTGCCGGAGACACGCGGGTCGAGGACGCTGGCCTGCGGCAGATCGACGTTGGCGTCGAGATTCACTTTGTCCGGCCCGAAATCGCCGTTGAGCCGCGCCGACGCGTGCGCTCCCCTCGCCGCAAGATCCGTGAAGACGAAGCCACCCGCGGGAGTCGTTCGCGCGGCGCCGGTCAGGCGGAGGTCGCCGCCCGTGAGGCGGTCAAGTATCGGGTAAGCCGTGGCGAGACGCGTCACGCGCGCGTCGATCGTCGCGGTGAGCGCGCCATAACTTGGAGCGCCATCGAGATCGGCCGTCGCCCGCGCCTCGCCTTTGAGAGCGGTTCCGGCAAGAGCCGCGAAGCGGCTGAGGTCGCGCGCGATGATCTCTGCGCGACCGTGGAGCTTCCTCGGAGCGAGCAGGCCGGAATAGCGGACGTCGAAATCGTGTGACGTCAGATCGAGCGCGTCAAACGATATGTCGCCGCCGACGGTGGCCGTCCCATGCAGATTAAGTTTCGCCTCGCTGCCAACCGCGCTGGCGAGAGCGGGATCGGCAAGCGCAAGGCCGCTCATCGCTGCCCGACCCTCGAAAGCGATCTGCGTCGTCTCTTGGTTGAGCGAGCCGTTGGGAACGGCGCGGAAGCTCGCTGCGATGTGGTCGAGCGAGCCTTGCTCGACATGGATGTCGCCCGCTTCGAACGAACCTTCCGTGACAGGGCTCAAGGCCGGCCCCACGATCGAGGCGTTGAGGTCGAGCTTGCCGATCTGCGTGGCGCCCGGAATGGCGCCGGCGTGGACTTTCAGCCCTACCGTGTTGTCCGCCGACTTGCCGCCCACGATATCGAGACGGGCGTTGGCGGAAACGAGATGCAGGCCGGGTGTCGCGATGGTGGAATCATCGTCGAAGAACATATCTCCTTTGAGCGTCGTATCGCCCGCCAGGACCGGGCGAACTACGGCAGGGGTCATCCCTTCAAGTCGGGAGTTGAGATCGAGCGTGAGCTTCCGCCCCGCACCCTGCCGTGCAACGACGACGTCGCCGCGCGCCCACACATCGGCGCCCGCGGCGAAATCGAGCTTGGCGTCGAAATTGTCGAGCGCTCCCGCGCCGTTGAAACCGAGTTTCACCGGCGGCAGTCCGGGCAGATTGGCAAGATGAGCGAAGATGCCTCCCGCAGGCTCGTCGGAATTCACCGCGACGGTGAGTTTGTCGGTCGCCGGGACATAGGTCATGAAGGCCTTGAATTCGCCCGGCGCGTCGAGTCGCTTGGAAGTCAGGCTGAGGTCGAGTCCCTCCGAGGGCGGCCCCAGCGTCGCTTTGCCGTCGATTTGCAGGCGCGCGGCGACGCCGACGACAGGCTCGTCCAGCGACAGTTCCTGCACGCCGAACTGCTTGACGATCACTTTCAGCGGCAGTTCGGGGAGAATTGAGCGTGGGCCGCTATCGGGCGGGGGCGGCGTATCCGCCGGCAGGGGGCGGCGTAGGAAGTGCATGCGCCCGATGGTCAGTTGATCAACCTCGAGTCGGCGGCTGAAGAGAGCCAACCGATTCCAGATGAGACGGATCTTGTCGATTTTGAGCCATGGCCCGTTCCGATCGGACAATACGACATCACTGATCGAGGCGTCGGAGGACAAGGCGCCATTGACCGCGCCAATCGAGACGCTCGTCGCCTCCGAGGACAAGGCCTTCGAGAGAAGGTTGGCGAGAACGCCCCTGTCGTCTTCGGCTGCGCGCGCGGGCGGCCAGAGGGCGAGCGCTCCGAAAATCAGCCCCAGGAGGACCCCGAGAGTGGCGAGCCGCCGCGGCATCAGAAGGCCTGTCCAATGCTGACATAGATGGCGACCGGCCCGGCGCCGTTGCGCTTTTCGAGCGGGAAGGCGACGTCAGCGCGGATCGGGCCGATCGCCGTGTAGTAGCGCAGTCCGATACCGACGGATTTGTAGAGCGGCGCGCTGAAGTTTGGAAAGTTCGACGTATAGGCGTTGCCCGCGTCGAAAAACGGCACGACCCCGATCGTGTCGGTCACCTTCACCCGCAATTCCGCCGAAGCTTGGATGAGACTTCGCCCTCCGATCACCGCGCCAAACGGGCCAATCGGTCCGAGGCTGTTATAGGCGTAGCCTCGCACCGAGCCGCCGCCGCCCGCATAAAAACGCCAATTGGCTGGAATGTCATCGAGCGCCGCGCCGCCCATCGCCCCCGCGCTGATCAGTCCGGCGAGCACAAAGCGCGAATCGGGGTCTAGCGCGTAATAGGCAGAGGCGCGCGCCTTCCCCTGCACGAGGTCGACGGTCGAGCCAAGAGCGGTCGGATACCCCGCGACAGAGGCGTTCAGGCGTACGCCTTGCGTCGGGTCGAGCTTGCTGTCGGTGGTGTCGTAGTTGGCGGAAAGCGGCACGCCGACCAGCGTGTAATTGACCCGGCCTAGCACGTCCGTCGAGACGCCCGTCTGCGCCTCGATCCCCGCCTGCACCCAAAAGTCCTGAGTGAAGCGATGACGAAGAGCCACGGTCGCGTCGGCGTCCTCGACCTGATAGCCGAGAAAGCCGGCGCCGCTGGTGCTCATGCGCTCGCCTAAAGCGTCGACGAGGAGGTCGTTTGGCGTTCCCCACAAGGCCGGCTTCAGGAAGCTTCCAGAGAAGCGCCACCCAATGTCGTCGATCGAAAAGCTACGAATATCCTGCGAGGTTACGAACCAAGGCGGGGCGTAGAAGACGTCAGCCTGAAGACGCAGCCGCTCGGCGCCCCCGAAGACGTTACGGTCCTCCCAATAGACTTGGCCAGCAGGACCGTTGGTCGTCGAATATTTCGCCGAGGCGCCCACGGCGTAAGGCAGCCTATCCTCAACATCGACCGTGTAAGGCAGGCGGCCATAGGCGTCGAGTGTTGTCCCCTCGGTGATCCGCACTCCGCCGACCGCCGGAATTTGGCGGATGGTATTCCGCGCGTCTTCGATTGCTCGCGGCGAGTAGGGATCGCCCGGATGGATATAGAGGAAGGAGCGCGCGATAGCCGGATCGAAGTTGTTCGGCCCGTTCATCGTCGCTTCGCCAAACGGGGCGATTGGCCCCGGGTCGATCGTGAACGTCACGTCCATCACATGAGCGGCGTGATCGACGACAGGGGCGAGCGACGCGACCTTGGCGAGCGGCCGCCCCTGATTGCGGAAATAGTCGACGATCCGGGTCTGCGCCGCCCGCAGGTCGGCGGCCGCAGCGGGGTCGCCGGGCTTGAGGCGGACGATTCGGGGCGGCAGCTCGGCTTCCAAAAACTCGGCGCCGCCAGGGGCAAGCACGCGGATCGAGCGGAGCGTGAATAGCGGCCCGCGATCGACGTTGATGGACACCGGCGCAACAGCCCGGTTGCGGTAGCTTTCTGCAGCTTGCGCAAAGCCCGCTATATCGCTGGTCAAGATAGTCAGATGGGCTCGATCGATCGAGATCGTGACACGGGCGTCGTAGTACCCTGCGCCCCACATCGCATCGATGATCGGGCCGAAATCGCTTTCCGCGCGCCGGGCGAGCGCGTCCCCGTCGGGCGGCGCGTCCTTGCGGAGCTTATAGAGCGATGAGGCGTCCATGACCGCGTTCTTGAGTGCGGCGTCTCCTCCATCAACGTCGACCGTGACGGCATAGGAAATTATCGTAGGCGAGACTGGCGGCGGGCTTTCGTCCGAGCCCCAGAGCCCAAAGAAGTCGAAGGCCAGAGCGCTATCCAGGTTGCTGAACGCGACCATGGCCGCTGCTAACGCGACGACTAAACACACACTTACGCGATCAGGCAGGCCTGATACGACCATTCACTCGTACGCCTTTCCCCCGATTGACTTGGGACATGTCTTCTGAGCCGATCGGATAGAACTATTTTGCGCGTCAAAAGTCTAGACCGCGCCGTAGCCTGGTAGAGCGCGGCGTTGTGCGGCTCTCTCAGGATAAAGCGGCCGCAAGACAGACCAACGCCATCGAGCTTAACAAATCGCGAACCTGATACGGCGCCCGAAAGATGCTGCCGCGACCCTCAGCCCTCTGTCGCTGAAACAAACAGACCTTGGACTGGCCAAAAATGTACACCAAAAACTGGCTCCAAGCGGAGCGTCACGGTCCCCCCTACAACCGAGCGGCGCTGTCGCCCTATCTGGGCGAGTATCTCCAACAGCCATGTCCGCCCCGGAAAGGCGCCCGACAGCCGTGCATCGCCATGACAGTTATTACGCCGGACTGCAGTCGATTTCGTTGGTCACCCCTGCCACGCCTCGTATCGTTCGGGCGTCGGCTTCGGCACGCGACTTCTCATAGTCGCGGCGCACCTGTCCCGTCAGCGTGACCCAACCGCGATCCACTCTCACCTGCACGCGATCGCGAGGAACCGCCAGGTCCCAGTGAAGCGCGGTCATGACGGCCAATTGAATTCGGTCGTCGCTCAACCCTTCCCCCTCGGGCCTATCTTCCGCCGAGAGCTCGAAGTGCAAGGGCTGGGCGGTCGGGGAACGCGCTGGAACACTGGTTGCGCTTGCGCGTTGAAAAAACTCTTTCCCAGAAATCTGCCCCACCGCGGCCTCCTGTCGCCGCTCCAACTTCGGAGCGTTTTGCCTGAGCCAGAACGGCCGGAGCGATCTTTGGTTCCGCTAGAACCAGCTTGGGGAACGAAAAAGCAGACCTTGAAGGCGCGGGCGCCAGGGAACGCGATATCGGTCTGAAGGTTGTCTAAATCGCGCGTATAAGGAACTCAGGCTGACCGAGGCCGTCAGAAGGGGGCACGAATGCAGATAAGCGAAGGCAAGCCGTATCCGCTCGGAGCGACCGCGGACGAGAAGGGCGCCAACTTTGCCGTGTTCTCCGCAAGCGCGACGCG
Source organism: uncultured Alphaproteobacteria bacterium (assembly GCA_963756955.1). Taxonomy (GTDB): domain Bacteria; phylum Pseudomonadota; class Alphaproteobacteria; order Rhizobiales; family Beijerinckiaceae; genus Roseiarcus. Next base: position 64,117 of record CAVWPU010000009.1, read on the forward strand.
GGTAGAAGTCTGTTTTTTTGACACGGATGGCAAACGCGAGATTGGCCGCTTCGAATTGCCCGAGCGCACCGATGAGGTGTTCCACGGCCACGTGACGGACGTCGGACCGGCGACGCTCTACGGATTTCGCGTTCACGGTCCCTACGAGCCCGACCGCAGGGCATCGCTTCAATCCCAACAAGCTGCTGCTTGACCCTTATGCGCGCGCGCATTCCGGAAAGTTGACGTGGGACCCCGCCGTGTTCGGATACACAATCGGCGCGAAGGAGGACGACCTAACCTTCGACAAACGCGACAGCGCGCCGTTCGTACCGAAGTCTGTGATCGTGGATCCAAATTTCGACTGGCATGGCGAATATCGGCGGCGAAACGTTCCGTGGGAAGCCACCATAGTCTACGAGACGCACGTCAAGGGCTTTACGAAGTTGCACCCGGAGGTCGACGAGAAGTTCAGGGGCTTTTACGCGGGGCTCGGCGCGAAACCCGTTGTCGACTACATCAAATCGTTGGGCGTCACGACCGTCGAGCTTCTGCCCATTCACACCTTTGTCGACGACGATTACCTGCTAGAGAAAGGCCTCAAAAACTACTGGGGCTATAACTCGATCGGCTTTTTCGCGCCCGACCCTCGGTACGCCTCGGACGTGCCGAACTCTCTACGCGAATTCAAGGAAATGATTGCGCGCCTGCACGACGGCGGCCTCGAAGTGATCCTTGACGTCGTCTACAATCACACGGCGGAGGGGAACGAGCGGGGTCCGACGCTGTCGTTCAAAGGCATCGACAACAAGTCCTACTACCGCCTGATGCCCGACGAGCCGCGCTTCTACATCAACGATACCGGCACCGGCAACACGCTCAACCTCAGCCACCCGCGCGTCATCCAGATGGTCGCGGACAGTTTGCGCTATTGGGTAACAGAGACGCGGGTGGACGGATTCCGCTTCGATCTGGGGACGATCCTGGCGCGTGAGCCCGACGGTTTCAACACCGAGAGCGGCTTCTTGAAGGTTGTCGGCCAGGACCCAGTGCTCGCCGACGTCAAGCTGATCGCCGAGCCGTGGGACTGTGGCCCCGGAGGTTATCAGGTGGGCGGCTTTCCACCGGGCTGGGCCGAGTGGAACGACCGGTTTCGCGATGACGTGCGCGATTTCTGGCGGGGCCATTGCGACGGTAAAGGAATTGGCCCCCCGTCTCTGCGCTTCCCCGGACAAGTTCAACTTCCGCGGTCGAAAACCCTGGGCGAGCGTCAACTTCGTCGTCGCCCACGACGGCTTCACGCTCAATGACGTCGTTTCCTACAACGACAAGCACAACGAGGCGAATGGCGAGGACAATCGCGACGGAAGTTCCGACAACCGGTCATGGAACTGTGGCGCGGAAGGGCCCACCGAAGACAAGGCGATCCAAACCCTCCGCTGGCGTCAGCTTCGCAACCTGCTCGCCACGCTGATCTTGTCGCAAGGCACGCCGATGGTCTGCGCTGGCGACGAGTTTGGCCGGACGCAGAACGGCAACAACAATGCTTATTGCCAGGATAACGAGATCAGCTGGGTCAATTGGGAAATGGATGAGGAGCGCCTCTCGCTCTTGACCTTCTTCCGCCGGCTGACGTCGGCGTTCCATCTCTATCCGGTGTTGCGCCGCTCGCGCTTTTTGACCGGCGAAATGAATCCGGACCTCGAGGTGAAAGACGTCGCATGGATCGATCCGGTCGGTTCGGAGATGACGGACGAGGCCTGGGACAATGGTATGCGCTGCTTTGGCATGCTGCTCGACGGCCGCGGGCAGGCGACAGGCATCAAGAAGCGAGGGGGGGACGCCACGCTCCTCATGGTGTTCAACGCCCACCATGAGACCGTCGAGTTCACCTTGCCGCCATGCTACGAAGCGGAGGGATGGAAACGGCTGTTCGACACGACCGATCCAAAATTGGACGCGAACCAATTTGAAATCGGCGCTGTTTACGAGGTGACCGCTCGCTCTATGCTCCTGTTTGAGCGTGTGCCTGAAAAGACGGACCGCCAATCGGCCAATTGACGCGGGCCCCTTTATTGGGCCACGAGCACGGCGAACGGCAGCGGATGCAGCCACTCATTCAGAGGAGCGCCGACAGACGCCTCCTTGCCGCGAAACAGGTCGAACCAGCGGCCCTCCGGCAAGCGCGCCGTTGCGCTCCACCTGGGCTCGGTTTCTCGATGCGCGGGATAGCGCGCGATGAGGACAGCGAGCTTTCGGTCTCCGGAGGCGCGCACATAACCGAAAGCCCAATCCGATCGGTCTCCCTCAATGACAATCGGCTGATAATCGCCATTGCTGAACAGCTCGGGCTCGTCGCGCCGGAGAGAAAGCAGAAGAGCGGTCGTCGCCAGCTTCACCCGGCCGTCCTGCCACTCGCCCATGAGCTTCTCGAACAGCGCCGACCGCTTTTCCGGAACTGTGAGATAGGCGGCGACATCCGCGATGGCCGCGTGCCGCTCACCGAAATCGACGGGACGCCGATTGTCGGGATCGACAAGGTTGAGGTCCCACAACTCGCAGCCCTGGTAAATATCGGGGACGCCCGGCGCGGTGAGTTTGCCCACCGTCTGAGCGAGACTGTTCTCGATTCCAAGGCGCGCCACACGCCGCACGAACGGGAGGAAATTGGATCGGAACGTATCAGACCGCAACGCCTCCTGCGCGAACGCCTGCGTCGCCTGCTCGTAGTCGACGTCGGGCGCCGCCCAACTCGAGCGGCGCTTCGCCTCGCGCAATGATTTCTCCAGTGCGGAGTGAATGCGGGCGCCGTAAGCCTCCAGCTGCGCGGCGCTGGGAGCGTCAAGCATGTCGATGGGCCAGGAGCCCACGAACATCTGGTAGAGCATGTATTCGTCGTCGCGGTCCGGAGCGAGCTGCGACGCTCCACGTCGCCGCGTCTCGCTCGCAAGATCCGGGTCCAGGTTTCGACCTGCCGCCGCCATTCCTCAGGCATTTCGGAAAGAACAGCGAGCCTCGCCCGATTGTCTTCGCCACGCTTGGTGTCATGCGTCGCGGTCGCCAGCATGGCGTGCGGCCAGTTCTGAGCGCGCGCGGCGTTCGCCTTGTGAAAGAGCGCAGGGGCGAGGCCAAATCGCTCCGGCGCGCCGCCGACTTCGTTGAGCGCGACGAACCGATTGTAGCGATAAAAGGCGGTGTCCTCGACGCCCTTGGCCATCACGGGTCCTGAGAACTGTTGCACCTTCATCGCGAAGCGCAGCGCTGCGGTGTGGCTGAGCTCCTGAGTTGGCGGCTGTTCCGTTTCCGCCATCAGCATGTTCTGCAGGAAATCGAAAGCGGATGGATGAACATCCGGGTCGGAACGCCGGGCGCGCGTCATCGCCCAGGCGATATCCCGCCGGTCAGCGTCGGCCGGCATCCCGGCAAAGTCGAGATAGGTTCGGTAGACGGGAAAGTTCGCGACGACTTGTCTGATCGCGCGCTGGAGCAGAGCGCGCGTCAGATCCGCCGTCATCGGACTTTCGCCGGCCAATTGCGCGGCGCGGCGCCCGAGCGCGTTGAGTTCGCTCGCCATTTCATTTTCCATGATCCTGAGCTTGCCGTCGCGCGCAACAGCCGCGAAATCCTGGTCTTCTCCCGCAAGATCGTAATAGGCCCGGGTGAAGGCCTGCTCGCTGCCGGGATCCACCAGCACGCCAAGCGCAAGGTTGGTGTAGTCGTAACCCGTCGTGCCCTCGACGGGCCAGTCCGCCCGCAACGACTCGTGCGGCGCCAGGATCTTCTCGACGACCAGATAAAACGGCGCCTTCGCGCCGGCCCGCAGCGCGTCGAGATAGGCCTTGGGATCAAAGAGGCCGTCGATATGATCGATCCTGAGGCCATCGATTTCGCCGCTTTCAAGCATGCGGAATATGCGGGCATGGACGTGGTCGAAGACCGGACCCGCCTCGATGCGCAAACCGGCAAGATCGTTGATGTTGAAGAAGCGGCGGTAGTTGATCTCGTCCTCGGCCACGCGATGAAAGGCGACGCGCCAGAACTGCTCGCGGATGAGCCGATCAAGTTCGCGCCAATCGCTGTTGAACTCGTCAACCCGGGCTTCGATCGCCGCGCGGACGCCTTCATCCTTGTTGGCGAGCACAACGAGCTCGCTCTTCAGCGCCCGCGCCCTCTCCGCCACCTGCGGGCGCCATTGGGGCAGGTCGAGAAAGAGGTCGGCCATCCGGTCGAGCGCCGGGTGCTGACGCCCGAGGATGAGCGAAAAGGTCAGCGGGTGGATCGGCAGCTTGTGAGCGTCATAGGCCCAGACGGCGAAACCTCCGTCCTCTTCGAAATGGAGCTTGAGTTTTCCCGATCTCAGCTCCTCGCCATATTGTGCGCCAAGCACAGGCGCGAGCAGCTTGCCATCTTGCGCCGACCAGTCGATGTCGAACCAGCCGGCATATTGGGAATAGGGACCCCATTCCAGGACATCGAGCCACAGCGGATTGTCAGCGCCCCAGACGCCCACGTGATTGGGCACGATGTCCAGGATTCGCCCGAGCCCCTGATCGCGGAAGGCGTCGATCATCGACGAGAAATCATTTTCCGTGCCCAGTTCCGGATTCAATTGGTTATGATCGGTGACGTCATAGCCGTGCACGCTGCCTGGTCGCGCCTTGAAGATCGGAGAGAGGTAGACGTGGCTGACGCCGAGTTGCGCGAGATAAGGCGCGATCTCCGCCGCGTCATTGAAACCAAAGCCGGCGTGGAGTTGCAGACGATAGGTCGCGCGAGGAGCGGTCATTCAGAATCGATTCCCCAGCGCACGGTCCAAGGCGCAAAAGTAGCGCCGGCGTCGCCGCACAGCCAAAACGGCTTGAATTCGATCGCCGGAAACTCGACGGGGCTGGACGAGAGATTGGCGTCGAGAACCAGCCTGCGGTCGCCAGCCTGCCAACTAACGCGCACGGCTTGCTCACCCACCACGAGCGCCTCGCCTCCATGCCGAATGGAAGGCAGCAACGGCTGCACAAACTCGCGGCGCGCCTTCAACAGCGCGCGATAAGTAGGCGAGATGCGTCTCGTCGATCAGGTTCCAGTCGAGCTTGGACGCAAAGGAACGTCGACTGAGCGCAAGGATCGGGAATCTTCGCGACCTGTTCTCGGATCGGCAAACTCGGGGAAACGTGAGAATTCCTCGCGCCGGCCTTTTCTCACGGCCTCCGCCAGCTCTCCGCTGAAGTCGCAGAAAAAGAGGAACGGCTCCGTCGCGCCCCATTCCTCGCCCATGAACAGCATCGGGATCTGAGGCGCGAGCAGGTAGACGCTCGCAAGCGCGCGGATGGCCTCCGCGAGGCGCCAAGAGCATTCAGCCGTTCGCCAAACGCGCGATTGCCGATCTGGTCGTGATTTTGGATGAAGGACACGAAGGCGGTCGGCGGCAAATGCGCGCTCGGACCGCCGCGCGGCGCATTCCGATAAGGCATCATCTCGCCCTGATAGGCGAAGCCCTCGGCGATGGTCTTGCCCAGCAGCTCCGTCGAGCCGTAGGCGGCGTAATAGCCGCTGCTCTCATGCGTGGCGGCGACATGGAGAACATGATGGATGTCGTCGTTCCATTGCGCGGTGTAGAGATTGGCCTTGTCAGCCGTGGCGCGTCAGTCGCTGCGGCTCGTTGTCCTCGTTTTCCAGGAGGAGATGGATGGGCCGCGAGAATCGCGCACGAAGGCGCGTGGCGAGTTCGTCGAGCAGATCAGGCCGCGAGTCATCCTTGATGGCGTGGACGGCGTCGAAGCGCAGCCCGTCAAGATGAAACTCCTCGATCCAATATTCGGCGTTCTCGATGAAGAAGTCGCGCACGGGCCGCGAGTTGGGTCCGTCAAGCTGGATCGCGTCGCCCCAAGGCGTCTTGTGCCGGCTCGTGAAGAAATCGGGCGCATAGAGCGGAAGGAAATTTCCTTCGGGACCGAAGTGGTTGTAGACGACGTCGAGCAGCACCGCGATGCCGCGCTGGTGCGCCGCCTCGACAAAGGCCTTGAAGTCTTCCGGTCGTCCGTAGCTCGCGTCCGGAGCGTACGGAAAGGCGCCGTCATAGCCCCAGTTCCAACGGCCCTTGAAGTCGCTGACCGGCATGATCTCGATCGCCGTCACCCCGACGTCTGCGAGGTGGTCCAGCTTAAGAGCGGCGCCCGCAAACGTGCCCTCGGGTGAAAAAGCGCCGAGATGGAGTTCGTAAAGCACCACGTCATCCCATTTGCGGCCCGCCCAGGACTCGCGCCAGCGATATGTGCCGGGATCTATCGCCTCGCTCGGGCCGTTGACGTCATCGGGCTGAAAGCGAGACGCCGGATCCGGGACGTGTTGTCCGCTCGACAGCGCAAACCTGTAACGTGCGCCCGCCGACAAGCCGTCTACAAAGACCTCGAAAAAGCCGTCGTCCGCAGCGCTCCATCGCGACGGGATCGCGACCCTCGACCACCAGCGCGATCTGCTTTTCCTTCGGCGCCCAAAGACGAAATCGTATCCCGTCATCCTCGAATGACGGGCCGTGCGTCCATTTCAAAACGTCTTCCGCCACTTTCGAGGGGTCGCGACCACAATTCCAACTAAGTAAACAGACGCCCGCGCCCGAGAGTTCCAACAGTCAGCGCAAAACCGCCAGGGATCTCACCACTGAAAACCGCGCAGCGGTTCCATTGAGCAGGCGGCGCTCACAACCCGATGGGCTCGAGACTACGGCACGATCAAAACCCGGCGCGACGGAAACCTGTCTGCCTAAAAGTCAGACCATCTGGAACAAAAAAAGGCGAGCCAGGTTTTAGCCGCACCGATTTGTCGGTTACGCTTAGGAGGGTAATTTGGGCCGCGGAATTTTGCTTTGGCTTCTTGGTGTGCCGATTCCGATCATCATCCTGATCGCGCTTCTTTACCACTAGGTCCCTCGATCCAGAAGAACGACCAACCGGCTATCGGCCGGTTGGGTTTTGACGCGCATACAAAGGCTCAACCATGACAGAGGCGACAATCGTCAGCCGCACACCCTTATCAACATTGACAGCCGATGGGACCGCCTCTGGCGTGTCGTGGGCGGCCGTTATCGCCGGCGCATTTGTCGCTTCGGCTTTTTCGCTCGCATTGGTTGCGCTTGGAGCGGGCATCGGCCTCGTGTCGATTTCGCCGTGGTCCAGCAACAATCCGTCCGCGACGACCTTTGGCGTTCTTGCGGCAGCGTGGTTCATCGCGGTCCAGCTATTCGCCTCGGGCATCGGAGGCTATATAGCCGGGCGTCTAAGGACTGGCTGGGCGCGCGCACACACCGATGAGGTTTTTTTTCGCGATACCGCGCACGGCTTATTGGTTTGGGCGCTAGGCGCGGTGGTCAGCGCTGCCTTAATCGCTTCCGCCGCAAGCTCTGCGGTTAGTGGAGCCGCGCGCCTTGCTGGCGCGGCGACCGAAGCGGCGGCGCGCAACCGGGCAAGCGGCTGGCCAGGCGACATCAACTCTTGGCGATCCGACGGCCTATTTCAGCGATATGCTCCTGCGTAGCGATCACCCTTCTCAGGGCGACACAGGCGCCGCGTCGGCAGAGGCCGCCCGCATTCTGACCCGCGCCGTCTACTCCGGCGATCTCCCGGCTGCGGACAAAACCTATCTCGCTCAACTCGTTGCGAGCCGGACGGGTGTGAGCCAACCGGATGCGGAGAAGCGCGTGGGCGATGTTTTCGACCAGGCCAAAAATGTAAAGGAGCAAGCCGCGCAAAAGGCCAAAGAGGCCGCTGATGCTGCACGCAAAACGGGAGTTTCCGTGGCGCTTTGGGCCTTCATCTCGCTTTTGGTAGGCGCCCTCTCCGCAAGCTATATGGCGACGGTTGGCGGGCGACAGCGGGACGAAGCGCCACTGTCCGATCTCGTTCGATAGCCGATAAGTCCATTAAGATATAACGGCGGAGCTGCTCGCGTTTTGTTGAGAGCAGCTCCGAACGCTTTCATCCTTCCCAAAGCGGCCGCTTTTTTCTAAGCTGCGCCATCTCAATTGCCTCAACCCTTGCGCCTCCCGCGTGCGCGGCGCATCCCCGGGAGCGTTTGAAATGGAATTGAGTCGTCGCGGATTCATCAAGATCACCGCAGCGGGACTTGCCGCATCGAGCCTGGGCGCTCTCGGCTTCGGCGGGGCCGGGGAAGCGCTCGCCGCATCCGTCCGGCCATTCAAGCTGACGGCGGCGACCGAGACGCGGAACACCTGCACCTATTGCTCGGTCGCCTGCGGCATTCTGATCTACAGCCTCGGCGACAAAGCCAAGAACGCGATATCCGACATCACCCATATCGAGGGCGATCCGGACCATCCCGTCAATCGCGGCACGCTGTGCCCGAAGGGATCGGCGCTGCTCGACATCGTCCATGCGCCGACGCGGCTCAAGGTTCCGCAAATACCGCGCGCCCGGGAACTAACGAATTCAAGGAAGTCTCCTGGGACTTCGCGCTCGATCGAATCGCGACGCTGATGAAGGAGGATAGGGACAAAAACTTCATCGCGCGAAACAAAGACGGGACGACAGTCAATCGCTGGCTGTCGACTGGCATGCTCGCGGCGTCCGCGTCTTCCAACGAGACATCCTACGTGACCTGGAAGGTGGCTCGAGCCTCGGCATGGTGGTCTTCGACAACCAGGCGCGCGTCTGACACGGACCGACGGTGGCCAGTTTGGCCCCATCATTCGGTCGTGGCGCGATGACCAACACCTGGCAGGACATCAAGAACGCCAACGTCATCGTAGTCATGGGCGGCAATGCCGCCGAAGCCCATCCGTGCGGTTTCAAATGGGTGATCGAGGCGAAGATCGAGAACGGCGCGAAGCTCGTCGTCATCGATCCGCGTTTCACGCGCACGGCGTCGGTCGCCGACGTCTATGCGCCGATTAGGCCGGGCGCCGACATCGCGTTCTTGAGCGGCGTCATCCGCTATCTGCTCGAGAAGGACAAGATTCAGCACGAGTACGTGCGCGCCTACACCAACGCCAGCCTCATCGTGAAAGAGGGCTTCGGTTTCGAGGACGGTCTCTTCACCGGATATGACGAAGAGAAACGCGTTTACGACAAAGAGACCTGGGACTATGACAAGGACGATCAGGGCTTCGCCAAGATCGACGACACCTGGCAAAATCCCAACTGCGTCATCAACCTTCTGCGCAAACACGTCGATCGCTACACGCCAGAAATGGTGTCGCGCATCTGCGGCACGCCGCAGGACAAGTTCCTGCAGATCTGCGCGCTGTTCGCTTCGTGCTCCGCTCCGGACAAAGCGCTCACGAGCCTGTTCGCGCTCGGCTGGACGCAGCATTCCGTCGGCGCCCAGAACATCCGCACCATGGCGATGGTGCAGCTGCTTCTGGGCAACATTGGCGTTGCTGGCGGCGGCATGAATGCGCTCCGCGGCCATTCCAACATCCAAGGGCTGACCGACGTCGGGCTCCTGTCGAACGCGATGCCCGGCTATCTCACCCTGGGGCGCGACACCAACGTAACCTTCGACGATTACATGAAGACCCGGCTCTTCAAGCCGATGCGCCCGGGCCAGGTCAGCTACTGGCAAAACTACAGGAAGTTCTTCGTGAGCTTCCAGAAGGCGATCTACGGCAAGGCCGCGACCGCGGACAACGACTGGGCCTATGATTGGCTGCCGAAGCTCGACATCCCGCTTTACGACATCATCGCCGCCTTCGAGATGATGGATAAGGGCGAGATCAACGGCTACATCTGCCAGGGCTTCAACCCCCTTCAGGCCTTCCCCGACAAGGGCAAGATCCGCCGCTCGTTGGCTAAGCTCAAATATCTCGTCGTGATGGATCCGCTCGATACGGAGACCTCGCGCTTCTGGGAGAATTTCGGGCCGCAGAATCCGTCCAACCCGGCGAGCATCCAGACGGAAGTGTTCCAGCTTCCGACCACATGCTTCGCCGAAGAGAATGGCGCGCTCGTCAATTCGGCGCGCTGGCTGCAATGGCACTGGAAAGCGGCGCCGCCGCCGGGGCAGGCGCGGTCGGATATCTTCATCATGGCCGGCATCTTCCTCCGCCTGCGCGAAATGTATCGCAAGGACGGCGGCGCGTTCCCTGATCCACTCCTCAATCTGACTTGGGATTACATCGATCCAACCGATCCCGATCCTGAGGAAATGGCCAAGGAGATGAATGGCCGCGCGCTCGCCGACCTCAAGGACGCGAGCGGCCAGACGCTCGTCAAGGCCGGGCAGCAGCTCGACGGGTTCGCGCAATTGCGCGATGACGGCACGACCATGTCGGGGTGCTGGATCTTCTCGGGCAGCTACACCGAGAAGGGCAACCAGATGGCGCGGCGCGACGCGAGCGATCCGCGCGAAGCGGGCATTGCGCCGAACTGGGCGTGGGCGTGGCCAGCCAATCGGCGCATCCTCTACAATCGCGCCAGCGCCGACCCGGCGGGCAAGCCGTGGAACCCGGCGAAGTCGATCATCGAATGGAACGGCAGCAAGTGGGTCGGCCTGGACGTGCCGGACTATACGGCCGCCGCGCCCTCCGAGAATGTTGGCCCCTTCATCATGAACGGCGAGGGCATGGGGCGCCTGTTCGCCCTCGATCAGATGGTCGAGGGGCCGTTCCCGGAACATTACGAGCCGTTCGAAAGCCCTTCCGAAAACGTGCTGCATCCGAAGGTGCGCAACAATCCGGCGGCGCGCGTCTATGCCGACGACCGGAAGAACTTCGGCGCCGCCGCCGACTTCCCCTATGTCGGAACGACCTACCGCCTCACCGAGCATTTCCACTACTGGACCAAGCACGCGCTTGATCAACGCGATCCTCCAGCCGGAGGAATTCGTCGAGATCGGGGAAGCCTTGGCGAAGGAGAAGGGCATCGAGCAGGGCGGCTGGGTGCGGGTCTTCGTCCAAGCGCGGCGCGATCGTCTGCAAGGCCTATGTGACGAAGCGCATCAAGCCGATGACTGTCGACGGCAAGCCGACGCATGTGATCGGCGTGCCCTTGCATTGGGGCTTCACCGGCCAGGCGCGCAAGGGCTATGGCGCGAACACGCTGACGCCTTCGGTCGGCGACGCCAATACGCAGACGCCGGAGTTCAAGGCGTTCCTCGTCAATGTCGAGAAGGTCGCGGCGCCTGTGGCGTAGAGGAACTGAGCCATGTCCAATCTGCAGTCGCAGGACTACATCCGCATCTCGGCCACGACGATCACGCCGCCGTCAGTGCGTCGGCATGAGCAGGAAGTCGCCAAGCTCATCGACGTCACGCGCTGCATCGGCTGCAAGGCCTGCCAATCGGCCTGCATGGAATGGAACGACCTGCGCGGCGAGATCGGTCATTTCGAGGGCACGTACGACAACCCGCTCGATCTCGATCCCAACACCTGGACGCTGATGCGTTTCACGGAATGGGACAACGATCAGGGCAACCTCGAATGGCTGATCCGCAAGGACGGCTGCATGCATTGCGAGGATCCAGGCTGTCTCAAGGCCTGCCCGGCGCCCGGCGCGATCGTGCAATACGCCAACGGCATCGTCGATTTCATCAGCGAGAACTGCATCGGCTGCGGCTATTGCATCAAGGGCTGCCCGTTCGACGTTCCCCGCGTCAGCAAGATCGATCATAAATCTTACAAGTGCACGCTCTGCTCCGACCGCGTCGCGGTTGGCAAAGAGCCGGCTTGCGTGAAAGCCTGCCCGACCGGCGCGATCATGTTCGGCTCGAAGACTGACATGACGCATTGGGCGGGCGAGCGCGTCGATCGATCTCAAATCGCGCGGCTTTGAGAATGCGGGCCTCTACGATCCGCAGGGCGTCGGCGGCACGCATGTGATGTACGTGCTCCATCACGCCGATCGTCCGTCGCTCTATGCCGGGCTGCCCGACAACCCGAAGATCGATCCGCTTGTTCAAATCTGGAAGGGTGTGTTGAAGCCGCTGGCTTTGGCTGGCGTCGCGCTCGCCGCCGTCGCCGGATTTTTCCACTGGATCACCGCCGGGCCAAACGAAGTGCAGCCCGAGGACGACATCGCCGCGGCGAAGCTCATTCGGGACTCGGAACGCAAAGTCACGAGCGAGGCCACATGAGCTATCCGCGCGGGACGATCATTCGCAATACGACGGCGGCGCGGATCAATCACTGGATCACCGCCGCCTGCTTCATTCTTTTGTTCCTTTCCGGCCTGTCGATGTTCCACCCGCTCTTGTCGTTTCTCGCTTTGCTGTTCGGCAGCGGGCAATGGGCGCGGGCGATTCATCCATGGATCGGCTGCGTGCTCCTGGTGAGTTACGCCGGCCTCATCGTGCAATTCTGGCGCGACAATTTCTGGAACCGGGACGACATCGCGTGGATGGCCGCGATCGTGCGCGTTCTGCGCAACGAGGAAGAAGGCGTTCCTGAAGTCGGGCGATTCAACGCCGGCCAGAAATTCGTGTTCTGGTCGATGGCGCTTCTGGTGCCCGCATTGTTCTTCACGGGGCTCGTCATCTGGGAAGTTTATTTCGGCGACGCCACGACGATCGAAACGCAGAGGGCCGCGGCGCTCATCCACAGCTATGCGGCGATCGCGGCGATCATCATCTGGATCACCCACGTCTATGCGGCGATCTGGGTGCGCGGCTCGATGCGCGGAATGACGCAAGGCTATGTGACCCCCGGCTGGGCGTGGCGGCACCACCGCAAATGGCTGAAAAGCCTCGTGGCGACGGGATCGAAAGGTCCCCGCCCTCGGCGCGCGGCTGAGGGTTCATGAGGCAAGGCGAGACCGCGCCGAAAGGCAATTGGATCGGCAGCCCGACGGGCGGTGTCAAAGCGCCGGAGCCGATCCTGCTTCCCGATCCGGCACTCCGCTTCGCGCGCACGGCGGAGCGGCTCGAGCGTTTGTCGAACGGCCACCCGATGGAAGGATGGCTGGACTTCCTGGCGAAGCTCGCGCGCGCCCAGCATCATGTCGCAACGATGCTCCCGCCTGGGGCCGCGCCCGACGAAGCGATGGTGGAGCAGGCGGTCGCCGCGCGCATTCCGCCCATGGCGGCCGATGGCCATCGGCGTGATCCGGCATGGCGTGACGGTCTCGCGCTGCTGCTCGATACCGTCGCCGAGGGGTTGCCGTTTCCGGCGGCTGTGGTTGCGACGGAGTTGCGCGCCCGCAGCGCCAACTCGACCGAGGCCTTGGCTGACGCGTTCCTGCGTGGCGGCATTGATGAGAAGGACGCGGGCCCGAGTTTCTGGATCGCCGCAGCATTGCAGGTGTACTTCACCCGTCTTGTCGCCCGCCTTCCGGCGCCCGCGCTGCGGTTGCTCGAGCAGCGGGCGCTATGCCCCTGTTGCGGCTCGTCGCCGTCAGCGAGCTTTGTCACTGGCGCCGGGCAAAATCCCGGCGCGCGCTACCTCTATTGCTCGCTCTGCTCCACGGCCTGGAATTATTCGCGCGCGGTCTGCGTCGCCTGCGGGGGCTCGCGAACGCTTTCGATCCGGGGAATCGAAGGCGATGCCGGCGTCGTGAAGGCCGAGACCTGCGACGAGTGCGGGACCTATTCGAAGATGGCCTATCAGGCCAAGGACATGCAGGCTGACCCTTACGCCGATGACTTCGCCACGCTCGGACTCGATGTCATGATCGGCGAAGCCGGCTGGTCGCGCCACGCGCCCAATCCGCTGCTGCTGGTCGGCTAGCCGGGGACGAACGGTGGGTTCTGGTCACGATATGATTGAATTAGCGCGGATTCAACGCCACGCTCGTGCAAAGGCCATCCAAAATGGTTGTTTTAGATCCAATAAGCTGATCATTACATCGCCTTTCCCGCAATGTCCGTCCGGTCTAAGCTTGAGCGAGGAGCCGTGAGCGCGATGCTGAGCTGGCAAGTGGGGCGGGTGACGATTACCCGCATCGTCGAGATGGATTTGCCGGTTCCGGCCACAGTCATCCCGCAGGCCACGCCCGCGGAACTGCGCAAGTCGGCGTGGCTCTATCCTCACTTCGTCAGCGAGGACAATTCCACCCTAAACCTCAGCGTCCACGCGCTTTTGGTCGAGGCGCCGGGGCTGAAGCTTATCGTCGACACCGGCGTCGGCAACGACCGGCCACGCGAGATCACTGGCGGTGAGCCCCTGGCGACGCCGTTCCTGCAGCATCTTGGTAATGCCGGCTGGTCGCGCGACGGAGTCGACGCCGTGGTGTGCACGCACCTGCATGTCGACCACGTCGGCTGGAACACGATGCTCGAGAACGGCAAGTGGACGCCGACTTTCCCGCGGGCGCGCTACCTCATCGGCCGGTGCGAATACGAGTTCTGGAAAGCCAATGACGACCGGGAGCAGCAGGCGATGCTCGGCGATAGCGTCAAGCCGATCTTCGACGCGGGCGTCGTCGAGCTGGTGGAGATGGACCAAGTGGTTTCGCCGGAGATTCGGCTCACGCCCTCTCCCGGCCACACGCCGGGCCATGTCAGCGTGATCATCGAGTCCGAGGCCGAGCGGGCGGTGATCACGGGCGACATGGCCCACCACCCCTGCCAGCTGGCGCACCCCGATTGGTCTTTCGCCGACAGCGACCGGAAGGCCGCAGTGCTGACGCGCTCGCGTCTCTTCGCCGAGTGGGCGGATCAGCCGACCCTGGTCATCGGCTCCCACTTCCCCGCCCCCACCGCCGGCCACGTCATCCGGGACGGCGAAACGTTCAGGTTTGCGGTGCGAGGGCCAAACGGCTCAGTATGTTGACAAATTCAGAAATACCTGATATATAATTTTGTTGACCAAGATTAGACGGTGATGAGAGCCGAGTGTATGTGGGATGTGTATGTGGGACACGGTGACCGTGTCTGCGAGAGCGTTTGAGCACAACCTCTCCAGCGAGTTTCAGCGGGTGGGCAAGCGGCCCGAAATTTTCTTGTTGGCGATTATCCCGCACTTGACATAATGGTCTCAATGATCATAAGGCGTGATTGACAGGCCGGCGCGTTGAAGACTCTTCGAGGGCGTTTGTGGTTCAATCCGCCGTCGAGAGGATCACAATGCCCAAGGAAGATACGGAGCCAAATGTCCCACCAGAAACAAGCGGGGCATCGTCCGAACTAATTCCCGCGACGGGATTCCCGCCTCAAGAGGTTCTTACCGTCTTTGCAGACGGGGTGGCGAATATAGCGCCAAGTCAAAACATGATTAAATTCTACCTATACCGCACTGACCCAGATATATCTGGGGCCTCAAGGTATAGAAATTCCATTTCGGCACAAATTGTTATGCCAATGGATGGATTTATATCGTCTGTTGCGTTCCTCCATACAGCGCTTGCGAGGCTAGTCGCCCAAGGTATTTTAAAAAAAGAATTAGTTGACAGTATTTACTCTCAGTCAGCTGATAATCTCTCAAAAAAATGAGCGGGACTGTATTGTCATTCCCGCAGTCACAGAGCATTGCGAGTAAAGGTCCGACGTTTGCCGCGAAAATAGATGTGACTGAGAAGAATTTAAATATTCAGGCGCCTGAGGTGAATTTACGACAAGCCAGATTTGGGCATAACGGTGGACGCGCGATGGCTGATATAACTAGAGAAGAAATAAAAGCTCAGATTGACGCTTCTGAGGCTAGAACAGAGATAAAAATTGTCAGGCTAGAGTCAAAGATAGACTTAGTCTTATCTAAATTGGACTCGGCTAAGGCCGATAATAGTATAATAAGAACAAATCAATGGGTAATAGCCTTTGGGTTGGCTTTGCTAATTGTTGCTGTAGTCACTCTATTCCCTGTATTCTTCGGTATCGGGGCTCAGGTAAGAGATATGGTAGACAGTTCTGTGCAATCACATCTACAAAAATCGGATAGCCCACCAAAAAACTAGTCTAACATCCTTTTATAGCTGTCCCGAAGATGTCGGCGTTTTCACGATTGTTATACCGGAACTGGAATTCAGCGACGTAAAGATGCAAATATTTGCGGCTGACCTTGTGGTAGGTGCCAACAACTCCGCGCTTGAGTATGGACCAGAAGCCTTCAATCGTATTCGTATGAACCGCGCCGACAACATGTTGGCCAATGGTGTGGTCAACCGATTGGTGCGGGAAACGGTGCTTCAACCGCACGTAGCCGGGGTAAGAATCGGTGCAAAGGAGGCTCACGCGGTTCGAGACTGTCTCCCGAACGAAGGCTTCAAGTGTCTCACGGCTTGTGTTTTCGACAACGCGAGCAACGACGTTGCCCTTGCGCTTAACTGCCCCCACGACGGCAGTCTTCCCGGTGGCGCCTCGCCCGCGTGTTCCGCTTTTCTTGTCCCAATGCCGGTTCTTGTCGCTTCCGCCGACGTAAGTTTCGTCAACCTCGACAATGCCGCCCAACTTCTTAACGTCCTCGACCATGGCAGTTCTAATCTTGTGGCACATAAGCCATGCCGTCTTGTAGGAGCCGAAGCCCATATAGCGGAAGATTTGGAGGGCGCTCATGCCCTTCTTGCTGACCAGCATAAGGTGCGCGAACTCGGAACCAGTCTTTCAACGGCTTATTCGTGTTCTCAAAGATTGTGCCGGTCAAGTGCGAGAAACGATAACCTGTGGAGCCGCCCGGAGCGCACTCAGTGCATTGCCAATGGTGGCCAGAGGCGAGCGCATAGACCTTGGCATTACCGCAGCGAGGGCAGCAAACGCCCTGTGGCCAGCGACGCGCAAGGAGATAAACAATGCAATCGTCCTCAGTCTTAAACAGCGCGTCGAATTGGGGCGCTGTCATCTGATGGACTGCTTTGGGGCGGGACATGCCAAATCTCCTTCAACTGCGGAGACCTTCGCATGAAATCGAACTTATGTCAAGTCGGGGATAATCGCCTTCTTGTTTGAATCGCCCGTAACGCATTGAGAAGTCGAGATTCGAAAAAATAAACGCTAGAGCGCCGGATTGTCAGATTGAATTGGGAAGGGATTCCCCGGCGACTCGGTTTGTGATTCATTTCCGCGAGGAGGTGATTTGCGATGCCGAGAGCTTATTCGCGGGATCTTCGCGAGCGCGTTGTGGCCTTTGTCGGTTGCGGCCACTCGCGGCGGGCGGCCGCGGCGCATTTCGATGTTTCGCCATCGTTTGTCATCAACTTGATGACGGCGTACCGGGCGCGAGGCAGCCTCGCGCCCAAGCGGGTTGGCGGACGCAGGCACGCCAAGCTCGATCCGCATCGCGTTTTTCTGCTGAGGCGGGTGGCCGAGAAGGACGACATCACGATGCCCGAACTGGCGGGCGAGCTTGAAGCGGCGTGCGGCACGCGGGCCGATCCCGCCTCGATCTCTCGCTGGCTTATTCGCAACGGCTATCGCTTTAAAAAAAACGCTTCTGGCCAGCGAATGCGATCGCCCCGATATCCGCCAGGCGCGAGAGGAATGGCGGACTGAGCGGCAGCCCGGGATGCGGCTCGAGCCGCAAAGGCTGGTCTTCCTCGACGAGACCGGAACCACCACGAAAATGACGCGCCTGCGCGGACGTTGCCTGAAGGGCAGGCGCCTCCGGTCCAAAGCCCCTTTCGGCCATTGGAAGACCCAGACCTTCGTCGCCGGATTGCGTTGCGGCGCCCTGACCGCGCCCTTCGTCATCGATGCGCCGATGGACCGCAGAATCTTCGAAACCTATGTCGAGACCCAACTCGTCCCAACCCTCGAAAAAGGCGACATCGTCATCATGGACAATCTGCCCGCCCACAAAAGCCCAATCGCCGAGAAGGCCATTCTTGACCGGGGCGCACAGGTTCTGTTTCTGCCGCCCTACAGCCCCGATCTCAACCCGATCGAAATGGCCTTCTCAAAACTCAAGGCTCATCTGCGCGCCAGGGCCGTCCGAACAATCGACGAACTCTGGAAAGCCATCGGACAAATCTGCGACCTGTTCCAACCCGAAGAGTGCAAAAACTACTTCACCGCCGCAGGATACGGATTCACGTGAGCGTCCGGCGCTCTAGTAAAAGAAAGCGAATTTACTAACGTTTATGCTCGTTTATTGGCGTTTACTTCCGTTTGATTGCGCCGAACTCGCGCGCTGGTTGCATTGCTCGCGTTAAGCGACGGCTGTGCGCCCTGTTAGCCTCTAGCCTTACGACGGCCGCGGGGGCACTCTCTGAGCCGGATTACGGCTCGCAGAAGACTGACCGCCATGAACGCTCCCATCCTTCGCCTGACCGCGCTCGCCCATGGCGGCGGTTGCGGCTGCAAACTGTCGCCTGCCGTCCTGCGCGAGCTGCTCGCCGACCAGCCGGCGGCGGCGCCCTTCGCCAATCTTCTCGTCGGCACGGAAACCGGCGACGACGCGGCGGTATGGCGGCTTGATGACGAGACGAGCATCGTCGCGACCACCGACTTCTTCATGCCGATGGTCGACGATCCGTTCGACTTCGGCCGCATCGCCGCGACCAACGCGCTCTCCGACGTCTACGCGATGGGCGGCAGGCCCATCTTCGCCCTCGCGATCCTCGGCATGCCCATCAACAGCATGCCGACAGCCATGATCCGCGAAATTCTGCGCGGCGGCTCCGCCATGGCGGCGGAGGCGGGCATCCCCGTTGCGGGCGGCCATTCGATCGATTCGCCCGAGCCGATCTACGGCCTCGCCGTCGTCGGCCTCGTTCCCACGAAAGCGCTCAGACGCAATTCGGAAGCGCGGCCAGGCGACGCGCTGATCCTCACCAAGCCGCTCGGCGTCGGGATCTATTCGGCGGCGATCAAGAAGGGCGCGCTCCCCGACGAAGGCTATCGCGAAATGCTTGGCTTCATGACGCGCCTCAATGTCATCGGCGCAGAACTCGCGCGAATGAGCGAAGTTCACGCGATGACCGACGTCACCGGCTTCGGCCTGCTCGGCCACGCGCTCGAAATGGCGCGCGGCGCCGGCCTGACCGTGCGTCTCCGCGTTAACGATGCTCCCTTGCTCACGCAGGCCGAAGCGCTCGCCCGCGCCGGCTTCGTGACAGGCGCTTCGCACCGCAACTGGGCAGAGCTACGGCGAAGCTGTGTCCCTGCCGCCCGAATTCGAGGACTGGCGACGCCTGCTGTTGACCGACCCGCAGACCTCGGGCGGTTTGCTCGTCGCCTGCGAGGCTCAAAGAGCGCCGGCGATCCTCGCGCGCATCCGAGAAGGCGATCCTCGCGCGGTCGTCGTCGGCTCGGTCGAGGTCGGCGATCCGATCGTGGCCGTCGTAGTGTAAGCGCCGACCTAAATCGGGGGGTCGCCGCGAAAAGCTATTGGCGGCCTGGACGACGGCGCGGTCGTTGCGTTTGCGTCCGATTCGCCGCCGGATGGCGTCATGCATCCATTGCCGTCCGAGCCATTGGCGCCGCTCCCCAGCCACGGCGTGCGCAGGCTGACTTGAGCGCCCGGTTTACCCGCGCCAGCCAGCGTCTCGCCGCTGGTTTGCGCAAGCGCCAGACTGGGGACGAAGAAAAATGCGATCGTTCCGAAAGCTTTAGCTTTCATCGTAGCCATTGCTCTTTTTCTCTCTGAAAAGCCCCGGGCAAAAGTAACACCATTTCTGGCCGGCGCGTGTGACAGGGGTCACAATCCGACGCCCTAAGAGGGGCGCAATCAACAAACGGGAGGGTCAACCTGCAATCGTCGAGCCAGGGCTGAAAGGCTACGGCGGTTTGAGGCCAGAAGCTCCAAACGGTGTTGGCGGAAGAGAGTGGGAGTCGAACCCACCTGAGACAGGCTCGCTGCCCCACACGGATTTGAAGTCCGGGCGCCCCACCGGGGACGATTCTCTTCCATCGGCGCCTCCAAGGCCGCCGTCTGATCCGAGCAAGTCCGGCCGATGCGGATTGATGCGACGCATATCGCCCCGGCGCAACGTAACCCCAAGGCGGTCGAAGAAGTCGAGGATTTGGATCGCGACCTTGCGGCCGTTCCCCATGCAGTCACGAAACTCGCCCGCCGAAAAGGCGCCGCCCTCCCGCCTATCTGATAGGTCGGCCGCGATCGCCGCCATCTCCCGGACCGTCGAGCGGAGAAAGAAATGGTCGCGCGCTACCTCGTCTGTCCACCCCATGCGGTCGGCAAGTTTCAGCACGCGCCGCACATTCGGCTCCGCGAGCTCCGTCACGACGGAAATGTCGCGCACTCTCGGCGGGCGGAAGCGCGCGTCGGCGCTGATGAGGGGTGCGATGACCTCCCAAGCCGCACCATCCTCTGGCGTTAGCCTTGCAACGTGCGACGGCAACCTGACAAAGGCCCCGTCGAGGACCAGCGCGCCCTTGCGGACGAGCTTCTGCACGGCGGCCTCGAACGCCGGTTTCTGAAGCCTCGGTTGCGCCGTCATCCGCAACAACTCCCGGCCGACGCCCTGGCGATCTGGATATTCGGCGTGATAGGCCGCGGTCCCCGCCAGCATCGCGGAAAACAGTTGCTCCCACGCCTCCGACGACAATGCAGTATGAGATGCGCCCGATTCCAGAACGACAAGCTTGAGTTGCCTTGCGAGCTCATCGACCCGGGTCTGAGTTAGCGCACGGTCGCGCTCGAAAACGACAAGATCGGCGGCGAACGGCGCGACGGCCAAAAGGGCGGCGAGGGAAGCAGCTGGATCGGGAATCGCAAGCGCCGATCGCTGGTCTCGTCTCTCTGGGGTGCGCCTCTTGCGAGCCGGCGCGCGCAGATCGAGAAACACGCCCCCTCCCAAGGTCCGCTGAGCTGAAACGTCTCGCAGCACGAAGCGGTCATGCGTCGCCGCGGCGATCGGCCGATCGAGCACAAGCTGGACGTCCGCCAGCTCTCCCGGACTGATTGGCTTATCGCCGAGCAAAACGATGCGAGCGCCCACTTCGGCCGCCGCATGATGAAGGCGGACCGGGAACCACTGGCTGATTGGCTTTCGTTCGGTCAGTAGAACGCGCAATCTTGCATCGATACGCTCTGTCGGCGCATGAAGCTCCGGATCAAGCGCGACATCCCCACGGCTCATCGCGCCCTTCTCGACCCCAGAGCCCGCAAGGTTGAGCGCGCAGCGGTCCCCAGCGCGCGCCATCTCGGCGGGCGCATTTTGCGCATGCAAGGACCTCACCCGAGCGCCGAGGCCGGAAGGGCTAATCTGCACCCGGTCGCCAACACGAACCGACCCTGAAAGAATGGTCCCCGTCACGACAACGCCAACGCCAGCTAGCGTGAAGACGCGATCAATTGCGAGGCGAAAGCGCGTTCCAGGCGCTCGGTCGGCCAACGACCCGGCGGCCGTCTCGAGTCGGGAGCGCAGGACGCCCAACCCTTCGCCCGTTATCGCCGAGACCGGGACGACATCGGCCTGCGCAAGGGTCGTGTCTGCAAGGATTGCCTTCATCTCCCGCGTAACATTAGCGATGCGCTCGGAGGAGGCCAGATCCGTCTTGGTAATCGCCACGACGCCGTGACTAACTCCGAGCAAGTCGAGGATCGCGAGATGCTCAAGGGTCTGTGGTTTGACGCCATCGTCGGCCGCAACGGCCATGAGCGCGTAGTCAATTCCACTGGCGCCCGCGAGCATCGTGTGAACAAATCGTTCGTGGCCAGGTACGTCGATGAAGCCGATCGGCGCCCCGCCGCACGTAGGCATGAAGGAAAAGCCAAGATCGATCGTGATCCCGCGCGCTTTCTCTTCTTTCAGCCGATCGCCGTCGATTCCGGTCAGCGCCTTCACCAAAGCCGTTTTGCCGTGGTCGATATGCCCAGCCGCGCCGACGATCACGAGGATCCGTCCGCAGACAGATCCTCGGGCCCCCGGACCCGCACCAACTCCAAATGCGACAGATTGGACAGAAAAACGGCCTCTTCACTGAGACAGCGCAGATCGAGCACGAGATGGTCCCTTCCGATCCGCCCGATCACCGGGCGCGGCAGTTCGCGCAGCCGTGTCGCGAGCCGATCAAGCGCGCCTCCCCCTGCTTTCGAAGCAATTGCCAGTCCCGCACTCGCGAGGGTCTCGAGCGGAAGAGCGCCGGACCCGATCTGGCTTCGGCACTCGTTCACCTCCACCGTATATTCGTCGCCAATGGCTCGGGCGAGATGCGGCATCAACCGCTTCGCTTGCTCCTCGATGTCCCGTTGCGGGCGGGCGAGAAATCTCAAGGTTGGCAGGCGTTCAGCAAGCCGCTCGGGATCCCGATAGAGCTTTAGCGTCGCCTCGATGGCTGCTAACCGGATCTTGTCCACGCGCAGCGCTCGCTTCAACGGATTGCGATTGACGGCGGCGATCAGTTGGCCGTTGCCGACGATGAAGCCCGCCTGGGGTCCTCCAAGTAGCTTGTCGCCGGAAAAAGTGACCAGGTTGGCGCCGTCGGCCACAACCTCGCGCACCGTCGGCTCCTTCTGCAATCCGAATCGACTGAGATCGACGAGAGTCCCCGAGCCTAGGTCGTGCATGAGCGGAACGTTCGCCCTGCTAGAGATGAGGGCGAGCTCCGCCGTCGACACCTCGGAGGTGAAGCCTTGAATGCGATAGTTCGACGTGTGGACCTTTAGGATAACCCCTGTCTCGGGGGTCAGCACTGACCAATAATCTTTCGCATGCGTGCGATTTGTCGTTCCGACCTCAACCAGCTTGGCGCGAGCGCGCGTCATAATGTCCGGCATGCGAAAAGCGCCGCCAATTTCTATGAGTTCACCTCGGGAGACGATCGCCTCGCGACCGTCTGCGAGCGTGTTGAGGCAGAGAAGAACAGCGGCGGCGTTGTTGTTGACGACGGTCGCGTCTTCCGCGCCCGTGAGGTCGCACAAGAGGGCTCGGACATGGTCGTCGCGGTCGCCACGCTTACCCTCAGCGAGGTCAAATTCGAGCGCGACGGCGCTGCGCATAGCTTCCACCGAGGCTTCGACCGCCGCCTCGGCGAGCACCGCCCGCCCGAGATTTGTATGCAGCACCGTTCCCGTCAGGTTGAACACCGGGCGCAGCACTGAACGATTTTCCTTCTCAAGGTAGACGAGAGACCGAGCGGCAATATGCTCAACGTTTGGCGCAAAGCACCCTCCGGCTTGCAACTGCGCGCGCGCGTCCTTAAGCGCGATGCGAATAGCATCCGTTGCGTCGGCGCGGCCAAAGCGTTCGAAAAGGGGTCGCGCCGCAGGCGAATTTAGAACCGCGTCAACCGCAGGCAGATTGCGCAGATGTCTGGACTTCATAGGGCTCTTGGATGTTGGAGACCTGCGCTGAACAAGAGCAAGATTTCCGTTCCGGGTAAAGTCGCGCGGACGGCGAGCGAAACAACCCAGTCGAGAAAGTTCCGGCATTGCACCGCGAAAGCCTCTGAACCGTGTACGGCAAGCTCCGAAGCGGCGTTTACGAGAGCTATCTCGGCGGGCGCACGCGCAAGGTCATCTTCGCCTGCGTGCTTCGTGACAGACCCCGGGCGATAGCCGAAGGCCGGGACAAGAAGAGCCCAGCGGCCATGAGGGCGATCGCCCACCGCAATCAGCCTCAGAAGAAGTCCTGCAATTGCATTCGCAATTGGCCGTCGGCGCTGCGCCTGGTCATCTGCCCGGCGTTGCCGCTGTTCCAGACCTTAGCGGCGCGGGCGTCCTCGAGGTGCGCCAAAGGCCGCTTCGACCACCAAATCGTCGGCGGATTGATTGACAGCAAAGTTTGGAGACTTTCTGGAGAAGTCTCGCGACGATGAGGTAAGCCTCGGCAACTTCGCGACGATCACGCTGGGCGCTGGATCAACCGTGCAAACGACGACCGACACGCACGGGAACGCCGGGGAATACCGCAAGGGCGACAACACGATCGAATTCAACGACAGCTCATCGCTCACCATCAATACGGGTGCGTGGGTCATCGCGTCCGGACCAGAGACGACCAATCCGATCCGCTCGGGCAATTCGATTATCAACCACGGGCTGATTAAGGCGGGGGCGACTTCGGCGATCTTCTTCGAGAACGTCGGCACCTCCGCCGGGCGCAACAGCGTTGACAATTTCGGTACGATCGACGCGCGCGGCGGAACCAACCCCACGACGGGCGACCAGGCTATCGGCAGCTTCCAGAACGTCGGCATCGTCATCACAAACGATCCCTCCCTGCATGTCCAGGTTGCCGAAGATAGAGGCCCCGGTCTCAGACGCGTCGCCGATTTGACCCACTCGCTGTTGCATTGCGCGTGGCCGTTATTTGGGCATCGGGATTGGGAACTGCCTGGTTAATCATGGACACGGCAAGGAGCGTAGATAGAGTGCTCAGTGCTCATTTTGAGACTTCAATCGCTCTTTGAGTTTCTCGATAGCCTGTTGCCGTTGTGCCTCGTCGTCTGATGCAGGGGGTGGCGCGGGCGCTGGAGCAGGCGGACTCGCTTCATTGATAAATTCGCCCATCGGCCTCGGTTGGCAAGGTTGAGGAAAGGGAAAGTGCCAAATCGAAAAATGCCGGCAAGCCGCAGCATCGGACACGTCTGAAAGCGCAAGGGTGACCGCCGCCAAAGCTGTGGCTCTTACAAGGGTTGACATTTAACGACCAGCGACGATGGCGCTTTGCGCTCTTAGCTCTAGCTGCGCCCCAGGGGGCGGTCCAGGGCTCTTTGACCAGCATTGCGCTTCGGCCACTGGCTGTCATTCCGCTTATTGGCAGGGAACGCCAAGAACGCTGGGTCCTTGTTTCTTCGCCCCATCAATCCCACAGACTGTGCGGATCGCCCGGAAAAATTCGTGGATAATCGAAGCCGCGACAGACCGGTCGGACCGCGATGCAGCCCTGGCTCATGCCGATGCTCTACGCGAGCGGCGCTGTGGTGGCCGGGCTCGCGCTGCTGCAAATCGAGCGGGGGCACACCTCGGCTCTGTCGGTGGCCTCGGCCCAGGCGCTGCTCTCGGCCGCGGCTTCGGGCATGACGGCTCTCGCGACATCGGTCGCCCAGTCGCGAAATGCGCTTCGGAATCCATGTGGCGTGAACTGGCCTGCGCCAAGTCGCCCCATTGCCAGCGTGAGCGCCATCGCCGACAGCGGCTGTTGAGCGCCCTCGCGATGGCAGTGGCTTAGCAGAGACAAAACCCTATGTCTTCAGACACGTAAACGGTACGGTGGCGGAAGGGGTGAGATTCGAACTCACGGTGAACTTGCGCCCACGGCGGTTTTCAAGACCGCTGCCTTAAACCACTCGGCCACCCTTCCCCGCAGCCGGTGGTTTGCCAGATCGTCCAGCCCTCGTCCAGCATGAGGCGCGCGCCCGAGCCGCGCCGGGGCACGCGGCTTGCTTATCCGCCAGGCGCCCGACGCGCATTTCATCCGGAGCGATTGATGCCTTCGCCGCCCGCCGCCTCGCCGACGAGATGGGTTCAGCTTCTCCTTGGTCTCGCGATCATGATGGCCGTGTCGAGCCCGCAATATGTTTGGACGCTGTTCGTGAAGCCGTTCCAGGCCGCGACCGGCGCGGGGCTCGCGACCGTGCAGATCACCTTCTCCGTGCTGATCGTGGTGCAGACGCTGTTCTCGCCGGCGCAGGGCTGGCTTGTCGACCGGTTCGGCCCGAGGACGCTCGTCGCGCTCGGCGCGGCGCTCACCGGCCTTGGATGGATCGCGTCGGCGCATGTCGACAGCGTGTGGATGCTGTTCCTGACCTACGGGCTCCTGTGCGGCGTCGGAACCGGCATCGTCTATGTCGGCGTCGTCGGCCTGATGGCGCGGTGGTTTCCGGATCGACGCGGATTCGCGATCGGCGTCGTGGCCGCCGGCTATGGAATGGGCGCCATGCTGACGACGTTTCCGATCTCCTCCATGCTGGCCTCCTCGGGAGCGCCGACGACCCTGACTTGGTTTGGCGTTATTCTCGGCAGCGTCGGGGTTCTCGCGGCGCTCGGCCTGCGCGAGCCGCGCGCGGGCGAAGCGCCGGCTCCAGCCGCGAGGCGCGCGCATGGCGAAGATGTCGCGCCGACCAGCATGTTGAAGACCCCGATTTTCTGGCTGATGTTCGCGATGATGACCATGATGTCGACCGGAGGCCTCATGGTGACCTCGAACTTCGCCAATTTCGCCCGCGATTTCGGCGTGGCCGACGTTTTGGTGCTTGGGCTCGCAGCCCTGCCTTTCGCGCTGACCGTGGACCGCCTGCTCAACGGATTCACGCGGCCTTTCTTTGGCTGGTTGTCGGATCGGATAGGCCGCGAAAACACGATGGGCCTCGCTTTCGGGCTTGAAGGCGTAGCGATCCTCCTCTTGCTTCTCTTCAGCGGCAGCGCGTCGGCGTTCATCGTCCTCTCAGGCCTTGTCTTCTTCGGCTGGGGCGAGATCTTCTCGCTTTTCCCTTCCACCCTCACCGACACGTTCGGAAGCCGGCACGCCACCACGAATTACGGCTTCCTCTACATCGCTCAAGGCGTCGGTTCGATCCTCGGGGGTCCGGTCGCGGCGGCGATGCGGGGCGCAACGGGAAGCTGGACGCCGGTCTTCGGCGTCGCCGTGGCGATGGACGTCGTGACTGCCCTGCTTGCGCTGTTCGTGCTGAAGCAGATGCGCGCGGCTTATCTTGGCGCAAAAACGTCGGCGCCCTTGAGTGAGTTGGAGCCGATAGCGGCTCGATCCCAGGCGGGCTTGCCTCTGAGCGGACGGTGAGACCCGCGGTCTGCTCTGCGCCGCCAGCTGTGGCCACCGAGCGGCTCGCTACACCAGCCGGCTTTGCGCCTTGGCCGCCGCGATAAAGCTTGCAAATAGCGGGTGGGGCTCGAACGGCCTCGATTTGAGCTCCGGGTGGAACTGCACGCCGATGAACCAGGGGTGATCGGCGAGTTCGATCGTTTCCGGCAACAGGCCGTCCGGCGACATGCCGGCGAACACCAGGCCCTTCTCTTCCAGGCGCGCCCGATAGGCGGTGTTGACCTCGTAGCGGTGGCGGTGGCGCTCGGAAATCTCCGTCTCGCCGTAAATGTCAGCGATACGTGAGCCAGGCTTGAGGTCGGCGCGATAAGCGCCAAGCCGCATCGTGCCGCCCAGATCGCCGGCCGCCTGGCGGCGTTCGAGCTCGTTGCCGCGCAGCCACTCGGTCATCAGGCCGACCACCGGCTCTTCGGTGGGTCCAAACTCGGTCGAGTTGGCTTGCGCCAATCCGGCGAGCGAACGGGTGGCCTCGATCACCGCCATCTGCATGCCGAAGCAGATGCCGAAATAGGGAACTTTCCGCTCGCGTGCGAACCGCGCCGCGAGGATCTTGCCCTCGGCGCCCCGCGATCCAAAGCCGCCCGGAACGAGGATGCCGTTCACCCCCTCGAGCCGCGAGGCTGGGTCGCCGCCCTCGAAGATCTCGCTTTCGATCCAGTCAAGCTTGACGCGCACATGGTTGGCCATGCCGCCGTGTGTCAGCGCCTCGATCAGCGACTTGTAGGCGTCCTTGAGCCCCGTGTATTTGCCCACCACGGCGATCGACACTTCGCCCTCTGGATTATGATAGGCTTTGGAGACGCTGTCCCAACGGCGCATGTCCGGCTTGGGCGCGGGCTCAATGCCAAAGGCGGCCAGCACTTCGCGGTCAAGGCCTGCGGCATGATAGAGCGCCGGCACGTCATAGATCGAACGCGCGTCGCGCGCCTCGATCACCGCGCTCTCCCGCACGTTGCAGAAGAGGCCGAGCTTGCGCCGCTCGTCGCGCGGAATCTCGCGGTCGCAGCGGCACAGCAGGATGTGCGGCTGGACGCCGATCGAGCGCAATTCCTTGACCGAGTGCTGGGTCGGCTTGGTCTTGAGCTCGCCCGCGGTCGGGATGAACGGCAACAGCGTCAGGTGGATGAAGACCACATGGCCGCGCGGCAGGTCGTTGCCGAGCTGGCGGATCGCCTCGAAGAACGGCAGGCCCTCGATGTCGCCGACCGTGCCGCCGATCTCGACCAGCACGAAGTCGACGCCGTCGTTGCCCTCGAGGATGAAGTCCTTGATCGCGTTGGTGACGTGGGGGATCACCTGCACCGTCGCGCCGAGATAGTCGCCGCGCCGCTCCTTGGCGATCAGCTCCTGATAGATGCGCCCGGTGGTGATGTTGTCCTGCTTGTTGGCGCTCCGCCCGGTGAAGCGCTCGTAATGGCCGAGGTCGAGGTCGGTCTCGGCGCCGTCGTCGGTGACGAACACTTCGCCGTGTTGGGTCGGGCTCATCGTGCCCGGATCGACGTTGAGATAGGGATCGAGCTTGCGCAGGCGCACGGTGTAGCCGCGCGCCTGCAGAAGCGCGCCCAAAGCCGCCGAAGCCAAACCCTTGCCAAGCGAGGAAACCACGCCGCCGGTGATGAAAATATACCGCGCCATGGGACTCTGCTCCTAACTGATCCCGAACCGATTCTGCGAGGAGAATCTCCCCTTTCTCCGCGGGCTTGACGACGCAGGCGAATAAGTGTGAGATTTCAACGCTTTCCCGCAATCACGCGCGACGACAAGGATAGGGGAGCGACAATGCCGGCAAGCGAGTTCGCGCTTCGGGCCGATGACGGCCAAAGCCTGCTGGCGCGCCGCTGGTTGCCGGAAGGTCCTCCCCGCGCAATTGTGCAGATCGCCCACGGCCTCACCGAGCACAGCGCCCGTTATGCGCGTCTCGCCGCCGCGCTCAACTCCGCGGGTTACGCGGTTTACGCCAACGACCATCGCGGCCACGGGCCGAAGGCCGCGCGCCGCCGATCTCGGCCATTTCGCCGACGAGGGCGGCTGGGACAAGGTCGTCGGCGACCTCTGGACTTTGAACCGGCTGATCGCCGCCGAGCAACCCGGCGTCCCCATCATCTTCCTCGGCCATTCGCTGGGCTCGTTCCTTGGCCGTGGGTTCATCGCCAAGCACTCAGACGCGCTGGCCGGCGTCGCCCTCTCGGGCTCGAACGGCAAGCCGCCGATGATCGCGGCGCTGGGGCGGCTGATCGCCCGCGAGGAGCGGCTGCGGCTCGGCAAGCGCGGCAAGAGCGACCCCATCTTTCAGTTGTGGTTCGGCGAGTTCAACAAGCCGTTCAAGCCCGTGCGCACGCCCTACGACTGGCTCTCGCGCGACGAGAAGGAGGTCGACGCCTTCGTCGCCGATCCCGTTCTGCGGCTTCCCCTTCACGACCCAGCTCGCGATCGACGTGCTCGACGCCCTGCCCCGCGTGACCAGTCCGGCCAGCCTCGCGCTGATCCGCAAGGACATGCCGATTTATGTGTTCTCCGGCGAGCGCGATCCCGTGGGGGCCAACATCCAGGGTCTCATTGGGGACCTGAAGGCGGCGGGCTTCACCCGGCTCACGACCCGCCTCTATCCGGGCGCCCGGCACGAGACCCTCAACGAGTTGAACCGCGACGAGGTGACGCGCGACCTGATCGCGTGGCTCGATGGGATCGAGCCCAGCGCGAAATAAACGCTAGTAAACGCCATTAAGCGCAAATAAACGAAAATAAAATTGCTTTCTTTTGCTTACGTTTATTTTTTGGAATCGAGCCTTTCCAATGGGTTACGGCCAATTCAAACAAAAAAATTCTTCCCCGCTTTTCCCCGCCCTCCGCTGAGCGCCTGCGGCGCAGCGCATCGCGCCCCGCCACCGAGGGGCGCAGGCGTCGTGCTCTCGAAGAGACAGGCTTCATCCAGAGCATCATAGCCAGAGTTTCTGGTTTAGGCAAGAAAACGTTAGCCTTTAATGGCGGTAGCGATGGGTGGGTCCCGGCTTGAATATCCGGCAAGCCGTCCCTGGCCGGCCTTGCGCCGGCCATCCACGCGGTTGCCGCGACAAATCTCTCGCCCGCTCAAACGCTCGTCACTTCAGAGGCTTACGAGGTGGCTGCGGTGTTCTCGTGGATAGCCGGGTCAAGCCCGGCCAGGACCCTGAACAGAACTCCGTACCCTACCACACCTCAGTGCGACAGGAACTTGAACGGCTCGGCCGCGACGAACTTGTCCGAAACCTCTCCCGCCAGAATCGGACGCCCGCTGAGATCGAGCCGGCCCGGCTTTGAACCGGGCTCGAGCTTCAGCTTCGCAATATCGACCCAGACGATCGTCGGGCTGTAATCGGATTCGAAATAGTAGCGCCCCGCGCCGAAGTGTGCGCGCCCGTCCGGTAGATGAAGCGCGTGCACGCCTCCACGGGGACGCTCAACACCACGGCCGCGGCGCGCGCGATCGCACCGGTCCCACGAATTGTATTCACCGGCTCTTGTCCCAACGCAGTGAAACTCTCGACGACGTCACATCGTCTAACATGTGACGGATTCGTGAGCGTGGATCGAAGTCGTTCTCGGGTTAAGTCCGACGGCGCGGAGACTAAATCAGGACGTGTCGGCGGCGAATCAAGCGGCGAAACGCCGCTTAGTCCGACCTGACTTGGCATAATTCTTGTTTAACAGATGTCTGGTACGGTTGCGGCGTCTATGGCGTCAGTCGGCGAAAGGACGATCCTAAGTTTCGATAGGCGAGGAAAACAACCCCCGGGGGCGTCCAACAAAGGAGCTCCTCATGTTGAACCGGTATTCTCTGGCGCTGGCCGCTGCTCTGGCGACCCTGCCCCAATTGGCGTTCGCCGCTGAAAGCGAGCATTGCGTCGACGTCTCCGTGCCGAAGAAGGCGATCGAAGCCCACAACGGCAAATGGATCCAGCTCACGTCGGAACAGTGGGAGTTCCTTCGCGGCATCTACGCCATGAACCCGCTGACCCCGCCCGGTCTGCCCTATGGCGACAAGGCGGCGCTCGCTCGGGTCGACGGCAATTCCGGCGGCCTCGTTTTCTTCCTCGACGGCGACAAGGCCTGCACGCCGATGCCGGTCCCTGACAAGCTCCTCGCCATGATGGACGATGTGGCGACGGCGAAAATCAACCACGAGGGCAACGGGCTCTAATCCGGCCGGAATCCCGGACGAGGGATTTTGATCGAGTAGCCGCCTCCCGCGACGGTCGAGCGAAGCGATTTCGAGACGGGCGCGATCAAAGCGCTTGGGATCTCTTGCGGCGTTTGGCTATCGGTAAGGCGCGTCGTGTTGGAAAACTTGGTCTTCGGCGGCCGACCGGTCCGCGCGAACACCTCTCGCTTTTTTTGACCGCAGCTGTGGCCGCCGTTTGATTTGGCGGCAAGCGCGCCAGCGGCGGCGCGCCATTCATCTCAACCTCGAGTTCAAGCAACCCCAAGCGCTTCGGACGTCCGCTCGCCAAATCGAGCTGTGACCCCCGTCACGGCGCCGCGCGACGCCAATGGTTAACCCCGCGTGGCTTGGGCAAAGTCCAGATCAGAACGAAGCCCGCCGCAGGTCAACGAGGGCGCACGAGGTGTCGAAATGAGCATTGTCGAAAGTCGATCGGCTGAAAACGGCCCCGGCGCTGTCGCAGACGATGGGGGGAAAATGTCTGCGACGACCAGCATCTGCGTGGGGCTCGTCCTGGCGCTGGCGATCTACGTCATCGGATCGGCGCTGCTGCCGCGGGATTTTAGCCCCAACGCTTCACGGGGCGAAGCCCGAGCCGAGATGTCGTTCCACGGCCCTTGAGGGCGTCCCTCGCCGGGGCTTTCCAATCCGAGAAAAGGCAATTCAGGGGAGATTCTATTCCGTGTCCCGTTTCGAAAAGCCGGCCAATTTCTACAACGCCTATCCGCACGCGGCGCCCCGCGCGACGACCAGAAAATCCCTGCTGCTGTTGGCGGCGCTGCTGGCCTACGCCGCTGGGTTCGTCCTCCTCTATCCCATTGTCGCAACCAGCGTGGCGACGAGCGTCGCGCAAGGCAACGACCCGGCGCTGATGCAATTCGTCGCCCCTTGACGGGGACGCCGCACGAAGATCGCCTTCCGAAGCTAGACGTCCGCGCCGACCCGATCGGCGTAGACGTGCTGCATTCCTTGAGGGTCGGTGACGACATGCGCTCCGCCTTCGCCGGGTCGAATCCATTGCGGCCCGATCTGGGCCTTGCCGTACCCGCCCGGAATGTCGAGCATGTAGGTCGGCGTCGCGAGCCCTGAGAGACGGGCGCGCAGGACCCGCATCAGTTCCTGCCCTCGAGCAATCGGCACCCGCCAGTGCGTCGTGCCGGGCGCGAGGTCGCCGTGATGCAGATAGTAAGGCTTGACCCCGGCCTCGACGAAGGCTCGCATCAGCTCGATGAGCGTTTCCGGGTCATCGTTGACGCCCTTCAGAAGGACGCTCTGGCTGACCAGCATCGCGCCCTCGGCTGCGAGGCGCCGGCATGCGGCGCGCGCGCTTTGCGTCAATTCGCGCGGATGGTTCGCGTGCACGGCGACCACCGTCGTCTTGCCTTCGGCCATCAGCGCGCGCGCCATCGCCTTGGTCACCCGCTCCGGGGCGGCCACGGGCAGGCGCGTATGCCAGCGCAAGACCTTGACGTGGGGGATCGCTGCGAGCGCTTGCGTCGCTTCGGCCAGGCGGCGAGGCGATAGGGTCAACGGGTCGCCGCCGGTCAGGATGATTTCCCAAATCCCAGGATGGGCGCGCACATAGTCGACCGCCGCGACGAATTCGGCTGGGGTGAGCGAGCCTGAGCCCGGACCCACGCGCTCGCGGCGGAAGCAGAAGCGGCAATAAACCGCGCAAACGGCGACCAGTTTGAGCAGCGCCCGGTCGGGATAGCGATGCACCAGCCCCTTGACCGGGCTCATGGGGTCATCGCCGATCGGGTCGTCCCGCTCGGCGGGATCGCGAACAAGTTCACGCGGGTCGGGCACGAACTGGCGCGCGATCGGATCGGCCGGATCGTCGGCGTCAACGAGCGCGGAAAGCGCCGGCGTGAGACCGATCGCGTAGCGCTCGGCGACAGCCTCGAGCTCCGCCAGCCGTTCGGGCTGGGCAAGCCCCGCTTCGACGAGATCCCTCGGGCTGGTCAGGCGGCGGGGTTGGAGGCGTAAGGTCATTCGGCCCAGTTACGGGAACGGCGGCGGCGCAGCAAGGTCGCGGGGCACGGTCGCCCGCGTCCCGCTCTCCACAGCACGGCCTGACGCGCGCCGACTTCAAAACCTCGCGACCGGCCTCATGAGCAGATGTTGACGTAGTTATAGCCCAGATAGGCCCCAGCGCCGTCGTATACGGGTCTGTAGGTCCAGCAACCGCCGTAGTCTCCCCACCACGCGCTGGTGATCAGGGCGGGCCCCCACCAACCGTTGATCCAGAACTCCGTTTCGGAAGAAACCGGGGTGGAAGAAACGCCGGCCGATGAATGGTCGAAACCCGGGATGGAATCCCACGAATCCAGGCCGAAAGCCCGAATGGAAGCCCCCAAAGCCTCCATGGAAGCCGCCGCCTCCATGAAAGCCGCCGAAGGCCAAGGATGGGCTCGTCGAGCCCAGCGCCATCGCCGCCGCGACAAGCGTCGCGGCGATCGTTCTTGAAATCCGCCTATCCATCTTCCGCCTCCGAAATCCGCGCAGCGAGCGCGCCATCGTTGTTGAGCCGCCACCCGGCGAGGGCAGCGACGGAGAACACGCGGCGGCCAAGCGCTCTTCGATCACGATCGCATGATGAGAGGCGGATTTCCGATCTAGGGGGCTCGCTACAGCTCTGGGCGCCGGCGCCCGCGCGCCTGAGAAATGAGCGCAACTCAAGAGGACGGTGCGGACGTCGTCTTGTCGGCATCGATCTTGGCGTGGAACAGGGCGTTGAGCTTGTCGGCTCCCCCTCCGAAGCCTCGCTTCCACTCTTCCCCTGCAACGCGACATCGTAAGCGCCGTGGTCTTGCAGGAAAGGCGCGAGAATTTCCGTCCAGTAGCCGCCGCCGGGCCAGATCTCGACCACGGTCGACTGCGGCGTTACGCCAAAGAAGGCAAGCTCCTCTCGTGGATGACGGGCCTTGTCGCGCGCGACGAATTTTGGGCTCCGCCCGGGATTGTCTACAGCCGCATCAAGCGTAAGCTCGGCGGAGACGGCCGGCGCGCGCGCTGCAAGGGCAAAAGGAAGGACGCCCGCGAGCGCCACGGCTGACCACGCAACGACGGCTGAAATTCGCGCTCTTAGGAACCCGTCCGACATGAGATCTCCACGCAGGGAAATGAGTGCAAGCGTATCGCAACGCCACGCAGCAACGTCCTAAAATTGACTAAGTGAATAGACTTACTATCATACGTCTCGTTGACGATGTTATCAAGGCCCCAATGCCAAAGGATAGAAGAATGCGAAGCTTCCGAGTGACCCGGCAGAGAGTGAGGCTGAGCGTCGCGATCACCCTCGCGGCCCTTGGGATCTTAGCCGTGACTTCCGCCGAGGCCGGTCCGGTGCTCGACAAGATCAAGGAGCGCGGCGTGATCAGGGTCGGCGTCGGCAGTCAGCCGGGCTTCTTCTCGCCCGACGCGAGCGGCAAGTGGGAAGGATTCTTCGTCGACTTCGGGCGAGCCCTCGGCGTCACCGTATTCAATGATCCGAACAAGGTGGAGTTCACAAACTCCTCGCCGCAGCAGCGCCTGCCGGCGCTGCAGGCCGGCCAGTTCGACGTTCTGCTCTCCGGCGTCACGGTGACGATCACCAGGGCGTTCAAACTCAACTTTCACTTCGGCCCCGTGGTCTTCTATGACGGGCAGGGAATCCTGGTGAAGAAGTCGCTCGGCATATCGAAGGCCTCCGATCTCGACGGCGCCTCGATTGGCGTGCAAAGCGGCACGACCGGCGAACTCAACATCGCCGACTTCTTCAAGAAGAACAACAAGAGCTACAAGGCGGTGGTCATCGAGGACACGAACACGTTCTCGCAGGCGCTTCTGTCCGGCCGCGTCGACGCGCTGACGCAGGACGCGTCCGACCTTGGCCTACGGCGGGCCGCTTTCACAAATCCCGATGACTACGTGGTCTTGCCGGAGCGCCTCTCGAAGGAGCCCCTCGCCCCCGCCGTGCTCGGCGGAGACGACCGCTGGCTCGAGATCGTCGAACTGGACCGTGTACGCCACGATCCAGGCCGAAGAATATGGGATCAACAGCCAGAACGTCGACAGCTTCCTGACGAGCGACGACCCGGGGATCAAGCGCTTCCTCGGCGTCGATCCCTCGCTCGGCGAAGCGATTGGCCTCGATCCGAAATTCGCCTACAACATCATCAAGAAGGTCGGGAACTACGGCGAGATTTTCGAACGCAACCTCGGTAAAGGGCACGAAGATCGGCTTCGACCGGGGCCTCAATCGGCTCTGGACGCAAGGCGGCCTCCTTTATTCACCCCCGTTCCGCTGACGCGCGAGGCGAGAGCGGGTTTCGCCGGACCCGCGCCCTGGCCCACGCGCGTGCGATGACAGATCTTCGAGCGCTCCCCGTTGCCGTGGAGGAAACACGGTTCGCGCCCCTCCGACGCTGGTGGGGCGACCATCCCGTCGCCCAAATCGTTGGACTTCTCGGCGCCGTCGTCGTGCTTGGGGTCGCCTTCTCCAATATCCTTGGAAGCATGCATCGGTTGGGGATGTCTCCGACCCTCGACTATCTGAGTCAGCCCGCAAATTTTGAGATCTCGGAATCCCTGATCGCCTATCGCGCGGGCGACCCCTACTCCCGCGCGATCCTGGTCGGGATCCTCAACACGCTGAAGCTCGCCGCCTCGGGATGCGTGGTCGCGACGGCGCTCGGCCTGTTCCTTGGTCTTGCGCGCGCGGCAGGCAATCCGCTCGATCTCGAAGCTCGTCGAAGCCTATGTCGAACTGATCCGCAATACGCCGCTCGTGTTGCAGCTCTTTTTTTGGATCGCGCTGACGCACGCCCTGCCCCCGGTGCGACAGGCGCTCGAGCCACTGCCCGCGACCTACCTCTCGGTTCGCGGCGTCTTCGTGCCGTGGCTCGTGATCGAACACGGTTCGTTGTGGCCGCTCGCGATGCTGCTCTGCCTGGGCGCTGTCCTCGCCTGCTACGCTCACAAATGGCTAAAGCGTCCTCTCGCGGCGGTCGAATGGCTTCTCATCATCGTTGCGACGGCCGGCCTGTCGGCGGCCTGGATATGGGGGAGCGGCGTCAGCATCTCGCTGGATAAGCCGACGTTGAAGGGCTTCAACATTGTCGGCGGCTTGGCGCTCACGCCGGAGTTCGCCGCGATGCTCGCCGGGCTTTCGGTTTATTACGCGGCCAATATCTCGGAGATCGTCCGCGCCGGACTGGAATCGGTCGGGCGTGGACAATGGGACGCGGGCCGGGCGCTGGGCTTCTCGCAGGGTCGCATTCTCCAGTTGATCGTGCTTCCGCAGGCGATGCGCGTCATCACGCCTCTCATCACGTCGACCTATCTTGACCTGACCAAGGACACGACGCTCGGGGTGCTGATTGGGTTCACCGAGGTTACGGCCGTCATCAAAACGAGCGCCAACAACACCGGCAACGCCGTCGAGACGATCCTTGTCCTGCTTGTCGTGTTTCTCTCGATCAGCCTGCCGATCTCGGCCGCGATCAACGCCTATAATCGGCTACTCGTGCGGCGCGGGATTGTCGCCACATGACGATCCTCCTCGAGGCGACGGCGGTAAGACGGCCAAAGACCGCGCCGTGGCGCGAAGGGCTCGCGGGCCTCTTTTCCTCTTGGACGAATTCGCTCCTGACGCTCGCCGCCGCGATCGTCATCGTTCTTTGTTCCTGGCATTTCCTTCGCTGGGCCGTGTTGGACGCAGCGTGGTCGGGCGGCCCGGCAGCGTGCAAGGTTCGACTCAGGCGCCTGCTGGCCTTTCGTCGTCTCGAATGCGCGACTGATGGTCTTCGGCGTCTATCCGGAGGCGGTGCTGTGGCGGCCCGCGGTCAGTCTGGTTCTCGATGACCGCCGTGATCGTCGCCAGCATGATTCCCGCTCTTTGGGGGTGGCCTTTGATTGTCGCCTGGGTTGCGACCCCTACTCTGGTCTGCGCTCTGCTCGCCGGCGTGCTGACCGAGACCCGCGTGTCGACCAATGCATGGGGGGGCCTGCCGCTGACGCTTCTTGTCTGGATGATCGCCTATGCCGGCGCCTTCGTTGTCGCCGTTCCGCTCGCGCTGGCGCGCAGGTCGCAGATGGGCGGTCTCAGAACGGCCGCCGTTGGGCTGATCGAACTCGTCCGCGGCGTGCCGATGCTCGTCGCGCTCTATGTAAGCAGCTTCATCGTGCCGATGATGCTTCCGGGCGTCGAGGTGAATGCCTTCGTCAGCGTAGAGGCGGCGCTCATTCTGTTCGTCGCGTCGTATCTCGCGGAGGTGATCCGGGCAGGCCTGCAGGCGGCGCCGAAAGGCCAGACTGAGGCGGCTTACGCGCTTGGCCTCGGATATTGGCAGACAATGCAGCTCGTGCTCTTGCCGCAGGCGCTGCGCGCGGTGATCCCGGCGCTGGTCAACCTTGGCATCGGCGTTCTCTTAAGCACGCCTCTCGTCGCCGTGATCGGGATGACCGATTTTCTCAGCGCGGTGCGGGAGGCCGCCAGCCACGAGCAGGAGTGGCCTGGCTGTTACACCACGGCCTACTTCGTCGCGGGCGCGGTCTTCTTTGTCATCTGCTTCACCGTCTCGCGCTACAGCCGGTGGCTTGAGCGTTATGTCGGGTCTTCCGGACACCCCTGAGGCGGAGACATAAGAAAAGCCCTACCCGACCAGTTCCGCATAGCGCAGCGGATCCGTCGCCCCCTCGGTATTGATGAGAAAGATGCGCGATTGCGCGCCAAGACCCAGCGCCTCGCGGGTTTCACGGTCAGCCAACGACCTGGTGAGGCCGGCCAAGCCGACGCCTCCGCTCTCGCCCGCGACAATGGCGGGATCGGCCCCGAACGGGCGCGCGAGCTGCTTCATCGCAGCGACAGCGTCATCCTCTTCAACGGTCATGAAGCCGTCTGCGACGCGCGACAACACCCGCCAGGCGATGAGCGAGGGCTCGTAGCATTCGAGCATGGCCATCACGGTGGGTTCGCCCTGTTCGATCTTGACCGGCCGCCCAGCACGCGCGCTCTCATAGACGCATGCGGCTCGCGCCG
Organism: uncultured Alphaproteobacteria bacterium; assembly: GCA_963756955.1. Taxonomy (GTDB): domain Bacteria; phylum Pseudomonadota; class Alphaproteobacteria; order Rhizobiales; family Beijerinckiaceae; genus Roseiarcus. The sequence continues at coordinate 101,876 of CAVWPU010000009.1, forward strand.
GTTCGACCACGACGAACGTCGGCCGTTGATCGCCCAACACTACGGCGAGATGGCCGGCGACTGCGGCTGCGACGCCGCCGACCCCCGCCTGCACAAAGACATGCGTCGACGGTTCGGGGAGCTGGCGCAGCGCCTCGCGCACCATAGCCGTGTAGCCCTGCATCACCAGCGCGGGTATGCGCTCATATCCGGGCCAGGATGTGTCGGAAACGATCGTCCAGCCGTTCTTGTCAGCGACCCGCGCGGCTTCCTCGACGGAATCGTCATACGAGCCCGCCACTCGGACCATTTCGGCGCCAAAGCGCGCGATCGCAGCGACGCGTTCCTCGCTGACGCCGGAGTGAACAAAGACAACCGCTTTTGCGCCCACAAGCTTAGCGCCTTGAGCCACCGAACGCCCGTGATTGCCATCGGTGGCGCAGGCGAAGGTCATCGTGGCGGCGATGCCGTGCACATGGGGGGTTTGAAGCGCGCTCACGTCAACGACTCGACCGAGCCGGTCCGAAGCCGCGTCGAGCACGAGCCGGATGACGGCGTAGGAACCGCCCAGCGCCTTGAAGCTGCCGAGCCCCAGTCTGAGACCCTCGTCCTTGATGTGAATCGCTCTCACGCCGAGCTCTTCGGCGAGCGCCGGAAGCGCACGCAGAGGCGTGACGACATGGTTGTCGCGATTGCCGAGGAAGCGCTCGACCTCCTCGGCCGCCTCAAGGCTCAAGGTCTCAGCGTCCCTTGGGTCGAGGGCCAGGCGATAATCGCTATGGTCGTTGGCGAGAAACATCGGTCGCCTCTCCTTTAATTTGCGCGAACGTCGTCTTGGTCCGCGACCGCGCTCGATCGGCGCGGCCGGCTTATGGTATGGTCATCCTAATATCAGTATGATAGTTTCATTGCCAGCCAGCGTCTGAAGAGGATCGCAGATGACGCCGCCTTATCGGCTCTGAGGAGGGACGCGTGCCTGCGCCGCTTGTAAGAGATTATCAGTCGCTCAGGCAGGGCCTCGCCCGGCGCGATCGCAGCCTGCGCGAGAAGGTCATGTCGTTGCACGACGCCGCGACCCTTGTGCAAGACGGAATGACGGTTGGCGTCGGCGGCTCGACCATGTCGCGCACGCCAATGGCGATGATCTGGGAGCTGATGCGCCAGCGCCGCAGGCGTCTCTCCTGCTCGCGCAGCATCGTTTCGACCGACGGCGACCTCCTGTTCGGCTCCGATCTGGCGGACGAAGTCGTCACCAGCTGGTTCGCGCAAGGCATTCTCTGGGGCCTCTCCAAGGTCATGCGCCACCATGTCGAAAAAGGCGGCAAGCGCTTCCAGGAATGGAGCCACATGGCGATGGGCATGCGCTTTCGCGCTGGCGGCATGGGCGTGCCATTCCTGCCGATTCGCTCGATGCTGGGCTCCGACGTTCTCAAGCAGCGCCCGGAAGCCAAGGCGTTCGACTGCCCCTTCACCGGCGAGAAATTGCTGCTCGTCCCCGCGCTCAACCCAGACGTCGCCCTCATTCACGTGCAGCGCTGCGACCCCTTCGGCAACGCTCAGATCGACGGCCTGCAGTTCATGGACATCGATCTCGCCATGGCGGCCGACCGGGTGATCCTGACGACGGAGCGCATCATTTCCAACGATCAGATCCGGCGCGCGCCCGATCAGACCAAGATTCCCTTTTTCTGCGTCGACGCGGTGGTCGAGGTTCCCTTCGGTGCCGCTCCGCACGAATGCTTCGGCGTCTACGAGCCGATGATGCGACACATGGAGGCCTATGTGGCGCAGGTGAACGCCGAGCCGGTCGAGGGCATGCGCGACTATCTCGAGCGCCACGTCTATGGGCCGAAGACATGGACGGACTTTCTGTCGTTGATCGGCATGGACGAACCTGCTCGAGGCCGCCAACAAAGGGCGCAGCATCTACAATGACTGAAAGCCAGCGCCACACGTCCTCGGAAATGCTGGCGATCCTGAGCGCCCGGCAGCTCAAGGACGGACAGGTCGTGTTCGCCGGCGTCGGCGTCCCGCTGCTCGCGGCGACGCTCGCGCAGAGATTGCATTGCCCCGGCCTGACAATCCTGTTCGAGGGCGGCGTCATCGGCGCGTTCGTCGAGCCCGGAAAGCTTCCGCCCTCGACCAACGACCAGCGATGCACCAAGCGCGCCAACATGGTGCTCGGCAGCGCCGACGTTTTGCTGCTGCTGCAACGCGGTTATGTCGACGTCGGGTTCATGGGCGGCGCGCAGATCGACCAATACGGGAATCTCGAACTCCTCTTTCATCGGAACGCCCGCCGCGCCGAAGACGCGGCTGCCGGGGACGGGCGGCGGAAATGACATCGCGAGCCTCACCAACATGATCGTGGCGATGAAGCACGAGAAGCGGCGTTTCGTGGAGAAGGTCGACTTCATCACAAGCCCGGGCTTCATCCGTGGCGGGCAAGACGCGCGCCGAGAGCGGATTGCCCGCCGGCGGCATGTTCCGGGTGATCACCGAACTCGCCGTGTTCGGTTTCGACGACGAAACGCGACGCATGAAAGTGCTTGCGCTCAATCCCGGAATCGACCGGTCGCAGGTTCAGGAGAACACCGGTTTCGAGCTCCTTTTCGACGAAGGTCTTTCGATGACCGAGCCTCCGACCGGCCGGGAGCTCGAGACGCTGAGGGATGCTCGATCCCGACCGTCTGTTCACGGCCTGAAGAGTCCGCGCCCCGGAGGAATGCTGATGAAGAGTCTTGCCAAGACATTTGGTGTCGCCGCGCGCAATTTCACGCCCTATCCGGAAATGCCGAACGCGAAAGAGCTCGTCGAATACGGCGTGCGCGTCGAGGAGCTCGGCTACAACTCGGTCTGGGTGTGGGACCACATATTGCTTGGCGTCGAGCCGAATTTCCCGATCATCGATTCGCTGACGGTGCTGACGGGCATCGCCGCGCGCACCAAGCCGCCTGAAGATCGGCACGGGCGTCCTCGTCCTGCCTCTGCGCAATCCCGTGACGCTCGCCAAACAGCTCTCGAGCATCGACCATCTCTCCGAAGGGCGCCTCATCATGGGCATGGCTTCGGGCTGGTACAAGCGCGAGTTCGACGCGGTCGGCATTCCGTTCGACAAGCGCGGCAAGCTCATGGATGAGAATCTCGAGATCTTGAAGCGCCTGTGGACGGAGCCGAAAGTCGACGGGAAATATATGAACCACGCCATCTCCGCCGCGGTGATGTATCCCAAGCCCTATCAGAAGCCGCGCATGCCGATCCTGATCGGCGGCTATGTGGACAAGGTGCTGCAGCGCGCAGCGACGGCTGGCGACGGTTGGCTGACGTATTTCTACCGCCCGGCCGACTTCAAAAAATCGTGGGACAAGATCCGTGGGTTCGCCAAACAGGCTGGAAAGGATCCCGACGCGCTCCTCAACGCCGCGCAGCTTCCGATCATGGTCGGGCCGTCGAAGGAGGCGGTGCGCGAAGAGATGATGGACTGGCTCAACAAGGAGTGGGACTTTCCCGCCCATAGCGACTGCTCGCGCGAAAGCGCCATCATGGGCACCGTCGACGATTGCGTGGCGCAATTGCGCGAACATGTCGCCGTTGGCGTGCAGAAGATTATCTTCGTTCCCTACAAATACCGCGCCGATCAGATCGAGACGATTGCCCGCGAGATCATCCCGCGCTTGAAATCGCTCTAATCGACACGGGCAAGCACCAAAGAAGGCGGCGCAATGACCGATCCCACCCACCAGAAAATCCTCGACAAGGTCGACGCCAGTCGCGAGCAGGCGATCGAGTTTTTGCAGAAGATGATCGCCATTCCGAGCGTCACAGGGGATGAGGCGGCGATTCAAAAGTTCGTCTCGAGCCACATGGAGGAGATCGGCCTCGATGTCGATGTCTGGGAGACCGACTGGGAAGCGCTGAAGGCGCATCCGGGCTATCGCCCGGTCCAGCGAGGCTATGAGGGGCGACCCAACATCGTCGGAATATTGAAGGGCACGGGCGGCGGCCGATCGCTTCTGTTGAACGGCCACACCGATGTTATCCCGGTGGGCGACGGCGAGGGCTGGAGCGACGATCCGTGGTCGGCGCGCATCAAGAACGGACGCATTTATGGGCGCGGGTCCTGCGACATGAAGAGCGGCGTCGCCAGTCACATCCTCGCCGTGCAATATCTCAAGGAACTCGGACTGACACCGAAGGGCGACGTCATGATCAATGTCGTCATCGATGAGGAGGTGAGCGGCCACGGCACGCTGGACACGGTCATCCGCGGCTACAAAGCCGACGCCGGCATTTCGGGCGAGACGAGCGATCTCGCCGTGCAGCCCGCCTGCATTGGCCGCATTTGGTTCGAGATCGAAATTCAGGGCAAGCCGGCCGGCATCCAGAAACGCTACGAGGGCATAAGCGGGATCGATCTCGGCAACAAATCGCCAGGGCGGTCGCTGATCTCGAGGCCAAACGCGTAGCGACCGTGACGCACCCGCTCTACCCGAGCGCGATCGATTCTCTGCCTTGTATCGTCGGCAGTTTCCAGGCGGGCGGCTATCCAAGCGCCTTCCCTGCGAACTGCCTGCTGAAAGGCAGCATTGGCACGGTTCCCGGCGAGGACCACGAAGGCGTCAAGCAAAGCCTCGTCGATCAGGTGGCCCGCGCCGCCGCAGCCGATCCCTGGATGAAGGATCATCCGCCCAAGGTCCGGTTCGTCGGCTATGACGCTCAGGCTTCGGAGATCCCGCGCGATCATCCGATCGTCAACACGGTGTCGCGCGCCTACACCGAGATTACCGGCAAGGCTCCCGTGATCAGCGGCCGTCAGGGCGCCGCGGATACGCGCTTCCTCAACTTGTACGGCGATACGCCGACGGTCATTTTCGGACCCGGCTCAACGGCCGTGATGCACGCAGACGACGAATATGTCTCGATTGACGACTACCTCACATCGATCAAAGTGATGGCGCTCGCGATTTACGACTGGTGCAACGCCGAGCCGATCCGTCGAAGCGCGTGAAGGCGATTGCCGCGACGGGTTGAACGACGCCTGCCGCCCGATTGGAAGGCGAGCCGTATGGACTTCGTCAGGAGTGGGAGCCGAGGAAGGTTAGGAGATGGGCGATCAGGGCGTAGGCGCCTCGGTTAAGCGCAAGGAGGACGACCGCTTCCTGCGCGGGCGCGGCCAGTTTGTCGGCGATATCCGCCTCGCGGGGATGCAGGACGTCGCTTTCGTTCGCTCGCCGCTCGCCCACGCAAAGCTGCGCGCCGTCCACATTCCCGACGAGCATCGCGGCAAGGCGTTCGCCGCCGCGGACCTTGTCGGCGTGAAGCCGATCGTCGCCGTGTCCGGCCTCCCGGGCTTCAAGCCGTCCGAGCAGCCGGTGCTGGCGACGCAGAAGGTGCGGCAAGTCGGCGAACTCATCGCGATGTGCGTCGGCCGAACACGCGCCGAGGCTGAGGATATCGCTGCGAGCCTCGAGGTCGATCTCGAGGAGCTGCCGGCGGTCCACGACATGCTGGCGGCGCGCTTGCCGAACGCGCCGCTCCTGCACGAGCACTGGGGCGACAACATGTTCCTGGAGACGTTCGTCGACATCAACATCGAAGCCGCGTTTGACGCGCCGATCAAGATCACGCGCGAGATCTCCACCGCCCGCCAATGCATGGCGCCGATGGAAGGCCGCGGCACGGTCGCCGCTTGGGACAGCCGCATGGACCAGCTCGTGTTGCATACGGGCAGCCAGATGCCGCATATCGTGCGCACCGGCCTCGCGGAATGTCTGGGCCTCGATGCAGGCCCAGGTGCGCATCGTCTCGCCGGATGTCGGCGGCGGCTTCGGCTACAAGGGCATCCTCCTGCCGGAGGACGTCTGTCTTGGCTGGCTGGCGATGCGCTGCGGGCATCCGGTGCGTTGGCTCGAGGACCGGCGCGAGCACCTGACCGCCAGCGCCAATTGCCGGGAGCATCATTACCGCATCACCGCCTACGCCGACCGAGACGGAACGCTGCGCGGAATCGACTGCGAGGCGACGGTCGATTCCGGCGCCTATTCCTCCTATCCCTTCTCGGCCTGCCTTGAGGCGGCGCAGGTCGCGAGCATCCTGCCCGGCCCTTATGATTTCCCATCCTACCGCTGCCGCACCTGGTCGGTCGCGACCAACAAATGTCCGATCCTGCCCTATCGCGGCGTCGCGCGCACAGGCGTTTGCTTCGCGCTCGAACTCATGCTCGACCTGGTCGCGCGCGAGGCCGGCCTCGAGCCCTTCGAAGTGCGCATGAAGAATCTCGTCCGACCCGAGCAGATGCCGTTCGACAACATCACGAAAAAGCATTTCGACAGCGGCGACTATCCCGAAGCTTTGCGCCGCGCGCTGGATGCGGCCGACCTCACGAGCGTTCGCGAGCGCCAGAAGCGCGGCGAGCCGGATGGGCGCCTGCATCGGCGTCGGCCTTGCGATCTATTGCGAGCAGGGCGCGCATGGCACCTCGGTCTATGCCGGCTGGGGCATTCCGATGGTGCCCGGGGCACGAGCAGGCGACGGCGCGGATGACGCCCGACGGCGGGCTCGAGCTGCGGGTCGGCGTCCATTCGCATGGGCAGGGCATGGAGACGACGCTCGCGCAGGTGGCGCATGAAATCCTCGGCATCGAGATCGCCAAGATCAAACTCGTCCATGGCGACACGGAATACACGCCCTATTCGACCGGCACCTGGGGCTCGCGCAGCGCGGTGATGGCCGGCGGCGCGGTCGCGACCGCGACGCGAGAAGTGGCGCGCTTCGCAAAAGCGATCGGCGCGCATCTCTTGCAGACGGACGCCGAAGTCCGTCGTGCTGCGCGATGGCGCAGTCCATGGACAATCCGGCAGCGTCACCCTCGCGGAGATCGCGCACACCTGGTATCGGCGCCCGCAGGATCTCCCGGCTTCGGTCGATCCGCGCGGCCTCGAGGCGACGATCGGCTATAAGCCCGGCCGCGACACGGGCACCTTCAGCTACGCCGCCCATGTCGCGATTGTCGCGGTCGACCCCGAGACCGGAGACATCGAGATCCTCGACTACGTCATCGTCGAGGATGGCGGCAAGCTCATCAATCCGATGGTCGTGGACGGCCAGATCTATGGCGGGTTTGCGCAAGGCGTCGGCACGGCGCTCTACGAAGAGATGAACTTCGACGCCTCGGGCCAGCCGCTGGCGTCGACCTTCGCCGACTATCTCTTGCCAGGTCCGACCGAGGTCCCCGCGCCTCGGGTGCGCCACATGGAGACGCTTTCGCCATTCACGGAATTTGGCGTGAAGGGGCTTGGCGAAGGTGGGGCCATCGCTCCGCCGGCGGCGATCGGCAATGCGCTCAACGACGCCTTGCGGCCTCTCGGAGCCGAACTCTTTCATTCGCCAATGACGCCGCGGCGCGTGCTCGAAGCGATTGCGGCTGCAAAGCGCGAGAAGACGCCGGTCGAATTCGAGGACACGGAGGGGTGAAGCCGGTCAATTTCGAGTACGCCCGCCCGAAAGATGTCGACGCCTCGTTGGCGCTGCTCGCTGAGCACGGACGTTCCGTCAAAGTCTTGGCCGGCAGTCAGTCGTTAGGGCCCATGCTCAACATGCGGTTGGTCCAGCCTGATCTTCTGGTCGACATCACTGGCATTGACGAACTTCGGCAAGTCAAAGAGGAGGCCGACGGAATCGTCATCGGCGCCTGTATCACGCACTCCGATATTGAGGACCGCCGTGTGCCGGACGTAACCGGCGGCGCGCTGCCGAGCGTCGCCCAGGGCGTCGCCTATCGCGCCGTGCGCAACCGAGGCACGATCGGCGGCAGCCTGACCCATGCCGACCCATCCGCGGACTGGATCTCGATCCTTGCCGCGCTCGGCGCTTCGGTGACTTTGCGCGGCCCCGATGGCGCGCGCACGATCCCCGTCGAGGACTACATGCTCGGCGCGCTCGAGGCTGATCTCCGGCCGGGCGAACTGCTCGTCTCCGTGAAGGCGCCGCGGCTCAGCTGCTCGGCGCGCTGGGGCTATCACAAGATCTGCCGCAAGACCGGCGAATTCGCCCACGCGATCGGAGCCTTTGTCGTCGATCCCGAGCGCGGCGTTTGCCGAGCAGTCATCGGCGCAACGGAGTCGCGCCCGATTGTCGTCACCGACGCCCGGCCCATGATCGGCGACGGCGACCCGGCCAACTTCGACGCCCAGGCGGCCAGCGACCTAGCGACTTCAGCGGGTATGAACGATCCGCTGGAGCGCCAGACGCATGTCGTCGCCCTGCGGCGCGCCGTGGAGCGGGCTGCGGCGCGATGACCAAGGTCAGCCTGACGGTCAATGGCGCCGCGCTGAGCGCCGAGATCGAGCCGCGCACCCATCTCGCTGACCTGCTGCGCGAGACGCACAACCTGACCGGCACCCATATCGGCTGCGAGCACGGCGTCTGCGGCGCCTGCACGCTGCTCGTCGACGGCGTCGCCGATACGCTCTTGCATCACCTTCGCGGTCGCTTGCGAAAACGCCGAAGTCACCACCATCGAGGGCCTCGACGAGGACGAGATCGCGCGTGAGCTGAGGGCCGCTTTCACGACTCATCATGCTCTGCAATGCGGCTATTGCACGCCCGGAATGATTGTTTCGGCGCGCGACATCGTGTTGCGCATGGCGGCGCCGAGCGAGCACGACATCCGTGTCGCAATGAGCGGCAACCTCTGCCGATGCACGGGCTATGTCGGCATCGTGCGCGCGGTCCAGAGCGTCATCTCTGAACGCCGTGCGCGCGGCGTTGAGGCCTCCCGGGAGGCGGCCGCGAGCGGCTGGGGCCGGCCGGATCGGGGCGGGCCAGCGAGATGCACATGACCGCCGCTGGGGTGGTCGTAGGCGCCGGCGTTCGCGCGGCTTCGCGGATCGCCACGGCGGGCGCCGGCCCGAGCATCGAAGCTGACTGGAAGCCGCAGATCGAATTCCGGCAGAGCTTCGTCATCGCCCACCCGGTCGACGAGGTGTGGGGCTTCTTTGGTCGCGTCGAAGACGTCGCCGAATGTCTGCCCGGCGCTTCGCTCGATGGGGGCGAGAAGGACGGCTTCGTCAGCGGGAAGATGAAGGTCAAGGTTGGTCCGATCACGGCCGAATTCAACGGCGTTGCACAGATCACCCGCGACGAGGCGGCCCATCGCGGCGCGATCGTAGGGTCGGGTCGCGACAGGCGCAGCAACTCTGCGACGCGCGGAACTCGTCGCGTATTCCGTTAAGCCGGATGAGAACGGCGCTGGCTCGCGAGTCGACGTCGACGTCGGCTACACGCTCACGGGAATGTTGGCGCAGTTTGGCCGCTCCGGCTTGGTGCAGGATATTGCAAGCCGCCTGACGGCCGTCTTTGCACAAAACCTTGAGGCGCGTCTTTCCGCCGGGAACGACGGCGGGCGCGCGCCTTCTTTGGTTCGAGACCTCAACGCTGGATCGCTGATCACAACGGCGCTGCTCGGCAGGATGAAGGACTTCATCAGAAGAATCTTCGGCCGCGCCTGACGCGCTCGCGCGGGCTGGCAGCGTTCGCAAACTGAAACGCTCGGCTCGTCTGTCGTTATGGAGAAGGACGAATGGGGAAGTTTTCCGCGATCTACGACCGCAGCCGCGTGCCGCTTTATCTTCAGGTCGCGTCCGTGATGCGTCAGCGTATCCATTCCGGCTACTGGGTCGAAGGCGAGAGGATATCGACACTCGAGGCGCTGGAGGAGGAATTCGGCTTGGCGCGGGTGACGATCCGTCAGGCGATCGAGCTCTTGCACGCTGAGGGTCTCTTACAGGCGCAGCAAGGTCGCGGCACTTTCGTTTCCGGCAGGCCGGTGAACAATCGCTGGCTCAACCTCGCGACGGATTTCCATTCCTTGATCGAGTCGATCCGCAACAACGTGCTCAAGCGCGTCTTCATTCAGCGCGACGCCGAGCCGCCGGTCCTCATCCCCGGCGAGGGCAATCCAGCGAAGGCCTATACCTTCCTCAGAAGCGTCCAGTTCAATAGCGGCAAGCCCTTTTCGGTCGTCAACCTGCATCTCGATCAGAGGCTGTTCTTGCGGGACAGCAAGCGCTTCACGCGCTCAGCCGCGCTGCCGAAGATTGTCGAGATGGAGGACGTGGTCATCACCCACGCCTATCAAAGGTTCACGATCGGCGTCGCTGATCCGGAAACGGCCGACCTTCTCGAGATCGGGCTCGGCGAGCCGACCGCCGACTGCCAACTCACCATCGTCGACGACAAGGACGTTGCGATCTACGTCGCCGACATCCACTACCTCAAGAATTGCTTCGTCTTGCGCAGCGACCTGCTTAACCCGCACAGCCCGCCGCCCCAAGTCGCTGGGGCGCCGGCCCGGAAGGCCCGCGCCGCCGCGGCCGAACTCCGGCCTCCGATCCGCCCAGATCACGCAGGGTCGTAGGCGCAGGTTCGCGCACCCGTCCCGCCCGCTTCGGTTGGAACAACGCTTCGGGTCGTGCGCGTCAGCCGGCGAAAGCCCAAGCCGCTCTTCGAAAAGCGCGGATCGTGTGGCTGAGAGCCGATGGCGAAACGCCGCTCCGCGCGGCGGCGCGGGTGAAACTCCGCTCCTCGGCCACAGCCCTCAAGGCCAGCAGGGCGTCGATGTTCTGGCGATCGCGGCGTCAACAGCCGCCCCGATCGCATCCGGAAAGCCGTCGAGGGATCGCTCAAGCGACTTGGCGTCGAAACCATCGACCTCCTCTACCAGCATCGCGTCGATCCGAACGTCCCAATCGAAGACGTCGCCGGGACCGTCAAGGAGCTCATCGCGCAAGGCAAGGTGAAACACTTCGGCATGTCGGAGCCTGGCGTCCACACGCTTCGCCGTGCGCACGCGGTGCTGCCGGTGACGGCGCTCCAGAACGAATATTCGCTGTGGTGGCGGGCGCCCGAGACCAATGGCATCCTCGCCGCGTGCGACGAACTTGGGATCGGCTTTGTGCCGTACAGCCCGCTCGGCAAACGCTTCCTGACCGGCACAATCGGCAAGCTTACGCAAGAACGTTCCGCGCTTCCAGCCGGAGGCGAAGGGCGTAGGCGAACTTGGGCTCTGCGGCGTCGCGGCATCGCTGGCCAACGCCGTCTATAACGCGATGGGCGTGCGCGTCCGGGATTATCCGATCACCCTCGACAAATTCCTGGATCGCCTCCCCGAAGTGGCGTGAGGCGTGATCGATGAACCGGTCCTGGCGCCAGTTGAACGCAATCTAGAGCGCGCCAAGACAGATGCGCGAGGAAAGCCAACGCATTGTGAACGACCCGTCCCCAAACCTCGAACTGGGCGACGACGCTCATCGGCTCTGCCGGTCTCGGCTACGCACCCGCCGGACCATCTTGTCATTCGCTCAGGCTCTCCATGAGTTCGGGCCGCCTGAGGTTTTAGCGCTTCGCAAGTCACCGCGCCTGCGAAGCGTCTGGCCTCGCTGAGGTCGGGCGTTGCTCGGATGCGTTCAAGTTCCGCCGTTTCGCGGCGGCATGTCAAAGGATCTGATCCGCTGGGGCTTCGTGTGTCGGAGGCGGCGCCATCGTTTCGCTCGACCTCTCGCGCCGCAGCAACCGAACTCACGGAGTTCTGGCGCCACGTTGAGGCTTTCCATCAGCAGCCGGACTTGCGGGCGCAGCCCCTCGCACTTGAGATCGCGCCAGAATATTCCAGTCGCCTCTGGCGAAGGCAGCTTCCGCAGGCGATCAAGCACAGCGCGCTCGCTAGCGCAGGCTTGCTTGAGTAAGCTGGCCGAAGGCGGAGACGAATCCGCCGACCGCGGCGCGGGCGCGAGCCAAGCCCAGACTCTCCATGAGACGCTGAAGTTGGGGCCGCAACGCCTCGCAACCGAGTTCGCTCGCAAACCGCTGGGCTTCCTCGTCTGAAGGGGTCGAGCGCAATCGGGCGAGACGGTCCTCATCGCGCTTGCAGGTCTCATCGGATTTGAGAGCCGCGACGTCCGCGCCCGGGGCGGGCGAGGCAGGCGGCGCAGCCTCGAGGGGTTGCGGTTCCGGAGGGGTCCCTTGCGAGACATCCGCCCCGGTCGGGGTCGCCGAGCTCTCCATCAGACTGAGGACCTGCGGCCGCAACCGCTCGCAGGCCAACTCGCTCGCGAAGCGCGCGGCCTCGTCGCTAGATGGATGGCTGCGGAGCCGCGCCAAACGCTCCTCGTCATGCTGGCAGACCTCGTCCGGAGCGAGCGCCGCGAGTTGCGTCCCTGACGTGGCGTCGGTTTCTGTGGGCGGCGCGGCATGGTCGGTGGGTTCTCCCGCGGCTTTGGCGTCTTGGGAGTCGTCATGCGAGACCCCCGCCGCGGGGGTTGGGGGAAGCGCGTCTCCGGGGGGAGACCGAACAGCGGTAGGAGGGTCGCTCGCAGCCTTCGCATTCCGGAGACGCGTTGCTGGAACCCTCGGGATTGCCCGACGCGGGAGCCCTACTGGCGAGAAGCAACGGCTCAGTCTTCGCAGTGTCCGATTGCGCGCTCGAGGCGAACGAACTCGAGCCGCTGAGAAACTTGGTCGCCCTGTTCTTTGTCAGCCGGAGCCAGTCCAGGCGGGGTCGCTTCTGCGGAGGCTTTCTCGGCGCTAAGCCGTTTTTCGACCTCCTCCCGCGCGGCTTGTGCATTGGCGCCATTCGGGTGAGCCGCGAGGAACGCACGCCATCCCTCGAGCGACGCGACCCGCTTGGCGACCGCATATTCCAGCGCTTCCTCTTCGATGGCGGCCGGCGTGAGAGGGGGCCCAGGCTCGACGTGGGCTCGCGCTTGCCCCTGAGCGGGGTCCAGAACAACATCGTCGTCGCTCGGCCCAAGAACGATATACGCGCCGATCGCGGCCGCCAAAGCGAGAACAGTTGAGTACCAGAGAAGTCTGCCCATGCGACCCCTCGCCCGCTCGACGCGCCCCACAACCGGGAATAACGTATTCTTTAACAGGGGCGCGCTGTCCGTCAATCCAAGTCGCGCGCCACCCGGAAGCCGTTTGCGTAGTACCGAACGTCTTCATCATATCGAAAGCGCGCTGAGGAACGCACGGCGAGAGGTTTGTCAGCGAACGAGCCTCCACGAAGAACGCGAAGCGAGCAGTCGCCGTTGGTCCACGCCGACCCATCGATGGGCGCCCCCGGTATGTTGGGTTCCAACAGTCCTCGACCCACTCGGCGGCGTTGCCGGCGGTGTCGTACAGGCCGAACGCGTTTGGGCGAAACGAGCCGGAGGGAACAGTTTTGCCGTTCTCGCTTCCACCGCATTCTGCGCACTGGGCGTGTCCCGCGCCTACGTCCTTTCCCCACCAATAGGGCGTCGTCGATCCTCCTCGCGCCGCGTATTCCCACTCAGCCTCCGTGGGCAGCCGATAGGACCTCCCCGTCATCTTTGAGAGCCACGCAACGAACTCCTTGGCGTCATCCCAACTGACGTTCGTGACCGGGCGATTGCCGCGCCCCCAACCCTGATCCGGCGGATTGAACTTGCAACCGGATTGCGCGACGCATCGGTCCCACTCGGCGAACGTCACATCGCGGCGCCCGATCGCGAAGTTCTTGCCGATGCTGACGTGGTGAACGGGCTGCTCGGTCGGCCTTGCTATCGAACCCATGTCGAACTCGCCCGAAGGCACGATCACAAGCTCTGGGCACTCGGAGCAGTCGCGAAACAGTTCTCCGGGAAGGCGCTGGTCGTCAGACTCTGCGGCCCACGCAGATCCCGCGGCGCCGAATGACAAGACGAGAGCGGCCACCGCCGCAACACGCCACGCAAACCTCCCCATGCGCCAGCTCCGCGTGATGTGATCTCCACGACTTGCGTCAAGCGATCTCAACGCGATAGCATGTGACGTGCGCCCCAACAAGAAGCGCTGATGCTGCGACCCAGGGAATTGCCTGAGCAGGAAACGTCCAGGAGACGGCGATGAAGCTCATTGCGCTTGCTATGATCGCGCTGTTCGGAGGGCTTGCTTTCGCCTCGTCGCCCTCCGCGCAGCCAGTTCAAACAGGAGGCCCGACCCCATCGCCGCCGGGAGCGAAGGCCGAGTTCCTCGATCTGAAGGACGGCGCCGTGATTGGTCCCAAGACCACGATCCATTTCGGGCTCCATGGAATGGGGGTCGCGCCGGCCGGAACGAAGAAGCCTAATACCGGACATTTTCATCTTCTCATCGACAGGGATCTGCCACCCTTGGACAAGCCGATCCCGAATGATGAAAACGACTTGCACTACGGCGGGGGCCAAACGGAGGTCGAACTCTCGCTGCCCCCAGGTCCGCACACGCTGCAGTTGCTTGTGGGCGACGCGGACCACATCCCCCACACACCGCCCGTCTACTCAGACAGGATTCATGTGACCGCTGTTAAATCGTTGCCGCCGCCCGGCGCGGCAGCGCAGACATTCGCCCCTGGGACTCCTCACCCCTCCCCGTCCGGCGCGCGCGTCTATATCATCTCCCCCGGAAACGGCTCGTATCTTCCCAACACCTTCACGGTTCGGTTCGGACTGGTGAAGATGGGCGTCGCGCCGGCCGGGCTTGAGAAGCCAAACACCGGCCACCACCATCTCCTGGTCGACGCGCCTCTGCCGCCCCTGGACAAGCCGATCCCGAACGATGAAAACCATTTGCATTTCGGCGGAGGGCAGACCGAGACCACGCTCACGTTGCCGACGGGTAAGCACACGCTCCAGCTTTTGCTGGGCGACGTCGCCCATCTCCCGCACCAGCCGCCGGTCTATTCGGATCCCATCGTGGTCTATGTCGGCATGTCGCCTCCGCCGCCGCCACCGCCGCGCGCGGTTCGACATCATCGCCTGTACCATCATCGCCAAGGCGCATAGCGCCGAGGATGGATCATCGCCGGCGCCACCCCTCCCAACCTGGCTCTGGCGCGAGCCGTTCGGGCGCACACATAGCCCTGACGGGTCGGGGTTTAGCCGGCTCCTTGTCGCCGCCATGACGCGCGTTCCCGCCCGACTTCGCTCATCGAGGATGTGGCTAAAGTCCGTCCGGCGCTTCCGGCGCCGCAGCCAAAGCGGCGGCGACACGCGCCGCGCAGGCCGTCGCCGAGCGGAGCTCAGTTGCGGTCGCAGTGGGGCGCGCAGATAAACGCAAGATCGCGGAATAACCGGCGGTCGATCGAGCGATTGGCGCCTCTATCCGGTTGACCCCGGCATCGGCGTCACGAGCCCAGGCCGCGCGTCGCCGAGCGACCTCGAATTCGCTTGTCCCCTTCGACACGATCAGGGACACGCACGTGTCGGTGTCGTCTCTAAGCACAGGAAGCAGCGCTTCAGCCGCATCCGCCATCGCGCCGAAGCCATAATAGGCGAGGCCAAGCCGAGTGGCCGCTCGACCGGCGCGCAATCGTCCTCGACGGTCTCGCGCCGCGAGCCCCACCGCCTCGAGCCCGGCCGCCACGACAAAAGCGGTCGACCGCCGAATGCCGAGCGCCTTCGCCTGCTCCGCCACGGTCGCCTCGCGCGTCTCGCATAGGCACCGAAGCAAGCGAGCGGCCGCCGCGACGCCCGTGGTTTCATCAGCGCGCATCGGGTTCCCCCGCATTGCGCGCGGCCGAGCGGTTGTAGCGATTGCCCTTGTAGTGAACGCGAAATGAGCGAGGGTCGTAGGACGCCCCGAGACCGCTCGCGAGGATGAGGTCGTCCGGCAGGTCCCACCGCACATGCTCGTCCGACCACAGGTCTGGCCGGACCGATCGTGTCGCATGGCCCCGGGTGACCACGATTTCGGTCGGAACGTCGATGCGGCGAGGGACGGGACGACCTCGCAGGACGTCGAGCAAAGCCTCCACCGCGCGCAAGCCCATGGCCGGCGGATAATCCACCGCCGCCTGCGGCACGCCATGCCGGATCGCGAGCTTGTAGGCGAGATTGAGGTCGCCTCCAGTATGGGGCGGGATCGCGCCGCTCCGCCCGGCCGCAACATAGGCGCGCAACGAGCCGACCGCCTGGAGGCCGGAGTCGCACCAGACGCCGTCAATCGTCTCTCTTCCGTCGGCGAGTTTTGCTGCAATGATCTCGCGGCCGAGTCTCCTCCTGCCAACCCGTCCAGCAGATGTCGGCGACTTGCAGACCCGGGTAGCGGGCAAAAATCGCGCGTGCGCCGTCCAACCGCCGCTGCGCAGGATCGGCCTGAAACAGGCCCGGGAAGGAGAACAATGGAGCCGCGCCCGCGGAGACGCTCCGCCATCCATCGCGCCGTGATGTCGCCTATCGCATAATCGTCGCAGGTGACGAAGCAAACATGCGGCAGGATGTCGGGGCGTCCTCGATCGACCAGCACAACGGGGACGCCTTGCCGCTCCGCTTCGCCAAGGCTCTCCGCCAGCGAAACCAAATCGTGGGCGCTGACGATCAGGCCGTCGACTCCGCTCTTCAAAAGCTCCGCGACGTCGCGAGCCTGTCGTGCGGCGTCGAGACGCGCGTGCCGCACCGCGAAGGATGAGACAAGGTCGTTGGAGCGAACCGCGCCATATTCGACGCTGTGGACGAGCGCGGTTCGCCACGGATGGTCCAGCGACGCGTTCGAGAATCCAAGGCGGAACTTCCGAGCTTCGTCGCGAAGCGCGTCGCACGCGCAACGACCGAGCAGTCCGGGTTCCGGATCAGTGAGTAGCTTGCGCCGGGAGCGCGGGCGAGTCGGCTTGCGCCGCGGGGCCAAGCGCCGCTCGTCCTCCACACGCATGAGGTCCTCCCGTCGAGATGCGAGAGCAAGCGCGGCCGGCCCGAGCGCGATCCGCCCGCGGCGAGAAAGATCAATGAGCTCGTACCGAGCCAGGATTCGGCAAAGGCGATTCAAGGTCGAGCGCGGCGCGCCAAGACGCGCGACCGCCTCCCCAGTCCCGATCGCGCCGTCGGAGGCGGAGAGCAACACGAGAAGCTCGATGGCGATCCGCCATGCTGGGGGCTCTCCCCTGGACCGCCGCGTTCCCCGGATCAACCGCCGTTCCCACTTCCCCCACCGCCGTCGCCACTGACTAATGTCCCAAATACCGGACTCTAGCGCCAGATTAACGATATGAACACGACGTTCAAACGGTTAGCTTACAGCCGAGCCGCCGAAGAGCGGCCGAAACGCGGGAGGAGCCGATGACGGCCTATTTGTTCCGAAACGTCGAGATTTGGGACGGCGAAGCGGATGACCGCTATCCCGGCGAGGTTCTCGTCGTCGGGAATCGAATTTCCAAGGTCGCCCGAGGACAGGGCCAAATCAGCCCCGAGGCGGCGGCGGAAACGATAGACGCCAGGGGTCTCACCTTGATGCCCGGCCTCGTCGAAGGGCATTGCCATCTGTCCTTCGTCGGCCCGGCGCGCAATCAGGATCTCGGCGAAATTCCGCCGGAAGAACACCTCCTGCGCACTTGCCGCAACGCGACGCTCATTCTCGATCACGGGTTCACATCCTGCTACTCGGCGGCCTCCGCCAAGCTGCGCATCGACGTGGTCGTGCGCCAGGAAATCGAAGACGGCTATCTCGCGGGACCGCGCTATCGCGCCGCCGGGCCGGAAATCACGGTGACCGGCGGCCTCGGAGATGAACGCAAGCAGCATATGCACGCCGAAAGCTTCGGCATGATCGCCGACGGGCCCGACGAGATCAGGCGCGCGGTTCGGCTTTGCTGCCGCGAAGGGGTCGATAACATCAAGCTCAACATTTCGGGCGATGAGTTCGTTTCCAACGCGCGCGCCGAAATCACCTCGATGAGCGAGATCGAAGTGGCGACCGCGGTCGAGGTCGCGCATGAGTGGAACAAGCGCGTCGCCTGTCATTCGCGCGCGGCCGCCTCGGTGAAGCGGGCCGTTCGCAATCATGTCGATTGCGTCTATCATTGCGATTTCGCCGATGAGGAAGCGCTCGACATGCTCGAGGCGGCGAAGGACCGCGTGATCGTCGGTCCCGCATTCGGTCTCGTCCACAATGCGGTCTACGAGGGCGACGCGGTCGGCATGACGCGTGAGGTCGTCGAGTCCATGCACCTGCCGCGCAAGCTCGAAGCGACCTGCCGCACCTACGAGCAGATGAGGAAGCGCGGGATCAAGGTGGTGATCGGCGGCGACTATGGCTTCAAGATCACGCCGATGGGCCAGAACGCCCGCGACATCGGGCACTTCGTCAAGTTCTTCGGTTACACGCCGGCGGAGGCGCTGCGGTGCGCAACGGCGGTCGGGGGCGAACTGATGGGTCATAAGGGCGAGCTCGGCGTCGTGAAGGCCGGCGCGCTCGCCGATCTTCTGCTCGTCGACGGCAATCCGCTCGCCGACACTTCAATCCTTGTTGGGCCCGATCGCTTCGCGATGATCATGAAGGACGGCAAAATGCATCGCGATCCGCGCGCGCGCGCGCTCAGCCCCGCGCGTCAGGCGGCGGAATAGCGTCGCGGCAACGGGAGAACGGGAGACTTCGAGTGGAGCGCGCGCCGTTCGCCCTCGAGATGCTGAACATCAGCAAGACCTTCCCCGGCGTGCGGGCGCTGGACGATGTGTCGTTCGGCTGCGCGCGCGGCGAGGTCCATGCGCTCTGCGGCGAGAATGGCGCGGGAAAGTCAACGCTGATCAAAATCCTTGGCGGCGCCTATCAGCCGGATCGCGGCCGGATCATGCTCGATGGCCAAGAGGTCGAGTTTTCTCACCCCGTTGCAGCGCGCCGCGCCGGCGTCAGCATCATCCATCAGGAGCTGAGCCTCCTGCCGCACCGGAGCGTCGCCGAGAACATCTTCCTCGGCATAGAGCCGACGCGCTACGGCATGCTGGATCGGCGCAAGATGCGCGACGACGCAAAGCGGTTGCTCGCTCGCCTCGGTTCGTCGATCCCCGCCGAGACGTGGCGCGGGCAATCTGTCGATCGCCCAGCAGCAGCTGGTCGAAATCGCCAAGGCTCTCGCGATCGACGCGCGTATCCTCGTGATGGACGAACCGACCGCCGCGCTCGATCGCGACGACGCGGCGCGTCTGCTCGATCTCGTCAAGCGCCTGAGCGGGGAAGGCGTGTCGATCGTCTATGTCTCCCACCGAATGCCGGAAATCAAAACGATCGCCGATCGCGTCACCGTACTCAAGGACGGGCGGACGGTGATGACCGCGCCAATCGCCGAGGCGCCGACCGGCCGGCTGGTGCGCGCCATGGTCGGGCGCGATCTTGCCGACTTCTACCCGCCTCGCGCCGCCTCAGCCCCAGGCGCTCCGGCGCTTGTCATAAGGGGAGGCGCCAACGATCGTCTGATCAACATCGACCTCACCGTGCGCGCCGGCGAGATCGTCGGGGTGGCGGGACTCGAAGGCGCCGGCAAAAGCGCGCTCGGGCGCGCCATCGCGGGCGACGAGCCATTCGAGGAGGGGACGGTCGAGATCACAGGCAAGGCCCTCACGCCCCGCAGCCCGCGCTCTGCAATCGAGGCTGGAATTGGACGCCTGTCGGAGGATCGCAAGCGCGAAGGCCTGCTCATGCAGCAGTCGTTGCGCGACAACGCGACCCTGATCCAGCGCGCGTTCGCGAGCCCGTTCCGCGCCCCAAGCGCCGATGCGATGTCGAATGCCGAAACGGACCAGCGGCTCGCACAAGCTGGACGTGCGAGCGGCGAGCTTCGAGCAAGAGGCCGGACGGCTCTCGGGCGGCAATCAGCAGAAGGTGATCGTCGCCCGCTGGCTCGCGCGCGATCCCCAGGTTCTCGTGTTCAGCGAGCCGACGCGCGGAATCGACGTCGCCGCCAAAGCGGCGATCTACAGGATCATGCGCGACCTCGCCGACCAGGGCCGGGCGATCCTGATGATTTCCTCCGACCTTCCCGAGATCGTTGGCGTCAGCGATCGCATCATCGTCATGCGAGAGGGCCATATCGCTGGCGAGCTGCCGGGCGGCGCGTCGGAAGAGGAGGTGATGGCGATCGCCGTCGCGCACGACGCTCACGATGTTCTGGGCGCGGCATGAGCAGCGCGGACCTCATTGCCTCGGGCTTTCCGCGCAGGCGCGTTCCGGCAGCGCCGCTCCTGCTGCTTCTTGGTTCCGTCGCGCTTTATGTTGGCGTCGCGATTTCGACCGGGCAGACCAGGATGCTCGAGGTCGAGGGCGTGGTCGGTCTCCTGCAACGGATGGTCGCGCTGGGGATCGTGGCGATCGGGCAAACCTTCGTCATCCTCGCCGGATCGATCGACCTCTCGGTCGCCAATCTGATCAGCGTCGCGGCGGTGCTCGCCTCGTTCATCATGCAGGGCAGGCCGGAGATGATGTTCGTCGCTGTCGCGGCGGTGCTCGCGGTCTCGGCAGTCGTTGGCCTCATCAATGGCGCGCTCGTCTCGCGGCTGCAGGTCAGTCCTTTCATAGCGACCCTCGGCTCCGGCCTGATCCTGCAAGGTCTGCTGTCGGCGAGCTTCACCAATTTCGCGGGGTCCGTGCCAATCGAATTTCAGGCCGTCGCCTATGGCGCTCTCGGCCCCCTGCCCTATTCGGTCATCGGCCTCTTCCTGCTCGCGATCCTCGCCTCGATGCTGCTGAGGGCGACAAAATTCGGCGCGCATCTCTACGCGGTCGGCGGCAATGCCGAAGGGGCGCGCCTTGCGGGCATCCGCACCGATCTCGTGACCATCGGCGCGCATGTGCTGTGCAGCCTGACGGCGGGCGTGAGCGGCCTCTATCTCGCGAGCCGTCTGCGCTCCGGCGCGCCGTGGGTCGGGCGCGACGGCGTCTATGATCTGGAATCGATCGCGGTCGTGGTCATCGGGGGAACGCTGCTCGCAGGCGGGCGAGGCGGCGTCTGGGGGACGCTCGCAGGCGTGCTTCTGTTCGCGGTCCTCGACGCCTCGTTCAACATGCTCGACGTATCGGCCTATCCCAAGCTTGTGCTGCGCGGCGCCATCGTCATCGCCGCGGTCGCGGTCTACACCTTCCGCTCGCGAGAGATCGCCGCATGACGATCGCGCTGAAGGAGATTCGGGCAAGGACAAGCTTTCGCCCATGTGGCGCGACGGATCAATGTCGCCGTTGTCGTCTTTTTGCTCTTCTACCTCGCGATCGGCTTGCTGCAGCCGAACTATTTCGAACCCGCGGGCGCAATGAATTTCCTGCGCCGCGCGGCGCCCCTCGCGATTCTCGCGGCGGGGCAGCTCTTCGTTCTGGTCAGCGGAGGCTTCGACCTTTCGGTCGGCTCACTGGTCACGCTAACCGTCGTCGGCGGCTCGATGCTGACCGCAAACGATCCAGGCAACACGTGGTGGGCGATCGCTGTCCTCTACGCCATCGGGCTCTGCGTCGGTCTCATCAATGGCGCCGTTGTCGCTTATCTCCGCACGCCATCGATCATCGCCACGCTCGGGACATTGCTGTCGGTCAACGGCGTTTCGATGATGTGGTCTGGCGGCTCGCCGCGCGGCTATCTCCCCGAGAATTTCCGGATGTTCGGACGTTTTGTCTTCCATGACGTGCCGGTTGTGAAGATCTTCCCTCTCGCCATTCTTGTGCTCGCCGCTGTCTGTGCGCTCGCGCAATGGGGACTGCACGGGACGGTGTTCGGGCGACGCGTCTTCGCCATTGGAGATAACGCGCGCGCCGCGCAGCTGGCCGGCGTCCCGGTTGCTTCTGGTGCGGATCGCGGTCTTTGTCATCTCGGCCCTTGCCGCGGTGACATCCGGAATCCTGCTTGGCGGGTTCGGCGGCGTCTCGGTGGACGTGGGGGTCGGCCTCGAGTTGCAGGCGATCGCCGCCTGCGTTGTCGGGGGCGCGCAACTCATGGGCGGGCGAGGCACGCTGGTCGGAGCGGTCGCGGGCGCTCTCACGCTCACGGCGCTCTTCACGCTGCTCACTCTGCTCGGGTGGCCACAACCCCTGAAGGAAACGGCGCAGGGAGTCATTCTGATCATCGCGGTCGCGTTCGGCGCCTGGCGCCGACGCCGCACGGGATAGCGAGGCGAAGGTCCCGCTGGTGAAGCCGGAAAAGTTCGGCGATAGGGAGGAAGAGGAAGCCATGAGACTACTCAAATTGATCGCGCCGGCCGTCGCGGGCGCGGCGCTCGCGACAGCGGCGCCTTATGCGGCGTCGGCGCAGAATTTCGACGATCCAAAGGAGTTCCAGGCGGCGCAGGACCTGTTGAAGATGACGCCATCTGGCCCGGAGGGAAAGCCGTGGGAGCAGAATCTCGGCGGCAAGGAGGTCGATACCTCCAAATACAAGAAGCCCGGTCCGTACCGGATCTGCTTCTCGAACGCCGGCGTCGACAATCCCTGGCGCGTCGTCGGCTGGATTAACATGCAGGCGCAGGTCGACGTGCTCAAGAGACGATATCAAGTCCTTCAAGGCCGCCGACGCGCAGGGCAAGGACGACAAGCAGATCTCCGACATCAACGCCTTCGTCCAGAGCGGCGATTGCGACGCCTTGATCGTCTCGCCGAACACAACGGCGGCGTTGACGCCGGCGGTCGAAGCCGCCTGCAAGAAATTGCCGGTCATCGTGTTTGATCGCGGCGTGCTGACCACCTGCCCGGTAACCTTCGTCAATCCGATTGGGGGCTACGGTTGGGGCATTCAGACGGCGGACTTCATCGTCTCCAAACTGCCGAAGGGCGGCAAGGTTCTGGCTTTGCGCATCCTGCCCGGAGTCGACGTGCTCGAGACACGCTGGTCAGCCGCGAACCGCATCTTCAAGGAGAATGGCGTCAACGTCGTCGGCGCGGAGTTCACAGGCGGCGACAACGCCAAGACGAAGCAGATCGTCGAGGACTACATCAACAAGAACGGCAAGATCGACGCGGTGTGGATGGACGCCGGCGCGACTGCGGTCGCTGCGCTTGAGGCCTTCGA
Organism: uncultured Alphaproteobacteria bacterium; assembly: GCA_963756955.1. Taxonomy (GTDB): domain Bacteria; phylum Pseudomonadota; class Alphaproteobacteria; order Rhizobiales; family Beijerinckiaceae; genus Roseiarcus. The sequence goes on from CAVWPU010000009.1 coordinate 124,644, forward strand.
AGATTCAGGGCAGCCCTATCCGATCATCACCGGCGAGGATCAGGAAGACTTCCTGAAGAAGTGGAAGGAGAAGGGTCTCACCGCAATGGCGCCGACCTATCCGACCTATCAATGGCGCTCCCCAGTGATCGCGGCGGTGAAGGTCCTCAAGGGCGAGCCGGTGATTGGCCCGACCTGGAAGCTGCCGCAGCCGGTCATCACCCAGGCCGATCTCGACAAGTACGTCGACGACAAGATGCCGCCGCTGCATTACGCGATGTGCGGCTGCAAGGACCTCCCCGGCTATCCGCAGCGCTGGGGCGGGAAGTAAGCCTTCACGACTAAGCCGGGAGGCGCGCCCTCCCGGCTTCCATTCACGAGGCTCGATAGCCAAACACGACGCCGGCCCGGAAGGACGGAGCGCGTCGCCTGGATTCGCTGATCTTCGAAGTCGGCGCGAAGATTGTTGAGGCCATCCCTCGCGAGAAAGTCTTGGCTTATCGTCAGTGGCCGCCAGATTGACGCAGCCCAGGCGATCTCGCCAACGTCCAGCGTGAAGGCCTCGATCACAACAGGACCGTCGCAGCGGGCGTCGCACAAACCTTGAGCGATCGACGCCCTTGACAAGCCGCGGGTTCCGCTCGATCATTTGCATACAAACATCCGGCGTGTGAGCGGCTCGTATTGTATGCTCGACCCTTGAACCTCGACGACGCGCTGGGGTTGCTGGCCGAAAGCGGCGCCCGCATCATCGCTGGCGGGACTGACGTCTACCCCGGCGCGGGCGAGCGTCCCCTGCAAGCGGATTACATAGACATTTCCAACATATCCGCGCTCCGCGGTGTGAGCTTGGACGGCGCGGGCGTTCGCATCGGCGCCGCGACGACGTGGAGCGACATCGCGCGGGCCGATCTGCCGCCCGCCTTCGACGCGCTGAAGGTCGCGGCGCGCGACGTCGGCGCCGTCCAGATCCAAAATCGCGGCACGATCGCCGGAAATCTTTGCAACGCCTCGCCCGCCGCCGATGGCGCGCCGCCCCTGCTGATCCTCGACGCCGAAGTGGAGCTCGCCTCCTTGCGCGGGACGCGCCGCCTTGCGCTCGAGGTTTTCATCAACGGCGCCCGAAGCACCTTGCTGGCGCCTGACGAAGTGATGACCGCGATCGTAACGCCGCTGCCCGCCCCGACGATGCGGTCGGCCTTCTTCAAACTTGGCGCCCGCCGCTATCTCGTGATTTCAATCGCCATGGTCGCCGTCGCGCTCGACGTCGTCGAGGGAATTGTGCGCGACGCGCGCATCGCCGTCGGCGCCTGCTCGGCGGTCGCCCAGCGGATGAGGCGAGCGGAGCGCCGTCTGATTGGCGCGCCCGCGTCCCCGGGCCTGGGACGGTTGATCGAGGCGGAGGACCTCGCGCAGCTCGTCGCCGATCGACGACATCCGCGCGAGCGCGGATTATCGGCGCGACGCGGCTTTGACGTTGCTGAGGCGAGCGATCGAGGCTTGCGCGCTTCGTCGAGACGGGAGGCGTCGTCTGATGCTCGAACGCGCGCCCGGCGTCTCGTTGACCCTCAACGGCAAGCCGGCGCGCCTTTCCGGCTCCCCGCTCGAACGCCTCAGCCATGTCCTGCGCGAGCAATGCGGCCTGACCGGCGTCAAGGTCGGCTGCGACGCCGGCGATTGCGGCGCCTGCACGGTGCTGATCGACGGCGAGCCGGTTTGCGCCTGCCTGACCGCCGTCGGGCAGACCGAAGGGCGCTCGATCGAGACGATCGAGGGCCTCAGCGACGACGAGGCGATCGTCGCTGAGCTTGCGCGCCGCCTTGCACGCGCATGGCGCCGCGCAATGCGGCGTTTGCACGCCAGGCGTCCTGGCCTCCGCGGTCGCGCTGCTGCGGCGCGAGTCCCGGCCCAGCGGAGAGGCGATCCAGAACGCGCTCGGCGGCGTGCTGTGCCGCTGCACCGGCTATCGAGCCATTCTCGACGCCGTGAAGGACGCATGCCGCCTTCGGCGCTCGCGACATTGCGGAGCCGCCTGCGGGCGACGCGGTCGGGCGGCGCATCCCTCGCCTCGACGGCGCCCGCAAACTCTCGGGCGCGGAAATCTTCGGCGCCGACGAATGGCCGGCCGAGGCGCTGACGGCGCGCGCCATCCGCTCGCCTCACGCGCATGCCGCGTTCGTTCTCGGCGACGTCGAGGCGTTTCAGCGCGCCCATCCCGGCATCGTCGCCATCTTCACCGCCAAGGATGTGCCCGGCGCGAACTGCTACGGCGTGATCGCGCCTTTCGCGGACCAGCCGGTGCTCGCCGAGAGCCGTCGCGCGCTTTCGCGGCGAGGCGGTCGCGCTGGTCGTCGGCGACAGCGAGACGATGCGCGATCTCGATCTTGCGACGTTTCCCGTGACCTGGAGCCCGCGGCCCGCGCTGACGACGCTCGAAGAGGCGCTCGATGAGGGCGCTGAACGTATTCACCCGCGCCGCGCCCGGCAACATCCTGACGACCGGCCGCGTGGCGCGCGGCGATGTCGAAGCGGGCCTCGCAGCGGCCGACGTCGTGGTCGAAGGCGCGTTCGAGACCGGCTTTGTCGAGCACGCCTATATCGAGCCCGAGGCCGGCTTTGCGCGCCGCGTCGGCGACCGCATCGAAGTCCAGGCCTGCACGCAGGCGCCCTATATGGATCGCGACGACATCGCGAAGATCCTGGGCATCGCGCCCGAGCAGGTGCGCATCATCCCGACCGCGGTCGGCGGCGGGTTCGGCGCGAAGCTCGATCTCTCGGTTCAGCCCTTCATCGCGCTCGCCGCCTGGCTGCTCGATCGCCCGGTGCGCATGGTCTATTCGCGCCGCGAATCGATCATGACGACGACCAAGCGCCATCCGGCGCGCATGGTCGCAAAGGTCGGCGCGATGCGCGACGGGCGTCTCGTCGGCGATGGATTTCTCCGCCGATTTCAACACCGGCGCCTATGCCTCCTGGGGCCCGACGGTCGCCAATCGCGTGCCGGTGCACGCCTCCGGCCCCTATCGCATGCCGCACTATCGCGCGCTGGCGCGCGCGGTTCACACCCATCTCGTGCCTGCCGGCGCCTTTCGCGGCTTCGGCGTGCCGCAGAGCGCGATCGCGCAGGAGCAGCTCTACGACGAACTCGCGCTTCGGCTCGGCATCGACCGGCTCGAGTTCCGCATCCTCAACGCGCTTGGCGCGGGCGAGCCGACCGTGACCGGCCAGATCTTCGCCGACGGCATGGGCTTCAAGGCCTGCCTCGAGGCGCTGCGCCCGCATTGGCTCGACGGCGCGCGCCGCGGCGGAACGGCTTCAACGCCGAGGCTCGGGGCCCGCTGCGGCGCGGCGTCGGCGTCGCCGGCATGTGGTACGGCTGCGGCAACACCTCGCATGTCGAATCCCTCGACGATGCGCCTCGGCCTCAAGCCCGACGGCCGGTTCGCGCTGTTCCAGGGCGCGGTCGATATCGGCCAGGGCTCGAACACCGTCATCACGCAGATTTGCGCCGACGCGCTGGGCGCGCCGATCGACCAGATCGATCTCGTGTCCGCGGACACCGACATCACGCCCGACTGCGGCAAGACCTCGGCCTCGCGGCAGACTTTCGTGTCGGGCAACGCGGCCGCTCTCGCGGCGCGCGCGATGCGGCGCGAGCTCCTGCGGCTCGCCAATGTCGGCGAGGACGCGAAGCTCGCGTTTCGAGACCGGCGCGGTCGATCATCGCGGATGCCGCCGGCGAGCGGCGCATCGAACTTGCCGCGTTGCCGGTCAACGCCGCCGGCTTCGTGGTCGAGGTCGAGGAGACCTTCGATCCGCCGACCACGCCGCTCGACGAGAACGGGCAGGGCGACCCTTACGCCGTGTTCGGCTCCGGCGCGCATATCGCCGAGATCGAGGTCGATATCGAACTCGGCCGCGTCAAAGTGCTGCGCCTCGTCTGCGCGCACGACGTCGGCCGCGCGATCAATCCGACGCTGGTCGAAGGCCAGATCGAGGGCGGCGCCGCGCAGGGCCTCGGCCTCGCGCTGATGGAGGAGTTCTTCCCCGGCAAGGGCGAGAACCTGCACGACTATCTGATCCCGACGATCGGCGACATGCCGCCGGTCGAATGCATCCTGATCGAGGACGGCTCCTCCGTCGGCCCGTTCGGCGCCAAGGGCATCGGCGAGCAGGCGCTGATCCCGACCGCGCCGGCGATCTTCAACGCCATCCATCACGCGACCGGCGTGCGCATGCACCGCGCGCCCGCGACGCCGGACCGCGTGCGCGAGGCGATCCTCGCAGCCGCCAGAACGCAAGCATGACCGAGGCCGACGACAAGATCCGCTGCGACGCCTGTCCGGTCATGTGCTACATCCGGCCGGGCATGACCGGCGCCTGCGACCGCTACGCCAACCAGGACGGCAAACTGGTGCGCGTCGATCCGCATGTGCTGCTCGACCGGACGTTGAGCGAAGGCGGCAAGGTCGTGCCTTTCGTCGATGCCGAGGCGCGCCTGGAGCGGCGACATCCTCGCGGCGGCCCGGTCCGCTCGTCACCGCCATCGGCGCCGGCACCACCTATCCCGACTACAAGCCCGCGCCCTTCATCGTCTCCTCCAAGGTCGACGGCGTCGACATGGTGACCGTCGTCACCGAGGGCATCTACAGCTATTGCGGCGTCAAGCTGAAGATCGACACCGACCGCCATCTCGGCCCCGAATGCGCGACCGTGCGCGCCGAGGGCGAGCCGGTCGGCCATGTGACGACCGGCGAATATGGCTCGCAGATGCTCTCGCTCGGCGGCGTCAATCACCTGACCCACGGCGGCAAGAAAGAGGGCCGCGTCACCTGCGAGACGCTGCTCGATCTCTGCAACGGCAAGGCCGTCGAGCTTGCCGTCGACGGCGGCGCGAGCGTGGTCGTGCAGGCCGGCAAGGCGCCGATCATCAACGGCAAGCTCGAGGAGCGCATGCGGGTCGGCTGCGGCTCGGCGACGATCGGCATGTTCGCCAAGCAATGGGGCGACAAGGTCGACGAGGTCGTCGTCGTCGACGACCACATCACCGGCGTGCTGTCCGAGCATCAGGCGGGCAAGCTGCTCGGCGTGCGCGACACCGGCATCAAGATGAAGGGCCGCCGCTCGACGCCCGGCCGCTATTTCCATGTCGCCGAGCCCGGAACCGGCTGGGGCGGCACGAATGTCTCCGATCCGCTCGACATCGTCGCGGGCTTCAATCCGAAGATCGCGCTGGCCCGGCCTGACGATGCTGATGGTCTCGACGACCGGCGAGCAGCACGCCTTCTATCGGCTCGACGAGGACTTGCGCCCGATCGAGGCCGAGCTGCCCGAGAACTTGCGCGAATCGGTCGAGCGCATCACGCGAGAATTGCGAGCCGGCGCTCTGCTACCGTGCTGTTCATGGCCGGCGCCGGCGGCTCGCTGCGCGCCGGCGTGACGGAAAATCCGGTGCGGCTGACGCGCTCGGTGCGCCAGGCGCTGACGACCGTGACCGCGGGCGGCGCGCCGGTCTATCGTCTGGCCGGGCGGCGGCATCACCTTCATGGTCGACGTCACGCTGCTGCCCGAGAACGCCTTCGGCTACGTGCCGACGCCGGCGATCGTCGCGCCGATCGAATTCACGCTGCGGCTCGACGATTACGCCGCGCTCGGCGGCCATGTCGACGAGGTGCGGCCGCTCGAAGAGGTGGTCGCCGAGCACGCCGAGCGGCCGAACACCGTCTTCGCCGACGGCGCGGTCGCGCGCCCCGCTGGCGCGAGGCGCAAGGCATGAGAGCGCCGCCGCAGCAGCGCCGCCTTGCCGACGGGCGCCTGCATCTCCACGACGGGCCGATCGACCTCATCATCGAGGCCTTCGGCGACGACGCGCGCCGTCGAAGCCGCCTATGCCGCGGCGTGGCGCCGCTTCGCAACCATGCTCGACGAGCTCTGCGCGGAGCTGCCGCTGCTGCGGGCGCCTCGACGCCGCGGTCGCCGGCGCCGCAGGGCGCGGTCGCGCGGCGCATGGCGGCGGCGGTCGCGCCGTTCCGAGCGCGGCGCTTCATCACGCCGATGGCCGCGGTCGCCGGCGCGGTCGCCGAGGAAATCCTGGAGGCCATGACGACCGGGCGACAGCTCGCCCGCGCCTATGTCAACAACGGCGGCGACATCGCGCTTCATCTGAGCGCCCGGCGAGACGTTCGCGATCGGCATGGTCGATCGCCCCGACCGGCCGAGCCTGTTCGGCCGCGCGACGATCGGCGCGAGCGACCGCGTGCGCGGCGTCGCGACATCGGGCTGGCGCGGCCGCAGCTTCTCGCTCGGCATCGCCGACGCCGTCACGGTGCTCGCCGCCTCCGCCGCGCTCGCCGACGCCGCCGCGACGCTGATCGCCAACGCGGTCGATCTTCCCGGCCATCCCGCGATCGAGCGCGCGCCGGCCCGCGACCTCGATCCGCAAAGCGATCTCGGCGACGGCTGCGTCACGTCGCGCGTCGGGCCGCTGACGGCGGATGAGATCGACCGCGCGCTTGCCGCCGGCGCGGCGGAGGCCGAGCTCTGGCGCGACGCGCGGCCTCATCGAGGCCGCCGCGCTGCGGCTCGGCGAACGCGACCCGCCTTGTCGGCGGCGGCGCGAGCCGTCACCTCGGCCGCGTCCCGATCGTCGCTCGCAACGAAGAGGAGCGCGCCATGCCGTCGGTTGAGCTTCGCAAGCGCGTCATCGTCGTCGAGGAGATTTTCCACGAAGGCGGCCCGGTCGCGCAGACGCCCTATCGACGCGCCGCGATCCTCGCCGTCATCAAGAATCCCTTCGCCGGCCGCTATGTCGAGGAGATCGTCGGCTTCTCCGACGATCTGAAGCCGCTCGGCCTCGAAATGGCGAAGGCGCTGATCGCGGCGCTCGGCGGCGATCCGAAGGCGATCGAAGGCTACGGCAAGGGCGCGATCGTCGGCGCGGCCGGCGAGATCGAGCATGGCGCGCTGTGGCATGCGCCCGGGCGGCTATGCGATGCGCGAGGCGCTCGGCGGCGCGAAGGCGATCGTGCCCTCGGCCAAGAAGGTCGCCGGCCCCGGCGCGCGGCTCGACGTGCCGATCACCCATATCAACGCCTCCTATGTGCGCAGCCATTTCGACGCGATCGAGGTCGGCATCGCCGACGCGCCGCGCGCCGACGAGATGCTGCTCGCGCTGGCGATGACGACCGGCCCGCGCGTCCATAATCGCGCCGGCGGCCTCGAAGGCGTCCGAGATCAAGGGAGAGGACGGCCTGAGATGAAGGCGAAGATCCGCAAGCTCGTCACGGTCGTCGAGGAGACGCGCGTCGAGATGGACCGCGCCGTCGAGCCGCCGACGCGGCGCGCCGCCGCCATCGCGGTGATCGAGAATCCGTTCGCCGGCCGCTATGTCGAGGATCTCTCGCCGCTGATCGACATCGGCGAGGAGCTCGGCGAGCTGCTCGCCGCGCGCGCGGTCGCGGCGCTCGGCATCGAGGGACCGGCCGCGGAAAGCTACGGCAAGGCGGCGGCCGTCGGCGAGAACGGCGAGCTCGAACACGCCGCCGCGATCCTGCATCCCGAAGCTCGGCGCGCCGGTGCGCAAGGTTCTGGGCAAGGGCGCAGCGCTGATTCCCTCGTCCAAGAAGCGCGGCGGCCCCGGCGTCGCGCTCGACGTGCCGCTCGGCCACAAGGACGCGGCCTTCGTGCGCAGCCATTTCGACGGCATGGAAGTGCGCATCGCCGACGCGCCGCGCGCCAACGAGATCATGGTGGCGGTCGCCGTCACCGATTCCGGCCGCCCGCTGCCGCGCGTCGGCGGACTGACCAAGAACGAGATCAAAGGGGTCGACGGGCTGCGCTAGACGCCAGCGCCAGACGCCGATTAACGCAACCAACGGGACAACGAACATGAGAATGTTTCCGGCGATCCTCTCGAGCCTCATCCTCGCCGCGGCCTTCGCCGGCGCGCGGCCCGCCGCAGCCGACGACACGATCAAGATCGGCGAGATCAACTCCTATTCGGCGCTGCCCTCCTTCACCGAACCCTATCGCAAGGGCTGGCAGCTCGCGCTCGAGGAGATCAACGCCGCCGGCGGCGTCGACGGCAAGAAGCTCGAGGTGATCACCAAGGACGACGGCGGCAAGCCGGCCGACGCGGTGACCGCGGCCAACGAACTCGTCGCGAACGACGGCGTCGCGATGCTCGCGGGCACCTTCTTCTCCAACATCGGCCTCGCGGTCTCCGATTACGCCAAGCAGAAGAAAATCCTGTTCCTCGCCGCCGAGCCGCTGACCGACGCGATCACGCTGTCGCAAGGGCAATCGCTACACGTTCCGCCTGCGGCCGGCCACCTACGAGCAGGCGGCGATGCTCGCCGACGAAGCGGCCAAACTGCCGGCGAAGAAATGGGCGACGATCGCGCCGAATTACGAATATGGCCAGTCCGCCGTCGCCGTGTTCAAGAAGCTGCTGTCCGCCAAGCGGCCCGACATTCAGTGGGTCGGCGAGCAATGGCCGCCGCAGGGCAAGATCGACGCCGGCGCGGTGGTCGGAGGCGATCGCCAAGACCGAGCCGGACGCGATCTTCAACGTCACCTTCGGGGCGGACCTCGTGAAGCTCGTGCGCGAGGGCAAGACGCGCGGCCTGTTCAAGGATCGCGCGGTCGTCAGCTTCCTCACCGGCGAGCCGGAATATCTCGATCCGCTGAAGGACGAGACGCCGGAGGGCTGGATCGTCACCGGCTATCCCTGGAACGCCGTTTCGATCCCCGACCACGCCGCCTTCCTCAAGGCCTATCAGGCGAAATACAACGACTATCCGCGCCTCGGCTCGGTGGTCGGCTACGCGATGCTCAAAAGCGCCGCGGCGATCCTCGCCAAGGCCAAGTCGACCGACAGCGAGAAGCTGGTCGACGCCGCCGAGGGCATCGAGGTCGAGACGCCGTTCGGCCCGGTCACGTTCCGCGCCATCGACCATCAATCGACGCTCGGCGCCTTCGTCGGCAAGACCGCGCTGAAGGACGGCAAGGGCGTGATGGTCGACGTGACCTATCACGACGGCGCCGGATATCTTCCCTCCGACGCCGAGGTCAAGGCGCAGCGGCCGCAGAACTGATGCGCTCGCAGCCGGGGCTGCCGCGCTCCTGCGGCCTCTCTCGAAGCGACAGCGCGCGACCTTGAGCTTCTACTTCGTTCAGTTCGTCACCGGGCTCGCGAGCGCCTGCTCGCTGTTTCTGGTCGCCTCCGGCCTGTCGATCATTTTCGGCGTCACCCGCATCGTCAATTTCGCGCATGGCGCCTTCTACATGCTCGGCGCCTATGTCGGCTACACGCTGACCGACCGGCTCAGCGGCGCCTTCGGCTTCTGGGGCGGCGATCGTCGCTCGCCGCGCTCTGTCGTCGCCGCGATCGGCACGCTGGTCGAAATGCTGCTGCTGCGCCGCATCTATGACGCGCCGGAACTGTTCCAGCTGCTCGCGACCTTCGGCGTCACGCTGGTCGTCGAGGATCTCGTGCTGCTGATCTGGGGGCCGGACGATCTGCTCGGGCCGCGCGCGCCGGGCTTCAAGGGCGCGGTCGATCTCTTCGGCCAGCCGTTCCCGACCTACGATCTGCTTGCTGATCGCGCTCGGGCCGCTCGTGCTCGCGTTCATCTGGCTCGTTGTTCCGCCGCACGACCTGGGGCGTGCTGGTGCGCGCCGCGACGCAGGACCGCGAGATGGTCGCGGCGCTCGGCGTCAACCAGAAATGGCTGTTCACCAGCGTCTTCGCGCTCGGCGTCTTTCTCGCCGCGCTCGGCGGCGCGCTCGAACTGCCGCGCGAGGCGGCCAACCACACGATGGACTTGCAGGTCATCACCGAGGCGCTGGTCGTCGTCGTCATCGGCGGCCTCGGCAGCGTGCTCGGCACGTTCCTCGCCGCGATCATCGTCTCCGAGCTCAACGCCTTCGGCATCCTCGTCTTTCCGAAGATCTCGATCGTCCTCGTCTTCCTCGTCATGGCGATGGTGCTGATCGTGCGGCCCTGGGGCCTGCTCGGGCGCGCCGAGGCGGCGGCGCGCGCGCGCGGGCGGCGCGGCTATTCCGCGCTGGCGCCCGCTTCGGCGCGCGAGGCCGGCTGCTCGTCGCTCTCGCGCTCGTCGCCGCGGCGCTGCTGCCGCTCGTCGCCGGCAATTATGTCCTCGGCGTCGCGACCGAAGTGCTGATCTTCGTGCTGTTCGCGGCGAGCCTGCATTTCCTGATCGGCGCCGGCGGCCTCGTCTCGTTCGGCCACGCCGCCTATTTCGGCCTCGGCTCCTATGGCGCGGCGCTCGCGCTGAAGACAGTTCGGGCTCGGCATGGAGGCGGCGCTCGCCGCCGGGCGTGCTGCTCGGCCTCGCCGGCGCGCTCGTCTTCGGCTGGTTCTGCGTGCGCCTCTCCGGCGTCTATTTCGCCATGCTGACGCTCGCCTTCGCGCAGATCGCCTGGTCGATCGCCTATCAATGGACCGACGTCACCGGCGGCGACAACGGCATCATCGGCGTCTGGCCGAGCGCCTGGGCCGCCGCGCCCGCGCATTTTTATTGGCTGACGCTCGCGCTTGAGTCGCGCGGCGGCGATCGCGCTCTTGCGCGTGATCACTGTTCTCGCCGTTCGGCTATGCGCTGCGCGCGCTGCGCGATTCGACCGTTGCGCGCCGAGACGATCGGCATCGTGCGGCGGCGCGTGCAATGGATCGGCTTCGTCATCGCCGGCGCCTTCGCGGCGCTCGCCGGCGCGCTCTACGCCTTTCTCAAGGGCAGCGTGTTTCCCGACAAATCTCGGCATTCCGCTGTCGATCGACGGGCTCGTCGATGGTGCTGCTCGGCGGCGTCGGCACGGTGTCCGGCGGCGTCGTCGGCGCCGCGATCTATCAAGTCGCTGTCGATCTGGGTGATCAGCCACACCGATTATTCCAAGCTCGTGCTCGGCGTCGCTCATCATCCTGCTCGTCGTGCTGTTCCCGAAGGGCCTCGTCGGCGCATTTCAGGCCTGGCGAAGCGCGCGGCGCCGTCTCGCCTGCGTGGCGAAAGCCATGAGCATTCTCGTCGTCGAGAAGCTCGGCAAGTCCTATTCCGGCTTCGAGGCGGTCAAGGACGTCAGCTTCGCGCTGGAAGCGGGCGAGATGCTCGCGCTGATCGGGCCGAACGGCGCCGGCAAGAGCACCTGCTTCAACATGATCAACGGCCAGCTCGCGCCGACGCGCGGGCGCATCACGCATGTTCGGCCGGAGCACGGCGGGCATGGCGCCCGGCGAAATCTGGCGCCTCGGCGTCGGGCGCACGTTCCAGGTCGCCGCGACCTTCGCCTCGATGACGGTCGCCGAGAATGTCCAGATGGCGCTGCTCTCCCATCATCGCGCGCCGTTGGCCGGCGCTTCGCTGGGCGGCGCGCTACCATGTCGCACGAGGCGCGGACGCCTGCTCGATCTGGTCGGCATGGCCGACCAGGCGCAACGCAGCTGCGGCGAACTCGCCTATGGCGATCTCAAGCGGCTCGAACTCGCCATCGCGCTCGCCAACGATCCGAAACTGCTGCTGATGGACGAGCCGGCCGCCGGCATGGCGCCGCGGGAGCGCCACGCGCTGATGGACCTCACGGCGCGCATCGCGCGCGAACGCACGATCGGCGTCCTGTTCACCGAGCACGACATGGACGTCGTGTTCGGCCACGCCGACCGCGTTCTCGTGCTCAATCGCGGGACGTTGATCGCCGAGGGCTCGCCCGCGGCGGTGCGCGCCAACGCCGAGGTTCAGGCGGTCTATCTCGGCGCCGGCTCGCTCTATGGGGCCGCATCGTTGAGCGCGGCCAAGCTCTCGCGTCGCAGGGCTCGACGCGGCCTACGGCCGGGCGCAGATGCTGTTCGACGTCGCGCTCGACGTCGGCGCCGGCGAGGCGGTCGCGCTGCTCGGCCGCAACGGCGCGGGCAAGTCGACGACGTTCCGCTCGATCCTCGGGCTTGATCGCCCGACGCAGCGGCGAGATCGTCTTCGACGGCGAGGACATTTCGAAGCTGCCGACTTACGAGATCGTGCGGCGCGGCCTTGGCTATGTGCCGGAGGACCGGCGCATCTTCTCCGATCTGACGGTCGAGGAGAATCTGCAGGTCGGCCGGCAGCCGCCGCGCCCGAGCGCGCCGACCTGGACGCTGGAGCGGCTGTTCGCGATCTTTCCGAACTTGCGCGAATTGCGCGGGCGCGCTCGGCGCGCGCATGTCGGGCGGCGAGCAGCAGATGCTCACCATCGCCCGCACGCTGATGGGCAATCCCTCGCTGCTGCTGCTCGACGAGCCGTCCGAAGGCCTGGCGCCGCGCATCGTCGAGCAGATGATCGAGGCGATCCGCGAAATGAAGCGCGAAGGGCTCAGCCTGCTCGTCAGCGAGCAGAACCTCGATTTCGCCCGCCTCGTCGCCGAGCGCGTCTATGTCATCGAGAAAGGCGCGATCCGCTTTGCCGGAACGATGGCCGAGTTCGACGCGCGGCCCGACGTGCGCGACGCCTATCTCGCATTTTGAGCTCAGTTGGCGGCGTTCCCGTCGCTGTGATACCCGGTGAGCAAATGAGAAGCCCAGTCCTTGAAGACCAGCTGCGCCCAGGGGGAGCGCTACATTCTCGACGACCAGGTCGGGTTTCTTCTGCGTCAGGCGCAGCAGCGTCACACGACGATTTTCGCCGCTGAGATGATCGAGGGCCTGACGCCGACCCAATGGGCGGCGCTCGCCAAACTGAGCGAAGTCGGCGATTGCTCGCAGAATCATCTTGGCCGCCTGACCGCGATGGACGCCGCCACGATCAAGGGAGTCATCGATCGCCTCACAGCGCGCGGCTTCACGACGGTCCGTCCAGATCCGGGCGACGGTCGCCGTCTCGTCGTCGCGCTGACGCCGATGGGCTCGGATCTCTACGATCGCGCCGCGCCGATCGCTGCGCTGATCACGGAGAAGACGCTCGAGCCGTTGGGCGAAAACGAGCGCGCGATGTTCGTCGCCCTATTGCGCCGCCTGGCTTAAGTCGAGACGACCACAGGCGCCTTCTCCGCGGGCGGCGTGTTGCGGCTGCGATGCGAGCGCACGATCCCGTCGATGACCGTCATGCCGACGCCCGGCAAGTCTCCGAGGCGCACGCTCTCGAGCAGCGTCTTGCCCGCCGAATGCTGGGCGCGATCCATGAAGACGAAATCGGCGGCGCGTCCGACCTCGATCAGCCCGCAGTCGAGCGCCCGCATGCGCGCCGTGTTGCCGGTCGCAAAGCAGAACGCGACCTCCGCGGGAACCTCGCCGAGCGAAGCGAGCAGCGAGACCATGCGCAGGATGCCGAGCGGCTGAACGCCCGAGCCTGCGGGAGCGTCGGTGCCAAGGATGACGCGGCTCAGCTCGCCGCGCTCCTTGGCGGTGCGCAAGGTGAAAGCGCCGCGCGCTCGTTGCCGTTGTGCACGAGTTCGAGACCGCGTTTGCACCCCTCGCAGAGGCAGACGATCTGATCGTCGGGCAGCGCCGTGTGGCCGCCGTTGATATGGCCGATCACGTCGGTGTCCGCCTCGAGCACGATGTCCTTGTCGATGAGCCCGGAGCCCGGGATCGACGGGCCGCCGGTATGGATCGTGCTGTTGATGCCGTACTTGCGCGCCCAGGCGACCATCTTGCGCGCCGTCGGCCCGTCTTTGACGCCGCCGAGCCCGACCTCGCCGAGGTAGCGGACGCCGGCCGCGGCAAGCTCCGCGAAATCATGCTCCTCCATCCCCGGCTCGATCACCGGCGCGCCCGCGTGCACCTTCACGCCGCTGGCGCGAAAGTTCGAAAAGCAGCGCTGCGCGGTGATCGCCATCGCCTTGAGTCCGACGATGTCGCGCGGACGGCCGGGCGTGTGGACTTCGCCCGCCGACACCATCGTGGTGACGCCGCCATGCAGGCAGGAATCGATCCAGTTGAGCTGGCTCTGCCGCGGGGTCCAATCGCCGGCGACCGGATGGACGTGGCTGTCGATCAGGCCGGGCGCGATCGCGACGCCATGGGCGTCGATCGTCGTCGTCGCGCCGGAAAGGTCGAGGTCCGCGGCGCGCCCGATCGCCGTGATGCGGCCGTCGACAGCGACGATCGCGTCCGCGTCGAGAATGGGCTTCTCGAGGTCGCCGCTCAGCATCAGCCCGACGTTCTTGATCGCGAGCTTGTTCGGCGCGCCGGATGCAGCGGGTTCGTCGTGGGCCATGGGAAATTCCGCCTCGCGCTCGCGACGATCTGTTCAGCAATTCGGCGCGTTTATTTGTGCGCAAATAGTACGGACGGCGAGCGCCACGGGCAAGCGCAACGATCCGCGCCAGCCATGATTTTCCGGTGTGTTTTGGAACACGGTCGAGCGACGGCTGCGATCGTTACGCGAACAGATTTCTCAAGTGATCGTTCAGGAAACAGCCCGCTGGGTCGAGTTTGCGGCGGATAGCCTGGAAATCGTCAAAGCGCGGATAGAGCGACGGCATGTCTTCCGCACGATTGAAATGCAGCTTGCCCCAGTGCGGCCGCGCGCCATACTGCCTTAGGATCGCATCGACGTCGAGGAGATAGCTCCAATAGTCGACGCCCGGTCCGCCGGAGACGGAGATCGTGACGCTCGCGCGCTGGTAATAGGGACTCAGCATGCCCGAATCGCCAGCGACGAAACGATATTCGACCGGATAGATGCAGTTCGTGTGCTTGGTCAGCATCAACGCGCGGACTTGCCGCAACGCCTCTTTGCCGGTTTCGACGGGAATGGCGTATTCGAGTTCGTGGAAGTTCGGGATGTATTCGATCGGGTAGATTTCCGAACTGTAGGCGACGCGCTCGAAGGTCTTTTCGTCGGAGTAGGGCGCCTCGTCGGTGACGTTCATCACCTTCATCTCACAGACGTCGTGCTCGCGCTTGACCTTGGAGACGGAGGCGACGTCGGGCAGGCAGTAGAGATGCCGGGACTCGGCGACCGGACACCAGAAGAAACTGAAATGGCGGTTGTTCGCCGCCAGTTCGTCGTGCCTTTCCATGCAGGCTTCGAAATCCTCGCGCCAAAGTCTCTCCTTGAGATTGTAGGCGGGAATCGCCTGCAGCGTGATCGTCGAGATCACTCCGAGCATGCCGACGGCGACCTGCGCGGCCGCCATTGTTTCGGCGTCCCGGTCGCCGTCGACTTCGAGGACGGAACCGTCTGGCTGGACGAGGCGCATGCCGACTGCCTGGGACGAAAGGCAGCCGAGCCTGATCCCCGTGCCGTGCGTGCCGGTCGAAAGGGCGCCGGCGATCGCCTGGGTGTCGATATCGCCCTGATTGGCGAGCGACAGGCCGATCTCTTTCAGCGCGCGGCCGATATCGCCGATCCTCGTGCCTGCGCGCACGACCACGCGCTTGCGATCGAGGTCGGCGCTGACCAGCCCCTGCATGTTTTTCAAGCTCAGCAGCAGGCCGCTTGTCGCCACCACCGGCGTGAAGGAATGGCCGGAGCCGGCGACGCGG
Source organism: uncultured Alphaproteobacteria bacterium (assembly GCA_963756955.1). GTDB lineage: Bacteria > Pseudomonadota > Alphaproteobacteria > Rhizobiales > Beijerinckiaceae > Roseiarcus. The sequence continues at coordinate 140,099 of CAVWPU010000009.1, forward strand.
ATGGGGAGATTTTGCCGCGAGGCCTCATGCACCAGCGCGGCCAATTCGTCTTCCGAATCGGGCTCCGCCTTATGTCGGGCGATGAAGGATTGATTGCCGACCCAATTGCGCCAGTGCCCGCCGGGCGGCAGCTGCGCCAACGGTTTTGGCCTGACGTCAGTCATGTCGTCGTTCCCTCCGCGCAAACTGAAGTACTGTCCTCGCCCAGAGAAAAGCAAGAGATTCCGGGGCTTACGACCCCGCCACGTTCAGAAAGGCGTAAGCTTCGTGACAAAGGACGGATCGATCTCGGCAAGATAGATTTCGCCAGCTCTGCCCAGCGCAATGCCGTGCGCGCCATTCAGCGACGGACGGCCGCGGCCGACGCGCTCTCCGTCCGGCGCGAAGGCGTTCACGCTCGGAACCTGATCGGTGACAAGAATGACGCCGTCGTTGCGTTCGCATAAGTCCATGGGCCGGCAGAGGCCGCGCCATTCCGCGAGCCATTGGCCATCCCGGTCAAAAAGTTGCACGCGATCGTTCTCCCGATCGCAGACGACCAGCCGGTTCTGACGATCGACAATGATGGAATGGGGCGTCATGAATTCGCCGGGACCCTCGCCCACTTGGCCAAAGCTCGCGCGCCATTCGCCCTCCGGACTGAAGCGATGGATCCGCGCATTGCCGTAGCCATCGGCGACGTAGATTTCGCCGTCAGGCGCGACGGCGGCGCGCGTTGGATGGTTGAAGGGCGCCGTCCATCGGGGAGCGTGCCGTTCGCCGATCCGCAGGAGCGACTTCGCCCTCAAGGTCGAAGGCGACAATCTGATGGGCGTCGCGGTCGGCGATCCAGATGCGGTCTGAAGCGTCAATTGAAACGCCATGCGAATCGAAGATCTCGCCGCGGCCGTAGCTGCGAACGAACGCGCCGTCCGGGTCGAAGACGAGCACAGGCGGCTCCCCGCGGCGCAGCACATGCACATTTCCCCGTGAGTCGACGGCGACCTGGCTGACGCGTGCAGGCGCGATGTCGGACGGTTGTCGGCCGAAATCGCGCTCGACCGCATAGCTCCGGCCAGCCAAGGTCACATGGCCCAATTGCGGCGCTGCTGATGCGGCGTTCATCACTGGCGCAGCCTCCCAGTAGGCGCTCAGCTTCGGAGACAGTCCGGTCGAGGCCTTGGGCGCTGGACGCCGGAAGCTGCCGAGAGAGGCTTTGGTCGTCCGCAAGGCGATGAGCGCCTCGGCCTGCTTCACTGCAGCCGCGACCGGATCGACGACTGGCGCCCGGATCAGATCGCGGGCTCGGGTTGCGAGACCAGCGAGCGGCGCGCCGGCCAGGATGGCGACATCCGCGTCGCGCTCCGCGATGGCTTCGTTGGCGAGATCGACAAGCGCCTGCCAGTTGGTTTCGCGCGCGTCCTCGAGCGAACCAAAGCTGCGATCAAGAGCGACGACGCCCGCGCAACGGCTTTCGAGGCGGTGCATCGCAACGCAATCGCGATACCAACCGCAGAGCGCGCTCGCGAAGGTGACGATGAGAAATTGGCCGCCGAGCATGCAGGCCGTCAGCATCGCCGCCTCGGAGACGCCGATCACTGGAAAGTCGAACAGTTCGCGCGCGCCGAACAGTCCCGGATCGCCAAAGGCCGCGAGGATTGCGGCGTCAAAGCGGCCCTCGGTTTCAGCGAGCATCTCCAGAGCGATAGCGCCGCCGATCTGCGCCTCGGCGCGGCTCGCGATATAGGGAAACCCGCGCGGCGCCGTGATGGCGTCGACTTCGACGCCCGGGGAAGCCACGGCGCGCCCGGCCTCGAGCATGAGCGAAGTGACCGCTTCAGTGGTATTGGGATTGAGGATCAGGATGCGCATTGGGACCCGCGTTTCATTGGGCGGCGGCATGCATGAGCCAGGCGGCCGCGCGCGTCAGCTCCCGATCGCGGCCGGGCGCAGCGACGGCCTGCACGCCGACTGGCAAGCCTTTGGCGCCGGTCATGAGCGGCAGGCTGTAAGCGGGCGCGCCGATCAGCGTCCAAAGGGTCGCGAAGATCGGATCGCCAGTGCCTTCCGACGCCAGCGGCGCAGGGCCGGAGGCGGCGAAGGTCAGGACGGCGTCGTAGTCCGACACGCGCTCGATAAGGCTGGCGCGCAAACGGTCGCGGCGGGTCCACGCCGCCATGACATCGGCGCCGGACAGCGCGCGGCCCGCCCGCACCAACTGCACGACAAGTTCAGGAACCTCGACGCTCGCGCTATCGATATCGGGACCAAGCGACTCCGCGACTCCCGCGCACATCAGATCCCGCAGCGTGGCTTCAGCGGCCGCGAATTCCGGGCCGAGTTCGATCGCATCGACGCGCACGGGCAGATTCGCGATCAAAGCCGCAAACGCCTCGCGGGTCGCGGGCTCGGCGCGGGCTTCGAATGGGCCTAACGTGCAGGCGAGCCGCGGGACCGGTCCGTCGCCAAGCGCGGCGTCGAGCATCGAAGCCGTCGGATTGCGCGACAGGGAATCGTGTGGATCCTCTCCCGCGATCGCGTCGACGATAAGCGCCGCGTCGGAGACGCTGCGCGCCATCACTCCTGGATGGTCGATCAGCGTCGCCTGCCGCAACACGCCGGTGCGCGGCAGCATGCCCAGGCTCGGCTTGAAGCCGACGATTCCGCAATAAGAAGCCGGCCGGACGATCGAGCCATTGGTCTGCGTGCCGAGCGCGACCGGCGCAAGCTTTGCGGCAACCGCCGCCGCCGATCCGCTCGACGAGCCGCCCGGCGTATGGGCGGCGTCGTGCGGATTCTGGGTCGGCCCCGCGACGAAAAGCGCATATTGCGAGGTGACGGTTTTGCCGATGACGATTGCGCCGGCGGCGCGCAGTCTGTGCACGATGACGGCGTCACGGCTCGGCCTCCGTCCAGCGAAGATCTCCGCGCCGAATTCGGTCGGCATGTCCCAGGTGTCGATGATGTCCTTGACGGCGACGGGCAGGCCATGGAGCGGTCCCGGCGCCGCCCCCGCCGCGCGCGTCTGGTCAAGGCGTGCGGCCGCCGCGAGCGCGGCCTCCGAATCGATGATAGGCGAAGGCGCGAAGCTTAGGGTCAAGGATCGCGATGCGATCGAGAAAAGCGCGCATCGTCTCGACTGCGGAGAGTTCGCCGCGGCGCATCCGGTCGACCAGCGAACATGCGGACTGGTCCAGAATCGCGTCGTCCATCTAGGCGCTCTGTGAGGGCGGCGCCCAGACGAGCAGGCGTGCGAACAGCCTCTGGATCACCCAATAGCTTGCCGAGGTGTAGAGAATGAACAGAATGGCGATCAAAAACATCCGGTCCAGCAGTCCGAACTGCTGCGCATAGACGATGATGTAGCCAAGCCCGGACTGGGCGCCGAGATATTCCGCGGCGAGAACTGCGCCCCAACCCGCGCCTAGGCTCAAGAGCACAACCGAGCGCATCGCTGGCAGAATCGCTGGCAAAACCACGGTCCGGTAGAGCTGTAGGCGCGAGGCGCCGAGCGCGCGCGCGTTGTCGATGAAGATCTGCGGCACGTTGCGCACCGCGTTGACGACGCCCGCAAAGACGATGACGCCAACGCCATAGGCGACGAACAGGACCTGCCCGAAGAAATAGGTTCCGAACCAGAGCTGAAACAAGGGGCACCATGGCGAGCAACGGAAGCGCTCGCAGAAACTGCGTGGGCAACTGGACGAGCCTGCGACTCCAGGGAGACCAGGATACGGCGAGGCCAAGCGCGAAGCCAAGCACGCCGCCGAGAACGAGGCCGCTCGCAAGGCGCACGATGGTCGCGAGCGAATGCGAGATCACCGAGAGCAGCGCGGCGAGATAGCTGCGCGCCGCGCCATCGGCGACCGCGGGCACGCCCATGCCGCCCTGCCAATAGTCGGACAGGCTCAGGAACGTGCGGGTGAACAGCGTGCCCCAGCCCGCGACCATCGGCTCGCCGGGCTGCGCCTCCACAGTGTAGACCCAGGACAGGATCTCCCAGACAAGCGCGAGCGCCGCGAAGACGGCAAGCGAGACCATCCATCCCCGCTTGTCGGGCGCCGCCGTCATGCCGCCGCTCCGCCGCGCAACGCGACCGTTCGATGTTCGAGACCGAGATGCCCGAGCAGCTTGTGCTTGATGGCGACCATGTCCGGCAGCAACAGGCTGTCGGTGTCGCGCGGCCGCGCCGCTCGAACGGGGATGTCGTCGACGATCGCCCCCGCCCGCATGGCGATGATTCGATCCGCGAGGGTCAACGCCTCATCGACATCGTGCGTGACGAACAGCACGGTTGGAACGGCGCGGCCGGGCTCTTCCCAAAGATCGAGCAGGACGTCTTGGAGCTGATGACGGGTGACATAGTCGAGCGCGCCGAACGGCTCGTCCAGGAGCAGCACCTCTCCGCCATTCGCGAAGACCGCCGCGATGGCGACTCGCTTCAGCATTCCCCCCGAAAGCTCGCGCGGCCAGGCCTGCTCGACATGCGAAAGGCCGACCCTGCGCAGATAGTCGCGCGCGATCTCCCGACGTTCGCCGCGCGCAACGCCACGGCACTTGAGGCCATATTCGACATTGTCGACGACGCGCAGCCACGGAAACACGCTGTCGCGCTGAAAGACCATTCCACGCTCGCGGCCGGGCCCGGCGATCTCCTTGCCGTCCACGACGATGGCGCCTGAGGACGGCGTGTCGAGGCCGGCGACCATCTGCAGGAGCGTGCTCTTTCCGCAGCCGGACGGGCCAATCAGACAGACGAATTCGCCTTCCGGAACGATGAGCGACACGTCGTCAACAGCATTGACGCGCTGTCCGTCGGCGCGCGTATAGTTCCGCCCGACATGTGCGAGCTCGATCATGCGACGGTTGCGGTCGGTCGGCATCTCGTTCTGCTCCTCAGCGAGCGGCAAAATTCCATGCGGCGAATCGCGCGATGAGCGCGGCGGCGAGCGCGTCTGCGAGAATGGCGGCCGTTCCCAACACCAGAAGGGTCGCGAGAATCCCCTGCGGATCGGTCGCGCCTGCGAGCACCTCCAGGATCTTGCCGATGCCGGACTGCGAACCGAGCAGTTCCGCGACGGCTTCGAGTCCCCAGGAGCCCGCAAGCGCGATGCGGAAGCCGCCGAGGATCTCTGGCACCGTTCCAGGGATCAGGATGTCTCGCAGCATCTGGCGCTTGCCTGCGCCGAGCGTCAGCGCGGAATTCTCGTAGATCGGATCGAGATTGAGCGCGGCGCGCTGAGCGGAGACATAGAGAATGACGACCACGTAAAACGCGACGAGACTGACGGCGCTCGCTCTTCCGACGCCGAACCAGATAAGCAGGAAAGGCGCGGCGATCAGGATCGGGACCGTGCCAGCCGTCATCATGATCGGGTCTATCGCCGCGCGCACGAACCAGATGCGCGCGGAGAGGAGGCCGAGCGTTACGCCGATCGCCGAGCCGACCAAGACGGCAATCGCCACGTTCTCGGCGGTATAGAGCAGATTGGCGAAAAGACTTGGATCCTCGACGCCATAGTAAGAAAGCGCCGGCGCCGACCAGAAATCTGCCATGGCCCGCTGCAATACGGAAAACGGTCCCGGCAGAATGACCGGCGAGACGACGAATGTCGCCGCCTGCCACACCGCGATGAACAGAACCGCTCCCGCGAGACGCATCGGATCGAGCGCGGCCAGCCTCGTCATCGTGGCGTCGAGCCACGATGAGGACGGGGCGTCTTGGCGCAGCGCCGCTTTCGTCATGGCTTTGGCGCTCCCAGTCACTACCGCGTCTCCGTCAGCTCGACGCGGCGAGCGCGAGACGATAGGCGTCGAGGAAATCAAAGTTGGCGTAGAAGGTCTTCGCTTTCTCGACGAGTTGCTGCTTCTCAGGCGTCAGGGTCGCGCCTGACAGTTTCTTCAGGAGGTCGTCGCTCTTCGTGCGATATTCGACCATCTGTCGCCAGATCGGGCCGCCCCAGACGACGTCGTCGGAAGTCACCTTTCCGGCCGGAATGACGCCATGCTCTTCGAAGTTCTTGATCACCGCGTTCCAGACGTTGGCGTAGTAGGTCGTGCTCGCCTTATCGTCATAGTACTGCTTGTTGTCGTCGAAGGTTGTGAACGGATGCAGGATCGCCACCGTGTCGGCGACGCCCTTGCCATCGAGACTCGTGCCGGCCATCGAGTTCAGATAGGGCGCTTGCAGATCGTAGAGCGACGGATCCTTCTTGGTCGCATCGATCACCCGCCACACGACCGAGAGGAAGCGGAGGACGGTGTTCGGGTGGCTGTTGATGTAGTCTGAATTGCCGCCAATTCCGACAATGCCGATCAGCGGTTCGATCGGCAATTCCACGCCTCCCGGACCGTGCTTGATGAGATCGTCGATGTCGACGAGATTGGTCCATCCGGCCTGACGAAGGGTGTAAACGATCGGCGCGCCCTCAGGATTGACGAAATCTTCGCGTCCGGCCTTGGCGAGCACCAGGGATTTGGCGTCGTCCAGCACCTGAAGCTTGAACCCGGCGTCCGCGGTCTTGTTGACATATTCCTCGAAAGCCCGATCGCTAAGCTCCGGCGCTCCCACCAGCGTCTTGCCCTTCATCGGCGCGAGAGCGGCCTTGAGCGCATCGTCGTAGCTTTTTCCCTCGCCCACATAGTCCTTGAAGGTCTTGAGCTTCAGCGCCGGGTTGGCGAGAATCGCGTTCGCAAGGAAATTGTCGGTGAAGGCGATGCATTTCAGCTTGTTTGCGTCCTTGTAGGTCGGCAGCATCAGCGGGCAGAATTCCGAGATGATGTCGAGCTGGCCGTTCAGGAGCAGCGTTGTCACATTGGAGTCATTCGCCTTGAGCCCATAAGGCGCCGGGTCGAATTTGATGCCGACCTCGTCGAACCAGCCCTTCTTCATGCCAATGATGTAGAAGGTGTTGTCCGCATAAGGACGCATGCCGAACTTGATCGTGGCGGCCGGAATGTCCGTGCCGGGCTCGGGCGGTGCGGGTTGAAAGCGATCCGCGCTCTCGGCGTTCGCCGCGGCGCTCAGGGCCAGCATCGCGGCGAGCGCGAGTGAGCCGAGCGTGGAAGGTTTCAGACAAGTCCGTAGGCGCATGGTCTGGCTCCTTTCGCGCTTGCGCGGGGCGCGGCGCGGCTGTGGTGGCCTACCCTTGCTAGCAAGCTGCGTGCCAGACGAAATATCCCGTAAACCACTGATTTACCGTCGCGTTGCAATTGACTTGGCGCCTATTTTTTGCATTCTGTATGCAAAATGATTATTATCTGTGCGCCGCGCGGAAGTATGCGAAACGGACCTAAAAGCACGAGGCGATGTTGAGTGAATTCATCCACGAGGCGCCGCCGCGACGTCGCGCGAGACGGCCCGTCGCCGTAATCGAACGTCCCAAGCCGCTCCACGAATCGGTCGTCGAGCGTTTGCGAAACATGATCGTCGAAGGGGACTTGGCCGTCGGGGAGCGTCTGCACGACGCCAATCTCGCCGCGACGCTTCAGGTTTCGCGCACGCCTATCCGTGAAGCCATCAAGCTCCTCGCGACCGAAGGGCTTGTCGACCTCTTGCCCGGTCGCGGAGCGCGCGTAAGCGATTTTTCGATCGACGACATCAAGCAATTGTTCGAGGCCATCGCGGGAATCGAGCGCAACGCCTGCGAACTCGCCGCCGAGCGGATGACCAATCGAGACCTCGAGAAGGTGCAGCGCCTTCACGAGCGCATGGCGCGCCACCACGCCGCTGGCGAGCGTCCGCCCTATTTCAAGCTAAACCACGAAATCCACCTTGCGATCGTCGCCGCGTCGAACAACGCGATCCTGCAAGCGATCCACGCATCCCTGATGACGCGCGCCCGCCGCGCCCGCTATGCGGCGCTGTCTTCACAAGGACGATGGGTTGAAGCGATGGCGGAGCACGAACGTCTGATGGCCGCCCTCGCAGACCATGACGCGCGACGCGCAGGTGAGATCATGCACCAGCATGATCTCGGAACGGCGCATTCGATTGTGACATCGCTCCAATTGATAGGGCCGGCATCTGGGATCGCGGTGATTGGGGATGAAACCTGAGGAGCGCTGGACCCGGTCATCGCCTTCGCTGACGAGCGATGCCGCGATCTTCGTATCTGGCGGCGCCGAACATCAGCGCCGGCAGGTAAGGCCCCGATCGCCACTATTGCGCGCATGTGAACGTTTCCGGCTGCTGGCGCCGGGATTGCTTGGCACACTCGTAACGTTATTGGAGGTCCGCGGTGGGCGTGCTGCTCGAAGCGGCCTCAGTCGAGCAGAGGGCCAAAACCGCATGAAAACCACGTCGCCGCACCGCCGCTTTCACGCATCGGTTGCGATCGTCTCACTCCTCGCTTCATTCGCCATCGCTTCCGCGGCGAGCGCCGAAGACAAGGCGGCTATTTTGCTGCCGGGAAGCGCCAACGATCAGAGCTGGAACGCGCTCGGCTACTCGATTCTGAAGAGCCTGGAGCCGCATGGCTTCAAAACCGCCTATTCGGAAAACGTCGTCGGACGCCGACGAAGCCGAGGCGATGCGCGACTATGCGAGCCAGGGCTATGAGATCGTGATGGGCCATTCCGGCCGTTTCGTCTCGGCGATGGAGCAGGTCGCGCCGGACTTTCCCAAGACGCAGTTCATCGCGGTCAGCGGCAACGAAGGCAAACCGCCGAACGTGATGTCGATCGACTGGAACAACGCCCAATTTGGCTGCCAGCTCGGCTTGCTTGCCGCGCGGATGAGCAAGACCCATAAGGTCGGCGGCGTCTATGGCCTGCAGGGCGTGCCCAATATCACCGCGCAGGCCGGCGGATTCCGCATCTGCGCGACCAAGGCCGGCGCGCAAGTGACGATCCTCTACATCAAGGACATGGAGGACGCCGCGGAGGCGAAGGAGGCGGCGCTGTCGCTGATCGCGCAGGGCGCGGACGTCATTACCGGCAAGCTGAATGCGGCCGAGGCGGGCCTGGTCGCAGGCGGCGAAGGAGAAGAATGTCTACGTCACAGGCCGCGGCTTCGACCAGACCAAGATCGCGCCGGACCTCGTGCTCACCAACATCATCGAGGATTGGCCGGGCATGTTCGGCAGCACCGCCGACCAGGTGAAGGGCGGCAAGCTGTTCGGCGACTTCGTGCAATATGGCTACGACACCGCGCCGGTGACGGGCGCTTCGCTGCAATATGCCGAGGGCAAGGCCTTCAACCCGATCGTTCCCGCCGCCGTCGTCAAGGAACTCGACGACATGGCGGCGCAGTTCAAGAGCGGCGCCTTGAAGATCACGCCGACCGAGAACGACGCGCGCAGCGGAAGCTGACAGCCTGCGCGCGCAATTGGTTCGCAAGTCGGTGCGCGGAGTCCGCGCCGCCTGAACCTCACGGCCGCATCGGTCGATAGAGAGAATCATGGCCTCGTTGCTGGAAATGCGGGGGATCGTCCGCTGCTTCGGGGCGGTTCGCGCCAATGACGGCGTCGATCTGGACGTCGAAGCCGGCGAAATCCTCGGGCTGCTCGGCGAGAACGGATCGGGCAAGAGCACGCTGATGAAGGTGCTGTTCGGCATGATCGCGCCCGACGCCGGCGCGATCCGTTTCCGCGGCCGCCCTCTTGCGGCCCATCGCCCCGCCGAAGCGATGGCGGCGGGCATCGCCATGATCCACCAGCACTTCATGCTGATCGAGGCGATGACGGTCCTCGAAAACGTGATGCTCGGTTGGTCGCAAGCCGGGTGGGTTCTCAAGCGAACCGAGATCGCGGCGCGCATACGCGAGACGAGCCAGCGGTTTGGGCTCGATCTCGATCCCGACGCGATCGTCGGGGACCTGCCGCTCGGTCGGCGACAGCGCGTCGAAATCCTCAAGGCGCTCTTGCGCGAGGCGGAACTGCTCATCCTTGACGAGCCGACATCCAATCTGGCGCCGAGCGAGGTCGCCGAACTCCTGACGATCCTTCGCCGGCTGCGCGCGGAAGGAAAAGGCATCGTGTTCATCAGCCACAAGCTGCCGGAGGTTCTCGCGGTCTGCGATCGCGTGGTCGTGCTGCGCGCGGGGCGGGTGACGGGAAGCGCGCCGATCGGCGAGGTGACGAGACAGCAACTCGCGGAAATGATGGTCGGGCGGGACGTCGCCGCGGCGCCCGCTCACCGCCCCGCGACCTAAAGGCAAGATCAGGCTCGCTGTCGACAATCTGCGAGGCCCGGATCTCGGCCCGCTCTCGTTTGAGGTGCGCGGCGGCGAAGTTCTCGGCGTCGCCGGCGTCGATGGCAACGGGCAGATCGAACTTGTCGAGACACTCGCGGGCCTTCGCCGCGCGGACGGCGGATCGATCGCGCTCGATGGGCGCGATATAACGCGTCTGCCGGTCGCCGAGCCGAACGCAATCGGGAATGGCCTACATGCCGGCCGACCGCGCCGCGACGGCGCTGGTCAAGAGCCTCCCGATCCAAGAAAATCTCATGCTGCGCGACAGCGATCGGCCGCCCTATGCCAGCGGATGGTTCCTCTCGCCAGCGGAGTCGGATCGGAAAGCGCGCGAACTGATGCGCGAGTACGACATCAGAGCGCCGGGGCCGGACACCCTCGCCGCGCGCCTGTCGGGCGGCAACCAGCAGAAGATCGTCGTCGCCCGCGAACTCGACAGGAAGCCCGCAGTGCTGATCGCCCATCAGGCCGCATGGGGTCTCGATCCCGGCGCCACCCGCTTCGTGATCACTCGGATTCTTGCGCTGCGCGACGCGGGGGCGGCGATCGTTTATTTCTCATCGGAACTCGAAGAGGTGCTCGACGTCTCCGATCGCATCGCCGTGATGGCGAACGGAGGTTTCGCAGGCTTGACCGCGCGCGATGGCGCCGATCTCGGACAGATCGGCTTGTGGATGTCCGGGCGAACCGCGTGACGGAAGCACCGCCTTCTGGGACGCCCGCGCGCCCCGCGATCGGCGCTTCATTTCGTCTGCCTATGCGCGAGGGGCTGGCGGCGCGCATAGCGATGGCGATCGCCCTCTCGCTGATCAGCGCAGCGCTTCTCGTCGCCTTGTCCGGACACAATCCTCTGGCCGCATTCGCCGCAATGGCGATGGGCGCCGTCGGGTCGCCGCACCAGATCGGAGTCGCGCTCAACCGCGCAACCCCCTATCTGCTTGCGGGCGGAGGCGTTGCGATTTGCTTTCGCGCCGGCGTCATCAACATCGGCGCGGAAGGCCAGATCGCGTTAGGCGGCGCGGGCGCCGCCGCGGTCGCGCTGCACTGGCCGAACAGCGCCTCCGCGCTGACGGTCGCGACGGCTTTGCTTGGCGCGGCGGCGTTTGGGGCGTTTTGGGCCGCGTTGGCGACGGCGATCCATCTAGGGCGGCGCGTGCACGAAGTCCTCGTGACGCTCTTGCTCAATTTCGTCGCCCTGTTGCTGGTGCAAGAAGCCCTCAGCGGACCGCTCGGCCAGTCCGGCGCGGGCTTCCTGCAATCTCCGGCCATGCCCCCCGCAGCGTCGCTCTGGCAGCTGCCGGGGATAGGCGCACATGTCGGATTTCTCATCGCGCTGGTCGCCGCAACGGGATTGTCACTGGCGCTTTGGCGCACGCCATTTGGCTTCGCTGTGCGCGTCACAGGACGTTCGCGCCGCGCCGCCGCTTACGCGGGTTTCTCGGTTCCGCGCATCACCTGGGCGGTCATGCTTCTCGCGGGCGCATTGGCCGGATTGGCGGGCGGCGTGGAAGTGCTCGGCGTCCATCACCGGCTGATCGAGGGCTTCTCGGTCGGGTTCGGCTTCAAGGCCGTGACCGTGGCGCTGCTTGGAGCGCTCGAACCTCTCGCGGTCGTGCCGGCCGCGATCTTCGTCGGCATGCTCGAAGCCGGCTCTCTCTCGATGCAAAGACAGATTGGCGTTCCCTCGGCGCTCATCTTCGTGATCGAAGGCGTGACGATGCTGTTCGTCCTCGCGGCGACGGTGCGCCGAACATGATCGACTTTCTCGCCGCCGCCATCCGGATCGCAACGCCCCTTTTGCTTGCGGCGCTGGGCGGCATTCTCTCCGAGCGCGCCGGCGTGTTCGCGGTCGGCCTCGAGGGCATGATGCTGATGGGCGCGTTCTCGGCCGTCGTCGGAGCGTGGGCGAGCGGCAGCGCTCTCGTCGGGATCGGCCTCGCGCTTGCCGGCGGCGCCGCGATCGGCATCGTCATCGCGATCGTGACTGTCAGGTATCGCGCGGACAACATGGTCACGGGCCTGACCGCCAATATCGTGGCGGCAGGTTTGACGAGTTATCTCCTCCGCGTGCTTTCGGGCGTCGGTCGGCCAATCGCCATTCATCTGACGCCGTTGCCGCCCTGGCCGATTCCTGGCTTGGCCGACCTCCCGGTAATCGGGCCGCTGCTGTTCGTCCTGCCGCCGCTGACGTATCTCGCGATTGTCGGCTGCATCGGCCTCGATCTTTTCCTACGCCGCACGCAAGCAGGCCTGACTTTGCGCGCGACGGGCGAGAATCCCGAGGCGGTCTTCGCGTCTGGCGTCGATCCGATGCGAGTGCGCATCATCGCGGTCGTCGCCTGCGGCGCCATCGCCGGGCTCGGCGGCGCCGTGCTCTCCCTTCAGCAGGTCGGAACCTTCACCGACGGCATGACCGGAGGCCGAGGCTATCTCGCGCTGGCGTCGCTAATCGTGGCGCGCTGGAATCCACTGGGGGCTGCGCTTGCGTGTCTCGCCTTCGGCGCCGCGGAGGCCTTCGAATTCCGGTTGCAGGGTTTCGGCGTTCCCGTCAGTTCTTATGTCGTGCAGATGGCGCCCTACCTGATCGCGCTCGCCGTGCTTGCGGGACTTGGCCGCACGTCGCGCATGCCGGCGTCCATCGGGCAGCCGCTGCCGTGGAACCAGTGAGCAATGCACTTCTGGGCCGCAGGCACTCCGCGACCTCTCAGAACTAAGAACAACGCCAAGGCTGATCGCCAAGGCTTCGTCTTGTAATGAACAATGGCTCGGCTAATTTAGTCAGCCGATTCGAAAGGAGCGCGTCATGGCGACCGGTACAGTGAAATGGTTCAATGCAACGAAGGGCTTCGGGTTCATTCAACCTGACGCCGGGGGCTCCGACGTCTTCGTCCATATCAGCGCGGTGGAACGGGCGGGCATGCGTGATCTGAATGAAGGGCAGAAGATCACGTATGAGGTTGTCGCCGACAAGCGCACCGGCAAATCCTCAGCGGACAATTTGAAGCCGGCCTGAACTTGCCAGTGACGTATCAGGTCGTCACCGCATTCGATCGGACGCGGACGGCGACCTGAAGCCCGGTGAAGCTCGTGCGGTTCTGAGTTCCGCTCGGGGACCGATCGCGGGCTCACGCGCTCGCGCGGCGAGTGCGAGCGGCGTCGGTGGGGTGGGTAGAATTCGAACGCATAACCGGCCGACGGCCTTTGCCGCGGACCGGACAAAAGCTTACTGACGAAACACCAACGTCGGTCGCAGCCCTTCGAGCGCTGCAAAGCTAAATAGTTGATTTCGTGGTGCGGACGGCGGGGGTCGAACCCGCACAGCCTTGCGGCCGAGGGATTTTAAGTCCCTTGCGTCTACCGGTTTCGCCACGTCCGCATGGATAGCGCGCTTGTTTCACATATTTCGCCGCGAAAATGAACCTCAGCCAGCGCTCAGTCCGTTGGCGATCGGCGGCTGGAAGGCGAGGCCCATGTCCCAGGGGAAATAGATCCAGGTGTCCTGCGACGACTTCGGTGATGAAGGTGTCGACCAGCGGACGGCCCAAGGGCTTGGCGTAGACGGTGGCGAAATGCGCTTTCGGGCAGCATCTCGCGCACCAGCTTCGCGGTCGCGCCGGTGTCGACGAGGTCGTCGACAATGAGGATCTTCGCCCCGTCGTTGAGATTGGAGACCTCGGGAGCGATCGTCTTGAGGACCTTGAGGCCGCCCTGCGTCTTGTAGTCGTGATAGGAGGCGATGCTCACCGTCTCGATCACCCGGACCTCGAGTTCCCGCGCGACGATCGCCGCCGGGACGAGGCCGCCGCGGGTGATGGCGACGATGGCGTTGAAGGGGCCCGCGGCGGCGAGCCGCCAGGCCAAGCGCTCGCGCATCCCGGTGGAACTGGTCCCACGAAACCGGAAAGGCCTTGTCGCGGGGGGCAGGCGGCACGGGCGACTCCTTGATGCAGAGAAGCGCCTTCTCCTAACAAGGGCGACGAGGGCGGGCGAGCCGCGCCAACGCCAAATTCACACCTTTCGCGTTTGACGGCGCTGCTTGGGGCTTATCCGCGGCGTCCCGTCTTTGGACAGCTCGGCGACCATCGCCTCGACGGCGCGCCCGCGCCGCGGCGACGGCCTCTTCGTCCTTGCCGCGCACCACGATCTGGTTGTTGAAGCGCCCGTCCTTGAACGACGGATAGGAGCCGATCGACACGTTCGGGTGGGCGGCGGCGATCGCGCCCAAGCGCCTCGCCGTACAGGCCCTCCGGAAGGCTGCCCGCGGCGATGGTCTCGACCAGCATCACCGCCCCGGTCTTCATCGTCTTGACGGCGAAATCGAGCATGGCCTGCATGACCGCGGGCACCCCGGCAAGCACAAACACGTTGCCGATGCGAAAGCCCGGCGCGCGGGAGATCGGGTTCTCGATGAGATCCGCCCCCTCGGGCATGCGCGCCATGCGACGGCGCGCGGGCGTGAGATCGCCAGGCGCGTAGCGCTCGAGCATGATCGCGATCGCTCGCGGATCCTCGCCGACCGGCACGCCAAAGGCCCGCCCGACCGCATCGGCGGTGATGTCGTCGTGCGTCGGCCCGATGCCGCCGGTCGTGACCACATAATCGTAGCGCGACCTCAGCGCGTTGAGAGCCGCGACGATTTCGTCCTCGACGTCGGGGACCACGCGCGCTTCCCGAACGTCGACGCCGATCTTCGCCAGATACTCCGCGATATAGCCGAGGTTGCGGTCCTTCGTGCGCCCGGACAGGATTTCGTCGCCGATCACCAGGACGGCGGCGGTTACGGTCGTCGGTGTCGTCATCGCCAAGTCCCCCTCCGCGCGCGCAAACAGTCGGAACCCGGCGCGACCTAGCTCGACGCTAGCATGAACGCCAGGAAAGTCCGCCGACGCGCCCCGCGAATTTCCCGAATCCCACACGGCGCCTTGTCTTCGGCGCGACGCAGGGCATATGTGTAGGGTTTCTGGAACATGGGCCCAAGGGAACGCTTGGTGGCGACGTCGACGACATTCGTGCTCGCAAGCGAGAAGATTGGCCGCCGCAGCGGGCAGATCCGGCTGCATGGGCCGGAAGACTTCGCCGCGATGCGCAAGGCTGGCGCGCTGACCGCGGAGGCGCTCGACCTGATAGGTCCGCTCGTCAAGCCAGGGGTCACGACCGCGAGCCTCGACCGGTTCATATTCGAGTTCGCCCGCGACCACGACGCCTATCCGGCGCCCTTGAACTACCGCGGCTATCGCAAGTCGGTCGTGCATCTCGATCAATCATGTCGTGTGCCACGGCATACCCGATGAGAAGCCTCTGCGCGACGGCGACATCCTCAATATCGACGTGACCCTGATCGTCGACGGCTGGCATGGCGACGCGAGCCGCATGTTCGTCGCAGGCGAAGCCCCGCGGCGGGCGCAGCGCCTGATCGACGTCACCTACGAGGCGATGATGCGCGGCATCGAAGCGATCAAGCCCGGCGCGACGACGGGCGACATTGGTTACGCCATTCAGACCTATGCCGAGGCCGAGCGCTGCTCGGTCGTGCGCGATTTTTGCGGCCACGGACTCGGAAGACTCTTTCACGACGAGCCGAACATTCTGCATGTCGGCCGAAAAGGGGAAGGCGTTCCGCTTCGCCCCGGCATGTTCTTCACCGTCGAGCCGATGATCAATCTCGGCGGCTACGGCGTGAAGATCCTCTCCGACGGTTGGACCGCGGTGACGCGCGATCGGTCGCTATCGGCCCAATTCGAGCATACGGTCGGCGTGACCGAGACCGGGTACGAGATTTTCACCCTCTCGCCCACCGGAGCCGATCGCGCGCCAATCCGATGACCTCGGAAGCGGGACGCCAAAGCTTTCAAGGCGGCGCCGCGAGCGGCGACGCAATCAACTGCATGAGGCCAGCGCGCCGACGCTGGCGGTCGGCCAGTCAAAGTCGCCCGCCGATCCGGCTGCTCCGGAAGGCGAAGGCGAAACGCCGCATTATCACGGGCATCGCGAGCGGCTGCGGTCGCGCCTGAGGGAGGCGGGCCCTGGCGCCCTCGCCGACTACGAACTCCTCGAGCTCATTCTCTTTCGCGCGATTCCACGCCGCGACGTGAAGCCGATCGCCAAGAGCCTTATCGCTCGCTTCGGCTCCTTCGCCGAGGTCATCGCGGCCGAGTCCCGGAAGGCTCGCTGAAATCGAGGGCATGAGCGCGGGCGCCATTTCGGAATTCAAGATCGTCGAGGCCGCCGCGCAACGATTCGCCAAGGGGGTCGGTCAAGAAGCGGCTGCCGATGGGCTCGTGGAGCGAGGTGATCGACTACTGCCGCACGTCGATGGCGTTCGAAGGCCGTGAAAGCTTTCGGATCCTGTTTCTCGACAAAAAGAACGGGCTGATCGCCGACGAGGTTCAGGGGTCAGGCACTGTCGATCACACTCCAGTCTATCCGCGCGAAGTCATGCGCCGAGCGCTGGAACTGTCGGCGACTGCGATCGTGCTCGTCCACAACCACCCATCGGGCGATCCGACGCCGTCGACCCAGGACATCAAGATGACGCTGGACATCATCGCGATCGCCAAGTCACTGGGCGTCGCCGTCCATGACCACATCATCGTCGGGCGCGACGGGCATGCGTCGCTGAGGGGGATGCGGCTGATTTGACGAGGGGAGAGCGGCTACGGGTCGCCGCTTCGGAAACGCTGGGCGGCCGCCAAATCGCCCGGCGTGTCGATGTCGAAGATCGCGCTCGTGCCCGACGCCTCGACTTCGACCAGTTCGTCGGCGGTGAGCGCGCCGATCAGCCTGCGCGCGCCCTCGTCGCCTGTGAGGCGCATCGCAGCGTCGAACAGTCCCCGGCCCAGAAGAACGGGATTGCCGCGCCGGCCTTCGTGCACGGGAACAGCGGCGAGCGCGTCCTTGCGCGCTAGGAAAGCGACGATCAGCGCGTCGATGAGCCGGGGTTCGATCCACGGCATGTCGCCCAGCAGCACAAGCGCTCCGACGACGTCGCCCGGCATGGCGGACAGACCGACCCTCAGCGAGGAGGCGAGGCCGCTCGCGAATTCCGGATTGAAGGCGAAGCTCGACGTCGAGGTCCGCGAGCGCCGCCTCAACCGAACTCCGCGCGTAGCCCGTGACGACGACGACCGGACGCGCCCTCGACGCGAGCGCCGCTTCCACGACCCGCCGCACGATCGGCTTGCCGTCGAGTTTCGCCACAAGCTTCGTCGGGTCGGCGCCGCCCGCCGGCGCGAAAGCGCGACGACTGGCCCGCGGCAAGCACGACGGCGCCGACCCTAGTCACCGGGCGCGCGCGGCTGCGGGCGCGAGGCGATCTCCATCAGGAGCCCGCCGACGACCCATCGCGCGGATGTCGGCGTCGCGAATCGGCACGCCGGCCAGCACGCGCTGCAGGACCCAGTCGAAGCCGTTCTCTTTCGGCGATCGCGCGCAGCCCGGCGCGCCGATGATCGGGACGCCGTGGCGTTCGGCGAGGAGCAGCAGATTGCCGGGATCGACCGGCATGCCGAACCGTTCGATGCGCCCTCCGATCGCCTCGATGGCGGCCGGAATGACGTCGCGGCGATCGGTGATGGCGGAGGCCCCGAACGCAATCAGCGCATCGCTGCCGTCGATCAGCCTCCCAAGCGCTTTCGCGAGCGGCCCAACCTCGTGCGGGACGATTTCTTGCGCCGACGATGCGCGCTCCAGTCGGCTCGAGGCGCGCCTCGAGCACGCGCAAAGTCTTCGCCACGATCGAGGCCTTCAGGCCTGGAAGCGTCGTTGAGACCACGCCGATCCGCATCGGCTTGAACGGCTGAACGGCAGATCGCGCCCGTCGGCGCTCGCCGCGAGCGCGGCCTCGAGCATCGGCACTGGGCGTCGCAAACGGAATGATCTTGACCGTCGCGACCATGTCGCCGTCGGCGACGGCGCGATAGCGGCGGCAGCGTCGCGACGGTGATCGCCTCGTCGACCGCATTGACCCGGTCGATCGCCTCGGCCTCGATGATCGCAAGCCCGGCGGTCTCGGCGAACAGATTGACCCGCCCGGTGAACGGCGGCGAGCAACGCAGATGCGGGCCGGCGAGACGCTTGGCGAGCGTCAGCGCCGCCTCGTTCTCGCCGACGTCGCCCGGCTCGAGCCGCGCCGCCACGACGCATTTCACGCCCGCCGCAGCCGAGCGCCAGCCGCCGCTCGCGGGTGACGGATGTCGCCCTTCTTGAACGCGACGCCGTCAATCCGCACGCCATGCGCGAGCACGGCGCCCTCGGCCTCCTCGATTGGCGTCGGCCCGAATTTCATGCCGCCGCGCTCTCCGCGCGCAACGGCTTCTTGCGCAGCGAAGCGACGATCTCGCCGATGATCGACACCGCGATTTCGGCCGGGCTGACCGCGCCGATGTCGAGGCCGATCGGCGCATGGATGCGCGAGAGCGCCGCTTCGTCGAAGCCTTGCGCGCGCATGCGTTCGATCCGCCTGCGCGTGCGTCTTCCGCGATCCGAGCGCGCCGATATAGAAACAATCGGCCTTGAGCGCGACCATGAGCGCGGGGTCGTCGATCTTGGGGTCGTGGGTCAAAAGGCAGATGGCGGTGTAGCGATCGAGCGGCGCCTCGGCGAGCGCTTCGTCCGGCCATTTGGCGACAACCGGAGTGTCGGGAAAGCGGTCCGGCGTCGCGAAGGCGGTGCGCGGATCGATGATCGAGACGTCAAGGCCCGGCGATGCGCGCGATCGGCGCCAGCGCCTGCGAGATATGCACGGCCCCGATGAGGGTGAGGCGCGGCGCCGGCGCCTGAACGGTCAGAAAATAGTCCTCGCCCTGATGCGCGACCGTCGCGCTTTTGCCCATGCGCAAAGCCGCCTCCAATTCTGCGGCGAGCGGATCGGCGTCGACCGCCTCGGCGCGAACGAAGCGCTGCTCGCCGTCGGAAAGACGGGTGACGATGGCGCCCGCGCGCCGTTCGCTCCGCGCCGGGTTCATCGCCTTGAGGACGTCGAGACGCATCAGGCGAGCTTCTCGACATAGACCTTGATGCGGCCGCCGCAGGAGAGGCCGACGCGCCAGGCGGTCTCGTCGGCGACGCCGAACTCGAGCATCCGCGGCGCGCCGTTGGCGATCACATCCGCCGCCTCTTCGACGACCGCGCCCTCGACGCAGCCGCCGGATACGGAGCCGAGGAAATTCCCCTCGCCGTCGATGACGAGATGCGAGCCGATCGGCCGCGGCGCCGAGCCCCAGGTCTCGACCACGGTCGCAATCGCCACGTCTCGCCCGGCTTCCCGCCACGATTCCGCGGCGGCGAGGACGTCTTCGTCTCGGGTCAGCATGCAAACGTCTCCTTCGATCCTAACGGCGACGAACCCGACTTGGCGTCGCGCCGTCGCAATAGGCTTGCGGGCGGAATGTCGGCGCCGCAAAGCGCGCTCTTTCAAGAATGGCCCTGCGCCGGTCGCTCCGCAAGACTATAACGGGAAATCAATCGACCGCCAGGAGCCGCGCCTTTGGATTGTCGGACGAATCTCCGACCGCCCGACAGCGCCCGGCAAAGCTCGGCCATGCTGGCGAGATTGTGGATCGGGCGGAACGAATCGACGTAAGGCAGCATGGTTCGAATCCCTCCCGCCTTGGCGGCAAAGTCGCCATAGCGCAGGAGCGGGTTGACCCAGATCACGCGCCGGCTCGATTTGGCGAGCCGCTCCATCTCGGCTCCGAGCTTATCGAGGTTGTCGCGCTCGAGCCCGTCGGTGATGAGGAGCGTGATCGCGCCTTGACCCAGCACGCGCCGCGACCAATCCCGGTTGAAGCGGTGCAGCGCCTCGCCGATCCGGGTGCCGCCGGACCAGTCGACGGCCATGGCCGAACATCGCGCCAGCGCGTCGTCGGGATCGCGGGCGCGCATCGCGCGGGTCACGTTGGTGAGGCGGGTGCCGAACAGGAAGGTCGATACGCGCCGCGTTTCGCCCAAGACATGCAGGAAATGCAGAAAGAGGCGGGTGTATTCGTTCATCGACCCGGAAATGTCGCATAAGGCGACAACCGGCGGAGCGCGCTCGATCGGCGATCGAAACTCGAGGTCGATCGACGCCGCCGGGCTGCAACGAGCGGCGGAAGCTGCGGCGCGCGTCGACCCGGGCCGGGCGGCCGCCTGGAGCGAAGCGACGCGTTCGGCGCTTGTCTTCGGGCATCGCGAGCCGCTTGATCGCCTTGCGAGCCTCCTCAATTTCCGCCGCGCTCATCTGGGCGAAATCCTTCGATCGCAGGATCTCCGCGGCCGACATGGTCAGCCGGGCGTCGAGTTCGATCGCGGGGGGCGGTTTGGCGGCGGTCGTTGGCCGACTTGAAAAGGGCGTCGGCGACGCGACTGGCTCCGGCTTCCGGCGGCTTGGCCTCGGCTTTGGAGGGCGCTCGCGGGGACAGCATCGCGATCAGCTTTTCGATGAAGCCCTTTCGCTTCCAGAAGATGCGGAACGCCTGGTCGAACAGCAGGCTGTGCTCATGCTTCTTCACGAAGACGGCGTGCAGCGTGGTGTAAAAGTCCTCGCGATTCCCGACGCCCGCCGCCTCGACCGCCGCGAGCGCATCGAGCACCGCGCCCGGTCCCAGCGGGACCCCGGCTTCACGCAAGGCGCGGGCGAAGTGGATGATGTTTTGCGCCAGGACGCCGCCGCTTGCCGGTTCGGCTTCCAAGATCGCGGTCATGCCGGCTCGGCTCGATCTCACGCCGATCCGATCTCCAGCCGGCGAAGCTCGGCGCGCGTCTCCTCGATCAGCGTGTGCGCCTTTGCGCCCTCGATCTTGGCGATGTCGTCCTGATATTTCAGCAGGACGCCAAGCGTATCGGAGACCTGCGCCGGATCGAGGGCCACCGCGTCGAGTTCGGTCAGCGCGGCCGCCCAGTCCAGGGTCTCGGCGACGCCCGGCGACTTGAACAGGTCCTGCTTCCGCAAGCGTTGAACGAAGGCGACAAGCTCCGCAGTCAGTCGCTCCGGCGCGCGCGGCGCCTTCGCGCGCACGATCGCCATCTCGCGCGCCAAGTCGGGATAGCCGACCCAATGGTAGAGACAACGGCGCTTGAGCGCGTCGTGGATTTCGCGCGTGCGGTTGGAGGTGATGACGACGATCGGCGGCTCCGGCGCCGTCATGACGCCGATTTCCGGAATCGTCACCTGGAAGTCGGACAGGATCTCGAGCAGATAAGCCTCGAAGGCCTCGTCGGCGCGGTCGATCTCGTCGATCAGGAGCACCGGCGCTCCGTTGACGCCGGGCTCCAACGCCTGCAGAAGCGGGCGCTTGATGAGATAGCGCTGCGAGAAGATGTCGTGCTCGATGCGATCCTTGTCATGCTCGCCGGACGCCTCGGCGAGCCTGATCGCCATCATCTGCGCGGGATAGTTCCATTCATAGACCGCGCTCGCGACATCGAGGCCTTCGTAGCATTGCAGGCGGATCAGCTTTCGGCCGAGCGACGCGGCGAGAACCTTGGCGATTTCCGTCTTGCCGACGCCCGGCCTCGCCCTCGAGGAACAGCGGCCGCGCAAGCCGCAGGCTCAAGAAAATCACCGTCGCCAGCGCGCGATCGCCGACATACGAAGCGCCGCCGAGCAGGGCTAGAGTTTCGTCGATCGAGGCCGGAAGGGCCGGCGTTTGCCCGGACAAATCAAACTCCGCGTCGAGAAGGCGCCGCACCCTGCGAAACGCATGATGGCGGGGTCAAGCCCCGCCATGGAAAGCAAGCCCCGCCAAGGACAAGACAGATCGAAGCTTCGATCCCGCGCGCGTCAGGCGGCCGCCACTGCGCGTTTCGCCATCACGCCGATCAGGTGCGCACGATAGTCGGCGTCGGCGTGCATATCCGAGTTGAGGCCGCTCGCAGAGCACAGAGACGCCATCCAGCGCTGCGGGCGAGAAATTCGCGTTCAGCGCGGCTTCGAATTCCTCAGCGCGAAAGACGCCGCTCGAGCCGGCGCCGGTGACCGCGACCCGAACGCCGCCGGCGGTCTTGGCGACGAAGACGCCGACCAGCGCGTAGCGCGACGCCGGGTTGCGGAACTTCTCGTACGCGGCCTTCTCCGGGATCGGAAAGCTGACCTGGGTGATGAGTTCGCCAGGCTCGAGCGCCGTCTCGAACAGGCCCGGTGAAAAAATCCTGCCGCTGCGATGCGGCGCTTGTCGGTGACGATCGTCGCGCCGAGCGCCAGCGCCGCCGCCGGATAGTCCGCGGCCGGATCGTTGTTGGCCAGCGAACCGCCGATCGTGCCCATGTTGCGAACATGCGGATCGCCAATGATTCCGGCCAGCGCCGCGAGCGCTGGAATCGCCGCCTGCACGACGTTGCTGCGCGCGACCTCGGCGTGCTTGGCCATCGCGCCGATCACGAGATTGTCCCCTTCGCGGGCGATGCCGGCGAGTTCGCGAACGTTCTTGAGATCGATGAGCGCAGCCGGCGAGGCAAGGCGCTGCTTCATGGTCGGCAGCAGGGTCATGCCGCCGGCCAGCACCTTGGCGTCGGGGTTTGCGAGATCGGCGACCGCGGCGGAGAGCGTGTCCGGGCGATGATATTCAAAGGCGTACATTGTCGAGTTCTCCCAACGAGGGACAGAAAAGGAGCAGCGGGCGCGCTATTCCGCGGCGCGCTTCATCATGGTCTTTTGCGCGGCGCGCCAGACGACCTGCGGGGTCGCGGGCATCGTCACGTCTTCATGGCCGAGCGCATCGGTAATCGCGTTGATGACGGCTGGCGGCGAGGCGATCGCGCCTGCTTCGCCGCAGCCCTTGATGCCGAGCGGATTGGACGGGCAGACCGTCTCGATCGTCTCGATTTTGAACGAGGGCAGGTTGTCGGCGCGCGGCATGCAATAATCCATGAAGCTCGCCGTCAGCAGCTGGCCGTCCTTGTCGTAATGCGCGCCTTCCAGCAGCGCCTGGCCCACGCCCTGCGCGATGCCGCCATGCACCTGGCCCTCGACGATCATCGGATTGATGAGCTTGCCGAAGTCGTCGACGGCGGTCCACCGGTCGATCGTGACGACGCCGGTTTGCGGATCGATTTCGAGCTCGCAGATGTGGACGCCCGCCGGGAAGGTGAAGTTGGTCGGGTCCCAGAACGCGCTTTCTTTCAAGCCCGGCTCAAGCTCCTGGCCGTTGAACTTGTGCGCGATATAGGCCTGGAGCGCCACCGAGCCGAAGTCGATCGACTTGTCGGTGCCCTTGACCGTGAACTTCCCGTCCTTGAACTCGATGTCCCCTTCGGCGGCCTCGAGACACGTGGCCGGCGACCTTCTTCGCCTTGGCCTCGATCTTGTCGAGCGCCTTGAAGATCGCCGACATGCCGACGGCGCCGGAGCGCGAGCCATAGGTGCCCATGCCCATCTGCACTTTGTCGGTGTCGCCATGGACGATCGAGACATTTTCGATCGGGATGCCGAGACGACTGGAGACGAGCTGGGCGAAGGTCGTCTCGTGGCCCTGGCCGTGGCTGTGCGAGCCCGTCAGAACCTCGACCGTGCCGATCGGATTGACCCGCACTTCGGCCGATTCCCAAAGGCCGACGCCGGCGCCGAGCGAGCCGACCGCCGCGGACGGCGCGATGCCGCAAGCCTCGATATAGGCGGAGATGCCAACGCCGCGCAGCTTGCCCTTGGCGGCCGAAGCGGCTTTGCGCGCGGGGACGCCCTTATAGTCGGCAAGCGCCAGCGCCTTGTCGAGCGCGCCCGCGTAATCGCCCGCGTCATAAGCCAGGATGACCGGCGTCTGGTGCGGGAACGAAGTGATGAAGTTCTTCCGGCGGAACTCGGCCGGATCCTGGCCGGTTTCGCGCGCCGCGATTTCGACGATGCGCTCGATGACGAAGGTCGCCTCCGGGCGCCCGGCGCCGCGATAGGCGTCGACCGGCGCGGTGTTGGTGTAGACCGCGTCGACTTCGCAATAGATGCTCGGGAATCGCGTACTGGCCCGAAAGCAGCGTCCCGTAGAGATAGGTCGGCACGGACGGACGCGAAGGTCGAGAGATAAGCGCCGAGATTGGCGATCGTATGCACGCGCAGGCCGGTGATCTTGCCGCCCGCGTCGAGCGCGAGTTCGGCGTGCGTGACATGGTCGCGACCGTGCGCGTCGGAGAGGAACGCCTCGGTGCGATCCGAACGTCCATTTGACCGGCCGGTCGATCTTCTTCGCCGCCCAGGCGCAGACCGTCTCCTCGGCGTAGATGAAGATCTTCGAGCCGAAGCCGCCGCCGACGTCGGGCGCGATGACGCGCAGCTTGTGCTCCGGCGCAAGCCCGATGAACGCCGAGAGCACGAGCCGCGCGACATGCGGGTTCTGGCTCGTCGTATAAAGCGTGATCGTGTCCGTCCCTGAATCGTAGTCGCCGACCGCGGCGCGCGGCTCCATCGCGTTCGGGATCAGGCGGTTGTTGACGAGGTCGAGCTTGGTGACATGCTTCGCCGCGGCGAAAGCCGCGTCGGTCGCGGCCTTGTCGCCGAGATGCCAGTTGTAGACGGTGTTGCCGGGCGCGGCGTCATGGATTTGCGGCTGACCGGCCTGCGTCGCTGTCGCCGTATCGGCGACCGCCGGCAGCACGCCGTATTCGACCGCGATCTTCTCCCCGGCCTCTCGCGCCTGCGCATAGGTGTCCGCAATCACGACGGCGACGTGGTCGCCGACGTAGCGCACCTTGCCCTGGGCGAGCGCTGGATGGGCGCCCGCTTTCATCGGCGAGCCGTCCTTCGAATGGATCATCCAGCCGCAGATGAGACCGCCAACCTTATCGGCCGCGATGTCGTCGCCCGTGAAGATCGCAACGACGCCCGGCGCCTTGAGGGCCTCGGAGAGGTCGATCTTGTCGATCGTCGCGTGCGCGTGCGGGGAGCGCAGGAAATAGGCGTAGGCCTGGCCCGGACGATTGACGTCGTCGACGTAACGGCCCTTGCCGGTGATGAAGCGGATGTCTTCTGTGCGTTTGACGGAGGCGCCGAGTGCGGTCACGCCCATGATGTCTCTCTCCCTTGGGACGGCATTGAAGCGTCCTTGTTATTCGGCTGCTTGAGGCGTCGCGGCGGCGCCCATTTCGCGCGCGCCCTGGGCGATCGATTTCACGATATTGTGGTAGCCGGTGCAGCGGCAGATGTTGCCTTCGAGGCCGTGGCGGATCGTGTCTTCGTCGATGTTATGGCCCTCGCGATTGACGAGGTCGACGGCGGACATGATCATGCCCGGCGTGCAGAAGCCGCATTGCAGGCCATGATTGTCCTGGAACGCCTGCTGCATCGGATGCAGCTTGCCGCCGACCGCGAGGCCTTCGATGGTCGTCACCTGCGCGCCCTCGCAGCTCGCCGCGAGCACCGTGCAGGACTTGATCGCGCGGCCATCGACGTGAACGACGCAGGCCCCGCATTGCGAGGTGTCGCATCCGACATGCGTGCCGGTCAGGCGCAGATTCTCGCGCAGGAACTGCACGAGCAGCGTCCGCGGATCGACATCCGCCGACGCCGGGCGGCCGTTCACCGCCATAGAGACATGAAT
Organism: uncultured Alphaproteobacteria bacterium; assembly: GCA_963756955.1. GTDB lineage: Bacteria > Pseudomonadota > Alphaproteobacteria > Rhizobiales > Beijerinckiaceae > Roseiarcus. The sequence goes on from CAVWPU010000009.1 coordinate 165,776, forward strand.
CATCCCGTTATCCTCCCGAACCAAGATTTCTTCGGCGCCGCCTCAGCCGCAGCCTCGCTGTCGCTTGAAGGAGCAGCCGACTGAGCCTCGCCAACCGGCGCGGCGCCGCCAGTGGCGGCTGCTGCGAAATTGGCGAAAAATTTGTCGGCCATGTTCTTGGCGACGCCGTCGATCGAGACGCGAGCCAAGCTGGGCGATCTTGCCGCCGACCGTCGCCTCGACGTCGTAGCTGCAGCAGCGTTCCCGCCGGCGCATCGGCGAGCGACACTTTTGCTCCGCCCTTGGCGAAGCCCGCGATGCCGCCCTCGCCTTCGCCCTTGATGGTGTAGCCGACGAGCGGGACGATGTCGGTAAGTTCAACCTTGCCTTTGAAAGTGGCGGAGACCGGTCCGATCTTCGTTTTGACGACGGCGGCAGAAACCGTTGTCGCCCGTCTTCTCCAACGACTGGCACCCAGGAATTGCGGACTTGAGCACCTCGGGATCGTTCAGCAGCGTCCCAAACTTTTGGCCTATCGGCGGGCAAAGTCACCTCGCCCGTCATCGTCATGGCCATGAACGTTTTCCTTCCTGCGGGGATTGAGCGATCCGCTAAAGGTCGGGATCAGCAAGCGATGTCCAGCTAGCATTTCGCAACGCGCGAGAAATATCAAGACGTGGCGGAGGCACTCGATCGGACATCACGGTGCGGCGACTTCTAACAGCACTGTGATTTTAAGCAACAACCTCGCATGGCCTCGAAATATCCATACGAATATTACGCAATTGATCGCCCCAAGCGCTTTGGTCTGGCGAACGCGTGGCGAAGCAGACGCGGCGAACCAACAGAATCTCAGCGGCCTCCAAAGCTTCGCGTCCCGGCAGCGTGTTCGGTCGGCCTGTGAAGACCGGCGCAGCGCAGAGCAAAGTCGCCCGCATAGGATCGCGGGCGGCCTACGTTCGTCCGTGCGAACTTAGCTGCGCCTGCCCGCTTCTTTGCTCGACGTTCAAGTCAGGCCGACGGCTCGCCAACTCGAGGTGGGATTGGGGTTCACGACCCCGCCGCCGACGATGGTCGTCCCGCTCATGTCCCAGAGCGCGGTTTGGCCGTTCGTGTTTTGAAAAAGGATGTCCGAGGACCCTTCGCCGCCGGTTCCGATCGCATGCCAACTCGGGCCGGGATTGGCGCTCACGACACCACCACCAATCAAGGTGTTCCCGTTCATTTCCCAGATTGCGACTTGCCCATTGCTCGCGTTCTGCCACAGAATGTCGGAATGGCCGTCATCGTTGAAGTCGCCCGATCCGATCACCTTCCAACTCGGGCCGGGATTGAGGGCTACAACCCCGCCGCCGATCACGGTGCTCCCGTTCATGTCCCAGATCGCCGCCTGCCCGTTGCTGTTCTGCCAAAGGATGTCGGAATTGTCGTCGTCATTGAAGTCGCCCGTCCCGACCGCCTTCCAACTCGCCCCGGGATTGGGCGTCACGATCCCGCCGCCGGTCACGGTGCTTCCGTTCATCTCCCAGACCGCCGCCTGCCCGTTCGCATTCTGCCAAAGGATGTCGGAATGACCGTCATGGTTGAAGTCGCCCGTTCCGATCGCCGTCCAGCTCGGGCCGGGATTGGGGGTCACGATCCCGCCGCCGGTCACGGTGCTTCCGTTCATTTCCCAGACCGCAGCCTGGCCGTTCGCATTCTGCCACAGGATATCGGCCGAACTGTCGGCGTTGAAGTCGCCGGTTCCGATCTCTTTCCAACTCGCCCCCGGATTGGGCGTCACGGTCCCGCCGCCGATCAGGGTGTTGCCGCTCATGTCCCAAATCGCGGCTTGCCCGTTGCTATTCTGCCAAAAGATTTGGTTGGTCGTTATGGGAGCAAGCGTGCCCGCGTTCAGATCAAATGGCGTCAAGCCCAAGGTCGTTGACGCCCCGGTGACTGGCACCTCCTGTGTTCCGGCGGTCGTGCCATTCGTCTCCCACAATTGTTGAAGCCCGCTCGCGTCCAGACCGCTGAACAGCACTTCGCTGCCGAAGACTTCGAAGCCGGAGGGGTCCAATCCGGCTGCTCCGGATCCCGCGAAGATCTCCTGCGTGCCGCCGACGGTCCCGTTCGTCTCCCACAAACCCTGTTTGCCCGACGAGTCACGACCGTTGAACAGCACTTCGCCGTCGAAGGCTGTTAGAAACAGAGGATTGAAGCCCGGGTCATCGGTGGCGGCGCCGGCTATGTCGGTCAGCTCGCTCGTGCCGCCGGTCGTTCCATTGGTCACCCATAATCCGAGTTGACCCGCGGCATCAACCCCGCTGAACAGCACTTCGCTGCCGAGAACGGTCATGTCCTTGGGGTGAAGTCCGGAAGCGTTGGCCCCGTCCGCGACGGTGACCGCGATTTCATGCGTGCCGCCCGCCGTGCCGTTGGTCTCCCACAAACCAACAACGCCGCTTGAGTTGGTGCCGTTGAACAGCGCTTCGCTGCCGAAAACCGTCAGATCAGCGGGATCTAAGCCAAGCCCCGTCGTTGACGCGCCGGCGATGCCGGTTAGCTCGTGTGTTCCCCCTGCCGTGCCGGTTGTCGTCCACAAGCCAAGGTGGCCGGCCGGGCCCGACACGTTGGCGCTACTCGCGCCATTGAACAGGACTTCGCTGCCAAATACGGTGAGGTCCGACGGATCTAGCCCAGTTGAATTCGTCCCGGCGATGCCGGTCACCTCGACCGTGCCCGGACCCGTCCCGTTGCTCGTCCACAATCCGCGGGAGCCGGTCGTATCGGTCCCGTTGAACAGCACCTGGCCACTGAATACCGTCATGCCATTGGGCTCGAGCCCAGAAGCGCTGGCTCCGCTCACAGACAGTTCGTGGGTGCCAATGGCTGAGCCATTCGTCGTCCACAAGCCAAAAACGCCGCTGGCGTTCTTGCCCTCGAAGAGGGCCACGCCGTTGAAGACAGCCAGATTGGTGGGCGCGAGGCCGGTAGGGTCAGTAGACCCGGTGTACGCTCCAGCGATCGGAGCCAACTCGAAGGTTCCGCTCGCCGTGCCGTTCGTCTCCCACAGACCCGGGCTATTGCTCGCGTTAACGCCTTGGAAGAGAACAACCTGTACAGCCATGTTCCTGCCCGTCCGTGAGAAATGGCCGCCTCGGCTCGGACCTGGCGGCCGGTGTTTCCTGACCCATTTTACATAAAATTACTGCTAAGTAAATCCAACCAGCCGCGTGTCCAGCCAAGCCAAGTTCGCCGCCCGCAGTTGCTCCACATCTCTACCCGCTCCGCAGCCGTGCGCGCAAGGCGCTGATTCCCAACTCGCCGCCAACGCCTCGGACGCGCCCTGCGAGGGAGCGATAAATAAAAAATCTTTCGGACGTTAAACTTTCCTCTTAACGAGAATGGTAATAAGGTGATGGCGGGATGGTGGTTGTGGCGGGCCGTCGCCGGGTTCGCGGAAAGGCGTCTATTCCATCAAGAGCTTTAGCCCTCGATGGAGAGATCACGGAATGAGCGCCTCCGTAGATTATTCGGAGGCCTCGGCAAGGCGACGCGGAAGATCAATTCATCGGAGATTTCACGAGCATGCGGATACTCATCACCGGGAACATGGGATATGTCGGTCCCGTCCTTACAAAATACCTTCGCGACAGGGTAAAGGACGCCGAGCTTATCGGTTTTGACACTGGCTATTTCGCCCACAGCCTGACCGGCGCGGGCATTCTCCCCGAGGCGTTGCTCGATCGGCAGGTGTTCGGAGACATTCGGGAGTTTCCGGCTGAGTTGCTCGACGGCGTCGACGCGGTGGTGCATCTGTCCGCCATCTCCAATGACCCGATGGGCAACAAGTTCGAGGCCGTCACCAATGAAATCAACCGCGACGCCACCACGCGGATCGCCTGGCTGGCGGCGGAACGGAAAGTCAAAAACTTTGTCTTTGCCTCGAGCTGCAGCATGTACGGCTATGCGGAAAGCGGCGCGCGCAAGGAGAGCGACCCCACCAATCCGCTGACCGCCTATGCGCGGTCGAAAATCGGCTCCGAGCAATCTTTAACCCAGCTTGATCGCAGAGACATGCTGATCACCTCGCTCCGGTTCGCGACCGCGTGCGGCATGTCCGACCGCCTGCGGCTCGATCTGGTGCTCAACGACTTCGTCGCCTGCGCCATCACGTCGGGTGAGATCACCGTTCTGAGCGACGGCACGCCCTGGCGCCCGCTCATCGACGTCGAGGACATGGCGCGCGCAATTCTGTGGGCGATCCTCCGCAAGCGCGAGAACGGCGGCGAGTTTCTGTCGGTGAACGCCGGCCGCGACGAGAGCAACTATCAGGTGAGCGACCTGGCCGAGGCGGTGGCGCGCCACGTTCCAGGCGCCACGGTTGCGATCAACACCAACGCGCCGCCCGACAAGCGCTCTTATCGCGTCGACTTTTCCCTGTTCCGGTCGCTGGCGCCGGACTCCATTCCGCAAGTGTCGCTGGATCAGTCCATCACGCGGCTGCGAGAAGGGCTTGTCGGCATGGGCTTTGCCGACAAGGATTTCCGCGCTTCGCCCTACATGCGGCTCAAGACGCTGGAGCGCCACATGGCCGCCGGCCGCCTCGGGACGGATCTGCGCTGGCGCTCCCGTGCTCACGCCTTAGGAACCGACGCTCGTGAGATTCCACAAGACGCCGCTTGAGGGCGCCTATCGGATTGAGCTCGACAAGCATGGCGACGATCGCGGCTTCTTCGCGAGGGTCTTCTGCGCGAACGAATTTGGAGAGGCGGGTTTGGAGACCCGCTTCGTGCAGGCCAACAATTCGCTGACCCGGAAGAAGGGCGCCTTACGGGGCCTGCACTACCAGTTGCCCCCTGCGGCGGAAGTGAAAGTCGTGCGCGCGATCAGGGGGGCGCTCTGGGATGTGATCGTCGATCTGCGTCCCGGTTCGCCGACCTATCTCCAATGGTTCGGGGCCGAACTGACCGACGACAATCGCTCGATGCTGTACATCCCGCGCGGCTTCGGACACGGGTTCATCACGCTGACCGACAACGTCGAGGCGTTCTATCTCCATAGCGCCTTCTACGCTCCCGAAGCCGAACGTGGCTTACGCTGGAACGACCCGGCGATCGGCATTGACTGGCCAGCCGAGCCGCAAGACATGTCGGACAAAGATCGCAAGTGGCCGGATCTCGATCCGGAATTCCATGGCGTGGAATTGATGCGCGGCCTGAGATGAAAATTGCCCTGACTTGCGCAAGTTTCTTCGTCCGATATTGGATTGCCCATGCGTCTTGAGCAGCGTCGGCTGTCGATCTGAACTGGCGCAATCCGTCTCGAGACGCGACCCGACCCGTTGAGCGTCAGGGCGGCGAAAAGGGCTCCCGTTGAGGCAAGAGTTTAGACATGGAATCGGTTGAGTGCCTTGTCGTCGGCGCGGGCGTGATCGGTCTTGCGATCGCGCGAGCGCTCGCTCGGGCTGGGCGCGAGGTGATCGTCGTCGAAGCGGACAGCGGGATCGGGGGCGGGGTCAGTTCGCGCAACAGCGAAGTCATCCATGCCGGCATCTACTATCCGCCGGGGCTCGTCAAAACGCGGCTCTGCGTCGACGGCAAAGCGATGCTGTACGCGTTTTGCCAGGAGTTCGGCGTTCCCCACAAGCGATGCGGCAAGCTCCTGGTGGCCGTGAACGCGGGCGAGGTCGACAAGCTCGCCGCGCTCAAAGCTCAGGCGGAGGCCAACGGCGTCAACGATCTCATTTGGCTCAGCGGCGCGGAGGCGCGCGCGCTCGAACCCGCGCTGGTCGCCGACCGGGCGCTGTTGTCGCCATCGACCGGCATCGTCGACAGCCATGCCTTCATGCTGGCGCTGCAGGGCGACGCCGAGGCGCATGGCGCGATGATCGCTTTCGACACGCCCCTGCTCGCGGGGCGAGCAACGGATCGAGGCATCGTCGTCGAAACCGGCGGCCCTTCGCCGATGCGCATCTCGGCTGCTCATGTCGTCAACGCCGGCGGCCTTGGCGCGCAGGCGCTCGCGCGCTCGATCGCCGGCATGCCGGCGGAGAAAATTCCGCCGCTGCATCTCGCCAAGGGCAATTACTTTTCGTTGAGCGGGCGCTCCCCCTTTTCGCGCCTCATCTATCCGATGCCGACCCCAGGCGGCCTCGGCGTGCATCTCACGCTCGATCTCGGCGGACAGGCCAAGTTCGGTCCGGACGTCGAATGGATCGACGCCATCAACTACGATGTCGATCCACGGCGCGCACAGTCCTTCTATGCCGCGATCCGAACCTATTGGCCGGACCTGCCAGACGATTCGTTGCAGCCGGCCTATGCCGGCGTCAGGCCGAAGATCGCCCGACCCGGCGGGTCGACAACGGATTTCCTTCTGCAGACCGAAGCGGATCACGGGGTCGCGGGTTTGATCAACCTGTTCGGGATCGAATTGCCGGGACTGACTTCGAGCCTCGCGATCGCCGACTGGGTTGCGGGACGCGTCTCAGCCTAGGTTGCGCCCCAATAAGGCCGCTCGCAATCGGACCGCCCGGCTGTCCGCGCCTCCGGCTATGGGTCCGTTTCGTGATATCGGTTTCGAGCAATGACGAGACTCGCTTCCGGCTGCTCCGCGCAATTGAGGTTGGCTGTGGCCAGTCTTGCTGCCGTTGTTCTCTCCGGCGTGAGCCAGCGGCCCTAGACTTTAGTGCGCCAACGCCAGGGCCTCGAGCGTCGGGTAGTCGGTGTAGCCGTGAGCGCCGCCGCCATACGCGGTTGATCTGTCGAATGCGTTGAGGGGTCCGCCGCTCCGAATTCGTGCTGGAAGATCCGGGTTGGCGATGAACATCCGGCCGAAGGCGACTGCGTCGGCCATGCCCGCCTCGACCGCTTCCACGCCCATCGCGGTTGTATAGCCGCCTGCTGTGATCATCCTGCCATCGAACAGATGGCGGAAGAGCGCCGCGTTGTCGGCGCTGTCGACGCTGGCATCGTCGGCGAAACCGACCGAAGAGGCGCGAGGCTCGATCAGGTGCAAGTAAGCGAGGCGGCGTTTGCCGAGTTCGCCGATGATATAGCTGAAATGCGGCAGGGTGGCGCTGTCGCTGAGACCGCCCAGATTGCCATGTGGCGAGAGGCGCACCGCGACGCGATCCGCACCGATGTCGTGAGCAACGCCGTCCACCACCTCGAACAGCAGCCGCGCGCGGTTTTCGACCGTGCCGCCATAGGCGTCGCTTCTCTTGTTGCTGCCGTCCTGCAGGAACTGATCGAGAAGGAAGCCGTTGGCGCCATGAATTTCCACCGCGTCGAACCCGGCCTCGCGCGCGTTGCGCGCCGCCTGACGAAAGTCGGCGACGATGGCCGGGAGCTCGCTCGTTTCCAGCGCGCGCGGGGTTTCATAGGGCAATTGCTCGAATGCAGGGGTGTAGGCGCGGCCGGGAGGCGCGATCGCCGAAGGCGCCACCGGAAGGCTGCCGTCGGGATTGTAGGAGGAGTGCGACCAGCGGCCGTGATGGACGATCTGCAGCACGATCCGCCCGCCCCTGGCATGCACAGCCTCGGCGACGAGCCGCCACCCGGCGATCTGTTCGTCACTGTGCATTCCGGGCATCTGGGGATAGCCGTGGCCCTGAACGCTGATCGCAGTGGCCTCGGTGATATTCAGCCCGGCGGTCGCGCGCTGACCGTAATATTCAGCGTTGAGGGCCGTGGGAACGCCGCCTGGACCGGCGCGCATCCGGGTTAGCGCCGGCATGACGATCCGGTTCGGAAGGGAGAGCGCGCCGAGTTGAAGCGGCTCGAAGAGGATGTCGGTCGCCATGGCGCGTTCCTTGTTCGCGGTGCAATGCGCGTCGGCTTAGTTGAAGGTCATCTGGCCGAAGTCGAGCGAAACCAGGAGCGGCTCGGCGACCTTCTGCATGTTCTCATCGTAAGCGTAGATGCGGCGCGTCGTCGGCATCTTGATCCCCTGGACATCGCGATAGCCGCTGACGTAATTGGCGCCGGTGTTTCCGCCGAGAATATCGACCGTGTAGTCGTGACGGCGCATGAGCCCCTCGGGGCCAAAATGCGTGATCTGCGTTTTGGTGTGGCTGGCGATGTGGTCGGGGAAAGTGACCTTCAGCCGGCGCCATTCTTCTCCATCCTCATGCCAGGGCTCGATCTCTTCGCTCTCGAATCCGGGGTAGGTGTAGAGGAAAGGCGAAGTGAGGTAGGTCCAAAGCGCTTCGCTGGCGAAATAGGCGACGTGGAATTTGTCCCAAGGGCTCCCAAGCGTCTGGCCGGCAAACGCCGCCTCGGGATTGTCGCGCGTCTCGACAGTTCCACCGTCCAGCGTCTGAAGTTCGAGCCGGTCGGGAACGAAGACGCTGCGGCGGTCGGGCCCTGTGAAAGGCGTGATGGTCAGCCGTTCGGCATGCGTCTCGATCTCGAAGATCTTCTCGGTGAGCAGGCCCGGCTGCTGCTTGATGCTCCAGATCGCGCCGGCGACGGAGAGCTCGGTCCGGAGCGTCTTGAATTCGTCCCATCGCTGCATCCCGCCATGGGCTTCGACGGCTAAGTTCAACAAATCGCCCATGTGTGTGTTCCTTACTGGACTCGCGCCGACCCGCGATCCCGTGAACACCCGGCAGTCCTGACTGGGAGAAGCGACTGTCTGCTCCATAGCGCCCGCTTCGCCGGAAGGAAGCCGGCAGCGGCTGAAGCGTCTGGAGCGCCATTCACAAATGACTATAAACTTAGGGTTCTTGAAGCGCAAGCGAGCAAGACGCATCGTTGCGAGCAGGCCTCACCGGTGGAGATTGGCGCAGGACGCAGTCTTAGAGGGCCTTGTTCAGCGTCACATCATGTTCGTTGCCATCTGCGCTGCGCGCCAGGCCGGGCGCACGAAGGGACGCTTGCGTGGCGACGGTCGCCCGTATATAGCCGCGCTGGCCGCTTTTGCGCGGCCATGTCGGAGTGTAGCGCAGCCTGGTAGCGCACATCGTTCGGGACGATGGGGTCGGAGGTTCGAATCCTCTCACTCCGACCAATAAATCAACAGCTTACCGGGCGTGTCGGCAGGCAAGTCACTGTCCCTGGCTAGGCGTGGCGGGCGTACGTCACGCCGTTCGCTTCTCAAGGTACGATCCGCTCGCGGTCGCGCCGCTGATCCTGCGGGCTCCGTTCCGGCCGTCGAGATCCGCCATGCGTCCGAGCAGGGCCTCGAGACGACCGACGAACTCAGCGTCGGCGCCGAGCCCATAGACGGACATGGACGCTCACATGCTGAGCAACAGCGTTCCTGCATGGGCGCTTGTGCGCGGCCCGATAGCGACAATCGAGTCTGGGTCGCCTCGAGCGGACGCCCGCGCCGGATCATGAGGCGCAGTTCGCATTTCGCAATCCGAGTTTCATGAGGCGCCGCGCGCGGCGGCGCCTCATGAAGTGTGAGCAACGGAATTGTAGACCATGGGTATCAGCGGCTTTCCCGGTTTGGTCTACGCTTCGTCCTCGATGATCAAAATTGAAGGCTGACACTCCTGCAAACCTGCCAAGCTTTCGCGACGCCCCGGCTTCGCCGGGGCAGGCGTAACCGGGCGAGAGGCGGGACGTCCCTCAGCATGTGGATGCTCGCTTCGGAACAACGACATGTCAGATGTATCTCAGAGGATTGCCGCCATTCACTTGGGGCGGGGAGTCTCGGGAATATGAAATCCCTTCGGCGATGTCCGGCATAGCAAGACGACGCCAATTGGATCTTGCTTAAGCGAAGAGGTGGTTAAACTCATGGTCAACCGCAGAGATCTCATGCGCAACGCGCTCATCGGCGCTGGCGCCTTCGGATTTGGTCGGATCAATCCCGACTTCCTATACAATTCAGCTTTCGCCGCGGAAAGTCGCTCGGTGCGGTTTCTCGGCGCCGAAGCTTTGACCGGCAACTGGGATCCGACCACGCACACCAACCTCGGACAGCTTATCGTCGAGGGCTTCGTCTTCGGCTATCTCACGCGTGCGCCCATGCGGCCCGAAAAGCCGGACGAACTGATCTTCGAACTCGCCGAGTCGCTCACTCCCATCGACGAACACACGATGGAAGTGAAGCTCCGCAAGAACGTGAAGTTCCATAACGGCGAGCCTTTCACCGCCGCCGACGTGAAGGCGACCTACGAATATGGCTGCATGCCGGATCGGCCGGCGCAGTGGTATCCCGGACCGGTCAAGATCGACGTCATCGACGACCACACCTGCCACATCAACACCAAGGACTCTGGCTACCCGGCGGCGCTCTACTACTATCTCTCGTCGTTCCTGCCGATCATGTCCGCTAAGGACGTGGCGAACAAGGCGCAGCTTTCGGCGCGCATGAACGGCACCGGCCCCTTCAAATACGTAGAGCAGCAAGGCGACACGACAATCCTGGCCGCCAATCCGGACTTCTTCATGGGCGCGCCTAAGATTCCTGGCGTCCAGTATCACTTCGTCGGCGACACGACGACCCGTACGCTTTCGCTGCTCAATGGCGAAGCTGACATCATAGAGCGCCTCGAAGCCGAACAGGTCGACACGATCTCGAAGGACCCGCGCTTCGACATCCACAAGGCCGTTTCGGTCGAGAACAAATATCTCTTCTTCCGGTGTTCGAAGAAGCCCTTCGACGATCCGCGGGTGCGGCTCGCGGCCTGCCATTCGATCGACCGCAAGCAGGTCCTCGACGTTCTCGGCGTCTCGGGCACGTACTCCAAGGCCCATATCTCGCCGGTCAAGTTCGGTTATGTCGAGGTGGCGGATTATCCGGAGTTCGACCCCGACAAGGCGCAAGCGCTTCTGGCCGAAGCGGGCTTCCCCAAAGGCGAGGGCCTTCCCGAGCTCACCTACTACACGTCAGTCGGCTTCTACCCGAAGACCAAGGAATATGCCGAGCTCATCACCGGCATGCTTCAGGAACAGGGCTTCAAAGTGAATCTGCAGACGCTCGAAGTCGCAGCCTGGGGCAATCTGCTCTATGACAAGCCCGGCGGCGGCGAGGGCAACATGATCGACTGCGGCTGGTGCACGGGCTCGCCCGAGCCCGACCTCGTGATCCGCACGCACTTCCATTCGTCGTCGAAGCGCATCTGTGGAATCGTGGACAAGGACATTGACGCGGTGCTCGACAAGGAGCGCAACGCCCCCTCGATCGAGGAGCGTAAGAAGATCATTCAGACGGAGACGCTGCCGACGATCGCGAGAAAGGCGCCGGCGCTGGCGCTGTTTACGTCGGTCTTCATCCATGCTTACGATAAGAAACTCGACGGTCTCTACATCTACCCGAATGGCATGCAGGACATGACCAAGGCGACCCTGGCCTGAGCGCCACGTCGTCCCCTTCTCCCGCCCGCGCGGGGGAAGGGGAGTCCGCTTTCGCCAGGTTCGCGTGAGGAAACTCCCAGCCCTTGAAGTTGCAATCTTCCTTGTAGGCGTGGCGCCCCGTGACGCCTACAAGGGAAGGCGAGAGTTTTGCCCATGCTGATCCTCGAATTCCTGGTCAAGCGGATTGCGCAGGGTCTACTCATCGTCTTCATCACATCGCTGCTCATCTTCACGCTGCTAAGGGTCGTGCCCGGCGATCCCGTGCGTCTCATCGTCGGCGGCATGGCGCCGCCCGACGTGGTGGAGAAGGTCGCGACCAAAATGGGGCTGCGCGACCCGATCATCGTGCAATACGGGCGCTATATGGGCCGGCTGCTGCAAGGCGACATGGGCCAATCGTATCTGCGTCCGCGAAGCGGCATGATCGCGACGGGCGGCCAGTACGTCGACCCGACCAAATCGGATATGGCGCCGGTCACCGACCTTATTCTCGAGCGCTTGCCTTTCACGCTTCAGCTTGGCGGCGTGGCGCTCGTCTTCGCACTCATGATGGCGGTCCCCATAGGAATCGCAGGCGGACTCCATCCCAATGGATGGCAGAACAATCTGGCTTTCGGTGTACAGTCCCTGTTCGTCTCGATCCCAAATTTCTGGCTCGCGATCATCCTGATCCTGTTTCTCTCCGTGAAGCTTAATCTGCTTCCGGCGCTCGGATACAAGGGCTTCTCCTACACGATCCTTCCCGCCTTCGTTCTCGCGGTCGAGATCACGCCCTTCATCGTCCGCACCCTGACGACGTCGCTAGCCGAGGTCATGCAGGCCAATTTCATCGATGAGGGGCGCGTTCGCGGCTTGTCGCGCCGGCGGATCGTCTACTCGCACGCCGTGCGCAACGCCGCCGTCCCGCTTATCAACCTGCTCGGCATACAGCTTTCCACCTTGATCGGCGGCGTGCTCGTGATCGAATATATCTTCGACTATCCCGGGCTCGGCGATCTCACCGTGGTCTCCGTCGTTGGGCGCGATTTCCCTACGATCCAGGGCATCGCGATCACGACCAGCGCGGTCTTCGTGTTCATCAACATCATCGTGGATCTGGTGGCCTATCTCGTCGACCCGCGGGTGGAATTGTGAGCGTTTCGGCCAGCACGCTCGCGACCAGCGGCGCCGCGCCGACCGAGGCCCGCGTCCGCTCCGTCAACCGCAGGATTCTCGAGACCGCCTGGAGCATGGCGAGCTTCAAGGCAGGCCTTGGGATTTTCGTCGCCCTGCTGCTCGCCTCGCTCATCGTGCCGCTCCTGTCGCCGATCAGCGCGACCAAGATGATCGTGAAGGACAAGTTCCTTCCGCCGCTGTTCATCGGCGAAAAATGGCAGTGGATTCACCCGCTCGGCACAGACCAGCTCGGCCGCGACATGCTGATGCGCTGTCTGATCGGCCTGCAATATTCGCTGATGATCGGCGTCATGACCGTGGCGCTGATCTTCGTCATCGGCTGCGGCCTCGGACTCTTCGCCGGCTTCAAGGGCAAATGGTGGGATCTCGTCATCATGCGCATCACCGATGCGCAATTGTCGATCCCGATGATCATTCTGGCGATCACGATCTTGGGGGTTTCGCGGCCGAGCGTGCCGACCATCATCATCGTGCTCGCCCTTTCCGGCTGGCCGCTCTACGCCCGCGTCGCGCGCAGCGCCGCCGTCACCGAACGCGGCAAGGAATATGTCCGCGGTCTGCGCGTGCTCGGCGCGAGCGACTGGCGCATCCTGCTGCTGTTTGCGGCCCCCAACATCCTGCCGCCGATCGCCTTCGTGGCCGTGCTCGATGTCGCCCGGATGATGATCTTCGAGGCGATCCTTGGATTTCTTGGCCTCGGCATCCAGCCCCCGACTCCGAGCTTCGGCAGCATCATCGCCGATTCCCGGAAATATCTGATCAACGCCTGGTGGATCGCGACCAGCCCCGGGGTGTTTCTGGCGGTCGCGTTGACCTCGATCAACCTGATGGGCTCGGCGCTCGAAAAGGCGCGCAACCGGATCTACGGAGGGTTCTGATGGACCGCGCCCTCATCGTCGATGTCGCCGACTTGAAGGTCGGCCCGCTCGCCTCTAGCTCGCCGCCCATTCTCGATGGCGTCACGTTTCAGCTTCATGCGTCAGAGATTTTCGGGATCTACGGAGAGAGCGGCGCCGGCAAGACCGTGCTCAGCCGCGCGCTCGCCAACTGGTTGCCCGAGACCCTCGCCTATCGTGGCGGATCCGTCGCCTTCGCGGGAACCGACATCCTGCAAGCGGGCCGCCGGAGACAAATTCCGCGTCGGACGCGACATCGCCTATATTGGCTCGAAGCCGCAATCCTCGCTCGATCCGACCGTTCCGGTCGGCAGCCAGATCGCCGAAAAACTGCGCAGCGTGCGGCCGGAATGGACGACGCGCGAGTGCCGGGAGCGCGTCATCCAGCTTCTGGGCGAGGTCCATATTCCATCCCCCAGGGACCGCTACTGGGAATACCCTTCCAAGTTTTCCGGCGGGATGATGCAGCGGGCGATGATCGTCGATGCAATCTGCGCCGAGCCCGCCGTCCTCATCGCCGATAACATCACCCAGCCCCTCGACGTCACGATCGGCGCGCAAATCGTCGCGCTGCTGCACGATCTCTGTCTGCGGCTCAAGATGGCGACGATCTACCTTTCGTCGTCGCTGCCGACGCTTGGCCAGTTCGGCAGCCTGACGGCGGTGCTCCACGGCGGGCGGCTGATCGAAGCGCAGGCCTTTCCCGAGCTGATCGCAAGCCCGAAAACCGAGTACACGCGCAAGGTCATCGCGAGCGTGCCGCGCATCTGGTCGACGGCCGAAGGCCCGCTCGTCCGCCGGGCGTCCGAGGGCGAGACGCCGCTGATGCGGGTCGATCATGTCCATCGCACCTACAAGGCCCGCAAGCGGGGCACATTCAATACGTTCTCGAATATTCAGGCGGTGCGCGGCGTGACGCTTGACATCATGCCGCGCGAGAACTTCGGGATCGTGGGCGAATCGGGCTGCGGAAAGTCGACGCTGACCCGCCTTCTCGCCTGGCTCGAAAGACCCGACAGCGGCAGCATCGTCATGATGGGCGTATCGCTCGGCGAGCTTTCCGAACGGCAGCTCATCGCCAAGCGCAATGAGTTCCAGCTCTTGCTTCAGGACCCGTACAATGCGCTGCCGCCGCGGACCAGCGTGGGCCGCATGATCGAGGAAGGCCTGCGCATCCGGGGCGAGAACCGGGCGAAGGCGCTGCGGGCCCGCGTCACCTCCGCCATGGCGGAGGTGGGCCTTGCGGCCAATCTTTACGACGAATTGCCGAATGCGCTCTCCACGGGCGAGCGCCAGCGCATCTCGATCGCGCGCGCGCTCATTCTCGACCCAAAGCTTCTGATCCTGGACGAGACGCTTTCCGCGCTCGACCAACGCGAACAGGCCAAGCTGATCGAACTGTTCTCACGTCTGCAGGAGAAGAACGAACTCACCTATGTCTTCATTTCGCACGATCTGGCGATGGTGCGAAAAGTCTGTACGCGCATCGCGGTCATGTATCTGGGCGAGATGGTCGAGATCGCCGACAACCGCGAGCTCTTCTTCGACCCGCAGCATCCTTATACCAAGGCGCTCCTTTCCGCCGCGCCGACGCTCGAGCAGAAGCCGGTCGACACGCAGGAATATCTCCTCGAAGGCGAGCCGCCGAGCCCGATCGACATTCCGCCCGGATGCTCCTTCGCCTCGCGCTGCCCGCACGCTTTCGCGCGGTGCCGCGTCGAAGCGCCGGCGCTGAAGGAGCACACGCCCGGACGCCTGGCCGCGTGCCACTTGCTGGATCGGGAGCCGGCCGAAATCCCGGCGGTTGCGGCGGAATAATGATTCGCCGAGCCTATGCGCCGCGGTTCGAGCGGCCAGTCCATCGTGACCGTGCGCATGGCCTCGAGCGCCCGGGCGATCTGGAGGACGCCAAGGTCGTCGCAGCGGTGGCCGATGATTTGGACGCCGATCGGCAGGCCGCGTGCGTCGAAACCCATGTTGATCGTGCCGGCTGGCTGCCCGGTCTGGTTGAAGGGCGCCGTAAAAACGGTGTGCCCGAGCGGCATGGCGCGGTCGGGGCCCGGCTCCTCCGCGGGGAAGTTCACCATCGGGAGCGTGGGCGCGATCAGATAGTCGAAGGGTTCGAACGCTGCGAGAAGCTGCGTCTTCATCCGCGTGATCTGGGCGAGCGCGCGATAGAGGTCGGTCGCCGTATAGGCTCTCGCCTTCTCCGCCCAGTCGCGGACATAGGCGTTCAGATCGTCGGGGCCATGCGGCGGCAGGTTGTCGATCTCAACCAGCCCGCGCACCTGGAAGAAAAAATCCATCGGCGCATAGCAGTCCCAATCAAGCGGCGAGACGAAGGGTTCGACGATCGCGCCGGCGCCAGCGAGCAGCCGTCCGGCCGCCTCCACGGTGTCGCGCACGATTGTTTCCGCTTTCGGGCCGAAGCCGATGTCCGTCAGGACGCCGATCCGCAGGCCCTTGAGGTCGCGGTCGAGCCGCTCGTGATAGAGGGTCCCGTCGTTGGGGAAGGCCCAGGTGTCGCGCTCGTCGGGGCGGCAGAGAACGGTGAGCAGCCGGGCGATGTCTTCGACACGCCGTCCCATCGGCCCGGCCATGCGCATGAAATCGGGCGGGAGGTGCGGCACGCGGCCATGGGTCGGTTTCAAGGAAGCCAGGCCGCAATGCGATGACGGCAGCCGAACGGACCCGGCGATGTCTGTGCCGATGGTCACGAAACCCGCGCCCGCCGCGATCGACGCGCCCCCGCCGGAGGACGAGCCTCCGGTGTTCCACGCCAGTCCCCAGGGATTGCGGGTGACGCCGTAGAACGAGCTCAGGCCGGAGGCCATGAGCCCGCAGTCCGGCATCGTCGTCTTGGCGAAGATCGGCGCGCCGGTCTCCATGAGCGCCAGCGTCGGCGGCGCGTTGTAGTTCGAAGGCGCGATGCCTGCATTGGCCCTGATGCCGTGGCTATAGGGCCAGCCGACAATCGCGATGCTGTCCTTCACGGTCATGGGCACGCCGTCGAGAAGCCCCATCGGCTGGCCTTTCCGCCAACGGGCCTCGGAAGCCTTGGCGCCCTCGAGCGCCTCCTCCGGGCGGAAGGCGAACAGGGCGTTGATCGCCGGATTGACCGCCTCGGCATGGGCAAGCGTCGTCTGCATCACCTCCACCGGCGACAGGGCGCCCTTGGCGTAGGCTTCGGCGATTTGGCCCAGGCTCATCGCAACGAGGTCCTTCATCGACATGCACGATCTCTCCAGCGGATTTGTCTCACGGGCCATTGCAGTCTCAGCTGGTCTAGACATGCTCGCCCCGGGCCCGGTAGGGCGTCGGGCGCGAGAGGCAAGGATTGGTGGAGCCGCAGACATCCCCCTTCCCGCCGTTCATCGCAAAGTGGCGCGACAACTCTGGGGAGACCCGGCTGAAGCATGAGCAGGTTTGACGACGAGCGCAGCCTGGTTCTGGCGAGCGCAGCTGCAATTCCCGGCTGGGAAAGCCGCGCGCTGACCGCCGAGCCGGCAATTCCGATCCTGGCTTCGCCGAGCTGGCGCGGCGTCGACGGAACGCCGTGGCGGGTGAAGGACGGACGCAGCGGCGAGAGCCTGTTCGTCAAGGCGATGGACCCGGATTCGGCCTTCTACATTGACATTCCCACCACGTTTCTCGCGGCGCGCCGCGCCTCCGACCTCGGTGTGGGCCCGCGCGTCCTTGCGGCGGACGAGGCGACGGGCGTGCTGGTGATGGAGGATCTCGACGACGGCTGGCGGGTCGGCACGCTGGAGCGGCTGCTCGACCCCGCGATCGTTGACGCCGTCGTGACGGCCCGACGGCTCTTCCAGGCGGGCGGCCCGCTGCCTCGGGCCGAGGGCGTCTTCGACGAGATCGCGCGCTTTTACGCGGACGCCAAGGCGGTCGGGGCGCAATTGCCGACCGACGTGGACTGGCTGGTTGACGAGCTGAACTTCGCCGGCGCCGCGCTGAAGGGCGCCGGAATCGAGACCGCGCCGATCCATGGCGACGGCAACGTCTCGAACCTCATGATCAGCGACACGGGCGAAGTGCGGCTCATCGACTGGGACCGCGCCACGACCGCCGATCCGCTGGAGGACATCGGCAGCTTCCTGGTCGAAGCCTTCGAGCAGGAGCCCGAGGCGCGTGACGCCTTCGACCGCAACTTTCCCGGGCTTGGCGAAGCGGCCTTCAATCGCGCCCGCGTCTATGGCGTCGCCGATGATCTTCGCTGGGGGCTGATCGGGGCGGTCGTCGCGGCGAAGTCGCCGCGCAACACCCATGAGTTCTATAAGTTCGCGAGCTGGCGGTTCCTGCGTTGCCGAATGGCGGTTCGCGCGCCGCGCTTCGGCGAGCAGCTTAGGAGAATGGGGTGAGCATCAAGCGCCGGGTGGGCGAGGGCGCCACCGTGCACGAGAAGAATGTCGAGGCCGCGATCGGCCGCGTCCCGCAATGGCGGGGCCGCACGGCGCGCTATAGCTCCCTGGTCGGCGGCCTGATGAATCAGAACTGGGTGGTGGAGATCGAAGGCGACGAACGCAAGTATTTCGTCAAGGTGCCGGGCGAGGGCTCAGAGATCTTCATCAACCGAATCACCGCCAACGAGGCGGCGCGCAACGCTCATGCGATGGGAGTCGCCCCGGAAGTGGTCTTCTTCGATGCTTCGGACGGGCTCGAAGTCAGCGAGTTCCTCGAAGGCTACCGCGCTTGCACCAATGCGGATTTCGGCGATCCGGATATCCAGGCCGATGCGCTCGCGCTCTATCGCCGGGTCCATTCCGGGCCGCGCCTCCAGCAGACGAAGACGATCTTTGACATGATCGAGGAACATATCGAGCAGGGACGGGAACTCGGCTCCGCCTTCCCCGTCGATATGCCCTGGCTCGAACATCGCTACGGGCAGGCGAAGGCGGCCTTCATGGCTTCGGGCCTCGACATCGTGCCCTGTTTCAATGATCCCATGCCCGGAAATTTCTTGATCAGCGCCGAACCGTCATCGCCGAAGCCAATGCGGCTCATCGACTACGAATTCGCCTCCAACAACGAGCGCAGCTACGAGCTCGGCGTGCTCTTCGGGGAGATGTTCTACGACGAGCAGCTGACCGAGCGGTTGGTCGAGCAATATCTCGGCGAACACCGCCCCGCGATGGTGGCGCGCGTCGTCGTCAATCGCGCGCTCGCCGATCTCAAATGGGCTTCATGGGCGGTGGTCAACCGCAGGCTCAAGGACTGGGACTTCGACTACCAGAAATATGGCGCGTGGAAATACATGCGCGCGCGAGACATCATGTACGATCCGCGCTGGGAAAGTTGGCTGCGGATGGTGTGACCACAGGGGTGGAAAGGCTCACCGCAGCGCGTCTAGCGCCTGCGCCATGAGCGCCGGCGTCGCGGCGGCGACGACGCGGCCGTCCGACGCAGGCGTGAGAGGCTGGCCGTTCCAATCGCGGATGAGGCCGCCCGCGCCCTCCACCACCGCGATCAGCGCCATGAAGTCGAAAGTCTTCAGCGACGTTTCGACCACGAGGTCGCAATGGCCGGAGGCGAGCAGGCCGTATTGATAGCAGTCGCCGCCGAAGCGCCGGAACAGGCAGCGGCGGCTCAGAGCGTCGTAGCGCGGCCATTCGTCGGGCTGAAAGAAATCCGGCGAGGACGTATAGATCTGCGCGTCAGCAAGCCTCGTGACAGAACTGACCCGCGCAGGCCTGTCGTTGAAGAACGCCCCGCTTGGCGAGCCGACCCAGCGCTCGCCAAGGGCCGGCATGTCGATCACGCCGAGCGTCGCCCGATCGCCGTCGGCGACCGCGATCAGCGTGCCAAACAGCGGCATGCCGCTGATGAAGCTCTTCGTGCCGTCGATCGGGTCGAGATACCAAGTGTAGCGCTCGCCCGGCGTCTGTCCCATTTCCTCGCCGAGAATTCCGTGGCCCGGATAGCGGGCCGCGATCCGGCGGCGAAGCTCTTCCTCGATCGCGCGATCGGCGATGGTGACCGGCGACAGGTCTTCCTTCTGCTCGAAGCCGACCCGGCTGCGGAAATAGCGCAGCGCGATCGGTCGCGCCGCATCGGCAAGTTCGTTGCAGAAGTCCGCCAGCTCTGCAGCCGGGGACACGCCCGGCGCAATGTCGATCGTCATGAAATCCCCCGGCGTCAGCCGTTCGCGGGAGCGCCTGCGGACTCGGAACGCCAGTAGATCGACCGATAGGGATGGCGGCCCGGCCCGCCCTCGTTCGACTGGCGGCGCGCGGCGCGCGCTTCCGGCAAGCGCGATGTCTGCCGCACGTCGCGGGGCGCCACCTGGAAATGGCGGCTGAAGCTGCGCGAGAAATGCGATACATTCTTGAAGCCGACTTCGTAGGCGACTTCCGACACGGTTCGGCGCCCGGCCGGATCGGCGACGAGCATCTCATAGGCCCGCTGCAGGCGCTTCGTCTGCACGAACTGGCCGACCGTCGTATCGTCGTCATTGAACAGGCTGTAGAGATAGCTGAGAGAAATTCGGCTGCTCGCCGCGATTTTCCTTGGCGACAGATCCTGGTCTCCGAGGTTCGTCTCGATGAACTCAAAAATACGGCGGCGAAGATGATAGCGTCCATTGCGCACGTCGATGACCGCGCCCCTGTCCTCCGCCCCCAGCGTTAGCGCCACGAAACTGACGATCTCGGTCGCGAGCGCTTCGGGATTGGGCGGATGGCCGTCGGAGAAAACGTCCGCGACGCCGCGCAGGAAGTCGACCATGAGCCGGCTCATCTGCCCGTTCGGCTCGAACCTGCGGCCCGCGTGATCCTCAACGGACGCGACCCGTCCCTTGAGATCGGCTGCGGGAATGCTGACGATCAGCGCTTCGCCGCCGCGCTCGATCTCGAGCGCGAAGCCCGCCTTTTGGCTCAGCAGAACGTAATCGCCAAAGACCCGCTCCGCGCGGCCCTGCTGACTGTACCGAAGCCCGCAGCGCATAGGCACCACAAGCAAATAGGGCGGATCCTGTCGCCGCTGGCCAGGCGAGGCCGTCTCCTCGATCGGAACGCCATGCGTGACGGAGCCGGAGACGACATAGAGCGTGACCCGTCCGATTTCGCTCTTCCGCAGCATCGCGAGGCGCGCCGGAGGTTCGGGGTTCGGCATCGGCATCATCTCCTCAACGAAATTGCGACGGAGGTTTCGGGCGGGGCGGCGACGATGACTTCCGTCCCAGCGGCGCGCAGGGCTTCGGCCAGGGGCCCGACCGGAGCGCTGTCGGTGACCAGACGGTCGATGTCGGTCCATTGGGCGTAGACGGTGAGCGCGCGCTGCTCGAATTTCGTTCTGTCGGCGATGAGGATCGCCTCGGAGGCCCGCTTGACCATCGCGCTATAGATGGCGCCCGCCTCGTCGTCGGCGTCGTGGACGCCGCGCGCCCCGATGCCGGTCGCGCCGACGATGGCGCGGTTGGCCTCGTAGCCGTTGATGCTGCTGATCGTCTGGGCGCCGAAGACATAGCCTTCGCTGGCGTGATAGCGCCCCGGGCAGAACAGCACGCGGATGCTTCGGTTCGTTCCCAGCCGATGAGCGATCGCGAAGTCGTGCGTGATAACCGTAATATCCTCCGTCTGGGCGGCGAGGGCCCGCGCGACGTGACAGGTCGTCGCCCCGGCGCCGATCATCAGCACTTCTTTTGGCTGGATCATCGCGACGACCGCGGCGGCGATCGCCTGCCGCTCTGCGACCATCACCGTCTTGCGGTCTCCGACCGCCTCCTCGTGGGCGAAGGGCCGGGCTGCGCCCCCATAGGTGCGGTTGATCAGCTTGCGCTCATGCAATTCCATGAGATCGCGGCGGATGGTCTCGCCGGAGACGCCGAGCCAGTCGGCGAGTTCCGACGCGCGGAGCATCCGGGCGGCGGTCACCTGGGCGACGATGTGACTATGGCGGGCTGATTTTGAGAGCCGGTCGCGGTCGGTGCGGCGGGCGCCGTCCGCCTCAACGGGGGGCAAAAACGCGGGGTGGTCCTCGCTTCCCATGCCTGTCCTTCAGCGCTCGAAGGCGCCACGGCCCTTGCGCAAAGGGAATGCTGATCGGAAACAAGTTGGATGTCTACACCAAATATGTGGCAGGTTCCTCATTTGCTGTGCAGCTTGGCGCCTAAGTGTTGCGCGCGAGTTCGGCGGCCGCTGGGTTTTGGCGGGTTCTCCTCGATTCCTGTTCCACGTCTCCACTCGGGTTGTGGAACTTCCCTCATTCTGCGAGGAC
Organism: uncultured Alphaproteobacteria bacterium; assembly: GCA_963756955.1. GTDB lineage: Bacteria > Pseudomonadota > Alphaproteobacteria > Rhizobiales > Beijerinckiaceae > Roseiarcus. Next base: position 187,350 of record CAVWPU010000009.1, read on the forward strand.
CGGAGACGGCCCCGCGAATGGATGGTTGAAGGTGTGACCAAGGAGGCGAGGAAGGAAATTCTGGCCCTAAACGCCTTCGATCCGGAGGCCCCGGGCGCCCTCGATTCCAAGCTGAGCGAGGCTGTCGGGCAGCGCCTGCGCCATTTCGGTGGACGGTCCGTGCTTTTCTATGAAGAGCCGATCCGGATGGTCCGGGCCGAAGGCGTCTGGATGTTCGACGCCCAGGGGCGCCGCTACCTCGACGTCTACAACAACGTCCCTTCTGTCGGACATTGCCATCCGCGTGTGATCGAGGCGATCAGTCGACAGGCCGCCCAACTCAACATCCACACGCGCTACCTGAACGACGGCGTCGACGCCTATGCCGACCGGCTTCTGGCGACTTTCCCGGCGCCGATCAGCCAGGTCGTCCTCACCTGCACCGGCAGCGAGGCCAACGATCTGGCGTTGCGAATCGCCGAAGTCGCAACCGGCGGCAAAGGATTCGTCGTCACCGAGACCGCCTACCACGGCAACACCGCTGCGGTGACGGACGTCTCCCCCTCTTCGCGGCCCGGAAAGCCGCTCGCTCGCCACGTGCGCGCCATTCCGGCCCCTGACGCCTACCGGGCGCCGACGGCGGCCCTCGGCCAACGCTTCGCGGCCTCGCTCGAAGCCGCCATCGCCGATCTCGAAGAGAGCGGCGTCGGCTTCGCGGGCTTTCTGGCCGACATTCGATCTTTTCGAGCGACGGCGTGTTCGCCGACCCGCCGGGCTTTCTCATGCCCGCCATCGAGGCGGTGCGCCGCCACGGCGGCCTCTTCATCGCCGACGAGGTTCAACCGGGCTTCGGGCGCACGGGCGCCGGCATGTGGGGTTTTGAGCGCCACGGGGTCGCGCCCGACATCGTGACGATGGGCAAGCCGATGGGCAACGGCTTCCCGATGGGCGGCGTCGCCACACGGCCGGACCTGCTCGATCGCTTCACAGCGGAGGTGAAATATTTCAACACGTTTGGCGGAAATCCGGTGGCGGCTGCGGCCGGACTCGCGGTCTTGGATGTGATTCGCGACGAGGGGCTGATGGAAAACGCCGCCGCGACCGGCGCCTATTTCGCGGAGGGCCTGCGCGCGCTCGGCAACCGGCACGCGCCAATCGGCGACGTGCGCGGCGCGGGGCTGTTCCTTGGCCTCGAACTCGTGCGCGACCGTGCGTCGAAGACGCCGGCGCCGGAGATCACCACCGCGATGATCAACGGCTTGCGCCGCCACGGCGTTCTCATTGGCGCCGCGGGCGCCTTCGGCAACATCCTGAAGATCCGGCCGCCCCTTCCCTTTACGAAAGAAAACGCCGATCAGGCGCTTGCCGCGTTTGACGCCGCGCTCGGCGAGATCGCAAAAGCCTGAACTGACAAGAAAGCTCTGACTCCCATGGACGCCCGCGAGATAAAAACCGTCGAGGACGCACGTGCTGTGGTCGAAGCGCGTGGCCTCGCCCAGGTGAAAGTCGGCGTCACCGATATCGACGGCGTGATCCGCGGCAAATACATGGCGCGGGAAAAATTCTTCTCGGCGCTGACCTCGGGCTTCAACTTCTGCGACGTTGTGTTCGGCTGGGATTCGCACGATCAGCTCTACGACCGTGCGACGGTGACCGGCTGGGAGACCGGCTTCCCGGATGCGCCCGTACAGATCGATCCGACGACGGCGCGGGATATCCCGCTCGAAGGCGACATGCTGCTCTTCCTCGGCAATTTCGGGGGCAAGATGAGCGCCGTCTGCCCGCGCAGCCTGTTGCAGAGGGTGATCGGCAAGGCCGCCGACATGGGCTTTACCGCGACCGCTGCGGCCGAGTTCGAATTCTTCGTGTTCGACGAGACGCCACAGAGCGTGCGCGACAAGGGCTACAAGAACCTCAAAAACCTGACACCAGGGTGGTTCGGCTATTCGATGCTGCGCTCCTCGGTCGAATCCGATTTCTACCACGCGCTCATGAAACTCGCGCTCGCCATGGACATGCCGCTGGAGGGGTTGCACACCGAGACGGGCCCCGGAGTGCTTGAAGCCGCGATCGAATATTCCGACGCGCTGCTCGCAGCCGATCGCGCCGTCCTCTTCAAGACCTTCACGAAAGTGCTGGCTGAGCGGCAGGGCAAGATGGCCACCTTCATGGCCAAATGGTCGAATGCCTATCCCGGCCAGTCCGGGCATCTCCACCTCTCGCTCAAGGACGAGAGCGGCAAGCCCGTCTTCCATGAGGAGGGCAAGCCCGGCGCCATGTCGGACGCTGATGCGCTGGTTCGTCGGCGGGCAGCAGGCTGCTAATGCCGGAACTGCTCGCCATGGTCGCCTCGACCGTCAACAGCTATTCGCGGCTCATTCCCGGTTTCTGGGCGCCGACCGACGCGACCTGGGGCATCGAGAACCGCACCTGCGCGCTGCGCGTGATTCCGGGCTCGCCGAAGAGCCAACGGGTCGAGTACCGGGTCGCGGCGGCGGACATCAATCCTTATCTCGCGATCGCGGCGGCGCTCGGCTCAGGCCTGTGGGGGATCGAACATCGGATCGAGCCCGACGCTCCGATCGTCGGCAACGCCTACGACGTCAAGCACTCGGGCGAACGCGCCCTGCCCCGTACGTTGAGCCAGGCGGCGGACCGCTTGGAAGCCTCGGCGGCTGCGCGCGCGCTCTTCGGCGACGTGTTCGTCGAGCATTATGCGATGACGCGGCGCTGGGAGGAGCGCGAATTCCAGCGCGCCATCACCGACTGGGAACTCGCGCGCTATTTCGAGATCATCTGATGATGGCCGCCTGCCCTCCCCGCTTCGCCTCGCGTTTCGAGGCTTTTTCCGCCATCGGCGCGACGGGCGACGGCGGCGTGCATCGCATGGAGGCGACCGAGGCGAATGGCGAAGCGCGTCGCCAGCTTGTCGCCTGGCTGAAGGACGACGGCTTTGCGGTTCGCATCGACCGCGTCGGCAATATTTTTGGCCTGCTCGAACTCGCCGCGCCTGACGCGCCCTGGATTCTTGCCGGCAGCCATGTCGACAGCCAGCCCTATGGCGGCCGCTTCGACGGCGCCTATGGCGTGATCGCCGCGATCGAGGTCGCCGCGTCGCTTCGCGACACGATCGCGCAAAGCGGCGAGCGTCCGAAAGCCAATCTCGCGGTCGTCGCGTGGTCAGGCGAAGAAGGCGCGCGATTCAAGACGCTGCTCGGCTCGCGCGCCTTCGCGCAGGCGACAGCGATTGATGCGATCCTCGCCGACCGGGACGTGCAGGGCGTGAGCCTGCGGGACGCGCTCGCGGACATTGGCTTTCTTGGAAGCGACGATCCCCCGCCCGTTCCGGCAGCCTATGTCGAACTGCATGTGGAATGCGGCTCGCAGCTCGAAGCGCAGGGCGGAAGGCTCGGCATTTTCGAACGCTGGTGGGGCGCGCACAAGCTCGACATCACCTTTCTCGGCGAAACGTCGCACACCGGTCCGACCCCGATGGCGAAGCGCAAGGATGCGCTCTACGGCGCCGCGCAGATCGTCGCGGGCGTCCGTCATCTCGCCGACGCCGCCCCGGTCGGCGACCTGCACACTTCGGTCGGCAAGCTGATCGTCGTCCCGAATTCGCCCAACGTCGTGCCAAGCGCTGCGACCGCCTGTGTGGAGCTCCGTTCTCCGAAGGCCGACGTAATCGCGTCCGCCCGCGACCGGCTGATGGAGATGGTCTCGGTCGCTTGCGCGACGGCGCGCGTGACCTATCGGCTGGATCGCGACGACCTCAGAATTCCCGGACGCTTCGATGAGACGCTGGGCGCGCTCGCGCGCAGGCTCGCCGGTCAGCTCGGGTTCGAGCCGCTGGGCGTCGAGACGCTGCCCGGCCATGACGCGGTGACGCTGGCCGCCATCTGCCCGGTGCTGATGCTGACCGTGCCGAGCCGCGACGGCCTCTGCCATCACCCCGCGGAATGGACTTCGCCCGAGGATCTCGAACTGGGCGCCGCATGGCTTGCGAGCGTGCTGCGAAGCCTCGTCATCGACGGGCCTCCAGCCCGTGGCGACCACGAGAGCCACCGCGTCGTCAAGGAGCAAGTGTGAGCGACATCATCTGCATATCCCCGGTCGACGGACGCGAGGTGGCGCGGCGCCCTGCCCTGTCCGAGTCCGCAATCGGGGACGTCCTGAAGCAGGCCCGCATCGCACAGCGCGAATGGGCGGCAGTCCCGCTCGCTGCCCGCAAGGCGAAGATGGCCGATTTCATCGCGGCGATGCAGGGGATGAACGACGATATCGTTCCTGAGCTTGCGCTGCAGATGGGACGCCCGGTGCGTTACGGCGGCGAAATGGGCAGTTTCGTTGAGCGCGCCAAGGCGTTGATCGAACTCGCCGATGAATCGCTGAAACCCTATGTTCCGCCCGAGAGATCGGGTTTCCGCCGTATGATCAAACGCGCGCCCGCGGGCGTCGTGCTGGTGATCGCCCCATGGAACTACCCCTATCTGACTGCGCTCAACTCCGTCGTGCCTGCCCTCCTCGCCGGCAACGCTGTGCTTCTGAAGCACGCGGCGCAGACGCTTCTGGTCGGCGAGCGATTCCAGAAGGCGATGGACCGCATCGGGCTACCCAAAGGGCTCTTCACAAATGTCACGCTCGATCATGAAGGGACGACCAGGCTCATCGCTTCGCGTGGCGTCGATCATGTGAATTTCACCGGCTCCGTCGCCGGCGGCCAGGCGATCGAGCGCGCGGCTGCCGGAACCTTCACCACGCTCGGCCTTGAACTCGGAGGCAAGGATCCGGCCTACGTGCGGCCCGACGCCGACTTCGACTACGCCGTCGCCAATATCGTCGACGGCGCCTTCTACAATTCCGGGCAATGCTGCTGCGGCATAGAGCGCGTCTATGTGCACGAAACTCTCTACGACCGCTTCGTCGAAGCTTTCGCCGCGACGACTTCAGCCTACACACTCGGCAATCCGCTTGACGCAGAGACGACGCTCGGCCCCATGGCCGCGACGCGCTTCGCGACCGTCGTGCGCGATCACACAAGCCAGGCTGTCGCCAAAGGCGCGACTCCGCTGATCGACCCGGCCCGTTTTCCCGCCGACCAAGCCGACACGCCCTATCTGATGCCGCAAGTCCTGACCGGGGTCGATCATTCAATGAAAGTGATGATGGAGGAGTCGTTCGGCCCGGTGGTCGGCATCATGAAGGTCGCCTCGGACGAAGAGGCGATCCGGCTCATGAACGACAGCCCCTACGGCCTTACAGCCTCGATCTGGACGGAGGACGCGGCCGCGGCCGACAAGATCGGCGACGAGATCGCGACCGGCACCGTTTTCATGAACCGCTGCGATTACGTCGATCCCTTCCTCGCCTGGAGCGGCGTCAAGGATACGGGCCGGGGCGCTGGCATGTCCTATCTCGGCTTCGAAATCGATGACGCGGCCGAAATCCTTTCATCTTCGGACAAGCCATTGAGCGCCGGCGCCTGACACAACATCGAAGAGACGAAACTCATGACAGTGAACCTGACCAGCGCCTGGAATTTTCCGACCCGGGTGATCACCGGCGCGGGGCGCATCGCGGACCTGCCCGAGACTTGCAAAGCCCACGGGATCGCAAAGCCCCTCGTCGTCACCGACCGCGGGCTCGCGGCCTCCGGCCTCGTCGCCGACATCATGGCGCGCCTGAAGGCTGCGGGTCTGACCGCCGGGCTGTTCTCCGAGATCAAGCCGAATCCGAACGAAGGCAATCTCAAGGATGGCGTCGCGGCTTATAAAGCCGGCGGCCATGACGGGGTCGTGGCGGTCGGGGGCGGCTCGGCGCTCGACGTCGGCAAATGCGTCGCCTTCATGCAGGTGCAAACACGGCCCGTGTGGGACTTCGAAGATGTCGGCGATTGGTGGACACGCGCCAACGCCGAAGGCGTCGCCCCGATCATCGCCGTGCCGACGACGGCCGGGAACCGGCTCGGAAGTGGGCCGCGCGGGCGTCATCACCAACGAGGCGACACACGAGAAGAAGATCATCTTCCACCCGACGATGATGCCGAAGGTCGCGATCGAGGACCCGGAGCTTGCGGTCGGCCTGCCGCCCTACCTCACCGTCGGCACCGGCATGGACGCGCTGGCGCATTGTTTCGAGGCCTATTGCGTCGACAGTTTCCACCCGCTCGCGGATGGCGTGGCGCTCGAAGGCATGCGGTTGGTCAACCTCTATTTGCCGCGAGCCGCGGAGACGGGCGGCGATCTCGAGGCGCGCGCCTATATGTTCGCGGCCGCGTCGATGGGCGCGACCGCCTTTCAGAAGGGCCTCGGCGCGATCCATTCGGTATCGCACCCGGTCGGCGCCCGCTATGACACCCACCACGGCATGACGAACGGGGTGATGTTTCCCTATGTGATGCTCGCCAATCGCGATGCAATCACTCCCAAGATGCCGCTCGTAGCGCGCATCCTCGATCTCCCCAAGGCCGATTTCGACGGTGTGCTCGATTGGATTCTCGCTCTTCGTAAAACGCTGAACGTCCCCCACACGCTGGCCGAGATGGGGGTCAAGGAGAGCGACGCAAAGAGCATCGCGGCCGACGCCGTGAAGGACCCGACCGCCGGCTCCAATCCTCGCAAGCTTTCGCAAGCCGATTTTGAGGCGCTGACGTTGGCCGCCATTCGCGGCGATCTCGGAAACCGCGCGTGAGCGGACTGCGCATCCTCGTCGCCGAAGGCAATGCGCCTGCGGGCCGGGCGCGCATCGCCGAATCGACCGGCTCGACGCCGAGCGAGAGCTATGCCGCCGTGCTGCGAGGACTTGCGCCCGACGCCACGGTCGACATCTGCTTTCCCGCCGACCCCGATCCGCTCCTGCCGGCGCCGCTCGATTCCTATTGCGGCGTCGCGGTCACCGGCTCGTCTCTCAATATCTATCGCCGCGAACCCGAGTCGATGCGGCAGGTCGATTTCGCCCGCTCCGTGTTCGCCGTGGGCCTGCCGATGTTCGGTTCGTGCTGGGGGCTTCAACTGGCGACGGTCGCCGCGGGAGGCGCCGTCGCGGCCAATCCGCGCGGGCGCGAAGTCGCCTTCGCCCGCAAGGTGACGCTCACGGAGGCCGGCCGCGCCCACGCGATGCATGAGGGCCGCGCCCTCGCCTTCGACGCGCCGGCGATCCACGCGGATGAAGTCGCGACGCTCGCGCCTGGCACGACCGTCACCGCGACCAACGCGATGAGCCAGGTGCAGGCGGCAGAAATCCGCGTCGGCCGCAGCGTCGTCTGGGGGGTGCAGTATCACCCCGAATATAAGCTGGACGAAGTGGCCGCGACCGTGCGGCGCTACGGGCAAATTCTGGTCGACGATGGCTTCTTCGCTTCGCTCGACGCGCTCGAAGCTTACGCTGGGGAGGTGAGCGCGCTCGGCGCCGATGCGACCCGTCACGATATCGCCTGGCGCCTCGACATCGGACGCGAGCTCCTCGTCGAGGAAGAGCGGATGCGCGAGATCGCGAACTGGATCGCGATGCAGGTCCGGCGCTAACCCAAGACCGGCGCCGTGCTTACGAAGGCGCGCGGCACATTGGCGGTAGGGCGCGAAAGGTCGTTGTCGCAGCCGTTCCACGCGCGCTCCCCGCCATAGGTGAAGGAGCCGACCAAAAACACCCAGCCGCCGCCATCGATCGGAAAAATCGCCATGCGGCCTTCACCTGATCGGAGCGTTGCGCGCCGCCCAGGGCTACCGCTCCTTCGGTATGAGCGCGACGGTGCGATAGCCCGCGAGCCATGCGTGCTGAAGCTCGGGCGCGAACGGATCGTGCTCGACAAACTGACGGCGGGAGTGAAATCGAAGAAGAGCCACGAGAGGCCGCAGTCGTCGAAATCGATGATCCTTCAGGATTGTCCAGCCCCGATCGGAAGATCCACGAGGTCAAGCAGGCTCGCCACAATTCCGTCGGGGGTCGTCGCCGGCGCGCTGTTGAAGGGAGCGTCGCTCGCGAACAGGATAGAGCGCAGGCCGGCGCGCTGGCCCGCGACAATGTCGGTTGCGAGCTGATCGCCGATCATGACCACTTCGGTTTTCGCAACTCCGAGCAAGGCCACTGCCTGTTCAATCATGTAAGGCTGCGGCTTGCCGACGATGGTGATCTCGGCCTCGGGAACGGCGGCGGAAATCGCCGCGATGGTCATCCCGACGCAAGGATCGTAGCCGTCAGGCGCCGGGGTCAACGCGTCCGGATTGGTGGCGATCACCGGTGCGCCACTGAGCGCGGCGCGGGTCGCAATCCGCAATTTGTCGTAGGTGAGATTGGAATCGAAGCCCAGGACCACAACATCGGCGCCCGTTTCCGCGAGGGTAAAGCCTGCGTCCTCGACGGCCTCGTGGAGCGGCCGCTCACCAATCACATAGGCGCGCCCGCCGCGTGGCCAGCGCTGTCGCACCAGCGCCGCGCTGGCGTCGATCGTCGTGAAGATCTGTTCGCGCGTCACCGCGACGCCCATGCGCGCCAGCTTCTCCGCGAATTGCGAGGCCGAAAGACTCGAATTGTTGGTCACGAAAACATAGGGCACGCCCTGATCGCGCCAGCGGCGAAAGGCTTCGACCGAACTCGCGATCGGCGCCTCGCCCCTATAGACGACGCCGTCGAGATCGGACACGACGCCGCGTATCGGTCTGCCGCTGAAAGGCTGCAACACTTGATCTCAAAACTGTGTCGACGGAGCGCTGACCATACCCGGCTTGCGCCCGCCCGACTGCTCCCGCGCTCCATCAAATCTTGCGCCAGAGCCGCGCGGCGTGGTCGCGCCTTCATGACGGTCGTCAGGCGCGGGGGCGTTGCGACGATCGTGTTCGCCGACGAAGTTCAAGAGGACGGCGGGCTACGGAAGGTCCAAGCTCCGCCAGGGTTATCGCGGCAATGCGTCCGCGCATGCCTGCCAATTAGGCGAAACGATCAACATTTGCGCACATTCTACCGCAAAATCCTTCGATCCGCGCCATCCACACCGAGGATTCCTCCGCCATGCCAGCTCCGCGCTGGCGCGGTCATTGCTTCGGGTCGGATAGCCGTGATTTCGGGGGATCAAACGAACGCAGGGTCGTTGTCCGTGGCCGACATTCGCCCGACGACTGTGGTTGCCGGCGTGTGGTCACGCCAGGGGTCGGCCCACGGCCGCAGGGTTCTCGCCAACGCATGGGAAGTCGAGCTTACGATATGAGTCCACTTCCAACCGCAGCGCCCCGCATCCAACGGCTTCTCGTCGCCAACCGCAGTGAGATTGCGATCCGCGTATTCCGCGCCGCCGCCGAGCTCGGAATCCAGACGGTGGCGATCTACGCCGAGGAGGACAAGCTCTCGCTCCATCGCTTCAAGTCGGACGAGGCCTATCTTGTCGGGCGCGGCGCTGCGGGCGAACTGCATCTCGGACCGCTCGAGGCCTACCTCTCCATCGAAGAGGTGATGCGGGTCGCGATCGCCGCCAAAGTCGACGCGATCCATCCCGGTTACGGCTTTCTGTCAGAGAGCCCGGAATTCTCCGAAGCCTGCGCAAACCACGGCATTCTCTTCATCGGACCCAAGCCCGAGACCATGCGCACGCTCGGCAACAAGGTCGCCGCGCGCAATCTCGCGGTATCCGTCGGCGTGCCCGTCATGCCGGCGACCGAACCGCTTCCCGACGATCCGGATGAAGTGAAGCGGCTGGCCGCGGCAGTCGGCTATCCCGTCATGCTCAAGGCGTCCTGGGGAGGCGGCGGTCGGGGCATGCGGCCGATCGAAAGCGAGGACAAACTCCTCGACGCGGTGCAGGCCGGCAAACGAGAAGCCAAAGCCGCCTTTGGCAAGGATGAAGTCTATCTGGAAAAGCTCGTCCGGCGCGCCCGGCACATCGAAGTGCAGCTTCTCGGCGACACGCACGGCGGCCTCATCCACCTGTTCGAACGGGACTGCACGATTCAGAGGCGCAATCAGAAAGTCATCGAGCGCGCTCCGGCGCCGTATCTCGACCCGGCGATCCGCGAGGCCCTCTGCAACGCCGCGCTCGCGATCGGCAAGGCGACGCAATATCGCGGCGCCGGCACGGTCGAGTTCCTCATGGACGCCGACACGGGCGCATTTTACTTCATCGAGGTCAATCCGCGCATCCAGGTCGAACACACCGTGACCGAACAGGTCACCGGCCTCGACATCGTCAAGGCGCAAATCAAGATCCTCGAAGGCGGCCGCCTCGGTCATATCGACGAGACCGGAATTCCGCCGCAGGACGAGATCAAACTGAACGGCCATGCGCTTCAGTGTCGCATTACGACCGAAAATCCCGACAACAATTTCATTCCCGACTACGGCCGCATAACCGCCTATCGCGGCGCCTTCGGCTTCGGGATTCGGGTCGACGGCGGCACGGCATATTCGGGCGCGGTCGTCACGCGCTATTATGATCCGCTATTGGAGAAAGTCACCGCCTGGGCGCCGTCGCCCGAGGAGGTCGTGGCGCGGATGGATCGCGCCCTCCGCGAGTACAGAATTCGAGGGGTCGCCACGAACCTCGCTTTCCTCGAAGCCGTCCTCAATCACCCCAAGTTTCGCAAGAACGACTATACGACCCGCTTCATCGACGAAACGCCCGAACTGTTCGCAGTCAAGAAACGTCGCGATCGCGCGACCAAGCTCTTGACCTACATCGCCGACGTCACCGTCAACGGTCACCCGGAAGTCAAAGGCCGCGCGAGGCCTCTTCCTGACGCCCGCAAACCCGAGGCGCCGATCTTCCCGCCTGCGGCTTCTGCGCGGGAGGGCACGAAGCAGCTGTTCGATCGATTGGGCGCGGCGAAATTCGCCGCCTGGCTGCGCAACGAGAACCGCGTCCTCGTGACCGATACGACGATGCGCGACGCTCACCAATCTCTGCTCGCGACGCGCATGCGCACCCATGATCTCGTCGCGATCGCCGGCGCCTATGCCTCAGGCTTGCCTGAGCTTTTGTCGTTGGAATGCTGGGGCGGAGCAACGTTCGACGTGTCGATGCGGTTTCTGACCGAAGACCCGTGGGAGCGGCTCGCGCTGCTCAGGGAGAAGGTTCCCAACATCCTGACCCAGATGCTGCTGCGCGGCGCCAATGGCGTCGGCTACACCAACTATCCCGACAACGTGGTTCGATATTTCGTTCGTGAGGCGGCCAGCGCCGGCATGGACGTCTTCCGCATATTCGACTGCCTCAACTGGGTCGAAAACATGCGCGTCGCGATCGACGCGGTCTGCGAAACCGGCAAGCTGGCCGAAGGCGCGATCTGTTACACCGGAGATATTCTCGATCCCGACCGGACGAAATATTCGCTCCGCTACTATGTCGACCTCGCCAAGGACCTGGAACGGGCGGGTTGCCATATCCTCGGCCTCAAGGACATGGCCGGCCTCCTGAAGCCCGCCGCGGCTCGAGTTCTGGTCAAGGCGTTGAGAGAGGAGGTCGGAATGCCGATCCATCTCCATACGCACGACACGTCGGGGATTTCGGGCGCGACAGCCCTGGCCGCGGTCGATGCGGGCGTGGACGCGATCGACGCGGCGATGGACGCGATGTCCGGCGCCACTTCGCAGCCTTGCCTCGGCTCGCTGGTCGAGGCCTTGCGACACACCGACCGCGATACGGGACTCGATCCCGAAGCGATCCGCCGCATAAGCTTCTATTGGGAGGCGGCGCGCAGCCAGTACGCCGCGTTCGAGACCAATATGAAATCCGGCGCCTCGGAGGTTTACCTGCACGAGATGCCCGGCGGTCAGTTCACCAATCTCAAGGAGCAGGCGCGGTCTCTCGGACTCGAAGCGCGCTGGCACGAGGTCGCCAAGGCCTATCGCGAAGTCAACGACATGTTCGGCGATATCGTCAAGGTCACGCCCTCTTCCAAGGTCGTCGGCGACATGGCTCTGATGATGGTGTCGCAAGGGCTGGCGCCGGGCGACGTTCTCGACCCCACGCGCGAGATCGCCTTTCCCACATCGGTCGTCGAAATGCTGCGCGGCGACCTTGGTCAGCCGCCGGGAGGCTGGCCGGTCGAATTGCAGACGAAGGCGCTCAAGGGCGAAGCGGCGTCGACGGCGCGGCCCGGGTCGCTGTTGGCGGAGGCCGATTTCTCAGCGCAACGATCCGAGATCGAGAAGCGGTTGGACAGGCGCGTCAACGATCAGGAGCTCGCGTCCTACCAGATGTATCCGAAAGTCTTCACCGACTTCGCCCTCGCGGCGCGCAAATATGGACCCGTTTCCGTCCTGCCGACGCCCGTCTACTTCTACGGAATGCAGGTCGGCGACGAGGTGAGCTTAGGCATCGAAAAGGGCAAGGCTCTCGATGTCAGGCTTCAGGCGATCGGGGAAACCGACGAGGAAGGGCAGGTCCGCATATTCTTCGAACTCAACGGCCAGCCAAGGATCGTGAAAGTGCCCAATCGGTCGGCGACGGCGTCGTTGCCGGCGCGGCGGAAGGCGGAGGACGGAAACGAGTCGCACATCGCCGCTCCTATGCCGGGAGCCGTCACGACGATTGCCGTGAAGCCGGGGCTGCAGGTTAAAGCCGGCGATCTCCTGCTCACCCTCGAGGCCATGAAGATGGAGACATCGCTCTCCGCTCCCCGCGACGGAAAGATCGACGAGGTCCTGGTCTCGCCTGGCCAGCCTGTCGACGCCAAGGACCTTCTGATCGTCATGGAGCCCCGGCCTCAGTGAAGGCTCAATAGGCCGCCCTTGCGGCTTGCCACGTCCGTGACGAGCGCGGCAGAAGCGGACGAGCGGAGGCCGCCGACTTAGAGACGGCTTTATTCCCGTTTTTGATGCGCCAGCTTTGGCGTCAGGAGGCCTCATCGGCCCGCGTCGGGACGACGAACAGAGCTATCACCGCAGCGAGGACCAAGACCACACTGCAGGCTCCGAACACGGCGGTCGCGCCCTTAAAATCGTAGATTGCGCCGCCCCCCGCCGCCCCGATCGTAATGGCGACTTGCACCGCGGCGACAAGCAGACCGCCTGCGCTTTCGGCTTCGTCGGGAACGGTGCGGGTGAGCCAGGTCGACCAGGCGACGGGCACGGCGCCGAACGCCATTCCCCACAGCGTGATGAGCGCGAGATCCAGACCAGAGTGAGCTGTTGAACGTCGCGAGAGAAGCGCTGATGAAAGCCATCACGAGGGGCATGGACGCAAGTGTCAGACGAAGACTGCGCTCGAGCATGAAGCCCGAGAGCATGGTGCCGATCAGGTTCGCGACGCCAAATCCAAGCAGCACGCCTGAGATCATCGCAACGCCGGCGCCGGTCGTGAATTCGAGAAATGGCCGCAAGTAGGTGAAGAAGGCGAAGTGCCCAGTGAAAGCCAACATGGCGCAGATGATGCCGACACCGACGCCGTGGCGCCTGAGAACCACGAGCAGCGTGCCAAGCCTCGCCGAACCCTGGGCGGGCATCCGGGGCAAGGTGGCGGCTTGCGCGACCAAAGTGATCAAGGACAAACCCGCCGCCATGAGGAACACGGCGCGCCAGCCGAAAAGATGCCCGATCGTGATTCCAAGGGGCGCTGCGAAGATGGTGGCGGCCGAGACGCCGCTGAAGATGATCGACAACGCCCGCGGCACGGATTCCTCGGGCACGAGACGCATCGTCAACGCTGCCGACATCGTCCAGAATCCGCCGAGCGCCGCGCCGAGCAGCACGCGCCCGATAAGCAGCATGGGGAAGTTGAAAGCGAAAGCCGCGATCAGGTTGGAGACCAACAGAAGGATCGTAAAGCCGAGCATCAGCGTCCGGCGGTCAAGCTTTCGGATCACCGCCGTGACGAACAGGCTGGAGATCAGCGCGAAGATGGCGGTCGCCGAGACCGTTTGTCCCGCCGCGCCTTCGCTGATCTTGAAATCGGCCGCGATCGGCGTGAGCAAACTCGCCGGCAGGAATTCCGCGGTGACCAGAGCGAACACCCCGAGAGCCATCGAACCGACCGCGGCCCACGCCGGCCCGCCGGAGCCCGCATGGCGATCGTTCATTGGGTCGGCCGGCAAGTCGGTTGGCCCGGCGCCTCGCGCAGCCGTTTCGTCGATATCGAGCAATGCTTCGTTCATCGTTGGTCCTAGTGGGGAAGAGGTCTTTGAGGGGCATCCTAAGCTAGACCGATCGGACGATCTATGTCACAAACGCCGATATGATTGATCGTTCATCCGAAAAGACGACCGCGGCGAAACCGTTGGTCGATCCGTTGAATGAACTTCTGGCGGGGATGCGCCTGACCGGCGTCGAATATCGGCGGATCGAGCTTTCGCCGCCCTTCGGCCTCGGGTTCGGAGCCTCGGAAGGGCGCGCGAAGTTCCACTTCATCGCCCGCGGCCCGGTTTTCCTGCGTCAAGGCGACGAAATCCACCCGATGGATACGGGAGACGCCGTGTTGCTCCCGCGCGGCGGAAACCACGACGTCGTGTCGCAACCCGACCTTCGAGGTCGTGACGTCACCGCGTTCGCGACCTCTGCGCTTTGCCAGGGCGTCAGCGCGCTGACGGCCTGCAATGCCGGGGAGTGCCCGTCGAGCCATATCCTTATCTTCAGCGCCTGCATGGAGTTCGATCTGGGTGGGATGGGCTCGCTCATCGGTTTGATGCCAGAGGCCATGTTCGTTGGCGCCGTTTCGGAGCGCTATCCGGAGATCCTGCCGATCCTCGAAGCCATGGAGCGCGAAACCTGTGGCGGACGCGCGGGCTTCGCCGGCATCCTGGCTCATCTCGCCAATGTGGTGGCTGCCTTTATCGTGCGCGCCTGGGTCGAGTTGGGGTGCGGCCAGGCGAGCGGGTGGGTGTCGGCTCTGCGCGACCCGCGCCTCGGGGGCGTGATCTCGGCCGTCCATCGCGATCCCGGACGGGATTGGACGGTCGCGGATTTGGCGGCCGAGATGGGGAGTTCGCGTTCGATCTTCGCCGAGCGGTTCCTGGCCGTCACCGGTTTGACGCCGTTACGATATCTGACCGAACTCCGCATGCGGCTCGCGGCCGACTGGATCGGGCGTGAACGCATGCCGATCGATGTTGCGGCGCATCGCCTCGGCTATGGCTCGCAAGCGGCGTTCAGCCGAGCCTTCAAGCGGATTATCGGCCGTTCCCCAGGATCGGTTCGCTCCGCGGTCAGATCCGCCTGAAGGCCAAGGGCGATTTGCTTTTGGACGGAGGCGTCCAGGCGGGAACGGCTCCGGCGGCGATCTGGCTCTTATAGCGCTGTCTGTGGGTGGGATCTTAGAACCTGTCTTTCCGTCATGGCCGGGCTTGACCCGGCCATCCACGACAACATCGTAAGCCTCTGAACTGACAGAGGTCTGAACGATCGAGAGATTTGCGGCGGCGCGGCGTGGATGGCCGGCACAAGGCGGGCCATGAACGGCTTTTCCAATATTCAGCCCAAGAACCACAGCTAACGCTGTAAAAGGCGGCAATCTCTTGCTGAAACTCAGAAATCAAGCTAAGCTTGTCGCCATGAACAATCCGTCCCTTCGCCATGCCAAATCGTGGGCTGACCGTTTTGACGGCTCTTTCGCGACAAAAGGGCTACGAAAAACGTGCTCCTGAAAATCTCGTGTAAGCTATTGATAAGTCTCGATTCGGACGAGAGAATCCAAGGAAATCCAAGGAAATCCAACACCCTGAAATAGGGGATTCAGCCGCGAAACGGGACGTTCCAAGAAAACCAAAATGGGGCCGACAAACGGCGTCGCGCCTGTCGTCGAGAGGAGCCAAACCGAGTCCGTCCAAAGGTAGAGCGGTCTACCGGACCCGATCGCTTCCAATCGGTCTGGAGAGCGGCGGCGCTATCCTGGCGAGCCTAAGCGGCTCGCAAGAAGGCCTTCTGAATTTCTGGGATTGTCGCGGGCCGACTTATCACCGCCAACCCATTCGAGAGAATCTATTTGCGCAGGCCTGCAAGTAGATATAATATACGATACGACTCAGTGATAACGCCCGACGCGCCGCTTCGGTCTCGACCGAAGCCGACGACGCCTGCGGAGGCTTGAACATGGTGGCTGTAGCTTTCCTTGGCGGATTCGCCACCGCGTTCCTTGTGGTCGCGCTTGCCATCCTCGCTGACAGCGGTCCTGTTTAGCAAATCTCCGTTCGCCACCTTCCGCCTGGGCCGTTTGGCAGAGCGCAAATGAGCCCTGAGGGCTAGCGCATCGCATTTCCGCGAGGCATGTTCCCTGAAGAGCGCAGCGCTCGCAACGACTGGCGCGCCGACGACGGGGCGATTCATGAACGTATTGGTCATCGATGTGGGGGGCACCCATGTCAAAATCCTCGCGACCGGCCAGAACGACAAACGGGAGTTCGCCTCCGGTCCGAAAATGACGGCTGAAGCAGATGGTCTCTGGAGTCCGGCAACTCGCCGATGGATGGGCCTACGATGTCGTATCGATGGGCTATCCGGGGCCGGTCCTTCACAATCGCCCGGTCGCCGACCCTAAGAACCTAGGGCCCGGCTGGATGGGCTTCGACTTTAAGACAGGGTTCGGGCGGCCGACCAAGATCCTCAACGACGCCGCGATGCAGGCCCTCGGCGGCTACAAGACAGGCAAGATGTTGTTCCTCGGGCTCGGAACTGGGCTCGGCTCGACCCTGATCGTCGACGGGGTCGTGGAGCCGATGGAGCTTGGTCATCTGCCCTACAAGAAAGCCACTTATGAGGACTATGTCGGCGCCCGAGGGCTCGAGCGGCTCGGCAAGAAGAGATGGCGGAAGCACGTTTTCGATGTCGTTGACCAGACTGGTCGCCGCGCTCGAACCCGACGATATCGTCCTTGGCGGCGGCAACGCTAAGATCCTCAACGAGCTGCCGCCCGGGTGCAGGCTGGGAGACAACGCGAATGCGTTCAAAGGCGGATTTCTGATGTGGCAGGGCGCCCCGAAATCCGAATTGCCGGCCGTCCGATTGGGTCCTCCGGTTGCTACGAAGTTGCGCACAAAGGTAAGGTCGAAGCAGTCCTAGCGCGATTGGACCACTCACTCGTCTGAAGGAAACGCATATGCAGCTTGGAATGGTCGGACTCGGACGGATGGGCGCCAACATGGTCCGGAGGCTCCTCACGAATGGCCACGAATGCGTGGTCTTCGATATGTCTCCCAAGGCCGTCGAGGAATTGGTGGACGAAAAGGCGCTCGGCAGCTCTTCGCTTGCCGACCTAGCCAAGAAGCTGACGAAGCCGCGCGCGGTCTGGCTCATGGTCCCTGCCGCCGTCGTCGATCAGACGATCGCCGATCTCCTGCCGGCGCTCGAGGCTGGGGACACGATCATTGATGGCGGCAATTCGTACTACGTCGATGATATCCGCCGCGCCCATGAACTCATGTCGAAAGGCATCAACTATGTCGACGTCGGCACCAGCGGCGGCGTCTGGGGGCTTGAGCGCGGCTATTGCATGATGATCGGCGGCCCCGATCACGAAGTGCAGCGTCTCGATCCGATCTTCAAGACGCTCGCGCCCGGCGTGGGCTCCATTTCCCGCACCCCGGGCCGCAAAGGCGACCCGACGCAGGCCGAGCTCGGTTATCTGCATTGTGGGCCGAACGGCGCCGGACATTTCGTCAAGATGGTCCATAACGGCATCGAATACGGCATCATGGCCGCCTATGCAGAAGGGCTGGACATTTTGCGGGCGGCGAATGTCGGCGAGAAAACCCACGCGATCGACGCCGAGACGACACCTCTGCGCAATCCCGACCATTACAAATACAACATCAACCTGCCGGACGTGGCCGAGGTCTGGCGACGAGGCAGCGTGATCGCCTCCTGGCTGCTCGATCTGACGGCGACGGCGCTCTCGGAAGACTCGGCGCTCGCCAAGTTCTCCGGGCGCGTGTCCGACTCAGGCGAGGGCCGCTGGACGATCAAGGCGGCGATCGACGAGGGCGTGCCCGTGCCGGTCCTGACCACAGCGCTCTACGAGCGGTTCTTTTCGCGCGGCGAAGCCGACTACCAGAACAAGCTGCTCTCTGCGATGCGCTTTCAGTTCGGCGGTCATTTGGAAAAGCCGGCCGGCAAATAGACCGAGCGATCGCCAAGAGCCCGCACTCCCGCCGCGCCGAAGAACGCCTGCGCCCTTGCGTCCGGAATGAAAACCGATGCTAAGATGCGCCGACCATGAGTGGGGGCGAACAACAAAAGGGGGCCCTCTCTGCTGAGCATGCGCGGCTCGCGGAGGGATCAGCCGCCGCTGCCGGGGGCGACTGGAAGCTCATCGGCCCTTACGTCGCCGACCGGGCCTGGGGCACGGTCCGCGAGGACTACAGCGCCGACGGCGACGCATGGCGCTACTTTCCCTTCGATCACGCCCACTCGCGCGCCTTCCGCTGGAGCGAGGACGGCTTGGCTGGCCTCTGCGATCGTGAACAGCGCCTCTGTTTCGCTCTCTCGTTCTGGAACGGTCGCGACCCCATCCTGAAAGAACGGATCTTCGGCCTCAGCGGGCCGGAGGGCAATCACGGCGAGGACGCGAAGGAATATTGGTGGTCTCTCGACGCGACTCCGACATACTCCTGGCTGCGTTGGCGCTATCACTATCCGCAAGCCGAGTTTCCCTATGAGCGCCTGCGGCAGGAGAACGCGCAGCGCACACGCGAGCAGCCGGAATTCGAACTCCTCGACACTGGCGTGTTTGACGACGATCGATACTGGCAAATCGCCGCGGATTACGCCAAGGCGGCTGAGGATGATGTCTTAATTCGCATCACCGCGCGCAACGTCGGACCGGAGCCAGCCGAGCTCCATATCCTGCCGACCCTTTGGTTCCGCAACCGCTGGTCCTGGGAGGACGGCGTCGCCAAACCTGTCATCCGCGACGTGTCCGACGAGACGGGCGCGGCCGTCATCGCGGAGGACGAGAAGCTCGGCGCATGGAAGCTCGCCGCCGCCTCCGATCCCACTGGAACTCCGCCCTCGCTTTTGTTTTGCGACAACGAAACCAACTTCCCGAAGATCTTTGGCGGCGACGCTGCGACACCCTATCCGAAGGATGGAATCAACGACCACCTCGTCAATGGCGCGGCGACGGTCAATCCCGAGCGATTCGGGACGAAGATGGCCTTCTGGCGCCGCGTCACGGTCGGCGCTGGGGAGACCGTCGAGTTCAGGCTGCGGCTCGCTCGGGACATTCCAGGCCGAACAATGGACCTGGGCGACGCCTTCACGCGAACGCAAGCTGACCGAAGTCGTGAAGCCGACGAATATTACGCCGCCCTACGTCCGGAAGGAACGAGCGACGAAGAAGCGATGGTGATGCGCCAGGCCTTCGCGGGAATGGGCTGGAGCTTTCAATTCTACCATTACGATGTCCCCCGTTGGCTGGAGGGCGACAAGGTGCCGCCTCCTGAGGCGCGGAGATCCGGTCGCAATTCGGGATGGCGCCACCTCAGCAACCACCATATCGTCGCGATGCCGGATAAGTGGGAATACCCTTGGTATGCTTCGTGGGATCTCGCTTTTCACAGCGTTGTTCTCGCCCATACCGACCCGGCGATGGCGAAGAACCAGCTGCTGCTGCTGGCGCGCGAATGGTACATGAATCCGAACGGCCAGTTGCCGGCCTACGAATGGAACTTCAGCGATGTGAATCCGCCCGTCCAGGCGTGGGCTGCCCTGGCGGTGTTCCGGATCGACGGCGCTACGGATTTCGATTTCCTCGCGCGCGTCTTCAACAAGCTCTTGATCAACTTCACCTGGTGGGTCAATCGCGAGGATGCGCGCGGGGATAATGTTTTCGAAGGCGGTTTTCTGGGGCTCGACAATATCGGCCCATTCGACCGCTCGGTGATCATGCCGGGCGACGTCCTTGAACAGTCGGACGGCACGGCCTGGATGGCGAAATACTGCCTCAACATGCTTGAGATGGCGCTGCTGCTCGCAAATCGAAACTCGGTTTACGAGGATGTGGCCATCAAGTTTTTTGAGCACTTCGCGCTCATCGCCCACGCCATGGACAATTTGTGGGACGAGGAGGACGGATTTTTCTACGACTGCCTGCGTACGAAGGACGGCTCCGCGATCCGGGTGCGGGCGCGCTCGATGGTCGGGCTTCTGCCAGTCTTCGCCGCCGTGGGGCTCGACCCCTCGCTGTGGGCGCGATTGCCGATGTTTCGAGAACGGGCCCGCTGGTACATTGAGCATAAATTGGGAGCGAAGAACTATCTCTACTATCTGCCAGCTGGCGGCCGGCCTGGTCTCATCTCGCTCGTCGAGAAGTCCCGCTTCCAGCGTATTCTGGCTCGCATGCTCGACGAGAGCGAATTTCTGTCGCCGTACGGGTTGAGATCCCTCTCGCGCTACCACCAGGACCACCCCCTCGTTCTCGATTTCGACGGTCGCACCTGCCGCCTCGATTACGAGCCGGGAGAGTCCCGCTCCGGACTCTTCGGCGGCAACTCCAACTGGCGGGGGCCGGTGTGGTTTCCGCTGAATTTTCTTGCGATCGAGTCGCTGAGACACCTCCACACTTTCTTCGGCGATGATTTGACGGTCGAACTGCCGACCGGATCGGGCAACAAGCTGAATCTGCATGAGGTCGCCGCGCGAGCTTGAGCGCCGCCTTTTGAGTCTGTTTCAACTCGACTCGAGCGGCCGGCGTCCCGCGCATGGAGCAAACCCCCGCTTCCAGAACGATCCGACATGGCGAGATTCGCTTCTCTTCTATGAATACTTCCACGGCGAGACCGGACAGGGTCTCGGCGCCTCGCATCAGACTGGCTGGACGGCGCTAGCGGGGGCGCTCGTGGCGAACAGAAACGTTCGCGTGGCGCCTGAGCCTCAAACCTGAACCTGAGAGAAGGCGAGGACGGCGTCACAACCGTCCTTGGAACGTTTCCACCCGTCCCGAGTTTCTCGAAGGATGGGCGCCGCTTCGCCCAGAGTCGGCATTCTGGCAGTGGCGGCGATCAAGGCCCGCAAGGGTGCCGTTGGGTTTCCGACGATCCTCGTGAGTAAGGAGCGTTCGATGAACGCGCATGAACGTCCAGTCGTAACCGAAGACAACAAGACAGCCGTGCGAGCGGGCTCCACGGGAAATAATGTCCGCTACGTGCTTATCGGCAGTGTCGCCTTGGCGCTGATTGCATGGATCCTTGTCGAATATTTCGTCAGGCCTTGAACATGAGAGTGGTCACCAGCCGGCCAACCGACATGATAGAGGGTGTGCGTCCTGAGGAGGCGTATTGTTGGGCCTGACCAGACCGGATTCAGAGAGGGCCCGGCATGACTATGCGGTCAAGCACTTCAAGTTCGAGCCGCTCGGCAAGCGGCGGCTGGATAAGCGGCCCAATGGCGCCGAAAACTGGAGTCTCACCGAACGAGCGATCCCGATTCAGATCAATCGCTGCACGATCCTCAATTTGGCGAACGGGCTGCGGCTCTTCGTTCCTATGCACCCCTCTGCCCTGCTTCGCCTGCAGGATGAGGAAGAGCAGGATGAGGAAGAAATGCTTCGGCTCCGCGAGTTTCGTGAATGACCTGCGGTCGATCGAGCGATTGCCCTAGCCTTCCCCAAGCCAAACGAATCCTGACGTTCGCAAGGCTCGATCGTCTTCGCCGCGGACCCTAGTCCTTGACGTCGGTGTCCGGTCGGTCGTCGCCCTTTTCCTGTTCCTCATGCCATCGGCCAGAGCTGTCCTCGTACTCGATCGGGCCGCCCTGCCCTGGGGTGCGTTGCTCCTGCGCTGCTCGTGCGGCGGCGGCGTGAGCCGCCTCGTGAGTGGGGAAGGTCTCCGAAAAGACATCGCCGACCTTGTAGGCCCATCCGCCGTCGTGCTCGACGACCGTATAGATGACATGGCTCATGGGGTCGAAACCTTCCTCGTTGCAACTTCACGTTAACACGGGCGTCGGTCAGCTCAGCCGAAGCTTCATCTGGCGGCTTCTCTGCCATCTTGCAATGGCTCTGCCGTGGCCGGGACGCTTGGCGCGGCAGGAGAATCTTTTCGTAGGCGGGCGGTACAATCAATGGTGTTGCTACGATACCGGGTGGCTTGCGCTCGCGTTTACTGGCGCATGCGCGCACAGGTCATGGCCATGTTTAGACATTTGATTACCCGCATTCGGGAATGCGCACGGAGCGCGGCTCAAATGTCAATTTGAGAATGCGTCCCTTTACCTCCACGATCTCGGAGCGGAGCAAGCCGAACGCTTCGGCCGAGGGCTCAACAATCTGTTCAATGACTGGGTCGAACGATTCGGACAGGTCAAAGATTGCGAGGTTCGCATCCGAAAGCACGCGGTCACGGAAATGAGAGCCGACGCGCGGCGCCGATACGCGCATGATATTGGCGCGGCCTATGCGATCGAATTTCTCTCTTATCATATCGAGGCGTCTTATCTGGCAGGCGAAGACGCCGCGTTTGTGTACGATCTAACGGCCCATTATATTTCTCGGGGTCGCGATGCAACTCCCGGGCTGGCAGGCAAGCCCGGCAATGAGGGCGAACCGGACTCGAGCGCTTTTTGATCCGCGCCGTATCCGTGTGGGAGGAGCCATGGGCCACATGTGTCGGAAGCGGTTGGCGATGCTTGCGGCTTTGGCGGCATGGTTTGGCTTGTCTGAGCCTGCCCTTGCGCTCGACAAGGTGAAGTTCGCGACGAATTGGCTCGCCGACCCTGAGGCTGGCGGCTTCTTTCAGGCCGCGGCCGACGGCACTTACGGGAAGTACGGACTGGATGTCACCGTGATTCCCGGCGGCCCTCAGACCAACGGGGCGCTTATGCTTCTGTTCGGCAAGGTCGACTTTTTCATGGGCGGCGACCTGATCGGCGATTTCATGAGCGCCGAAAGCAAACTGCCTCTCGTGGCGGTTGCCGCCTACTTTCAGAAGTCGCCGCAGATCCTGATGTCTCATCCCGACGTCGGCCTGGACAAATGGGCGGACCTGCCGAAAGCAACTTCCATTTATCTCGGCGCCGGGTCGATCAACACCTTCTACGCTTGGCTCAGACTGGTTTATGGTTTCAAGGACGAGGCGGTCAGGCCTTACAACTTCAATTCAGCTCCATTCATTCACAATAAGACGTCCGTCCAGCAAGGGTATGTCACATCCGAGCCATACGAAATTGAAAAACAGGGCGGCTTCAAGCCCAACGTCTTCCTGCTCTCCGACTACGGCTACTCGACTTATTCGACCCTCATCGAGGCTCGTCGCGACATCGTCGAGAAGAACCCTGACCTCGTGCAACGCTTCGTCGACGCTTCCGCGATCGGCTGGTACCATTATCTCTACGGCGACAATTCAAAGGCGAATGCGATGATCAAGGCGCAGAACCCTGACATCAACGACGATCAGATCGCCTTCTCGATCAAGGAGTTGAAAGAACACGGCGTTGTTGATTCCGGCGATACGCTCACCCTCGGAATTGGCGCGATGACGGATGCGCGCTGGAAGGATTTCTTCGAAAAAATGGTGGCGATCGGAATGTTCGACAAGCACACCGATTACAAGAGCGCCTACACGCTGCAGTTCGTCAACAAAGGCGTCGGACTCGATCTCCGGCCCAAGTGATCGGCAATGTCTCGCACCCTGATCATCGTTGGTCTTGCCATTGCGGCGATTGGTTTGCTGTGGCCATGGATCGGTCGGATTGGGCTCGGCCGGCTCCCCGGCGACATCTTTATCCAGCGCGACAATTTCACCTTCTACGCGCCGATTACGACCGGCATCCTGGTGAGCATCGTGCTGTCGCTCATCCTGTGGCTGTTGTCGCGATAAGGAAGGCGAGCTGCTGCAGGGCATCAGTGTACTCCTCCCACGACACAACGCCCCGATGATAGCAGGACCCCTCCGGCAGCCCCGCCGGGCCTGGCAAACAGATCGGTCTGAGCCGCAGTGAGGAAGGGCCAACGCGACGGGGGCTTGGAGCGTTCATCCGCTCATAGATAGGAGGCCTCGGAGGCTATCCAAGGCGCATCCGGCGAGGCTCGGCTAGCGGTGGCCACGCAGAACAGAAAGCGGTCAGGCCGCCTTCCGGCCCCGCCTCGGACGCCGCGCCGGTTTCGGCCGGCCCGCGCGACTCCGCGTTCTCGTCGAACAATTCGGCAAGCTTCTCGGTCATCGCCCCGCCCAACTCCTCGGCGTCGACGATCGTCACGGCGCGGCGATAGTAGCGCGTCACGTCGTGGCCAATGCCAATCGCGATGAGTTCGACCGGCGACCGCGTCTCGATTTCCTCGATCACGTAGCGCAGGTGGCGCTCCAGATAGTTGCCGGGATTGACCGATAGTGTCGAAGTCGTCGACCGGCGCGCCGTCGGAAATCATCATCAGGATCCTGCGCTGCTCGGGGCGGCCTAGCAGACGCTGGTGCGCCCAGTCGAGCGCCTCGCCATCGATATTCTCCTTGAGCAGGCCCTCGCGCATCATCAGGCCGAGGTTCTTGCGCGCCCGCCGCCAAGGCGCGTCCGCAGATTTGTAAATGAGATGGCGCAGATCGTTGAGACGGCCCGGATTCGCGGGCTTCCCGGCCTGAAGCCACGACTCGCGCGACTGTCCGCCTTTCCAGGCGCGGGTCGTGAAGCCGAGGATCTCGACCTTGACGCCGCAGCGCTCGAGCGTGCGCGCCAGAATATCCGCGCAAGTCGCCGCGACCGTGATCGGACGGCCGCGCATCGAGCCCGGAATTGTCGATGAGCAGCGTCACCGAAGTGTCGCGGAACGCCATGTCCTTCTCTTGCTTGAAGGACAGAGGTTGCTGCGAATCGATGATCACGCGCGGTAGGCGCGCGGTGATCGAGCACCCCCTCTTCGAGATCGAACTCCCATGAACGGCTCTGTTGCGCCATCAGCCGACGCTGCAGCCGATTGGCGAGGCGGGCGACGACCGAATGAAGGTTCTGCAATTGCTTGTCGAGATAGTCCCGCAATCGCTGCAGCTCTTCGGGATCGCAGAGTTCATCGGCGTCGATAATTTCGTCAAAGCGGCTGGTATAGGCCTTGTAGTCAGGCCCCCGCTTCTCCGAGGCCGAAGGCTGCGGAGGACGGCTCTCCGCCGCTTCCTCCGCCTCTCCCGTATCGCCTTCGTCTTCGAGCTCCGATGAGGGAGCCTCGACAGTTTCGATCGCGCCCTCCTCGGCGTCGTCGGCCGTGTCGTCGGCCGCCTCCCGTTGCATCGAATCCTGCGTCGACTGGTCTTCGCCCTCGCCTTGAGCTTCCTCGGACTCCTCGGGCGGCGTCTTGTCTTCCGTCTCGTCGTCCGAGTCCTCGGCGTCGGCATCGGATTCGCCTGCGAGCCCCAGGGACGAAAGGACTTTGCGCACGAGCCTCGCGTAGGCGCGCTGGTCGAGCAGGGCGTCGCTCAGCCGATCAAGATCGGCGCCGGCTTTCTCCTCGATAAGCGGACGCCAGAGCTCGACCAGACGCGCGGCGCCCTGCGGCGGCTCGAGGCCCGGTCATGCGCTGGCGCGCGAGCATCGCCACCGCGTCCTCCAGCGGCGCTTCCTCACGCGTGCGCGCCTCGGCGAACGGGCTGCGATGGTACCGGTCGTCGAGCATGGCGGTGATGTTGGACGCCACGCCCTGCATGCGGCGCGAGCCGATGGCTTCGACCCGCGCCTGCTCGACGGCGTCAAATAGGGCGCGGGCCGCCGGACTCTGGGGCGCGAGGCGTCGGTGGAGCGCGTCGCTGTGGCATGCCAGGCGCAACGCGAATGAATCGGCGAGGCCGCGGACGATCGCAGCCTCACGCGGATTGGGCTTTCGAGGCGGCTCGGAAAGCCGCGCCTTGGCGCCCTCCGGTGAGGCGATGAGAGAGGGTTTGTCGGCCGAGAAGGTGACTTCGAGTCCCGGTTGACGCGCCAGCGCTCGCGTGCACGAAGCGAGCGCCTGCTTGAACGGCTCATTCGGCGCTTCCGCCTTGGCGGCCGGCTTGCGGTTGCTGGTCGGCTTGACGTCGACTGTCGACATTCGGAGCCTTCAAAAGGGTGGGCGCTACCGAAAGGGCGCGAAAGGTTTCTATAGGCGGCGCCCTGAGGTCGCCGCAAGCGGGGCCGCCGCTCACAACACCGGTCAAGACTGGATGAGATCAGGCCGCTCAACCCAGTGTAATCACACCATATCGTTGCCGCACGGCCAAAATCAATCGGCCCGCCCGCATGGTCGGCTTTAGGAACGCCTTCTCGCAGTTAGACTGCGCGGGTTCGCCAGGCGTCCAGCGACCAAGCGTCGGGGCCAAGGAGAGCCAACGCAAGAAAGCCCCCCGCCATGGCGATGTTTTTTTGGAGTTGGATCGCCTGATCAGCGCCCGTGTGGAAGAACAGCGCCGTCAGTAAGCAAAAGCCAAAAAGCGCGATCGCGGCCCAGCGCGTCTTCAAGCCGAAGAGAACCATAAGGCCGCCGCCAAGCTCTGTTAGAATAACCAATGGCAGCAGCCGCCCGTCCACGCCATGGGATTGCATGTATGCGGCGACGCCTGCGTAACCGCCGATCTTGCCCAAGCCCTCGACGATAAAAATATAAGCCAGCATCGCTCGAGCAAGGAGCCCAAGCGGGCCAGCCCAGCGCGAGAGGAAATTAAGGTCCCCGTCGAGAATTCTCTCGTCCGCCGGAGGTCGGACGTTTTCGCGAGTGAATTGCCCCTGCGACATCGTCGTTCCTCCCGGCGAGACGACGCGCCCATCGTGCGTCGAATTCTTGACCAAAGCCCGTGCAACCTTAGCCAGCGCCTGGGCTAAGTGTTCGTAATACTCACAGTCTTTACCGCAAACCTTTTCGATCGTCGACAACTGTTCCTTAGCAAGGCCGAACTTGCCCTAAATGACGTAGGCCTCCCCAAGGTATTCGCGCACTTCTGGATATCCGGGATCAAGCGACGATCGACCTGAGATAGTAGACAATTCCTTCGTCGATGCGTCCCAGCTTGCGGGTGGCGTAACCACGGTAGTTGAGCGAGCGCGGCGTGTTGGGATTGTCTAAGGAGATCGAGCACGTCAATTGCTTCGTGGCGCCGGTCGGCCTTGGCGAGCGCGTAGGCGTATTCGGTGAGATCGAAGATCTGGCAGGACGCCGCTGCGCCTTATCAGCCATCTATGGCGTTTTGGCATCCCAAACCATGCCCGGCGCGCAGGTCGTGAGATCGCTTTGGCTCATCTTCCTGACAGCTCCGCCGCCTCCCCCTCCTCCGGCCGCGAAGGCGGTTGAGACGAGCGCGAGACTGGCAACAAGCAACCCGCAACGGACCGCCGAAACAACACCGTCGCTCCTTTGGCGGCCGAATGGAATAAATTCGCGCGTCGTTCAGTCCTCCGATTGAAAGAGGGGTGCCCATGAAACACGCGAGCAGGCCATTTATTCGCGCCGTCGCTGTTCCTCAGGCGCCAGCTGGCTCAACAAAATATTACCGGCAGCTCCTCGCGCCTCATGCGATCATGTTCTAAGAGAGCCGCGAGTGAACTCTAGCGGGGCCATGAGCGAAGCGAGCCGACGCGAAGTGCGGGCTGGGTTGGAGCCTTCGCTCGCGCGCCTTTGGCGATATGCGCTCGTGTTGTCGAAGGCTCGTGACGCAGCCGACGACCTCGTGCAGGCCACATGCTTGCGGGCCATCGAGCGCGCGGATCAATTTGTCCCCGGAACGCGTGTCGATCGGTGGCTGTTCGCAATCCTTCGCTCGATCTGGCTTAACGAAATCCGATCGCGACGAATTCGTGAAGGCTGGTGGTTTTGTCGACGCTGAGGATGCGTTGATTACCGATGGCGAACGCGAAATCGAAATGAATATTACGGCTTCCGCGGTGTTAAGAGCCATTGGCCGGCTCCCGGAGGCGCAGCGCGAGACGATCCTGTTGGTTTACGGGGAAGGGTATAGCTACGCCGAGGCGGCGGCGGGGCTTGGCGTTCCGATCGGCACAATTATGAGCAGATTGGCCGCAGGGCGAGCGGCGCTGGCGAAACTGAAATAGGAGGGCTTGGCAAGCACACCATGTCCGACGATGACGCCGAACTTGTCGCATTGATCGACAACGAGCTCGACGAAGGCCGCAGAACCGCCCTCTTGGCGCGTCTCGGGGCTGACGAGCGGTTGCGCGAGCGTTACGACGAGTTGCGGCAAGCTGGCGCGCCGCTCGCGGGCTCCCTCGACGTCCTGCTCGAGCAAGCTCCGCTCGCTCGTCTGCAGGCTGCGCTTCCCGCCGACAAACCCGTTCTTCAGCCGGTAAGGCGCTTCGCTGGAATCGCGCTGCGAGAGCTTGCGGCTGGAATCGTCATCGGGGCTCTCGCGGTGAGCGCCGCCGTATGGGCCGCGTCAGACTCTCGGGCTGTTCGACGGACGGGAGGATTGGCGCACGGCGATCGCCGAATATACGCATCTTTACACCAACGAGACGTTCAGCCCGCTAAATCCGGACGCCCCGCAGCAGGCGTCGGAGCTGAAGGGCGTCGGCGCGATGGTAGGCGCAAACCTCACGCCCGAAAACGTGGCCCTCCCCGGGCTGCGATTCACGTCCGCGTTCATGCTTTCCTATGGAGGCTCTCCGCTCGGGGTTATCGCCTATGTCGATCCCTCGGGGGCCCCGGTCCTTCTTTGCATCCTCGCCAATGGCGCGCCGGACGCGCCTACCCAATCAGAGCGGCGCGGCGATCTGTCGCTCGCCTGGTGGTCGCGCAACGGACGCAGCCATCTGGTCATCGGCCACATTCCCGAGGAGCGGGCCGTCACCCTGGCGCAAACAATCGAAAAGCAAGTTTGAAATCCATCGCTTACGCAAGCAGTAAGGGCTCGACGCATAGTGTCCGCTGGCGTCGCCGACCCTAAAATTGCCTATTCGACGTCCTCGACCGCCACAGTTCGGCCCGACAGGCGCTGGGCCAGCGAAGCCTCCATGAACGGGTCGAGATCCCCGTCGAGCACCTCGGCGGGCGTACCCGAAACATGCCCGGTGCGAAGGTCCTTCACCATCTGATAGGGCTGCAGCACATACGAGCGGATCTGGTGGCCCCAGCCAATGTCGGTCTTGGACGCGGCGTCGGCATTGGCCTTCTCTTCACGCTTCTGCAGCTCAAGCTCATAAAGGCGCGCGCGCAACATATTCCAAGCCGTCGCCCGGTTCTTGTGCTGTGAGCGCTCCGACTGGCAAGCGACGACGATGCCGGTCGGCACATGCGTGATGCGGACAGCCGATTCGGTCTTGTTGACATGCTGTCCGCCGGCGCCGGACGCGCGATAGGTGTCGATCCGGCAATCGCTCTCGTTGACTTCGACCTTGATCCGGTCGTCGACGACTGGATAAACCCAGACCGAGGCGAAGCTCGTGTGTCGGCGCGCATTGGAATCGAACGGCGATATGCGCACCAGCCGATGGACGCCAGATTCGGTTTTCAGCCAGCCATGCGCATTGTGACCCTTGACGATGATCGTCGCCGATTTGATCCCGGCCTCATCCCCATCCGTCTCCTCGATCAGCTCGACTCCGAACTTTCGGCGCTCTCCCCAGCGCATGTACATGCGCAACAGCATGCGCGCCCAGTCGCAGCTTTCGGTGCCGCCTGCGCCTGAGTGCACTTCGACATAGCTGTCGTTGGCGTCCGCCTCGCCCGAAAGCAGCGCTTCGAGCTGGCGCCGCTCGCCCTCGGCCTTCAGCGCCCTTAGAGCAGCGAGCCCTTCGGCTTCCGTGGCCGCGTCGCCCTCGGCCTCCCCAAGCTCGACCAGCGTCGACGCGTCTTCGAGGTCGCGTTGCATCTTCGCCAGAGACCCAAGCCGGTCTTCCAGCATCGTGCGCTCGCGCATCACCTTTTCGGCGCTCTCGGGATCGTTCCAGAGGCTGGGATCTTCGGATTTTGCGTTGAGTTCGCCTAGGCGGCGCTGAGCGGCATCGACGTCAAAGATGCCTCCTCAGCAATCCGGCGGACTGCTTGATCGATTCGACCAACTGTTCGGCTTCGGCGCGCATGATCACAACCAAGAACTTAAGGACGAGTCAATCGAGACGGCTCAGCACGTGGGCCGGTCAGCCGACAAGAATGCAACCAATCGACGAAGACGGGTTCGTCATAGACGGGAACACTTAAGCGCCTCAATAGAGCCCGCCTGTCCCTGATCCGACAGATCGTTCGCTTCGCGAGGAGGTCTGAGCCGATTCGCCCCACCCGCCGCCGCCTCCGTAGCTGTCGGGCGGTCCCGTGCCAGGCTTGAACGCCTCCATGATCGAACCGGCGCCTGATCGCGCGCATGCCCGAATGAACGTCGACCGAGATGAGCTTGATTCCAGGGGGAATGCGGAACGGCGTGTCGGGCGTGTCCTTGAGCGCCATTTTCATAAAGTCGCGGAAGATCGGCGCGGTGTAGAGCGCGGCCTGTGCGCTGCCGCCAAGAGAACGCGGCTTGTCGTAGCCCATGAACACGCCGAACGCGAGGTTTGGCGAATAGCCGACGAACCAGAGGTCCTTCGCGTCATTGGTCGTGCCAGTCTTGCCGGCAAGGTGCTTGCCGACTTCCTTGATCGCGATGCCGGTGCCGCGCTGGATGACGCCCTCCAGAATGGAGGTGACCTGATAGGCGGTCAGCGGATCGATCACTTGTTCGCGTTTGTCGACCAAGCGCGGCTCAGGCTGATTGTTCCACGTCTGCGCGTCGCAACTCTCGCAGATCCGTTCGTCGTGCTTGTAGATCGTATTGCCCCAGCGGTCCTGGA
The DNA here is from genome assembly GCA_963756955.1 of uncultured Alphaproteobacteria bacterium. Lineage (GTDB taxonomy): Bacteria > Pseudomonadota > Alphaproteobacteria > Rhizobiales > Beijerinckiaceae > Roseiarcus. Next base: position 217,959 of record CAVWPU010000009.1, read on the forward strand.
TCCGATCGATCAGCGTCGCTTTCACTCGCTTGCCGCCATTGGCGAACATCGAGTAGCGCGGTGATCATGCGCAGCACCGTCGTCTCGCCTGCGCCAATCGACATCGACAGGAACGGCGGCAGGTTGTCGTAGATGCCGAAACGCTTGGCGTATTCGACGACCAGCGGCATGCCGATGTCGCGCGCAAGCCTGATCGTCATCAGATTGATCGAATGCTCGACGCCAAAACGCAAAGTGTGTTGTCCGCCGGACGTGCCTTCGAAATTTGCCGGCGTCCATAATTGGCCGCTGCCGTCGTCGATCGTGATCGGCGCATCCAAAAGGGTCGAAGACGGCGTGTAGCCGTTGTCCAGCGCCGCCGCATAGACAAAAGGCTTAAACGAGGAGCCCGGCTGGCGCTGGGCCTGCGTCGCCCGATTGAATTCCGACTTGTCGAACGAAAATCCGCCGACCATCGCCAGCACACGGCCCGTAAACGGATCCATCGCTATGGCGGCGCCGGACACTTCCGGAATCTGGCGCAGGCGATATTCGCCTTCACGGCCGGGGATCGGCTCGACGTAAAAGACGTCGCCGGGCTTGACCAAGCCCTTTAGGCCTACGGCCAGTCCAGCGCGCGCCCTCGAGCGTAACGACGCCCGTCCGACGATCGGCGACAATCGCGCCAGATTTGTCTCGCTCGGGCTGAAGACCAATCCGTATGGCGGCATCGCTGACGTCAAGCGCAACCGCCAGAACCCATGGCTTGATGTCGCCGTAAGACCGGAATATCGGCCAGAGGAACGCCCCAATCCTGGCCGATGTCGATCGTCTTGAGAGTGCCGTGCCAGCCGTAGGCCTCGTCATAGCGCACAAGACCATCGACAAGCGCCTTACGCGCCATCAGCTGGACCTTCGGGTCGAGCGTCGTGCGAACCGAAAGGCCGCCCTCATATAGCTTCTGCTCGCCGTACCGCTCCTGCAGTTCGCGCCGGACTTCCTCGGCGAAGAATCCCGCGGCGATAGAATTCGGCGTCAGCACACGCGGATTGACCACAAGCGGCTCAGCCCGAGCGTCGTTCGCCTGTTTGGCGGTGATGTAGCCGTCTTCCTCCATGCGCCCGATAACGTAGTTGCGCCTGTTCGACGGCGCGATCGTGATCGCGGAACGGGTTCAGCGAACTCGGCTCTTTCGGCAATGCCGCAAGATAGGCGACTTCGGCGATGGTCAGTTCGTGCACAGACTTGTTGAAATAATTGAGCGCCGCAGCGGCGATGCCGTAATTGGAAAGGCCGAGATAAATCTCGTTGAGGTAAAGCTCGAGAATTTTCTCCTTCGAATAAGCGGACTCTGATGCGCAGGCTGAGCAAAATCTCACGGATCTTGCGATCGAAGGTCCGATCAGAATTCAACAGAAAGTTCTTGGCGACCTGCTGCGTAATGGTCGAGGCGCCCTGAATGTGGCGCGAACCCTGCAGGTAAACCATGCCCGCGCGCACAATTCCTTCAGGATCGACGCCCCAGTGGCTGTAGAAATTCTTGTCTTCAGCCGAGATGAAGGCATGCTTGACCAAGTCAGGAATTTCGTCCGACGGAAGATAAAGCCGCCGCTCGCGCGAATATTCGGCAAGCAGGCTGCCGTCCGCCGCATGCACGCGCGTCATGACCGGCGGCTCATAGTTCTTGAGCAACGAGTAATCCGGGAGGTCTTGCTCGTACTTCCATATGACGCCGGCGAACACCGCCGCCGCCACGACGAACAGCAAAGCGCCGGTCGCAAATATGAAGCCGATAATCCGAGCGATACCGCGCATCTCTCGATCGAAGCCTTCCATTGCGCCCGTCGGCGAGCGCCGCAGCGTCGAGACGAACCGAAATCTCAGCGCCTGGAAGGCGCGGACTCTATGAGACCGTTCTGCCGACGTTCCTCACGCCGCTGCGATCCGAGCCGAAATCGAATGCGCCAGCATCACCCTGTCGGGCTCGAGTACGGCGAATCTATGATCGAGGCATTTCGAGCCCGACGCGCCATTAGCCCGGCGCGCCAGTTACGCGCAAGCCTTAATGCGCCGATGGGGCGGAGGTCGGCCCGGCGGATGACGCAAGGCCACTTTCGGCTGGGGGGCTCTCCGGCTTTCCGTCCCCGGCGAAGAATGCGTCGATGGTTTTGACCATGGCGGCGGCGGCCTTGGCCCGCCACTCCGGCGAAGCAAGGGACTGGACGTCCTGGGGGTTCGAGAGATAGCCGAGCTCCACCAAGACGGAGGGAAACTCCGGCGCCTTGAGGACAACGAAGCCTGCGGAGCGTTCCGGGTTGTGGTTGAGCTTCGCGGCGCCGCGCAGGTTGTCGACAAGGCCTCGCGAGAAGATGTGGGCGTAGGTCCGAGTCTCTCGTCGCTTGAGATCGAACAGGATGTCGGCCACATCCGGATTCTCCAAGCGACCGCCCCCGCTCGAGCCTCTGCCGGCCGCGTTCTCGCGGGCCGCGATGCGAGCAGCTTCCGCGTCGGAAGCACGATCGGCCACGGTATAGACCGTGGAGCCGCTGACGCTCTTGTCCTCGCTGAGCGTGTCAGCGTGAACGGATATGAACAAAGACGCATTCGCCCTGCGGGCCATCGCGACCCGCTCGTCGAGATCGACATACTGATCGCCGTCCCGCGTCATCACGATGGCGTAGCGCTTGGTCGCGTCGAGCTGCCGCTTCAGTTCGGCGCAGAAACTAAAGACCAGGGTCTTCTCCTGGACGCCGCCGAGGCCGCGCGCGCCGCCATCGACGCCGCCATGTCCGGGATCAAGGACGATGATCGGCTGCGCCGGGGTGGGCGGCGGGGACGCGCTTGCGGTTGCAACCGCAGATGAGCGAGCAAGCGCGGCAAAGGCCGATGGATCGCATGGCTTCAGTTCGATCCTGAGCCGCGCTGCAGGTTCGCCTTCGACGATCGGTTCGGCGGAAACCTGGACCGGGCAAGCCGCACGCGCGAGGTCAATGACGATCCGGGATTTGCCGGGAGCAAGCAATCCAAATCGAAAGCCTTTCACCACGGAGCCTTTGGCCAAGGCGCCGACCCGGCCGACCGACGGATCGAGCTGAAAATTCACCTCCGGCATGTCGACGACAATGCGATCGGGCAAGGCCAGGGCGGAGGCGCTCGCATCGACCGATCGAGACAGGTCGAACACCAGGTTGGCCGCATTCTCATCTTGTGAGAGTCGCGCGCCGACGGCGACCGGCGCGCTCGCCTCGTCCGCGTATCCGCACTGAAGAGGGGCGCTCACCAGCGCGAAGATGGCAAAAGCCGCCAGCGGTCCAATCCGCGCCATTCCGCTTCCCCCGGGCGCAGCGCCCTTTGCGCTATAGTGCCAATAACGTTGCGGGGCAACCCTAGGCGCTTCGAGCGGCTCGCCCGGCTGATGTTCGACCAAGCGGGTCACTCGAACAAAAATGAGCCTGCGAAAGCCTTTACGGAGGGTTAAGGGTTTAAGGCGTGATTTTAGCTGAGAGCAAGATCATCGCGCCGCGCCGCGTCGCCGTTAAATTACAGACAGGAAAAGAACTTGCCAACGGGCGCTGAGGCGCCTATTTACGGTGCGTTACGAATTCGGACCGAGTTCGCTCAGCTGGCTCGCTCATTGGTTGAGCGGGGCATTCTGCCGGGACCATCTTTCGATGGCCTGCGGGTTGCGCGGGACAGGCCGGGGCGGGTTGTCGACCCGCCGGATCGCTTGCCAGTTTCAAGACCCCGGCGAGCGTCCGCGCGGGGAGATTGCAAGCGGAAGGCAGGAGTTGACCTGCCGGACGAGGGCCGAAAGAGCGGCTCGGATCGGAATCGTGACATCGTCGGCGCGCAGCGTCGTTTAAGGGCGGCGCGGCAAGCGACGTCTCGATTTCAGGTTGACGATGTCCCGATGGCAAAACCACCACTCGCCGGCCGCCATTCGGGCGGCGCGGGCGTTTTGCCGCGACGCGTGTGCGTCTGACCAGTTCCATGACGCGGCGCCTGCCGCCCCATTCCCGTATTTTTCCATCTCCAGCATAGACGCCCCACGCGGCGCGGTCGGACGGCCTTGTCGGCCCCCGCAGCGCATGTTCGTGCGCGGCGAGAGAGTTTACCATGGCCAACAAAATGATCATCGACGCCTCACACCCGGAAGAAACCCGGGTGGTGGTTCTGCGAGGCAATCGCGTCGAGGAATTTGACTTCGAATCCGCAAGCAAGCGACCCCTGCGTGGCAATATCTACCTCGCCAAAGTCACCCGCGTAGAGCCGTCGCTCCAAGCCGCCTTCATCGACTACGGCGGCAATCGCCACGGCTTCCTAGCCTTCTCCGAAATTCATCCGGACTACTACCAAATTCCTGTCGCCGATCGACAGGCGCTTCTCGAGGAGGAAGCCCAATCCCAGCGAGAGGAGGACGAGGAGACCAACGGCGAACGGCGAAGCCGGCGCCATCGCCATCCGCGTCGCCAGGTGGAGGCCCGCGCGGAGGACAGGGAGATCGTCTCGGAACCCGCGCCTGCTGATGAGTTCGGCGAACAACACGTTCTGACGACACCTTCCGCTGCCTTCGAGGCGGCCGCGCACGATCCCGAGTTTGGGATCACAGAATTCTTGCAAGAGGAAACCGCTGCGCTTGGAAGGGACGAGCCGGTTCAGGAACTTGGGGGCCGAATCTGCCGCCAGACGTCACAGAACCCTCGGATTTTGGGCCGCCAGGCTCGGATGAAGCTGCGTCGACCGCTGTGGCCGACGAACAGACCGAGAGAACGAGCGCAAGGCGCGACGCTGAGCGGGACGAGCCGACGGCTGAAGAAGACGTACACGAAATCACAATGCTCGATGGCGGCTCAGAAGAGCGCGTAGCGAGCGGCAAGCTGCGGACCGAGGACGAAGGCGAGCCGGTCGAGCAGATCGGCGGCGACGCGTTGGAGGAGGTTCCACGCCGTCCGCACCGCCTGCGCCGACAGTACAAGATTCAGGAGGTCATCAAGCGCCGCCAGGTTCTGCTGGTGCAGGTTGTCAAAGAGGAGCGAGGCAACAAAGGGGCGGCGCTCACGACCTACCTGTCGCTGGCTGGGCGCTACTCGGTTCTGATGCCCAACACCGCGCGCGGCGGCGGTATTTCGCGCAAGATCACCAACGCCCAGGACCGCAGCCGACTGAAGTCGATCGCCGAAGAACTGGACGTTCCGGAGGGCATGGGCGTCATCCTGCGGACCGCGGGCGCCTCGCGCACCAAAGCCGAAGTCAAGCGCGACTTCGAGTATTTGCTGCGGATGTGGGAGACCGTGCGAGAGACAACGCTCGCGTCAAGCGCGCCAACGCTCGTCTACGAAGAAGGCTCGCTCATCAAGCGGGCTATCCGCGATCTTTACAGCAAAGAGGTCGAAGAGATCACCGTTGCAGGCGAAGCCGGCTATCGTGAGGCTAGGCAATTTATGCGCCTCCTCATGCCGAGCCACGTCAACAGCGTGCAACTCTATCGCGACACCCTGCCGGTCTTCGCCAAGGCTGGCGTCGAATCGCAGCTCGACGCGATGTTCTCCAACCAGGTGACGCTGAAGTCGGGCGGCTACATCGTGATCAACCAGACCGAGGCGCTGGTCGCGATCGATGTCAATTCGGGTCGATCTACGCGCGAGCACAATATCGAAGACACAGCGCTCCGCACCAATCTCGAGGCCGCCGACGAAATCGCGCGTCAGCTGCGTCTGCGCGACCTCGCCGGGCTCATCGTGGTCGACTTCATCGACATGGAGGAATCGCGGAACAATCGCTCGGTCGAGAGGCGAATCAAGGACGCCTTGAAAAATGACCGCGCCCGCATCCAGGTCGGCCGCATCTCGCACTTTGGCTTGCTTGAAATGTCGCGTCAGCGCATCCGCACCGGCGTTCTCGAAGGCTCGACCGTTGTCTGCCCCCACTGCCAGGGCGCTGGCGTCGTGCGATCGACCGCTTCGATTGCGCTCCACGTGCTGCGCGTGCTCGAGGACTCGCTGATCAAGAGCTCGACACACGATCTCATTGTGCGAACGCGCACGCCTGTGGCCCTCTACATACTCAACCAAAAGCGCGTCAATCTGCGCGACCTCGAGCGCCGGTTCGGCGTCATCATCGTCGTCGAAGCGGATGACGACACGCTGACTGGCGCCAACTACCACGCGATCGAGCGGGGCGAACTGGCGAGTGGCGTCAAGAGCGAAGCCGAGCCGGTGAAATCGCTGGCTGACGACATCGCGCCAATCATCGAGGAACCGGAGCCGGTCGAGACGGAGGATGACGAGCCCATCGAAGCGTCTGGCGAGGAGGATGAAGAACCCGCGCGCCTGAGCGAGCGCGGAGGCGATCCGTCGCTCGACGAAGGGGAAGTCGGCCGCCGCCGCCGACGCCGCCGACGCCGCCGCGGGGGTGAGCGCTCGTCTGGCGACAGTCTCTCGCCGGACGCCCCGCAGCCGACTGACGACGGCTTGGCTGTCGTCGCCGAAATCGGCGGCGACCTCGTTGCGCCGAGCGGCGAGGGCGACGCCTACAGCCGCAGAGGTCCGCGCAGCGGAGAGGAGCGTCACCGTCGATCGAGAGGTTCGCGCGGCGAGCGAAGCCGCTTCAGGCGGCATGACGGGGAGGCGCCGCCTGAGGCGAGTACGCCAGGCTTCGATGCGCCTCCGTCGCTCGCGCTCGAGGAAGAGTTCGCCGCCTCTGAGGCAGACTATTCCCCTGCGTCGCCGCCCGGCGAGCGGGCCTCTCACGACGGCGCCTCTCATGAAGAAACGATGATCGCGGCGCCGGTCGCCAGGACCGACGAGCTTGAGGTCGAGGTCCGGGCGCCAAGCGCCGGCAGCGTGGAACCGACCTTCGAGGCCTCCGTGGCCACGGAGGCCAACGCGGCTGACGCGGAGGCCGCGCCCGAACCGCCGCGGCCTCGACGCAGCGGCTGGTGGCAGCGCGCCCGGGCGACCGTCATCGGGAAATAGACGCGTCTGAGGCGCATGAAGTGTGCGTCGCGGGAACCATGGGTCCCGGCTTGAGCCTTCCTCCCCGCCGCCTCATAAGCGCGGCGCGGGAGGTCGGCTGAGGTTTGAAAGATTGGGCGGAAAAGGACTTCGTTCGCCCCGCACATCAAGCGTTTTGCGCTGGGAAATCCTTGCTAATAACCAGGACGGGGACGCTCTTTGGCCCGCTCCTTCTTCCGCCAAATGAGCGATTTCAAGGGGATAGAGCTACTTTCGCTTCCGCCCCTCTGGCGGCGACGGCGAAGACGAGAGCTGCGGACGGCCGCCGCTGAGCGCAGCTTTGGAGGCGCACTTTGCCTCCGACGACTTGGCGAATCATAGTCTAACTTTCTGAAATAGGCAAGACAATATCGCCGCCAGCAGCTTCCAAAGATCAGGAGCGCTTGGTCGGATCGCGTGGGGCCTAAAGCGCCCGCACCCGCGCCTTCGCCGCTTTTTCCGTTGCGAGCCGATTGCGGAGCGGCAGCCCGAAGGTCTCCGACTCGATCTCGAACACGTCGCCCTTCTGCGTCTTCACCCCATCGCTGAACGAGAGAGTCGCGGTGCCGAAGAAATGGACGTGGACATCGCCTGGGCGCCGAAACAGGCCATACTTAAAATGATGCGCCTCGAGATTGGCGATCGAATGGGCCATGTTTTGCTCGCCCGACAAAAACGGCTTCTCCCAGATGACTTCCTTGCCCCGCCGGATGCGCGACATGCCGTTGATGTCGGCGGGCAGATCGCCGACCAGCAGTTCCGGGCCGACGCTTGCGGGCCTAAGCTTCGAATGCGCGAGCCAGAGATAATTGTGCCGCTCGGTGATGTGATCGGAGAACTCGTTGCCGAGCGCGAACCCGACACGGACGGGCGAGCCGGAATCGTCGATCAGGTAGATCGCCGACGATCTCCGGCTCTTCGCCGCCGTCAAGCGCGAAAGCGGGACTCGGCAAGATCGCCCTCGGGGGCGGCAAGCGATGAACCATCGCCCTTGTAGAACCATTCGGGCTGCGCGCCGGTCTCGCTCTTGCCCGGCTTGCCGCCGTCGAGGCCCATCTTGAACATGCGCATCGAGTTCGGTGAGCTTCGACGGGTCCTCGAGATCCTTGTGCATCTTGTCGCGTCCCTCAGCGGAACCCAGATGCGTAAGGCCCGTTCCGGTCACGATCACATGCGCGGGATCCTTGTGATCGATCGGCGCGAGCACGCGCCGCTCTTTCAGCGCCCGAGCAAGGTCGACCGGTTTGCCGACGCCCCGGTCGGCAATGAGCTTGCGAAAGGAAACGCCTTCGGCGATCGCCTGGCGCGCGAGGTCCAGCGTCGTGCGCGCGCCCTTGACCAGACGACTCTCGCCCCGCGCGGTGACCGCAACCGCCCGCTTGCCGTTCTCGTCGATGAATTGCGCCAGCCTCACGCTTCTGCCCCCTGCTTCAGCGCCGGAATTCAGGCGCGTTTCTATCAGCTCGAAGATACGCGGATCGGTGAAATTGCGCGCGGCGAATGTCGCGCCGGCCTCGATCAGCGTTCGCGAATCGAGCGTGGTCGTCATGCCCACCACGGCGAGGCCTGCGGCGGCAGCGGCGCGAACGCCCGACAACGAGTCTTCGAAGGCGATCGAATGAGCAGCCAGCGCGCCCGTGCGCTCGAGCGCCGTCAGATAGGGCAACGGATCCGGCTTCGAGCGCTCAAGCTCGCTGCCGATCACCAGGATCGGCAAACGGGGCCCGATCCCCAACGCCGCCGAGAACCTTTTCAGCATTTGCGCGCGGCGCGTTGGTGACGACCGCGCGCTTGAGCCCGCGCCGATCGGCGAAATCGAGCAGCGCAAGCGCCCCAAGGATAGGCTCTAGCGCGCCCAAATTATCCCGGTAGTGGGCTTCCTTCGCGTCGAGGGCCGCGGCCTGCTCGACGGGCGACAAATGCGAGAGGTAACGACTCGCGATCATGGCGTTGGAAGCGCCCATGATGTTCGCGGAATATTCGGAATGGTCGAGTTCAATCCCATGCGGCGCAAACACGCGCTGGAACGCGACGAGATGCTCGGGATCGCTATCCACAAGCGTCCCGTCGAGATCGAACAGGAGCGCGGTCTTCATAACGTCTAAGCCACTCTAACTCGCGTCCCCATTGTGAAACGCGGCGCTCGTCACATCGTCGCTCCGATCTGCCAGGGCGTGAACTCCGCGTCGCCATATCCTAAGAGCTCGGACTTGGTCCGCTCGCCCGAAGCGACCGCCAGAACCTTGTCGAAGATCTCCTGGCCCTTGTCCGCGATCGACACGCCGTCGAGGACGTCGCCGCAATTGATGTCCATGTCCTCGATCATCCGGCGGTAGACGTCATTGTTGGTGGCGAGCTTGACCGAGGGCGTCGGCTTGCAGCCGTAAGCCGAGCCGCGACCCGTGGTGAAGCAGAGCACGTTGGCGCCGCCAGCGACTTGGCCCGTGGCCGACACGGGATCATAGCCCGGCGTATCCATGAACACGAAGCCCTTGGCGGTGACCGGCTGGGCGTATTCGTAGACTGCGTTCAGCGCGGTCGTGCCGCCCTTCGCCGCTGCGCCCAAGGATTTCTCAAGTATGGTGGTCAAGCCGCCCGCCTTGTTTCCGGGCGAGGGATTGTTGTTCATTTCGCCGCCATTGCGCGCGCAATAATCCTCCCACCAACGGATGCGCTCGACGAGCTTGTGGCCGATTTCCGGCGTCGCGGCGCGCCGGGTCAGCAAATGCTCGGCGCCATAGATCTCCGGCGTCTCCGAGAGAATCGCCGTGCCGCCATTGCGCACGAGGATATCGACCGCGGCGCCAAGCGCGGGATTGGCGGTGATGCCCGAATAACCGTCCGAACCCCCGCATTGGAGCGCAAGCGTCAGCTCGCTCGCCGGCTCTGGCGTCCGATCCACATTGTTGAGCGCAGGCAACATCGAGCGAATATGCTCGACGCCAGCCGCAACCGTTTTGCGCGTTCCCCCCGTCGCCTGAATCGTCAGGCTGTGGAACGAGTCGCTTTCGACGATCCCATATTCCTCTTTCATGCGGCCGATCTGAAACACTTCGCAGCCGAGCCCCACCATTAGAGTGGCGCCAATGTTGGGGTTTCCCGCATAGCCCCATTGTGTGCGCATGAGCGCGTCGAACCCCACCCCCTTGGCGGCGATGCCGCACCCCGTGCCATGCACAAGCGCGATGACGCCGTCGACATTCGGGTAGTCGGCGAGGATTTCGGAGCGTTCGACCTCCTTCGCGATCAGGCGCGCGACGGTCGCCGAGCAATTCACCGAAGTCAGAACCGCGAGATAGTTGCGCGTCCCGACCTTGCCGTTCGCGCGCCGAAAACCCTGAAAGGTCGGCTGCTCCTCAACAGGCAAGATGTTCTCGCGGCGCGTGTCCTCGCCAAAATGATAGTCGCGCGCGAACTCTTTGATTGCGCAATTGTGCTCGTGCACCCACTCGCCGGGCGCGATCGGCTTGGAGGCGAAGCCAATGATCTGTCCAAACTTGCGGATCGGCGCGCCCTCTTCGACCGGAGCCACCGCCATCTTGTGGCCCTTTGGGACGCGTTGGCGAGCGCTGACGCCTTCCGGTTCAGCGCCGGCTGAAATGTCGTCGATCGCGATGATGACGTTGTCGGAAGGGTCGAGACGCAGGGCGCGAGGCGTGGTCATGAGGTTGTCCGCCGTTTGAGGGTAGATCGTCGTCTGGGGAGAAAAGTTCTGGTTGCCGCTGTGCGAGAGCGTCAAGCCGCGCGGCGGTTATACGGAGGTGCTGTTTCATCGCCTCGCGCGCCGCGTCCGCGTCTTCCGCCTCGATCGCATCGGCGATCGCCGTGTGCTCGCTCAAGCTCGCGCGAAGCTGCTCTACCGACAACATAGTCAGCCTGCGTGTTCTTTCCAGATGGACGCGCAGGGACTCAAGCACATCGGCGGAGCGGGCCATGTTTAAGCCGAGCGGTCAAGATCTGGTGGAACGCCACGTCGAGCGCGTAAAACGCCGCTCGATCCCTCGCCGCGACCGCAGCGACCTCCTGCCGAAGGTTCGCGGCGAGCGCGTCCTTGTCGGCGCGGCTCATCCGACGCGCGGCCTCGGCCGCGATTTCGCCTTCAAGCGCGCTGCGGATGAATAGGCGCTCGCGGGCGTCCTTGAGCGAGATCCGCGCGACGAAGGAGCCGTGCTGAGGCGCAACGTCGACGAGACGATCGTATGCGAGGCGGCTGACAGCGGCGGAAACGGGGAAGCGCGAAACTTGCAGTTTTTCGCACAATTCTGTCTTGTCGATCAAACTCCCGGGCTCGAGCGCGCCGGAGAGAATCGCCTCCTTGAGTTCGCCGTAGACAGCGTCCGCCTTCGAATGGGCGCCCTTGGTCAAATCCTGCCCGCCTCCAAGCCAAGCGATCCACTTCGCCTGGTCTCGCTAACATGTTAGACGCTAGAGAGCCGGCGCGGCCCCGTCAATCTCCAAAGCCGCGCCACGAGGGACGCCCATGCCGACGCTCGACTTGCGCGAAGAGACAACGCTGCCCGCAGATCGCTTCGCTGGCGCTTTGGCTGCGCGCGTTTGGCGTCCCGAGGTCAACGGCCCCTCGGTTGTCGCCGTCAGGGAGAACGGCGTGTTCGACGTCAGCGCGTCGTTCCCGACCATGCGCGATCTCTGCGAGGCCGCCTCCCCAGCCGAAGCGCTGCGTGCGGCGGAAGGCCCGCGCATCGGCGCGCTCAGCGACATTCTCGCGCACACTCCGCGCGACAGCCGCGCTTCTGGCGCCCCGCATTTGCTCGCGCCGATCGACCTACAGGCGATCAAGGCGGCCGGGGTCACGTTTGCGGAATCTTTGCTCGAGCGCGTGATCGAAGAACGCGCGCGCGGCAGCCGTGAAGGCGCGGCGAAGGCCCGCGAAGAGATCGTCAGCGTTCTGGGCGATGATCTGAGCACTCTCAAACCCGGCTCGCCTGCTGCGATGCGACTCAAGGATGCGCTCGTCAAGGCCGGCGCCTGGTCGCAATATCTGGAAGTGGGCATCGGCCCCGACGCGGAGGTGTTCACCAAGAGCCAACCGATGTCCGCGGTCGGATCGGGCGAGGATGCGGGATTCCACAGCGCGTCGCTTTGGAACAACCCCGAGCCCGAGATCGCGCTCGCGGTCGCCTCCAGCGGCGCCATCGTCGGCGCGACGCTCGCCAACGACGTCAATCTGCGCGATTTCGAAGGACGCTCGGCGCTTCTGCTTGGCAAGGCGAAGGACCAGAACGCGAGTTGCGCGATCGGCCCGTTCTTGCGCTTCTTCGACGCGACATTCACGCTCGACGACGTGCGGCGGGCGACGATCTCGCTCGTGGTCGAGGGAGAGGACAACTTCCGACTCGAAGGCGGCTCGTCGATGGCCAAAATCAGCCGCGATCCGAGCGACCTCGCCGCGCAAACGATCGGCGCAAACCATGCCTATCCCGATGGGTTCGTTCTTCTGCTCGGGACGATGTTCGCTCCCGTCGCCGATCGCGGCGCGCCGGGTATGGGTTTCACTCACAAGACAGGCGATATCGTCACGATCGGCGCGGAGAAACTCGGTCGGCTCGTCAATCGCATGCGGCCGTGCGAAGAGTGCGAGCGTTGGACGTTCGGCGTTGGCGCGCTGATGCGCAATCTCGCCCGGCGGGACTTGATTTAACCGCTCCCGCACCAGAAATTTGGCAAACAACTCAGGAACAAGAGCATGGGCGCGCACCAAAACTATATCGCCGGAGAATGGGTCGACGGCTCGACGGTCACTCGCGACATCAACCCGTCGAACACGAACGACCTGGTCGGCGAATACGTACAAGCCGACGCCGCTCAGACGAACTCGGCAATTGAAGCGGCGCACGCCGCGTTTCCGGCTTGGTCGCGGACCACGCCGCAGGAACGGCACGACATTCTGCTGCGGGCGTCGACCGAAATTCTCGCTCGCCGTGAGGAGCTCGGGCGCCTGCTTTCGCGCGAAGAAGGCAAGACGCTCGCGGAGGGTATCGGCGAGGCGACCCGAGCCGGGCAGATCTTCGACTTCTTCGCTGGCGAAGCGTTGCGGATTCCGGGAGAGAAATTCGCCAGCACACGGCCGAACATCGACATCGAAGTGACACGCGAGCCGCTCGGGGTCATCGGCATCATTGCGCCTTGGAACTTCCCCCTCGCAATTCCAGCCTGGAAAATCGCGCCGGCGCTGGCCTATGGCAACACCGTTGTCTTCAAGCCTGCCGATCTCGTTCCCGGTTGCGCTCATGCGCTGTCTGAAATCATTGTGCGCGCCGGCGTTCCCAAGGGCGTGTTCAATCTGGTCGTCGGCCGCGGCTCGGTGGTTGGCCAGGCGATTCTCGAGCACAAGAAAGTCGATGCGGTCACCTTCACCGGCTCAACCGCAACCGGCGCGAAGGTTGCGGCCGCTTGCGCCAAGGCCATGCGCCGCTTCCAGCTTGAGATGGGCGGCAAGAACCCGCTCGTCGTGCTTGCCGACGCTGACCTCAAGAACGCGGTCGAATGCGCGGTCAACGGCGCCTATTTCTCGACCGGCCAGCGCTGCACTGCGTCGTCGCGCCTCATCGTCGAAGAGCCGATTTACCGGCGCTTCGCGGACGCGCTCACGGAGCGGATGCGCAGCCTCGTCGTCGACGACGCGCTGAAAGCCGGAACCCATATCGGGCCAGTGGTCGACGCCTCCCAGTTCGAGCAGGATCTCTCCTATGTCGCGATCGGCCAAGGCGAGGGCGCCAAGCTGGCGCTCGGCGGCGAGCGGCTCAATCGGGCGACGCCCGGCTTCTACATGGCCCCTGCCCTCTTCCTCGACGCTGACAACACCATGCGCATTGCGCGCGAGGAAATTTTCGGGCCCGTCTCGGCGATGATCCCGGCGCGCGACTACGATCACGCCTTGGCGATCGCCAACGACACCGAATTCGGCTTGTGCGCCGGCATCTGCACCACCAGCCTCAAGCATGCCTCCCACTTCAAACGCAACATTGAAGTCGGCATGACGATGGTCAATCTGCCGACCGCGGGCGTCGACTATCACGCGCCTTTCGGCGGCCGTAAGGCTTCGAACCTCGGCCCACGCGAGCAGGGACGCTACGCGGCGGAATTTTACACGACCGTGAAGACCTCGTACACGCAGCCATGAGCGGGCGAGCTGCGGCTCGACGGGACCGTAACGACGATGATCATGATCTCCGGCGAGGCGCTAATCGATCTCATCCCCGATCCGGTCAAGGCCGATACCTATGACGCCGTCCTAGGCGGCTCGCCCTACAACGTCGCGATTGGGCTCGCTCGGCTGGGCGCCCCGACCGCCTTCATCTCTCGCCTTTCTGCGGACGGGAATGGCGAAGCGCTCTCCGGCTCTCTCGCTGCGAATGGCGTCGACCTGAGCTTCGTCGCGCGCGACATGCGCCCGACGACGCTTGCCTTCGTCATGCGCGGCACCGCCAAGACAGGCTCGCGCTATGCCTTCTACCTCGACGGGACGGCCTACGACGGGCCGTGGCCGTTTCCGCCCGAATGGCCGACCGCGGCGCGACACCTGCACGTCGGATCCTTCGCCGCCGTTGAGCGGCATGGACAGGCGGTGGTCGAAGCGCTGCGCCTTGCGTCCGCGCGCGCCACTGTGAGTTTCGATCCCAATATCCGGCCTTTTGTCACCCCGAACCGCGAGGCGATCGGGCCGCTGGTCGAACGCCTCGTTTCGCACGCTTACGTCGTCAAGGGGAGCGAGGAGGATCTCGAGTGGCTTTACCCGGGCCGCAGCCTTGAGGAAAGCCTCGCCGCCTGGGCGAAGTGTGGCCCGCGTTTTTGTGTCGCGACGCTCGGCGAGCGCGGCGCCCTCGCTATGCTCGGCAAGGAACGGATCGAGATTCCGGCGCCGCGCGTCGAGGTTGTCGACACCGTAGGCGCTGGCGACAGTTTCATGTCCGCCCTGCTCTCGGCGATGGACCGCGATCACGCGCTTGGCGCTGAGGCGCCCGCGCCGTCCCGAACCGAACTCGAGCGGTGGCTTCGCTTTGCCGCGACCGCCTCCGCGATCACCTGCACGCGCAAGGGATCGGATCCCCCGACACGGAAAGAAGTCGAAGCCGCGCTCTCGGCATGATTGAAGATTCGCTCCGAGAGCCTAAGTTGGGATCGAGGTGAAGACGGGAGCGTTGCGGGCGCCGGCCGAGCGGTCTAAAATCCCAAACAGACAGCAATAGGAATTAACGCTATGGCGTCGAGCGACGCTCTGACTGGTCCGCGCCGTCCGCGGCCAATGTCTCCTCATCTGAGCATTTATCGCCTGACCATGACGATGGCGATGTCGATCGCCCATCGGATCAGCGGCGCCGCGCTTTACGTTGGCGTCCTGCTGTTGGCCTGGTTTCTCATCGCCGCCTCCGCCGACGCCTCGAGTTTCGCCGTCTTTTCCGATTTCGTCGGTTCGTTCATCGGGCGCCTGGTCTTGTTCGTATTCACTTGGGCCCTCTTCCATCATCTCATCGGAGGCCTTCGTCACATCCTGTGGGACGCCGGCTACGGCCTCGATGCGCCGTTGCGCGATCAGATGGCGTGGGCGACTGCGATCGGAGGATTTGCACTGACAGTCTTCGTGTGGATCGTAGGCGCCGCGGTGCGGTAGGGAGCATCGCAATTGGCCAATCATTCAAGCGATCTGCGCACGCCCCTCGGTCGGGTCCGGTTTCTCGGCTCGGCGCGGATGGGCACGAGCGAGGCCCGGCTTGTTCACTTGACTTCGGTGGCGCTCGTGCCGCTCACCCTTGGCTTCGTCTGGCTCATGCTCGACCTCTTGCGTAAGGACTATAACGGCGTGCGAGCGGAGCTCGCGCACCCAATTCCCGCAATTCTGCTCTTGGCGTTCGTCCTCGCGGGGATCGTCCATATGGAGCTCGGCATGCGCTCCATCATTGTCGACTATATCGGTGGCCAGACGCGAGCCTGGGCGCTGGCCGCCAACACCTGCTTCGCGGCGCTTCTGGCGCTGGCCTGCCTCTACGCGACGCTGCGCGTCGCCTTCACCTGAGCAAACCTCAAGAAGACGGACATCCATGGCGACCAATGGCTCTTCCGCGCAGAGCGCGCCCGTGCTCGGGGGTAAGGCCTACCCGATCACTGACCACACGTTTGACGTCGTGGTGGTCGGCGCGGGCGGCGCGGGCTTGCGAGCGAGCGTCGGCTGCGCTCAGGCGGGCTTGCGCACAGCATGCATAACAAAGGTATTCCCGACCCGCTCGCACACCGTCGCGGCGCAAGGCGGAATTTCGGCTTCCCTCGGCAATATGGGGCCGGACGACTGGCGGTGGCATATGTACGACACCGTCAAAGGCGCTGACTGGCTCGGCGACCAGGATGCGATCGAATATCTCTGTCGCAACGCGCCGTCCGCGGTCTATGAACTCGACCATTGGGGCGTGCCCTTTTCCCGCACTGAAGAGGGCAAGATCTACCAGCGCCCGTTCGGCGGGATGACGACAGACTATGGCAAGGGCATCGCGCAGCGCACCTGCGCCGCCGCCGACCGGACCGGCCACGCGATTTTGCATACCTTGTACGGTCAGGCGCTGAAGGCGAAGTGCCAGTTCTTCATCGAATATTTCGCGCTTGATCTCATCCGCGACGCCGAGGGCTCGGTGCGCGGCGTCGTCTGCCTCAAGCTCGACGACGGAACGATCCACCGCTTCCGCGCCCAGACGACCGTGCTGGCGACAGGCGGTTATGGCCGCGCCTATTTCTCGGCGACTTCCGCGCACACCTGCACAGGCGACGGCAACGCGATGGCGCTGCGCGCCGGCCTGCCGCTGCAAGACATGGAGTTCGTGCAGTTCCATCCGACCGGCATCTATGGCGCAGGCTGCCTCATCACCGAAGGCGCGCGCGGCGAAGGCGGATACTTGGTCAATTCGGAAGGCGAGCGCTTCATGGAGCGCCATGCGCCATCCGCCAAGGACCTCGCCTCGCGCGACGTCGTCAGCCGGGCGATGACGATGGAGATTCGCGAGGGCCGTGGCGTCGGCAAGGACAAGGACCATATCTACCTGCACCTCGATCATCTCGATCCCAAGGTGCTGCACGAGCGGCTGCCCGGCATTTCCGAGAGCGCCCACATCTTCGCCGGCGTCGACCTGACGAAGGAGCCGATCCCCGTCTTGCCCACCGTCCACTACAATATGGGCGGCATCCCGACCAACTATCACGGCGAGGTCCTGACCAAGATCAACGGCGATCCCGACGCGATCGTGCCGGGACTGATGGCGCTGGGCGAAGCCGCTTGCGTGTCGGTGCATGGCGCGAACAGGCTCGGCTCCAATTCGCTGATCGACCTTGTCGTCTTCGGCCGCGCGGCGGGCCTGCGCGCCGCCGAGATGCTGAAACCTGGCGACAAACAGCCCGAGCTGCGCCAAAGACAGCGCCGACTTCGCGCTCTCCCGGCTCGACCGATTCCGCAACGCCAAGGGCAAGACGCCGACCGCGGCGCTTCGCCTCGACATGCAGCGCGTCATGCAGGCCAATTGCGCCGTGTTCCGCACCGGCGAAGTGCTGGCCGAGGGCAAGGAGAAAATTCACGCCGCCTGGCGCGCCGGCGCTGATGTCTCAGTGACCGATCGCTCGCTCATCTGGAACTCCGATCTGATCGAGACGCTCGAATACGACAATTTGATCGCCCAGGCGGTGGTGACGATGGAGGGCGCGCTCAACCGTCTCGAAAGCCGCGGCGCGCATGCGCGCGAGGATTATCCCAAGCGCGACGACGTCAACTGGATGAAGCACACGCTCGCCTGGATCGACCCAACGAAAGCAGACCGTGACGATCGATTACCGGCCGGTGCATACCTATACGATGAGCAACGACATCGGCTACATCGAGCCCAAGGCGCGGGTGTACTGAGGCTTCGCTCGCACGCGCGGGAGATCTTTCGGGAATGGATGAGCCGCTATGGTCCAACTGACTCTGCCCGAGAACTCGCGCGTCAAGCCCGGCAAGACCTGGCCGAAGCCGGCGAACGCGAAGCGGCTGACGGAATTCCGCATCTATCGCTGGAACCCGGACGACGGCGCCAATCCGCACATCGACACGTATTTCGTCGACCGCGACGATTGCGGTCCGATGGTTCTCGACGCGCTCATCTGGATCAAGTCCAAGGTCGATTCGACGCTGACCTTCCGCCGCTCCTGTCGCGAAGGCGTGTGCGGGTCGTGCGCGATGAACATCGGCGGGTCCAACACGCTCGCCTGCACGCGCGGCATCGACGACGTCGCCGCGCCCGGTCGACGATCTATCCGCTGCCGCACCAGGAGGTGATCAAGGATCTGGTGCCCGATCTCTCTGTCTTCTTCGCCCAGCACGCGTCGATCGAGCCATGGCTCAAGACCGTAAGTCCGGCGCCGGAGAAGGAATGGCTGCAATCCCCCGAGGAGCGGTCAAAGCTCGACGGCCTCTACGAGTGCATCCTTTGCGCCTGCTGCTCGACATCCTGCCCGAGCTATTGGTGGAACGGCGATCGCTATCTCGGGCCGGCGGTCCTGCTGCAGGCCTATCGCTGGCTGATCGACTCGCGCGACGAAGCGCAAGGCGAGCGGCTCGACAATCTTGAGGATCCGTTCCGCCTCTATCGCTGCCACACGATCATGAACTGCGCCCAGACCTGCCCCAAGGGCCTCAACCCAGCCAAGGCGATCGTCCACATCAAAGAGATGATGGTCGAGCGGCGATTGTAAAGCGTCAGCGCCGCAGGCTCGCACCCCGAGGAAATCTTAGTCAAAGACTTCGATTTCGTTGATTTAAGTTCCGGTTCCGAACTTTTTGAAGGATTGCATCGTTTACAAGCGCCGCTGAAAGCCAGCCCGCCGGCTGGAATTGCCTGGCAAGGCGTGCGACGATCAAAGCAAGGCGAGGGCGTGCCGAAGAACCCGGTTTGGGCTAGTCGATTGGCGCCGCACTTCTTCCAAACTGACGGGACGACAACACCAAGGAGGCCAGAATGGCGAAAGACACAGACGGCGAAAGAAACCAGCGCCGCGAACAAGCCAAGGATGCGCACGTGCGCGAGCGCCTCGGCACGCCGACCGACCTCAAGTCGGAAGCGACACGCGATATTTCGGCCGCGCTCGCCGGACTGCTCGCAGACGTCTTCGCTCTCTACATGAAGACCAAGAATTTCCACTGGCACATGAGCGGCCCGCATTTCCGCGACTACCATCTGCTCTTGGATGAGCACGGCGACCAGATTTTCGCCATGACCGATCCGATGGCCGAGCGAGCGCGCAAGATCGGCGGCACGACTTTGCGCTCGATCGGCGATATTTCCCGGCATCAGCGTCTTCTCGACAACGACGCTGAGTATGTCGATCCGAAGGACATGCTGGCGGAACTGCGCGACGACAACAAGAGCCTGACCGACGAGCATGCGCGCGGTCCATAACGTGTGCGACGAGTCACGGCGACGTCGCGACCGCAAGCCTGCTCGAGGTCTGGATCGACGAGACCGAGCGGCGGACGTGGTTCCTGTTTGAAGCCACTCGCGGCGGCCCCGGGCAGAACGACTGAGCGAACGACCGCAGCGTCGCGGGCGCGTTATCCGGTGAGGGCCATCCGAGCGCCGCCCACGGCGCTCGACCGCTGCGCGGCGTCGATCGCTCTGGGCGCATAAGATCGCTTGGTCGAGATTGCTTTTCGCGCGCTCCCGTCGCCGCGGCCACAAAGTCGGCGGCGACGCCGCCGAACCAATCGGGATGGTGCGACCCCTTCGATAGCGACGGCGGACAGGACCAGCGTCTGCTCCTGCGAGCTTGATCTCAGGATCACGGCGTCCCCGACGACGCGGATCTCGCCCCCTTCGCCGTCGATCTCGATCGCGTTCGACCGCTCATCGGCGGCCCAGGTCAGATAGATGTTGCTCACGCCGAGCGCCGTATCCAGGTCAACGCTCGCCGTGTCCTCTAGCGGATGCTCGTGGAAGCGGCGCGTTTCAAGCCGCGCAGCAACCCGAATGGGAGCGCCGGCCCAGCGCATGACGCAATAGAGCGCATGCCAGCCGTGATCGAACAGGATGCCGCCGCCCGCCATCGCCGGATCGACACGCCAGTTCGTGACCCCGTCCGCGCTCACAGCGATCGCCGGCTGAGTTCTGAGCGTCCGCCAACGAACCGATCGCACCGCGCCGATCGCGCCCTCGTCAATCAGACCCGAGATCTTTCGGCAGATCGGCGCTTCGAGCCAGTTGTGCACCGTATGCAGAACGCGTCCAGCGCGAACGGCTGCCGCGCCCACGCGTTTCGCGTCCTCGACCCGCGTGACCAGCGGCTTCTCGCTCAGCACATGCAGGCCAGCCTCGAGCGCGCGTTCGATCAGCGCCGCGTGGCTGCCCGGCGGCGCACAGATGTCGACAAAATCGAGCTTTTCGTCGGCCAGCAGATCATCGACGGTCTCATACCATCGGCCATCGGGACAGGCGGCGAGAAAGGCCTCGCGACGCGACGCGGCGGCGTCGGTCGCAGCGACAATCCGCACATCCTCACGGGCTCGCCAACCCGGCAAGTGGCCATTGGCCGCGACATTGCCGAAGCCGATGAACGCCCCTTTGAGCACTCTGGCGGCTCAGTCGAGGTTGAACCGGCGCGCAATCGCGGCGAACGATTGATCAAGGATATCGACCCCGCGCAGCGCTTCCTCTTCGGTGATGACCAAAGGCGGGTTGATGCGAATGACGTTGGAATAGGACATGGTGATGAGGCCGCGCTCCAGCGCCTCATGGAAGAGCGCGCGGGTGATCGTCTTGTCGAGCGGCGCCTTTGTCTTGCGATCGGCGACCATCTCGACGCCGATCAGGAGGCCTCGTCCGCGGACATCGCCGATGAAATGGTACTTGTCCTGCAAGAGCTTGAGCGCTTCGAGCATTTTCGCGCCGACGCGCGCCGAATTCTCGACAAGCTTGTCCTCGAGGATCGCCTCGACCGCGCCGAGCCCCGCCGCGGCGGCGAGCGGATTGCCGCCATAGCTCGACGAACTGCCGCTCGGCTCGCCGAAGGGCGCGGCCGACATGCGCTCGAGCGACGAGGCGACGGCGCTCAACGGAAAGCCGCCGCCGATGCCCTTGCCGATCGTCATAACATCGGGCTTCAGACCGAAATGGTCGGAGGCCCACATCTTGCCGGTGCGGCCGAAGCCGACCAGAATCTCGTCGGCGATGAGCAGCGCGCCGGTCTCTGTCGCGATCTCGCGCACCGCATGAATGAAGTCGTCGGGCGGAATCACGTTGCCGGCCGTGCCCTGCATCGGCTCGATGATGATCGCCGCAAGCTCCCCTTGCGTGTCGTTCTTGATCACGTTGCGCAGGTGCTCGGCGCAGGCCAGGCCGCAAGAGGGATGCTGCAGGTTGAACGGGCAGCGGTAGCAATTCGCGTAAGGCGAATGATGCATGCCCGGCGGAAACGGTCCCTGATGGTTGCGATAGGCGCCGCCGAGCATGCCGATAACGCCCTGGCTCTTGCCGTGGAAGCCGCCCCAGAAACCGATGAACTCGAACTTCTTGGTGACCGACTTGGCGAGCCGGAACGCCGCCTCGACCGCCTCGGCGCCGCCCGAGAACAATTGCAGATGGGTTAGGCCTTCCGGCAGCAGCGAGGCGACGATCTTGAGGAAGCGCGCACGCGTTTCAGTGGTGAAGCTGCCAAAAGTCGAGCGTTCGAGCTGCTCCTTGAGACGCTTCACATAGTGCGGATGGCTATGGCCGACGCTGCCGACCGCGATGCCGGCGATGAAATCGAGATATTCGTTGCCGTCGACGTCGGTGATCGTGCAGCCTTCGGCGTGGTCGACGACGATCTGCGAAAAGAGCGCGATCGACTGCAGCCCCGGCGCCATCGACCTTCGCCTCCTCGGCGAAGATCGCCTTGGACTTTGGGCCGGGCACGACGCGGCGTTTGAACGCGTTGTTCGGAGACGGAATTTCGTTCAACAGATCAGTTCCTTGCTGAAGCGACCAAGCGAGGGCGCCGCTGGAAGCGCTCGGTCAGGCAATCGGCGATCGCCTCCGCGGCGCGATCGCGGTAGAGCGCGTAGCTCGGCCACGCGTTGAGGTCGATGATCATCGGCTCGCCATCGGCTTTGATGACCGCGTCGCCGCCGAAGACCTCCAGTCCGAGCGCCGCGGCCGCTTCGTGTCCGGCCTTGCTCAGACGAGCCGGGTCGAAGGAATGACCCAGCATGCCTTTGTCGCGATGATAGAACCATTGGAACCAATTGGCGTCGTTTGACCGCGCGCTGTTCCGCACGCCGTAGAATTTGACCAGGTCGCCCGGCACATGCTCCTGCGCGATGACGAAAGGAATGCCGCGCTCGGCGAAGCGGCTCAACGCATCGCGCCATCCGACTTCGGACGCGGCATAGAGGACGTCGTCGGTTTGGGTCGCGTGAAAATCGTAGCGCTTGACCCACGCGCAATCGGCCGGCCGCGGCTTGTTCGCGTCGGTGGCGACAACCCAGCTGACGGGCGCCGACACGCGATGGCGCGCGAACAGTTCGACCATACGGTGGCGGTAGGTGTTGCGAATGGCGGCCGGCGCATTGACGACGATCGCGCCCGCCTTCTCCATTTCCGCCAGGCGATCCAGGACCGTCCCGCGCTCGCACATGACGAACAGGTTGGCCGAAGGCGCTTCAACGATGGCGTCCGCGGCGATCAATTCGACCTTGAAGCCCCGCTCCGCCAAGGCCTCGCCGACGCGTCTCATGATGGCGGCGTCATCATCGATGCGGCCAGGCGAGTGGGCGGGCTCGCGCAAGACGCCCACGCAGGTCATGGCGGACTTCATGCTCGAGCGCTCTCGCGGCCAGCTGCGGAACCCGGCCTGCTCAGCCGCCTCAACGTCGTGCGCCCGATCGATGTCGAACACGAGCGGCAGGACAACGCCATAGACTGGCCGGCGCTTCGTCAACCAGCCATTTGAGATAGTCGCGCAGACGGTCGAAGCCCGCCGTCGGCTCCGCGCCTCGGTGGGCCGGAAGCCAGTAGAGGCCGGCCGTAACATGGCTGCCTTGATCGCCGCCAAGCCGAAGAACGCGCCCATCGCTCGTCCAACGTCGCCCACAACGGATTCTCGTCATCGACATGACCGGTCAGGCCGAGCACGAATGCGTCATTCGGGAGGCGGGCCGGCCGACTCTACAAAACGCTGAAAGGCGTCGACGGGCATAACGGCATCGACCGTCGTGATGATCGCCGGCGCGCCGGCAAGCCGAGCGGCGACAAGCTGAAAGCTCGCATACGACGACGGAGTCGTGCGCACGATCAGGTCGAGATCAAAATCCTGAGCGTGGTCGCGAAGCCACTGCCTGCAATCGTCGCTCCCTTCGTTGACGATGACGGTCGTTTTGCGAACCCCGACCGCGCGAAAGCGATCAAGGGCATGGCCGATCAAGGGCCGTCCGCCGACCGGCGTCATCGGCTTGCTGACGCGATAGCCGTCAGCCCGTAGGCGGGTCCCATGACCCGCCGCGATAATGCCTCCGCGGAGAGCGAGAGATTCGTGCGCGACGATCATGTCAGGATGTCGAGAAGGTCCGGCAGCTCGGTCACGGAGGCGAGAATCGGCTCGGTCCGCTGCGCTCGCGTTCTGCGGCCTGCACGTCTTCGGGCGCGATCCAGATGAAGCCCATGCCGGAGCGCCGCGCGCCCTCATAGTCGCGCCGCAAGGAATCGCCGACCATCACAGCTCGTCTCCGGCGTCGCATGCAGCGCGCGAAAGCGCGGCCCGGAAAATCGCCGGTTCGGGCTTCTCGGCGCCCACGCGCTGACTATCCGTCATAACCCCGAACAAGGAACCAAGTCCCGAGCTCTCGCAAACCGCTTCGAGATTGCCATAGAAGTTCGACACCACGCCAAGCCGATAGCGCTCGCCAAGCGCTTCGAGGACCGGGCGATTGCGAGCAAAGGCGGCGGACATTTCGGACAGGAAGCGCGAAGCGACGCGCTGGCCGCGATCGATGGCTTTCTTCTTGACCGGCTCCGCGTCCGCGCGAGTTCGGCCTCGAGATTGGTCGTCAACGCGTCGACTGTCTCCGTCGAGGCCGTCGTCGGCGCAAGCGCGCCAACAAGCGCGTCATCGGCCGCATAGAAGGCCGGCGCGAAAGCCTCGGCGGACAGGTCCAGTCCTTCGGCCTGGTAGAGGGCGTGGAAACGCTCCTTCCACGCCACCCCGTCGGAGTCGAGCGTGCCGCCAAAATCGAACAGCACCGTTTCGATCGCTTGCACGCTCAGCGGCCGCGACTCGCAACTTTTTCGCTCTTCGGCGCTTCCCCGGGAAGTTCGAAAGGCTCGCCGTCGATGAACGCATTGCACGCGTCGCGCGCAACGCTGTCGCGGAACTGGCGCGGCGGGGTTTTCATGTAATAGGAGGACGGCGCTTCGAGCGGACCGCCGACGCCGCGGTCCAATCCCAGCTTGGCGCAACGCAAAGCGTCGATGACGACGCCGGCGCTGTTGGAGGAATCCTGCACGGACAGCCTGAGTTCGATCTCAAGCGGCGCGTCGCCGAAACCGCGCCCCTCAAGACGGATGAAGGCGATCTTGTTGTCGTGCTGCCAGGGAATGTAGTCGGACGGGCCGACGTGGATGTCCGCGTCCTCAAGCCGCTCGTCGAGCTGTGACTGGACGGATTCCGTCTTCGAAAGCTTCTTCGACTTGAGGCGCTTGCGCTCCAGCATGTTGAGGAAGTCGGTGTTGCCCGCTGTGTTGAGCTGGTAGGTCCGGTCGAGAGCGACGCCACGGTCGGCGAACAGCCGCGCCAGCGAGCGATGGACGATCGTCGCGCCAACCTGGCTCTTGATGTCGTCGCCGACGATGGGCAAGCCGGCGTCGCGGAACTTCTGCGCCCATTCGGGATCCGAGGCGAGGAAAACGGGCACGCAATTCACCATCGCGACCCCCGCCGCCAGGCAGGCTTCCGCGTAATGCTTGACGGCCTTTTCCGAGCCGACGGGCAGGTAGCACAACAGCACTTCCGCGCCAGACTTGCGCAAAGCCTCCGCGATATTGGTCGGCTCAAGATCGGCGGGGCGAAAGGCGACGTCGTCGTCATAGTCCGCCATATGCGGCGCCACGCCGTCGAACTGGGGACCCATCTGGACGACGACGTTCGAGACCGGCAGCGAGCTTTGGAAGACCCGCGTATTGTTCGGCTTGGCGAAGATCGCCTCCTCGAGCGGCCGGCCGACCTTGCGCACGTCGACGTCGAAAGCAGAGACGAACTCGACGTCGCTCGCCCGGTAGCCGCCGACCGTCTGGCGCATCACGCCATTGAGCGCGGCGTTGCGGCGGCTCCGGTAATATTCCACGCCCTGCACCAGCGCGCTGGCGCAATTGCCGACCCCGGCGATGGCGACCTTGATCTTCTTTTGCATTCGGTCTGAGATCCCCACAATGCGCGCTGATCGGACCAACGAAATCCGCCCCTTATCCACAGGCGTGACGAAAACGTAAAGTATATATGACCGGACTGCGACAGCAAAGCCCAGATTTCACGCATGCGTGGGGTGCATTTAGGCTATTGGCGAGCTCGACGAAGCCTGATGACCGTCAGACGCCTCACATGCCGAAAGCAGGGGCTCGGCTATTGCCACGCTTGAGATTGCGATAGCGGGCCATCGCCCAAAGCGGGAAAAACTTGGAATAGCCGTGATAACGCAGGTAGAAAACGCGCGGAAAGCCCGTCGCGGTGTGGAACGGCTCGTTCCAGAGGCCGTCCTCGCCTTGCGTCGTGGCGAGATAGGCAATTCCGCGCGCGACCGCAGGATGATCGGCTTCGCCCGCCGCCATCAGCCCAAGCAGAGCCCAGGCGGTCTGCGAAGCGGTGCTGGGCGCAGGTTCATAGCCCTTATA
The DNA here is from genome assembly GCA_963756955.1 of uncultured Alphaproteobacteria bacterium. Classification (GTDB taxonomy): domain Bacteria; phylum Pseudomonadota; class Alphaproteobacteria; order Rhizobiales; family Beijerinckiaceae; genus Roseiarcus. The sequence goes on from CAVWPU010000009.1 coordinate 243,814, forward strand.
GTCGAGCCGGTAGCTGCCGCCGCTCTCCCCCCAGCCGCCGTCCGGATTCTGGATCCGCGTGAGCCACGCCGACCGCGCGGCGCATAGGCTCCGATTGCGGGTCCTGGCCGGCGATCGCCAGCGCGCATAGCGACGACCAGGTTCCGTAAATATAGTTCATGCCCCAGCGGCCGAACCAGCTTCCGTCCTTCTCCTGATCGGCAAGAAGCGCGTCGATTCCGCGCGCCAAGACCGGGCTCGTCCCGCGCGTCTCGCCAAGCTGAGCGAGCATCGAGACGCAGCGGGCGGTGACATCCGCGGTCGGCGGGATCGAGCAGCGCGCCGTGGTCGGCGAACGGAATGTGGTTGAGGTAGTGATAGGTGTTGTCGGCGTCGAAGGCGGCCCACGCGCCGTTCTTGCTCTGCAGTCCTTCGATCCATTCGCGCGCCCGGGCGATGGCCGGCGAATGCGCGTCCGGGCCCCGCGTCACGCCGCCGCGATCGGCGCGGTCCATCGCCATCGCCACCACCGCGGTGTCGTCAGTGTCCGGATAATGCGGATTGGCGTACTGGAACGCCCAGCCGCCGGGCCGAACGTCCGGACGCCGGACCGCCCAGTCGCCTTTGACGTCGAGGATTTGGAGCGGCGCCAGCCAATCGAGCGCCGCGCGCACCGGCTCGCCGCCGAGCCTCGCCTCCCGCTTCGAGCAGCGCGTGGGCGGTGAGCGCCGTGTCCCACACCGGCGACAAGCACGGCTGGCAATAGGCCTCATCCTTGCCAACGACGAGCAGTTTCTCGATCGACCGGCGCGCGGTGACCGCAGATGAGGATGGTCAGGCGGATAGCCCAGCGCGTCATACATCAGGACGGCGTTCGCCATGGCGGGATAGATCGCGCCGAGGCCTTCTTCGCCATTGAGGCGCTCGGTCACGAAAGCCTCGGCCGCGCTCGATCGCGCGGCGGCGTAGGGAGGCCGGAAAGTAAGGCTCGACGCGCTTGAGCAGCCAGTCGATCGCGCCGAAGATCTTCACGCCCAACCATGCCTGATGCGCGCCCTTCGGCCACTCGCGCACAGTCTCGGGCGGCGCGACGAACAGCTCCGGAATCGTGACGCCGCGCGGATTGGCGGGCCGCGGCTTCAGGGCTTGCAGCACAAGCAGCGGCACCATCACGGTGCGCGCCCAATAGGAAACCTTGTCGATATGAAAGGGAAACCAGCGCGGCAGGAGCATGATCTCGACCGGCATGGTCGGCACGCCGCGCCAGGGAATGGCTTCGTAGAGCGCCAGCAGGAAGCGCGTGAAGACATTGCTCTTCGCCGCGCCGCCGTTAGCGAGAATCGCTTCGCGCGCATGGGCCATGTGCGGCGCCTCGGGATCGTCGCCGATCATTTTCAGCGCAAAATACGCCTTGACGCTGGCGCTCATGTCGAACGGGCCCGCATGCACGAGCGGCCAACCGCCATGATCGCCCTGAATGCGCCGAAGATAGACGGCGATCAGGCGCTCGAGTTCGAGATCGGGCTTCTCGCCGCGGAAATGCCTGAGCAGGACATATTCGGCCGGGATCGTCGCGTCGGCCTCGAGTTCGAAGCACCAATGGCCATCCTCGTGCTGACGAGCGAGCAACGCCTTCGCCGCACGCGAGATGTGAAGCTCGAGCGCGTCCGGCGACGGCGGGTCTTGAGAATGGTCGAGAGCGATATTCATTGCGAAAGGCTCATAACGCTAGGTCTGGGCGAACGCACGCCCGACCCGACAACGATCGAGGCCGCCTTATAGCCTGAACGCACCGCGCCTTCGATTGTGGCTGGCAGACCGGTCTGGACCCAGTCGCCAGCGAGGACAACATTGGCCCATCGGGTGCGCGCCGCTGGTCGCCTCGCGTTCTGCGCCGGCGTCGCCGCGAAGGTCGCCCGCTTTTCCTTGACGATCTGCCAGGGCGGCAGGTCAGCGGCAAGTCCGGTCAGCGCCGCCGCCTCGCGCCATATGTCGGCCGCAAGTTCATCGCGCGGGCGGTCGATCAGCCGGTCGGCGTTGCTGATCGTGACGGAGAGCCGGTCAGGAAAAGCAAACAGCCATTCGATCTCGGCATTGACGACCCCAAGGATCGCCGGCTGGCCACGAGGCGGCGCGATCTGGAAATGGACGTTGAGGATGCCGCGAAATTCTTCGGGCGTCGTCAGGTTCGGAAGGAGGTCTTTGGCGATCCATGGCGGAACGCCGACGATCACGGAATCGTTAGGGCCGAGCTCCTGCTGCGCCCGGTCAAAGTCGAGCCCGACTGCGCGCTCCCCCTCGAAACGGATCGCTCGCAGTCGGTCGCCGAATCGAACTGGAGACCCTCGCGCAGTGAGAAAGGCGAGCGCCGGGTCGATAAAGCTGCTGGCCAGGCCGTGGGCCGCGAACAGCGGGTGACAAGCCTTGCCCCCCGCGGCGAGAGTCTCGCGGAGCAAAGCCGCGGTAAGCGCCGCAGAACTTTCCGGGGGACCGGTATTCAGCGCAGAGGTCAGGAGGGGGCGCCAGAGCCGCTCGTAAAGCGGACCCTCGCAGCGCATCGCCTCGCCGACCGTCGCGCTCGAGCCCTTCACGAACACGCCGAGCGGAGCGAGATATTCGCCAAGCGCCGTGCCGGGCACACGCTTCTTTCGATCGAACAGCCACCACGGGATACGGCCTTCGCTGAGATCGAGCCGCCAGCGCTCGCCGCTCTTGAGATCCGCGAAGTCGAAGATCGCCGCGCCAGGATCGTGCAGCGTCTCGCGCGCGCCGATGCGGTCGAGATAGTCGAGCGCCTCGTGATTGCCTGAAAGCAGCAGGTGGTTGCCATTGTCGATCACGATGCCCAGCGTCGGATCGAGATAGGACCGGCAGCGGCCGCCGGCGAACGCCGCTGCTTCATGCACGACGATCTGACGTCCCGCGTCGACGAGGCGAACCGCTGCGCTTAACCCCGCGATGCCGGCGCCGATGATGTGTACCACGCCGCCGTTCACAGAATGCCGTAGCGCAGAAGCGCGGCGATGAGGCGCAGGCGGCTGGCCTTGGCGCGTCGCCGCGGGGGAGCGAAGCCCTCTTTCAGCATCTTGTCGAGGATCGAGCCATAGGCGGCGGCCATCAATCGCGGCGCCTTCACCGCCGCGCGCGGCTCAGTGGCCATTGTCGATTGGGCCTTCTCGAAATGCCGGCGAGCGCGCGCGGCCACTTCGACACAGGCGTCGGCAAGCTTCGGGTCCGCAGCGACCGCCAGAGGTTCATCGGTTGTCACCCCTGCAGCCTTTAGCGCCTCGCGCGGCAGGTAGAGCCGGCCGATGCTCGCATCCTCATCGATGTCGCGCAGGATATTGGTCAGCTGAAGCGCCCGGCCAAGATGATGGGCAAGCTCGACGCCGCGTTCGTCGGTCAGGCCGAAAATGCGCACCGAAAGCCGGCCGACAGCCGACGCCACCCGATCGCAATACAGGTCCAGCGTCGCCCAGTCCGGAGCGCGGATGTCCTGTTCCGCGTCCATCGCCATGCCGTCGATCACGGCGTCGAAATCCTCGCGCTTCAGATCGATAGTCTCGCGTCGCCTCGGCGAGCGACGGCGAGGTGCGGCGGCGCCCGTCCGGCGCACATCGCGGCGATGTCGGCCCTCCACTGCTCCAACTTGGCCAGGCGCTCGGCCGCCGTCGCCGGCCCGCGGTCATCAGCGATGTCGTCGACCTCGCGACAGAAGCCATAGACCGCAAACATCGCCTCGCGCTGCTTCTCCGGCAAAATGCGCAAAGCGGTATAGAAGGAGCTGCCCGCCACAGGCGCCGCCTGCGAACTCATGCCGTCGCTTTCGCTCGCCCGCGCCCCACGCGCATCATCGCGGAGCCCAGAAAACGCGCCGCGCCCAACCCGCCGACCAGCGCGAAGCCGGCCTTGCCGAGATGGACGCGTTCGCTCAGAGGATCGCGGCTTTCGAGATCGCGCGATAGGCGGCGCGCAAGCGCATGGATCGCGGCAATCTCCGCGCCAAGGCGGACGTCCCGAATTTGCGGAATGAGCGGCGCGCCACGGTTCACGAGCTCGCTCGTGCGGCGCGCAAGCTCGGCGAGCGCGCCGCGCAAGGTTGGCGGCGCCTTCTGCGCGTCCAGCATCTCCACAGAGGCTCCGTGCGCGGCGAGCGTGTCGAGCGGCAGATAGACCCGGTTGAGGCGCTTATAGTCCTCGCCGCAATCCTGCAAATGATTGATGATCTGCAGGGCCGAGCACACGGCGTCGGAGGCCGGCCACATCGACGGGTCTTCTTCGTGCACGTCGAGAACGAAACGGCCGACCGGCGCGGCGGACAGAGCGCAATAATCCATGAGCTCCGACCAGTTGGCGTAGCGGTTCTTCCGCGCATCGAGCCGAAAGGCCTTGAGGAGATCCAAGCGCATGCTTCGGGCTCAAGCCCGTCTTGGCGAGCTCAAGCCTCAGAGGCTCGGCTTCCTCAGCCGGAGGGCCGCGCCCGGTGAGCGCGTCGTCGAGATCATCGAGCAGCTCGAGCTTCGTCTCCGGCGTGAGAGTCGGATGATCGGCCACGTCGTCGGCGGCGCGAACGAAGCGGTAGAAGGCCATGATCGGCCCGCGCCGCTGCTCGCTGAGCAGCCACGAGGCGACCGGAAAATTCTCGTCCCGGTGGCCCTTGCCCGAGAGGGCCTCTTTCACCGTCGTCACGCGCGCCCTGTCTCCCGCATCGGCGCTTGGAATCGACCTTTCCAATAGCCGCCTCGCCCCCGCCAATATTGGTAGCGCGGACGCGAAGGTGAAGGCGACATAAGCGACCGCAATGACCGGTAAGGCGAGGCCGCCAAACACGGGGCGCCCGTATAGCCGCAACATCGGCGCAAGGGCAATCGCCATCATCGCCCAGGCGAGCGCGCCGGCCAATTGCGCTCCGCCTCGCGCGAAAATGGCGAACAACGGCGGCGCGATATAGACAAGCGCCATTCCGCCGATCGCGCCTGCGAGACGCAGAGACGAATAACGCAATTCGGCGAAGGCCGAGCGCGACACCATCCGGCTGAATTCGGCGAAGGTGGAATAAGCGCGCAAGCTGTCGACGCTCTCAGTCAGCCCGAGCCAGATTGGCCCCTGCCCCTTCATGAGCGCGCCCAGCGCGCAATCGTCAATGAGCGCGCCCCGCACGGCCTCGAGACCGCCTGCCGCGTGAAGCGCCTCGCGTCGCACGAGCATGCAGCCGCCAGCCGCAGCGGCCGTCGGCCTTGCGCGGATCGTTCACCCAGGCGAACGGATAGAGCATCTGAAAGAAGAACACGAAAGCCGGCGCGAGCCAGCGCTCGGCCGCGCTTTCGCAGCGCAGCCTCACCATCAGCGACGTCAGCACGCTTTTTTTGGCGCGAGCGATTTGGATCAGACGAGAGAGCACGTGCGGCGCATAGGCGATATCGGCGTCGGTGAACAGAACGAATTCGGGCGCATGACCGCTCGCTTCGACCTCGGCCAAGCCCAAGCGCATCGCCGACAGTTTGCCGGTCCAACCGGGCGGCGGGCCAGTTCCTGTCACGATTTTCAGCCGGTCGGCCGCGTGAGCGTCGCTCGCGGCGTTCGACGCGACGGCTGCGGTGCCGTCCGTGCTCTGATCGTCGACAACGACCACGGAAAAAGGCCCAGAATAATCCTGTCTAAGCAGGGAGCCGACGCTGCGAGCAATCATGTCGGCTTCGTCGCGCGCCGGAATGATCGCCACGACGCCCGGCCAAGCGCCCGGCTCGTTCTGCAAGACCGCTGGCGGCAGCGGAATCGTCGCGCTCGCCGCAGAGCCAGAACCATCCCCTGCCGACCAGAAGATAGGCCCATATGGCGAGCGGGACGAGCGACACAGCGACGAGAATCATTTGAGATAGCCGTGGGTGCGAAACCAGGCGATCGCATCGGCAAGGCCTTCGCGATAGGGTCTCGAAACATAGCCCAGCTCGCGCCGCGCTTTGGAATCATCGAAGAACATATGATGGCGCGCCATCCGCAGGCCATCCATCGTGATGAATGGGTCCACTCCCCGCAGGCCCGCCAACAACTCGGCTCCGTATGCGATCGGGTAGAGCATTGTCCGGGGCAACTTGACCGTAGGCGGTCGGCGCCCAACGAGCCGGGCGATGTCAGCCAGCATGTCGGCAAGGAACACGTTGTCGCCGCCGAGAATGTAGCGCTCGCCGATCCTGCCTCGGTCGAGCGCGGCAAGATGGCCGGCCGCGACGTCGTCGACATGCGCCAGATTGAGCCCTGTTTCCACAAAGGCTGGCATGCGTCCCGACGCAGCCTCGACAATGATGCGGCCGGTCGGCGTTGGCCGCACGTCGCGCGGTCCGATCGGCGTCGACGGATTGACGATGACCGCCGGCAGTCCGTCGCGCCGGATCATCGCCTCGACCAGCCGCTCAGCCGCGACCTTGCTGCGCTTGTACGCGCCGATCCCCTCGCCTTCGGCGAGCGGACGATCCTCTGCCGCGGAGCCGCCCTCGATCGGCTTCAAGGTCGCCACGCTGCTTGTGTAGACGATGCGCTCGACCCCGGCGCTCAGCGCCTCCTCCATGATAAGCCGCGTTCCCTCGAGATTGTTGCGGTGAATCTCCTCCGGGTTTCGCGCCCAGAGCCGATAATCGGCGGCTGCATGGAAAAGGTAGCGGGCGCCCTTCAGCGCCGCCGCCAAAGAGGCGCGATCGCGCAGATCGCCCTCGCACAGCGTGTCCGCCGGGTTGAGATTTGTCCGCGGGCTCGATGGACGCGCGAGAACACGGATGGCGTGGCCGCGGGCTCGCGTGGCTTCGGCGATCGCCGAACCGAGAAAGCCGCTCGCGCCCGTGATCAGAACGGTCGAAGGCGAGTAGAATGCGCCTTCTGTCGACGCAGCCGAGGCCGCGCAGCCCCCCGATCCTACGTCCTGCGAAACAACGCCCTGTCCGCTTTCACAATCCATAGGTCAAGACTTACCAATCTGCGCAGCGAGATCTCAGGCCTCGCGATCCTAACTTCATGATGAACGGTTGTTTGCCCAAAAAGGCCCGGGTTTTCCGCCTGAAATTTCCTGTTATCCTCTCGCAACCATCTAAGTTTCTTGTTGGCGGGCCGCAAGCCAATGTTCCTTCCATCTGTCGGGGTCAAGCGCGCGAGGCGCGGAGCGGCGGTCAGGCATGCTGGCCGTCGACGCCGCGTGGCGCGGCGGCGCGAACGCGCCGGTTTGGCCCAACGGGCAATCTGGCGATTGGGGCCAAGGCCGCGCCGACATTAACATTCTGATTTATAAGATCTTTCTTCGGAGACCCGACATTTTCTTGCTATTTTCAGCACTCCTTGCTATGCTTTCCGCCAAGAGGAATCTTCGAGGGAAATTCCCATGGCGGATTTCATCGAAACGCCTCCGCCGCGAGACTTTCGGGACCGATCCCCCGCGCAACGCGCAAGGCGATCGCCGAGCGGCCAAGCAACTCGTTAATCGCACCGCAACCGATTGAAAACACTCGATTCGGACTCGCTAACGGCGATGCGGCTCGACCGGACAGGGCCGGGCGAAAGTCACTTCGTCACTTCGATCGCGCAACTCAGAAGCGCGCTTGGCTCGGCGCTTTGACCGACGTGGATCTCGAACCGCCCGGGCTCCAGAAGGCGATCGAGGTTTTGGCCGACGAAGGACAGATCGCTAACCTGAAGCCGCCACGTCACAATCTTGCGTTCACCCGCGACCAGGACCGCTTTCTGCACCCCATTAAGCTCCAACAGCGGCCGGGCGACGCTCGCCACAGGATCGCGCACGAACAGGAACAGCGTCGCTTCCCCATCCACGGGGCTCTCGTTGTGGACTTCTAGCGACACATCGAGGCTGCCGTCCGCCTTGACGCGCGCCGGTTCGCACCGAAGATCGTCGAGCTTAAAGTGGCTGTAGGAAAGGCCGTGGCCAAAGGGAAATTGCGGCGTCGGCGGCTGATCGAGATAGGTGCTCGAATAATGCACGCCGGGCGCGTAGGGGCGGCCGGAAGGAAGCTCGTTGTAGAAGATCGGGACCTGCCCGACGTGACGCGGCCAGCTCACCGGCAATCGTCCGGTCGGATTGAACTTTCCCGTCAGAACGTCGGCGACCGCATGGCCGGCCTCGTGCCCAAGAAACCATGTCGCCAACACGGCGTCCGCCCGCTCGAACAGCCACGGGAGAGTGAGCGGCCGGCCCGACGAGAGCGTCACGACGACCGGTTTGCCGAGGTCGAGGATCGCTTCGGCAAGCGCGCGCTGGCGCCCGGGCAAGCCGAGATCGACGCGGCTCGCGGCCTCTCCGCTCATCGCCGCGCTCTCGCCCAGGCAGAGCACAATGACTTCGGCGTCCGGCGCAGAGATCCGCCGCAGCTGATATCCCCTCCGCGTTGTCTCCCGCTATCTCGACGCCTGCGACGTGATCGATGCGGCAGTGCGGCCGGGCCGCCTTGAGCCCTTCCAGAATGGACACTGCGTCTTCCGGGCGGCCGGCCGACGCCCATGACCCCAGCATCTCGCCCGGCGCCGCGGCCAAAGGGCCAACGACGGCGATGCGTCGGATTTCGGGCGAGAGCGGCAAGGCCCCCGTGCGGTTGGACAGAAGCACGATCGCTCGCCGCGCCACCTCTCGCGCCAGCTTGCGCCGCTCCGCCGCCCGGCCTGCCGCAAGCGGGACAGACCCGCGTCGATAGGGGTCGTCGAACAGGCCGAGGCGCTGCTTGAGATTGAGCACGCGCAGTACACAAGCATCGATCGCGGTCATCGTTACGAGGCCGCGTTCCAGCGCCTCCGGCAGGCACTGAACATAGGCGCCGCTTGTCATATCGATGTCGACGCCCGCGTTCAGCGCGAGCGCCGCGGCTTCGACGAGATCCGCCGCAACGCCATGATTGAGCAGCTCCGCGACAGCGTTGTAGTCGCTGATTACGACCCCATCGAAGCCGAGGACTCCCCTGAGCCAACCTTGCAGCAGCTTGGCGTTGGCGGTCATGGCTACGCCAGCGACATCGATGAACGCCGGCATGATCGCCGCAGCGCCCGCGGCGACGGCCGCCGCGAACGGCGGCAGATAAATCTCGTGCAACGTTCGCTCGGACACATCGGCCGAGGCGTATTCGCGGCCGGCGTTCACGGCGCCATAGGCGCAGAGATGCTTGGCTGTCGCGACGAGGCTATCCGGCGCCGCAAGATCTTGTCCTTGGAAGCCCCGCGTCTTGGCGGCCGCCATCTGCGCACGCGACCCAGGTGTCCTCGCCAGGGCTTTCGACGATGCGTCCCCAGCGTGGATCGCGCGCCACGTCGAGCATCGGCGCAAAGGTGAGCGCCACACCGTCCTCCGCCGCCTCTTCGGCGGCGACGCGCGCCGTCTTCTCCCAGAGATCGGGCGCGAACTGGCAGGCTTCCGCTAAGGAGACAGGAAAGATCGTGTGGTGGCCATGGATGACGTCGAGACCCATCAGCAAGGGAACGCCGAGGCGGGATTCCTCCACCGCGAGACGCTGGACAGCGCGCGTTTCGTCCGCGCCCCATAGGTTGAGCAGATTTCCGATCCGTCCGGTTCGAATCCCCTCCTGCAGGTCGCGCAGCTCGCCGGGGCCGGTGACCACGCGGGAGGCGGCGACCATGTTGAGCTGCCCGATTTTTTCCTCGAGCGTCATGGAGGCGAGCAGCGTATCGATGCGTCCCATGCTCCTGCCTTTTCCTCAACCGCGAGCCGACGTTTTGCGGCCCGCGATCTTCTCGATCGAAAACAGGTTTCGCAAGCGGCCGCCGTCGATGCAACATTCAACCTCGGGCCCCTGAACATCCGCCAAGACGACGCGGCCGGATCATGCGAGAATGGGCGTCAGGGGAAACGGATCGAACTCAATGGCGGAACAATCCAACAATCCACCAGCCAGCGCCGACAACACGGATAGCGCCTCGCTCAAAAGTCTGTTCTCCGACGTCATCTGGATGGCCTCGGCCTTCTGGGTTTCGCGCCAGCGCAACAAACTCCTGACCTTGGCCGGCGGGCTCGTCGTGGTCGTCGGGGCCACCGCCTATATGCAGATCCGGCTCAACTCCTGGAACCGCCCCTTCTACAATGCGCTGACCAACAAGGACATGCCCGCTTTCTTGACGCAGCTTGGCGTCTTTGGGGAAATCGCCGGCATATTGCTTATCCTCAACGTGGTGCAGATGTGGCTCAACCAGAGCTCCAAGGTCGTCCTGCGCCAGGGCCTGGTGAACGATCTTCTGAATCAGTGGCTCAAACCGAAGCGCGCCTTTCGCCTGTCGAATTCGGGGCCGCTCGGCGCCAACCCCGACCAGCGCCTCCAGGCCGACGCCCAGCATCTGACCGATCTGTCCACCGACTTAGGGATTGGCCTTCTCCAGTCGAGCCTTCTTCTGCTCACATTCGTCGGCGTCCTTTGGGGGCTCTCGAAGGGCCAGTTTCTGCCGATCGCCGGCCGAGACTTCGCTCCGCCCGGCTATCTCGTCTGGTGCGCGCTGGTCTACGCGGGCGCCGCCTCGTATGTAAGCTGGCGCGTCGGCCGCCCGCTGATCAATCTCAACGCCGAGCACTATGCGCGGGAGGCGGATTTTCGTTTCGCGCTCGTGCGAATAAACGAACACATCGACGGCATCACGCTTTACGGCGGCGAGGCCGACGAGAGAGAGCGTCTGGATGGTGTGTTCGGCAGCGTGCTCGACATTTCGTGGCGGATCGTCAATTCCGTTACACGGCTGACCTGGGTTACCGCGGGCTATGGCTGGTTTACGATCATCGCGCCAATTCTGGTCGCGGCGCCAGCCTATTTCCGCAGCAACATAAGCTTCGGCGAACTGATGGTGATTGTCGGCGCTTTCAACCAGGTGCAAACGGCTCTGCGATGGTTCGTCGACAATTTCTCCAACCTTGCGGACTGGCGCGCGACGCTTTTGCGCGTGGCGCGGTTCCGAAAAGCGATCTTGGGCATGGATGACCTCGGCCAAGCGGCGAGCCGCATCAAATTCGCGGAAGGAGACGATCCGTCGATAAAGATCGACGATCTGCAGGTCGCCTCGCCGGCAGGCTGCGTGACGCTGAGCGAAGCCGCACTCGGACATCGACGCCAAGGAACGTGTCCTCATCGCTGGCGAAAATGGCGAAGAAAAAGCCCTGCTGTTTCGAGCCATCGGCGGTCTGTGGCCTTGGGGAAGCGGCAAGATCACGCATCCCGCGCGTAGCACGATCATGTTCATGCCGATGCGAGCCTATATCCCGCCCGGCTCTCTGCGCGAGATCGTCACTTATCCGCACCCGACCGAGTCTTTCGATCAGCCGGCTATCGTCAACGCGCTCGCCGGGGTCGGGCTGGAACACCTCGAGCCGCACCTCGACAAGGTGGATCGATGGGACCGGGAGTTGACCGACGACGAGAAGCAGTGCCTCGCCTTCGCCCGCGTCGTTCTGCAAAGGCCGCGCTGGGTCGTGGTGAACGACGCGCTCGACATTCTCGACCCGACTTCGCGCGAACGCATCAGGACGCTGTTCTCGAACGAATTGGCCGAAATCGGCATGATCAATATCGGCCATGACCAGCCGGAGACCGGCTTCTATCCCCGCAAGCTGCATCTCGATCATGGATCCGAGCGGGCAGAAGTTCGAACCGGAACGCGAGCACGGAATCCCTGAACCGCCAAAGTCCACCGCCGAATCTCTTCCCGCCGAATAGACAGGACATCGATGCCACATTCCGCCAAAACCAAGTCGCACCCCAAGGAAGCCAAGCGGAAGGAGAAGCTATCCGACGAGGATTTGCTTGATCTCGTCCAGCGTCAGACCTTCCTCTATTTTCTGGGACGGCGCCGAGCCCGTGAGCGGGCTGGCGCGCGATCGCACCGGACGGCTTGCGGATCCAGCGGACCACGACGTGGCGACGGGCGGCTCCGGCTTTGGCGTGATGGCGATGATCGTAGCCTGCGAGCGCGGATGGGTGACGCGAGAGGAGGCGTGCGCTCGCCTGTCGAAGTCGCTCGACTGCCTCGAGAGGGCGACCTGCTATCATGGCCTCTATCCCCATTTCATGCACGGCGACACCGGGGCGACAAAGCCGTTCAGCCGCAAGGACGACGGCGCCGATCTGGTCGAGACGCGCGTTTCTGTTTCAGGGGCTTCTGTGCGCGCGCGCCTATTTCGATCGCGATGCGTCAGACGAGAAGCGCATTCGCGACCGCATCACCTATCTTTGGAGCGAAGCCGAGTGGGATTGGTACACTCAGGGCGGCCGAACCGCGCTCACCTGGCACTGGAGCCCGACCAACGGCTTCGCGCTGAACCATCCTATCCGCGGCTGGAACGAGTGCCTCATCGCTTACGTGCTGGCCGCGTCCTCGCCGCGCTATTCGATCCCGGCCGAGGCCTATCACGAAGGCTGGGCGCAGAGCCGTCAGTTCATCAACCGGCTGAGTTTCGAGGGCGTCGAGCTTCCGCTCGGACCCGACTGGGGCGGACCGCTGTTCTTCACCCATTATTCCTTCTGCGGCATCGATCCGCGCGGGTTGAGCGACGCCTACGCCGACTACTGGAAGCAGAACGTCGCTCACACGCGCATCAACTACGCCTACTGCGTCCGCAACCCGCACGGGTACAAGGGCTACGGACCGAACTGCTGGGGCCTCACCGCCGGCGACTCGATCAAGGGCTATGACGCGCATTCGCCCGAGCAACGACAAAAGCGTCATCACGCCAAGCGCTGCGCTCGCGAGCTTCCCTTACGCGCCGACTGAGGCGATGGCGGCGCTGCGCCACTTCTACGACGATCTGGGCGACAAGATCTGGGGTCGCTTCGGCTTCATCGACGGCTTCAGCGAGCAGCATGACTGGTATGCCGACAGTTACCTCGCGATCAGTCAGGGGCCGATCGTCGTCATGATCGAGAACTACCGCAGCGGCCTCATCTGGAAGCTGTTCATGGGCATTCCCGAGATCCGCGAGGGGATGAAGAAGCTGGGTTTCAAAAGTCCGCATTTCGCTCCAGCGGTATCGTGACTGCGCTTGACGATTGGATAGAGAAGGAAGCGCGCTTCGCGGCGGGCGCGATGCTGCGATCCGTCTCGGCTACCAACCTGGTCAAGGACCGTCCGGGTTTCGGGCAGCGCGTCGCGCCACAGCCCGGGTCCGTGCTGGCCTCGCCGGTTCCTGCCGCCTACGATCCAGACCCCGACTATTTCTTTCACTGGTTCCGGGATTCGGCGATCATCATCGATGCGTTGCGCGTGGCTGAGGCCGAGGAGCTCGAGAAGCAAACCGCCGTCGACGCGCTTGCGGGAGTTTGTTGAGTTCAACCGGTCGCTGCGCGCGCTGGACGGCCGGGAGCTTATTCGCCACGGGCGCTTCCGGGAAAAGGTTCAGCCGTCTTTCCTGCAATACCTGCGACCCGACGACGAGATCGCGTCGGTCTTTGGCGGTCGCGGTGCTGGCCGAAGCCCGCATCAATCCAGATGGGACGCTAGATTTCACCCGTTGGGCGCGTCCCCAGAATGACGGGCCGGCGCTCGAAGTCCTCGCGCTCACGCGGTGGCGCGACGCCCAGCCCGACCTGGACGAGAACTCCGAGCGGCAATGCTGGAGCTCGTGATCGGCGATCTCGACTTCATCCGGGCGCGCGTGAGCGAACGCTCGTTTCGATATCTGGGAGGAAGAGTCCGGATATCATTATTATACACAGCTCGCGCAGGCCGAGGCGCTCGCTCGCGGCGCCGAATGGCTCGACGAGGCGGGCGACGCCGCCCAGGCTCGCGCGTGCCGTTCCGCTGCGGACGAACTCGTATCCGAGCTTGGACGCCTTTTGGAGCGCGGAGACGGCTATTACCGCTCAAGGACTGGCGTCGTCGAGCGGCGTCCCGGAAAAGGCTCTCGACATTTCGGTGATTCTTGGCGTGCTTCACGCTGGGCGCAAGGAGGGCGCGCATAGCGTCCTCGATCCGAAGGCCCAGGCCACGCTGACCGCGTTCGAAGACCTGTTCGACGCTGAATATCCTATCAACCGCAAGCGCCCGCCCGGACCATGGCCCAGCAATGGGGCGCTACGCGAGCGACGCCTATTTCGGCGGCAACCCCTGGTATCTGGCGACGCTCGCCGCAGCCGAGTTCTATTTCAGACTGGCGATTGCGCTGCAATCAGGCGCGCGATGCCGGCGGAAGCCGACGAGAACGCGCGCTTTCGGCGAACGCCTTGAGCGGCGAGAACGTCCAGCGACAGCCGCTCTCGAACGCGGCGACGCCTTCATGCGCACCGTGCAGGCCTACACTCCAGCCGGCGGCGATCTTTCGGAGCAATTCGATCGCGCGACGGGCGCGCAGACTTCGGCCAAACATCTCGCCTGGAGCTATGCCGCCTTCATCACCGCCGCCGCGAGCCGCCGCCGGGCCGCCCAGGCCATTCGAGGCTGAGGTCCTTTCGCGACTTTCGCAAGCCCGGCGTCACGATCCGCTTGCCGAACTGGCGGCGCAGCCCAAAGGCGTGGCGAATGAGCATGTTGGCGTAAAGGCCGGGACCGCTCGAATAGATGCGCCAGCCGCCATCGACCGCGATTGAGTTCGCTTTGACGCGCGCCCATTCGTCGCTCGCCTGATAGCGGTCCTGGAAAGCCGCGTCGCTTGAGCTGAAATAAGCGTTGCGCTGTCTCAGCGAGGCGTTCGGAAGCTCGTCCGTGACGGCGATCGGATTGGCGACAAGCAGCGCCTCCCACAGGGCCTCAAATTCGCCGATGTCGCTCATCGCCTCGCCATAGCGCAGATGCGAATGCGTATACATGAGCCCGATTTCGCGGCCGAAGAAGGCGGCCGATTCCGCCCGCTGGAAGAACGTCTCCGGGCCGCCGTGATAGGCGATCGGCTTGTCCATCAGCCGCGCGCCGTCGGAAAACAAGCAGATGCTTGCGGATGAGGCCCAAGTGCTTGCGCGCCTGCGCCTGCGTGAACAGGCCGCCGATGATGCTCTGCGTCATCGGCAGCAGCGAGTAGGCGAGACCCGTTTGCTTATCGCTTGGATGAAGCAAAAGGTCGGGCTCGCCGCCTTCCGGCCGGAACACGCCATAGCCGGCGACAACGCCGTCGCGGACGAGGTGCGCTGTTGAAGTCCTTGCGCACCGCCGCCGCGAGCGCGTCGAGCGCCTTTGCCTGGCTCGGCGGGCGCTTGGCTCGACGAAGGATTTCGGCATAGCGGCGAAGCTGCTCGTAGAAGAGAACCACCGTCCAGGCGCTCGTCATCCAGTCGCGCTTCGTCGGATCGACCGGCCGCAGCGAGTCGTTCCAGTCGCCGTTGCCATAGCGGACGAGGTTCGTGCCCGGGATGAAGCGCGCGCGCACCGTCGCGATCAGCTTGTCGATGTGGGCGGTCACCGGGTCGGCGTGCGCGGTCTTCTCGAAATTGTCCGCGCGCCGCCACGGCGATCGTCTCGTCGAGGAAGGCGAAGATCGCCGGTCGCCTCGATATAGTCGCAGAGCGCCTTGAGCGGCCAGACGATGATGTCGCCGTGCGACTCCTTGTCCTGCACGACGGAATAGGGCTCGAGCATGAACCATTGCGGCCAGTCGCCGCTGTCCTCGTATTGCTGAGCGAAGAGGATGCGCAGAATCTCTTTGACCGGCTGATCGTGCTCGAGCGTCAGCAGGAGTTCGATCGAGCCCTGGCAGACGTCGCGCGTGCCCCACGCGCCGCCGGTATATTGCTCGAGGCCGTGCGGCGCGGTGAGATGGATCATCGCCGTCATGCGCAAGCCAGGGAAGAATGGTGTCGATGGCAAGCGCGTCCGCGGAATCCTTGGCGCTCTTCACCCGAACGCCGCGCGTAAGGTTGCGCCAGAAGCGGTCGGCGGGCTTGAGCATCGCCGCTTCGTCGACGGCCTTGGCGTATTTTGACGGTCAGCGCGTCGGCCTGCTTCGCGTCGGTCATCGAGCCCACGACCGCGAACACGAATTCATTCGTCGGCCGCGTCCGAATCGCGGCGTATCCGCCGCTGCGACGCTTGCCGTCGGCGTAGAGCAGTTCGTCGCCGCCAATGGCTTCGACGCGTCCCGGCGTGCTCGTCACGAGGCGATAGACGGCCTCAGGATATTGCTGGCCCCAGCGATCATTGAGATCCGGCCGGAAGGTGAAGCGCTTTCGCTTCGAGTCGATCTCGATCGCGGCCGGCGGGCCCAAATTCCTGCTCGCCAAGGACGAGATGGCCGAAGACGAGGAAGCGGCATCTTGGCCCTTCGACCGCGACGCGCCATTGCATGGCGGGCTCGTCGCCGCAGACGGTCGCGGAGACCGTGACGGTTCGCTTGCCCAGACGGTAGATCCAGCGGCAATCGTTAAGGCCCATTTCGAAAGCGGACGGCACGGTCAGCAACCGCCATCCGTCCTTCGTCTCCATCAGCATGCGCAGCCCGCTGGCGCGGGTGATGTTGTAGGGATCGCGCGAGACGGAGAAGAGCTTGTGGAATGACGTATTGCCGATGGTGAGCTGCGCGCCGAACACGCCGTGCATCCATGCCGTCGCGCAAAGAATCGCCTCGTCCGGCAGCATCTCCTCGCCGCTGCGCATCAAGCGAGCCGTGGCGGCGCGCGCACGATGTGCTCCTTGTCGCGCAGGACGACGTGGCGGCTGTGCGTTCTTCCCGGAACGAAGAAGGACAGAAGCTGGTCGCCGGCCTTCTCGACATGCGTGCGCCGGCGGTATCGCGCTCGGATCGCTTTCTCGTCGAGCGTCTCCGCGACGGCGGAGCGGGCGTCATGGAGCAGACTTCGCGGCGGCGCGGATAGGGCGACGTCGCGCGGCGCCCAGTCTTTGCTGGCGCGCTTCGACGATCGTCGACCTGGCTCAGGTCGGCGTCGCTCGACGCCGCAGGGTGGTCGGGCTCGAAGAAGCCAAAAAACGTCCAGGACGTCTCGCCGCCGGGCTCGAGCGTGACGGCCTTCGACTGAAGAGCCGCGCACGCGGTCTCATATTGAAGGCGCTCGGACGGCAGGCTCGTCCCGAATGGAACGCCGAGTTGATCGGCGTCGCGGTAGGCGGGCCCCATCACCTGGCGAAAATCCGTCGCGAAGCCCGCGGCGCCTTCGAGGCAGCCGTGCGCGGCCCACGGATACGCTCCGCCCTGCGACAGATTTTGCCTGCCCATCAGGACATGGCCCAGGCGCGGATGACGCGCGATATGATGGTCGAGATACTGGCTGGCGTAGGCCTCGTTGTTCATCAGGAAGCCCTGATCGCCGAGCCCGAGATCCTGGATGAGGACAGCGTCGCAGGAGAGCTCCTCGTCGCGGCGATTGACGACTTCGACCCGCCAGAACCACGCGTTCAGGCGCGGGTGCAGCCAGAGCGTGACCCGGTGGCCAACGCCGCTCCTGGCTCCCTTCCCAGACATAGCGGTCGTCCGAAGCGCCGACGCGAAGCCCAGCTTCCGGCCCCGTCAACGGGCAGCGTTGTCGGCTGCGGCGCCGCCCATGCGCACATAGAGGCGCCCCATGCCGTTGGCGATCGGCAAGGCGAGCGTCTGATTGATCATGATCCGACGGTTCGCTTGCGTGTGCTCGATGGCGAAAATCGCGCCGCTCGGGAGGACGCTGATCGAAAGCCCGGCGCTATTGGCGATCCGCAAGAGGTCGAGTTCGTCTCGACGCGGCGTTGTTAGGATCTCAATCGACGCGTCCACCATTTCCCCTCCCCAGCCACTCTTCCCAACATCAGCCCGCCAGCCGCGTCTGTAAATGGCGGCGCGGCGGCTTAGGCGCGATCGCCGCTGCGAACTTGATTTTAGCTCGGCGCGATCACGGATTTAGAGGCTCGGCGTCGCGAAAGCCATCTTCGGTCCGAACAACGGGCCTTGCGCCGGATGAACGCCAGCCAGAATTGCGCTATTGAGTGTCCCTGCTCTGGATCAAAAGCCGGCGGCGCCGGTTCGGGTGAGGCGATGGAAACAAAATTTCCAAGCTATTGGATGTGGTCTGAGGCCTTCGAGATGCTTGCGCGCGCCGAGCGCATGCATCGGCAATTTTTTCCACCGTCAAGCTCGCGCTCTCCGGTCACGTGGGAGCCGCCAGTCGATATCCTCGAGACCGAACGCGCGGTGCTGGTGCTGGTCGCTCTGCCGGGAGTCGACTTCGAGGAGGTCAAGGCGGTCATCAACCAAGGCGAGTTGCTGATTTCAGGAAGTCGGACCTATCCGGAGGAGATGCGGACCGCCATCATCCATCGGCTCGAGCTGCCGCAAGGTCGATTTGAACGCCGCATCCGTCTGCCTGCGGGACGCTACAGCGCCATCCATCGGTCGGATTCCAACGGCCACCTGCTTATCACGCTGCAGAAATCGGAGGCCTCAAATGGCTGACGCCACGACAGGCTCCGAAGAGACCCTTGGCGCCGCGCCTTCGCCGCCATTGCCGCCTGACGCGCTAATCATCGTGCCGGTGCGCGGCCTGGTGCTGTTTCCGGACGACCGTGCTGCCGATCACGCTTGGCCGTCCGCGTTCGGTGCTGGCGGCGCAGAGAGCGGTGAGGGAGCAAAAGCCGGTCGGCATTGTGATGCAGCGCAACGCCGAGGTCGCCGATCCCCTGCCAGTCGATCTGCATCGAATGGGCACGGTCGCCAATATCGTTCGTTACATCACCGCGCCCGACGGCACACAACCATCTCATTTGCCAGGGCGAGCAGCGATTCCGGGTCGATGGACTATCTGACCGGTTGGCCGTTCTTCGTCGCCAAGACGGAAAGGATTGCCGAGCCCACTCCGATCATCGAACGAGATCGAGGCCCGCTTCCTCCATCTCAAGGGCCAGGCGATCGAGGCGATCCAGCTCCTGCCGCAAGCGCCCAACGAATTGCTGGCGACCATCCAGGGCGTCGATTCGCCAGGCGCGCTGGCCGATTTGGTCGCGACCTTCATGGATGCGACGCCCGACGAGAAGCAGGAGATCCTCGAGACCGTGGACATCGGCGCGCGAATGGAGCGGGTCTCGCGACTGCTCGCGCATCGGATCGAGGTTCTGCGCCTGTCGCAGGAGATCGGCCGGGAAACCAAAGCCTCGCTCGATTCCCGCAACCGCGAGGTCCTGCTGCGCGAGCAGATGGCCGCCATTCAGCGCCAGCTTGGCGAAGCGGATGAGGGAAAATCGGCCGAGATCGCCGAACTCGAGAAGGCGATCGCCAACGCGCACATGCCCAAGGAGGTCGACGATCAGGCGCGCAAGGAGTTGCGCAGGCTGCAGCGCATGCCGGAGGCCGCGGGCGAATACGGCATGGTCCGGACCTACCTCGATTGGCTGGTGGACCTGCCCTGGGCGCTCCCTGAGGAGACGCCGATCGACATCGCGGCGGCGCGCCGCATTCTCGACGAGGATCACTTCGGGCTTGAGAAGATCAAGCGCCGGATCATCGAATATCTCGCCGTTCGCAAGCTCTCGCCGGACGGCAAGGCGCCGATCCTTTGCTTTGTCGGGCCTCCTGGCGTCGGCAAGACCTCGCTCGGTCAGTCGATCGCGCGCGCCATGAACCGCAAGTTTGTCCGCGTCAGTCTCGGCGGCGTGCATGACGAAGCGGAGATCCGCGGCCATCGGCGAACCTATATCGGCGCTTTGCCCGGCAACATCATTCAGGCGATCCGCAAGGCCGGCGCTCGCGATTGCGTCATGATGCTGGACGAGATCGACAAGCTTGGGTCCGGCATACAGGGCGACCCCGCCTCCGCGATGCTGGAAGTGCTGGACCCCGAGCAAAACAACACCTTTCGCGACAATTACCTCGCTGTGCCCTTCGACCTCAGCCGCGTCGTGTTCATCGCCACGGCGAACATGCTCGACACGGTTCCCGGGCCGCTTCGCGACCGCATGGAGATCATCAGTCTCTCCGGCTACACGGCGAGCGAAAAATTTCAGATCGCGCGCCGCTATCTTGTTCGACGCCAATTGAAGGCCAACGGCCTCAAGCCGGAACAGGTTGAGATCGCCGACGACGCGCTCAAGGGAATCATCGAGCGCTACACGCGGGAGGCTGGCGTTCGAAGCCTCGAGCGCGAGATCGGCAGGGTGCTGCGCCAATCCGCCATGCGGGTCGCGGAGGGCGAGACCGGCCCGATCACGATCACGGACGGCGATCTCCTAGGCATTCTAGGGCCGCCGATCTTTCGAGGACGAGGTCGCCATGCGCACCAGCGTTCCCGGCGTGGCGACGGGGCTCGCCTGGACGCCGGTCGGCGGCGACATCCTGTTCATCGAGGCGACCGCGACTCCCGGCGGCGGACGGCTGATCCTCACTGGGCAACTCGGCGAAGTGATGAAGGAAAGCGCGCAGGCCGCGCTCAGCATCGTCAAGAATCGCGCGGTATCTTTTGGGATCGATCCGACGCGCTTCGAGAAGACCGACATTCACATCCACGTGCCGGCGGGCGCGACGCCGAAGGACGGCCCGAGCGCTGGGCGTCGCGATGTTCATGGCGCTCGTCTCGCTCATGACCGATCGCACCATTCGCAGCGACACCGCGATGACCGGAGAGATCAGCCTCCGGGGCCTCGTGCTTCCGGTCGGCGGCATCAAGGAGAAAATCGTCGCCGCGCACAGGGCTGGCCTCCGGCACATCATGCTGCCGGCGCGCAACCGGAAGGACTACGAAGACATCCCCGAAGAGGTGCGGCAGCAACTGACGTTCACCTGGCTCGAACGGGTGGACGAGGCGGTGTCCTCGGCGCTCGAGCCGGCGCGAGACCTGGTCGCCGAATAGGATCGGTCACAGGAAATGGTGGGCGCCGTTTCCGGTCGCCTTTGCTGCGATTCCAATGAGTTGCGGCGCCATTTCGCCTTCCGACCCTGCCGGCCTCCAGATTTCGGAACTTTATACCGTCCAGTATTGTGATTTACCCAGGACTCGGCGACAATTACTGGACCGGCGCCGCCCGCCGCCTCGCGGCGGAAACATCCGCGGCTGAAACCGCGTCCGGGTACGCATTGCCGAAATGCGTGCGGACGTAGTTGACGACGTCGGCGACCTGCGCGTCGCTCATCATGTCTCCGACCGGCGGCATGGCTTTCAGCCCGCCGCAGCAACGGCGCTCACGACAAAGTCAGCCGACGCGAGCTCGTCGTCGCCGCGAGCGAGGGATAGGCGCCGCGCCGACTGCGCCCTTCGCGTCGGGCTGATGACAGCCGGCGCAGACATTTCGGAACAGGTCCGCGCCGCCCTGCTCGCCGAATCTCCAACCGCGGCTCATGGCGGCGCTTTTCGGCGCAGCGTCATCGGCCGCGACCGGCGCACGCGCCAATGGCGAAGGCGACGAGCGACAAGGAGCGCGCAGCGCGCACACTCTCATGACGCGACCACCCGCTTATGCAGGCGCTGGATCGCGTCGAGCGCCGACAGGATCGCGCCCTCCTGCCAGGCCGGAATGTAGGAGGCGTGCTCGCCGGCCAGCACGATGCGGCCGTCGATCTGGCAGAGGTCGTCGTAGTGCGCTTCTCGCGCCTCGTCCGACCAGTCGCCCGCGCAGCCCAAGCGTGAACGGGACGCGATGCCAGGCGACCGAAACGCCGTTCTCGAACTCGGTCGCGATATTGCGGATGAATCTGCGCGCCGAACTCGACCGCGCGCTTCACCCGCTCGTCCGGCGGCATCGCCGTGAACTCGTAGGCGTTCGGTCCGCCGAACGTATATCCGCCGAGCAGCACGCCCTTGCCGCCCGCGTTGAAGTCGGCGCTCGGATAGGAAATCTGGCGGATCGGCAGGTCGGTGTAGCTGATGCCGCCGAAAATGTGCTCGTCCTCCTCCCAGAACCGGCGCGAGAACTGCAGCCCGAATTTCACCGCGGACGCATAGGGAACGGCGTCGATCGCCGCCTTCATCGGCGCGGACACGTTGATCGGGATTTGGCTGAGGATGGTGAGCGGCAGCGTGCAGACGCACCAGTCGGCCTTGATCTCCTGAACCTCCGTAACCGTCCGCGCCGACAATATCCTCGAAGGCGACGGTGACGCCGCTGTCGTTCTGCTCGATGGCGATGACTTTCGCGCCATATCGGATGCGATCCGGAATCTGCCGCGCGAAAGCCTCGCCGATCCTGCCCATGCCGCCGACCGGCTGGAACATCGTGGTCTGAAAGTCGTAGAGCAGGAAACTCTGCAAGCCGCGCCACAGGCGCGACGTCAGAATGTCATGCAGCCCGATCGGCTCGCCGGCGACCGGCTCGGCGCCGAGGCCGCCGCCGGGGTGCTTGGCGTAGCCGCGATGGTACGGCCGAAACCTCGCCCGCCCGGTAGCGGAAATCCTTGTCGAGCGCGCCGAGCGACCGCAACGCCTCGAGCAGGATTTCCTGGTCTTCCTTCGACACGGCGTCGTCGAGCGCCCCTTTCTTCGTCGCCTTGGCCAGAAGCTCGGCGACGCCGCCATCGAAATCGGCCTTGATGTCGCGAATGCGCTGCGGCTTGCCGCCGAACGCATTGGTCGGAATGCAGATAGGCGTTGTGGTTGAGCTGGATGAACGGCTCGAGCGTCACGCCGAAACGCCGGCAATAGTCCAGAATCGCGTAATGATGGTAGGGAATGCGCCACGGCCCGGGATTGAGATAGAGGCCGTCGTCGAATTCGCAATGCTGCGTCGCGCCGCCGAGTTCGGTGTAGACGTCGCCGCCTCTCAGCGTCCAGTTCCGTCCGCCCGGACGCGCATTGTATTCGAGCAGGCTGACCTTGTAGCCCGCGTGCTCGAAGCTCGATCGCCGCGGTCATTCCGGCGAGGCCGGCGCCGAAAATGATGACCGACGCGCCCTTGGGATCGCCGTCGAGCTTGATCGGCCCGCGGTACGGCGATTCCTCGGCGTATCCGAGACGGGTCATAGCCTGATAGGCCGCCGCCCCGCCGACGCTTGCGCCAATGATCTCAAACAATCTTCGCCGGCTCAGCGCGGGCGTGGCTTCGCTGATTATTCAGTCCATGACCTCATCGGGGATTGTCGCACTGCGCGTTCAATCGCGCAAAGCGGCAAAAGTCCTGCGCTACGATCGTGGCCCAAACTCGGCCAAAACTTCAGCGAGCGGCTTAGCGTGCGCGAGCACAAGGTCCGCCGCTGCGGCGATGTCGTCGATCGACGCGTGCGGCGGTCCGCCAGACGGAGACGGCGTCGCTGATCAGCGCGACGATGTTCCGGTCGTCGGGATAAAGCGGCGGCTTGCCGTTGGCCGAGCGAAAGATCTCGATCTTGGGCAAGGGATCGCGCTTGAAGCCCTCGACGAGCACAAGGTCGACGTCTTTGAGCAGCCGCAAAAGCTCGGCCAGCGAGGGCTCGGGCGCGCCGCGCAATTCCCTCATGAGTGCGATCCGATTGGCGGACGCAACCAGCACTTCCTCCGCGCCAGCGGCGCGATGCTCGTAGGAATCCTTGCCCGGCTGGTCGAGGTCGAAATTGTGATGCGCGTGTTTGATCGTGGAAACGCTCAAGCCTCGACGGTTGAGCTCGGGGATAAGCTTGACGATGAGCGTCGTCTTGCCCGCCCCGCTCCATCCGGCGAAGCCGATGACGCGCATGGGCTGCTCCTCGTATTCCGCGCCCCACTCGCTATCTACAGCATGGGCCGATGAGGTTGAACTGGAGTCGTCATTGCGAAGCCATCCAGGAGCGCGCAGCGCGCTCTCCATAATTTTGTGGATCGCCGCGTCGCCATAGCCCGTCCGAAAGACGGGCGTCTTTCGACGCCCTGTGGCTCCTCCCGATGGCGACATAGGCAAAACGCCTATCTCGAGACTAAGATCGCGCTGGCCGCACTTTGGCCTGCCCGCGAGGTTCCAGGGACCGAAAGCCTGACATGAACGACGCCGCCGACGTTTTCGCCGCGTTCCGCTCCGAGGTCCTGTCGCAAACGCCACTTAGGAGCGCGATCACCGCCGCCTACCGGGCGCCAGAGCCTGAATGCGTGCCGCCGCTGCTGAAGGTCGCGACCGCGAGCGCCGACGAAGCACACCGCATCCGCACGCTCGCCCGCAGCCTGGTGGCCAAACTCAGGGCCAAGACGCGTTCAAGCGGCGTCGAGGGTCTCATCCACGAATATTCGCTGTCGAGCCAGGAGGGCGTCGCTCTCATGTGCCTCGCCGAAGCGCTTCTGCGCATTCCCGACGCGGCGACACGCGACGCGCTGATCCGCGACAAGCTCTCGCCGGGCGACTGGCGCGCCCATGTCGGCCAGAGCCCGTCGCTGTTCGTCAACGCCGCCACCTGGGGCCTGGTGCTAACCGGCAAGCTCGTGACGACGACGAGCGAGCAGGGTCTGTCGGCGGCGCTCACCCGCCTCATCGCCCGCAGCGGCGAGCCGATCATCCGCGCCGGCGTCGACGTCGCCATGCGGCTTATGGGCGAGCAGTTCGTGACTGGACGCACGATCGAGGAGGCGATCGGAAACAGCCGCGACCGCGAGGCGCGCGGCTTCACGTTCTCCTACGACATGCTGGGCGAAGCAGCGACCACCGCCGTGGACGCCGCGCGCTATCTCGACGAATACGAACGCGCCGTCCACGCCATCGGCCGCGCCTCACGAGGCCGCGGCATCTATGAAGGCGCCGGCATCTCGATCAAGCTTTCGGCGCTCCACCCACGCTATCAGCGCATCAAGCGCGCCCGCGTGATGAAGGAGTTGCTGCCGCAGCGTGAAGGGGCTGGCGAACCTCGCCAAGTCTTACGACATCGGCTTCAACATCGACGCCGAGGAAGCCGATCGGCTCGACCTCTCGCTCGACATCCTGGAAGCGCTTTCCCTCGACCCGGACCTTACGGGCTGGAACGGGCTCGGCTTCGTCATCCAGGCTTATGGCAAACGCTGCGCGCCGGTCATCGACTGGCTGATCGACCTCGCGCGTCGCTCGCGTCGCCGACTGATGATCCGCCTGGTGAAGGGCGCCTATTGGGATTCGGAGATCAAGCGCGCGCAGGTCGACGGCCTCGAAGGCTTTCCAGTGTTTACCCGCAAGATCTACACTGACGTCAGCTATCTCGCCTGCACGCGCAAATTGCTCGCGGCGCCGGATGCGGTCTATCCGCAATTCGCCACCCACAATGCGCAGACGCTCGCGTCCGTCCTCGTCTTCGCTGGCCCCGACTTCTATCGCGGCCAATATGAATTCCAATGCCTGCACGGGATGGGCGAACCGCTCTACGAAGAGGTGGTCGGCCGCCACAAGCTCAACCGTCCATGCCGGGTCTACGCGCCGGTCGGCTCTCACGAGACCTTGCTCGCCTATCTCGTTCGCCGGCTGCTCGAGAACGGCGCCAACACCTCGTTCGTGAACCGCATCGCCGACGCGAGCGTGGCGATCGACGAGCTTGTCGCTGATCCGGTTGAGGCCGCCCGCGCCATTCAGCCGCTCGGGGCGCCGCACGACAAGATCGCCGCGCCGCACGACCTCTATGCGCCGGATCGCGCCAACTCGCGCGGACTCGATTTTCCGACGAAGGACGCCTCGCCAAGCTCGCCAGCGGGCTGACCGCAAGCGCCGAGACGATGTGGCGCGCTTTTCCCCCGGGCGCGGCGCTGGACGAGCGCGGCGAGCCGGTCCTGAACCCTGCGAACCCCACGGACGTCGTCGGATTTACCCGTCACGCGCGCCCGGACGAAATCGCCGCAGCGCTCGACACGGGCGACCGCGCAGCGCCCGCCTTCGCCGCGATTCCGCCCTCCGAGCGCGCGGTCTTCCTGCGCCGCGCCGCCGACATCCTTGAAGCGCGGAACGATCTGCTCGTTGGGCTTATCGTGCGCGAAGCCGGCAAGTCCTACGCCAATGCGGTCGGGGAAGTGCGCGAAGCCGCCGACTTCCTGCGCTATTACGCGCATGAGGCGGCGCGTACTTTGCTTCCCGGCTCGCCTGCTCCGCTGGGGCTCGTCGTCTGCATCAGTCCCTGGAACTTTCCGCTCGCCATCTTCACGGGCCAAGCGGCCGCCGCGCTCGCAGCGGGCAATTCCGTCATCGCCAAGCCGGCCGAAGAGACGCCGCTGATCGCCGCCGAGGCTGTCCGCGTGCTGCATGAGGCGGGCGTCCCGCGTGACGCGCTGCAGCTCATGCCAGGCGCTGGCGAAGTTGGCGGGGCGCTGGTCGCCGATGCGCGCGTGCAAGGGGTCGTGTTCACCGGATCGACGCCGGTCGCGCGACTGATCGAAAAAGAGCTCGCGGGCCGCCTCACCCGCCGCGGCGCGCCCGTCGCCCTCATCGCCGAAACCGGCGGCCTCAACGCGATGGTGGTCGATTCCTCCGCCCTCGCTGAACAAGTCGTCGTCGACGTCCTCGTCGTCCGCCTTCAATTCGGCGGGGCAGCGCTGTTCGGCGTTGCGCATTCTCTGCCTGCAGGAAGACGGCGCGGAGCGCGTGCTCACGATGCTGAAACGCGCCATGGCCGAGCTTGAGGTCGGCGATCCGCGCAAGCTATCGGTCGACGTGGGTCCCGTGATCACCGCGGAAGCGCGCGATGGGATCGTAAGCCACATCGAGACCATGCGGGGGCGCGCGCCACAAAGTCACGCAAACGGCGCTTGGAGACACCGCCGCGCGCGGCACATTTGTCCCCCCGACGCTGATCGAAGTGAACAGAATCGCCGATGTCGAGCGCGAAGTGTTCGGGCCGGTGCTGCATGTGCTGCGCTACAAGCGTGAGGCGCTCGACAAATTGATCGACGACATCAACGCCGCCGGTTACGGCCTGACCTTCGGCCTCCACACCCGCATCGACGAAACGATCGCGCGCGTCGTCGAGCGCATCGAGGCCGGCAATATCTACATCAACCGCAATGTCATCGGCGCGACGGTCGGCGTGCAGCCGTTCGGCGGCTCGAGACTGTCGGGCACGGGCCCAAGGCCGGTGGCCCGCTCTATCTTTCGCGCCTCGTTGCCGAGCCCGCGCCCGGCGCGCTGGACGGCGTGGAAGGCGGCGACGCGGCGATCGCCGGCATCCGCGCCTATACCGACTGGCTCGCCGCCCATGGCCATGAGGCGGAGGCCGAGCGTTGCGTGGGAATGATGGCGCGCTCACCGCTCGGGGCGCGCGCCGAACTCAAAGGCCCGGTCGGCGAGCGCAACGTCTATACGCTTCGCCGGCGCGGCCGGATTGCGGCGGTCGCGGCGAGCGAAGGCGCGCTTCTCATCCAGATCGGCGCGATCCTGGCGACCGGCAACGACGCCTTGGTCAGCAGCGCGGCCGCTAGCACGCGTCCTTTCGCGATTGCCGGCGGAGCTCACCCATCGGATCGCGCGTGTCGAGGATCCCTTGAGCGCGCCTGCCCTCGCCTTCGCCCTCCTCGAAGGCGACGAGGCGGCGACATCGGACGCCTCGCGCCAACTCGCGGCGCGGCTCGGGCCAATCGTGCGGCTCCAGGCGCTCTCCAGCGCACGCCTGGCCGCCGGCGAGGACTACAATCTCGCCGACCTCGTCGAGGAATGCGCGACCGCCACCAACACCGCCGCGGCCGGCGGCAACGCAAGCCTGATGACGATCGGCTAGGTTGCTGGAGGGGAGGCCCAAATGTCCGACGATCTGACCAACTCACAAATCGCGCTGCTCTGCTCCATCGGCGAGTATGACCATTCTGAGTCCGGGAGCGAAAAGAAGACGCGATCTGGAGCGGCTGATCGCCGAAGGCTACGTGCAGCCGACTGCGCGACCATCCAGGCTCGGTCTTCGAGCTGACGGCCAAGGCTATCGCATTCCTCGGCGAACGCGGCGCCGGACTGAACGAGGCATAGGGCGGACAGGCATCAATCAGGGCGCTTCTCGCCAGGCGCGCCGACGCCAGCTACTTTGCGCAAACGAAACACGACTTGGAGACGAAGCGAAATGCGGGCGATCGGATATCGCAAGGCGAGCCCTGCGCTCGATCATCTGGAGGCGTTCGATATCCCCCGGCCAAAGCCGGAGGGTCGCGACCTTCTCGTCGAGGTGCGCGCGGTTTCGGTCAATCCCGTCGACTATAAAGTGGCGAGCGGCGGGGGGCCGGGCGCGGTCGGCGAGACGGACGAAATCAAGGTCGTTGGCTATGACGCCGCCGGAGTGGTCGTGGAGACCGGCGGCGAGGCGAGCTTCTTCAAGCCGGGCGATGAAGTGTTCTACGCCGGCAGCGTCGGACGCCTGGGCGCGGACATGGAGTTCCATCTGGTCGACGAGCGGATCGTCGGCCGCAAGCCGCGCACGCTCGATTTCGCCGCCGCCGCGGCTTTGCCCTTGACCGCGATCACCGCCTGGGAGGCGATGTTCGACCGGCTCGATGTCGCGAAACCCGTTCCGGGCGCGGCGCGCGCGATCCTGATTCTTGGCGGCGCGGGCGGCGTCGGTTCGATCGCCATTCAGCTCGCGCGGCAACTGACCGAACCTTACCATCATCGCGACCGCGTCGCGGCCCGAAACCGCGCAATGGGCGACAGGACATGGGCGCGCATCATGTGATCGACCACAGGAAGCCGATGGCGCCGCAGATCGCGGCGCTCGGCATCGGCAGTCCTGGTTTCATCTTCGCGACGTCGCCGATTGGCGGCGTCATCGCCGACCTCGCCGCATTGATCGCGCCGCAAGGGCGCATCGCGCTCATCAACGCCGAAGCGGCCGATCTTTTCGTCTTCAGGCCGAAGAGCGTATCGATTCACTTTGAGCTGATGTTCACGCGGCCCTTGTTTCAGACCGCCGACATCGAGGGCCAGCACAACTCCTGAACGAGGTCGCCGATCTCGTCGATTCCGGGCGCGTTCGCTCCACCATGCGGGAGAACTACGGACGCATCGACCCCGCCAATCTCATGCGGGCGATGAGTTCCTGAAGTCGGGAGCGCCATCGGCAAGGTCGTGCTTGCGGGTTTTAGCGATACGAGCGGCCTTTTCACTACGACAACGTGCGCCTCCCAACCCACCAAGAGGCAACAATTTAAAGCCGATAGGGAAAATCGAGGAACCGCCACGGGCGCGTTGTATAACCTCTGCCGCTGAGCGGAAATGTCAGGTCAACGCGCAGAGTCTGGGCCAATGAAGACGTTGGTAATCTCGATCGATGCGAGGTCGGCAACCGCACTGGCTGTCCAACGAACGATCATCCGCCGCGAAATTTCGCGCGCACCTCGGCCAGCGCCTCAACCGCTGCCAGACGGCCAGCGCGAACGTCTTCGAGTCCACGGTCAATGGCGCCGAGTTCGTCCGCCGTCGCCTGATAAACTCCCGTCCGCTCCGCTTCGATTCCACGCGCCGCCTCCACCAGAGCTTCCTGGTCCTCCGACGGCCAAGCGTCGATGCGCGGAAGGAGGTCTTTCAAAGCAGTAATCATGGCCGTCCTTATAGCACTGCTGGCGTACTGGACGACGCACGGCGCCATCACGCCGCTTCGAGCGCCAAGCCGTGCGCCGCTTTGGCGATGCGCAGCCGGCCGCCGCGCACGAGGATGTTCACATGCGCGAGCGCCTCGCTGAAGGCAAACGTGAGCTGGTGCGGATCGTCGATGGCGCGCCCGAAAATGACTGGCACGAGTTCGGCGACCGTCTGCGGCCCCTGTTTGCACGCCTCGACAACCGCCATGCAGCGCGCCTCATGGTGAGCGATGAGTTCGTCGGCGCGCGTGTGCAGTCCCACAAACGGCAGCCTGTGCCCTGGCAGAACCAGCACGTCCTCCGGCAGCGCGCGCTTCAGCCCTTCGAGTGAGCGAAGATAGGCGCCAAGCGGATCGCCTTGCGGATCCATCGCTTCGACGCTGACATTGGGCGAGATCTTGGCCAGCACCTGATCGCCGATAAGAACAAAATTGTCGGCCTTGGAGTACAGCATCACTTGCTCGGGCGAATGGCCGGCGCCGGTCATCACTTCGAATTCGCGGTCGCCGATCTTGATCCGCTCCTCGGCGATGAGGCGCAGAAAGGTTTTCGGCGGCGGGGAGACCATCCTCAAATACTGCAGTCCATTGCCGAGGAGAAGCTCCGTGCTTTCCTCGGTGAGCCCATGCGAGCGATAGAAGCCGCGGTAGGGCTCCGACCGCAGTCCCTGTGGGTCGAGGCGAATGTTGAGCGCAATCAGATATTCCGCCTCGCTCATCGCAAGCTGCAGGCCAAAGCGCTCGCAGAGCCATCCGGCAAGACCCACATGGTCCGGATGAAAATGTGTGGCGATGACTCGCGTCAATTTGCGGCTGCGAAGCGGCCCAGCAAACAGCGCCTCCCAAGCCGCGCGGGATTGCGCGTCGTCGATTCCCGCATCGACAACGGCCAAGCCGTCGCCGTCTTCGATCGAAATAGATGTTGACATGATCAAGCCGAAACGGAAGCGGAAAGCGCGCCCAAAACACGCCGCGGCGAACCTCGATCACTTCGCCAGGCTTCGGCGGATCGGGATTGGGAAAGACCAGCGTGTCCGGCGCCGCGCGATTTAACATCTTCCGATTTTGTCCTTTGTCTCTTGCCGCACGCCGGCTCATTCGAGCGGTAAAAAGCGCGGCGCGCCGGCTGCATCCAGCTCACCGTTCGGTCCGAGCTTGTAGACGCCCCGAACCGCATTGTGCGCATCGGCAGCCGCCTCAGCGAGGCTCAGCACCGGGGCGAAGCAGGCGTCAGTGCCACCGAGCAGCGCGCGCCAATGCGCGCTCGGCTGGCTCAGGAAAAGCGCGCACAACCGAGCCTTCAGCGCCGGCCACGCGGCGCGTTCGTATTGCGCCTTCGGGTCCACGTCCGCAAGGCCGAGCTTGTCGAGCAACAGCGCATAGAATTGCGGCTCGAGCGCGCCGACAGAGACATACTGACCGTCGGCGCAGGCGTAGACGTCATAGAACGGCGAATCGTGGAACGGGCTCGGGTTTGGCGAGTCCAGCATTCCGGACGCCCGTGCTGAGAGCGCGATTCCGCCCAGGCTCGCGGCCATATCGAGAATCGAACAATCGATCACACAGCCCTTGCCGCTGCGTCCAGCGGCGAAGACAGCGGCGACCACCCCGAAGGCGAGCCCGAGCGCGCCGCCTCCGTCGCCGAGGACCGTCGGCGGGGAGATCGGCGCATGTCCGTCGCGGGCGGCGAGCGACAAGACGCCGCTGAGCGCGAGATAGTTGAGGTCATGGCCGGCGACTTGAGCCAGGGGGCCATCCTGCCCCCAGCCTGTCATGCGCCCGTAGACGAGGCGCGGATTGCGCTTGGCGCATTCCGCCGGGCCGAGGCCAAGGCGCTCCATAACGCCAGGCCGATTCCCCTCGATCAGCGCGTCGGCTGCCTCGATCAACCCCAGCGCTTCCGCTACCGCTTCCGGACGCTTCAGATTGAGGCCAACAATACGCTTGCCGCGCCGCAGCGGACCCTCGGAAAGCGGCCGTTCCGGATCGCCAAGCGGGGCCTTATTCGGCCGGGCGATTGCGACCACATCGGCCCCCAAATCCGCGAGCATGCGGCCGGCGAGCGGACCTGGACCGATCCCCTCAAACTCGACAACCTTCAACCCCGCAAGCGGACGCATCATCCATGACCCCCGGCGCGACTCTACACTGCGGCTCGATTGAGAACAGAGCCGCCCTTCAAGCCCGCTCCGGGAACAGCGCTCTGAGCCCCTGCGGCGACGCCTCGGCCACCCCGCGCTCGGTGATGAGCCCCGTCACCAACCGCGCTGGGGTGACGTCGAACGCGGGATTCGACGTGCGCCCGCCTTCCGGCGAAATTCTGACGCGCGTAATCGCGCCGTCGTCGCTCCGCCCCTGGATGAAGTTGACTTCATCGGCGCTGCGCTCCTCGATCGGAATTTCCTTCACGCCGTCATGAACCGTCCAGTCGATGGTCGGCGACGGCAGCGCGACATAGAACGGCACCGCATTGTCGCGCGCCGCGAGCGCCTTGAGATAAGTGCCGATCTTGTTGCAAACATCGCCGTTGGCGGTCGTCCGGTCAGTGCCGACAATCACCATGTCGATCAGGCCATGCTGCATGAGATGCCCGCCGGCGTTGTCGACGATGAGGGTGTAGGGCGCGCCATGATGACCGAGCTCCCAAGCTGTGAGCGAGGCGCCCTGATTGCGCGGGCGCGTCTCATCCACATAAACATGCACGTTAACGCCCGCCTCCATCGCCATGTAGATCGGCGCGGTCGCGGTGCCGTAATCGACCGTGGCCAGCCAACCGGCGTTGCAATGGGTGAGGATGTTGACCGGCTCGCCGGGCTTCTTGTCCGCCGCCAGACGGCGAAGAATCTTGAGGCCATGTCCGCCAATCGCGCGGTTGATCTCGACATCCTCGTCGGCGATTCGCCTGGCTTCCTCGTAAGCCGCAGCGGCGCGCGCGTTCGGGGCGAGCGGAGCCAGATGCTTGCGGCCTGCATCCAAGGCCCAGCGCAGGTTGATCGCGGTTGGCCGTGTCCTGACAAGCTTGTCGTATGCGCCGTCGAGCGCCGCGTCGCTCGGATCCTCTCGCATGGCGAGCGCGAGCCCATAGGCCGCGGTCGCGCCGATCAGCGGCGCCCCGCGCACCCACATGTCGCGAATCGCCGTCGCCGCCTCATCGACAGTGCTGAGCGTCGCGACCTTGAACGCGTGCGGCAGCCAGCGCTGGTCGATGACGTCGACGCTCGCGCCGTCTTCGTTGAGCCAGATCGTTCGATACGCGCGCCCGTCCACCTTCACGACAGCGTACTCCTTGTTCCCGCGTTGATTGCGCGCTCGCGGAAGTTGCGTCGATAACACGAACAGAGAACCCGAGGAATTCAGGTTCGCGTCGGGCTGCCGCATCCGCCGAAGGAGGCGGCGCACCGAAGCGACTCGGAGTATCACGCTCGCCATCTTGACCAAGCACTTGACCAAGTGGCCCAAACACGGCAAGTTCGACGCTCGTTGGCCCTCGCTCCGCGTCCGGCTGGTTATCCCAAGGTCCCTCTCTCCATGACCACCATCGTCAAGGTCGGCGAGGCGAAAACGCATCTCTCCGATATCCTCGCAAGGGTCGAGGCGGGCGAAGAGATCATCATCGCGCGCGGCGATGTGCCGATCGCCAAGCTGACGCGGATCGAGAAGGCGAATGACCTCGCTGCGGTCCTCGCTGAAGCGCGCGCGGCGCGAGCACGGGCGAAATCTGTGACCCGAGAGGAAATTTTGGCGTGGAAACGCGAGGGCGCCAAGGGAATATGAGCGTCGTGGTCGACGCCTCGATCGCGGCCGCCTGGCTTCTGCCCGAGGAGGACAGCGCCGCGGCGGAAGCAGTGATCACGGCGTTGTCCGGGCGAGCACCGGTCCCCTCGCTGTTCTGGCATGAGACGCGCAACATTCTTGTCATGGCCGAGCGGCGCGGACGCATTGTCGCCGGCGAGCCCGCCGCGGCGATGGGGCGGCTGCGCCGGCTTCCGCTCGAGGACGCCGGCGCGGGGTCGGACGGCGCGGTTCTCGCTCTAGCGATCGCGCACGGCCTCACCGCCTATGACGCAGCCTATCTCGCCCTTGCGCAGGAACGAGGACTGCCTCTCGCGACACTGGATAAACAGCTGGCTCAAGCGGCGCGCCGGGAAGGCGTCGCGTTGCTCGGGCCGCTCGAGGGTGGGCATGACTAACTGGTTCCTGGCATGACGCGGCGCTTCAGCCTCGAAGACGCAACCGACCTCGCCGCGCGCGCAATCCGCGCCGCCGGCGCGAGCGACGCGGCGGCGCTGTCGCTGGCGCGGGCAACCGTTTCCGCCAACGCGCACGGCAAAGGCTCGAGCGGCTTTTCGCATCTCATGGACTATCTCGGCGCCTTGCGCGCGGGACGGATCGTCGGCGACGCTGAGCCGCTCATAACTTCGCCGGCCCCCGCCGCGATCCATTGCGACGCCAGAGGCGGGATCGCCCAGCTCGGCTTCGACCTAGCTTTCGATTCGTTGAGCGAGCGGGCGCGGACCTTCGGCATTGGGCTATTCGCGCAGAATGGCGGCTACACCACGGGCGAGCTCGGCTATTATCCGCGTCGCCTGGCCGAT
Source organism: uncultured Alphaproteobacteria bacterium (assembly GCA_963756955.1). Classification (GTDB taxonomy): domain Bacteria; phylum Pseudomonadota; class Alphaproteobacteria; order Rhizobiales; family Beijerinckiaceae; genus Roseiarcus. The sequence continues at coordinate 277,702 of CAVWPU010000009.1, forward strand.
GCCGGTCTGGTCGCCTTCGCCGCGACAAGCGGACCGGCGCTGATGACCGTCCCCGGCGCCAAAACGCCCGTCTATTGCACCAACCCGATCGCCTTCGCCGCCCCGCTCGACGACGGGCCGCCTTTGCTCATCGACCAGGCCTCCAGCGCCACCGCCTTTGTTCAGTTGAGGCACTATGCGGAGCGAGGCGAGACGCTGCCCTCGGGCTGGGCCGTGGACGACAACGGACAACCAACCACCGATCCGAGGGCGGCGCTTCGCGGCGCGCTTCTCGCCTTCGGCGGCGCGCGCGGCGCCAATATCGCGCTCATGGTCGAGGTGATGGCTGCGGGGCTTGCGGGCGCGAACTGGGCGCTCGATGCGCCCTCGTTCACCTCGGGCGACCGCTCGCCAGGGCGCGGGCCTTCTCGTCATCGCCATAACGCCCACGCTGCTGGCGCCGGATTTTCCGGAGCGCCTGAGACTGCAGCTTGATCGGCTGGCCAAGCTCGGCGTTCATATCCCCGGGCGCCGCGCCGCCGCGACCGAAATCGAATTGCCCGATGCGCTCGTCGCCGAGATCGAGGGCGCCGGGCGCCTTGAAACCGCGCCGTCCAAGCGGCTAGACAACCGACCGGCTGGCGACCAAGGAGCGCAAATGGCGAAACGATGGAGTCGGAGGCGCCTCCTCCAAATCTTCGCTGCGCTTCCGTTCATGGGCGGTCTCGCGCGCGGCGCCTCGGCTGCGACTCCGCTGCAAGTGCGGGTCCGTCTCGGCGATCCGGCATGGCCTTCGGAAGCGAGCTGGGACCAACTCGATCACGATGTCGGGGGACGCCTCATCAAGGTGCGCTCGCCGCTCGCCGACTGCGTCGGCGGAACGTCCGACGCCGCCTGCCAGCAAATCTTCAAGGAACTCAAGAATCCCTACTATCTCGGCGACGAAGTCGGGCTCACCCAGTCCCTCGGCTGGGTCGGAGCATGGACGTCGGAGCCCAGCGTCTACGCGGTCGCCGCCAAGACGACGCAGGATGTCGTCGCCGCGGTCAATTTCGCGCGGGCGAACAATCTGCGGCTCGTGGTGAAGGGCGGCGGCCACAGTTACCTCGGAACATCCAACGCCGCCGATTCGCTTCTCGTCTGGACGCGACACATGACCGCCGTGACGCTGCACGACGCATTCGTCGGCGCTGGCTGCGCAGGAAACGCCGAGCCGCAACAAGCCGTCACGATCGAGCCCGGAGCGATCTGGGGGCATGTCTATAACCAGGTGATGACCCAGGCCGGCCGCTACGTGCAGGGCGGCGGCTGCATGACGGTCGGGGTCGTCGGCCTCGTTCTGGGCGGCGGATTCGGCAGTTTCTCGAAGGCCTTCGGACAGGCCGGGGCGAGCTTGTTGGAGGCGGAGGTCGTGACCGCCGACGGCGACGTAAAAATCGCCAATGCCTGCACCAATCCCGATCTCTTCTGGGCGCTCAAGGGCGGGGGCGGCGGATTTGGGATCGTCACGCGCGTCACGCTGCGCACGCACACGCTGCCGGAATTCCTGGGCGGCGTGTTCGCGACCATCAAGGCGTCGTCCGACGCGGCCTACCGGCGGCTCATCGCGAAGATCATGGAATTCTACGCGCAGGCGCTCTTCAATCCCCACTGGGGCGAGCAGCTTGCGTTCAACCCCGGTGGCATCTTGTCGATCGCGATGGTGCAGCAAGGTCTCAGCCAGCAACAAGCCGAAGACGACCTGGCGTCCCTTCTTCGACTGGGTATCCGCCTCCGCGAGCGATTTCGAGATTGTTTCGGCGCCGAGAATCATCAGCGAGCCGGCGCATCTCTTCTGGGATCCCGCCTCTCTCAAGACGGCTCCCGGCCTGGTCCTCTCAGACGATCGTCCCGGCGCGCCGTCCGACAATATCTTCTGGGCGGGCAATCTCGAGGAGGCGGGGCTCGTCTGGCACGCCTACCAATCCGCGTGGCTGCCGCAGTCGCTGCTTGAGGACGCTCAACGCGAGCGGCTTGTCGAAGCGCTGTTCGCGGCTGCGCGGCGTCACCGCGTCTCGCTGCATGTCAACAAGGGGCTCGCTGGCGCGACGCCCGAGGCGATTGCCAGCGCCCGGGATACGGCGATGAATCCGGCGGTTGTCGATGCGTTCGCGCTCGTGATCAGCGGCGCTGGCGAACAGCCGGCCTATCCGGACGTTCCCGGCCACGAGCCGGACGTCGCGCTCGCGCGAAAGCAGGCTGAAGCGGTGACAGCGGCGATGGACGAAATCCGCAAACTCGTCCCGCGCGCCGGCTCCTATGTGTGGGAAACCGATTACTTCCAGCCGCATTGGCAGGAGGCGTTCTGGGGCGACAACTACAACCGGCTTCTCGCGATCAAGACTAAGTATGATCCGGACGGCCTCTTCTTCCTGCATCACGGCGTCGGCAGCGAGGACTGGAGCGCCGATGGATTCACGCGCCTGAACTGACCCGCGATCCGCGTCTGGGGAGGAACAGAATGCCGAAGCGTCCGCGCATCGGAGTCATCGGCTCGACCAACATGGATCTGACCACCACGGTCGAGCGCATGCCCGTTTGGGGCGAGACGGTCCTGGCTTCGCATTTCGAAACAAGCTTCGGCGGCAAAGGCGCAAACCAGGCAGTGGCCGCAGCGAAACTCGGGGCCGAGGTCGTCATGGTGACAAATCTCGGCGACGATGCGCTCGGCGACAGCGCGCTCAAGAATTTCGAGGGCTACGGGATCGACACACAGCACGCCCGGCGCATTGCAAATCAATCGACGGGAACGGCGACGATTCTGGTCGACGAGACAACAGGCGACAATTCTATCCTCATCGTCGCCGGCGCGAACGGCGACTTGAGCTCAGCCGACGTCGACGCCGCCGCCGAGTCGCTCAGGGGTTGCGATCTCATTCTGCTGCAGCTCGAGATCCAGATTGAAACCGCCTATGCGGCGATCCGTTTCGCGCGCAAGAACGGCGTCAGGACCGTGCTGAACCCGGCGCCCGCCCGCCGCAACCTCGACATGGGCGTCGTCACGCAGGCGAGCTTCCTCATCCCCAACGAGACCGAGCTTGCGATCCTGACTGGCATGCCCGTCGAGTCGGACGACGAGGTTTCAGCCGCCGCGCAGAGCCTCATCAAGCAAGGCGTCGAAACGGTTATCGTCACGCTTGGCGCGCGCGGGTCGCTGCTCGCGACGCGAACGGGCGCGCAACGCATTGCCCCGGTCAAGGTTCAGGCGGTCGACACGACCGGCGCCGGCGACGCCTTCATCGGCAGCTTCGCCCGCTATCTCGCCGGCGGCCTCGCGCTCGAGGCCGCGCTCATCGAGGCCACACGCTATTCCGCCTTCTCCGTCACCCGCCACGGCGCGCAGAAATCATATCCCACCGAAGCGGAATTTGCGGCGTTCAGCGCCAGCCTCAGCTAGGCGGAGCGGCGGCGTGTTTCCGGCTCTTGCAAGGCAATACCGCTAAAGACTAGTTATCTGACTAGTCAGAGTGAGAGCGGGGAGTCAAACGTGCGCGCCTGGCCGGTTCAGGATGCAAAAGCTCGCTTCAGTGAGATGCTGGAAACCTGCTTGAGGGAGGGTCCGCAGGTCGTCACCAAACGCGGCGCCGACGCCGCCGTCCTGGTCCCGGCTATGGAGTGGCGACGCCTTCAAAGCGCGGCCAAACCCACACTGAAAGAGCTGCTGCTGACGAACGATGCGCGGGGCGAGCTGAACATTCCCGCCCGTGGCGGGCGCCGCCGCCGTCAGGTCCAAGCTCACAACTAGCCGCTATGTACCTCCTCGATACGAATGTCGTCTCCGAACTGCGTCGAGCTCGCCCACACGGCGCCGTGCTCGCGTGGCTAGAGAAAGTGCAGGATCAGGACTTGCACCTCTCCGCCGTGACAATCGGAGAAATCCAGTCCGGCATCGAGATCACGCGCGAACAGGACCAGGCGAAGGCAGCCGCAATTGAAGCCTGGCTGGAGCAGGTCGCCGGAACCTACAACGTCTTAGCCATGGACGCGCAAACCTTTCGTGTCTGGGCGCGGCTGATGCATCGTAAGGCAGACACGCTCATTGAAGACGCGATGATCGCTTCGACAGCCGAGGTTCACCACTTGACCGTCGTCACCCGCAATGTCCGAGATTTCGAGGGGCTTGGTGTTCTCACGCTGAATCCCTTCACGATAAAAGCCGGCTAGCCGAAGGCTCCGGCGTAGGCGTCGTGCTGCTCCCTTGCCCACGGCTCGCCATCCCTTTACGGATGCGGCGCCAATCAAGTTCAGGGAGTTCGCGATGACCGAGGGCGTCATGGACAAGGTTCGGTTGGGCCGCACCGATCTCATGGTCACGTCCATCTGCTTCGGCGCCTCGGGCCTTGGCGATATGCCCGACACCTATGGCTACGGCGTCGACGAAGAGCGCGCCCGAGCGACGATCCACGCCATTTTCGACGGGCCGGCCAACTTCATCGACACGTCGCGGAATTACGGCACGGGCCGCAGCGAAGAGCGGATCGGCGCCGTCATTCGCGAGCGCGGCGGCCTGCCCGAGGGTTTCGTGATCTCGACCAAGCTCGACCGCGACTTTGAGACGAACGCGTTCGACGCATCGCGCGCCCGCCGCTCGCTCGAACAGAGCCTGAAGACGCTGGGGATCGAGCAGATCGACCTCCTGCATCTGCACGATCCCGAGCATGCGAGCTCGTTCGAAGAGGCGACCAGCAAAGACGGCGCGCTCGGCGAACTGTTCCGCATCAAGGAAGAGGGCCTCGCCAAGGCGGTCGGACTCGCGGCCGGACCGGCGTCCATGATGATGCCGCTCTTGCGGAATTGGGATTTCGACGCGCTCATCACCCACAACCGCTTCACGCTCGCCAACCGCAGCGCCAACGCCATGCTCGATCTCGCCGCGTCGCGCGGGATCGCCGTCCTCAACGCCGCGCCTTACGCGAGCGGCGTGCTCGCCAAGGGCTCGACCGTCTACCCGCGCTACGCCTATCAGGACGCTTCGGAAGAGATCCTCGATCCGATCCGCAAGATCGAGGCGATCTGCACGCTGCACGGCGTGCCGCCAGGCGCTGCGGCCCTGCAATTCTCGCTGCGCGACCCCCGCATCGCCTCGACCATCTGCGGCGTGACCAAGCCCGAACGGGTCAAGCAAACGGTCAACTGGGCGCGCTTTCCAATTCCCGACGAAGCCTGGGCCGAATTGATGGCGCTGAGTTACGCCACCGAAGACCCCGAGGCGACGCGCGACTACAAGCTGGGATAAAGATCCGCCATGTTCGAAACCACCGTCGCCGGCAGCCTGCCGAAGCCCCTCTGGCTCGCCGAGCCTGAGAAACTCTGGCCCGCCTGGAAGCTCGAAGGCGATGCGCTCGCTGTGGCAAGATCGACGCCACCCTCCTCGCAGTCAAGCGCCAGGAGGACGCGGGCATCGACATCGTCAGCGACGGCGAGCAGGCGCGCATCCATTTCGTGCACGGCTTTCTCGCCAATCTCGACGGCATCGATTTCGCGCGCCGGCAGACGATCGGCATCCGCGCTGACCGCTACAAGGCCGAAGTGCCCACAGTGACTGGCCCCATCCGCCGCAAGGGCCCGGTGCACAAACTCGAGGCCAGCGCCGCCCGCGCCCACACCAAGCGCAAGCTCAAGTTCACTCTGCCGGGACCGATGACCATCACGGACACCATCGCGGACGAACATTATCGCGATCGCCCTGCCCTCGCCCATGCTTTCGCCGCGGCGCTGAACGAGGAGGCGCGCGAGCTGGAAGCGCTCGGCGTCGACGTCGTGCAATTCGACGAGCCCGCCTTCAACGTCTACATGCGCGACGTCAAGGAATGGGGCGTCGCCGCGCTCGAGCACGCCGCGCAGGGGCTCACATGCACGACCGCCGTCCACATCTGTTACGGCTACGGCATCAAGGCGAACACGGACTGGAAAGCGACGCTCGGCGAGCATTGGCGCCAATATGAGGAAACCTTCCCCGCGCTGGCGGCGAGCCGAATCGATCAGGTGTCGCTCGAATGCCGCAATGCGCGCGTGCCGATCGAACTGATCGGCCTCCTCAAGGGCAAGGACGTGCTGGTCGGCTGCATCGACGTCGCGTCGAACGTCGTCGAGACGCCGCAGGAGGTCGCGGACACCATCCGCGCCGCGCTCGACTATGTCCCGCCCGATCGGCTCTACCCTTGCACCAATTGCGGCATGGCGCCGATGGCGACGGCAATCGCCTACGCCAAGCTCGCCTCGCTTGCGGCGGGCGCCGAACTGGCGCGCAAGTCGGTGCAATAGCGCCCACCCGTCAATCCGCGCGCAATTCCCTTCCGCGCGTTTCGGGCAGCGCCAGGGCGGCGAGAATCACGATGGCGTAGGCGATGGCGGCGAAGATGCCGATCGCTGCGCCAAGCCCCGCATTGGCCGACACGACGCCGACCAGCACGGGAAAAAACGCGCCAAGGCCCCGGCCAAAATTGTAACAGAAGCCTTGGCCAGCGCCGCGCACGCTCGTTGGATAAAGCTCCGTGAAAACAGGCCCCATGCCGCTGAAAATGCCTGACGCGAAGAAGCCCAGCGGAAATCCCAGCACCAGCATCATCGAGTCTGAAATCTGCATCTCCATGTAAGCGATCACGACCACCAACGAGCCGATCGCGAAGATGAAGAAATTCTTCCGCCGGCCGAGCATGTCGCTCCAATAGGCGCTGGCGATATAGCCGCACCACGAGCCGAAGATGATGACGGCGAGATAGCCGCCGCTGCCGAGCACCGTGAGGTGGCGCTCGGTGCGCAAGAATGTCGGCAGGAAGGTCGTGATCGCATAATAGCCGCCCTGCGCGCCGGTCGAGAGCGCCGAGCCGAGGATCGTCGTCGCCAGAAGTTCGCGCCCGAAGATTGCGAACGGACTGGGGCGCGCCGCCTTCTCGGCGACCGCTTTGAAGACCGCCGGCTCGTGAACCTTGCTGCGAATATAGAACACGAGAAACGCGGGCAGAATGCCGACGAAGAACAGATAGCGCCACGCGACTTCCTGGGGCGCGAGCTGGAAGATGATCGTGGCGATGATCGCGGCCGCGGCCCAGCCCCACGCCCAGGCGCTCTGCACCGCGCCCACCGCCTTGCCGCGATCGGCGCCGCGCACCACTTCCCCTATCAGCACCGAGCCTGCCGCCCATTCGCCTCCGAAGCCAAAACCCTGGAGGCCGCGCACGACGAGCAATTGCTCGAAATTCTGGGTGAAGCCGGACAGAAAGGTGAAGACCGCGAACCAGGCGACCATGATGCTCAAGAGGCGCGCCCGGCCGACACGATCGGCGAACATGCCGGCGATCCAGCCCCCGAAGGCGGAAATCACCAGGGCGCTCGTCGCCAGCAGCCCGGCTTGCGCCTTGGTGATGTGCCACACCGCGATCAATGCTGGGATGGCGAATGTGTAGAGCTGAACATCGGCCGCATCGAGCGCCCAACCGCCGAAGCACGCCCAGAACGTCCGGCGCTCATCGGGTCCGAATTTGCGATACCAATCGAGCATGGCTCAGTATGGCTTGAATGTATTCGCGGTCAAAACGGCCGTGGCGCGTTTCGACCCCAGCGCTGCGCCCGACGCTGATATGTGTGGCGACGGCGTCCGCGTCGGCGCCCAAGTTCCCGTAGCGGGTGAAAGCGTCAGCTCGCCAGGTTCGCCGCCACGACGCGTTCATCCCATTCCAAGCCGACGCCGGGCGTGTTTGGAATGTGCAGCATGCCATCCTTGATGTCGTAGGGACGCTGCACGATCGGATCGGCCCAGTTCTGCCATTCGAGCCAATGCGCGCTCTCGGTGACTCGCATGACGTGAGCGCCGACTTCGGGATAGAGATGCGTCGACATGGGTATGCCCGCGGTTCCCGCGATCGCCGCCGCCCGCATCCAGCCGGTCACGCCCCCGATGCGCATGAAGTCGGGCATGACGAGATCGCAGGCCTTTCGTTGCAGCGCCTTCATCATCTCGCGCGGACCATAGAAATTCTCGCCAATCATCAGCGGCGTCTTGAGTTCAGCCGCGAGTTGGGCGTAGCCGTCGAGATTGTCGTAGACGATCGGCTCCTCGATCCAGGCGAGGCCAAGATCGTCGATCATGTGGCAGCGAAGGAGGGCTTCGGCCAGGTCGAGGCCCTGGTTGAAGTCGATCATCAGCTTCAGATCGCCGACCGCATCGCGCACGGCTGCAATCGTCGCCAGGTCCTGACGCGGATCGGGACGACCGAGGCGCAGCTTCAGCCCCTGGAAACCGCCCTCGTCCCGCAGTTCGACCGACTCCGCCGCAACCGCCGCGGGCTCCTTCAGCCAGAGGCCGTTGCTGTTATAGGCCGGCACCGGCCCGACCGTGCCGCCCAAGAGCACACAAAGCGGCATTCCCGCGGCCTTCGCGAGCGCGTCCCACGCGGCCATATCGAGACCGGAGACGGCGATCATCGACAGGCCCTCATAGCCGACGAAGTGCAGCGACTTGCGGGCGAGGCTGTACAGTTCAACCGGAGACAGCGCTCGGCCCTTCAAGAGATCGCCGAGATCGTGCAGCGCCGCCACCAGGTACTTCATCGATTGAGCAGCGTAAGGCTCGAGGTAGCTCCGACCGACAATGCCTTCCTCCGTCGTCAGATCGATGAGGATGAGCGGCCACTCGGTGATCGTGGCGATCTTCGCGACCACCGGCCGCTTGAGCTTGAGCGAGACGGCTCTCGCGCTGATCCCCCTCAACGTCAGCGTTGGGTGCGGCATCCTGGCTCCTTCGGCGCGAAGTCTCGTGTATCGGAAAATGCTCACTTCACCAGCGAGGCCAGCCCATTGCCGAACGACCATTCGTCCGCGGCGGTGGAAACGAGGGAGACGAAAACGTCCTCGGGTCGAACGCCGATGCGGCTGTTCAGATCTTCTGCAACTTTTTTGTAGAAGCCCTGCTTCTGCTCGACCGTGCGTCCCTCGCGCAGGAACAACTGAATGAAGATACAGGCCTTTGATCGCTCGATCCCGAAAAAATGAGGATCGAAGATGAAATTGTCCTCGTCGTGCTCAGAGATGACCTGGAAGCGGTCGTCCTTGGGAGCCTTCAGCACGTCCACCATCGCCTGATACACGACGTCCCCGACGGTCTGCCGGTAGGTTCGCGATTGGCCCTTGATCATGTCGATGCGTGCAAGCGGCATAGGCGTCTCCTCATCCCTATACGGGTAGATACCCGCATCTACGTCGATGTCAACTGCTTTGCCGCCTACAAATTGCAGAGCCTCGCCGACGGCGCCGGATGACCTTGCCTTTCGACGATTGCAGCGATGGCGAAAGTCGGCGACGATCATCTTGGCTTTGGCTACCATCGCGAGAGGCCGAGAGGCGGACGCGATGCTCCGGCAATTCGCGAGCGTCCCACGTTCCCCAGGATCGCCTCGGCGAAGCCCGTCCGAAAGGACTGGCGTCTTTCGACCACCCATCGCGCGCAATGCGTAGGGTTCGATCGGTCGATGCAAGGAGATGCGAGATGCAAGACCCAGACATTCGGGCGGCTCTGGATCGGCACTGGGCCGCCTCGGACGCGGACGACTTCGAGGCGGAGCACGACATCTACCAGGAGGACGCAGTGCTCGAATATCCGCAATCGGGCGAGCGCATTCGGGGGCGGCGTAACATTCAGGCCTCGCGCACCGTGCAGCCGAACCGAAAGCGCTTCGCCGTGCGGCGGATCGTTGGCGCGGGCGAACTCTGGGTCACCGAATACGTGCTCAGCTACGACGGGCGGCCGTCCTACACGGTGAGCATCATGGAGTTTCGCGACGGCAAGGTCATGCGCGAGACGCAGTATTTCGGCGATCCGTTCGAGCCGGGAGCGTCGCGCGCGCATCTGGTTGAGCGGATGTGAAGCCTGGCCGCCAAAGGCATGGCGCTATTTCGCTCGCCCGCTCGGCCCTGCCGGTCGATACCGCCGCTCTCGCCCGCTTTCTCATCGGCAAATTGTTGGTGCGGGAACTGCCGGAAGGCGTCGCCAGCGGTCGGATCGTCGAGACGGAGGCCTATGTCATTGGAGACGCCGCCGGTCACGCCTATCGGGGCATGACGCCCCGCAATCGCTCGCTGTTTCTCGAGCGCGGACACGCGTATGTTTACCTCGCCTATGGCGTCTCATTCATGCTGAATGTGTCGAGCGAGGCGCCTGGAATCGGCGCTGGCGTGCTCATTCGGGCGCTCGAGCCGGTCGAAGGCGTGTCCATCATGCGGCAGAATCGTGGCGTCGAGCGCTTGCGCGATCTGGCGAGAGGTCCGGGAAGGCTCGCTCAGGCGTTCAGGATCGATCGATCGCTCGACGGGATCGATCTTTGCGAGGAAGGCCCGCTGTGGCTCGGCCGCGACGATCGCGACCCCGGCGAGGTCCGGGAGGCGGAGATCGGGGAGAGCGTCAGGATCGGCATTTCGCGCGACGCCGAGCGGCTGCTGCGGTTCTATTTGCGGGGCAGTGTGTTCGTGAGCGGCGCGAGGCTGCTGAATGCATGAGGGATGCGCCTTCTCTCCTTGAAGGCGACGGGTGCCCAAGCCCATCCGAAACATGAAATGCCTTTACGAATTTCCGTATCTATGATATTCATATCTCTATTAGCCGGATCAGACATGGAAGGAGGGCTGAGCGTGATGCGTTGGATGGAATCGTCGTCGCGAGAGACGCCCGGCCCTCCGAACGGCCTATGGCGACCTGGGCGATCCAGGGATGTTAGGGCGCTCAACGTCCCCCTGGACGGCTTTCCCCCCGGGTCCCAAAGCCCGGGGGCCTGGGGGTCGCAATGGCAATTCGCATTCGACCGGCTGGGATCTGCCGGGCGGAACCGGGTTGTACCAACCGAAGACACGGGGCGAGGAAATTTTTTTGTTTGAATCGCTCGTAAAGCATTGAAAAGGCTCATTTCCAAAAAATAAACGATAGTAAAAGAAAGTAATTTTACTTGCGTTTATTTGCGTTTAATGACGTTTACTAGCGTTTATTGCAGGCTCGAATACAACTCTACAGTGCAAATCCGCCATCGACGAGGAAGCTCTGGCCCGTCGTGAAGGCGCTCTCGTCGGAGGCGAGATAGAGGGCGATCGCAGCGATCTCCTCCGGCTTGCCGAGCCGACCCATTGGCTGGCGATCGACGAAGGCCTGGCGCACGGTCTCGAGCGACTGGCCGCTCGACTTGCTCAACGCCTCGATCCGGCCGTCGAGCGAGGGGCTCTCGATCGTGCCGGGGCAGATGGCGTTGCAGCGCACGCCCTTGCGGATGGTGTCGGCCGCCACCGACTTGGTGAGGCCGATCACGGCGGCCTTTGAGGCGCCGTAGACGTAACGATTGGGGATGCCGCGCACCGAGGAGGCCCCCGAGGCGATGTTGACGATCGACCCCCCGCCCTTCTCCAGCATTCCCGGCAGAAAGGCGCGGATCGTGCGGTGCATCGACTTGACGTTGAGGTCGAACGAAAAGTCCCAGTCCGCGTCGGAGGTGGTGAGGACCGTTCCGTGATGGACGAAGCCCGCACAGTTGAAGAGGACGTCGATCGGCCCCACCTCGCGCGCAAGCGCTTCGACCGCCTCGGTCGAGCGAACATCGAGCTTGCGCTTGTCGGCGTCGAGGCCTTCGAGGCCGGAGACGTCGATGTCGGTTGCGATGACGCGCGCCCCCTCGCGCGCAAAGGCCTCGGCCGTCCCGCGGCCGATGCCCGCCGCCGCCGCCGTCAGCAACGCCACCTTACCCGCCAATCGTCCAGCCATCGGGCCGCTCCTTCCGATCTCGATTTTCTTCGGCCGCTCTCCCGGCCGCCTGCGGAGCTTTTAGGCGACATCGCGGCGTGTTCCTAGCCTGGCGGGCTTACCGTCCGGTCGGGCGTATTGCCAAGACGGGGAAAACTGGAATAGACAGCAGCGCCGTTCGTGAAGCGCCCCGGTTGAGGCGTTGCTCGACAGGGCCGCAATAGCTCAGCTGGTAGAGCACGTCATTCGTAATGATGGGGTCGGGAGTTCGAATCTCTCTTGCGGCACCAAGAGCCATTTCCAAGGCCATCTCGATGGCGCCGAGAAGTCTCTCAAGCTTGGGGGAACCTCTTAGATGGGCTCCGGCCCGCGTGAGATCGCGGCGACGCCGGTGCGCGAGACCTCAACCAGACCGATGGGGCGCATAAGCTCGACGAAATCGTCGATCTTGCGTGGCGCGCCGGTCAGTTCAAAGATGAAGCTCTCAGTGGTCGCGTCGATCACCTTGGCCCGAAAGGCGTCGGCGAGCCGCATCGCCTCGACCCTGTTCTCGCCCTTGCCCCTGACCTTGATCATCGCGAGCTCGCGCTCGATCGCCCGGACGGACAGGGTGAGGTCGTTCACCGTGTGAACGGGGATCAGGCGCTCAAGTTGGTGGCGGATCTGCTCGATGATCTCCGGCGTGCCGGAGGTCACGATGGTGATGCGCGAAAGATGAGTCTCGTGCGCCACCTCAGCGACCGTCAGGCTCTCGATGTTATAGCCGCGTCCCGCGAACATACCGACGACGCGCGCGAGGACGCCGGGCTCATTGTCGACCAGCACCGAAAGCGTGTGGGTCTCGATGTTGAATTTCGCGGTCGAGGAAGAATACGGCGACAGCTGTTGCAGGCTGGAGGTCTTGCTCATGAACATGATGTCCTCATTCGCGCCGGCTTGGGGCGCATAGATTTCGTTTTCTTCACGCGGCCACGGCGTTCGGCGCGGCCGCGACCCATCGCCGGAAGAGATCGAGGTCGATGTTGCCCCCCGACAGCACGAGCCCGATCTTGCGTCCTAGGAGCCGTCCTCGCTCCTTCGCCGCCGCCGCGAGCGCCGCCGCGCCCGCCCCTTCGGCGAGGTTGTGCGTATCGGTCCAATAGGACCGCACCGCCGCGGCCACCTCATCGTCGCTGACAAGCACGATCCGGGCGGCGCCTTTGAGGATGACGTCGAGCGCCTCTTGGTCAGGGATCCGGGTCGCCATGCCGTCCGCGAGCGTATCGGCGCTGCTGGTGGGCACGGCGTGACCCGCGGCAAACGACAGCGAGTAAGCCGGCGCTTCGGTCGATTGCACGCCGACGATCTCCGTCTTGAGCCCCAGAGCGTCACGCGCCGCGATGCAGCCGCAAATCCCCGAGCCCTGTCCGATCGGAACGTAGAGCACATCGAGGTCCGGATGCTCGCTGAGAAGTTCGAGCGCGTAGGTTGCGACGCCCTTAGCCAAATCGCGATGGAACGAAGGAACCGGATGCAGGCTGCGCGCGCTCGCCAGCCGCATCGCTTCCTCGCGCGCCGCCTGAAAGTCGCGGCCGAACTCTATCAATTCGGCGCCAAGCGCGCGCATGGCGGCGTTTTTCTCTGTTGAGTTGCCATAAGGCACGAGGATCGTGACCTGAAGGCCTGCACGCTTGCCCGCGAACGCAAGGCTTTGGCCGTGATTGCCGCGCGTCGCCGAAATCAACCCGCGCGTCGCCGGCGCGCGCTTCATCAGCGCATCGACATAAGTGAGGCCGCCCCGAACCTTGAAGGCGCCCGTCGGCAAGTGATTCTCGTGCTTGACGACAACCTCAGCGCCGAGCCGCTGGTCGAGGAGGGGCCAGTTCAGCGCCGGCGTCGGGCGCAACGCGCCGAGCACGACTTCGTGCGCCTGGCGTAACTCCTGCAAACTGAACATCGCGAACCTCGCCGCAACTCCCCTTCGTCAAAGAGCGCTCAAACCAGCATCTTGCCCTTTTCGTCGATGATGTTTTCCAGCTCGACGCCCGCGTCGTCCTCAAGCTCCGCCAGGATCATTTCATTATGCGCTTTGCCCGACGGGATCATGGGGAAGCAGTTTTCTTTCTGATCGACCAAGCAATCGAAGATGACCGGCCCCGGCGTTTCGATCATCTCCTTGATCGCCGCATCGAGCTTGGCCGGATCGGCGCAACGGATGCCGTGAGCGCCATAGGCCTCGGCCAGCTTGACGAAGTCCGGCAGCGATTCCGTATAGCTCTCCGAATAGCGTCCGCCGTGCAGGAGCTCCTGCCATTGGCGCACCATGCCCATGTACTGGTTGTTCAGGATAAAAACCTTGATCGGCAGGCGGTACTGAATCGCCGTGGACATTTCCTGCATGTTCATGAGGATCGAGGCTTCGCCGGCGATGTCGACCACCAGCGCCTTCGGATGCGCGAGCTGCGCGCCGATCGCAGCCGGCAGCCCGTAGCCCATGGTCCCGAGGCCGCCCGAGGTCATCCAGCGGTTCGGCTCTTCGAAAGCGAAATGCTGCGCGGCCCACATCTGGTGCTGGCCGACCTCGGTGGTGATGTACACGTCGCGGCCCTTTGTCAGCTCGTAGAGCCTCTTCACCGCGTGCTGAGGCTTGATGATCTTCTCGGAATTGCGGAAGCCGAACGAGTTGCGCGCGCGCCAGCCGTCGATCGCGCTCCACCATTTGGCGAGCGCGCCGGCCTCCGCCTGATGCGGGCCCGCCCGCCACAACCTAACCATATCCTCCAGCACATGCGCGCAATCGCCGACGATGCCGAGATCGACCTTGACGTTCTTGCTGATCGAGGATGGGTCGATATCGATGTGAATTTTCTTGGACTTGGGCGAGAAGGCGTCGAGGCGCCCCGTGATGCGATCGTCGAAGCGCGCGCCGACGCAGATCATCAGATCGCAATCATGCATGGCGTTGTTGGCCTCGAACGAACCGTGCATGCCGAGCATGCCCAGCCATTGCTTGTCGGAGGCCGGATAGGCGCCGAGCCCCATCAGTGTCGACGTGATCGGAAATCCCGTCGCACGCACGAGTTCGCGCAAGAGCGTCGAGGCATGAGGGCCGGAATTGATGACGCCGCCGCCGGTGTAGAAAACCGGCTTCTTCGCCGCCGCCATCATCTCGACCGCGCGCCGAATGCGCTCGAGATCACCTTTGAGCTGCGGCTGATAGGTCTTGTGCGGGACGTTTTTCTGAAACGTGTAGGCGCCCGTGGCGAATTGCACGTCCTTCGGAATGTCAACGACCACCGGACCTGGCCGTCCGTGCGAAGCAATGTAGAACGCCTCATGCAGGATGCGCGGCAAATCCTCGACCCGGCGCACAAGA